>NZ_JAZDWA010000006.1:0-374890 GCF_036350715.1 Vibrio sp. YYF0003
AAGATTGAACGTCTACTAGCATGGATGGATGAGCTAAAAGCTAACCTAGACATCCCAATGTCTATTCAGGCGGCTGGTGTTGCTGAAGCAGACTTCTTCGCGAAACTGGATGAGCTAGCGGTTGAAGCGTTCGATGACCAATGTACTGGTGCGAACCCTCGCTACCCACTAATCAGCGAGTTGAAAGAAGTTCTGACTGCTTCTTACTACGGTAAAGCTTTCGTTGAAGGTGAAACTTTCGAAGGTACTACTGTAATCAAGAAAAAAGCAGACCAAGAAGCAGCGAAACCTGCTCCTAAAGCTAAAAAAGAAAAAGCAGACGCGTAAGTAAGCGTTGTTTGAACAAGGTTTTCGCTAGCACGAAACCTTAATCGGGAAAAGTTAAAAGCCCCAGTCAAATGACTGGGGCTTTTTTTATCTTCTTTGTTCAACCTTCAAGCGCATTCCTGTATTGATGACGAATCAAACAGATACCATTTTTTAGACTTCGGTAGATACGACTCTACCGCTAAAGTACTCATTCGCGACTATGTACTCAGTATTACGTACTAGCTCATCTTGTATTTCCGCCCAATGGATCGCGTCTAAATCTTCTTTGGTATGAGAGACCGATGGGATTACACCACCGACCCTGATATTGAAAGGAGTCAGCTCTTTTGCCCAGCTATGAGTGAACCCAGATACCAACGCCGCCAAACTTTCTACGCCAGTCAGATCTTCGTGGTTATCATGCGAAATCACATTAACGATAACGCCTTTCTTATTCCGGCTACGGAAACGATCTGCGGCAACCTGCCCATAGGTATAAAGAAAACGAGCGGCAGAAGAAAGATGGTCGATATATATACTCATTGGTTCTGGCGCCATTAAGCTTGGCATTGGGGAGCTGGTCCAGCAATTGACCACCACATCTGGTGTTGCGCCAAGTTCGGATTCTATTTGGTCAAATAACAAGTTGATCGAAGTTGTGTCGTCACTGCATACGTGCATGGCGAAAACCTTATTGGTAAACGCGCTAATTTGCTCGTAACTTTCCTTAAGCGAGTCGGCATTTTGATCACATAGAATCAACGTGGCGCCGAGGTGGGCAAAGTGGCTAGAGCATGTTCTGCCAATGACTGAACCTGCTGATGTGACGAGTATAATTGATTCTTTGATATCCATATAACACCTACACAGCTCCGTATAAACCAGTGGTTTGTGCTAACAGCATGGATTAATTTCAAACGGCTCAGTGTGAAAAGCTTCAAACTAACGCTTTTGGGGGAAGACTATTGTGTGGGAATTAGTAAGTCGTCACATTTCGTATGTGTTACAAGTGTAATCAGGTAGTGAAAAGTTGAATACTAAGCCCGAGTTTGAATTTGATATTGGCGCTGAGCGGTAACCAGTTGGTTATATAGCCCGGCATCAGCAATAAGATTCTGATTTCTCGTACCTAAACGACGTCTCTCATGGCCTGATAGGTTATGGTAGACCTCTTCTGGAAGGTCAAATGTGTCTTGGGGCATATAAGTTAGCGCATCTGGCTTGAGGTAGTGGCTAAGCTTTGCGGAAGGTAAGCCTGCATTGTGAAACTGTTTCGCTTGTTCTGCAGCGAGTGCATAACTGCTGCTGTCTGAACGCAAACTTTGTGGTTGAGAAAGGCCAAATTGCTGACGTAGAACTTCGTCACTTGCCTTTACTTCGCTGACTTCTTCTACAGGAACCACATCGCGCACATCGTTCGAAAACATAGATAGAATCAAAGCAAAATCGGCACGACGACCTTCGTGTACGGCACTATTAATACCATAACCGAATTGTAGTTCGTTGATAATTGCTGCTTTGTCTAAAGTATGAATTTGCATGGTGCTCCTCGTAAGATGCTTTTATAGCGGCATGAATCAGAAGAACTTTAGAAAAAAGAAAGCACTAAGAGGGTATTGAAGGGGGCTGTAATAAAAAAGCCCGCTGTATTAGCGAGCTTTTGAATAAGACTAAATTGAACTAGGGGGAAGTAAATTATTTCGCTAGGTTCTCTGCTACGAAATCCCAGTTTACAAGAGCCCAGAAGCCATTCATGTAATCAGGACGTACGTTGCGGTAATCGATGTAGTACGCGTGTTCCCATAGGTCAACAGTTAGAAGTGGAGTTACACCTTCTTCTGTTAGAGGAGTTGCTGCGTTAGAAGTGTTAACGATGTCTAGAGAACCGTCAGCCTTCTTAACTAGCCAAGTCCATGAAGAACCGAAGTTGTTGATTGCTGCATCAGTGAACTTCGCTTTGAATTCTTCGAAAGAACCGAATGCTGCGTTGATTGCATCAGCAACTGCGCCAGTTGGCTCGCCGCCCGCGTTTGGAGCTAGACAGTGCCAGTAGAACGTGTGGTTCCAGATTTGAGCAGCGTTGTTGAATACGCCACCAGTAGAAGTCTTGATGATCTCTTCTAGAGTTTTGCCTTCGAACTCAGTACCAGGAATAAGACCGTTTAGCTTAACTACGTAAGTGTTGTGGTGCTTACCGTGGTGGTAATCTAGAGTCTCTGCTGAGATGTGTGGTTCTAGTGCGTCTTTCGCGTAAGGAAGAGCTGGTAGTTCAAATGCCATTACTCGATTCTCCATTGATATGAAAGGGTAACCTTTCGATTGCTTCCAGTGTTTTTATTCGTTCTGAGTCGATACGACTGACTTGCTAGGTATTTTAGCAAGTTTTTACTTTATTAAAACCCCGATATGAAAATATTTTAAGATGTTAGCTGTGACGAAGTGATGAATCTTGCGTCATCAAACAAGCTTAGTTTAAACCATATCAATTATATGGTTTTTATTCTGCCGTTATTGAGTAGAATGTGGCAGATAAACAAAGTTAAAACCTATGAATGAGGAAGCGATGGAAACTATCGACAAAATCAAACAGCAGATTTCAGAAAACTCTATCCTGCTGTACATGAAAGGATCACCGAAACTGCCAAGCTGTGGTTTCTCTTCTCAAGCGTCACAAGCACTAATGGCATGTGGTGAGAAGTTCGCTTACGTAGACATTCTACAAAACCCAGACATCCGTGCTGAGTTACCAAAATACGCGCAATGGCCAACGTTCCCACAACTGTGGATTGAAGGTGAGCTAATTGGTGGTTGTGACATCATCCTGGAAATGTTCCAGAAAGGTGAACTTCAGCCGCTAATCAAAGAAGCTGCAGCACGCGCTGAAGGTGAAGCTGAGTAATTCGTAAATACTCACATTTAGCGATAGAATACGAGGGAGCCGCACTGGCTCCTTTTTTCTTTTTTAAGGTAGTGGAATGAACATAAAGCTTTACTACGTGCATGATCCTATGTGCAGTTGGTGTTGGGGATACAAACCAACCATCGATAAACTGAAGCAGCAACTGCCGGGTGTGATTCAATTTGAGTATGTGGTGGGTGGGCTTGCACCAGATACAAATTTACCAATGCCACCAGAGATGCAACAAAAGCTCGAAGGGATTTGGCAGCAGATTGAGCGTCAGTTAGGAACTAAGTTCAACTACGACTTTTGGAAATTGTGTACGCCAGTAAGAAGTACTTACCAGTCTTGCCGAGCTGTTATTGCTGCGGGTTTTCAGGACAGCTATGAACAGATGTTGGAAGCGATTCAGCATGCTTATTATCTGCGAGCGTTACCACCTCATGAAGAAGCGACGCATTTACAGCTAGCAAAAGAGATTGGCTTGAATGTCCAGCAGTTCAAAAACGATATGGATGGCACCCTGCTAGAGGGCGTATTCCAAGATCAGCTGAGTTTAGCCAGAAGCCTTGGGGTGAACTCTTATCCGAGTTTGGTTCTGCAAATCAACGATGCCTATTTCCCGATTGAAGTTGATTATTTGTCGACGGAAACAACGCTAAAGCTAATTCGTGAACACATCATCGATAATATGCCTGCACAATAATGTAGATTTTAGATAAGAAAAAGCCGCTCATTGAGCGGCTTTTTCGTAACTAAGTGTATCAACGAATTCTATTAAAGAACGGATACTAAAGCACCATTGCAGCAATCCAACCGAAGATGATCAGTGGGATATTGTAGTGGATAAAGGTCGGTACTACGGTTTCCCAAATGTGCTCATGTTGGCCATCGGCATTCAGACCCGACGTTGGACCTAAAGTTGAGTCAGAAGCTGGAGAACCTGCGTCACCGAGTGCTGCTGCGGTACCAACTAGCGCAATTGTTGCCATCGGTGAGAAGCCAAACGCTAATGAAAGTGGTACATAAATGGTCGCAATAATTGGGATCGTTGAGAACGAAGAGCCAATACCCATAGTTACCAGCAAGCCCACAACCAGCATCAGCAATGCAGCCAGTGGTTTGTTATCGCCGATACTTGTAGAAAGCGATTGAACCAAGGTTTCTACGCCACCAGTTTGCTTCATTACTGCGGCAAAACCTGCTGCAGCGATCATGATAAAGCCAATCATAGCCATCATGTGAACGCCTTTAGTGAATACGTCGTGCGTTTCTTTCCACGCAATCACGCCACCAAAGGTAAAGACCATAAAACCAGCCAGTGCACCAATGATCATTGAGCCCGTGTATAGCTGAACACTCAACGCAGCGACAATGCCGATCGCAGCAACAAGGATGTGTTGTTTATTGATCACATGATTTGTTTCGTGGACAACGGTCAACTCGGTTTCTTCATAGATACGAGGCTTACGGTAGCTGACAAAAATCGCGATCAATAAGCCAAAAATCATACCTGCACCAGGAAGCAACATCGCCGTTGGAACTTGGCTTGCCACAACGTTTTCTAGGCCGTTGTCATGTAAGTTCTTTAATAGGATGTTGTTTAAGAAGATGCCACCAAAACCTACAGGTAACACCATGTATGGCGTGATTAGGCCAAAAGTCAGAACACAGGCAATCAGACGGCGATCCAATTTAAGCTTCGCAAATACGCCCAAAAGAGGTGGAATCAAAATTGGAATAAAGGCGATATGGACAGGAATCACGTTCTGAGAAGACATGGTAACTAAGATCAATGCGACCAATACCGCGTATTTTAAACCGGTCGTTGATGCAGAACTTTCTTTACCATTGATGCGTTTAATCACATCTTTAGCTAACAGGTCAGTGATACCAGACTTAGAGATTGCAACGGCAAATGTACCGAGCATCGCGTAGCTTAAAGCAATAGTTGCACCGCCACCGAGACCGCTTTCAAAAGCAGCAACGGTATCGCCTAGGCTCATGCCAGCGACAAGACCACCGACAATGGCACTGAACGTGAGGGCGACCACCACGTTTACCCGCATCAACGCTAACACGAGCATGACGCAAACAGAAATAACGACAGGATTCATACTTTTTCCAATATATTGTGTTTACTTATTGTTTTCGTCAACAAGCGGCCAACCACCCAGGGCCTTCCATTTGTTAACAATGCCACAGAATAACTCTGCAGTTTTTTGTGTATCGTAAAGTGCCGAATGCGCTTCACGATTGTCGAATTCCATACCCGCCGTTTTACATGCTTTAGCAAGAACGGTTTGGCCGTAAGCAAGACCACTTAGTGCAGCTGTGTCAAAAGTGGCAAACGGATGGAAAGGGACTCGTTTTAGTTTGCAACGTTCGTTCGCTGCGTTAACAAAACCTAGGTCGAAAGCGGCATTATGCGCAACCATGATCGCTCGTGAACAGTCTGCGGCTTTTTGCTCTTTACGGATGAGCTTATAAATTTCTTTTAACGCTTCTTGTTCAGAAACTGCGCCACGTAGTGGGCTAAAAGGGTCACGAATGCCATTGAATTCTAACGCTTCTTTCTCCAAGTTCGCACCTTCAAACGGCTCAACATGAAAATGAATGGTAGAGGCTGGATGCAGGACACCGTCTTCATCCATGCGAAGGGTAACGGCACATATTTCTAAAAGTGCATCAGTTTGAGCATTGAAACCCGCGGTCTCAACGTCAACTACCACAGGGAAATAACCACGAAAACGCTTTTTCAGGGTTAGAGCTTCATTTTCTATTGTCATGTTGGCTTATTTTTGTGTGACGAGGGCGGCATTATTACAGATTCTTACGATGAGAAAAACCGCAATATCAGATAAAAATACAATTCTGCTTTTTAGATACTCAATTCGTCACAGTGGTGCGAAATCCGTAGGTAACAGCCACTGAAACGCTACTTTTATTTTGTCGCCGTCCATTAATCTGACCGCAAATATTGATTGCTAGCAGGTATAAAACAGGATTTGTTTAGTTATTGGCGGGATTATTGCATTAGAAGTGATTGTTTTTGAATTGATGCAGATTGGCGGCAAAAGACTGCCATTTAAGAGAATGATCGCAGATGAATAAATGGCTGATAACCAGTGGTGTTATGTTTTCATTGTTTAGCGCTAGCAGTCACGCGGAGTTGAGCAAGCGTTATGTCGCAACGCCGCAGCAGTCTCAATGGGAGATGATTGTTAACACACCACTCGAATGTCAACTTGTACATCCCATCCCAAGTTTCGGTGACGCGGTATTTTCGTCACATGCGAGTAAAAAGATCAATTTAGACTTCGAGTTAAAGATGCGTCGCCCAATGGGGGAGACTCGTAGTGTGAGCCTGATATCGATGCCTCCACCATGGCGTCCGGGTGAGCATGCGGATCGCATTACTAACCTAAAATTCTTCAAGCAGTTTGACGGCTACGTGGGTGGTCAAACAGCGTGGGGTATTTTGTCTGAACTAGAGAAAGGCCGTTATCCAACCTTTAGTTATCAGGACTGGCAAAGTGGTGATCAAAGAATCGAAGTTGCACTGTCATCGGTGCTGTTTCAAAGTAAATATGATGCCTTCAGCGATTGTATTGCCAATTTATTGAAGTACAGTTTTGAAGATATTGCGTTTACGATTTTGCATTACCAACGTCTGGGCGATCAACTGACCAAAGCATCTAAAAAGCGATTGTCGCAAATAGCGGATTATGTCCGCCATAATCAAGACATTGATTTAGTGCTAGTTGCCACTTATACCGACTCGACCGATGGCAAAAGTGCCAGCCAGGATTTATCGGAAAGACGTGCAGAATCGCTACGAAACTATTTCAAATCCTTAGGTCTACCAGAAGATCGTATTCAGGTGCAAGGCTATGGTAAGCGTCGACCAATCGCTGACAATAGCTCGCCAATTGGTAAAGATAAAAACCGCCGCGTTGTGATTTCTTTGGGGCGAACACAAGTCTAGTGTTCGCGTCACTTCAGATTGCCGATGGTGAGAGTGATTTGATAGAACCTAGTATTAAAACGGACTTGAGCCGTTTCCTCTAGTTCAGGCGAAACTTGGCGATGATTTCACAGTTAGTGGCGGTGTCGATTTTTTCAACTTGTTTAGCAATCACAGGGTTAGGATGACGTTTCATAAAATCAATCAGTGCTTTTGTGCAGCAACCAATGGATTCCATAAAGCTTGCGCAGTCCTTATTTGGGCATTGAGGAATGAGAGTCAGGACTCTTTCAGACGCCAGTTGAAGGTATCGGAGCTCATATTCTGTGTCACCTGCCCAGCGCCAGAATTGTGCTAGGTTATGACAGGAAATAACTGAGATTAACAGGCGTTCGTCAGCTTCAATCTCCACACATTCACTGATGTCTTCACTTAACCTAAGCGCCTGTTGATAATGAAGAATACTACGTATAGGGTCATCTAATTGAAGGGCGGTATCGGCCAGAAGTGTGTGTTTTTCCCATTCACTGATCATTATCGTTATCCCACATATCGAAGTTGGACTTAAATCTAAACGATAACTATTATCAAGTAAAGTGTTTTGTTTACAAATAAAAAGGCAGGTCTCACACCTGCCTTTCGTTCATGCTTTTAACAACCGTTAACTAGAGACGTATTAACCTTCTAGACCAGCAGTTGCTTGTTTGTTTTGGATCAGCTCGATCATGTAGCCATCTGGATCTTTTACGAAAGCGATGTGAGTCGTACCACCTTTAACCGGACCTGGTTCACGCGTTACATTACCGCCAACCGCTTTAATAGCGTCACAAGTCGTGTAGATGTCATCTACGCCGATTGCGATATGACCATAAGCATTGCCCAGGTCATACTCGGTTGTACCCCAGTTGTAAGTCAGCTCAATAACCGCACCTTCTGACTCATCGCCGAAGCCTAGGAAGGCAAGTGTGTACTCGTACTCTTTGTTTTCATTGGTACGAAGCAGCTTCATACCCATAACGTCAGTGTAAAACTTGATTGATTTGTCTAGATCACCAACGCGTAGCATAGTGTGTAGAATTCGACCGTTTGACATTTTTAACTCCTAGCTTTCATTTTCAAATAGCATTAACTATCTGGATATACTTTCTCTTTATATTCGCACAAATCTTCAATGATACAGCTACCACAGCGGGGCTTACGGGCAATACAAGTGTATCTGCCATGTAAGATAAGCCAGTGGTGTACGTCTAATTTAAACTCTTTCGGCACCACTTTTAATAGTTTTTGCTCGACATCATCGACGGTTTTACCCATCGCGAATTTGGTACGATTCGATACGCGATAAATATGCGTATCGACGGCAATGGTGGGCCAGCCAAAAGCGGTGTTGAGCACAACGTTTGCCGTTTTTCTCCCAACGCCAGGCAGGGCTTCAAGTGCGGCACGATCTTCCGGAACTTCACCGTTGTGCTTTTCCAGCAAGATCTTACAGGTTTTGATGGTGTTTTCTGCCTTCGAATTAAACAGGCCAATGGTCTTGATGTATTCTTTTAAGCCATCAACACCTAAATCAAACATGCTCTGTGGCGTATTTGCTACAGGGAAGAGCTTGTCAGTGGCTTTGTTTACGCTCACATCCGTCGCTTGTGCTGAGAGCAATACAGCGATAAGCAGTTCAAAGGGAGAGTTCCAGTTTAGCTCGGTCTGAGGGTTTGGGTTGTTTTCCCTTAATCGTTCTAAAATTTCAATTCTTTTGACTTTGTTCATTGCGGATTTCCAGTACCGTCTTGGCGGATTAAAAAGGCCCTACGAATGGTAGAGCCTAATTTTTATTCTGCGTACTAAGCGTTGGTGACGCGGGCACGTTCAATGGTCGGTTTTTCTTCTTTTGGTTGTCGTGCCTGAATCGAGTTATCGATAATATTTTTTAAGGCGATCAGCAAGCCAACACCAATGAAAGCGCCTGGCGGTAGCAGAGCCAGAAGGAAGCTGCTACCAAAGTGGAACACTTCAATTCTAAGTGAAGCTGCCCAATCGCCTAGTAGTAAATCTGCACCGTCGAATAACGTGCCGTTACCAATGAGCTCACGCATAGCACCTAGTACAACTAGTACACTGGTCATGCCCAGACCCATCCATAAACCGTCTAACGCTGAAGGCAGTACATCGTTTTTCGACGCATAAGCTTCTGCGCGGCCGATAATAATACAGTTGGTTACGATCAGCGGGATAAAGATACCGAGTGAAAGATACAAACCGTATGCGTAAGCATTCATTAACAGCTGTACACAGGTAACCAGTGAAGCAATGATCATGACGAAGACCGGAATACGGACCTCTTTTGGCACGTAGTTACGGATAAGAGAGACCGTCACGTTTGAGCCGACCAGCACCAATAGCGTAGCAATGCCAAGGCCAAGTGCGTTTGTGATCGTAGATGACACAGCCAGCAGAGGACAAAGACCAAGCAATTGAACTAATGCTGGGTTGTTGCTCCACATGCCGTTTTTCATCAGCAGTTTGTTTTCACTCATTGGTTGCCTCCTGCGCAGTCTAGGGGCTGACTAAGAATCTCATCACGGGTGTTATTGACATAGTTTACGGTGTTTCTCACCACTTTGACCACTGCTCTTGGCGTAATTGTCGCGCCAGTAAACTGATCAAAATCACCGCCGTCTTTACGAACTCGCCAAGAGTTCCAGTTTGCTTCTGTGACTTCTTTTCCGGTAAAACTCAGGATCCAATCTGATACACGAAGGTCGATTTTATCGCCTAACCCCGGTGTTTCTTTTTGGCTGAGGACGCGAGTTCCCAGAATTTTCCCTTGGTTATCAATGCCAGTAATGACTTTGATCTCACCGTTGTAACCGTCTGGGGCGATGGACTCAATTGCAATTGCGGTTGGTTCGCCATTTTTAGTCGCAATATAAGCCGGCATTGCATGTAAGGTTCCAAGCTCTGGTGAGCTGACCATAGTGCACGCCTGCGTTAACGCGTTGTCATGCATGGTCTCAGGAATGACCTGATTAAGCACCGACAACAACTGTTTGCGTTCTTGTTGTTTGATTTGATCTTCGGTTAAGTACTGAGTCAATGCCACCAGACCTGTTGTGGCACAAGCAAAGATAGCGAGTGTCAGACCATTTTTTCTAATTGCGGTTAACATGTTTACCTCAGTGCCCGTAAGTTCTAGGTTTGGTGTAGTAGTCAATCAGTGGCACGCACATATTGGCTAGCAGAACGGCGAATGCAACGCCATCAGGGAATCCACCCCAACTGCGAATGATAAAGACGAGTGCACCAATTAGAGCGCCAAAAATTAGGCGACCTTTTACCGTAGTTGAAGCTGAGACTGGATCCGTAGCGATAAAGAAAGCACCCAGCATGGTCGCGCCCGATAGCAAATGGAATATCGGGGATGCTGTTTCTCCCGGAGTGATTAGCGAGAATACCAGACTAAACAACGTCAGACTCGCTAAGAAGCCCACCGGAATGTACCATTGGATGAGACGCTTTTTAATCATCACCAGTCCGCCAATGAAGTAAGCAATATTAACCCATTGCCAACCAACACCCGCTAAACCAGAAAAAATAGGCTGTGACAGGATTTCACCTGGAGTTGCGCCAGTATGCAGACCTGTTTTAAAAGCATCGAGTGGCGTTGCCATTGTCACGCCATCTACGCCTGCACGAACTTGCTGAAGTGATAGGCCATCACCATCAAACCCAGTAAAAATCAGCGATAGGACGTCGGCGAAATTCACGTGATCCGGAATCAGAGATGTCGGAACACTCCAGCTCGTCATTTGAACCGGGAAGGAGATAAGCAGCACAACATAAGCCACCATCGCAGGGTTAAACAGATTCTGCCCAAGGCCACCATAGAGATGTTTGGCTATGACAATCGCAAACACTAAGCCGATCACTGTCAGCCACCAAGGGGACCAAGGCGGAATAGCAACAGCCAGCAGCCAAGCGGTAACGATGGCACTGTTATCTCGAAGAGCTCGAACTGGAGAGCGCTTGCGAGCGATCATCACTAATGCTTCCAGAGATATCGCAACAGCAATGGCAAAAATAAGCTGGATCAGTGTTCCCCAGCCAAAAAAGTAAGTTTGAGCCGCTAAACCAGGGATCGCACACAGTGCCACCCATTTCATCAAATCAGGCGTGCTACGACGACTGTGGGTATGCGGTGAGCTGGCTATAAAAAACGACATTACTCGTTCTCCTCGGTATTATTTTTATCTGCTTCTTGCTGAGCTTTGCGTGCTTTTGCACGAGCAATAGCCGCAGCCACGGCGGCTTTCTTTGGATCTTCTGCTTTCTCTGCCGATGCATCATCTTCAGCAGGTTTTGCTTCTGATTCTTGCTGAGCTTTACGGGCTTTCGCGCGAGCTATGGCAGCAGCGACAGCGGCTTTCTTCGGATCGTCAGTTTGTTCAGCTGGCGCTTCATCTTCAGCAGGTTTTGATTCTGCTTCCTGCTGAGCTTTGCGTGCTTTCGCGCGAGCTATGGCAGCAGCGACAGCGGCTTTCTTCGGATCGTCGGTTTGTTCAGCTGGCGCTTCATCTTCAGCGGGATTTGATTCTGATTCTTGCTGAGCTTTACGAGCTTTCGCGCGGGCAATGGCAGCAGCGACAGCGGCTTTCTTCGGATCGTCGGTTTGTCCAGCCGGCGCTTCATCTTCAGCAGGTTTTGCTTCTGATTCTTGCTGAGCTTTACGAGCTTTCGCACGAGCAATGGCAGCAGCGACAGCGGCTTTCTTCGGATCGTCGGTTTGTTCGGCCGGCGCTGCATCTTCAGCAGGTTTTGATTCTGATTCTTGCACAGCTTTACGAGCTTTCGCACGAGCAATGGCAGCAGCTACGGCGGCTTTCTTCGGATCTTCCGCTTGTTCAGCCGACGCTTCATCTTCAGCCGGTTTTGCTTCTGATTCTTGCCCTGCTTTACGTGCTTTAGCGCGGGCTATAGCCGCAGCGACTGCTGCTTTTTTCGGATCGTCTGTTTGCTCAGCCAGCGCTTCATTTTTAGCCGGTTTTGCATCTGCTTCTTGTCCTGCCTTGCGTGCTTTAGCACGAGCTATAGCCGCAGCAACCGCTGCTTTTTTATCTTCCGGTTCAGCAGAGGTGCTGGTGTCTTCTTGCTGTGCCTTTTTAGCTTTGGCGCGAGCAATAGCAGCGGCCACGGCTGACTTTTTATCATCAGTGTCGTTTGAACCTTCACTTTGCTCTTTTTCTGCTTTGCGTTCTCTAGCCAGACGCTTGCGCTCTTCACGCAGCTTGGCCATCTCGGTGTTATCCGGTTCTGCAGCGCCTGCTTCCGCGGCAGCGGCCTGTTTGGCTTTTGCTTTCGCTATCGCAGCAGCAACCGCTGGTTTCACGGCAGGTTCTGCTTTCTCTTCTGCATTAGCTTTTTGAGCTTTCACACGCGCAATCGCAGCGGCTATCGCATCGTCGCCACCTTTAGACTTCATATCTTTGCGGCGTTCATCAGCAGCTTTCTTGAAGCGGTTTTCTCGCTCTTCTTTTTCGCGTTCCATACGCGCTTTTTTCTCTTCAAAGCGCTGTTTGGCTCGCTCAGCCGCTTCTGCTTCTTGCGCTCGGGTGCGAATTTCGGCTTTTGCCTGACGATAGTATTGCACCAGTGGAATTTCACTTGGGCAAACAAATGCACACGCACCACACTCAATACAGTCTTTGAGGTTTAACTCTTCAAGCTTTTCATATTCTTCTGCTTTGGAATGCCAAAGCAGTTGCTGAGGAAGCAGTGACGCCGGGCAAGCTTCAGCACATTGACCACAGCGGATACATTCCATTTCGTATTGGCTTGCTGAAATCTCAAAGCGAGTTGGTGCAAGAATACAGTTGGCAGTCTTGGTAATCGGAACATGGGAGTGGGGCAGTGTGAATCCCATCATTGGGCCGCCCATGATCAAACGTTGGAGCTTTTTATCGGCCTTGTAGCCAAATTCATCAAGCAACGCTTGAACAGGGGTTCCCAAAAGAGCCCATACGTTGCGTGGCGTCTTAAAGGTTTTACCTGTCAGAGTGACAACGCGTTCAATCATTGGCTCGCCATCAATGACGGCACGTTTGATTGAATACAAAGAACCTACGTTTTGAACCAGAATGCCGATATCAGCAGGGATCGCACCGCTTGGTACTTCTTTGTTGGTCAGAATTTTGATCAGTTGCTTTTCGCCACCTGAAGGGTATTTCGTTGGAATGACGCGGATAACAATGTCTTTGTTTAAAGCTGCATTCTCCAGTGCTTTGATCGCATCTGGCTTGTTATCTTCGATACCAATGATCGTCAGTTTTGGTTTTAGGATATGTTCGACAATCTCAATGCCCTGAATCAGTTCATCGGCATGTTCCTGAATAAGTTTGTCGTCGGCTGTAATATATGGCTCACATTCCGCTGCGTTAACAATCAGGATTTCCGTTCGAGCAACGCCAGATTGAATTTTCTTCGCGGTTGGGAAACCTGCGCCACCCATACCCGAAATACCCGCAAGACGGATAACGTCGATTAGCGCATCTGCAGATTCTTGTGTGTAATCGACAACAGGGGTTTTCTTACACCACGTATCTTTACCGTCAGGCGTGATAACCGCGCACAGTTCACTTAACCCTGATGGGTGAGCGACCGTTCTTGGCTCGATCGCGGTGATTTTACCTGATGTTGGCGCATGAACAGGTACCGTAAAACCGGTTTCGGATTGTGTTAAAGGCTGGCCTTTTAGTACATTGTCACCTGCGGCAACAAGTAGGTTACCTGCTTTACCAATATGCTGTTTCAATGGCAGAACGATCTCTGCCGGAATTGCTGCGCGTAGTAATTCTGCTTTATTGGATTGTTTTTTATTTTCTGCCGGATGCACACCGCCTGGGAAATCCCAAAGCGACCCAGTACGAATTTGTTCAATCAAAGACAACATACGAAACCTTAATTAATTGAATCTTTCACGTTCGCTGCATCTTTGGCAGCATCCGTAATATCCACAACTGGAATGGTATTAAGTTTCCACTTCCAGCTGTCTGTGGTGGTTGCCACAGGAATCATTTCAATACAGTCAGTCGGACATGGCGCTACGCACAAGTCACAACCAGTACATTCTTCTTTGATAACGGTATGAAGGGCCTTGGTGCCACCAACAATGGCATCGACAGGACAAGCCTGAATGCATTTGGTACAGCCAATGCACATGTCTTCATGAATGAACGCGACCGTAGGAACTTTATTATCAAGATCGTGTGCCGACTCTTCTGGCTCTACGCCCATGAGATCGGCTAGCTTTTCTATTGTTGCCTGACCGCCAGGAGGACATTTGTTGATATGGTCACCATTAGCAATCGCCTCTGCATATGGGCGACAGCCTGGATAGCCACATTGGCCACACTGGGTTTGAGGTAAAATAGCATCGATTTGATCGACGATAGGGTCCGCCTCAACTTTGAAGCGAATAGAAGCAAATCCGAGGATGGCTCCGAAAATCGCAGCAAGCACAGCGAGTGCGATGATCGCAATTAGAATTGTACTCATCGTTTACTTCACCAAACCAGTAAAGCCCATAAAGGCAAGCGACATCAAACCAGCAGTGATCATAGCGATAGAGGCCCCTTTAAAAGGAAGCGGTACATCTGCGGCAGCAATTCGCTCACGCATAGAGGCAAATAGAATTAATACCATAGAAAAACCAACTGCTGCACCAAAGCCATAAATGATAGATTCGATGAAGTTATGGTTCTCATTGATATTGAGCAGCGCAACACCAAGTACCGCACAGTTAGTGGTAATGAGCGGTAAGAAGATGCCGAGTAGGCGATAGAGTGTCGGGCTGGTTTTGTGCACAACCATCTCTGTGAACTGAACCACAACAGCGATAACCAAGATGAAACTCATGGTTCTTAGATATTCGATACCTAATGGGCGAAGGATGTAGCTTTCTACTAAATATGAACACACCGACGCGAGCGTTAGCACGAAAGTGGTTGCTAAGCCCATACCTATTGCTGTTTCCAGTTTTTTGGACACGCCCATAAACGGACAGAGGCCCAAAAATTTTACCAGTACAAAGTTGTTTACCAGCACAGTGCCGACTAACAACAAAACATATTCGGTCATAGTTTTTACGTTCTTAAAATCCGATCCCAATATTATCGTGTTTTGTGACACCAATAACAACCAGTGAACGATGTGGTTTTATATACACGGTGGAAAAATAGCCGTCTATGTGATTCAGATAGATGAATTTTTATCGAAATAAGAGATTTGGTGAATGATTTGTAAGACAAAAGAGTAGAAGAGGATTGTTGCTTAAGCAGATTTTGACGCATCTTGTCGGAAAGTGACTCAGGAGGCTAGGTGGCCCCAAATTCGGTCTGAGACATTTACTTGGAACAAATCATTCGCAGCTTGGAAACGAAAAAGCCGCGTCTTGCGACACGGCTTTTTCTGAAATTTGGCTCCCCCTGCGGGACTCGAACCTGCGACATACGGATTAACAGTCCGCCGTTCTACCAACTGAACTAAGGGGGAATTGCTTTGCTTGAAAGCGGGGCAAATCTTACCGACCCCAAAATCTACTGTCAACAGGAATAAAATACATTTTTTTGAAAAAATATCACGGTTGGCTCTTTACTTTTTTGTATGGCTTACCAGTAAAGGGCTAGGGTTACTTATCCACTAAATTTGTGGATAAGTGTGTTGATGAAATCTGAGTAAAGTTAATTGATATGCAACACGGTTTATTTTTTCTGCATTTGTAAGCAGGATTATGCACTAATTAGGCAGATAATACAGAGGTTTATTGGTAATCGAGTAGAAATAGTCAAAGTGGATAAAAATTAGACTTTAGGGGATAAGCTTACTTTGTACTGCTTTTTGGGGAAAAGTTGTGGAAATATGATAAATGATATTTGAGAATAATCATTGACTAGGGCGACGTACTATATCAGAGCATGTCAGGTAAGGCTATAGCGAGTTGTACAAAGGCATAAATTTAATAGTAATGGTCGATAATACTCCGACAGGCATAGATTTCATTGACTAAGGTGTATATATAGTGTGTATATATACAGTTGGTCCGTAGTAGAGTTAAGGAACGGTATGAGCAAAGTTTATGAGCTGGTTTCTAGTTATCAGCCATCAGGAGATCAACCCGATGCAATTAAGCAATTACTTGAGGGGTTAGACTCGGGTTTAGCACATCAGACACTGTTAGGTGTGACAGGTTCAGGTAAGACATTCACATTAGCGAATGTGATCGCTCAAGCGCAACGTCCTGCAATTTTGCTCGCACCTAACAAAACTCTGGCCGCGCAGCTTTATGGAGAGATGAAGTCATTTTTCCCGAATAATGCGGTTGAGTATTTCGTTTCTTACTACGATTACTACCAGCCAGAAGCTTATGTGCCAACCACCGATACGTTTATCGAAAAAGACGCATCTGTTAACGCTCACATTGAACAGATGCGATTATCCGCGACCAAAGCGTTATTAGAGCGTAAAGATGCCATTATCGTCGCGTCGGTCTCTGCCATTTACGGTTTGGGTGATCCTGAGTCTTATCTGCAAATGATGTTGCATTTACGTCGTGGCGACGTGATCGACCAACGTGACATGCTTCGTCGCTTGGCTGAGCTGCAATACTCACGTAACGATGTAGCCTTTGAGCGAGGCCAGTTTCGCGTTCGTGGTGAAGTGATTGATATCTTTCCTGCTGAATCCGATCAAGATGCAGTTCGAGTTGAAATGTTTGATGACGAAGTCGACTGCATCAGCGTGTTTGACCCACTTACCGGAGTTGTGAAACAGCGCGATTTACCGCGTTATACCATCTATCCGAAAACGCATTACGTTACGCCTCGCGATCGCGTCCTAGAAGCGATTGAAAATATCAAAGTGGAACTCGAAGTACGTAAAAAGCAGTTATTGGACAACAATAAGCTGTTGGAAGAACAACGTATCAGTCAGCGCACACAGTTCGATATCGAGATGATGAATGAGCTTGGATTCTGCTCGGGAATCGAAAACTACTCTCGTTACCTCAGTGGTCGCGCTGAGGGAGAGCCGCCACCGACACTTTTTGATTATCTACCACATGATGGTTTATTGATTATTGACGAGTCACACGTAACCGTCCCACAAATTGGCGCCATGTATAAAGGTGACCGTTCTCGTAAAGAAACGTTGGTGGAATTCGGGTTTCGTTTACCTTCAGCACTGGATAACCGCCCGCTTAAATTTGAAGAGTTTGAGTCGCTTGCGCCGCAGACTATTTTTGTTTCTGCGACACCGGGTAACTATGAACTCGAAAAATCCGATGGCGATATTGCTGATCAAGTTGTTCGCCCTACGGGATTACTTGATCCTATACTGGAAGTTCGTCCCGTCGCGACGCAGGTCGATGATCTGCTTTCCGAGATTCGTATTCGTGCGGTGAAAGATGAACGAGTCCTCGTCACAACGTTGACCAAACGCATGGCAGAAGATTTGACCGAATACCTGCATGAACACGATGTTCGCGTACGTTATCTTCACTCCGATATTGATACCGTAGAGCGTGTCGAGATTATTCGAGATCTTCGACTAGGCGAATTTGACGTGCTTGTCGGTATCAACTTATTACGAGAAGGTTTGGATATGCCGGAAGTGTCGCTGGTGGCGATATTGGATGCTGATAAAGAAGGCTTCTTGCGCTCGGAACGCTCACTGATCCAGACTATCGGCCGTGCTGCTCGAAACATCGAAGGTAAGGCCATTTTGTATGCCGACTCCATCACCAAGTCGATGAAGAAAGCGATGGATGAAACCAACCGTCGTCGTGAGAAGCAGCAAGCGTACAATGAAGAAATGGGGATTGTACCGCAGGCATTGACGCGCAATATCAAAGACATCATGGAGCTAGGTGATATAACTAAGTCCAAACGTCAGCGTACTGGTAAACAGGTTCCATTATCGAAAGTCGCGGAGCCGTCTCAGTCTTATGAAGTGATGTCGCCACAACAGTTGGAAAAAGAAATCAGCAGACTGGAAGCAGCGATGTACCAGCATGCTCAAGACCTTGAGTTTGAGCTGGCGGCTGAAAAACGTGATGAGATTGAAAAACTGCGTGCTCAGTTTATCGCTAATAGCTGAGCTTAACGTTAATAACTGATTAACCTGATATGGCAGGCAAAAAAAGAAGCCAATAGGCAGTCGTTTCTATTGGCTTTATTTGCGAACATAATGTTCACTAACAACGTCAGTTGGCTAGGTGACCCGAGGGGTCATAGTTATTCGAGCATGATTTATGCCAACTTCTTAACTTATTGATCTCTGTTTTTATTGATCTAAATTGCCCCTGATTTATGTATTGTTATTTGCATAATGCAAAGCGTAATGCGATTATTGTTTAAAAGATTACAAAAAAGCTAGCTAGGTTATGCAACAACAAACTACTAAAGATCCAAAGGCTCGTTATCTGCTAATGGTCGAGGATACTGCGTCGGTTGCGGCGTTGTATCGCTCTTACCTGACGCCACTAGGTATTGACATCAATATTGTCGGTACCGGGCGTGATGCGATCGAAAGCCTGAAACATCGTATCCCCGACCTTATTCTGCTTGATCTTCGTCTGCCTGACATGACGGGTATGGACGTTCTGCATGCAGTGAAACAAAGTCACCCAGACGTTCCTATCATCTTTATGACTGCACACGGCTCTATCGATACTGCGGTAGAAGCGATGCGTCATGGCTCTCAAGACTTTTTGATTAAACCGTGTGAAGCCGACCGATTACGTGTCACGGTGAACAATGCGATACGAAAAGCGACCAAGTTAAAAAACGAAGCGGATAATCCCGGAAACCAGAATTATCAGGGTTTCATCGGTAGTAGCCAAACCATGCAGCAGGTTTACCGCACCATTGACTCAGCCGCGAGCAGTAAGGCGAGTATTTTCATTACTGGCGAAAGTGGTACGGGTAAAGAGGTGTGCGCCGAAGCTATCCATGCCGCAAGCAAACGAGGTGATAAACCATTTATTGCGATTAACTGTGCAGCGATCCCTAAAGACCTGATTGAAAGTGAGTTATTTGGTCACGTAAAAGGCGCGTTCACTGGCGCGGCGAATGATCGTCAAGGTGCGGCTGAATTAGCGGATGGCGGCACGCTTTTCCTTGATGAATTGTGTGAAATGGATTTGGACTTACAGACCAAGTTGTTGCGATTTATCCAGACTGGTACCTTCCAGAAAGTCGGCTCCTCAAAAATGAAAAGCGTGGATGTGCGCTTTGTGTGCGCCACCAACCGTGACCCTTGGAAAGAGGTTCAGGAAGGGCGCTTTCGTGAAGACCTATATTACCGCTTATACGTAATACCATTGCATCTTCCACCTTTGCGTGAGCGTGGCGAAGACGTTGTCGAAATTGCTTATTCTTTATTGGGTTATATGTCTCATGAAGAGGGGAAAGGCTTTGTACGCTTTTCGCAAGAAGTGATAGATCGATTTAATAACTATGAATGGCCCGGTAACGTACGTCAGTTACAAAACGTGCTTCGCAATATCGTGGTGTTAAATCACGGTAAAGAAATTACTTTGGATATGCTTCCGCCTCCATTGAATCAACCTTTGGAGCGTAAGACATCAAGCGCCACAGTTGAGTCTCAAGTGATGACAGCCTCGGACATTGTGCCACTGTGGATTACGGAAAAAACGGCGATTGAACGCGCAATTGAAGCGTGCGACGGTAATATTCCTCGAGCGGCAGGGTATCTAGATGTCAGCCCATCGACGATTTACCGTAAGCTACAAGCATGGAACAGCAAGGATGAGCGGCAAAAGGTATGAGCATGAATATACTTAACCAAAAGAAAATAGACGATCTGTCCATGGAGATTGGCAGCGACAATGTACCAGTGTTGCTTGATATTTTTTTAGGTGAAATAGACACTTACATTAGAAACTTGTCTCAGTTCGATGACGCCGATCAACTGGTATATTTGAAAGAAATCAGCCATGCGTTAAAAAGCAGTGCTGCCAGTTTTGGTGCTGATCGTTTGTGTGACTTAGCAATCTCTATTGATAAGAAAGCGAAAGCGGGAGAGTTGGTGGTAGAAGGAGAAGAAGCCACTACCATGATCGACGTTCTGCGCGATACACAAGAGGTTTACCGCTCCTGGAGCCTATAACCGACAAGAAGTGACAGCAAAGTTTAAAAGTAAAGCCCTTCACATTTCAGTGAAGGGCTTTACCGTTTCTGGATAAGATTAACTCTGGCTAACAAGTTGATCTTCGATGGCTTTCTTGAGTTTATTACGGTCATGACGCCAGTCGCGATTGCTTGAAGCCAGTGACTCGGTGACCACATTCCATCTATCGAGCACTTCTTGTTCTGCTTTTTCAGCAAGAACGACATCGATTTTTCTGCCTTGCAATGCGCGCTCACACCATTCTAATTTTTGCTCCATGCTCATACGGCCGGCAGGACCATATTCCGGACTCAAGTTCGCGACAAAAATGACTTTGGCGTTTTTATTGTTGGCGATCGCTTTACCTAGCTCTGGCAATAACAGCGGTGGCATGATGCTGGTCAGAAAGCTTCCCGGCCCCAGAACAATGGCATTGGCCTCTGATAATGCTGCCACTGCTTCTTTTGTTGCGGGTACTTCAGGAGAAAGGTCTAAACGGCGAAGGTCAGCCTCCATGTGGTCGACATTGGTTTCTCCGGTGACCCATTTGCCATCGACAGATAGGGCAGACAGATCGGATGGGTGCTCTGACATAGGTAGAATATTCACATCGACTTTAAGCATATTGCGAATAAGATTTATGGCATCCAATGGACGGACCGAAAGGTTGTCCAGAGCGGTGAGCATTAAATTACCTAAATTGTGACCATCAAGTTCGCCACTGCCCTTGAAGCGATACTCGAACATCATTGAACTGATAGATGGTTCCGTGATCAGCTGGTTGATACAGTTGCGCATATCACCCCAAGCGATACCACCCTGACAATGACGAATTCGGCCAGTGGAGCCGCCATTATCCGTGGTAGCGACGATGCCCGTCGCGTTGCCACGAAAATCGCTCAGTGCTGCTAACATTCTACCTAAACCATGGCCACCGCCAACTGCGACTACTTTGTTATCCGTATAGATACTCATACGTTACATTCTTCTAATAAAATTCGTAAAAACGGCTACAATTTAACGTAATGAGTGCACTAACGGTACTCACTTAGCGGTAAATTGTGTGACTTGAGATATTTTTTAGTGCTCAAGTCTGGATTCCCTTATAAATATTCAGTATTTTACACAGCAAAGCTATCAGAGTTTTACTTTCTCTGGTTGCCATAACTCCGAGCTCACAACACTAAGTTCGATTAAGGATAGGTGTTCTGAGCCAGTGGCATACTGCCACAAGGGCTTGGTTGGAAATGACCACGCCTCCCGTGTTTGGAAAGGTGTTCCGTGGCGCAACAATTCGAAGACAAATTTCATCGTAAATTCTATTACTTACGTCTGTCTGTAACTGACGTTTGTAATTTCAAATGTACCTATTGCCTGCCTGATGGTTATAAACCTTCGGGCAAAAAAAACTCGTCTTTTTTATCGCTACCTGAAATTAAGCGGGTAGTCACCGCGTTTGCAGATTGTGGTACTTCAAAAGTCCGCATTACTGGCGGTGAGCCAAGTTTACGTAAGGACTTTACTGACATCATCCATACTGTCGCAACGACACCTGGTATCGATAAAGTCGCGACAACGACAAATGGCTATCGCATGGCCAAACAGGTCGCAGACTGGCGCGAAGCTGGCCTCACGCACATCAATGTGAGTGTGGATAGCCTTGACCCACGCATGTTCCATCAAATCACGGGTGAAAATAAGTTCACCGAAGTGATGAATGGTATCGAGCGTGCGTTTGAAGTCGGCTATGAACAAGTGAAGGTGAACGTGGTTTTGATGAAAGATCTCAACCATCACGAGCTACCTGCCTTCCTCAACTGGATCAAAGATAGACCAATTCAATTGCGTTTTATTGAACTGATGCAGACGGGGGAAATGGATGACTTGTTTAATAAGCACCACGTTTCTGGTGTCGCGATCCGTAATCAGCTCATTGCTAATGGATGGTTACTGAAAGTCCGTTCTCACAATGATGGTCCTGCTCAGGTATTTGTTCACCCGGATTACAAGGGTGAAATTGGGCTAATTATGCCTTATGAGAAGGACTTTTGTGAGAGCTGTAACCGGCTTCGTGTTTCTGCCATGGGTAAGCTGCATCTGTGTTTGTTTGGCGAGCATGGCATTGACTTACGTGACCTTCTGCAAGGTGATGAACAAGAGAATGAGTTAATTGAGCGTATTCAAGCTCAGCTGCAGACTAAGTCTGTCAGTCACTTCTTGCATGATGGCAACACTGGGATGACGCCTCATCTCGCGTCCATTGGCGGCTAACATCACACAACTTTTATAGAGGAAGCTCGCGGGCTTTCTCGATGATATTTCCTGAATCGATATAACGAATCCAAGCTAACTTTAGAGAATAGGTGAACTAATGGGTCACGCTGAAAGCAAATTTCAACCTGCAAATATTGCCGTTCTAACGGTATCTGACACTCGTACTGAAGAAAATGATACATCAGGTCGCTACCTTGTAGAACATGCCCAGGAAGCCGGTCACAATGTCGTTGATAAGCAAATCGTCATTGATGATATGTATAAGATTCGAGCGATTGTTTCTCAATGGATCGCAGACGAAAACGTGCAAGCGGTCATGATCACCGGTGGTACAGGTTTTACTTCTCGTGACAGCACTCCAGAAGCACTTAAGCCGCTTTTTGATAAAGAAGTGGAAGGCTTTGGCGAGTTATTCCGTATGGTTTCTTATGAAGAGATTGGCACATCGACTATCCAGTCACGTGCAATTGCTGGTTTTGCTAACCATACCGTCATCTTTGCTATGCCAGGGTCTACTGGTGCATGCCGCACTGGTTGGACGAAAATAATCAAGCAGCAGATGGACGCAAGTCACCGCCCTTGTAACTTTATGCCACACCTATCTGTATAACCTTTTCTACTAAGTGAAGGAAAAGCAATGACCCAATTTACACACATTAATGCATCCGGCGAAGCTAACATGGTCGATGTTTCAGCGAAAACGGAAACGGTCCGTGAAGCAAGAGCAGAAGCATTTGTGCACATGGCACCAGAAACACTCGAGTTGATTGTCTCTGGCCAACATCATAAAGGCGATGTGTTTGCTACCGCACGTATAGCAGGTATTCAAGCCGCGAAAAAAACCTGGGATCTGATTCCGCTTTGTCATCCGCTTTTACTGTCTAAAGTTGAAGTTCAGTTAGAAGCAATTGAATCGGAGAGCAAGGTTCGTATCGAGTCTGTTTGTAAACTTGCAGGTAAAACAGGCGTAGAGATGGAAGCGTTAACGGCGGCTTCTGTTGCAGCGTTGACTATTTATGACATGTGTAAAGCGGTGCAAAAAGATATGGTCATTGGTCAGGTTCGTCTTCTTGAGAAGACGGGCGGAAAATCAGGACACTTCAAGGCAGAATCATGATTAAAGTACTTTTCTTCGCTCAGACACGTGAGTTGGTGGGAATCGACAGTGTTGATTTAGAAGGGCAGTTTGAAACGGTAGAAGCGGTTCGTGCTCATTTGGTCGAAAAGGGCACGGAAAAAGACGGCAAGTGGGACTTAGCTCTCGAGCCCGGAAAGCTACTTGCAGCAGTTAACCAGTCTATTGTGCCGTTAGATACTGAAGTGAAAGCGGGAGACGAAGTGGCATTCTTCCCGCCAGTGACTGGAGGTTAAGATGGATCCTCGTGTTTCTGTACAGGCTGAAGATTTTTCTGTCGATCAAGAATACCAAGGTTTGTCCGAAGGAACGTCTTCTGGTGCCGTCGTGACATTTATCGGTAAAGTGCGCGATATGAACTTAGGCGATAACGTTGTTGGCCTGCATCTAGAACATTATCCTGGTATGACAGAAAAGAGCCTTATCGACATTTGTAATCAGGCTGAAGATCGTTGGCCATTACTTGGTGTGCGTGTTATCCACCGTATTGGTGATTTGGATATCGGTGATCAAATTGTTTTTGTTGGTGTTTCTAGCGCTCATCGAGGTGCGGCATTTGAAGCGTGCGAATTCATTATGGATTATCTAAAAACGAAAGCACCATTTTGGAAAAAAGAACGCACAACGACTGAAAATCGCTGGATTGAATCAAGAGACACTGATCACAAAGCTGCACAGCGTTGGCAAAAGTAGAGTAGAAAGTGTTTCTCGCACAATGAAAGTTAAAAGCTAAGCATTACAGGTGCTTAGCTTTTTTTATATTTACCTTTTTATATATAAAGGTTGTACGTTTATTGCCCACATAAAACGCAAGCTATTCGTCTCTATTACTCCATAAATTTGCACAATATTGGATCGCTCTAAACAATACATAAGCAAACGTTTGCTAAGTTCTTTGTGTCAGAAGTGTTAAGTTTGTGCATATGCTTAGTATATGATGCTGCTAATTGGTTTAAATTTAGATTAATCGAAACTTTAATCTGTTGAGGAGAGATTGAGCTAGCCATTGGACTAGCAAAATGTTTTTAATTAGCTTTTTTTGCTGGATTTGTGCGACAGATACAGGATTATCGGTCTTTTTGCTACATTTTTATGGCAAATAACTTCAATGATTGCTAATGTGTGCCGCAGTCTTTGTATGGTTTTAGGTTCTTGGTGCTTAGTTTTGGCGCTAAAAAGATCTAAATCACAGCCCGTTTTTGTGAACCTACAAAGAGGTCATGGATGCTAACAAAAAAATTTGGAGTTTTACGCATGTATAAGAATAAAATCACGCGCGCTTTATTCATTGGCGCTGGTCTTTCTCTAGCTCTTGCTGGTTGTGGTGGTGATAAGCCAGAAGAGAAGCAAGCAGCTCAGCCTGCTCCTGCACCAGCCCCTGCCTCTGAAGCGAAATCTGATTCTTCGGAGCCAAAACTTGCTGCGGTTCAAGAATTAGTGCGTGGTAACGGTACAGAAGTAGCGACAATCGACCCACACAAATCACAAGGTGTTCCTGAATCTCACGTGATTCGCGATCTACTTGAAGGCCTTGTAAACCAAGATGCAGATGGTAATACCATCCCTGGTGTTGCTGAATCTTGGGAAACTGCAGACAACAAAACATTCACTTTCCACCTACGCAAAGACGCAAAATGGTCTAACGGCGATCCTGTTACGGCCGGCGATTTCGTCTACAGCTTCCAGCGTGCAGTCGATCCTGCAACCGCTTCTCCATACGCTTGGTACATGGAATACACCAAGATGAAGAATGCGAAAGACATCGTTGCTGGTAAAAAAGATAAAAGCGAGCTAGGTGTGAAAGCGGTTGACGACCAGACGTTGGTTGTTGAGCTTGATACTGCAGTACCGTACTTCGTTATGATGATGGGCCACACAACGGTTAAACCAGTTCACCAAGCTACTGTTGAAAAATTCGGTGATCAGTGGACCAAACCAGAGAACTTTGTAGGTAACGGCGCATATGTTGTTGATAACTGGGTTGTGAACGAGCGCTTAGTATTGAAGCGTAACGAGCAATACTGGGACAACGAACACACGACTTTGGATAAAGTTACGTTCCTACCTATCGAAAACCAGGTAGCGGAAATGAACCGTTTCCTAGCAGGTGAAATCGACTTTACCAATGAACTGCCAACTGAGCACTTCAAGCGTCTGCAAAAAGAACATCCAGAAGAAGTTTCTGTAACGGGTAACCTTTGTACCTACTACTACATCTTCAACACTAAGAAAGAACCGTTTGATGATGTTCGTGTTCGTAAAGCGATCTCTTACGCAATTGACCGTAACATCGTAACGGATGCGATCCTAGCTCAAGGTCAAAAGCCTGCTTACTTCCTAACGCCTGAAATCACAGCAGGCTTCAACCCTGAAACTCCAGCTTACGGCAAGATGACTCAGGCAGAACGTGATGCAGAAGCTGCCCGTCTTCTAGAAGAAGCTGGTTACGGCAAAGATAACCCACTGAAATTTAATCTTCTTTACAATACTTCAGAGAACCACAAGAAAATTGCGGTTGCTCTAGGTTCAATGTGGAAGAAGACTCTGGGTCTTGACGTCACTCTAGAAAACCAGGAGTGGAAAACTTACCTATCTTCTAAAGATGCGGGTGACTTCGAAGTAGCTCGTGCAGGTTGGTGTGGTGACTACAACGAAGCTTCGTCATTCCTGACGCTAATGATGAGTAACAACACCACTGGTGGTATTCACTACGATAGCAAAGAGTACGACGAGATCATGAACAAAGCATTTGCTTCTACATCAGATGAACAGCGTCAAGCACTATACTTGGAAGCTGAGAAGTTGATGGCGAAGGATATGCCAATTGCACCTATCTACCAGTACGTGAAATCACGTCTACTGTCTCCTAAAGTTGGTGGCTTCCCAGCTAACAACGCAGAAGAAAAGATCTACTCAAAAGACCTATACATCACTGAGTAAATCTTAATCAGATAGAATTATAAAAAATTAGGCACTGCATGTGAGAGATCGCATGCAGCGCCTATGTTGTGTCCAAAATTTGGACATTTGGTTTTCATTTACACTGTCACAGACTGAAAGAGTGAGTTTATGCTTAAATTCATCGCAAAAAGGATATTTGAGGCGATCCCAACAATGTTGGTTTTGATCACCGTATCTTTCTTTCTCATGCGTTTTGCTCCGGGAAATCCATTCTCGACAGAGCGTCCATTACCACCAGAAGTTATGGCTAACATCGAAGCTAAATATGGCCTAGATAAGCCTGTATTCGAGCAATACACGACTTACTTGTTTAACGTTATCCAAGGTGACTTCGGACCGTCATTTAAGTACCTGGATTACTCAGTTAATGAATTGATTTCTGTTGCGTTACCTGTATCTGCAAAAGTCGGTTTCATTGCCTTCATTTTCACCCTGATAATGGGGGTGACGGTTGGCACAATAGCCGCTTTAAAACAGAATACCTGGGTCGATTACACGATTATGTCAACGGCGATGATAGGCGTTGTTATGCCATCATTCGTATTGGCTCCGGCACTGATCTACCTATTCTCACTTCACTGGCATCTTTTCCCTGCTGGCGGCTGGCAAGATGGTGGCTTGAAGTATCTCGTACTTCCAGTGATTGGTATGTCATTGCTTTACGTTGCAACATTCGCACGTATTACTCGTGGCTCGATGATTGAAACATTAAACAGTAACTTTATTCGTACCGCACGCGCGAAAGGTCTAAGTTACCGTTACATCATCCTTAAGCACGCACTTAAGCCAGCACTACTCCCTGTCGTTTCTTACATGGGTCCTGCTTTCGTAGGTATCATTACCGGTTCTGTTGTTATCGAAACCATCTTTGGTCTACCAGGCATTGGTAAGCTTTTCGTTAACGCTGCATTTAACCGTGACTACTCGCTAGTAATGGGTGTAACCATTCTGATTGGTTTCCTATTTATCTTATTCAACGCGATTGTCGATATCCTACTAGCAATGATTGACCCGAAAATTCGCTACTAACAGGGAAGTTTGGTTATGTTAACGAAAAAAGAAAACCTAGAAGCGATTGAAAAATTCTCTGAGAACTTAGAGATTGAAGGTCGCAGTCTTTGGCAGGATGCTCGAATTCGCTTTATGCGTAACAAAGCAGCAATGGTGAGTTTATTTATCCTGGCTCTAATGACGTTGGCGGTGATTGTTCTGCCAATGATCGCACCTTATGCATTTGATGATACAGACTGGTACGCAATGCACGTTGCACCTAACGCTGACCACTGGTTTGGTACTGACAGCTTAGGTCGCGACTTGTACGTTCGTACGCTGATTGGTGGCCGAATCTCCCTAATGGTAGGGGTTATGGGTGCATTCGTAGCAGTTTTGATTGGTACGCTTTATGGCGCAGCATCTGGCTTCATTGGCGGTAAAGTTGACCGTATCATGATGCGTATCCTTGAGATCCTATACGCGGTACCGTTTATGTTCCTAGTTATCGTACTAGTAACCTTCTTCGGCCGTAACATTATTCTTATCTTCGTAGCGATCGGTGCAATCGCATGGCTGGATATGGCACGTATCGTACGTGGTCAAACGCTTAGCCTACGTAGTAAAGAGTTCATCGAAGCGGCACACGTTTGTGGTGTAAGTAACTGGAAGATCATTACTCGCCATATCGTACCGAACGTACTTGGTATCGTAGCAGTTTACTCAACGCTGCTTATCCCTAGCATGATTCTGACTGAATCATTCCTATCGTTCCTTGGTCTTGGTGTTCAGGAACCAATGACAAGTTGGGGCGCACTTCTACAAGAAGGTGCACAGACAATGGAAGTAGCAATCTGGCAGCTGGCATTCCCAGCCGCGTTCATGGTTGTGACTCTGTTCTGCTTCAACTACGTTGGTGACGGTCTGCGCGATGCGCTGGATCCTAAAGACAGATAATTACAGATAGATTAAGGAAGCAACGATGAGCTTATTAGATGTCAAAGATCTGCGCGTCGAGTTTACCACTCAAGATGGTATCGTAACCGCAGTAAACGATTTGAACTTTTCTCTTAACCAAGGTGAAACCTTAGGTATCGTAGGTGAGTCAGGTTCAGGTAAATCTCAGACCGTATTCGCAATCATGGGTCTGCTGGCTAAAAACGGTATCATTTCTGGTAGCGCAAAGTTTGAAGGTAAAGAGATCCTGAACCTGCCTGAAAAAGAACTTAACAAAGTTCGAGCAGAGCAGATCGCGATGATCTTCCAAGACCCAATGACGTCACTAAACCCTTATATGAAGGTAAGTGATCAGCTGATGGAAGTATTGATGCTTCACAAAGGCATGGGTAAAGCGGAAGCATTTGAAGAATCGGTACGTATGCTTGAAGCGGTGAAAATTCCAGAAGCCCGCAAGCGTATTACCATGTATCCGCACGAGTTTTCAGGCGGTATGCGTCAGCGTGTAATGATCGCAATGGCGCTGTTATGTCGTCCTAAACTGTTGATTGCTGATGAACCGACAACGGCACTAGACGTAACCGTTCAGGCTCAGATCATGGATCTGCTTAACGAACTGAAAGACGAGTTTAATACCGCAATCATCATGATCACGCATGACCTAGGTGTTGTTGCGGGTTCTTGTGACAAAGTATTGGTAATGTACGCTGGCCGTACAATGGAATACGGAACGGTTGATGAAATCTTCTATAACCCGAGCCACCCATACGCAGAAGGCCTGCTGAAGGCGATTCCTCGTTTAGATACTGAAGGTGAGATCCTGCCAACTATTCCGGGCAACCCACCAAACTTACTTCGCCTACCACCTGGCTGTCCTTATCAGGAACGTTGCCACCGTGTAATGGACCGTTGTAAGCAAGAAGCGCCAATTCTGACACCGTTTGGTGATGGTCGTCAGCGCGCATGTTTTTCGCAGTGGGAGGCTTGGAAAAAATGAGTGTAGATAAATCATTACTACTCGATGTTAAAGAACTTAAAGTTCACTTTAGCATTGCAGCAAAATCAGCATGGCCTTGGTCTAAGCCTTCAAACCTAAAAGCAGTCGATGGTGTTAATGTCCGTCTGTACGAAGGCGAAACTCTGGGCGTTGTAGGTGAATCAGGTTGTGGTAAGTCGACGTTTGCGCGCGCTATCATCGGCTTGGTAGAAGCGACTG
Source organism: Vibrio sp. YYF0003 (assembly GCF_036350715.1). NCBI lineage: Bacteria > Pseudomonadati > Pseudomonadota > Gammaproteobacteria > Vibrionales > Vibrionaceae > Vibrio > Vibrio sp. YYF0003. Next base: position 29,888 of record NZ_JAZDWA010000006.1, read on the forward strand.
ACGGCGAAGTGGTGTGGCTAGGTCAAGACCTGACTAAGATGAAAGATGTTCAGCGTCGTGAAACGCGTAAAGAAATCCAAATGATTTTCCAGGATCCTTTGGCTTCTCTGAACCCGCGTATGACGGTTGGTGACATCATTGCTGAGCCGCTAGAAACCTTTTATCCAGAGCTTTCAAAGCAAGAGATCAAAGATCGTGTTAAAGAGATGATGGCGAAAGTAGGTCTGCTACCAAACGTGATCAACCGCTATCCGCACGAGTTCTCTGGTGGCCAGTGTCAGCGTATTGGTATCGCACGTGCACTTATCCTTAAGCCAAAAATGATCATCTGTGACGAACCGGTATCAGCACTGGATGTATCGATTCAGGCTCAGGTTGTGAACTTGCTTAAAGAGCTTCAGAAAGAGCTTGGTCTATCTTTGGTATTCATTGCACACGATCTGTCTGTGGTAAAACACATCTCTGACCGTGTTCTGGTTATGTATTTGGGTAACGCCGTAGAGCTTGGTGAAGCTGACGCACTATTTTCTGATCCTAAACACCCATACACGCGTGCATTGATGTCGGCTGTACCAATTCCAGATCCGAATATCGAACGTCAAAAGAAAATCCAAATGCTGGAAGGTGATCTTCCTTCGCCAATCAACCCACCATCGGGTTGTGTCTTCCGTACTCGTTGCCCACAGGCCACGGAAGAATGTGCGAAGACAAAACCGACGATTCAAGGTAACGATGTTCATGCGGTATCTTGTTTACACGTTCAAGTGTAAGTCATTCAGCCTGTGACGGGCTTAAGCGCGGCTCTTTAATTAGGGGCGCGCTTTTTTTATGTCTAACCGAGCACTTATTCAAATTTCTTGAACGTCATGTCCGAAGCCCGGTTGTTTTCTGTTCGTTACGAATCGCTAATATAGAGGAAAATAGAACGAGAGGAGAACGAAGATGGGTAAATTGGTCGAAGGTGTTTGGCACGACGTCTGGTACGATACGAAATCAAGCGGCGGTAAATTTGTCCGCGAAGACGCAGGTTTTCGTAATTGGATCAAGAATGAGCCGGATGCAGAATTCCAGCCAGAATCTGGTCGTTACCATTTGTATGTTTCTCTTGCTTGCCCCTGGGCGCACCGAACTCTTATTTTTCGAAAACTCAAAGGGCTAGAACAGCATATTGATGTCACGGTTGTTTGTCCTGACATGCTTAGCCAAGGCTGGCAGATGGGCTTACCTGAGCCATTGTTTGGCCATACGCGTATGCATCAAATTTATACCCAAGCTAAGCCAGACTATAGTGGGCGTGTGACCGTTCCTGTCTTATGGGATAAAAAAACCAATACGATCGTATCCAATGAATCTTCTGAGATTATCCGTATGTTCAACTCAGCATTTAATGAGTTAACGGGTAACGAAGATGATTACTACCCTGAACATTTGCAAGCCTCTATTGATGAGTGGAATGATTTTATCTATCCGAATGTGAATAATGGGGTTTATCGTTGTGGTTTTGCGACAACTCAGGAAGCGTATGAAGAAGCTTTTGATTCACTGTTTTCTGCGTTAGATAAAATTGATACGCATCTGGCGACACATCGTTATTTAACAGGCAATCAGATCACCGAGGCAGACTGGCGTCTGTTTACTACATTAGTACGTTTTGATGCTGTGTATGTTGGCCACTTTAAATGTAATAAAAAGCGCATTGCGGATTACACCAATATTCAGGGCTACTTAAAAGAACTCTATCAAGTAGATGGTGTGGCAGAGACAACGGATTTCTACCACATTAAACGTCATTACTATTTCAGTCATACAGGAATCAACCCAACACAGGTTGTACCAAAAGGCCCGGACTTAGATTTAGAGTCGCCTCACGGTCGTGAACCACTTTCAAATTAGCTCTTCTTATAAAGCGTCATTTTCTATGGCGCTTTGTTATTTCCTTACTAAAGCGATATGCACTAATGCGCTGTTTTATCGGTTATTTCCCCAAGCATCACAGATTATTCCAGTACATGACATAAACTAATGATATAGAACCGATCTTTTAGCGAGGTGAGGTATGGATATCAACGAGTTTGCATCTGGCGAGCATCAAATCTGGAATTTGCTGATTGCTCTTCTGTTAGGGTCGATAATTGGCATTCAGCGCGGATGGGTGAAGCGCAATAGTGTTGAAGGCAGCCGGGTCGCAGGTATTCGTACTTATTCTTTGGTCGGCTTGCTTGGTGGTCTGGTTGCAATTCTCGCTTCCCACTATTCCCCGTTACTGCTTGGCTTTGCTCTGATCGCGCTGGTGATTTTGGCTTGCATCGCGTTTTTTGTTAAGCAAAAGAACAGCGGTGATGTCAGTATCACTGGCTTAGTAAGTCTGCTGGTGACGTTCGTTTTAGGCAGTTTAGCGGTGGCTGGCGAAGCGGTACTTGCTGCATCCGCGGCCGTGATAACCGCTCTGGTTCTGGATAATAAGAGAGAGCTTCACGAGGCGTTGCAAAAGTTACAAGAGTACGAATTAGATGCAGCTCTGCGCTTACTTCTCATTTCTATTGTTTTACTTCCACTCTTACCTGATAAAACTTATGGGCCATGGAAAGCTTTAAACCCTTACGAGATATGGTGGATGGTCGTGTTGATCGCCAGTATTTCTTTTGTTGGCTACTTTGCGATTAAAATTGGCGGCGCGAAGCGGGGGATTTTATTTACGTCCGTTTTTGCTGGCCTCAGTTCTTCAACGGCATTGACCCTACAGTTTTCCCATCTGTCTCGTGAACAGCCTGCAATTAGCCCGCTGCTGGCAAGTGGCATCTTAATAAGTTGTGGAACCATGTTCCCACGGCTCTTGTTCATACTCTCTGTTATTAACCCTCCATTAGTGAAAATGCTTTGGCCAATCGTACTCGCGATGATGGTTGCACTTTACTTACCGGCTTGGTGGATATGGAGACGGTGTGAAATGGAAAAGGTGGAGCAATCAAATAAGCAAACTAATCCTCTTGCTTTGCAGTCCGCTCTCTTTTTTGGTGTTGTACTGGCGGTGATCATGTTGCTCTCACATGCGCTCTCAGATTGGTTTGGCGATGCGGGGGTTTTGATGCTCTCAGCAGTATCAGGTATCACTGATGTGGATGCAATTTCATTGGCTCTTGGTCGGCAAAGTGTCCTGCACTTGAGTGTAACCACCGCGGCGCTGGGTATCCTCATTGCCGCTTCGGTAAATACCATAGTGAAAATGGGAATGGTGGTGGCTTTAGGCGAGAGGAGGTTATGGCACCGAGTCGCGCCAGTGATGATCGGGTGTGTGATTGTCGGTGGGGTAATGTTCTTAGCTATTTCGTAACCAGCTCAGTAAACTCGCAACAAAAAAGCCCTCGACGAATCGAGGGCTTTGAATATTCAATCAAGCAGAGAAAAGAATTATTTCTGTTCTTGAGTTGCTTGGATTGCTGTTAGAGCGATTGTGTACACGATGTCGTCTACTAGCGCGCCGCGAGACAGGTCGTTTACAGGCTTGCGCATACCTTGCAGCATTGGACCGATAGATACTAGATCTGCTGAACGCTGTACTGCTTTGTAAGTTGTGTTACCAGTGTTTAGGTCTGGGAATACGAATACCGTCGCTTTACCTGCTACTGGAGAGTTTGGCGCTTTAGAAGCCGCAACGTTTTCCATGATAGCCGCGTCGTACTGTAGAGGACCGTCGATGATAAGATCAGGACGTTTCTCTTGAGCTAGTTTCGTCGCTTCACGTACTTTATCAACGTCTGCACCCTTACCAGATTCACCAGTAGAGTAAGAGATCATTGCAACGCGTGGGTCGATACCGAATGCAGCAGCAGAATCCGCTGATTGGATAGCGATTTCAGCAAGCTGTTCAGCCGTTGGATCTGGGTTGATTGCACAGTCACCGTAAACCAGTACTTGATCAGGCAGAAGCATGAAGAATACTGAAGAAACGATAGACGCATTAGGTGCAGTCTTGATGATTTGGAACGGAGGAACGATAGTGTTCGCCGTAGTGTGAACAGCACCTGAAACCAGGCCATCAACTTCGTTATTCTCAAGCATCATTGTGCCCAGGAATACTGAGTCTTGTAGTTTCTCACGAGCTACAACTTCAGTCATACCTTTCGCACCACGTAGCTCAACCAGGCGAGCAACGTAGTTTTCACGGATAGCATCAGCATCGATGATTTGAACGCCAGCGCCTAGCTCAACACCTTGTTGTGCAGCTACGCGACGGATTTCTGCTGGGTTACCCAGAAGCACACATTCTGCAATGCCGCGCTCAGCACAGATAGCAGCAGCTTTCACTGTACGTGGCTCATCACCTTCAGGAAGAACGATGCGCTTGCCAGCTCTACGAGCAAGTTCAGTTAGCTGGTAACGGAATGCTGGTGGGCTTAGACGACGAGACTTCTGAGTACCTTCAGTCATTGACTCGATCCAGTTACCGTCGATGTGACCAGCAACGTGCTCGTTAATGAATTCGATACGCTCTTTGTCGTCTGCAGGTACTTCAATGCTGAAGCTCTGTAGATTTAGAGAAGTCTGCCAAGTGTTGCCTTGAGCTTTGAAGATAGGTAGGCCTGTTTCGAATGCTGGCTTACATAGACCTTCAATTTCGCGTGGGATGTCGTAACCGCCAGTTAGCAGTACAGCACCGATGTCAACACCGTTCATCGCCGCTAGAGAAGCAGCAACGATTACGTCCGGACGGTCTGCAGAAGTAACAAGTAGAGAACCTGGTTTGAAGTGCTCAATCATGTTTGGCAGAGAACGCGCACAGAACGTGATGCTCTTGATGCGACGAGTGTTGATGTCACCTTTGTTGATGATATCAGCATTCAAGTGTTTCGCCATGTCGATAGCACGAGTCGCAATCAGGTCGATGCTCCATGGCACGCAACCTAGTACACGAATTGGAGAAGTGTTGAAGATCTCCATCACTTTCATTTCGTTTTGCTTCGCGCTGTCTGCATCGTCAAAGATTTCAGACAGGTCAGGGCGAGTACGGCCAGCTTCATCAACAGGTGCGTTTAGCTTGTTGATGATAACACCAGAGATGTTTTTGTTCTTAGTACCGCCGAAGTTAGAACATGCTACTTCGATGCGCTCTTTAAGCTGAGCTGGGTTATCCGTGCCAGGCGTTGCCACTAGAACAATTTCAGCACCAAGTGTTGCTGCGATTTCCGCGTTCACTTGGTTAGCGAATGGGTGCTTACGAGTTGGTACCAGACCTTCAATTAGAGTTACATCTGCATCTTTATTGATTTGGTTGTAACGCTCAACGATGGTTTCTAGCAGCTCATCCATGTTGTCGTTACCGATCAGGCTTTCAGCAACAGACATCGCCATAGGTTCGCCGATCTTCATATCGCTGTTGTGGCCAACGATAGTTGAAGTTAGATCCGGCTGATCGCCGCCACTGCGTGGCTGACAAATAGGTTTGTAGAAAGAAACTTTAACGCCTTTGCGCTCCATAGCGCGAAGAACACCCATGCTTACGCTAGTTAAACCAACACCAGCACTTGCAGGGATAAGCATAATAGTACGAGACATTCGTAGAGTACCTTTGCTATTGGGAGAGATAAAAGCTCAATTCTTATTCCATGATCTTCAAAGAATAGGAGCTGAGCCCCTAAAGAAAGCTCTTTGGAAGAAAAACTGGCTAGCCAATTGGCTAGCCAGTTTATGCATTAAAGACCTGCTAGGCGTGCAGTGTCTTCAGCAATCACAAGCTCTTCGTTAGTAGAGATTACCATTGCTGGGATACGGCTGTTCGTAGTAGTGATAGTGCCTTCGCCGCCGAAACGTGCTTTAAGGTTTGCTTCACTGTCTACTTCGATACCGAAGATACCTAGACGGTTTAGAACCATTTCACGGATAGGGCCAGAGTTCTCGCCGATACCGCCAGTGAAAGTGATCGCATCTAGACGGCCGTCCATTGATGCAGTGTAACCCGCTACGTATTTAGCTAGACGGTGACAGAACACGTCCATTGCACGCGTTGCTTCTTCTTTCTCACCGTAGTTGTCTTCAACGAAACGACAGTCAGAAGTCACTTCAGTCAGACCTAGTAGGCCAGACTCTTTAGTTAGCATCGTGTTGATTTTCTCAACAGAGTAGCCTAGTGCGTCGTGTAGGTGGAAGATGATCGCAGGATCGATGTCACCACAACGAGTACCCATTACCAGACCTTCTAGAGGAGTCAGACCCATAGAAGTATCTACTGATTTACCGTTTTTAACTGCACATACAGACGCGCCGTTACCTAGGTGACAGTTGATGATGTTTACTTCTTCAACTGGCTTGTTCAGTAGACCTGCAACTTCACGAGTGATGAATAGGTGTGAAGTACCGTGCATACCGTAACGACGGATGCCGTGCTCTTTGTACAGGTTGTATGGAAGAGCGTATAGGTAAGACTCTTCTGGCATTGTTTGGTGGAATGCAGTGTCGAACACAGCAACGTTTTTCAGTGCTGGGAAAGATTTTTGAGCTGCTTTGATACCGATGATGTGTGCTGGGTTATGAAGTGGTGCTAGTGTTGCACAGTCTTCGATACCTTTCAGTACGTCATCAGTGATAAGAGCAGACTGAGTGAACTTCTCGCCGCCGTGTACTACACGGTGACCGATAGCTGCTAGGTTTTCAGAAAGCTCTGGCTTAGAAGCAAGAATAGTTTCTACCATGAACGCTAGTGCTTCTTCGTGAGCTGCACCGTTACCTAGTTGAGCTTCGTGCTTGCCATCAAGTTTCCACTTGATACGAGCTTCAGGAAGGTGAAGACACTCAGCAAGACCTGATAAGTGCTCGTCGCCGTTCTCGGCATCAACTACGGCAAATTTAAGAGAAGAACTACCGCAGTTTAAAACTAAAACTAGCTTAGACATGTATGACTACCTGTTATTCGTCTGATCAAAATCAGTTAAAGAATGAAAAATTAATCACAAGAATAGTCGATACCAGCAAGGGTGCGTACTAATCTTGGTCAAAAATTGTTCTAATTCCATATAAAGATATAGTGATGAGCCCACTCATCACGATGACGCGTTCCTTGCAGATAGTGACCTCAGAGTTGCTTAAATTGTAAATAACGGCAACAATGAGGTTGAGGGCCTGCAAAGGATAGCGATAATGGGCAATGATAACAAAAAAAATTTGAAATAATATTAATTTTCATCAATTTTTTGCACCTTCAGTTGAAACGTTCAACTATTTTTTAGTGAGAGAGTGGTATGAGTAATAAAGTCGGATTGATCCATAGCCTGAAAGATGGCCAAAACTACATGGAGATCTGGCCGGTTCGTAAAGAGCTGAATGCCGTATTTCCAGAGCAGCGAATCATTAAAGCGACGCGATTTGGCATTAAAGTCATGCCAGCGGTTGCTGCGATAAGCGTCCTCACTCAAATGGCGTTTAACAACTATAGTGCGCTGCCTCAGTCGATCATTGTTGCCTTGTTCGCTATTAGTTTGCCGTTGCAGGGGATTTGGTGGTTAGGTGCCCGTTCAAATACTAAATTGCCTCCTTCTCTGGCTACCTGGTATAGAGAGCTGCACCACAAAATAGTTGAGAGTGGTTTCGCGTTAGAACCAGTCAAGACAAAGCCTCGTTACAAAGAACTGGCGTTAATCTTAAATCGTGCTTTTAGGCAGTTAGATAAATCCTCGTTAGAGCGTTGGTTCTAAACAAGCCAACATCGTGAAATTTAGAAAAATGGAGTGCGTACAAGCCACTCCATTTTTTGTGCTTCGTCCTGTTCAATAATCCTATCGATCCACTTCTTTTTGTCGCTTTTCGTTCACCCTGACAAAGATTTCCCTCTTTCCCGTTGATTTTGCACGACTCGATTACTACTCCGCGATCACAATTGTTGTTTTACTGTTAAATGTTTCTTTTCTTTACTGAGACTTAGTAGTAATAATAAAAATAAGATGCACAAGAAGTGCACAGCTAAATTTATTACAAACACAACAAAAAACGCCTTCCCATTTTGGGGCTTGCGAGCGTACACCAAAAGGTGAATGTTCGCAGAACAAGGACGAAGACACATCAAGGAGTTATGATGATAACGAAACGTTTACTTGCCACCGCAATTTTATCTGCGACTGCCGTTCTTTCTTCTGCTGGTGCTATTGCTAATACAGCGACTGTTGCGGTTTCACAAATTGTGGAACATCCAGCATTAGATGCTGCCCGTCAGGGACTCTTAGACGGCTTGAAGGCGAAAGGGTATGAACAAGGTAAAAACCTAGAGTTTGACTACAAAACGGCACAAGGTAACCCAGCTATCGCGGTTCAGATTGCTCGTCAGTTTGTTGGTGAAAGCCCAGATGTTTTAGTCGGTATCGCGACGCCATCTGCACAAGCTCTCGTCTCCGCAACGCGCTCTATCCCAGTTGTTTTTACCGCGGTAACGGACCCAGTTGGTGCAAAACTGGTTAAAACCATGGAACAGCCTGGTCAGAATGTGACTGGACTTTCTGACTTGTCGCCAGTTGCCCAGCATGTTGAGCTTATCCAAGAGATCCTGCCTCAAGTGAAAAGTATCGGTGTTGTCTTCAATCCAGGTGAAGCCAATGCGGTAACCTTGGTCGAACTTCTAAAAGTGAGCGCAGCAGCGAAAGGGATTGAAGTTGTAGAAGCAACGGCTCTGAAAAGTGCCGACGTACAATCCGCGACTCAGGCCATTTCTGCAAAATCTGACATCATTTACGCACCGACAGACAACACAGTGGCAAGTGCAATCGAAGGTATGATCGTTGCTGCGAACCAGTCTAAGACGCCAGTATTTGGTGGTGCCACATCTTATGTTGAAAAAGGCGCGATCGCTGGCCTTGGCTTTGACTACTACCAAGTAGGTGTTCAAACCGCTGATTATGTCGCGGCTATTCTTGATGGTCAGGAGCCGGGCAAACTAGACGTAAAAGTCGCAACAGGTTCTGACTTGGTGATCAATCAAGATGCTGCTTCTAAGCTAGGTATTCAAATACCGAGTTCAGTCGTAGAACGTGCAACAAGCATGCAATAAGTCACTTTTTTGGGGCGTATTCAACTCATTAGAGCAAGTTAACCGCATTGGCGAAAGTAATAAGTCATGTCATTGGCTTATTACTTCTCCCAAGAATGTTTAAACCTCTGAGCGAAGCTATACCTTGTTCGAATAAACTTAAGTTTGAGTTGAAAAGTTCGTCCTGACTTAAGTGAGAAGTCTTACTTTCAGATCCCGATATTGATCTGAACATGCAGAAAGGAGCCGTTTTATGTCTGCATTTGCATTTTTTGGCGCTCTTGAGATTGGCTTGATTTATGGGCTGGTCGCTTTGGGCGTATACCTCACGTTTCGTGTACTCGATTTTCCCGATCTAAGTGTTGATGGCAGTTTCCCTATGGGAGCTGCAGTTGCCGCGACAGCAATTGTTGCTGGAATTAATCCTTGGGTAGCCACAGGTATGGCGATTATAGCCGGTGCTCTGACGGGCTGGGTTACCGCGTTTCTGGCTGTCCGCTGCGGTATTTTGCACCTTTTGGCCTCAATTCTTACCATGATCGCCGCCTTTTCCATCAATATTCGTATTATGGGTAAGCCCAATATGGCGCTACTCGGCGAAGATACGATCCTGACACCGTTTGAAGCGATGGGCGACTCAATGTTCGTGCGTCCACTTGTGGTTGGGGTGCTAGTTTTATTATCAGCATTTTTTGTAGTTCGTTTGCTCAACAGTGACTTTGGCCTTGGTCTAAGAGCAACTGGCGTCAACGCCCGAATGGTTTCTGCTCAAGGTGCCAGCACAGGTTTTTACACCTTCTTTGGCTTGGCGTTATCCAATGGTTTCGTTGGCTTTGCCGGCGCCCTGTTTGCACAGACTAACAGCTTTGCCGACGTAACATCTGGGGTTGGTACCATTGTTGTCGGCCTAGCTGCGGTGATTTTAGGTCAGACCTTGATCCCGGGGCGCAAGATTTGGGTGGCAGTGTTAGCCGTTATCGTTGGTTCTGTTCTTTACCGTCTTGCCGTCGCGTTTGCTTTGAGCTCTGGAATGTTTGGCTTGCAGGCATCCGATCTAAACCTTGTTACTGCTGTGCTGGTTGCGGTCGCATTGATAGCACCAAAACTAAAACAGCGCATGAAAGCGAAACAACGAGTTTCAGATGCTAAACAGGCCGCATCTAAAAAAGGTTCAGGGGAGACATTATGATTGAACTCAATAATATCCAAGTGACGTTCAACCCTGGAACTATTCTGGAGAACCGAGCGTTAAAAGGGGTATCTCTAGAGGTACCTGAACATCAGTTTCTTACCGTCATTGGTTCTAATGGTGCTGGTAAATCGACGTTACTTGGTGCTACGACTGGTGAAACCCCGATGATTGGCGGGCAAGTGATTATCGATGGTAAAGACGTGACCCGACAAACCGTGGCTCAGCGTGCGACTCAATGTGCGCGGGTCTTTCAGGACCCATTGGCTGGTACTTGTGGCGAATTAACCATTGAAGAAAACATGGCACTGGCTTACATGCGTGGCAAAAAGCGTGGTTGGGGACTGGCACTCTCATCCCAGCGCCGAAAGTTGTTCCAAGACCGAATCAGTATTCTTGGTTTGGGATTAGAAGATAGGCTGGGGGATAGCATTGGCTTGTTGTCCGGTGGTCAACGCCAAGCGGTGAGTTTGGTAATGGCAACCCTGTCGGAAAGTAAGCTGCTGCTACTCGATGAACACACGGCGGCGCTTGACCCGCGTATGGCTGCTTTTGTTATTGATCTGACCAAACGTATCGTGAACGAGTTTAATTTAACCGTGATGATGGTTACCCACTCAATGAAAGATGCATTGGCTTGTGGTGACAGAACCGTGATGCTTCATCAGGGGGAAATTGTGCTGGATGTAGCAGGGGAACAAAGAGCAAATATGCAGGTACCAGATTTGCTGGAAATGTTCTCGAAAGTACGTGGTGAAGAACTGTCCGACGATAGTTTGTTGCTCAATTAGTCAGCACAGTACGTTACCTGACTTCGGTTATGGTTAATGATACCTACCGAACGTGATCCTCCTTGAGAAACGTGACTAACGGACCGTTTCACAAGGAGGATTTTTATTCTGGCTATAGTAAAGTCATCGCATATGCCCGCTACAGGAATATTTGCTATGACCCTTCCTTTCATTTTCCACAGTCAGACGTTGGATGGTCTTTCTTTCAACGAAGAAGCTATAACAGTCACGCTTAAGACGGAGAGCCTGGATTTTGATCGTGTCTATGTTCGCTCCGAGCCTGATAACGAAGAATATCTGACTGAAATGCATCCGGCGGGAACTTCTGGAGAACTAAAACTCTGGAAAGCAACCTTTGCCCCTAATAAGGACCGAGATGTCTCTCACTACGTATTTAAGCTCGTTCTGGGCGAGCAGCAGTTTTGGCTGGATGGAAGAGGCGTACAGTCGCGTATTCCGCCAAAAGAGTTTCACTTTAAATTGAATGTGAATAACCAGCCACCTACATGGGTACAACAGCAGATCTTCTACCAAATTTTTCCAGACCGTTTTGCTCCAAGTAAGGATGAAAAATCGATTCGACATGCCTACGGCGAATACAATCCTGAAGCGATAGTAAAGTCATGGGGGGAAGCGGTTGGGGAGCACCAGAATACCGGAGCCAAAGAGTTTTTTGGTGGCGACCTGAACGGCGTTGAGCAGAAGCTGGATTATCTTGAAAATCTGGGCGTGACAGCTTTGTATTTCAATCCGATCTTCCGCTCTCCGAGTAACCATAAATACGACACCACTGACTATTTCAACATAGACCCAATGTTTGGAAGCAATGAGCAGTTTGCTCAGTTGTGCAACAAGATACGTTCTAAACAAATGAAAATTGTTTTGGATGCAGTATTTAATCACACTTCAGTTCACCATCCTTGGTTTGATGTGAAAATGGAAGGTGATGGGGCATATGGCCATCCTGCCTCGAAGTATCGCAATTACTATTTCTTTGACGATGACAGCAATCATTACATCGGCTGGAAAGGTATCAGCAGTTTACCTGTGTTGAACTTCGAGAATAAAGAGGTGCGGGATTACATTTATCAAGGCAAACACGCGGTGATCAAACACTGGCTAAAAGCCCCTTACTCTGTTGATGGCTGGCGCTTTGATGTGATTCATATGCTCGGAGAGGGAGAAGGAGCAAAAAATAACGCTCATTACGTCGAAGCGTTCCGTAAAGCGACAAAGTCGGTGAACCCGAATGCCTATGTCCTTGGAGAACATTTTTTTGAGGCAACTCAGTGGCTACAGGGTGATCAAGAAGATGGAGCAATGAATTATTACGGCTTTGCTCATCCCGTAAGAGCATTTATTGCCAAGCAAGATATCATGTACGATCCTATCCAGATCAATGCATTAGAGTTCAAAGAGTGGTTAGATGAAGCAAGAATGAAGATTCCATTTGCGAACCAGCTATCCCAACTCAATCAACTTGATAGCCATGATACGGCGCGATTCATCACTCTTGTAAGCCGTAGCGAAGACAAAATGCACATCGCGCTAACTTTGTTAATGACTTATGTCGGTACACCTTGCCTTTATTACGGCAGCGAAGTTGGGCTGGAAGGCGGATTAGATCCTGATAACCGACGTTGTTTCCCTTGGCATGAAGTGGCGAACTCTGAATGGTTGGGTATTTATCGACGCTGGATAGAGATTCGTAAAAAGTTCAAATGCCTACAATCCGGCAGTATTCAATGGCTTTATTGCCATAATGACGCGTTGGTATATGCGAGACAGTTGAAAGACGAAGCGGTCATTGTTGCAATCAACACCAGTGAAAAAGCGGTGAGTATTGAGCTACCACTATGGCAGTTAGGTCTGAGTGCGAAAAGCTTGCACAACATATTGGATGACCGTGAAGTCATTGATTATAAGAATAGCCTTAGCATTAATCTTCCTGCGGAGAGCGGTAAAATATGGCGGCTAAAGTGACACTTTTGTCTACCTTTATTAAAGTAGTTGAATATGTTCGTTCACTTCAACATCCATCCTCTTACTTATGGTACTGAATGTTTAATAAAAGACGTTTTAGCAACTCATTTGTTATTTTTTTCCCGCTTACTTTATTTGTGGTGGTGTTACTTGTCAGTGCCAAAAACTATTACGACGCGGTTAACCGCAACTTAGATAGTGAGTATGCGCGGATTGAGCGTGCGATCGTTCGCGGTATGAAGGTTCTCACTGCACTTGATTACAGTTTCAGTAACTTTACCAATAAAGAGAACCCATTATCTGGCGGTCATAGTTACTTAGTGAAAGACGGCTTTTGCTACATTTGGCCCATTCAAATGTCTCGGGTACAAGAAGTTGATGAAGGTAATCCGCCGTCCGAGCTTGATTACATGCTTGTGGGTATTGAGAAATTGTGTGAAAAAGGCTCTGAAATTAACAAATTAGCAGAACAAAAAGCGGGCTTCGCACCATCGCTGTCTTTTCTTCATGATATAGAGCCTCACATAGTTGGCATCCATTACATTGATAAGCGCGGATACATTATTTCGTCGCCTGACACCTACGCGAAGAACGTCACAAAAGAGCTTTTATTAACATTGAAGGCACGTCCATTCTGGCAAAAAACCGCTCAGGACAAGGTTAATATTACTTTAGCTGGGCCGGGGCCAATCCTAGATTCGATGCAAGGGAAAGTTATTACATTGGCAGTGCCTTACTATGAGAACGGTGTTCACCAAGGTGCGTTGTCTATCGACTTTAATTTGGATTTATTGCTTAACAGCTCGGCGCGTTTTGCGGGCAAGTTGCATTTAGTTTCGAACATTGAAGCGCTTCCTAACAATGCCGTTCGAATTAAACCCATTGATCTAGAGCGTTTGAGCGCCAATCATAGCCTTTATTATGAGTACGATTTGTGGAGCGAGATTAAAAACTTAGTCGTGTTACAAAAGTACAGCATTATTGTCGCGCTGTTTATTTATGTTCTGTGCACTATCGTGATTTTTTACGTCAATATGCACACTGAACGACGTTATTTTAAAGATCTTGCTGCAAAAGACCCGATGACCGGGTTATTGAACCGTCGAGGGATGGAAGCGGTTTGGCGCAATAAAATGACCAAACAGAAGGTTGCATTAGCGGTTTTTGATATCGATAACTTCAAAGCAATTAATGACAATTACGGTCACGATGTGGGTGATATTGCCATTCAACTTGTCGCTAAGTGTATACGTGAGAATATACGCCATACCGATGTGGCCTCTCGTTTTGGAGGCGAAGAGTTTGTGTTAGCGATATATGGCGAAGACAGTGAGTCGATGATGAGGATACTCGAACGAGTAAGAAAAACCATCGTAGAGCGCTCGACGCGTGTCACTAGCAGTGGATTCACCGTGTCAGGAGGCGTTGTTTTCTGTTCAGAAGGCGGAGATAAAAGCTTTGATGAGTTGTTTAAAGCGGCGGATGAAAAGTTGTATCAGGCAAAGCATAGCGGAAAAAATCAAATTTGTTATGCGTGCTGAAATGGATGTAAAAAAGGGCGAATTGTCGCCCTTTTGAATGTTTAAAGACTTAAGCCACTTTTGATGTCGCTTGCACCAATTCATCGCGATATCGTTGAATATGTTCAACGATGGGTGCGGCTTTATTAAAGGTGCGGATTTCACGGAACAAATCTTGTGCTTCTGGGTAAGATTGACGCAAATAAGCGAACCATTGTTTAACTCGGTTCGGGTAGTACAGCCCTTTGTCGCCTTTCATTTCGAACTTAGAGTAGTAAATCAGCAATTCAACTACTTCCGGCCAGGACATAGGCTGGTGGTTGTGTTTAACCATATTGCCTAAATTTGGAATGTTAAATGCGCCTCGGCAAACCATGAGGGAATCAACACCTGTGGTTTCAATGCAGCGTTGACCATCTTCGTGGTTCCAGATTTCCCCATTAGCAATTAATGGAATAGAGAATCGCTCGCGGATCTTCGTAATGTATTCCCATTTGATCTCCGATGCTTTATAGCCGCCTTGCTTTGTGCGAGCGTGGACCGTTAGTTCATTTGCACCGGCCGACTGGATCGCATCGACAATCTCAAAGCAATCTTCAGGGTTTTCCCAACCCAGGCGGATTTTCGCGCTAACCGGGATGTTTTCAGGAACCGCTTCACGGCATGCTTTTACGACTTGGTGAATCAACTCTGGATGTTGAAGAAGTGCTGCGCCACCTTTACTTTTGTTCACCATTTTTGCTGGGCAGCCAAAGTTGATATCGATACCACGAGCGCCAAGCTCAGCCGCTTTGATAGCGTTCTCGGCCATCCAGTTTGGTTCTTGACCTAACAATTGAACATGTACTGGTACACCAGATGCAGTTTGAGACCCTTGCAGAAGCTCCGGACACAAACGATGAAATACGTGATCCGGTAATAACTGATCGATAACTCGAACGAATTCAGTAACGCAGAGATCATAGTCGTTTATTTCGGTCAAAATTTGGCGCATCAAATGGTCTAAAACGCCTTCCATTGGGCCTAATACAACTCGCATAGTTTGCCTAGTACAGTTTGGTGATAAAAGGAGGGCGATTGTAGCGATGTAAGCCTAGTTTGTCATTAAAAGACTCGAAGCACGCAAACTTATCAAACCGGTATGCCGAGGTTACTTGAGTTAAAGCTCTGGGGTATAATGCCGGCAAATTTATGGGAAACCAGATGTCATGCAATATACATTGATTGAGAAGGGTGAGGTTCAACTAGATGAATCTTCACTGTTTATTGAAGGGGCTGTGTTAGCTGCAAACCTGACCACTAAGCCCTTGGCACCAGAGACTTGGTTAGAGCCGCTACTAGGCGCTGACTTTAAAGCCATTCAACCTGTGGTTGAAGAGCAGATTCACAAGCAGCACAACCGCATTCTGCGTAACGAGTATTCAGTACTTGCTCTTACAGACAATAATTCCGAGCAACTGGCTGATTTCGCTGAAGGATTCATGTCGGTTTGGCCGATGATTGAAGAACAGTGGCAAGGTACCGAGCTCAATGACGGTTTACAGCGCATGCTGCAAGCTTTGCTCACGACGATGATGCTAGCGATCGATGAATCTACGACTCAACAACAGATGCGTGATGCAGGTATTGAAAATCCGCCGGCACTGAGTGATTTGATTGATCAACTTGACTTGATGATCAGTGAGGCGGCATTGGGTGCAGACGAGCTCATGGTTGGGAACAAAGCAAAGAGTCTCAATCCATTTAAAGGTGTGGGTCGTAACGATCCTTGTCCATGTGAGAGTGGCAAAAAATTCAAGCAGTGTTGTGGTAAGTAATCAGGTTGTTCTGATTTAATACCGAAGATTAATAAAGCCGACCACGAGGTCGGCTTTGTCGTTATTTGGGTTTATGTTTTAAAGAATTGGGTTCTTACGTCTTGCTGGGAAAAACTGAGCAATCACGACCAGAGCGAGAAAGACCAGATTACCTGCAAAAATAACTGCTAACCATTGTGGCATGGATAGCGTTAAGAACTGCCACACAATCTCAGAACAATCGCCATAGGCTTCAAACATCCAAGGTGCCCACTGGTTTAACGGTGCCCAGCTTGGGAAAGTCACGAATACGTCACAGGTAGCAAATGGCGATGGATTGAACTGATAATCGACGTGCTGTAGCGCAAGCAACAAGCCTTTGTAGGCACTAAGTCCCCATGCGATCAGACCTAGCCATCGGAAGAGTGGGTTACTCGGTGAAATAAATCCGATAATTGCAGCTCCGCCTATGCCTAGCATAGCCACTCGCTCGTAAATACACATTACACATGGTGCCAACATCATGACATGCTGAAAGTAGAGGGCACATGCTTCAAAGAAAATGATAAACAAGAGAAGAAGCATCCAAGATAAGCGCCCCTTGGAAAACTGGTTTAGTGATCTAAAAATATTCACGGTTTCAATCCTGTCTGAAAATAAAAAGCTCTGATTACTCAGAGCTTTTTATCGTGTATAAGTTTCTTAATCAACTTAAATATTAATGTCCACCAGATACTGCTGGAGTTAAATCAACATTGTGCAGAGTTATCCAGCCCGCTTCGTAGAAAGACGCGGTTGCTGGTTCTAAGAAGAACATAATCCCCATCAGACCTACAATTGCCAACACTACGGTATAAGGCAATGCCATGATAACCATTCGACCATAAGAAAGGCGAATAAGTGGTGCAAGTGCTGAAGTCAGCAAGAATAGGAACGCTGCTTGTCCGTTTGGCGTTGCAACTGAAGGCAGGTTAGTACCTGTGTTGATAGCCACAGCCAGCAAATCGAACTGCTCACGAGTAATCAAGCCTTCAACAAGAGCGGTTTTCACTTCGTTAATGTAAACCGTACCAACAAACACGTTGTCCGAAACCATGGATAGTAAGCCGTTGGCGACATAGAACAGAGCGAGCTGTGTCCCTTTGTCTTCTACAGCAAGTACGGCATCAATAACGGGTTTAAATAGCTGTTGGTCGATGATGACGGCAACGATAGAGAAGAACACCGCAAGTAGGGAGGTAAAAGGTAGAGCTTCTTCAAACGCTTTACCCATCGAGTGCTCATCAATAACACCAGTAAACGAGGTCGCAAGAATTATCACCGACAGACCAATCAGACCAACTGCCGCTAAGTGTAGTGCGAGAGCCACAATTAGCCATACTGCGATAAAGCCCTGCACCCATAGCTTCGCCACGTCTTGTTTGGTTCGAGTTTTACGCTCTTCGCGGTCGTAGTCCACGAGAATTTGGCGAACATTATTTGGCAGTTTTGAGCCATATCCAAAGACTTTTAGTTTTTCTACGAGCGCACAAGTAATGAGGCCACAGAAGAGTACAGGTAAAGTAACTGGCGACATACGAATCAGGAATTCACCAAAAAACCAACCCGCTTGGTCGGCAATAATCAGGTTCTGAGGTTCACCAACCATAGTGGTTACACCGCCAAGTGCGGTACCCACACCTGCGTGCATCAGCAATGAACGTAAAAATGCGCGGTAGTTTTCTAAGTCATCACGAGTCAGCTCGGTGATGGTGTCATCTTGTGTATGGTCATGGTCACCAATAGGGTTTCCTGAAGCCACTTTGTGGTAAATCGAGTAGAAGCCCACTGCTACGCTGATAACAACGGCAATAACGGTCAGTGCATCCAAGAACGCGGACAAAAATGCCGCAGCAAAACAGAATGCGAGTGACAGTAGCGTTTTTGAGCGAATGCCAAGTAATATTTTGGTAAAAATAAACAGCAGAAGGTGTTTCATGAAGTAAATGCCAGCAACCATGAATATTAGAAGTAGTAACACTTCAATATTCGCTACCAATTCATGCTTCACTTGTGCAGGGCTAGTCATCCCAATTGCTATGGCTTCTATTGCTAGTAAACCACCCGGTTGTAGTGGATAGCATTTTAATGCCATTGCTAGCGTGAAAATAAATTCAGCGACCAGCAACCAACCTGCAATAAATGGACTGACAAAAAAGAAAACAAGAGGGTTAATTATTAAGAAGGCTATAATGGCAACTTTGTACCAATCAGGCGCTTTACCTAGAAAGTTCTTGATAAAAGCGTTTCCGAGCGATATCGGCATGATAAATCTCTTTATAATAAATTTATGAATAGACACTACGAAATAGTGCATAAGTACTTGTTTGTTAGACTTATTAGCTAGTCTTTTAAAACAGTAACTTAGTAAAACAACAATCCTTTGTTTTATTGTAGTCTTGCCAAGTTACTTCCTTTGAACTTAAGCACCGCTCACTTTCGATCGCAAACTCTACACGCAGGTTTTTATTAGTCAATAACAAAGCTTAAGGCTTCTGACTTAAACAACTTTTTTAATGTAAGAGCGCGAGCGAACGTGCATTATTATATCATGAAAGTTTTAGAAAACTCCTTTTGGGATTCTAAATGATGACTAGATACGAAAAAATATAATTTAACTGAGAAATTTATTGAGTGGATACAAATTAATTTTTCATATTCTGAATATAAAAATGTGACGAAAGTTTCGTTACTTTCAGGGAAATTATGACTAGTACTTTTTAAGTAAAATGTTGGTTTTACTTGTTATAGGTACGTTAACGATGATTCACTATTGAGACTAACTGTAGAGTTTTTGCTCTACTTGTGGGGTGTTTCAAATATTCTTCGTTAGTTTTCTCAAACCGTTAACTAGTGGTATGATGAGTAGTATCGACCCTCAAAAATCAATATTGGATAAAACGTAGAATGGTCATAAAGGCGAAAAGCCCTGCTGGATTTGCAGAAAAGTACATTATCGAGAGCATTTGGAACGGCCGTTTTCCTCCAGGCTCAATTTTACCTGCTGAGCGTGAGCTGTCTGAACTGATCGGTGTTACGCGCACGACGCTGCGAGAGGTTCTTCAACGATTAGCACGTGATGGATGGTTGACTATCCAGCATGGCAAACCAACAAAAGTAAACCAATTCATGGAGACGTCAGGTCTGCATATTTTGGATACGTTGATGACCCTGGATGTCGATAACGCAACGAATATTGTAGAAGATCTGCTTGCAGCACGCACCAACATCAGCCCAATCTTCATGCGTTACGCGTTCAAGATGAATAAAGAAAGCTCTGAGCGTACAATCAAGAACGTGATTGAGTCTTGTGAAGCGCTTATGAATGCCCCGTCTTGGGATGAATTTATCGCCTCTTCTCCGTATGCAGACAAGGTGCTGCAGAACGTTAAAGAAGAGAACGAAAAAGACGAGGCGAAGCGACAAGAGATCCTTATCGCTAAAACGTTCAACTTCTACGACTATATGTTGTTCCAGCGTTTAGCATTCCATTCTGGCAACCAGATTTACGGTCTTATCTTTAACGGATTGAAAAAGCTGTATGACCGTGTCGGCAGCTACTACTTCTCAAATCCGGCTTCACGCGAGTTGGCGTTGAAATTCTACCGTCAGCTTCTGGAAACGTGTGAAAATGCGGAGCGTGATCAGCTTCCTGTTGTTATTCGTCACTACGGTATCGAAAGCGCGTTGATCTGGAACGAAATGAAGAAGCAGTTACCAACTAGCTTTACCGAAGATGATAGCTAAGTTTTAATACTTACTCATGGTTCTGAAAAGCCGCAGACTTAGTCTGCGGTTTTTTATTGTCTTCTTTTCAGTAGTGTCGATTACGCTAGTGTGAGTCTGGGAAGAGGTAAGTAAAGTTCTTCAACTATCGTTGAAAGTACATGGTCGTACGTATTAAAAATCGTCAACGATAAATCCGAGGTAATATTGTATAGCTCCTCTTCGGTCAGCCCTGTGACTCTATCTTCAACATAGTCGTGGAGAGCCTGTATAGAACGCACCGCGACTGGTGACGCTATACTGAGTGGGGCGATTACGGCTAATTGATTGAGCTTACGAAGCATAATAGCGGCCGTATTCTTTAAACGCTCTTGATCGGACACATCATCAAAATCTCTGATACAAATTCGTAACTGAGTGAGTGTTTCGAGATTATCAATGATGGCCTGCCAGCTAATATGGTACTCGTCATGGAGTTCGTCTCTTTGCTCAATAGCTAGCCAAGCTATGGTGACTTCATCCATCAAGAACAGGCAGTGACGGATTAGCTTACCATGTTCCATCTGATTACGAGCCACACTGTTGTCTTGCCACTGCTCCAGCATTTTGTTTACGTTTATCTGTAAGACTCGATACATAGGCTTGTTTTCTGAGCGAGATGATTCCACAAGAAGATACAGTTTCTGAGTCAAAGCCTGATTAAGATCCTCTATTTCCTGTTCTTTATTTTTGTTGAATTGAATAGAGTAGTGTGTCGCGGCACGATGACGACGAAGTAGGTGCACTACATCACGTAGTAGCGTTAGTAACTGATATTTACTTGCATGTTGCTGCTCTCGTTTTGATGAGAGATGGTAAATACCAGCGAGAATTACTATAGACAGTAATGTCGAAATCAAAACAAACATGACTAACTCCTTGTTAGTTCTTAAGACCTAGCTAAGGTAGTCATGCAAAAATTATTCCCAACCAATGGTGCATATAAACAGGGCCAGATAGACCTATATTGTTATTTTTGCTCGTTTTTGGTGCGATAAATGCACAGTATTGTGAAATTGATCAAAAAATCCCCACCAGTTTGGCGGGGATTTATCAAGGTCGTTAGCTTTAACGCGTTAATGATTACATTACGCGCATGCCAGGTTGAGCGCCTTCGTGTGGCTCAAGGATCCATAGGTCGCTGCCACCAGGGCCCGCTGCTAGGATCATGCCTTCTGACATACCAAACTTCATCTTACGAGGTTTGAGGTTTGCTACCATTACCGTTAGCTTGCCTTCTAGCTCTTCAGGTTTGTACGCTGACTTGATGCCAGAGAACACTTGGCGAGTTTCACCACCAATATCTAGCTGGAATTTAAGCAGTTTGTTTGCTTTTGGTACTTCTTCACAAGAGATGATTCGAGCGATACGCATATCGACTGCAGCAAAAGCGTCGAACTCAATCTCTTCTGCGATTGGATCTTTGTCTAGCTCAGTTTGGCTAGCCTTGTTCTTTTCTGCTTCGGCTTTCTCTTTCGCCGCCATTTCTGCCGCCGCATCTTCTTTTGACGCTTCGATCATCGCTTCGATGTTCTTAGGATCAATACGGTTGAACAGTGCTTTGAACTTAGTGATTTCGTGACCTGTTAGCGGCGCAGCGATGTTTTCCCAAGTCAGTTCTTGGTTTAGGAACGCTTCAGTACGTGCAGCAAGTGCTGGCATTACTGGTTTTAGGTAAGTCATCAGCACGCGGAACAGGTTGATACCCACAGAACAGATTTCTTGTAGTTCCTGATCTTTGCCTTCTTCCTTCGCCACAACCCATGGTGCTTTTTCGTCAACATATTGGTTTGCTTTGTCTGCTAGCGCAGTGATTTCACGGATTGCACGACCAAATTCACGCGTTTCGTAAAGTTCAGCGATACGGTCAGCCGCAGCAACGAACTCGTTGTACAGCTCAGGCTCTGCAAAGTTGTCAGAAAGTTTGCCTTCAAAACGTTTTGCAATGAAGCCAGCGTTACGTGATGCCAGGTTCACGATCTTGTTCACAACGTCAGCGTTTACGCGCTGAGTGAAGTCTTCAAGGTTAAGGTCCAGGTCATCGATACGGCTGTTTAGCTTCGCAGCGTAGTAGTAACGCAGACATTCTGGGTCTAGGTGCTCTAGGTAAGTGCTCGCTTTGACGAAGGTACCTTTAGACTTAGACATTTTCGCACCGTTTACTGTTACGTAACCGTGTACGAATACGTTGTTTGGCTTGCGGAAGCCAGAACCGTCTAGCATTGCTGGCCAGAATAGGCTGTGGAAGTAAACAATGTCTTTACCGATGAAGTGGTACAGTTCAGTTGAGCTGTCTTTATTCCAGTACTCGTCGAAGTCTAGATCGTCGCGCTTGTCACATAGGTTTTTGAAAGAACCCATGTAGCCGATAGGTGCGTCTAGCCATACGTAGAAGAACTTGTTCTTCTCACCTGGGATCTCGAAACCAAAGTAAGGCGCATCACGCGAGATGTCCCATTGTTGCAGGCCTGATTCAAACCACTCTTGCATCTTGTTTGCGGTTTCAGATTGCAGAGAGCCAGAGCGAGTCCACTCTTTTAGCATGCTTTCAAACTGAGGCAGGTCGAAGAAGAAGTGCTCAGAATCTTTCATTACTGGAGTTGCACCAGAAACGGCAGATTTAGGATTGATCAGTTCTGTCGGGCTGTAGGTCTCACCACAGTTGTCGCAGTTGTCACCATACTGGTCTTCAGACTTACATTTAGGGCACGTACCTTTTACAAAACGGTCCGGTAGGAACATTTCTTTTTCTGGATCGAATAGCTGAGAAATAGTGCGGCTAGAGATAAAGCCGTTTTTCTTCAGCTCAAGGTAGATATGCGAAGCCAGCTCGCGGTTCTCTTCTGAGTGCGTGCTGTGGTAGTTATCAAAGCTGATATCAAAGCCAGCAAAGTCTTTTTGATGCTCTTCGCTAACTGCGGCAATCATCTCTTCAGGAGTAATACCCATCTGTTGCGCTTTAAGCATGATTGGCGTGCCGTGAGCATCGTCAGCACAGATGAAGTTTACAGTGTTGCCGCGTAGGCGTTGGTAACGAACCCAAATGTCCGCTTGGATATGCTCAAGCATGTGGCCAAGGTGGATCGAACCGTTAGCGTACGGAAGGGCACAAGTTACCAGCATTTTTCTTGAAGAAAGAGGTCTTGGATCGTTTGCCATACTTAATATTCGCTTTTCTTGATAGGTATAAAGATTTTTGATGGATAATACTACCGCATGAGCTCACTAACTCCAAGGTGTCAAACTGCGGAATGCCTTAGTTTTTTTGGGGTTCTGATTACGATAGGTCGGTGGTAGCATGGGACTCAAAAGGAGGGCGTATGCATCAGTTCACTTCAAAACAAGATTTTTGTGATTGGTTTAATCAATTTCAACACCCATTGCTGGTGGAAAATTGGTCAGATATTAATGGTGTCGTAACGATAACCGCACAAGGTGGTGTAGATATTACTTTGCCATTTGCAAGTAATGAGCTTAAAACTTCGCTACACCAATGGGTTACGCAGCAGCAAAGCTCCGGGGCTGTGCCTGAGTTTGCGTTTCAAATTGAATTGAGTGTTAAAGCGCTGGAAACCCACGTGACCAATAGCGTTAAAGGCGTAAAAAATATCATTGCGGTCAGTTCGGCCAAAGGTGGCGTAGGTAAATCAACCACAGCAGTAAACTTAGCGTTAGCGATTGCTCAATCCGGTGCAAAAGTTGGTCTGCTGGATGCTGACATCTATGGTCCTTCGGTCCCTATGATGCTTGGTCAAGAAGATGCTAAACCAGAAGTTCGTGATTCAAAATGGATGGAGCCTATTTTGGCTCATGGGATCTATACTCATTCTATTGGTTATCTCGTGGACAAGTCTGAAGCGGCAATTTGGCGTGGTCCTATGGCCTCAAAAGCATTGTCTCAATTGCTTACCGAGACCGACTGGCCTGAGTTGGACTACTTGGTTATCGACATGCCACCAGGTACCGGGGATATACAGCTTACGTTGTCACAGCAAATTCCAGTAACAGGAACCGTATTGGTGACGACACCACAAGACCTGGCATTGGCTGATGCACGTAAAGGTGCAGCAATGTTTAACAAAGTGAATGTGCCTGTTGTGGGTGTGGTTGAAAATATGAGCTACCACATCTGTAGCCAATGTGGAGCAACTGAGCATATATTTGGTATGGGTGGTGCTGAGAAAATGTGTCAGGAGTTTGGTTTAGCGCTGTTAGGTCAAATCCCATTGCATATCGCCATGCGAGAAGACATTGATGCTGGGGTCCCAACGGTTGCGAGAAGACCGGACAGCGAGCATGCAGGCTATTATAAACAGCTAGCAGATCGTGTATGCAGCACGATGTATTGGCAAGGCAAAGCCAAGCCAGATGCAATCAGTTTTACAATGGTGAATTAATTCTTAACTAAGTTTGTTAAGTATTGTGGTTGAAAGTTGCGCATTTTAACGTTTGCCCGGAGGTTAATCCTTCGGGTGGTTAGAAACTTACAACTAAACTCCAATTCCAGCTAGTAACTAAGAGGTGAACTCCCTATAATCACGCGGTTTACCTTTTTATGTCACTAGAAATCATCATCGGGTGCAAATTAATGTCTGATAATAATCATTGCGTCATCGTAGGTATTGCTGGCGCTTCTGCTTCTGGAAAAAGTCTGATCGCGAGCACCATTTACAATGAGCTTCGCGAAAAAGTAGGCGATCATCAAATCGGTGTCATCACGGAAGATTGCTACTACAACGACCAAAGCCACCTAAGCATGGAAGATCGAGTAAAGACTAACTACGACCACCCGAGTGCGTTAGACCACGATCTGCTGTGTGAGCACCTTGAGAAGTTGGTTCGCGGTGAAGCAGTAGAAGTACCTGAGTACAGCTACACTGAGCACACCAGAACAAGTCACACCACTACATTGACGCCTAAAAAGGTCATTATTCTAGAAGGTATTCTTCTTCTTACTGATCCTCGCTTACGTGACCTAATGCACGCGACAGTATTTATGGATACGCCGTTAGATATCTGTCTGCTTCGTCGTGTTAAGCGCGATGTTGAAGAGCGTGGCCGAACAATGGAATCCGTTCTAAAGCAATATCAACAGACAGTGCGTCCGATGTTCATGCAGTTTATCGAACCTTCTAAGCAATATGCGGATATCATTGTTCCTCGTGGTGGTAAAAACCGCATCGCGATTGACGTACTTAAAGCTCATATTGCAAGACTTTTGAAAGCATAAGCCTCTAAACAGCTATATCGCTTTATTTTTGTAAAAAGAAGTGGCACCTTAGGTGTTACTTCTTTTTTTTGTTTTTAAATTAATCAGTTGCACTACAATAAAGGATAAATTAACGCTTTCACGGAACTGTCAGCGATAGAACAAATCAACTATTATGAATTTAAAAACACACGAGCAAGGATAAACAAATGAAGAAACTGCTCTTAATTATTGCAATACCAGTTGTGCTAGTCGTTGGGGCGATTCTCGCTTTAACTATTTTTGTAAACCCTAATCAATTTAAACCCCTTATCGTTGAACAAGCCCAAAAACAAACGGGATTGGAGTTAGTGATAGAAGGGGATCTTAGCTGGCAATTCTTCCCGTCCATTGGTCTTGAGCTAGGTCGTACGGAGCTAAGAAATCCACAAGGCTTCAGTCAGCCAAATCTGTTCAAAGTGGATACCGTGAGCGTAGATGTGTCGGTTACTCCGTTGTTCAGCAAGCAGTTGGAAATTGGCAATGTCACACTTGATGGTGCCGAGTTTTATCTTGAAACCAAGAAGGATGGCAGCAAAAACATTGATGCTCTGACAAAAGCGCAACAATCGCAACAAACGGATAGTGCTGCATCGGAACAGAGCACAGAAACTCAGCAGTCAGGTTCTGATTGGGCGATCAACCTTGCTGGTGTCACCGTATCTAATGGTTCTTTAGAGATTCAGGATAAGCAAGCCGACAGCTACACCAAGCTGTATGATATTTCTCTCAACCTTTCTGAATTTGCTTTTGACAATTGGACGACAGCAGATTTCGGTATAAAAGGTGAGATGAATGACCAGAAGTTCACCGCGCAAGGTCAGGCGGACTTTAAATTAGCTAAAGGTCTTGCAAGTTACGAGCTAAAGAACATCAAGTTTGATGCCACTTACGCTGATCCAAGCAACAACATCGAATCGGCTAACATCACTTTGGATACTTTTGCATTTGATACCGTTAATAACCTTAGCTATGCCCTGAAAGGCAGTGCTGCGGATATGAAGTTGGACATGCAAGGCGCCGCTCAGCTCAGTATCGACAACGCGATCAGCAAAGTACAATTAGACAAGTTATCACTTAAATCGACTTTTGAAGGTGAGACTTTGCCTCAATCACCAATGAAGGTGGATATGTTGTCTGATTTGTCTTTTGATCTGAACAAAAGCCACTTGAGTTTTGTGTTGGAGAAGCTCACAGCAAATGCTATCGAGCTAGACGGCAAAGCGGATGTGACTTTGAGCGATATCCCGAAAGTTCGTTTTGCGCTGCATAGTCCAAATATTGATTTGGATGAATTCCTGGGGCTAAACCAACAATCTGGTGACAAATCGGCATCAACTAGCGAAGCCAGCCAAACAGGTCCTGAAGTAGAACCTGATTTGTCAGCACTGAAGACGCTGGATGTTAAAGGTGACATCTCGATAGACAAATTCAAAGCGGCAAACGCAAAAATGGAGGCCGTGAAGGCAAGCTTTACGGTCAACCGTGGCGTAGCTGAGCTCACTTCATTCAGCTCGAAACTCTATCAAGGTACGATTAACGCGAAAGCACAATTGGATGCTCGTAAAACGCCAGCGACATACATTGCCACGAGTACGATTAAAGGTGTGAAAGTACAGCCGTTATTAGTGGATGTTGCAGACAATGATAAGTTGGAAGGTACCGGTAATATAGACGTCAATGTAAAAGGCAGCAGCCTGACACCGACTGGTATTAAACAGAACCTAGTGGGCACAGTGGCGATTAACTTTGCTGATGGTGCTGTTCATGGCATTAACGTGGCACAGTTAATTCGAGAAAACTACGCAAAATTCAAAGGTCAGTCCGTTGAAAGCACGAAGGAAGTGAAGAAAACGGACTTCAGTGCAATGACAGCGACGTTGAAGCTAAACAAAGGCGTAGTATCAACGGATGATATGAAAGCACAGTCACCACTGCTTCGTGTTCGTGGTAATGGTAAAGCAAATTACCTCAACGAAACCGTCGATTTCACTATCAGTACGTCAATTGTCGGCACGTTAGAAGGGCAAGGTGGTAAGAATATCGATGAGCTGAAAGACATTACGATACCAATCAATGTGTCTGGTAAGTGGGCAGACCCTAAATTCAAACTGGTATTCGATGATGTGCTGAAACAAAAAGCACAAAAAGAAATTGACCGTGGTGTAGAGAAACTGACGGATAAGATAAAAGACGAAAAGACTAAAGAAGCGGTTGATGGTTTACTGAAAAACTTGTTCAACTAACTTCATTCAATAAGTAAAGGGTTGGCATATTGCCAACCCTTTTTATTTTTATGGCTAGTCGTCAAACTACCAATCGACACCTTTCAAGGCTTTTACGCCGGACTCGAAAGCGTGTTTCACGTTTTTCACCTCAGATACGGTGTCGGCCATTTCAATCAATGTACGATGCGCGCCACGTCCTGTGATGACAACGGACTGCATTTTAGGGCGATTGTTGAGTGCTTCTACTACCTCGTCTAAATCTATGTAGCCGTAACTCACCATGTAAGTCAGTTCGTCAAACAGAACGACATCGAGCGATTCGTCTTGCAGCATGCGCTTACACTCTTGCCAGACCAATTGCGCAGCTTCAGTGTCTGCCGCTTTGTTTTGCGTTTCCCAGGTAAAGCCTGTCGCCATAACTTGAAATTCAACACCTAATTTCTCAAGCAGGTTACGTTCACCGTTATCCCAAGTGCCTTTAATAAATTGAGCTACAGCGCAATTTAAACCATGCCCTACAGCACGAGCTACCGTGCCAAAGCCAGACGTTGATTTACCCTTGCCATTTCCTGTAATAATCAGGAGCAGGCCTTTTTCTTCCTGGGCGGCCGCGATTTTAGCGTCTACCTGTTCTTTCACTTTCTGTTGGCGAGCCTTGTGACGGGCTTCTTTATTTTCTTCGATAGACATATCAGTACCTCAATTCCTTTTATTACACCCAAGGTTCGGTGTTAACTTGGGCTAGTCGTATTATGTCGCTATGATAGATCAACAAGTGATTCAGAAAAACCACCGATAATTCAGGGAATAAAATGAAGAGAATACTCGTTGTTTGTATGGGAAATATTTGTCGTTCACCGACCGGAGAGGCGGTAATGAGAGCGAAAGCAAAAGAGCTTGGTGTTACGGTAGAGGTTGATTCCGCAGGGACAATTGGTTATCACGCAGGAAATTCACCAGACACGCGCGCGATGGCGGCAGGTAAACTGCGAGGCTACTCTTTTAAAGGCATGAAAGCATGTCAGGTCAAAAGTGAAGACTTCGAGTACTTTGATATGGTATTGGCGGCGGACAAAGCCAATTTAGCTGATCTTTTGGATAGTTGTCCTGTTGAACACCGTCATAAACTCTCGTTGTTTCTCAGCCACTCTGATTCCAGCTATGACGAAATTCCTGACCCATACTACGGTGGAGACGATGGCTTCGAGTTGGTGTTGGATTTAATTGAAGAGGCATCAGAAGTCATTTTGAAGAAGTTGTAACTTCTAATATCAATCACAGTAAGTAAGTGATCAGAAGTAGTGTAGGAAAAATGCTTGAGAACAAGGCAGAATTTTTCGACAAGTAGCTATTCTACAATCAAAAATGATAACGCAGTTATCGAGTATTTTAACACGCTAGAATGACCAGGTATTTACTACGATTGGTATAATATCCAACCAAATAAAAAAGGGATGAGTTCGACTCATCCCTTTTGCTATTTATTTTTCAATGCTATTAGCCCGCTAACAAGTCGGTTGCAACTTTGTAGCTAGGGTCTTCTTTAACATTGATTTCTACCAGACTGCCCGCTTTATCGAGAAGTTTACGGCAGTCCGGGCTTAAGTGGCGCAGATGAAGTGTCTTGCCAAGAACCGCGTAGCGTTCTGCCAGCGTTTCAATCGCTTCTATCGCCGAGTGGTCAGTCACTCGTGAGTCAGCAAAGTCGACAATAATATCTTTCGGGTCGTCTTGCGCGTTGAACAGCTCAAGGAAGTTCGCAGCAGAACCAAAGAAGATAGGGCCGTGGATTTTGTATTCTTTTGAACCTTCTTCGTTCAGGCATGTGTCAGCGTAGATGTGCTTAGCATGCTGCCAGGCAAACATAAGCGCTGAAGCGATAACACCGACGCCTACAGCAACAGCCAGGTCGGTAAGTACGGTCACAACAGTAACCAGTACGATAACGAAGAAGTCCTGTTTTGGTACGCGGCGCGCCAGTTTAAATGTCGCCCATTCGAATGTACCGATGACAACCATAAACATCACACCAACAAGTGCAGCGAGAGGAATCATCTCGATCAACGACGATGCGAACAGAATAAACATCAACAACGCAACTGCGGCAACGATACCAGAAAGACGACCACGACCACCTGAGTTTACGTTGATCATCGATTGACCAATCATCGCACAACCACCCATCGCACCGAATACGGAACAAGTCATGTTAGCCATGCCTTGGCCAATACATTCACGGTTAGACTGGCCGCGTGTGTTTGTCATTTCATCCAATACTGTCAGCGTCAATAGTGACTCGATCAGACCGATTGCAGCCAAAATAATCGCGTAAGGCAAGATGATTTGCAGAGTTTCAAGCGTGAATGGCACCATTGGAATAGAGAATGTTGGCAGAGAGCCCGCTAGGGTTGCTGCTTCATCACCAGACATTGTGCGCAAGAAGTCAACGACGGTACGGGTTTCAAGATCCAAACCAACCACTAGCGCGGTAACCGTTACGATAGCGACCAGCGAAGATGGTACTGCTGTTGTGATTTTAGGTAAGAAATGAATGATCGCCATTGTCAGTGCAACCAAACCAAGCATTAGCATCATCTGGTCTTGTGGTAACCAAGTCAAAATGCCGTTGATGTCAGGCGCTTTAAATTGGCCAAGTTGAGCCAGGAAGATAACGATAGCTAAGCCGTTTACGAAGCCGATCATCACTGGATGAGGAACGATTCGGATAAACTTACCTAACTTGAACAGACCAGCGGCAACCTGAAGAATACCCGCGAGCATAATCGCTGCGAATAGGTATTGGACACCGTGGCTGGCAACAAGAGATACCATTACAACGGCCATTGCGCCTGTTGCACCGGAAATCATGCCTGGGCGACCACCAAAGATAGAAGTGATCAAGCCAACGATAAATGCAGCGTAAAGACCAACCATTGGGTCTACACCAGCAACGAATGCGAATGCGACTGCTTCAGGAACCAATGCTAACGCTACGGTCAAACCTGAGAGCACATCATTTTTTACAGAGTGCTTTGAAAATTGCGGAAATTCGAACATGTTTGTTTTAAGTTCTCGTTGAGATGAGTTTATCCCGACACATATTCTTATTTGCACAAGCCACTGAGAGGTGGGTTTGTCATCCGCTCACTCAGTGTAAATCGGAGTAGTAAAGGAGTGGCATTAGAATGGTGTCGAAAACTTTAGTCGGCGAATGCTACCGAAAAGTGTGATTAAGTTCAAGAATGACACGTATATTGACCCACAATTGTGATCGGTCATTGATATTAAATTGAACAATGAAAGTTGATTCAGCGGAAAGTAAAAAAGGCTGCCATTTGGCAGCCTTTTTAGTTTCTTTTCAGCTAATTACTAACTCAAAACTAGTTGAAGTTTGGTTTAGTCATCGCTGCAGAAGCTCGGTTTTTCGCTACTTGACTACCAGCGCCTTTAGGCTGGTAGCGGTCAGCTTTAAATGGCGCCGCAGCAACTTCAATTTCACGCAGCTCTTGAGGACCCGGAGCTTTTGTCATTGGTGCACTTGCGTTTGGCTTAGCGACCGCTTTGGTCACGTCCACGACAATTTCTTGAACTTCAGCAGGAGCTGGTGCTTTCACCTCTTCTACTTCTACCGTTTCAGTGGTTTCGGCAACAGTTTCAACTACTGGTTCTACAGGTTGCTCTGTTGTCGTTTCTGCCACTGGTTGAGTTACTTCAACAACAGGTGCCTTTTCTTCAACGATTGGTGTCGCAGGTGCTTGCTCAACAACAGCAGGTTCAGTAACCACTGGTTCAACAACAGGTGCTTCAACTTTAACCGCTTCTTGAGCTTTAGGCTCTGCAACGACTGGCAGTTCGCGGCGGATAATCACTTTACCCATTGCCATTTCAGGACAAGCGAAACCACCTTGCATTGCCGGTACTGCAGCGACTACTGCTTCTTCCTTAACTTGCTCTTCCTTCTTAGGCGCTGGTTTTGGAATGTAACGTGGCATCACTTTACCCATTGCCATCTCTGGAGAGGCAACACCACCTTTGCGTAGGCGGAATGGGTTAGGACGACGATCGCGACCACGACGACGGCGTTGACCACTTGCACGCAGGTGACGCGGTGAACGACGATTACGACGTTGCTTTGACTCGGCTTGCTTGTTTTCTTGCTGAGTTTCTACTGCTTCTACTACTGGTTTCTCTACTGGTGCTTCAACAGATTCAGTAGCTTTAACTAGTGTTTCTTCAGCTTGCTCAGCAGCCTGCTGATCTTTAACGCGAACAGATTTGTTTAGTTTACGACGTTGGCGACGTTCTTTAACTTTTTCTGCTTTAGCGCTAGCGTTTGGCTTCGCTTTGCTGCTTTCTGGTTTTGTTTCAGAACGAGCTTCGGCTGCAAGTTGAAGGCCTTTTTCCGCTACTTTTGCATTCGCTTTTTGCTCTTGAGCATTTTCTGCTTGTTGAGCTTTAGGCTTACGCTTCTGGTTACGGTTTTGCGGTTTATTGCCGGTTGCTTGGCCAGCTGCTTGTTGCTGCTGAGTATCATTCTGCTCAGTAGCTTGCTCGTCGCGAGGCTTACGACGGCGACGGTTATCGCGGTTATCTCGATTATCTCGATTATCGCGGTTATCGCGGTTATCACGTTGATTACCACGACGGCGATCGTTGCGATCTCGCTTGTTACGCTTGTTGTCGCGACTAGGCTTTTTCTCTTCTTGTTGCTTAGGCTCTTCTTTTACTTCTTGAGAACCGCCGAATAAGAAGCTACCAAGCGCTTTGAATAAACGGCTAAACAGACCAGGTGAAGCTTCTTTCTTCACTTCTTCGCTTTCCTTCTTCTTCGCCACAGGTGCTGGCTTAGAAGCTGGAGCAGGTGCAGATTGTGAAGGTGCAGCAAAGCCCTTAAGTACTGGTTCTTCTAATCGTTTAGGTTTGATGTCCGTTTCTACAGGATCTTTACCTTCTGCTTCTTTCAACGCTTCCAGTTTCTTAGGAAGTAGGTAAGAAATCAGATCAAATTCTTCGCCTTCACGGACACGAATCACTTCGAAGTGCGGTGTTTCCATATCAGAGTTAGGAACAACCGTGATTTTCACTTCTTGAATGCGTTCGATGTGGTTAACCGAACGACGTTTTTCGTTCAACAGGTAAGAGGCGATTGGCACTGGGACGACAGCCAATACTTGCGCAGTATTGTCTTTTAGTGCTTCCTCTTCGATTAGACGAAGAACAGAAAGCGCTAGAGATTCGTTGTCACGAACAACACCCGTACCACTACAACGTGGACAAATGTGGTGGCTCGCTTCTGCAAGAGAAGGGCTCAAACGTTGACGAGACATCTCCAACAAACCGAAACGAGAGATACGACCAATTTGTACGCGAGCACGGTCTAAACGAACAGCTTCACGTAGACGGTTTTCTACTTCACGCTGGTGGCGAACAGGTGTCATGTCGATAAAGTCGATAACAACCAGACCACCTAGGTCACGTAGACGTAGCTGACGAGCGATCTCATCGGCTGCTTCTAAGTTAGTGTTCAGTGCTGTCTCTTCGATATCTCCGCCTTTAGTTGCGCGAGCAGAGTTGATATCGATAGAAGTCAATGCTTCTGTTGGGTCGATAACAATTGAACCACCAGATGGCAGGCGCACTTCACGTTGGAAAGCAGATTCAATCTGGCTTTCGATTTGGTAGTGGCTGAACAGTGGCACTTCGCCGTCGTATTTCTTAACTCGGTTAATAAAATCAGGGCGAACCAATTGAATGTGCGCTTTTGCACGCTCATAAATGGTGTTGCTATCGATGAGGATTTCACCAATATCACGACGTAGATAGTCACGAATTGCGCGAACAATAACGTTACTTTCCTGGTGGATCAGGAATGGAGCAGGGTTAGAGTCTGATGCATCTTTGATCGCTCCCCAGTGGTTTAGTAGTACGTTCAAATCCCATTCAAGTTCTTCTGCACTCTTACCAACACCTGCGGTACGCACGATCAGACCCATGCCTTGTGGCAGTTCTAATGTGCTTAATGCAGCTTTTAGTTGAGTACGCTCGTCACCTTCGATACGGCGAGAGATACCGCCAGCTCGAGGGTTATTAGGCATAAGAACAAGGTAGCTACCTGCTAGAGAAATGAAAGTAGTCAGAGCTGCGCCCTTGCTACCACGTTCCTCTTTTTCCACTTGTACAATTACTTCCTGGCCTTCGGTCAGCACTTCTTTAATGCTTGGACGGCCTTGGTAGGTGTAACCTTCTGGAAAATATTCGCGGGCAATTTCTTTGAGAGGGAGGAAACCGTGACGCTCAGCACCGTAATCGACGAATGCGGCCTCTAAGCTTGGTTCAATACGTGTGATACGTCCTTTGTAGATATTCGCTTTTTTTGATTCATGTCCTGGACTCTCGATATCAAGATCGAAAAGTCGCTGGCCATCAACCAGAGCGACACGCAACTCTTCTTTTTGAGTTGCGTTAATTAACATTCTTTTCATTGAAAATTCTCGTTGTCTTTTCTTTTATATCTTTCTTGTCGACTTGCCACTGTTTGGTCGCTTTTCCACGGTGCCTGATCCCATGACTTATATTTTGCAGCCTCCCGGCTGGAAGGGGATGCTCTAGGACACTTCAGTTATCACAAATCTCTTTAGGTTTCTGTCGGAAACGCAGACTTGTGACCCGCTATTAGGGCGGTAGGTACTCAACGTGAATATGCGAGGAGTAGGGTGGCAAGTGTGTTGAATTCAACGTGTCTTACGCCAATTGCAGCACCTGACTTTCAACGTTCTACTCACACTGCTTGAGGAGTAATGAATGGTAGTGAATAAAATGTAACCAAACCTTCCTTAGCAGCTGTGAACTATAGCAGTGCACGTCGCTATCAGCAATCTGCTTTGGTGCAAACGATAGAAAAATTGCCACAAAATTCAAATTTTGTAATTTATAACTGGCTGTTTCCTAAACAATTGAATCGTGTAAAGTGATGAAGACACAAAACAAACCTAAATCTTGACAGAGAGTTTTAATAATTTAAACAAAAGCTTGGGCGATTTCAGACCAGTCTGCGCTGGCAAGTGTTTCTTTTGCAGAAAGAATAATGTGAAGTCACGAGTATTTGCGTTTACAATAGCGCGCATGAGCGAAATAAGAACTAAAGTCCAGTTTGTCGACATCGATGAAGACATGGCGGGTCAGCGCATTGATAACTTTTTGCGCAACCAATTAAAAGACATTCCGAAAAGCATGATTTATAGAATCGTGCGAAAGGGAGAGGTACGCGTTAATAAAAAGCGTATTAAAGCAGAGTACAAACTAAAAGCGGGCGATCTGGTTCGTATTCCTCCGGTTACTATGGAGAAGAAAGAAGACGACGTAGCGCCGAGCACGAAACTTAATCGCGTTGCTGAGCTTGAAGATATGATCATTTTTGAAGATGACCATATGCTAATTCTCAACAAACCATCCGGGACCGCAGTTCATGGCGGTAGTGGATTGAAGTTTGGTGCGATAGAAGCGCTGCGTGCTTTACGTCCTGACGCACGTTTTCTTGAGCTTGTGCATCGTATTGACCGTGATACCTCTGGCATTTTACTTGTGGCTAAAAAGCGTTCAGCGCTTCGCCACCTACAAGCACAGTTCCGAGCTAAAACAGTGAAGAAGTTTTACTTTGCACTGGTGATGGGGCAGTGGAAAAGCAGTTGTAAAGTGGTTAACGCGCCATTGTTGAAAAATGAAGTAAACAGCATCGTTCGTGTTAATCCAAACGGTAAGCCATCTGAGACACGCTTTAAGATCTTGGAGAAGTTCGAACAGGCGACCTTGATTCAAGCGAGCCCGATCACCGGGCGTACACACCAAATTCGTGTCCATACGCAGTACGCCGGACACCCAATCGCTTGGGATGACCGTTATGGTGACCGCCGTTTTGATGCTTACACTGGTCAGTATGGTCTGGATAGGTTGTTCCTTCATGCGGCGAATATTAAGTTCCAGCACCCTTCAAATGATGAATGGATGGAAATTAACGCGAAGATGGAACCTAAGTTAGAGAAAGTGCTGGCTGGTTTAAGAAAAGCTTAACGGTATTTTTCTCGCTTAAACTAAGGGAGCCATTGGCTCCCTTAGTTCTATTTGAGTTAAAGGACATCAAACCCTTGAACACGCAACATATCAATCAAGTCAATGAGTGGTAGCCCGACAAGCGTGTTCGGGTCTTTCCCTACAAGCTTGTTGAACAAGCAAATCCCCATTCCTTCACTTTTGAAACTGCCTGCGCAGTAAAATGGCTCTTCTCTGTCTACATATCGTTCGATTTGTTCACGAGTTAAATCCCGGAAGTGAACTTCGAAAGTATCGTAACCAACTTCGGTATGGTTAGTTGCAGTATTATGTACGGCAAGGCCAGTATAAAAAGTAATCACGTTTCCACTTTGCGCAAGTAGCTGCTCGATGGCATTTTCACGATTGAGTGGTTTCCCAACGATCTTATCGTTAATCACACAAACTTGATCGCTACCGACGATTAGGCTTGGTTGATCTGTTGTACAAGACGTCGCTTTATTCGCGGCTAACCGCATCACAAGTTCTACAGGTTTTTCGTCGTCTAACGGAGTTTCATCGCAATCAGGTGACAGGCAAATAAACGGTACTGAGAGTTTTTCCATCAGTTGTCGGCGAAAAGGGGAAGTTGAGGCTAAAACCAGTTGGTAATTTTTCATTTTGAATTACAATTTGCAGGAGCATTTCCGATAGGATAATCGATCAAAAATGATTCTGGCTAATGCTCTGTATGTTAAGCGTAAAAAAGTACAACTTTTTTGCCTTTTTCTTTGACTAATTTTGATTTGGAAGATAAGATTCGCGCCCTATGCAAAAGGTAAAAATACCGCGAACGGTTGATCCGGCGAAGGCGGCACAGAAACGATTGGATTACGATGGCATCATCCAAGCTAGTCTTTTCAAACGCTTAGCGGAAGCAACTGAAGGCGTAAAACGCGACGCAGAAGTCTCATTGTCATTTGAGATAGATGAACAGCGACTTGTTGTTATCTCTGGTAAAGCTAACATCGAAGTCGAATTAGAGTGTCAGCGTTGTAATGAGGTATTCACACATCAGTGTGAAGTTGAATTCCTTTACACTCCTTACTACGGTGAGAAGACAGAAGAGGAAGCACCGGAAATTTATGATTTGGTAGATCTAAATGAGTACGGTGAATTAGACCTTATACAACTGGTTGAAGATGAGTTCATCTTAGCATTACCTCAAATTGCGATGCACGATGAAGCGGATTGTAGCGTTGATTCAAATAACATGGTTTTTGGTGAGCTTCCTGAAGAAATTGAGGAAAAGAAACCGAATCCATTCGACGTTTTGAAAAGTCTGAAAAAGTAATAGGTGTGGTAGCCGATTCTTCTTCAGGTTTTTAACCCAATAGTATAGGAGTAGGGTCAATGGCCGTACAGAAAAACCGTAAAACTCGTTCTAAGCGCGGTATGCGTCGTTCACACGATGCGCTAACTACAGCTGCTCTATCTGTAGACGCGACTTCTGGTGAAACTCACCTACGCCACAACGTAACTGCTGAAGGTTACTACCGTGGCAAGAAGGTTATCAACAAGTAAGGTTGAACCTTTGCAAACTATTACCGTTGCACTTGATGCAATGGGCGGGGATTTCGGTCCTCGCGTAACAGTGCCTGCCGCCGTGCAGGCACTGTCTCATTTCCCAGAGCTAAAAGTGATCCTTATTGGTGATCAATCCTTGATCACGTCTGAATTATCTCAATTTGGTGCTTCTACCCAATCTCGTTTGACTATTCTCCATACGGAGAAAGTAATTTCTAACTCAGAAAAGCCCTCTTTAGCACTACGAAATAGCCAAAATAGCTCGATGCGTAAAGCCATCGATCTTGTTTCCGAGCAAAAAGCCGATGCTTGTGTCAGTGGTGGTAACACTGGTGCTTTGATGGCGCTGTCACGTTTTATTCTCAAATTGTTACCTGGCATTGATCGTCCTGCTTTAGTGTCTGCATTGCCGACAATCAGCGGAAAGCGCACTTGGATGTTGGATCTGGGAGCGAATGTATCTTGCGATGCCGATAGCCTGTTCCAGTTTGCCGTGATGGGCAGCGCGTTGGCTGAACAGCACCTGGGTCATCCCGCTCGCGTAGCGGTTCTTAATATCGGTGCAGAAGAGATAAAAGGGAATGATCTCGTTAAGCGCTGTGCAGAAATGCTTTCTCAAACCGACGCAATTAATTTTGTTGGTTATATTGAAGGTAATCAAATATTGCATGACGTTGCCGATGTCATCGTTTGTGATGGATTTGTTGGTAACGTATGCTTAAAGGCCAGCGAGGGAACAGCACAACTTTTTATCGAAAAAATTAAAACCAGTATGATGGCGTCTACGATAAAGGGTTGGATTGCTAGAAAGTTGTTTTCTCGGCTATTTAATGAACTAAAAACACTGAACCCCGACCAGTATAACGGCGCAAGTTTGCTAGGATTGCGCGGCATTGTCATTAAAAGCCATGGAAGTGCTGATGTATCTGCAATTGTCAATGCACTTGGAGAGGCAGTACACGAGGTCAAACGACAAGTACCAGGCCGTATTAGCGATCGTTTGGAAGCGGTTTTACTCGAGAGGCATTATTAGTCTTCATGTATAGCAAAATTTTAGGTACTGGCAGCTACCTGCCATCTCAGGTGCGTACTAACGCAGATCTAGAGAAAATGGTAGATACAAGTGATGAGTGGATTGTTGCTCGCACGGGTATTAAAGAGCGTCGAATCGCAGCAGAAGATGAAACTGTCGCTGACATGGCATTCTACGCAGCTGAAAACGCTATCGATATGGCAGGTATAGATAAGAACGACATCGATCTTATCATTGTAGCTACTACCAGCAGTAGCCATACTTTCCCTTCATCTGCGTGTCAGGTGCAGGGAAAGCTTGGCATTAAAGGATGTCCGGCTTTTGACTTAGCCGCTGCTTGTTCTGGCTTTGTTTATGCTCTATCTGTAGCTGACCAGCACATCAAAACAGGTATGTGTAAAAACGTATTGGTGATTGGTGCAGACGCATTGTCAAAAACATGTGACCCTACTGACCGTTCTACCATTATTCTGTTTGGTGACGGCGCGGGTGCCGTTGTTGTTGGAGCAAGTGAAGAACCTGGCATCATCTCTACTCACATATACTCGGATGGTCAATTCGGTGAGCTTTTGAGCTTACCAGTGCCTGAGCGTGGTAAAGATGCTGACAAATGGCTTCACATGGCTGGCAACGAAGTATTCAAGGTTGCAGTAACTCAATTGTCTAAATTGGTTAAAGACACTCTTGAAGCCAACAACATGCACAAGTCTGAGCTAGACTGGCTAGTACCGCACCAAGCGAACTACCGAATTATCTCAGCGACAGCTAAGAAACTATCAATGTCTTTGGATCAAGTTGTATTGACCTTAGACAAGCATGGTAATACATCGGCAGCGACCGTTCCGACAGCGTTGGATGAAGCGGTGCGCGATGGCCGCATCAAGCGTGGACAAACTTTGCTACTAGAGGCATTTGGTGGCGGTTTTACTTGGGGCTCTGCTCTGGTGAAGTTCTAAGTTTCACGAGTATTCAAAATTTAAGGTGCACTTAAGTGCATCTTATTTCTTTTTACATTGCTTAAAGGAAAACAACATGAGCAAGTTTGCTATCGTATTTCCAGGCCAAGGTTCTCAAGCAGTAGGTATGCTGGCTGAGCTTGGCGAACAATATGACGTAGTAAAACAAACATTTGCAGAAGCATCTGACGCACTAGGTTACGATCTATGGGCGCTTGTTCAAAATGGCCCTGCTGAAGACCTCAATCAAACGTTCCGTACACAGCCTGCATTGTTAGCGTCGTCTGTGGCTATTTGGCGTGTATGGCAAGAACTTGGTCTTGAGCAACCTGCAAACCTAGCAGGTCACAGCTTGGGTGAGTATTCAGCACTAGTATGTGCAGGTGTGATTGACTTTAAAGAAGCAATCAAACTGGTTGAGCTTCGTGGTCAGCTAATGCAAGAAGCTGTACCAGCAGGCACTGGCGCAATGTACGCAATCATTGGCCTAGATGATGAATCTATCGCAAAAGCGTGTGAAGAAGCAGCGCAAGGCGAAGTGGTATCTCCGGTTAACTTCAACTCTCCTGGTCAAGTTGTTATCGCTGGTAGCAAAGATGCAGTAGAGCGTGCTGGTGCATTATGTAAAGAAGCTGGTGCGAAGCGTGCGCTTCCTCTTCCTGTTTCAGTGCCTTCTCACTGTGCTCTAATGAAACCTGCGGCAGAAAAACTGGCTGTTGCTCTAGAGTCTATTGAGTTTAATGCGCCACAGCTTCCAGTGATCAACAACGTTGATGTGGCGGCTGAAACTGATCCGGCAAAAATTAAAGACGCGCTTGTTCGTCAGCTACATAGCCCAGTTCGTTGGACTGAGAGCGTACAGCTGATGAGTGAGCAAGGCGTAGAGAATCTTCTTGAGCTTGGTCCTGGCAAAGTGTTGACAGGTCTAACAAAACGTATCGTGAAGACACTAAGTGCAGCGGCTGTTAACGACGTAGCGTCGTTAGAAGCGGCTAAATAATTTAGCGTTAAGACACGATAACAAAAGGAAAACACAACATGATGAATCTAGAAGGTAAGATCGCTCTAGTGACTGGCGCAAGCCGTGGCATTGGCCGTGCGATTGCTGAACTTCTTGTTGAACGTGGTGCAACAGTTATTGGTACTGCGACGTCTGAAAGTGGCGCAGCTGCTATCAGCGAATACCTAGGCGAAAACGGCAAAGGTTTGACACTTAACGTTACTGACGTTGAGTCTATCGAAGCGACACTAAAAACCATCAATGATGAGTTTGGTGTAATCGATATTCTAGTAAACAACGCAGGTATCACTCGTGATAACCTACTAATGCGTATGAAAGATGATGAGTGGAATGACATCATCGATACTAACCTGACACCAATTTTCCGTATGTCTAAAGCGGTATTGCGTGGCATGATGAAAAAGCGTGCGGGTCGTATCATCAACGTAGGCTCTGTAGTGGGTACTATGGGTAATGCAGGCCAAGCTAACTACGCAGCAGCAAAAGCAGGTGTGATCGGTTTCACTAAATCGATGGCTCGTGAAGTTGCTTCTCGTGGTGTAACAGTAAACACTGTT
The DNA here is from genome assembly GCF_036350715.1 of Vibrio sp. YYF0003. Lineage (NCBI taxonomy): Bacteria > Pseudomonadati > Pseudomonadota > Gammaproteobacteria > Vibrionales > Vibrionaceae > Vibrio > Vibrio sp. YYF0003. Next base: position 70,633 of record NZ_JAZDWA010000006.1, read on the forward strand.
GCTCCAGGTTTCATCGAAACTGACATGACTAAGGCATTAAATGACGAGCAACGTGCGGCAACTTTGTCTAACGTTCCTGCAGGTCGTTTGGGTGATCCTCGCGAAATTGCATCAGCAGTAGCTTTCCTTGCTTCACCTGAAGCAGCGTACATTACTGGTGAAACTTTGCATGTAAATGGTGGCATGTACATGGTTTAATACGACAGTTTCGGCAAAATAAGCTATTTTACATTGTGAAGAATAGCTTATAGTTGCACTTTACTGTCATGAACTTGTCATGCTTATGCGCAAGATTTGTGCATGATTTAAGTCAAAAATGTATTGAAATTCGGTTAAATTCGCTAATTTTGTGGTTTGACCAGCAAGGACCCCCTTGCAACTTTCAATAGTTCGAATAAACTACGGAATCATCGCATTAGGCGAAATCTGTAAAGGAAAAGAAAAAATGAGCAACATCGAAGAACGCGTAAAGAAAATCATTGTTGAACAGCTAGGTGTAGACGAAGCAGAAGTTAAAAACGAAGCTTCTTTCGTTGACGATCTAGGTGCTGATTCTCTAGACACTGTAGAACTAGTTATGGCTCTAGAAGAGGAATTCGACACTGAGATTCCTGACGAAGAAGCTGAGAAGATCACTACTGTTCAAGCTGCAATCGACTACGTAAACAGCGCTCAGTAATTATCTCTCCCAGGCGGTCTCCTAGACCGCCTGTGTTCTTTCTAACTTCTTCTATCCTCTCATAGAAATATTCAATTCCCGGAGAATTATATCGTGTCCAAGCGTCGTGTAGTTGTCACTGGCATGGGTATGTTGTCACCGGTAGGCAACACAGTAGAATCATCTTGGAAAGCCCTGCTAGAAGGTCAAAGTGGTATTGTGAATATCGAGCACTTTGATGCTACGAACTTCTCAACTCGTTTTGCAGGTCTTGTGAAAGATTTCGATTGCACAGAGTACATGTCTAAGAAAGATGCTCGTAAAATGGATTTGTTTATCCAGTACGGCGTCGCAGCAGGTATGCAAGCAATTGATGACTCTGGCTTACAAATTACCGAAGAAAACGCGGCTCGAGTTGGTGTTGCCATCGGCTCAGGTATTGGTGGTCTGGAACTGATTGAATCAGGTCACACTGCGTTAGTAGACAAAGGCCCTCGCAAAGTTAGCCCATTTTTTGTTCCTTCGACCATCGTAAACATGGTTGCAGGTAACCTATCTATCATGCGTGGTCTTCGTGGTCCAAACATCGCGATTTCTACTGCATGTACTACTGGTCTGCATAACATCGGCCATGCTGCTCGCATGATCGCTTATGGCGATGCTGATGCTATGGTTGCTGGTGGTTCTGAAAAAGCGTCAACACCGTTAGGTATGGCAGGCTTTGGTGCTGCTAAAGCGCTATCTACTCGTAACGACGAACCTCAAAAAGCGTCTCGTCCATGGGACAAAGGCCGTGATGGCTTCGTTCTTGGTGACGGCGCTGGCATTATGGTACTTGAAGAGTACGAACATGCTAAGGCTCGCGGTGCTAAGATCTACGCAGAGCTAGTTGGCTTTGGTATGTCGGGCGATGCTTACCACATGACCTCTCCAAGTGAAGATGGTTCAGGTGGTGCATTGGCGATGGAAGCTGCAATGCGCGATGCTAAAATCGAAGGTACACAGGTGGGTTACGTAAACGCACATGGTACTTCGACTCCTGCTGGTGATGTGGCTGAAATCAAGGGTGTGAAACGTGCTCTTGGTGAAGAAGGCGCTAAGCAAGTTCTAGTCTCTTCGACGAAGTCTATGACAGGTCACCTACTGGGTGCTGCTGGCTCTGTAGAAGCAATCATCACGGTTATGTCTTTGGTTGATCAAATTGTTCCGCCAACCATTAACCTGGATGATCCTGAAGAAGGCCTGGATATCGACCTTGTGCCGCATACAGCGCGCAAAGTTGAAGGTATGGAATACGCAATCTGTAACTCGTTTGGCTTCGGCGGTACAAACGGTTCTTTGGTATTCAAAAAGTTCGCTGAGTAACATTTGTTTTCAGAGTAACACTGTCTAACTCAATTTAGATAAGTGGAACTTGTATTCTAACGGCTCGATGCTTAGCATTGAGCCGTTTTGTTTTATTTGATAGCCACAAATTTTAAGGTAGCCGAATGTTTTGGGTAAATGGAATTCCACAAACACATGTCTCATTGAGCGATCGTTCCTTTCAATATGGTGATGGGTGCTTCTCGACAATCCTGACTAAGAAGGGACAGTTGGTATATTGGCCTGAGCATGTTGCGAGGATGGAAGCCTGTCTTAAAGCGTTACACATTCCTTTCCCCGATTGGCAAGTCGTTTTTGAATGGGCCACTAATGCGGCTTTGTCAGATGATGATGCGGGTGTGAAAATTCATATCAGTCGTGGCGCAGGTGGGCGCGGATACAGCCCGTATGGCATTGAAGGGCCAACCGTGACCATTTCTAATTTTCCTTTCCCTAGTCATTACGCTGTCTGGCAATCAAATGGTGTAAGCCTTGGCGTGTGTGAAACTCGCTTAGGTATTCAGCCGCTACTTGCTGGTCACAAGCATAATAACCGCTTAGAACAGGTGCTCGCGAAATCTGAAATTGACGGGACCGAGTTTGCCGATGCAGTAACGTTAAATGTGCAAAATCATGTCATTGAAACTACAATGGCCAACCTTTTTTGGGTTAAAGATAATTATGTTTACACACCTGATTTAAGTTTGTCTGGTGTTGCCGGTGTCATGCGTCGTAAGGTGCTTGAATTTTGCTCGGCGAATAGCATCAATGTGAAGGTAGACGCCTTCTATCTTTCTGATGTGCTCAATGCCGACGAAGTCTGGATGTGTAACTCATTATTAAGTGTGGCTCCTGTAACGAGCATTACAACACAAAATAAGAAAAACGTATTTCCGATTGGAAAACTGACTCAACGACTGCAAGGGAAGTTAACTACGTGATTAAAAAACTATTGGCTGTTGTTGTACTGATTGCTTTGATTGGTGCAGCAGGTGTTTTTTACGTTGTTTCACAGGCGAAGCAATACGTAAATAAGCCAATTCTACTTGAGCAACCACAGCTATTTACGGTAGAAAATGGTACAAGCTTTAACCAAATAATACGTAACTTGGTGAAAGCAGAAGTTATCGAGTCTTCTGAATATACTCGTTTTATTCCGCGTCTTTATCCGGAACTGTTACAAGTCAGGGCAGGGACGTATCAACTCGAGCCTAACATGTCGCTTTATCAAGCGTTAGAGCACCTCAACACAGGCAAAGAATATCAGTTCGCGATTACTTTTGTAGAAGGCAGCCGTTTTTCTGAATGGTTGGCCTTGCTAAAAGAAGCACCTTACGTACAGCATGATTTGACGGCACTCTCTGAAAAGGAGATGGCGGCTAAGCTGGGTATTGAACGTGAAAAGCTGGAAGGGCTATTCCTAGCAGAAACATACCATTACACTGCTGGTACCACAGAAAGCCAGCTACTAAAGCGTGCGCATCAGAAATTAAATAGCATACTTGATGCTCAATGGGCGTCACGTCAGGAAAAACTGCCTCTTGAAGATAAATACCAAGCTTTGATTTTGGCTTCAATTATCGAAAAAGAGACCGCGATTGATTCAGAGCGTGAGCGTGTTGCATCGGTGTTTGTTAACCGTTTGAACAAGCGTATGCGTTTGCAAACGGATCCGACAGTGATTTACGGAATGGGCGATGAGTATGACGGCAATATTCGTAAAAAAGATCTGCGCACGCCAACTCCATACAATACGTATGTCATTAGTGGGTTGCCGCCAACGCCAATTGCCATGGCGGGAGAAGCGTCAATCGTTGCGGCGTTGAACCCTGAAGAGAGCGCCTACTTATACTTTGTCGCAAGCGGAAAGGGCGGACATGTGTTCAGCAAATCCCTTGCGGAGCATAATCGTGCCGTAAGAGCCTATTTAAGAGAACTAAGAAAGAATAAATGATGAAAGCGAATTTTATTGTCATAGAGGGCCTGGAAGGCGCGGGTAAAAGTACTGCGATTCAAACTGTGTTAGATACTCTTAAAACTGCAGGTATCGAAAATATTGTCAATACTCGTGAACCCGGTGGCACACCGCTCGCAGAGAAGATGCGCGCGCTAGTCAAAGAAGAACACGAGGGTGAAGAGCTTCAGGATATGACGGAATTGCTGCTGCTTTACGCAGCACGTGTTCAGCTTGTAGAGAACGTCATCAAGCCAGCTCTAGCTAGCGGGCAGTGGGTCGTGGGTGACCGTCATGATATGTCTTCTCAGGCGTATCAGGGTGGTGGTCGTCAGATCGATGCATCACTTATGAAAAACCTTCGTGACACAACTCTTGGTGATTTTAAACCGGCTCTGACGCTTTATATGGATATCGACCCTCGAATTGGTCTGGAGCGTGCTCGTGGTCGCGGTGAGCTTGACCGTATCGAAAAGATGGACATCAGCTTCTTTGAGCGCACACGTGAACGTTACTTGGATATTGCCAATAGTGATCCATCGGTGGTCGTGATCAATGCTGAGCAGTCGATTGAGAAAGTGTCTCATGATATTCAAGAGGCGTTGAATGAGTGGTTATCGCGTCAATAAGCGCGAACGAGGATTTAAATGACTCATGTTTAATGATTTTCCATGGCTCAACCCTATTTGGGATAATCTAAAAGCGGGTTTAGACTCAGACCGAATTCCCGGCGCTTTATTGATACAAAGTGAGCCTGGTTTGGCCGTTGAACAACTCGTTGAGCGTTTTAGTCACGCGCTTCTGTGTCAGAACTACAGTAGCGAAGCTTGTGGCTTTTGCCATAGCTGTCAGCTTGTTCAATCGCAAAGTCATCCAGACTTGCACTGGGTTAAACCAGAGAAAGAGGGCAAAGCAATAACGGTTGATCAGATCCGTGCTTGTAATCGCCTTGCACATGAGTCATCACAACTCAACGGTTATCGTTTATTTGTTATTGAACCTGCGGACATGATGAATGAGTCGGCGTCTAATGCGTTGTTAAAGACGCTTGAAGAGCCAGGAGAGAAGTGCTTGTTCTTGCTTGTCACGCATAATCAAGAGCGCTTACTTCCGACGATACGTAGCCGCTGTCAGCATTGGGTCGTTACCCCACCGTCGACTGAGCAAGCCATGCAGTGGCTAAGAGAAAACGGAGCATCCGATTTTCCTGCTTATGCGTTGAAGCTTAATATGGGGTCACCAATAAAAACGCTAGCGGCAAAAAGTAGTGGTGAATTGGATGAGTATTTGACATTCGAACACGACTTCATCGAAGCGATGACATCTGTTGTTGCAGACTTATCACGATGCGCGTCTTACATGGCGAAGAATCCTGACAACGCTATAAACTGGGCCTGGTATTTGCTCACCGATGCACAAAAGCTTCAATTTGGTGTTTCCGAAAGCGATCTTTTACCGGGAGCTCACCAGCTTCAGCAAACAAACTACAACGGTTTATATTCATCAGCGAACAAGTTGATGGAACTCAAGGCTCAACTGCAAGCATTTCCGGGCTTAAACGTTGAGCTATTATCTATGAATTGGTTAATTGAATCACGAGAGGCATTATGTTCGTAGATTCGCATTGTCATTTGGACAAACTGAATTACGACGATCTCCACACTAGCGTGGAAGACGTTATTAACAAAGCCAAACAGGCTAATGTGACAGAGTTGCTCTCTGTAGGGGTGACTTTAGACTCGTTTCCTAACATGTTGGAAATGATTACGCCACACGAGAATGTTTACGCTTCTTGTGGCGTTCACCCTCTGGATGTAGAAAGTGCATTTTCTCTGGATACACTTCATCAGCACGCTTCACACAATAAGGTGGTGGCGATTGGTGAAACGGGTCTCGATTATCACTACAAGCCAGAAACGGCGGCGTTACAAAAAGAACGTTTTGAGCAGCATGTTGAACTTGCGGTTGAACTTAATAAGCCACTGATTATCCACACGAGAAACGCTCGTGCAGATACATTAGATATTCTGCGCAACGGTGGAGCAGAGAAGTGTGGTGGAGTGATTCACTGCTTTACGGAAGATCTCGCTTTTGCTGAAGCCGCGTTAGATTTAGGCTTTTACATCTCTATTTCAGGGATCGTCACTTTCCGTCAAGCAACGGAACTCAAAGAAGTGGTGAAGACACTTCCTTTGGACAAGCTACTTATTGAAACTGACTCACCTTATTTAGCACCCGTTCCTCATCGAGGCAAAGAGAATCAACCAGCCTATGTTGTCGAGGTGGCAGCTTACATCGCGCAGCTTAAAGGGGCTTCTCTTTCAGAGGTTGCACAAAAAACTACCGAAAACTTTAGAAATCTTTTTTTACGATAGATATAAAGATTTTGATAAAAAAGGGGCATTTGCCCCTTTTTTTTATATCAAATTACCGTCTTATATATATAAACCTGATGAGTTAACTGATTTTGTTGATTTTGCGGTGTCAAATTAATCGGGCTTTATTTTGTGATAAAAAGTAACAATGATGGCTATTTTATTTACTCTTTAAAATTAATGTTGTTAATTAATAAATTCAAATAAATCAGCGTCTTATATTAGATGTAATGCATTGCTTAGAGGCTTTTGGATTGTGATCTGCATATTACTTTGAAACTAATCTCAAGCATCCGCTAGAAACCGGTACCAGTTACGAGATATATTTAGAGCCGGAAAATATATCGCGTCCGCGGTTATATATTCCATAGAGGCTAGCATTCAGGCTGCGGGGGTGTGCCGCTAGCCCTCTAACTATTCTAAAAATTCTATCAGGAGCAAAACTAATGAAAGGTTTCTTTAGTAAACTTTCGCAATCCATTATGCTGCCCATCGCTTTGCTACCAGCTGCGGGTATCATGTTGGGTATCGGGGGTAGTTTTACTAACCCAACAATGATCGAAGCATACAACATCGATGTGCTTCAAGACGGAAGTCTGTTAAACAGCTTCCTACAAGTTATGACTGCTGCTGGCGGTATTGTATTTGCAAACCTTCCAGTAATGTTTGCTCTAGCGATTGCTGTTGGCTTCGCTCGTGCAGAAAAAGGTGCTGCAGCACTAGCGGCTCTTATCTCTTACTTGGTTATGAACGTAGCTATCGCTAAAACGCTAGTCGTTGCAAACATGATCAACGCTGACGCAAACACTGTTATCCTTATGGGTAGTGAATACGCGGGTGTCTTGGCTGATACGCTAGGTATTGCTAATACGCTAAGTATGGGTGTGTTTGGTGGTTTGATCGCTGGTGCAATCACTGTTGTTCTTCATAACAAATACCACGATGCAAAACTGCCTGATTACCTAGGTTTCTTCGGCGGTGCTCGCTTTGTTCCTATTATCAGTGCTTTCGCAGCGCTGTTCTACGGTATCGTTCTGACTTTCATCTGGCCATTCTTTGGTGCTGCGTTCGGCGCTATCGGTGCGGCACTAGGTGAAATGACAGCATCTGGCCACGGCTACATTGCTTCTTTCATCTTCGGTGTTATCGAGCGTTCTCTAATTCCTGTAGGTCTGCACCACGTATTCTACTTGCCACTTTGGCAGACAGAAATCGGCGCGACAGCAGAAGTTGCTGGTGAAGTGATCAAAGGTACACAAAACGTCTTCTTCGCATCTCTAGCGTCTGGCGATTTCTCTCAGTTTACTTCTACTAACTTCATGACTGGTAAGTTCCCGTTCATGATGTTTGGTTTGCCAGCTGCGGCATACGCGATGTACACACTAGCGGATGACGAAAACAAGAAAGCAGCAGGTGGTCTACTGTTCTCTGTAGCTCTAACTGCATTCCTAACGGGTATCACAGAGCCAATCGAATTTACATTCCTATTCCTATCTCCAGCGCTTTACTACGCGATCCACGTGCCATTGGCTGGTGTATCGTTCATGCTGATGGATATGCTGAATGTTAAAGTAGGTATGACGTTCAGTGGTGGTTTCATTGACTTCTCACTATTCGGTATCCTTCCTGGTGTAACTGGTGTTGAAAACCACTGGTACTACATTCCTCTAGTGGGTATCGCATACGCGTTCGTTTACTTCTTTGTTTTCCGTTGGTTTATCGTTAAGTTCGACATTAAAACTCCGGGTCGCAAAGGCAGCGCAGTAGCGGTTGTATCTAAGAAAGACTACCACGCAGCGAAAGGCGGTGCTGGTGACAACCAAAAAGCAAAAGACATGATCGAAGCACTTGGTGGTGCTGAGAACATCGTTGACGTTGATGCTTGTATCACTCGTCTACGTATCACTGTGAAAAGTGGTGCTGAAGTTAAAGATAACGATTACTGGACTCAGGAGCTTGGTGCTCGTGGTCTAGTTAAAGTTGGCGACACTGGTATTCAGGCTATTTACGGTGCTGAAGCTGCTGGTTACAAAGCTCAAATTAACTCGCTACTTGGTAAATAATGAGTATTGGTGACAAATTTCGTAGAACAGGCGCATTCGTTGTCGACCTGATGATAGCTAAGATGTTTACTCAGGTCGTCTTGTCTGTTCTCGCACTTCTCGTGTCTAGTTTATGGAGCGATAAGGTTTCGGGCTTATCACTCAACGATGATATGGCTCTGCCGGTTTTATTGGCAACGGTAGTGATTATGCTGTTGACCTATATCGGCATCTACCTAGGATACTGCGCGGTTTGTTTTAAAATGATAAACAAGTCGCTAGGTAAGTATCTGCTTCAAGTAGAGAACAGTCGCGGGATTGCGCAACTTGATTTGTCATCATATTTATCTCGTGAAAGAGAGAAGATTGTATATTTTCTTGCAACGCTAGGGCTTTATGCAGCGTACTCAGCGATACAGTTTTACATGTATGACAGAGAACCTTTGCATGAGGTCCACGCCCAGCAAGCTCAGAAGTAACATTTCTTTCTAGTAAAAGCCCGCGATAAGTCAGCGGGCTTTTTTATATTCTAAAAAGCCTAAACTCATCATCCCTTCATTTTTAATTTATTCTCGATTTCAGCATCCTAAGTGCTATTTATCGCCTATGCTTCTGATAGATTTTTTCGTCAATTTATAGATCTGGTGTTTATTGAACTCATAATTGACGCTGCGATTTTGTCTACTTTATTCTTTTAGTGATATTCGCCGTATTTATATTTACCAATAAGGCATTGATAGGCGGTATGAGTCGCATTTTTTAGAGTAATTTGCCAATCAATTTGTTGTTTTCGTGATCTTGAAAGGATTATTGTCATCGAACTTTGAGGGTTATCAATAATATATTTTGAGCCATAAAATATACTCAATTTGTGGTTACATCTTAATTGGGTGCTAACATTTAGGCTACGGGGGGTGGCCGTTAGTACCCAAATAATACTTATATACTTATCAGGAGCTTGAACATGTTCAAAAACCTTTTTGCTAACCTGCAAAAAGTCGGTAAATCACTGATGCTTCCAGTATCGGTATTGCCGGTTGCAGGTATTCTTCTGGGTGTTGGTGCTGCCCATCTGAGTTTCATTCCAGAGATTGTTTCTAACCTAATGGAACAAGCTGGTGGTTCTGTATTTGGCCAAATGGCCTTGCTATTTGCTGTCGGTGTTGCTCTAGGCTTCACAAATAACGATGGTGTAGCAGGTCTGGCTGCAATCGTTGGTTACGGTATTATGACAGCGACGCTTGGTGTAATGGCTGGCGTCATGGGTGTTGAAAAAATCGATACTGGTGTACTAGGCGGTATCTTAAGTGGTGGTTTGGCTGCTTGGGCATTCAACCGTTTCTTCAAGATTCAGCTACCTGAATACCTTGGCTTCTTCGCGGGTAAACGTGCAGTGCCAATCATCACAGGCTTTGGTGCGATCATTCTTGGTGTTATCCTTTCTGTAATCTGGCCACCAATTGGTAGCGGTATCAGTGCGTTCTCTCACTGGGCGGCGGATCAAAACCCACAGCTAGCATTTGGTATCTACGGTATTGTTGAGCGTTCACTGATTCCATTCGGTCTACACCATGTATGGAACGTACCTTTCTTCTTCGAAGCAGGTAAATGTGTTAACGCTGCAGGCCAAGCTCAAAACGGCGTGTTAACTTGTTACCTTGTTGCTGATGAAGCATCACGTGCTGCTGGTAATGGCTTCGGTCAGCTAGCGGGTGGTTACATGTTCAAAATGTTCGGTCTACCAGCGGCAGCTATTGCTATTGCTCATTGTGCTAAGCCTGAAAACCGCGCGAAGGTAATGGGTATCATGGCGTCAGCTGCGTTAACATCATTCCTTACTGGTATTACTGAGCCAATCGAGTTCTCGTTCCTATTCGTTGCTCCGCTACTATACGGAATCCACGCGCTACTAGCTGGTTCTGCATACGTTGTTTCGAACACGCTAGGCTTTGTTCACGGTACTTCTTTCTCTCACGGTCTTATCGACTTCTTAGTGTTGTCTGGTAATGCTCAGAAGATGGTTCTGATGATTGGTGTAGGTCTGGTTTACGCGGTCATCTACTACGTTGTGTTCCGTGCAGTAATCACTGCTCTTGACCTAAAAACACCGGGCCGTGAAGATGAAGCTGAAGCAGCTGCAACAACTTCTGGCTCAGACATGGGCGGTGAACTCGTAGCAGCATTCGGTGGCAAAGCGAACATCACAGGTTTAGATGCATGTATTACTCGTCTGCGTGTTGCAGTAGCTGATACTGCAGCTGTCGACCAAGACAAACTAAAACAGCTAGGCGCAGCAGGTGTTGTTGTTGTAGCTGGTGGTGTTCAGGCTATCTTCGGTACTAAGTCTGATAACCTGAAAACAGAAATGGATGAGTGGATTCGTAACCACGGCTAATCTCAGTTATCCATTACTTATGTGAAAGGGGGGCTTCGGCCTCCTTTTTAATGTCTGCGTGCTCTAACCTCATACGTTAATCACCTCATAGTTGTACAAACTTCCTATATCGACACTTCTTCCTTAAAGTGCTTTGCCGTATTCATGTGACAATAAACTCATCTTTACTTTTTTGAGCGTATCCCTACATCCTTCTTACCCTTCATTGACATTATAAAATCCAGTCGTGTTTGAATTATGCACGATGTTTTTTTAAGAATTGATAATGGTTATGAAGAAGAAACTAATAATACTGGCAGCAGGACTGACGTCTGGCGCTGCAATGGCGGCTAATGGAACATCTGATTTAGCTGTTGGTATGGCAGTCGATCAGCAATTGAGCGTTGTTGTTGAGATAGATAATACGTACCGTGGGATTATCGGTAACGACGGCATGGCTTTTGACTACATTGCTAAACGTGGTACGTTCGACCAAAACGTGCCAGTGACTTGGTATGTCGGTGTTGGTGGTTGGTATGAGTGGGACGATGAATTTGGTGTGCGCGTACCACTAGGTGTCAATTGGGACCTATCTCAGGGCTGGGATGTGTATGCACAGCTACATCCAGAGCTTGACCTGTACAAAGGTGTAGACTTACAGGTTGGTGGTGCAGTGGGCGTGAAATACAGCTTCTAATACCAATTTGATTAACGTCCAATAAAAAATGCCGGCTAAGTAAGCCGGCATTTTTATTGTTAACGTTACGGTTATTGTTTATTCATCGCTCGTTTGATACAAACGGCGGCACCACCCCAAGTAATACCTAAACCAAGAACCATCATGATGATTGCACTGATTGTCATTTTGTTTTCTCCTTGCGGTTTACTGCGTTAATTAATAGCCCGAAGATAAAGAGTGCTGCGATCAATGCCCAGCCCAATGTCAAATCGTAACCACCGTAGCCGTCGGTAAATAGAGCATAAAGCTTGGTCGCTAAGATTACAGCTAGCATAATTGGTGTTACGAAACGCAAGCAGATTTCAAACCATTGGCCGATTGAGAAGTCCGAACGCTCGTTAACGTAGCCACGAACTTCTGATACACGGTTTAGTAGCCATGCCATCAATACGATTTCTACTAAGCCACCAACCATGATACCGACGTTGTTTGCAAAATGATCGACTAGGTCGAGCAATAGCAGACCACCATTGGTTGCGAATGCCATGGATACAACGAAACCAGTACCGATAACCACGTTTGCGGCTTTCTTACGACTCCAGTTTAATTTGTCGATAATTGCTGAGGTTACTGCTTCCATGATTGAGATATGAGAGCTTAAGCCCGCTACAACTAGAGCAAAGAAGAACAGTGGACCAAGAATGTAAGGTGCTGGCAATAAGTTAATTGCCGCTGGTAACGTTACAAACGCAAGACCAACACCCGCAGAAACCACCTCTGTTAAAGGTTTACCTTGCTCCTGAGCCATGTAGCCCAATACTGAGAAGATCATGATGCCGGATAGGATAGAGAAACCACAGTTAATCAATACCGTCATGAACGCATTGTTTGTGATGTCTGATTTCTCTGGCAAGTAGCTAGAGTAGGCCAGCATGATGGCAAAACCAATACTTAGGGTAAAGAAGATCTGACCATAAGCGGCTGCCCATACTTTAACGTCCCAAATTTTGCTGAAGTCTGGTTCGAACATGTAGTTCACGCCGTTCAGTGCACCTGGTAAGAACACCATGCGCCCGATAAGGAACAGCACCATCAAGAAAAGAATTGGCATCATGATTTTAGATGCACGCTCGATTCCTGACTTCACGCCGCTTGCAATCGCAACATAAGTAATGGCCCAAGCAATGACCATAGACAACGCAATCTTCCATTGGATACTACCTAGATTCGTTGGTGAATTATCACCTAACTTCAGGTATTCACTGAAGAAAAACGCGTTTGTATCTGCTCCCCAACCTTGGCTGAACGACAGACCAAAGTAAGAAATAGACCAGCCGATCACGGCTACATAGTAAACGGCGATGACTGCTGCGACACCCACCTGAAACCAACCAAGCCACTCAAATTTTGAATGAATCTTTGCTAGTGTCTTTGGTGCTGAGCCACGGTATTTTTGACCCATACTGAACTCTAGGATCATGAATGGAATACCTGCAGTGATCATGGCAAAAAGGTAAGGAATAAAAAATGCGCCGCCACCGTTTTCGTAGGCCATGTATGGGAAACGCCAAATGTTACCCAGACCGATCGCTGAACCTACTGCTGCTAAGATGAACCCTGCGCGGGATCCCCATTGTTCTCGCTTCATATTTGACTCCTGTACAACTCCCTAAGGAATGAAGCTCTTTCTGTAAAGCAGGGCAATTTATTAAAAGTTAGGGAAACTGCTATCCATCAGTTTTTATGGCCTAAATTCTAAGTAGTTATTGATTTGCCGTTTTTTATTCTGCTTCACATGAAAGAATTTAGAGTTTAACTCTTAAATTTATGATGTGTGTTTGATAAAACTGAAATATTTATCTGTTTTCGCTATTCAGACTAACTTCTAATAATTACAAGCGCAACAGATTCTAAATGTTAATAATAGTATTTTGTCTGGTTATAATATGGTTAATATTCGTTTTTCTGGAGTTTATTTGAGTTGTGTAAGCTTGATCTCAAAACAAATGACTGCAATGAGGTCGATTACATGGTTATAAGGACTATTTTGATTATTTAGGGTGTACGTCTAGCTTTTGTACACCATCTAGACGATGTTTCGTCATTGTGTTGCAGTTAAAAGCGAAAACTAATTCCGACATTAGATTGAAATTGGTTCATCCAATCGGTGTCATACTTGATGATGCAGTTGGAACCATCAGACGGCAGTGTGCATGAACCTGAAGTGTCATTGTCGACGACTGTGCCTAGCCAACGTAGTTGCGCCGTTAAAGCAATTGCTTGAGAGTATTCATATTCAATACCGGCAAACGCACTCGCAGAAAAACCCACTTTTTTATCCGCCCAGTTCACATCAGTATAAGAGCCGCCTAACCCCAAGCCGGCGTATGTCTGCCAACCCTGTGCAATGGGATAGGCGAGGCTACTTTGAAACTGCAGGTAATGAATGTCTGCTGAGTTGGACAGTGATTTTAGTTCTGTCGGTTGATAGGAATAAAAAAGACCGACTCGCCCCTGAAGAAAAGGTGTTTCGATTGCCAACGCGTAACTGGTCGCTGCATCAATGTCGTAGGTATTGGCATTCGTGTCTTCCACTTTGCCGCCAGCGGTATATCCAATAAATGGTGTGACGATTACATTCGCTTGGACGTTGAAAGCAACGCTCATCAAAATAGTTCCAATCAAATAGCCGACGTTATTCTTCATGCCCTATCTCCTTATTATGCCTAAGCTAATTGTGATGGCTTAGTCAAAATCGTGCGAACAAATTAAGCAAATCTTGAACATGTTTCACGCTGGTGTTATTAATTTGTTACAGTTCAAGGAGGTGTTTATGGAACACGATCTCAAATCCGCACTAATCATCGTTGCCGCTGTTTTCGCAGTTCTTTTGTCATACGGAATTATTGCGATTACTTCGGCTTAATCTAAGTTTAGCTTTATTAGAAGGCTTAAGCCGATGATACGTAACAGCGGTATAATCACCGATAGCCATACTGAACTCGATATCAATGTTTACGAACATTTCAGGCATGGCAAAACTGCTCTTGTCACGCAAGGAGGAGGGCAGCGAGGAATTTTTACCGCTGGAGTGCTTGATGCATTTTTGCTTTCCAACTTTGATCCCTTCGATGAATTCTATGGTACCTCAGCAGGTGCACTAAACCTTTGCCCTTATCTATGCCGTCAGCATGGGATGGGTAAGGCGTTTATTACCGAATTGACCACCTCGCCTGAGTTTTTTAACCTTTTTCGTTACATTCGTAAGCAGCAATATTTGGGGCTGGAGTGGGCGCTGGAAAGAATTCAGGATTTCCCCTACAAACTGGACCTCGACATGGGGCGCAAAGCACTGGGCACTAGAGGGGCTTTTGCTGCCGTGACTGATGTAGAGACGCTTTCCGATCTGTACCTTCCTATGCTGGGCGATTCCTGGTTCCAAACCATGTTGGCAACGTGTGCGATTCCCAAATTATACCTTGGGCCAGTCGATGTTGGCGGGCGTAAGTTTGTCGATGGTGGCGTTTCCGCCTCAATCCCTGCGCAGGAAGCGTGGAGACAGAATGCGCGCAATATTATTGTTATCCGAACGGAGCCTTACTCAGAAATCGACGCAAGAGTACAAAGTGAAGTCGGGGATAAGTCTGTCCAGTGGTATCGAGAGTCGATAAACTCCGTGCAGCAATCGTGGCAACAGAAAGTGAGCCAGTGGAAGTCAGACTGGGCATCCTTTTTTCAGCAGAAGATTAACACGGCCCATCAATCTAAGCTGGCTGGCGAAATGCTTTTGAATGGCGGGCGATGGCTGTTTGGGGCGGATAACTTGTATCGATTGAGTCATCTTATCGGGGAAAACTTCGACTCCGGTTTGGCTGATATGTTGATGATCCATTATCAAACATTCGAGCTGACACAAGCGTTTCTCTCTACGCCACCAGATGATACTTTTATTCTACAGATTGCACCCAGAGAAGTGCTTCGGTCCTCTTCTTTGTTAAGCGACCCTGAAGATTTAGAACATGACTATCAGTTAGGTTTGCAGGCTGGCTATAACTTCGTTCAGCTTTATGACCAACTGAATATTGATCTTGACTTAGATGGGCGTGAAAGCGCGTAGTGTTTTCATTCGCTTCAGATGAAAGTTAAAAGGGCTCCGATTGGAGCCCTCGACTTTTGTACTGATATATTATGCAGGCATAATACGCATACAGTTGGTTGAACCAACGACATCCATTACGTCACCTTGAGTAATGATGACCAAATCTCCGTCGTTTAAAAATCCTTGTTCTTTTAAACAGCTAATCGCATCCTGCGCGGTTGGCAATCCTGCATCGCCTTTGGAGTTAAAATAGACTGGTGTGACGCCTCGGTATAACGCAGCACGATTCAGTGTCGATTCATTTCTTGATAAGGCAAAAATAGGCAACCCTGAGCTCAGACGAGACATCATTAAAGCGGTTCTGCCAGACTCGGTTAAGGAGATCATGGCCTTAATACCTTCCATATGGTTGGCAGAATACATGGTTGCCATCGCAATGGTTTCTTCTGCGGTTTCGAAGGAACGTTCAAGGCGATAGGTCGACAGACTGGCTTCAGACATTTTCTCTGCGCCCATACAGACTTCAGCCATCGATTTAACGGTTTCAACGGGGTATTCACCTGCCGCGGTTTCTCCTGACAGCATGACCGCATCGGTACCATCTAAAACAGCATTTGCCACGTCCATGACTTCAGCACGGGTAGGCATTGGGCTTGTAATCATCGATTCCATCATCTGGGTTGCCGTAATGACGATTCGGTTTAAGCTGCGTGCACGACGAATGAGCTTCTTCTGAACACCAATAAGCTCTGGGTCACCGATCTCTACCCCTAAGTCTCCGCGAGCGACCATGACCACATCAGAGGCCATAATGATATCGTCAATTGACTCACTACTCTCTACCGTTTCGGCGCGTTCTACTTTGGCGACCAATTTTGCTTCCAGGCCTGCATCTCGCGCTAAGCGTCGCGCATAGTGCATATCTTCGCCATTACGTGGGAAAGAAATCGCTAAATAATCGACTTTGATTTCTGCGGCAGTAAGAATGTCTGCCTTATCTTTTTCCGTTAACGCTTCTGCAGATAATCCGCCGCCTTTTTTGTTAATGCCTTTGTTGTTCGACAGGGCACCACCAACCGTGACGCGAGTATGTACTTTATTACCTTCTACGCTGGTGACTTGTAACTGAACACGGCCATCGTCGAGTAACAGGACATCATTAGGTGCGACGTCTTGTGGCAATTCTTTGTAGTCTAAACCGACAGTTTCTTGGTTGCCTTCACCTTTTGGCAAGTCGCTATCTAAGGTGAATTTGTCACCGACTTTGAGCATCACTTTGCCATCTTTGAATGTAGATACGCGGATTTTCGGACCCTGCAAGTCGCCTAAGATAGCAACCTGTCGTCCTAGTTTTGCGGCAATTGCACGGACTTTGTTTGCACGTTGAATATGATCTTCGCTGCTACCGTGTGAAAAGTTCAGCCGCACAACGTTAGCGCCAGCTTTGATGATCTCCTCAAGTACATTGTCTTTATCAGTTGAAGGCCCAAGTGTGGTAACGATTTTTGTTCTTCTCAATTTGGATGTCATAGATTCTCCGAAGAATGCTAGTGTGGGACAAGGTAACTCGAATTGTATTTAAGTATATGCACAGAATGCTTTGGTTAAGATGAACACGAGCAAAAAGTTCTCCATCTTTATAAAAAACCAACTGCATAGATTCGCTTGATGTTTTTAGTGATAGCCACTCGCGTGGAGTGGATGACTAATTTGGTCAAAAAATTAAGTTATTTTTTACACAATTTAACAGGTGTAAATTTTCCGTTATTTGACTAAATACACAAACAAACAGGTTTCTGCGTGATGCTTGTCACGGGGATCTATTAATTCACTTCACAATTAGTTCGCAAAGTAAAAAAATTGCCGTGTTATAGAATTTTGGAGTGCACAATGTACATGGCTCAACCGGGCCATATTGATCATATCAAACAGATCAATGCTGGTCGGGTATACAAACTAATTGACTTAAAGGGTCCAATATCTCGAATTGATTTGTCCAAGCAAAGTGAGCTTGCACCTGCAAGTATTACTAAAATCACTCGAGAATTAATTGAAGCACACTTGATTCATGAAACAACCGTTCAAGAGGCCACCAGTCGTGGTCGTCCCGCTGTCGGTTTGCAGGTTAATAATGAAGGTTGGCAGTTCCTGTCGATGCGTTTAGGCCGTGGTTATTTAACAATCGCGCTCCATGAGCTCGGCGGCGATGTATTAATTGATACTAAAATCGAAATTCATGAGCTGGACCAAGACGATGTTCTTGAGCGCCTGCTTTATGAAATTGATGAGTTTTTTCAAACCTATGCTGATCAGCTAGATCGTGTTACCAGTATCGCAATTACGCTGCCTGGCCTCGTTAACTCAGAGCAAGGCATCGTGTTACAAATGCCGCATTACAACGTAGAAAATTTAGCTCTGGGGCCTGAAATATATAAGGCAACCGGCTTACCCGTCTTTGTGGCTAATGACACGCGAGCTTGGGCATTAGCGGAGAAACTGTTTGGTCACTCTAAAGAGAATGAAAACTCAGTTCTGATTTCGATTCACCATGGTTTAGGTGCCGGTATTATTCTCGATGGTCGCGTGTTGTTAGGCCGTCACGGTAATATCGGTGAATTAGGTCATATTCAAATCGATCCAAATGGTAAACGCTGCCACTGTGGCAATATTGGCTGTTTGGAAACGGTAGCAAGCTCACAGGCTATTCGTGAAGAAGTCGTCAGACGGATTGCTGATGGTGAGGCGTCCAGCCTTGCTGAGCAAGAAGAGATGAGTATCGAGAGCATCTGTGAAGCAGCCGCTAATGGTGATCCCCTTGCTGTGGATGTGATTGAAAAACTAGGCCGTTACCTAGGTTCTGCGATTGCGATTGTGATTAACCTGTTTAACCCAGAAAAGATCTTGATTGGTGGCGTCATCAACCAAGCGAAAGACATTCTTTACCCAGCTATTCGTCGTTGTATCGAAGAGCAAAGTTTGCCTGTTTATCACCAGGATCTGGAACTGGTAGAGTCTCGTTTCTACAAACAAGCGACAATGCCGGGTGCAGCACTTGTAAAACAAGCGTTGTATGACGGACAACTGTTGATGAAAGTGGTAGAGGGTTAATCTCTTTTACTGACTTTATTACCGACCTATTAAAGGGATGAGACTTGGGTTCTCATCCCTTTTTGTTATTGACTGCGCTTCCTAAACACTAGTGAAAGTCTCGTGATTTGCTTTGTAACGCCGCTAAGTGATGAGTGCAATCAATCAGTTTGCCTGCGATCACGTGTGTCACATCTCCCTCTCTCTCTAAAATTCCTTTTACCATCATCACTTTGGATGTGAGATAAGCTTGCTTTTGGGCTCGGGCCGTCGCACTCCAAACCACGACATTAATATTCCCGGTATCGTCTTCTAAAGTGATAAAGGTAACACCCGCAGCGGTACCGGGAGACTGACGTCCGGTGACGAGCCCGACAACGGTCACCAGTGATTTATGTTCTTTCTCGACTAACTGTTGCATGCGAGTAAAGCGAGGCAGCTTACCTGCTTGATCTAATAAAGTAATCGGATGACGATTGAGAGAAAGTCCGGTACTGGCATAATCTTCAATCAGGTTTTCATACTCAGAAGGTTGTGTTTGATAACCAGCAACAGGCTCTTGTACATCCTGAAACAGAGGTAAGTCCGATAGGGAGTCCATGGCTGCCCAACGAGCTCGATAGCGGTTACCCGATAATATCTGTAACGCATTCGCGGATGCCAACAGCTCGATATCACGGCGGCTTCTCAACACCTGCTTTACCTCCTGAATTGAGCGATAGCCGTTTTGAGGGCGGCGCTTAAGGAGTTGGTTCGCGCTCTCTTCACTGAGCCCTTTGACTAAGCGAAAGCCAAGCTGCACGGCTAACCGACCGTTAGGGCGCTGGATCAGATGATGCTGATAGCGCGAAAGATTGACACAGACAGGCAAGACTTCAATGCCATGGCGGCGAGCATCCTGCACCAATTGCGAAGGGCTGTAAAACCCCATGGGTTGACTGTTCAGTAGCGCGGTATAAAACTCAGCAGGATAATAGTATTTCAACCAGGATGAACAATAGGCCAGGACCGCAAATGAAGCGGAATGACTTTCCGGGAAGCCATATTCACCAAAGCCACAAATTTGCTCGAAGATACGCTCAGCAAACGCTAAATCGTAGCCTCTCTCACGCATGCCATCGATAAGCTTAGGTCTGAACTTGGCCAGATCGCCATTCTTTTTCCAGGCGGCCATCGCCCGGCGTAGTTGATCGGCTTCACCGCCGCTAAAGCCAGCTGCAACCATGGCGAGCTTGATGACCTGCTCCTGAAAAATCGGAACGCCCATGGTGCGGGCTAAAACGCTTTTCACGGCTTCTGAAGGGTAGCTGACCGGTTCTTCGCCATTGCGTCTTTTGAGGAAGGGGTGAACCATATCACCCTGAATAGGTCCCGGACGTACAATCGCAATTTGAATCACCAAGTCGTAGTAACAGGCCGGTTTTAAGCGAGGAAGCATGCTCATTTGTGCTCGGGATTCGATCTGAAATACCCCGACGGTGTCTGCTTTCTGGATCATGCGATACACATTGGGATCATCCTGAAGTCGGGTGATCTCAGCAATGGACAGTGATCGCTGGTGGTGCTTTTCGACCAGCTGAAAGCACTTTCTGATCGCATTCAGCATGCCTAATGCGAGCACATCGACCTTGAGCAGTTTTAAGCTTTCTAAATCATCTTTATCCCACTGTATGATAGTACGATCTTCCATCGCCGCGTTTTCCACCGGAACTAACTCGTATAACGGTCCGGAAGAAATCACAAAGCCACCGACGTGTTGAGACAAGTGGCGAGGAAAGCCGATGATCTCGTTCACCAGTTGAATAAATTGTTGCCCCTTGAGCGATTCCGGATGCAATCCGAGTTCGACAATCTGTGCTTGCCAGCCTTGGCTACGATCGCGGCGATTCACGTTTTTAATGAAAAAGTCGAGCTGGGTTTCTTCAATCCCCAGTGCTTTCCCGACTTCTCTGACTGCACTTTTGAAGCGATAGCTGATCACGGTTGCAGCCAGAGCTGCTCGCTCACGACCATATTTCTTATAGATGTATTGAATGACTTCTTCCCGGCGCTCGTGCTCAAAGTCGACATCAATATCTGGCGGCTCATCTCGTTCTTTGCTGATAAAACGTTCGAACAGTACCGCGATTTGCCTTGGATCCACGGAGGTGATTTCCAGGCAATAGCACACGACAGAGTTTGCCGCAGAGCCGCGTCCCTGATAGAGAATGCCTTGCTTTTTTGCAAACATCACAATGTCGTGAATAGTTAAAAAGTAATAGTGGTATTTCAGCTCTTTGATTAATGCGAGCTCATTCTCGATCGTTTGCTGGATGGTTTCTGGAACACCTTCAGGAAAACGTCTTTTCTTGCCGCGTTCAACCAGCATACGTAGGTAAGAATCGGGTGTGTAACCGTCGGGGATTAACTCGGCAGGGTATTCGTATTTCAGGTCACTCAGCTTAAATTCACACAAATTAGCGATGTGCTGGCTTTCTGCAAGCCATTTTGGTTTGTAGACTCGGGCTATTTTGCTTAGTGGGCGTAGTGCACGCTCTGCGTTGGATAGTCGTTCAAACCCCAGCTTATCGACGCTGCAACCGTGTTTCACTGCCGTAAGTACGTGCTGTAATGGCAGGCGTTCGACCGAGTGCATGAGTACACCACCACACGCTGTGATAGGTAACTGAAGTTCATGGGCGAGCTTTTCACAATGGTTGGTATATGCCGAATCATCGCCACCAAGGTGACGCTGGATGGCAACCCATAAGCGGTTTGGATGATGTTGGTTTAACCAGCGTCCCCAGTAATGATCGCTGTTTTGGTGGGTTGGGAGCCATAAAACAAAACAGTGACGAATCGACATCAAATCCCATTCAGAGAGTTGATAGCTGCCTTTTTCACTGCGCCGTCTTGCGTTGGTGATGATACGGCACAATTCTGCATAAGCTTTACGGCATGGACACAATAAGACCACTTGGCATTCATCATTGAGCCAAAACATGCTCCCTACGATTTGTTTGATATCGAGCTTATGTTGCTGGATCGTGGAATAGGCTTTTACAACACCTGCGACGGAACATTCATCGGTGATCGCAATGGCTTGATAGCGGTAAAAAGCGGCTTGCAGAACCAGCTCTTCTGCATGAGAAGCTCCGGTAAGAAAAGAGAAATTGGACTGACAAAACAGCTCTGCGTAATTCATAACGACTTAACAAAAAAATCCATGAAGAAACCAATGTTTGTATTGATCGCGGAACACCCATAACCAGCGACCTTGCTTGGTGTGTGCAATGTAGTAATCACGCATGATTTCATCGCCATCCCACCACCCTGAAACAATTCGTTCTGGTCCGTGTACCAGAGAAACCTGTTCTTGGAGCGGCACTGGTCTCGGTAACTGCATTGCCGGACGCAGCAACTGAGGAATCGAAGAAAGCGCGACATCGGGTTCATCGGCCGAACGGTATTGGCAGGCTTTTTCTGGCCTTGGGTCGTAGGCAATATCAGGCTTGAGTACGGAGTGTTTTCCCATTTTTGCTTGCAACAAAGAGAGCAGCTCTAACGGATGCATTTGGCCTTTCTGCCCCGCAAAGAGGTCGCAAGCGCTGCTGATTGGTTCGCCTTGGCGATTGACCTGCAAAGTCAGGCCAATCACAGGGCCATTGAGTGCCAGAGACTCCAGGCTCAAACTGGCGAGTTGTTGCCAGCGGTGGCATAAGTAATCGCCTTGTGCTGAGGTAAGCGGCACCGACTGTGTGTGTTTATCTCGCTGGTGGAGCGTTAAGCAAAGCTCAAAAGCAACTTTGTCTCTTAATTTTAGAAAGGTTTCGAGTTGCTTCAGCAGTTTGGCCAAGGGCTTCTCAATCCACTGAACATTTTCTAGCTCAAACAGCAACTCCAAATACACTCTGAATGATTCTGTTGGATGATAAAAATCGACAGGGTGTTTAAATTGGCCAGTCAGACGACCTACGTAGTTCACTAAATCAATATCAAAACGGCGAGCGATATCCTGCAGCGGTAACTCAAGCAGGTCTTGTAAAGTACTTACGCCAACACGCTGCAATTTATCCACCGTCACAGTGGATAAATCTGTCAGTGTGAGTGGCAAAGAGGAGAGTGATTGTTGAATAGACGCTTTGTCTTCAATCAACTGGTTACTTCCAGACAGTGCCATGAGTTTGGCTGATAATGGAGAAAACCCACAGCCAAACTGCACACTCAGTTTTAGTGTGGCGAGGTGGGCTGAGACTTTGTGCCAGTAGTTTTGCAACCCATCATAGAGGCTGAGCATGGGTGTTGCGCGTAGCAGGAGCCCCTGATTTGGCATCAGAACCACATCAGACGTGATCAGATATAGCCACTGGGCAACCTCCTGCAATTTCTTCAGTTCAGTTTGGGGATGGTGAGGGTGGACTTGTAAGTCTCGACATAAAGACGCAGCGCTGCCCAATCCCATATTTAGCTTGATGCCTTGCTGCTCAGCAACATCGTTGTATTGAATGATGCGACAACGCTGGCTTTCGACTATCACCACAGGCTGTTCTTGGTTGCCACTAAAAAGTGTATCCAATTGCAGACGAGGGAAGTGTAAGTAGATCCATAAAGACATGTTGTTATTACCCTTGATTTAACATCGGGAAATTCACGACTGTCGATGGAGTATGAGTCTTAAGCGGCATGACCAGTTGTGGGTAATGATGCTGGTAGTTAATCTCGACCTGACCTTTGCTCCAGCCACCTTTACGTTTTAATACCTCAACGCTGACGCCTTGCTCACTCCCTTGTACTTTGAGGCTGAGTGAGACAGGCAGGGATAGACGGTTTGCTCTTACTGGCTTCAACATAAACAGAGGGCAAGAGCCCTGCTCACTGGCGACCTGTAGACGTTTGACTTGATGGATTTCAAGCTCGTCTTGCCACAATAATACATTGCTACACACACTACTTTTTAGGCACTGCTCTGCAGCCCAGAGTGCATCACGCTGATGCTCCGGTGTGATGATCCAGACTTGATTGATATCCAAGCCGATACTGTGCAGAAAGAGTGGATTCATTAACGCTGGCGGTTGAATAAACGCAGTAACGCCTTTAGTTAGCGATGATTTCAAATAAGGCGCTAATAAACGCAATTCACCGACACTGCCCACAGACTCCATTTCGATCACGCCGTGAGGTGGAAAACCTCCGCCCAGTAGAGCGTCCAGCTCAGGAAAAGCAGAGCTGTTGAGGAACTGATGTGAGTCCGCTTTGGTTAAATTTGCCTGCCAAACAAGGTGTTGGCTTTTTAAGTGCTGAATAATATCTTGCATAACTAAATACCTGTATATATGTACAGTATATTTCTGTGGTGAAAAGTAGCAAGATTTTTGTGGCGAGAAAAATAAAAAAGGCAGCGTTGGCTGCCTTTTCAATCAGTTATGCGAAGGAGTGAGAACAGAATCACTTACGCTTTGGTTGTGCGTCGATACACTGGCCATTCACGTCAGTCACACTCGGATCCATCAGATGCAGGTACAGTGGCATCAGATCTTGTGGTGTTTTTAGTTTGTTAGAATCTTCACCCGGGTATGCTTTTTCACGCATGCGAGTACGTGTGGCACCTGGGTTGATGGCATTAACACGCATTGTTGTATCACTTAGCTCATCAGCCAGCGTTTGCATCATGCCTTCTACTGCGAACTTAGAGATCGCGTATGGACCCCAGAAAGCACGACCAGAGTGACCAACAGTAGAAGAGGTAAAGATAATACGACCCGCTTCAGATTTACGCATCACAGGTAGCAGCGCCTGAGTCATCAGAACTTCGGCTTTCACGTTAATTTGCATGATGTCGTCGAAGTCATCTTCTTTGATTTGTTCAAATGGACAAAGTGTGCTTAGAACGCCAGCGTTGTGCAACAGGCCGTCAAGGCGACCAAACTGGCCTTCGATTGTCTCTGCCATGTCGATGTAGTTCTGTTTTGTCGCCCCTTTTAAATCAAGAGGAATAATGGCAGCTTGCGGGTAACCAGCGGCTTCGATTTCATCGTAAATGGATTCAAGGTTTTGAACGTTTCTGCCCAATAAAATCACCGTTGCACCGTGCTTTGCATATGAAAGTGCGGCTTGACGGCCAATGCCATTACCTGCGCCGGTAACAAGAATGACTTTATCTTTTAAGGCATCTGCTGAAACGGAGTAGTCCACGGTGTTTAATCCTTATTATTGTAAGAGGGTCCATGATAGTTAATTGGCGCAAATTACGCCGCTTTCTTAATGGAAAATCTTGGTAATCGTGACAAGATGGTTACAATACACCAATTCATGTGTTATACCAATTCCAGAACGTTGGTTAGGTATGCTATCAATCAGAACAAGTGGTTACAAACCACGTTGCCTTCTCTCTGATTTTTCGGTGTAGCATAGCAACATATTCTCTGGAGTGAGATAAAGGAGCTCTCATTGGAATTTTTATTAGATTACGGTTTATTCTTGGCCAAGATTGTCACAGTCGTTGCTGCGATCATTGTCATTCTAATCCTGGTTAAATCGGTAGGTGGTAAATCAGGTGCTGCAAAAGGTGAACTTGAGATCACCAACCTTTCTGAGCAGCATAAACAGTCGGTTGAGCAATTAGAGCATCATTTACACGATGAGGCTTTCCTCAAGGCTCGTGACAAAGCCATCAAGAAAGAAGAAAAAGAAAAGAACAAATCCCGCGAGAAAGAGATCAAACAAGCCAGTAAAGAAGGTGAGCTAGATAGCAAGCGCGAACCACACCTGTTTGTTCTTGACTTCAAAGGCAGCATTGATGCGAAAGAAGTGAATTCATTACGTGAAGAGATCACCGCCATTTTGGCTGTGGCTCGTGAAGGCGATGAAATCTTACTGCGTTTAGAGTCAGGTGGTGGCATGGTTCATGGCTACGGCTTGGCATCTTCTCAGCTTGATCGCATTAAAGCCGCTGGTTTGCCATTAACTATCGCCGTGGATAAAGTTGCGGCAAGTGGTGGTTATATGATGGCGTGTGTGGCAGACAAAATTGTCTCTGCACCATTTGCAATTGTTGGCTCAATTGGCGTGATCGCACAAATTCCAAACTTCAATAAGTTACTGAAGAAGCATGATATCGAGTACGAACAACTCACCGCAGGTGAGTACAAGCGTACCCTGACGATGTTTGGCGAAAACACCGACAAAGCTCGTGATAAATTCAAACAAGAACTAGAAGAAACTCACGTACTGTTCAAAGACTTTATTCGTGAGCGCCGCCCAAGCTTAGAGCTAGAGAAAGTAGCGACTGGCGAACACTGGTTTGGTACTCAGGCAAAAGAGCGTGGTCTGGTCGATGAAATCTGCACGTCTGATGATCTCGTTGTTGCCGCATGCAAAGACAAGACAGTATTAGCCGTTCACTACGTACCGAAGAAAAAACTGGCTGATAAGCTAGCGGGTGTAGCGAGCAAAGTGGCAGACAGTGTTATCTTAAAATTGGCTGAGCGTGGTCAAAAGCCAATCGTGTAATCACGAAAACTGATATCCAATTTGAACATGGCGAGGGTGAGAGCTCTCGCCATTTTTATTTGAGTTTTTAAATTTACTTATAAATCAGGCTGCTCATGCAGTGTGATGCATGGAATGACATTTTTCCTCGCCCGAAAGGGCAATTTCCCTTATAATGCGCGCCTCGAAAACCGAGCAATTTGCTAAAAGAAATAAAAGGTGGAGAAGAACATGTCCTCTCAAACTCCGGTTGTAACCGTAGATGGACCGAGTGGTGCAGGTAAAGGCACTTTGTGTATGTTGCTGGCGAAAAAGTTGGGTTTCCAACTCTTAGACTCTGGCGCGATTTATCGAGTACTTGCACTGGCTGCTATTCACCATGGTGTTGATACTGAGTCTGAGGACGCACTTGTCCCATTGGCTACACACCTAGATGTTCAATTTATCGCTGAAGGTGACTTGGTCAAGGTTATCTTAGAAGGCGAAGATGTCTCCGGTGAGCTTCGTAAAGAAGAAACGGGTATGGCTGCATCTAAAGTCGCTGCGCTACCACGTGTTCGTGAAGCATTATTGCGTCGTCAGCGTGCCTTTGAAACAGCACCAGGTTTGGTTGCTGATGGCCGTGATATGGGAACCGTTGTATTCCCACAAGCACAAGCGAAAATTTTCCTTGATGCGAGCGCAGAAGAGCGTGCAAATAGACGCCTTAAACAGTTGCAAGATAAAGGGTTAGATGTTAGATTTGCTGACCTTTTAAGCGAGATCCAAGAGCGTGACGATCGCGATCGTAACCGCCCAGTGGCGCCACTACGCCCTGCAGAGGATGCGCTTGTGCTAGATTCTACGTCGATGACTATCGACGAAGTGGTAGAAAAGGCACTACAATATATCGAATCGAAGCGAGTTGAGTAACGATACTCAACTTGGCTAAGAGCGTTGGTCGCAAGGATGATGACTGGCGAATTTAATAACCCCATGCGGTAGGATACCCGTGGACGTTTAATTTATTGAAGATTAAATAAATGACTGAATCTTTTGCTCAACTCTTTGAAGAGTTTCTAAACGAAACAGAATTCCAACAAGGCAGCATCGTTAAAGGTACTGTAGTAGCTATCGAGAACGGTTTCGTTCTTGTTGACGCTGGTCTTAAGTCTGAATCTGCTATCCCTGCTGAACAGTTCAAGAACGCTGCTGGCGAACTTGAAGTTGAAGTTGGCGCTGAAGTAGACGTAGCTCTAGACGCTGTTGAAGATGGTTTCGGTGAAACTCAACTTTCTCGTGAGAAAGCTAAGCGTCACGAAGCTTGGATCGTACTTGAGAAAGCTTACGAAGAAGCTGAAACTGTTGTTGGTATCATCAACGGTAAAGTTAAAGGCGGTTTCACTGTTGAACTAAACGGTATCCGTGCTTTCCTTCCTGGCTCACTAGTAGACGTACGTCCAATCCGCGACACTGCTCACCTAGAAAACAAAGAGCTAGAGTTCAAAGTTATCAAACTTGACCAAAAACGTAACAACGTAGTTGTTTCACGTCGTGCAGTTATCGAATCTGAGAACAGCGTTGAGCGTGACGAGCTTCTAGAAACTCTACAAGAAGGTTCTGAAGTTAAAGGTATCGTTAAGAACCTTACTGACTACGGTGCGTTCGTTGACCTAGGTGGCGTTGACGGTCTTCTACATATCACAGATATGGCTTGGAAGCGCGTTAAGCACCCATCTGAAATCGTTAACGTTGGTGACGAGATCCAAGTTAAAGTTCTTAAGTTCGACCGTGAGCGTACTCGCGTATCACTAGGTCTTAAGCAACTAGGCGAAGATCCATGGGTAGCAATCGCTAAGCGTTACCCAGAAGGTCACAAACTAACTGGTCGCGTAACTAACCTAACTGACTACGGCTGCTTCGTTGAAATCGAAGAAGGCGTTGAAGGTCTAGTTCACGTTTCAGAAATGGATTGGACTAACAAGAACATCCACCCATCTAAAGTTGTTAATGTTGGCGACGAAGTTGAGGTTATGGTTCTTGAAATCGACGAAGAGCGTCGTCGTATCTCTCTAGGTCTGAAACAGTGTAAAGCTAACCCATGGCAGTCATTCGCTGAAGCACAAGCTAAAGGCGACAAAGTTACTGGTAAGATCAAGTCTATCACTGACTTCGGTATCTTCATCGGTCTAGAAGGCGGCATCGACGGTCTAGTTCACCTATCTGACATTTCTTGGAATGTTGCTGGCGAAGAAGCTGTACGTGAGTACAAGAAAGGCGACGAGATCTCTGCAGTTGTTCTAGCAGTAGACGCAGAGCGTGAGCGTATCTCTCTAGGCGTTAAGCAAATGGAAAATGACCCATTCAATGCTTACGTTGCAGACAACAAGAAAGGTACTCTAGTTAACGCTACTGTAACTGCTGTTGACGCTAAAGGTGCTACTGTTGAAATCGCAGAAGGCGTTGAAGGTTACATCCGTGCTTCTGAAGTATCTCGCGATCGCGTAGAAGATGCTTCTCTAATCCTAAGCGCTGGTGATGTTGTTGAAGCTAAGTTCACAGGTGTAGACCGTAAGAACCGCGTAATCAACCTATCTATCAAAGCTAAAGACGAAGCTGAAGAGCAAGAAGCAATGGCATCTATCAACAAGCAAGATGACAATGCATTCGGTAACGCAATGGCTGACGCTTTCAAAGCAGCTAAAGGCGAATAATATACTCGCTTAAGCAAAAAAGGAGCCGCAAGGCTCCTTTTTTATATTTATTGCAATAAAAGTAGTAATACTAATATCGGTAAACTATCTTAATAAAAGACATTTCTTCAATGCATACTTTGCGTAAAAATTGTCTAGAATTACGAGCAAGTGTTTGTTGGAATTAGTATTACTTACTATAATGAGTGAGAAAGATACTCAAAGAGGGCAACTATGACTAAGTCTGAACTGATTGAAAGACTCTGCGCTGAGCAAACGCATTTATCAGCGAAAGAGGTAGAGGATGCTGTAAAAGATATTCTAGAGCACATGGCCTCTACATTAGAGAGTGGTGACCGTATCGAGATCCGCGGCTTTGGTAGTTTTTCTCTTCATTACCGTGAGCCTCGCGTAGGTCGCAACCCTAAAACTGGTGATAAAGTGGAACTAGACGGTAAATTCGTCCCACACTTCAAACCAGGTAAAGAACTTCGTGAGCGCGTAAATATTGGCTAATGCTCTCTGATTAGTTTGAAAAAGCGGCATACTTTTGTGTATGCCGCTTTTTTATAATATGTCCAGTAAGACCAATTCCAGTCATTATCTCATCGTTATTGCTGGTTCAAATCGCTGACAACTGCATTAGAACTTTTGTCATTAACACCGCTGGTTACTGCAAGTTCTTCCTTGTTCTAAGCGATTTCTCCTGCACAACTTTCTGATAATTAAATTATTGGTATTAGTGTCAATTATCTCAACTTGCCTTACTCTGGACGGTTTTATCGTGCCATAAGTTGAATGTTTATCTATCCAGATTGCTATTAACTTCAATTGTGTGTCTACAAACCGGGTTTCTTGAGGTTACTTGGGTATAGATTATTGCTAATATACGTGGTCTGAAGAAACATTTTACTGCATAATCTGACCTACTTACTCCTCTAAGGGTGATGTAATATGAAAATTATAAAAATCGTTGCTATTTTCGCTCTCTTTTTAATTGCACTAGCATTAGGCTCACAAAACCAAGAGGTTGTGACCTTTAACTATCTTTTAGCAAAAGGAGAGTTCCATCTATCAACGCTATTAGGCGTGGTATTTGTTGTTGGATTTGGCTTGGCTTGGGTTATCTTCGCTAGCATCCAACTAAAGACTCAACTTCAAGTTCGACGTCTTAAGAAGAAACTGAAAAAGTACGAGCCAGCTAACGCAGAAACTGCTGCTAAGCCTGCTATCGACAAACAGGCATAAGGATAAGGCTTCACTTTAATGCTTGAACTACTCTTCTTGTTATTGCCTATAGCTGCTGCGTATGGCTGGTATATGGGGCATCGCAGCGCTCAACAAGACAAGCAGAAGCAATCACATCAAATTTCTCGTCAATATATGACGGGTCTGAACTTACTGCTTTCTGATCAATCAGATAAAGCAGTAGACCACTTTATTGAATTGCTCCAAGTAGATAACGAAACCATAGATACCCACCTTGCGTTGGGTAATCTTTTTCGTTCTCGTGGAGAAGTCGACCGCGCAATTCGTATTCACCAAAATCTTATTTCCCGCTCGGGTCTGACTCTTGACCAGAAAAATCTCGCCCTTCAGCAACTTGCTAAAGACTACATGGTTTCTGGTTTTCTGGATCGTGCGGAAAAGATATTTGAACAGTTAGTCGAAGAGCCAGAACATCGAGAAGGTGCACTGCAACAGCTTGTGACCATTTACCAGCAAACGCGTGAATGGGAAAAAGCGATTCACTACGCTAACCAGCTAGCAAAAATGAGTAATAAGCGCTCTCGAATGCGAGCGAATATTGCTCACTATTGGTGTGAAATTGCCATGCTAGATCAAGCTGATGGCAATAAGAGCAAAGCGGTTCAGCATTTCAAAAAAGCACTCTCGGAAGACCCAAAATGTGTGCGGGCCAGTATTGCTTTGGGCCGTATGTATTTAGAGTCGGAAGATTACAAACAAACCATTAAATATTTAACTTCAATCCTGGAGCAAGACAAAGACTTTATTAGCGATGTTTTGCCTACGATTGCAGAGTGCTACCACCACTTAGGGCAAGAAGATGAGCTGGTGGAATTCCTTCGGGCTTGTATCGATAAGAAAGCCGGAGTGTCAGCAGAATTAATGCTGGCACAGTTGGTTGCGCATCACGAAAGTGTGGGCGCAGCACAGGAGCTGTTGACCAAGCAGCTACTGAAAAATCCGACCATGAAAGGTTTCTACCGTCTGATTGATTACCATATTGCAGAGGCGGAAGACGGTCGTGCAAAAGACAGTCTTTCAACCTTACAAGCCATGGTTGGTGAACAGCTAAAAGTGAAACCTCATTATCGATGCAGAAAATGTGGTTTTTCTACTCATTCCCTGTATTGGCATTGCCCGTCTTGTAAGGGGTGGGGAACGATCAAACCAATCCGTGGATTGGATGGTGAGTAATTTTAGTGCAGCTGGCAGGTTTTCTGTCCGCTGCATTTTTTTAGAAAAAAGAAAATTTTAGGAGATGAAATGATCGACCAAAAAGTTATTGTCGCACTGGATTATGATAACCAAGCTGATGCGCTTGCGTTTGTAGATCGCATTGATCCTGCGTCATGCCGTTTAAAAGTCGGCAAAGAGATGTTTACACTATTTGGTCCTAATTTCGTACGTGAGCTACACAAACGTGGTTTCTCTGTATTTTTGGATTTAAAATTTCACGATATCCCAAATACTTGTTCGAAAGCCGTGCGTGCGGCCGCGGAACTGGGTGTTTGGATGGTGAATGTTCATGCAAGCGGTGGTGAACGTATGATGACAGCATCTCGTGAGATTCTGGAACCATATGGTAAAGATCGTCCGTTGCTGATTGGTGTAACGGTACTAACCAGCATGGAACAGAGTGATTTGGCAGGTATAGGTTTGAATGTCGCTCCTCAAGAGCAAGTGATCCGCCTTGCGACACTAACGAAAAACTCGGGTCTTGATGGCGTAGTATGTTCTGCGCAAGAAGCTTCAATGCTGAAAGGCGAGCTAGGCAAAGAGTTTAAGCTGGTGACACCTGGTATTCGACCTGCTGGTTCTGAGCAA
Organism: Vibrio sp. YYF0003; assembly: GCF_036350715.1. Classification (NCBI taxonomy): domain Bacteria; kingdom Pseudomonadati; phylum Pseudomonadota; class Gammaproteobacteria; order Vibrionales; family Vibrionaceae; genus Vibrio; species Vibrio sp. YYF0003. Next base: position 102,477 of record NZ_JAZDWA010000006.1, read on the forward strand.
GGTGACCAGCGTCGTATCATGACACCAGTAGACGCGATTCAAGCGGGATCTGACTACTTAGTTATTGGCCGCCCTATTACTCAAGCTAGTGATCCTGCTGCGGTATTGAAGTCAATCAATGACAGCCTAGCGACCATGTAATTACTAAACTCAATGATTGTATTATTGATTCCAAAGGTGGGGCAGTGATGTCCCACCTTTTTCTATTTACTCGATTGGTATTGGATCTGCTAGCCTAAGTTGGAGTGTTTAGGTTTAATGCTCTACGGTCAATCGACTTTGGGCTAGGGCATAACACTATGTCGGTCACAATTTCATAACATAAAGCGCTGTGATAAACAGAAAATGCAAGCGGGTGTTATTGATGGGTTGCGTTACAAATAGGTTACGAATACTATGACGGAGATGCATTTACTGCGTTGTAAGGTCTAGGATGACCTGGTGAATCTCTTTGAAATTAATGCAGAAGTTGGCAGGACGTCGCTTCGTATTATACTTTTTTACTTTCCTGTCTGCGTAGGGCTATTCTCGCAGATCTTGTGAGCTTCACTCACGGTCTTCCTTGTATCTACCTTAGATCGCAAATCATAACAAGGAAGAAAAATGACCAAGAAACTGCCATTTTCAGTATTAGCAATACTAACGGCGACCAGTTTTCAGCTGAATGCGGCTGAATTGCCAGCCAATATTGAATGGACTTCAAACAACAATGAGCCTCTGTTCGCTTCAGAAGAAGCGGTTCATGGCGGCACTTATCGCACTTATATTCAAAGCTTCCCACAAACATTACGTAGTGTTGGCCCTGATGCAAACTCAGGCTTACGCCAATACCTGATGGATGGTACGCCAAAAATGGCGCAACGCCATCCAAATACGGGCAAATGGATTCCGCAACTGGCTAAATCATGGGCGTTTGGTGAAGACAATAAAACGGTTTATTTTCAGCTGGATGAAACCGCAAAATGGTCTGATGGTGAGAAGATTACTGCCGACGATTACGTCTTTATGATGCAGTACTACACATCGAAAGACATCATTGACCCTTGGTACAATGACTTCTTTACCAACAGTATCGTGAGTGTCGAAAAGATTGATGACTACACCATCCGAGTGAACCTTGCAGTTGCTCAAAGCCATGACTCCCTGATGGTGATGATCAATATGCCTAGTAATGGCTTCCAGCCTCGTCCGAAACATTTCTTCGAAGGTGAAAAAGACGAAAATAACGATGGCATGCCAGACAACTTCGTACGCAAATACAACTTCAAAGCGGAACCAACCGCAGCCCCTTACTATTTGGATCAAATCAAAAAAGGTAAAAGCGTTACCTTTAAACATGTTGGTGAAGACTGGTGGGGTTACAACAACCGTTACTACAAGAACCGTTACAACGTAGACAAGGTACGCATTACCGTCATTCGTGACCCAGATATCGCGCTTAAGCATTTTGAAAAAGGAAATCTAGATTACTTTGAAATGGTGCTACCTAACTATTGGCACGATAAGACCAACACCGATGTTTATAAAAACGGTTATATCGAGAAATATTGGGGCTTCAACCAAGCACCACAAGGTGCTGGTGGTGTTTGGATGAACACAGCAATGCCATTGCTTGATAACCTTGAAGTGCGTAAAGGCATCATGGTTGCGACCGATTTTGACGGTATGATTGAGAATATCATGCGCGGTGACTACTCGCGTAAGCCACATGGCCTTGGTTTTGGCCATGGTGAGTATGACGATCCGAATAATGCACCACCGAAGTTTGATGTGGCTGCAGCCGTGAAACATTTTGAGAAAGCCGGGTTTGATACTGTTGGGGCGGATGGTATTCGTGTGAACGACAAGGGCCAGCGCCTGAGCTTTGCGATTACTTATGGCTACAACTCTTGGACGCCACGAATTGCTTACCTCAAGGAGCAAGCGAAGTTGGCAGGTCTGGAATTTACCTTAAACTTGGTAGACGGTTCATCTGCGTTTAAATATATTCTGGAGAAGAAACATCAACTGGCTTTCTTGAACATGGGGTCGGGTGAGATTCCAGCATACTGGGAATACCTCCACTCAGATAATGCGAACAAACCTCAGACGAACGCACACACTAACTTCAGCAGCCCAGAGCTGGATAAGTTGATTGAGGCGTATGACTCAGAGTTTGATCAGCAAAAACGTTATGAACTGTCCCACCAGATTCAAGACTATGTGACCAAAGCAAATATTATTGTCCCTGGTTACATGGTGCCTTATTCACGTGTGGCTCATTGGCGTTGGGTGAAAATTCCAAAAGATGGCATGACAAAAGCGACAGAATGGGTCCTTCATCCAATGGATATTGGTAACTTCTGGATTGATCCTGACGTGAAAAAAGAAACGGAAAAGGCGATGAACGACGGAAAAACATTCCCTGAAGTTAGCGTTGTTGATGACCGTTACAAGTTGTAGTTTTAGCTTCAACTAAAATGTAAGCCCTGTCTCAAAGAGATAGGGCTTTTTACTTTTCGCTATGCGTCTTGTTATCTAACCAAATAAGAAGCTTCGAGAAGATAGGTTTTTACATCGCCTAAAGAAGAAAATGCTTGGTCGATGGCTTTGAAACGTTCATCGATAGAATCACTAGAGATGATGTTAACAAACGTTGTAATCGAGAAAGCTTCATTGGCTTTAAAAAAACGGTGCACATTTTCTAGCTGAACTTTATGAATATGCTCAACCTTATTTAGTGCATTGGTTAGGTCTGAGATTGTGATTGACATTGCTACTCTAATTCTTATTCGTGGTCGAAAATCAACCCGTTGTTGGCGGTCTACATTTTCCGCTAGAGTAGCATCAGCATGCTGAAGATGGACTGACGAAGATCAATGTGTTCTGTTCACCACGGTGTATTTAGTTAGATAATAATATTTATTCTTATTCCATACATTTGCTATTTAAATGAGTAAATAGACATTTAATCTATCTTTCATATTAATTCCAGTTACTAATGTCATCCCCATTTTTACTATATTTTTTCAACTCGATTTAATGTTGCGTCTACATGAAAAAAATATGAATCTTGGCAAGATTGTGGTCTTGGTTAGGATATTTCTACGTCACACATTTAATTTTGTTTTGTTACTAACTATTTCAGAATAACCTAGAGTAATATCACAACATAAAGTATTTAATCTGTCTCATAAGTTATATTTTGTTAATAAACTTTACATATCAATAGATTATGACTAATTTTTAAAGATGGATTTTTGGGTTTGATTTTATGAAGTACTTAGTTACTGGAGCCGCCGGTTTTATTGGTAGCGCAACGGTGAAAAAACTCAATGCTCAGGGACATGAAGTCGTCGGTATTGATAACATCAATGATTACTACGATGTAGAGCTAAAACACGCAAGGTTAAGTTTTATCAAGAATCCGTCATTTCGATTCTTACAAATTGATATTTCAAATAGGGCGGAAATGGAAGCTTTATTTGAGAAGGAGAACTTTGATCGGGTCATTCATCTTGCTGCACAGGCTGGCGTTAGATACTCACTTGAAAACCCTCACTGTTACGTTGAATCAAATGTAACCGGCTACCTAAATATACTTGAGGGTTGTCGTCAGAATAGTGTTCAGCACCTGGTGTACGCCTCTTCTAGCTCCGTTTATGGCTTGAATAGTAAAGTCCCTTTTGCAACGTCTGATAGTGTCGACCATCCCGTATCTCTATATGCCGCGACGAAAAAATCGAATGAGTTAATGGCGCATTGCTATTCTCATTTGTATCAAATTCCTACTACTGGATTACGATTTTTTACTGTCTATGGCTCTTGGGGACGTCCCGACATGGCGCCATTTATCTTCACCAAAAAGATACTTGAAGGGGAATCGATAGACATTAACAACAACGGTGAGTTGTGGAGAGACTTTACACATATTATCGACATCGTTGAAGGTATCGTTCGCATAGCCGATGTCATTCCTGTCCAAAATGCTCAATGGAAAGTAGAGACAGGCTCGCCAGCGAGTAGCTCTGCGCCGTTTGCGGTTTACAATATCGGTCACGGGTCACCTATCAACCTGATGGACTTTATATATGGGATAGAAAATGAACTCGGCATTGAAGCGAAAAAGAATTTTCGAGATATGCAGCCCGGTGATGTTTATCAAACGTACGCAGATACCGAAGATCTTTATGCAGTAACGGGGTACAGACCTGTGGTATCGATACAAGAAGGTATTGCAGAGTTTGTTTCTTGGTACCGAGAGTTTTATAACAAGTAAAAATAAAGTAAGGCTATAGGGCTTGTCTTTATAGCTTGCTATGACAAGGTTAGAGTGAATGTTGCCGAGTATATCAGTCGTTATTCCTGCTAAAAATGAACAAGGGAATATCGGGAAGTTAGTAAAAGAAATTCATGATAGCTTGAAGGCTTATCCAGAAGTAGAAATTGTGATTACTGACGACGGAAGCACAGATAACACAGTGCAGGAAGCCCTTGATGCTGCGCAGGAGTGTGGTTGTAATCTCCAAGTTGTTAGTCACGAGCAAAGTTGCGGACAAAGCACCGCAGTTTTGACGGCGGTTAAACACGCAAAAGGTGAGTGGATTATTACCTCTGACGCAGATGGTCAGAACGACCCGTCTGACATGCCAAGCATGTTAGAACTCGCAGCTAAAGTGACTAATCCGCATTTTTGTATCGCGGGTTACCGGGCGAAACGCTTGGATACGGCTTGGGTTCGCTTTCAGTCCAAAGTCGCTAATAAAGTGCGTCATACGCTACTGGGTGATGGTGTGCCTGATTCCGGTTGTGGTCTCAAAGTTATTCCCAAAGCGACTTACTTACGTCTACCTTACTTTGATCACATGCATCGTTTTCTCCCTGCATTGATTAAGTCGCTTAATGGTGAAATTGTGGTTCATCAAGTCGCGCACCGAGACCGAGAAGCAGGGACGTCAAACTATAACGCCTGGAATAGAGCGTGGGTTGGTATCGTTGATTTGTTTGGTGTGATTTGGTTACAAAGACGCACTAAAAATCCATTGGTTAAAGCGGTGAGTGTTGCAGGTACAGAACAACAAGAATGAAGTGGTTGAAGCTTTTTTTATTAATTGCTGTCGGGGTTCTGATTGCGAATCAGCTTGATAATCCCGTCTTGGTGCATTTAACGGATAAAAACTGGCTAGTTGGTTATATCCAACAAAATGGTATGACAGGAGAGGTGGTGGTATTCACCTTCAGCGTTATATTTTTATCTTTAAGTGGGCCTAAGCAAGCAATCGCACTCGTGTTTGGGTATTTATATAATATAAACTTAGGCGTGGTTCTGACATTATTAGCTTGTGTTGTCGGTGCCACTTTTAATTATTATTGCGCTCGGTTTATCTTCGCCAACTGGTTATATCGTCATTTCCCTAAAAAGATGATCAAATTCAATTCATTCGCCAGCCGAAAACCCTTTTATAAAATCTTGCTGTTACGTTTGTTCCCTATCGGAAATAATGTTGTCACTAACGTTTTATCGGGTAGTGTTCGAGTTCCTTTTTTTGCTTTTCTTTCTGCAAGCGTACTTGGCTATCTCCCACAAGTGATTATATTTGCCTTAATGGGAGCAGGTATTCAGTCATCAAGTAATACAATGATATATCTCAGTATTTTCTTTGGTGTGGTCAGTGCTTTACTGACTGGTTTTCTGTATAGAGATCATATTAAAAGCCGCGTTGAACTATTAAATATGGAAGAGGAACTATGAATCCTGTTATTGCGAAGTCCAGGCAAGTTTGGCAAAACGAAGACTATTACCAAACGCTCTGCTTCTTATTGATCCTCGCTATTATCATTATTTTTTCTGGAATTGGCCTACGTGATCCTTGGCCTGCAGATGAACCTCGTTTTGTCGAAGTTGCTCGTGAAATGGTTCAATCAGGTAACTGGTTTTTCCCGATGCGAGGAGGAGAGCTTTATCCGGATAAACCGCCAGTATTTATGTGGTCAATGGCGGCCTTTTATTGGCTGACTGGCAGTATAAAAGCGACCTTCATGTTGCCCAATGCGATTGTTAGCCTGGTCGCATTAATTTGTTGTTATGACATTTCGGCAAAACTGTGGAATGTGAAAACTGCTCGTAGTGTCGGTTTTTTATTGCTGCTGGCTCCGCAATTTATTATCCAGTCTAAAGCGGCTCAGATTGATGCTATGGTCGCGGCTTGGATTACTATTGCGATGTATGGGTTGTTGCGACATTTCTTTGTAAAGACCAGTTGGGGATGGTACGGCGTTGCGTGGGTTTTCATGGGGCTGGGCATTATAACGAAAGGCGTTGGTTTCCTGCCTGCCTTGTTCTTAGTGCCAGTTTTGTTGCTTCATTTGACGGGCAAACATCGATTCGATGATGCAGTCTCCTGGAAACTGCTGCTTGGTCCCGTGTTTATGTTAGCAACCATTGCATGCTGGCTGTTACCAATGATTTCGATTGTTGAGATAAGCCACAACCCGGATTTTGCAGCATATAAAGATAATATCTTGTTTAAGCAAACGGGAGAGCGCTACGCAAATTCTTGGGGGCATATTAAGCCTTGGCACTATTTCGTCGTCAGTGTCATTCCGGTTATGTGGTTCCCGCTTTACTTTATCTTCTTTAACAAGAACTTCTGGAAGCAGTTACGTTTGTCGCCTGCACTTATCAGTGTGCTGTCGTGGATTGTACTGGTTATCGTATTCTTTAGTATCAGCCCAGGGAAACGAGGTGTATACATCTTGCCAGCACTACCAATGATGGCGATTTTAGCTGGCTATGCCTTTAGCCATCAGTTTTGGCCTTCATGGACGAGTAAAGTGCTAAAAGCTTTGACACTAGTTCTTGGTGTGGTTCTTTTTGTGGGTGCAGTGCTGGTAGCGCTGGAGGTGAAAGCAATCACCAAACATTTAGACGATTACGATTCGGCATTACCTTTCGCGGCATTCTTTTTAGTCGCGGCGATAATATGGGGAATAGCTTTCTTCAAATCTCGTGCGGTTCCTGCCATTGGCGCGTTTTGGGTAGCGCTGTCACTAACATGGGTTTGGTACAGCTTTGCGGGTTACATGCTGCTCAATCCAATCCGTACGCCAGCAAAAGAAATAATGGTGCAAGCTCATAAGGCGATTGGTGAGGATGGGGAGTTGGGGCTGACTCAGTTTAAAGAGCAGTTCTTGTTATTTTCGCCAGTATCTTTGACACATTTCAGTTACTTGTCAGATAGTAAAGAGCAAGAACGTAATGCGTGGCTATGGATAAAAGAGAAACCAAAGCGTTATATTTTGACTCAAAGTGAACGTGAGAAGGATTGCTTTGATATCAGTAATGCTAAAAAGTTAGGCGAAGCGCATCGCAGAGACTGGATCTTACTTGATGAAACAAGCGTACTTGATACTTGTGAGCCACCTAAAACCATCAAACGTTATGAGTTACATGTCGTCGAGCCTTACTCATGATAGGTAGTCGGTATATATAGGAAAGGGGAGCAATATGCTCCCCTTTTTTGGCTTTAACTGAACTCTTATAGTTGTTGCGCGATGTTATCGGTAAGGTTTTCCAGTCCTGCCGAAAGTGCTCCAACCAGAGCATCGTAACCTTCATCCTGTAACGGCATTAGGATTTTAACTGGAGAGCGATGTTGCACTTTGCCATTAGCATTAATCAACATCCATTCGCCTTCAAGCTCAGCGTTACCTTGGTAATTTCCATTGAACTTACTCAAACTCAGCTGGAGCTTATTTTCGCTACTTTGATCTATGAGGCTATGTACTTGAACTGGCCAATAATGGCTTTGCTTGTGGCGCAGGTCGTCAATGATTCGCTGAGTTATTTGCTCTGAAATGCTTTGCGCCCATTGGTTGTGTTTAGCCTGAATAATTTGTGATTCAGAAGTACGATACACAATGCCACTGTTATTGAGATAGCTGGCCAGCTCAACTGGGCGAACAATCAAAAGAGGGCGTTCAGCCACTGCCGCGCTACTCAACGTTTGAGACTCTACTTTCGGTAACAGGTACATCGAACTGGTTGGTTCTGGTGCGCTGCTACAACCTGCTAATAGTGCAGAAACTAAAAGAAATACACGCTTCATTATTTTTGTCCTCTGACAGGTACCGGATCACTGGTTTCTTCTTCTCCAAACACGAGTGAGTTTGGTTTTTCATTAAGTTGTTTGAGTACCGGTTTAAACTCGGTCATTACGCTTTCAAGTTCTTTGAGCGTAGATTCCATTTCGCTGTACATGGTTGAGTTAGGACCGTAACCATCGAGTGTTTTTTGTAGCTGCTGCAGGCTCTGACGAATATCCGCAGGGATCTGCTGAGTATCGTTCTGGCTTAACAATTTATCGATACTGTTTGCCACACGCTCCGCCGAAGCCAAAGTACGTTCTGAAGTCTTCAGCGTTTCATTTAACGAGTTTAGCGTGTCTTCCATTGGTAACTTGTTGAGCTTATCCAGGAAATCATTCACTTGCTTTTGAACCTGGGCAAATCCGCCACGCATGGTAGGGAAAACCTCTAAGCCCAAAAACTCGTCTGGTACGTATTTCTCGGCATCTGGATAGAAGTCGGTATCAATGTATAAAGCTCCAGTAATTAAGCTACCGGTTTTCAACGTGCCACGAAGGCCTTTGGCAAACTCAAGTTTCAATTTCTCGCTGTAGTCAGACATCGAATCCGTGTGGAAGTGCTCGAACAGACGGCCTAATTCGATACGCACCAATACCGGAATTCTTTTGACTGAAAAACTTTCTTCTTGAGTCGGGAAGCGCAGTGGCACTCTCATGACGGTACCAATTCGCAGACCTCGGTACTCGACAGGTGCTTTTGCTTTTAGACCACGGACGGATTCATCAAACAACATAACAAATTCAATGTACTCGTCGTACATGCCTTCACGAAGCTGTTTAGCATCATCGTATAAGCGGAAACTCGCCATTTCTTCCGTGAGTGGTTCACCTGAGTCCATGCCGGGAATGGAGTCGAACGTTACGCCACCTGTCAGTAAGCTTTCAAGAGAGCCGAATTTTAATTCAAAGCCCTCGGTATTGAGTTGTAAATCTACGCCGGAATTGAGCCAAAACTTGGTGCGCGTACGAACTAGATTGTCATACGGCTTAAAGATAAAGAGTTGATAAAGCGCCTGACGGGAATCAACATCAAAACTGGTTTTCTCTACGCGGCCAACGGTAAAACCTTTAAAGATAACCGGATCGCCAACTCCCAGCTTTCCTGCTTCACGGTGAGTTAAGACCAGTCTCAACCCTTCGGCATCGGGAGCTGCAACGGGCGGAACATCTAGTACGGTGAACTTTTCTTTCTCTTCATCTGACTTACCAGGCTGCAGCTGAATGTAAGCGCCAGAAAGTAAGGTTTCTAGTCCAGAAACGCCTTCACGGCCAATGCGAGGTTTGACGACCCAAAACATGGTGTCGTCTCTCAGCATACGCGCCGCGTCTTTGTTCATCTGTGCTTTAGCGATGATGTGATCATAATCTTCGCTGAGTGTGACTTCGGTAATGACACCGACTTTTACGTTAAGCGCTCTTATCTCCGTCTTGCCTGCTTCAATGCCATCGGCTGTCGGTAGCTGCAATGTGATTTGTGGGCCGGTACTGTTGATGTATTGAAACAGCATCCACGCCCCCATAACTAGCGCAAGGATTGGAACAATCCAAATAGCAGAAACCTGCTTTTGCGGTTTTATTTGAGCGGTTGTGTTGTTCTCATCACTCATATTTGGCTTTCTCTTTTAAGTCAGGCATCGGCTCTTGCACATCATTCTGTGGCGATTGCCACAATAAGCGTGAGTCAAAAATCATGGCAGAGAGCATGGTGAAAATAACCACTGCAGCAAATGACAACGCAGCAGGGCCAGGATAAATCGCCATCAGGTTTTGCAACTGAACCAGTGCAACCAAAATAGCGACGACAAAAATATCAATCATTGACCAGCGGCCAATAAATTCAGTTAAGCGATAAATCTTTAAGCGTGAAATACTTTCTTCCGGTGGAAGGTATCGCGCTTTTTGAGCTTGAATGTACAACCACGCCAGAGCGAACATTTTCGCCATTGGAATGAAAACACTGGCAAAGAAAATCACCATAGCAATTGGGTAGGAGCCCAAGTGCCAGAGCAAAATTACCCCTTCCATAATGGTAGAGCCTTCTGAATGCCCAAGGCTAACGGTGTACATCATCGGGTAGAGGTTCGCTGGGATATAAAAAACTATCGACGCAAAAAGTAGAGCCCACGCTTTTTGTAAGTTTTCTGTAGGGTTGTATCGGTGAAGCGGGCTTTTGCAGCGAATACAGGCTTTATCTTCGATGCGGTTTATCTGATGACAAGTATGGCAGCCAATATGATTGTGATTGTGGTGGGTATCACCTTCTGCTACTCCAGGCACCTCTACGGCAGGAATAAAGTGACCCCATAGCCAGCTTCTATCGACCATCGAAATGCACTTTACGACTAAAACGGTGTAAACGCAGAAAGCCCAGAAAGAGGTTCCCATACCGATATCGGCGAGAGAAGCAATTTTGATCAAGCTGACCAGTACACCAATCAAAAAGACATCCACCATCAGCCAGGGCTCGACCTTAAACAGAATACGGCACAAGACTTTTGTCATCCTCTGCTGTTTTTTAGAGGGTGAGTGTTTGAGTGTTTTCAGTGCTTCAAGATGGAGGAAAAGAATCAAGCCCACGTAGATGGTTGGCAGAACAACAACCGTTGCTAATAGCAGTACGCCAAGTAGGACATTTTTGAATTCGGCCAGCATTTTGGCTGCGTGCAGTAACGTGATCTCTTGAGATAAGCCTTGCACACTGAAAGACATAAATGGAAACGAAACGCTGAGTACCAACATAATCAAACATGCCGACGAGATAGCAATGACACTTTGATACGGTTTCGCATTCACTTTGGTAAGTGAGTGTGAACAGCGTGGACACTGTGCTTTTTGCCCCTGTTCTATCTCAGGAATACGGACAACAAGACCACATTCTTCACATGCTATTAACTGACTTGAGTTTGGTTGAGTGCTCATGGAATAGGATTGTAAATCATTTGCCCGAAAGAATACTCTGTTTTACAGCAGATACTTATATAAGGCAAAGATTTTAACACAAATTCTACTTGCATTTTAGTGACTAATTGGTGTAGATGATTTCTAGGATGGCATTTATTTTGTGCGCAAATAAATTGAGCGCAAAATAGAGGGTGTGTTCAAGGTTAACCTTTTTATGAAAGGGGTTACCTGTCGAATGGCTAACCCTATCTCAGTTGGTGGAATAGAAATCCTGCTCCAAATTAAGGAGCAGGTATTGTTACCTTATTTAACAGTAGTGCTTTCAAACGCATTAGCGCCGATTTGCTTACCATTCAGCGTTTTCCCGTAGTAGCCTTGGTGCTGGTGGTACTTTTCAGCGTTCGCGGCAACACTGCCTTTAAAACGAGGATCTTGAGGACGCTCGTGACTATTGACGTACGCGGCCACATCCCATGCTTCTTGCTCTGTCAACTGCACACTTTTGCCAAGCGGCATATTCTCGTAAATAAAGTAAGCCGCGGTGTTGATACGGTGCATACCAGCGCCCCAGTTGTACGCGTTTGCCCCCCAAAGTGGTGGGATGTAAGAGTGACCATCGCTGCCTTTGATGCCAGAGCCATCAACGCTGTGGCAAGTTTCACAGTTCTTTGCGTAAACCAATGCGCCTCGCTCTGGTGACGGTGTTTGCTCTGGTGCCGGTATTTTCGGGTAACCGCGTCCGGCAAGGTTGCCGCGTTCTTCCACAGGTAACGCCTGAGCAATGGTTTCTGGCAGAGGGAAATCTGGCGCTTTCCCGCCCGTTTGCAATGTTTTAGCGTCTATCTCAGGAATTGGTTCATTGCTCATGCCATACTGGTCCAGCAAGCCACCCATGGCAAGCCAGTAGGCGTAAGAACTCAGCGCGATAATCTCTGGTGAATCATAAGCGGGTGCTTTACCGTTCATGGAATATTCGAAGCAGCCTTGAATGCGGTCGGCGTAACTGTTGACGCGATCGTTTTTCTTACGATAAGCAGGGTAAGCCATGTAAGCTGCCCACAAAGGTGCCGCATTGGCTTTGCGTCCGGCTTCCATATGACAGTTCACACAGTTTTGCTCATTGCCTACGTACGTTCCGCGCATCTGTTGTGAGTTCACAAACAACGAATAGCCACGTTTTACTTGCTCGCCAAACTCTGTGTTGGCAATGGTGCTGAGATCGCGTGGCTTGAGGTATTTATTGTGGCTTTCTTTTTCAACCGCTGGCAGTTCTTTTTGGCGATCGGGCAGTTGGTCATTTGCTATTGCAGCAGCAGAAACCACAGGCAACACGAATAAAGAATAGAAAAGTTTCATGTTTGCTCCTAATAACGCAGTGAGGCAAAGTAGTAGGAAAGGTTTTCGATCTCTTTATCGGTGAGATTCTTCGCGATGGTGCTCATCATATTGAGCGGGTCACCACTGCGAGTTCCGTTTTTCCAAGCCATTAATTGTGCTTTTAAATAATCGGCGTGCTGACTGGCGAGACGAGGGAACTTATCGACTCCCATACCGCTGGCACCATGGCAAGTTGCACAGGCTGGAATGTTGCGGTCCCAGTCTCCCTGGAAAATTAACTTGCGATAAGGGCTGAGAATGTTGGCTTGGTCGCCGCGTTTCTCTGGGTTTGTGAACTCATAGCTTGGTAAGTTTGCGTAGTATTCGAGTACTTCTTTGCGAATGCTCGGATCGCTCACTTCTTGAGCCATACCTTGCATGACCGCATTTTGTCGCTCACCGCTAAGGAACAGCTCTATTTGAGAATTGAGGTAATTAGCATTTAAACCGGCAATCATAGGGGCGATATTGGCCTGGCCCATACCATCTTGACCATGGCAACCGCTACACACACCAGCTTTTTCAGGAATAGACGAGGCGCTTACGCTCATTGTGGTTGCCAGCAAACTGGCTGCGACCACTGAAAGAACTTTTGACATGCTGACTCACTTTGTCTTTTTTAGAATCGCAATATTGTCTTCCTTGTCAATAAGTGGCGGTATTGTGGATTTCCACATATTTGACGCTGAGAACGTGAGAGGGCTGCCCCAAAAGGACAGCCCCGAAGGTTAAGCTTTGATTATCTTAGCTGGCAGGGATTGACGTGCCGCTGCGCCGACCACCCAATCCAATAACACGCCTTTTCCTTCTCGGGTTGGATCTATCAAGCCAATGTCATTGATGTTGACGCCATTCTGGCGGCAAGTTTTCACTGGCTGCTGCTTATCGCCAATCCAGTGCGCGCGTTGTCCTAACTCGGTATGACCAAATCCATGTTCAAAGCCGAGAGTTCCCGGACGAATGCCGCTAACTACCATCGCGAGCGCTTTGGTGCTTGCCGACGGGGTTTCGATAGTAAACTCATCGCCGGTTTCAAGACCTGCTCGTTCGGCATCGATAGGGTGGATATAAACCGGGTTAACTCCTTTGATCGAGTTCAATCTTGGCGATAAATTTGACACCGCACTGTGAATATTGGACTTAAAATTCGTCAGGCTAAAAGGCCACTCAGAACTCGGGTATTTTTCCTCCAAAGGCGTACCGTCCGCCAGTTTCTGCGGATGCCATGTCGGACATCCGGAATAGAAATCGCCCGTCATGGTGTTTCTTGCGCTACCAACACGCTCGTTCCATATCGCAACTGGACGCGTCCACTTATGTTTCATTTGCTCATCTTGATAGGCTTCTGTCGTGTTTTCGAATCGACCACCACGAGCAAAAATAAAGGCTACGCGTTTCATCTCCTCTGCGGTGAGTGTTTTTTGCATGGCTGGCATCAAACGCTCTAAGCCCGACCATGCAATATCTTCTGCCGACACTTCAGGCACGCCGCCTTTCACATAAGCCAGGTTTGCCGCAGAGCGTAGGTAGAAATCTTCTGCGCTATGGAGAGCGTGCCAGTTACCTTGAGCGTCCGGAATTGCTTTGTCACCAAATCCGCCCAGTTGCATTTTCTTGGCGACATCAATCAAAAAGTTCTCTAAGCAAATCGAGCGGCCGTCGGCAGTTTTATCGGTTCTTGCCTCCACAATCGGCCAGCGAGCAGTCACGGTTTTCACGGGTACGCCATGCCAAGGTGTTGCCATACCCCAGCTTTCATAGGTGACGGTGTCTGGCACAATGTAATCCGATAACGCGGTGGTTTCGTTGATGAAAGCATCGACGGAGACAATTAAACCAAGCTGTTTTGGATCTTTGAGCTTGTCTTCCAGCAATGTTTTTAAACCTGGGACGCCATACATTGGGTTCGCCATATGGTTGACCCAGGCTTTTACTCGGTATGGGTAGCCATCGATGGCTGCCGACAAGTGCTCGGTAAGCAGTGGTGCCGCAAATGGATACCAAGGCGCGCGTGTTGGGTAAGGGGATTCACCAGCTTCAACACGACGCTTGTATTCGCTGGTCTTGTGATACGGGAATTTACTGCGAGAGAGAAAAACGCCCTTCGGATCGACTTTGCCTTGAAATTGGGTGAAGTCATAGCCTGGACCATTGGCGGAGGTTGGATAGCCACCCGCTTTCGCCATCGCGCCACCTTTCATGTTGATATTACCAATCAGTGCGTTGAGCATCATGATGGTAAACGCATTGTAGAAACCATTAGTGTGCATGTTGCCACCGTGGGTGTCGACGGCTGCTTTTGTACCGTGACTGGTAAATCGCGTTGCTAATTCCACAATTTGTTCGACAGGGATTTCACACTGCTGACTGTAAAACTCCAGATTGTATTTAAACGCCTCTTCTTTGAGTCTTTGCAGCGACGACTTTACCCGAACATCACCCGATGTGAGTGTCACGGTTTTATCGACAAACAGTTCTGCTTCATCGGACTGAGTATGAACACTCAATTCACTGCTCTGGGCATCGACAATGACATATGGGTCTGAGTCAGAAAGCACATCGCCATCGAATGGCAGGTTGAGATCGGACGCACGTAAAAACGTCCCGTTCCTAGGGTGCTGCTCATCGCTGATCACCAGATGAGTGGCATTGCACCAGTGCGCGGTGCCTGCGCGTTTCATTGCGTTTGCGCCCGGCTGGGCTAAGAAGGTTTTATTGTAGCGTTGGTTTTCCAAGATCCACTGGATCATACCAAGCACAAGGGCAGAATCGGTTCCGGGTTTAATCGGAATCCAGCGGTTATTGTCTCCAGCCGCCAAGCTTGACGAACCCGCAGGCAAGCTTGGCGTGATGATGCTGTACTCCAGTTTACCGTTGGTTCGCGCATTGGCGAGTTGCCGAGCTTGACGCTTAAATGGATTACCGGCTTGAGCGGGTGACATACCGATGAAGATAATGTATTCCGCGTTGTCAAAATCTGGTTTCAAATGCGCGTACTTATCTAAATCATTCATGAATGCGCCGCTGCCAGCGCGAAATGCATAGCCGCAGTATGAACCGTGGTGACCGAAGTTACGCGTCCCAAAACTGTTAAAAGCGAAACGTTTAAAGATGTCGTCCCGGCCTTCGTTTCCGGCATTCGTCATTAACAGTTGGTTGGCTTTGGGGCCATATTCTGGATTATCAGGATCGACTGGTGTCTTTAAATCCCGAATTGCACGCAAGCCATCGACATGGCCTTCTCCAAATAAATCGCCACCTTCGACGACTTCTTCTATCAACTTCTCGTAGCTGATCGGAGTCCATTTGCCTTCGCCTCGCTTTCCTGCTCGTTTGAGTGGCTGGGTAATACGGTACGGACTGTTACGAATCTCTAGCATGCCATTGCCACGAGCACATGCAGTCGATCGACCTTCAAGACCCGCTTCTCCCGCCAAACTTAAATAGGCGTCTTTGACTGGCGTTTCGAAGGGGATATGTTGCTGCTGAGAGAGTGGGTGATATGGGTTGCCACTGATACGCAAAATTTCGTCAGTACGGTTGTCAATGCGCACTCGCAATCCACACAGTGACCAACAACCGAAGCACATCGACGGTGCAATGCGCTGATTTGAATTCGGGATCAGATTGCCTTTGTCACTGACTGTGTATTCAGGTTCCAGAGAGTTGCCGTGGTGACTATCGCGAGTTTTTTTACCCGCAGTGCCTTCAAGCGCACCTTCAACCATATGTTTAGTGGTGGTGGCATAACCTGCAGCGAATGCGCCAAGCCCACCAACGGCAAGCCCTGATTTCAAAAACTGACGGCGTTTGTTATCCATAATGAAATCCTCTTTGATTAGCGTTCGGTTAAGGTGAGTGAAGTCGTTTTTCTATGGGTGTTTTGTTTGGACTGAACCAGTTCTGAGCCGAGTAAGGCCAGTGCTAGCCACAACCCGAACATGCCAATAATGCCGAGCCAGCCATTTCCATTCATAGTCAATTGGTACGGATACAGACCGGCATCGAATTTGGCGATGGTCTGCACTTCCATGATGGTGAACCAGCGAACCAGCCACGCGCTTGCAAGTGAGGTTAATGACATGCAAGACAACCCAAAGATGCGACGAAAGTGAGAAGATGTGGACGTTTTACTGTCTCTCAACGTAATGAACGCGAGCAACATACTGCCTAAAATTATCAAGGTGATCAGGGCAATGTTTTCTACCCATTGGTCGCTTGAATAAAGTGAGAATGTCGAGTTATTGGATGCCCAAATTGGCATGAGAATCAGGGTTAAGCCTCCGCTTATTAACACAGACTTTTTCATTAAATTGGTATCGCCTGAGGATAGGCTTTTTGAGTGGTTTGGTAGTAGTAGCCAGATCAGCAGAGCAAAACCAACTGCGCCCATAAATGCAGTGACGAACCAAAGAATAGGCGAAGCAGGTTGATGCCATAAAGAGCGTGACTGAACGACGGCGATTTCTGCACCCGTATAGAGTGCGATGGTTAAGCCAGAAAACACGGTGATCATAGATATCATCAGCATGGCTTTACGGGAGATTCGCCACTCACCAAACGATAACTTCGACAATAAAGGCAGTATTTTCCCCGGTTGCTCACGCAAATTGATCAGGTCCTGACGCAGGTACAGCCAGGCTGTCATCACAGCTAGACCAGAAAATACGGGCAGGAACAGCGAGCCTAAAGACATCCACGACCACGGGGTGAAATGCGCGTAAAAATGCCAAGCGCGCCCCGGCTGGTGTAGATCGCCCGTTAACGCCAACGGTCCCACGATAGCGCCTATGGCCAAGGTTAGTACCAATGCAGCGCGCAGCCGGTGGCTGGTGTATTGTTCAAACAGTAAAGCTATCAAAAACAGAATAGCTGCCGCATAAGCAGAACCGATATAGAAGAAATACTGTACTGCCCACGGGAGCCAGGCCATCGCTTGAGGTTGGACTAACACTTCGGTGATGTTCATGCGTGTTCTCCTTGTGGATCGTAAATCGCTGGTTGTCCGTCTATATGGTCGGTAAAGCGTTCATCCATGCCGATATAAAAAACGTGCGGTTTGGTGCTTTGTTTGGGCTTGAGCACTTTGATGTCGTTTTGATGTTCTGCAATTAAGCGGCGTATTTCACTTGACGGGTCATTCAAATCGCCAATCACGCGTGCCCCGCCAACACAGGTTTCCACGCAAGCTGGCAATAACCCTTTTTCTAATCGATGTGCGCAGAAGGTGCATTTGTCAGCAGTAAGTGTGTCTTCATTGATAAAACGAGCGTCGTAAGGGCAAGCTTGTACACAATACGCGCAGGCGACGCAGCGGCTGTTATCCACCATGACGATCCCATCTTCGCGCTGAAAAGTCGCCTGAACGGGACAAACTGCCACGCAGGGCGGGTTGTCACAGTGGTTACAAAGGCGAGGGAGCATAAAGGCTTTAGACTCTTGAGTGGCGGTAGAACCATCATCGAGTGTCACCTCATATTGTTTTACCGTGGTGCGGAACTGTCCGATAGGCGCTTGGTTTTCGATACTGCAACTTACAGTACAAGCTTGGCAGCCGACGCATTTGCGTAAATCAATCACCATGGCGTAACGTTTACCGACGTGTCCTTTTCGGTCGGGGGAGTGGTTATTTCGAATGACATTACCCGCCGTGGCAGTGCCAATACCTGCAATTGGGATCAGCGCGGCACCAGCTGTGACAGCGCTGAGAAAGCGACGTTTGGTGGAATCCATAACTCACCTGCTTAGTTGAATTTGAACTGACTGATTCCATTGTGAGAAATGTGCTGCGAGGTCGATATAGTGGATTTCCACATACCCAGATCAAAGTTGATCTAAAACAAATGTGGTTTAGGGAATGTAGCTGTTATTCTTGTTCCATCATTTGCTTAGGGAATATTCGACCTCATCATGAAAAAAACATCGCTGCTGTGTCCGGTTTGGATTCTTTTCTTGGCTGTGTTCTCCTCTTTGGTTCAGGCAACGCCTTCGGTACAAATAGAGCAACAAGGCGTTAAACAGCATGAAATGAAGCAGAATGAGGTTAAGCAGATAGTTGACGTCGGTGTTTTGGCAATACGTGGTCATCTTTATGCGGAGCAGAGGTGGCAACCGACTATTGATTGGTTAAATAAGCAAATTTCTGAAGTTCACTTTGTTCTTCATCCTCTGAATTTAGATGAAATGGGAGAGGCGGTGAAATTTCAGACCATGGATTTCATCGTAACTAATCCCGGACAAGCGGTTCGATTAGGCAGACAATACGCGCTTTCCTGGATGGCGACCTTGACCAGTCGCGCCCCACAAAACTCAAACTATGGCATTGGGTCAGCGCTGGTGGTACGGGCAAACTCTCCGTATCAAACATTAAAAGAGGTGTCTGGGTTGCCAGTGGCCGCAGTGGAGGAAAAAGCCTTTGGTGGATACCTGACCTTGCGCTACCAAATAGTAGAAATGGGACTCGATCCGAATGACTTTTTTGCTGATGTTCGCTTTCTCGGCTTCCCTATTGACGCCAACCTCTATCAATTACGTGACGGCAATGTCGAAGCCGCTGTGGTGCCCGCCTGTTTATTGGAGAAGATGCAAGATGAAGGTCTGTTACAGCAAGGCGGTTTCAGAGTCTTAAATCAACAGCCGCATGAACACTCCTCCTGTGCGGTGTCGACTCCGCTTTATCCCAACTGGTCATTTGCCAAAACAGAGCGAGGCTCTTCTCTTCTGGCGAAAAAAGTCGCTCAGGTATTGCTTGCGATGCCGCCAGAACATCCAGCGATTATTGCTGCTGGCGCATCGGGATGGACGTCACCAGTGAGTTTGTTGAGCATTGATAAACTCTATCAAGCTTTAGATTTGCATCCCTTGCAGCAACCTTGGTGGCAGGAGGCACTGCGTTGGCTGCGTAACCATCAGGAATGGGCGTGGGCGCTGTTCATTTTTGTGATTGTGTTGAACGCTTACCACTTTTGGCTTGAATATCGTTTTAGTAAAAGCAAGCAGGCGTTGGAGCAGACTTCTCTGAGGCTGAAAGAGAAAAGCGAGCAGTTGGAGCATTCGCAGAGAGTTGCCATTGTCGGAGAAATTGGCAGCAGTCTCGCCCACGAATTAAACCAGCCATTGGCGGCGATTCGAAATTACAGTGAGGGCGGTTTACTGCGTTTAGCTAAGAAGCGCCCTTACGAAGATATTGTTCCTGTTTTTGAGAAAATACAGGGTCAAGTAGAGAGAGCCGATGCGATTATTCAACGTCTAAGAACTTTGATCCGCAAGCGTAGCGTTGATAAAGCGCCTTGTGATATTCAAGCGTTAATTGATGACACGGTTGAGTTGCTCCATTTCCGACTGCAAAAGCAAAATGTATCGGTTGTGACCAGTAGCGAAGGGGAGGTTCGCCACATCTTGGCCGATGCCGTGGGTGTTCAACAGGTTTTGGTTAATGTGATCAACAACGCGATTGATGCTTGCGCTTTGTTTAAGGAGAAATATCACTCGTCCGGTTATCAAGGTAAAATTGCCCTGCACAGTGACTACCAAGGTCATCAGCTTTCCATTCGTGTATTGGATAACGGGACAGGGTTACAGCAAGAAAACCCTACTCAAGCATTTGTGAGCACAAAGGAAGAAGGACTTGGGTTAGGTTTGGCGATTTGTCGTGACGTGATGGAATTGCACGGTGGCGAGTTTCTTATTCAATCGACCACGCCACACGGTTGTTTGGTCGAGCTTGTGTTTCCATATCAAGACTAACCTGTACTAGGAGCATTCATGAGTAGTACTGAAAAACAGTTACCTGTTTATGTCGTTGACGATGATGAATCGGTGCGTGATTCGCTGGCTTTTATGTTGGAGGAACATGACTTCCACGTCATGACTTTTGCAGACGGACAGTCTTTTCTGGATGAAGTAGACATTCATCAGGCGGGTTGTGTGATTCTCGATAGCCGAATGCCCAATCTTCGTGGTCAGCAAGTGCATCAAATACTTAACGATGCCAATAGCCCACTTGCGGTGATTTATCTGACTGGTCATGGTGATGTACCGATGGCGGTGGATGCATTGCAGTCAGGGGCGGTGAACTTCTTCCAAAAACCCGTCAAAGGTGATGCACTGGCGCAAGCCATTTTACAGGGGCAGGTGCAGTCGGCAGCAAGTTTCGATATGGCTGGAGCAAAGTTGGCGTATGAGTCTCTAACGCCGCGAGAGAGGGATATTTTACGTTTAATCATCGAAGGTAAGCGCAATATCCGTATCGCAGATGAACTGTGTATTGCGATGAGAACCGTCGAGGTACATCGAGCCAGTTTGTTGAAAAAATTCTCCGCCAAAACGGTCGCAGAGCTGGCGTACATTTACGGTAAATTAGCGCTTGAGTAATCTGATTTTAAGAACTTCAGATTTATACTCTAGCCACATCCACTGAAACACTCAGGTTGTGAGTTTCACCACCATCAAACACGACTCCCTGCAAGGGTGGCACATCAGCGTAGTCGCGTCCCCAGCCAGTAACAATATGTTGATCGTTAGCGATGAGGTCGTTAGTCGGGTCAAATTCCACCCAGCCAAGATCCGGTACAAAAATCGCAAACCAGGCGTGAGAAGCATCAGCACCGACGAGCTTTTCCTGACCTGGAGGCGGCAGAGTCTCTATATAACCACTCATATAGCGTGCCGCTAGGCCAACAGATCGCAGGCAGCCTATCGCCAATTGGGCATAATCCTGACACACGCCCCGTTTCTCTTTAAGAACCTGTTCGGTTGGCGTTGTTACGTCGGTTGCGGTTGGATCAAAAGTAAACTCGGTAAAGATTTTATGGGTAAATGCCAAGGCGGCTTTTAACACGGGCTGATTGTCACTAAACAATTCTTGCGCATATTGCCTTAAATTTTCGGAGCGTTTGATTTGTAGTGAGTCGAGGCAAAATTCCTGCGCTAACCTGATGTCCGCACTTTCAGCATTAGCCATGATACTTCGAAGTTCACCGCAGGTAAGCTGATGGTTCTCGATGATGTCGGCCCAGTTGTGAGGCTTTACCTCTAAAAAGCTGGTGACATCAATGGTGAGTTCCTTATGTGGCTCTTGAATAGAGAAGTAAAACGTTTCGTTACCAAAATAATCCTGGCCTTCGTTTTGGTACAACGGCCTTGGTGTCACTCTAATCTTTCGGTTAAAGCAGCGCTGATTGTCGGTGTCCCTCGGCAACAGATGAGCCATGTTGTAGCACAGAGTCACAGGCGAACTGTAGGAGTAGGTCGTTTTATGCTGGACTTTATATCTCATACATTCAATTTCCATTTGGGTTTTATCAACTGCTGCGGTCCAGCTGTGTGATCAAAGTATTTGTCGCTTATCAGTGAAGTAAATTGCTCTAATTGGCCGATTATCTTATCCATCAGAGCACCAAAATCTTCTCTGGTTTGGTTATTTGGATTCGCCTTAGCGAGTTGTTCGAGATCCGTAAGTTGAATATCGTTCAGCGTGAGTAGGATCAGCCTGGTTTCGCTGGTGAGTCCGCCGGGAATAAAGGCATGGTTATCCGGTAGCATATCCAGGAACTCTTTCAGCTTTTCGGTCTGGTAGACCAATGAGCGCGGGTTCGAAGGATCAACCATTAGCAGATCCAAGCCAAACGCCACACGAGCTCGGGTGCGATAGCGTCTTCTGAAAGAAATGAGCGCTTCCATGCTGAGGAGTACCGACTCCAGCACTTGTTGCTGCGACAAACTTTCTAGCTTGATGCTTAGCGTTGACTGGAACAGTTTTGCGGTCTGAATTGCCCTTTCGGTACGCTGGCCAATCTGCTGAAATATCCAGTCTTCTCCTCTAAGCATGCTGTCGTTGCTCAGCCCCGACAGTGCTAGCAGCATGGTCATCAAGTTATCCAGTGATTCTTCTGGCGCTTCCGGCAGGCCACTGGTGTAGGCTCTATCCAGCTCGTTAAGGTGGTCACGTAGCTTGTTCAGTACTATTCGGGTGTCGGCAGACAGGCGATCCCGCACATTATCACTGCAAGAAAGCATGGCCAGTAAGTTGGATTTTATACTGCCAATTCGTTTGCCATTCACCACCAAGTCGGCCAGTTCGGTATCTGGATTTTCCAGAAGTTCGGCATTCCCCTCAACAAATCCCGGCAGGCAATTTGTCTGTAGAGAGATCGCCTTTAAAAGGGTCGTCCTTGCTTGAGGTGAGAGCTCTTCGATACCATTCAGCTGCTTAAATAACACTCGCATCAGGCGAATGCTTAACTCAGCGCGTTCCGCATAGCGTCCAAACCAGAAGAAGTTTTCGACGACGCGGCTTGGTACATTCCCGTGCTGAGCAACGTGAAAACCAGGCTCGTCTAGCAGGGACTGATGAGTCAGATCAGGCTTGTTGGCAGTTACCCAGGTATCCTTACTGCGAGCACCAGATAAACTGGTAACGATGTAGTCGTCATCGGATTGAGTCACCCGACTTAATGCACCTGGCATCACGCAGTATCGGTCACCGTCAGCGACAGTAAAGGCTTTCAACAGGCTATGTCGGTTTTTTATTTTTGAGCCGGAACAAACAGGCACCGTAGAGCCGGGGATATAAGTCTGCGCTACATACTGTTTTGGATTAGCCTTAATCATCTCCAGCGTTTTTATCTTTTCTTCTGCCGATAAGCAGTGGCCGTAAATTGTCTGGCTGCGAGCTTTACGATATGAAGGCTTGATAATCAGGTTTTCGAGGTTTTGTTCAACAAACTCTATGGTTCCGTCAATACCGCACCAGTAAGTATCAACGCTATGGAGTTTCAAAGGCTCACCCAGCAAGTATTCACATATCTTCGGAAGAAACGCCATCAGTACCGGAGATTCAAGAACTGCGCTTCCCAGCGGGTTGGCTAATACCACATTGCCGCTGCGTGCCGCTTCTAACAGTCCAGGAATACCAAAAAGAGAGTCAGGTCGCAGCTCTGACTGGTCGCAGTCGTTGTCGTCCGTACGGCGCAGAATGACATCAACTGGCGTTAAACCAGAGAGGGACTTGAGCCAAACTTTTCCGCCTCTTACCGTTAAATCGCCAGCTTGCACCAGCGGGTATCCTAAATAGTTGGCTAAATAGGTGTGTTCAAAATAGGTGCTACTTGATGATCCCGGTGTTAAAAGAACAACTCTAGGCTCGTCGGTTTTATGTGCAGCAAGCTGGTTAAGAGTGTTTCTCATGGTCTGGAAGAAACTGGAAAGACGTCTCACATTACTATGACGAAATACGGATGGGAGTACTCGTGAGATGACGGTTCGGTTTTCCAACGCATAACCCGCACCTGAAGGCGCTTGAGTTCTGTCACTGATGACGACGTAAGAGCCGTCTGAGTCACGTACTAAATCGATGGAATGAAAGATAAGGTTTTTCAGTCCTGGAATGTCAATCCCAAAACACTGGCGTAAAAAGCCAGGGTGAGAAAAAATAATCTCTGCCGGTATCACACCATCTTTGATAAGGCGTTGTTCGCCATAGATATCTTTTAATATCCGATCAAATAACTCTGAGCGTTGTGCCAGACCTTGTTCTGTATCTTTCCATTCGCTCTGAGCGATGATATTAGGCAGCACGTCCAGAGACCAAACTGTAGGCGAAAGTGGATCGTTTTTAAGATCATAAGTCGCACCGTCGTCTCTCAGAATTCTCTGAGCACGCTTTTGTAAATCTTCCAGATTACCATCTTCCAGTTTCTCTAAATGCGTAAAGAGAGGCAGCCAGTGTAGTCTGGTTTGCTTGATGTCATCATACGCCTCATCGTAGGCCTTTTTGGATGCCTGATAAGGACCAATCAAGGGCGGGGTTTCTCCCGCCCCAGCGAAGTCTGAAACGAATTGACTCATACTATTTTTTGCTACTACCTTGTGAGTTATTGCCTAGTATATACCACTCGGAAAAGACAACCAGCTGAGTAGAGTTTATACGATTCAATTTTCGCGATGATCTCATCCAATACGTCGACTGCGTTTGCGAAGATCCAAAGTGTTTGGATATTCGTGGCAGATTTCCTCTTTGGGTGGTGCCATTGGGCGCGGCGCAGTCTTGTTTTCATAGAATTTGCGCAGAGCGTTGAACTCCGGTGGCGGGTTAAACGTTCCCTGAGTAAATCCGTGATCCCAGAAACGATTCACCCTCCGAGCCTCAGCTTCGTTTCCGTTGACTGGGAAGGTTTCATAGCTTCTTCCCCCGGGGTGGCTGACATGGTACGTACAGCCGCCAATCGAGACACCGTTCCAGCTGTCGATCAAATCGAACACCAGTGGAGAATCTATTCCCAGTGTTGGGTGTAGCGCTGAAGGCGGAGCCCAGGCTCTGTATCGCACGGCTGCCACGAATTCGCCTTGTCTGCCCGTCGGTCTCAATGGTATCCGACGGCCGTTACACGTTAGTACATAACGGCTTTCCGTCATTCCCGTCAGGCGAACTTGCAGACGCTCCACCGACGAGTCGACAAATCGGCTGGTGCCAGTCTGCGTGACTTCCTCACCGAGAACATGCCAAGGCTCGATTGCCCAACGCAGTTCGATTTCAATGCCATCTATCTGTTGCCTTCCATAATGAGGGAAGCGGAATTCTTCAAATGGTGCAAGCCACTCCAATTTAAACGGGAACCCGTGTTGTTGAAGATCGTCCACCACCTCTTTGATATCCTGCCAGACGTAATAGGGCATCATGAACTTATCGTGCAGGGTAGTTCCCCAACGTATCAAAGGCTTGTGGTAAGGATCTTTCCAAAAGCGTGCAACTAAACAGCGCAGTAATAGCGTTTGTACCAATGCCATTCTGGCGTGCGGTGGCATTTCAAAACCACGGAATTCCAGTAGTCCTTGTCTGCCGCTGCTGGTACCTGCCGCATATAACTTATCGATACAAAACTCGGATCGGTGGGTGTTCCCCGTCACGTCCACGAGAAGGTTTCTCATCAGTCTGTCGGCCAGCCAAGGCTGATCGACCAGTCCATCCGGGAAGTTCTGGAAGGCTATCTCCATTTCGTACAGGGCTTCGTCTCTTCCTTCATCCGGGCGTGGAGCCTGACTTGTCGGGCCAATAAACATGCCGGAGAAGAGGTAAGACAATCCCGGATGGTGTTGCCAGTAGTTAACCAGACTTCTCAACAGATCTGGTTTTCTCAATAGAGGGCTGTCTGCAGGGGTCAGACCGCCAAGCGTAATGTGGTTGCCACCGCCAGTACCGGTATGACGGCCATCCAGCATAAACTTCTCTGTCCCAAGTCGGCATTGGTGCGCTTGTTCATAGAGCGTTTCGGTATTCGCCACCAACTCTTGCCAGTTTTTTGCAGGGTGAATATTCACCTCGATCACGCCCGGATCGGGTGTGATAAGGAATTTCTGCAAACGGTAATCTTTCGGTGGCTCGTAACCTTCAATGACAACCGGAATGGAGAGCGCGCTTGCCGTCGCTTCTATTTGGTAGATGAGCTCAACATAATGCTCCAGATGTGTCACTGGTGGTAGAAACAGATGTAGTCGGCCATCTCTCGGCTCGACACAAATTGAAGTACGGATAACATCAACCGTCTTTTTGCTACTTTCCTTGTCTTTGAGAGGAGGTTGTTGAGATTGCTGGCGTTGCGCGACATTCTCCGTTAACGAATAGACAGGCAATGCCTCTCTGGCTTCAAACGGATCACGTTCCGGCGGGATTTCCTCTTCGCTGACCTGCGGCAGAGAATCCAGCGGAAGCCTGTATCCCATTGGACTGTCTCCGGGGATAAGCGTGATCACGTCACTTCGCATTGGCCATAGCGAGCTCTGCCAGCCTTGTGGGTCAAATGAAACCGGAAGCACGTAGCCGCTGATGCTTTCTAAGCCTCGTCCTAGTAGCTTTGCCAGACGACGTCTTTCCAAATCATCGCTCAGCTTGGCTTTTTTCGGATTCGCTGACTCTGGCAAGGAACGCTCTAGCCAGAGATAGTAAAGCGAGTCTTCATAGGCCGGTTGCAAATATTGGTTATGGATGCCCAACCGTTCACAAAGCAACTGCCCGAAACGCTCGGCATCCTCAATCGTATGTTGGTAATCTTTGTCCACACGTGCCAGCAAAGACGGATCGTGCCACAGTGCTTCACCATCGGTACGCCAAAAGCAGCCGAGCGCCCAACGTGGTAACTCTTCGCCGGGATACCACTTACCTTGACCGTAGTGCAACAGTGCGTGGGTGTTGAACTTGTCCTTCAGGCTGATGAGCAGATCTTTTGCCAGTTTGAGCTTATCCGCACCTAACGCTTTGGTGTTCCATTGCGCCGAGTCCATATCATCAATCGAGACAAAGGTTGGTTCACCACCCATGGTCAGGCGCACGTCCATCTCATCCAACTGCTCGTCCACAGCGCAACCGAGCGCTTTGATGTTTTCCCACTCATCATCCGTGTAAGGTTTGGTTACTCGCGGGTCTTCATGAATTCGAATCACCGTATTGCTGTATTCAAATTCGCATTCGCATTCGTCGGTCGCACCAGTAATAGGGGCGGCCGAGACAGGATCAGCGGTACAGGCAAGGGGAATATGTCCTTCTCCGGCAAACAAACCGCTGGTCGGGTCAAGGCCAATCCAGCCTGCGCCAGGCAGATAAACTTCACACCAGGCGTGCAGGTCAGTGAAGTCCTCCTCCGGCCCGGATGGCCCATCTAAAGATTTAATATCAGAAGTCAACTGAACCAGATAACCAGAAGCAAATCGTGCAGCCAGCCCAAGGCTGCGAAGGATCTGAACCAGCAACCAAGAGGTATCACGGCAGGAGCCTTTTTTCAGGGTTAGCGTTTCCTGACAGGTTTGTACGCCCGGTTCCATACGAATGCCGTACTCTATCTGTCCAGCCAACTTACTGTTTAGCTCTACCAGAAAATCGACGATGCGCTTTTTGCTGCGGTCGACATCTGCCAGCCATTTTTCGAGTTCTTTACTCGATTCAGTCACCGATAGGTAAGGTGCAAGTTCCTCCTGTAGGAGATCGTCGTATTTGAACGGAAAGTTCTCAGCGTACTCTTCGATAAAGAAGTCGAAAGGATTAATCACCGTCATATCGGCGATAACTTCGACCTCAAACTTCAGTTCGCGCATCTTCTCCGGGAAGACCAATCTGGCCTGATAGTTGCCAAACGGGTCCTGCTGCCAGTTAATAAAGTGTTCTTCCGGCTCTACTTTAAGTGAGTAGCCATGGATATGAGTACGTGAGTGAGGGGCCGGTCTCAACCTCAGTAGGTGAGGTGATACCTTCACGTCGCGGTCGAACTTATACGAGGTTTTGTGCTGAATAGCTACACGTATGGTCATGCCGCTTCTCCGTGATCAAAGTGGAACCAAGTTTCACCAATCTCTGCTTGCAGGCTAATCAATGCCAACTGAATATCGTTAAGGTAGTCACTGAACGCCTGACAGATACTTTCGTTGTGTTCGATGCTGTAGGTGGTATCCAACAACTGTTCTATGTGCAGGATGATCTCTTCGTGTCTTGGCAGATACATTGCCGCGCTTTTGATCTGCTTCAGGCAGAATGCTTGTGAGCGAGGAAAATCTTCGTCAGTAAGTAAGAAGGTTGTGGTATTGACGCCATCAATACCGCAGCGCATGGATCTCAGGTAGTTCTGGTAAGCGCTTTGCGACTTGAGCACCTTCGGCCAGATAATCTGTTCCAGCAAGACCTCTTCTTCCGGCAGGGCTTTTATCTTTAAGCTGACGGCGGAATCCAGAATGCGCGTATTCATATCCGCCCGCTCGAGATAACGTCCCATAATAATAAAGCTCCATGCGGCATCTCGGCTCATGGCGTTACTGAGCAAACCAATGATCTTTCGGCAGCCTTCAAGCACATTGTTTAGATAGTCATAGCGCTCACCCCGATTTATTCCTTTTTGTAGATTCTTGCGAGCATAGATGTCCAGCTCATTAATCAGCTCCCACATCTCCTCGGGGACGACATCTCGGGTTGTTCGGATATTTTCACGTACCATTTTCAGTGAAGATAACATCGAGCATGGGTTATCCTCACTGGCGAGAAGAAAGCGCACTACGTTTCTTTCGTTCTTATCTTTGTACTTTTTATTAAACTCGTGGGCACTGCCACTTATCTCAATCAGGTTGTACCATGAAATACGTACATCCTTTGGTAAATCAAACAATAGCTCATCGTAAACACTGATCAGACGGACAATATTTTCAACGCGTTCCAGGTAACGGGCACTCCAGAACAGTCGTTCAGCAACTCTTGATAGCATCACTTATCTCCTTCTGTTTTTACGATCCAGGTATCTTTACTGCCACCACCCTGAGAGGAATTCACCACCAGAGAGCCTTTTTTCATTGCGACCCGGGTAAGGCCACCAGCGGTCACATAGGTTTTCTTGCTTTGAAGAATAAACGGACGTAGATCCAAGTGTCTCGGCTCCAGTTTTCCTTTTTCTATCAGTGTCGGCGCAGTGGATAGCTTAAGAGTCGGTTGGGCGATATAGTTGCGAGGGTTGTTCTTAATAAGTTCGGCGAACACGTCCTGTTCTTTTTTGCTGGAATGAGGGCCGACTAACATGCCATAGCCGCCAGATTCATTGGCTGGTTTTACTACGAGCTTATCTAAGTTTTTCAGCACGTATTCTCTGTCATCTTTATCTTCACATAAGAAGGTTTTGACATTAGGCAGGATAGGCTCTTCATCCAGATAGTATTTGATAAGTTGCGGCACATAGGCGTACACCACTTTATCATCTGCGACACCAGCACCAGGTGCGTTTGCTAGCGCTACGTTGCCTTGCTTCCATGCTCGCATCAGTCCAGGAACACCAAGCATAGAGTCTGGGGCGAATGCTTCAGGATCTAAAAACATGTCGTCGATGCGGCGATAGATCACATCCACGCGTTCAGGGCCGTAGATGGTTTTCATGTAGACGCAGTCGTCTTTACCTACATAGAGGTCTCCGCCTTCGACTAACTCTGCGCCCATCTGCTGAGCGAGAAAAGCGTGTTCAAAATAGGCGGAATTGTAGATGCCAGGGGTTAAAACGACGATTTCTGGTCGCGGAATATCTCTTGGTGAGAGCGCTTGTAGCGTATCCAGAAGCTGAGAAGGGTAGGAGTCCACTTTTCTGATATTGTCATTTTCAAACAGCTCTGGTAATACCCTTTTCGTGACGGCTCGGTTTTCCAACATATAAGAAACGCCTGAAGGGACACGGAGGTTATCTTCCAGCACATAAAACTGTCCATCTTCGGCACGCACCAAATCGGTGCCACAAATATGCGCCCATACACCAAAAGGGGGCGAGACACCGACACACTCAGGACGAAAATTTTTCGATTCTTTAATGATATGAGCAGGGATAATGCCGTCTTTAATACAGTTCTGGTCGTGATAAAGATCGTCGATAAAGCGGTTTAGTGCGGTAAGGCGCTGCTTGAGTCCTTTCTCTGCAGTTTCCCAGTCTTTTGCATCTATTGTTCTGGGAATAATATCAAATGGCCAAGCGCGGTCGATGTTGCCTTCTTCGGTATAGACAGTAAAGCTGATACCCATTTCCTGAATTGTAGCTTCCGCCGCCAGCTTACGTTTATCAAGCTCTTCTGGGGGTAAGCTATCGATATAGCTCAGCAGTCTGCATGAAGAGTCTCTGTATTTACCTGCGCTGTCGATCAGCTCGTCAAAGTACTCTCCACTGTCGTACCCTTCGGTTAATTTACTCATAGCGGGGATCCATCCTCTTGCTTTTGAACTCACTTCCCGGCCGTACTTCACTTTTATCCCTAGCAGCAACTTTAGATATTCAAAGAAAAAACCGGCGAGATTTGATGTTCCTGTTTTGATTAGTTTTATTCTTTATTTATTGCATAAGCATGCATCTATCTCATGACAGTAATAAGAATAAAAGCAAATAACAGACCGGAAATTACATAGTCATGGAAGATTAATAATTCTAAAGTGAGTTTAGTCGCTATGAGCAATTGCATGAATAAATCTGGTCAGCGCTAATCTTTTATAAGGATATTCACTCGTTTGAGTATTCATTACAAAAATTAAGGTATTGATTCTTTTGTGTTTATCAGTTGCAGTGCTTGCCTTGAACGTTTAGATTACCCAAAACAGTATTAAAAAGCGTGGTTGAGAGTTGGCAGATGTGGGACAAATTGAATTTAAGAAAGTTAATCCTAATCCTATGTGTGTTCAGCGTTGTAGTCACATTGCTTAATGCTTTTTACTCAATCTATCGAGTGCAACATAATCTGATTATCAGCAATACAATGGAATCCAACCGTGTTTACGCTGAGAAAATGGCGGAGATGACGGATGCTTTTATTGATTCTGCAATGTCTCAGCTTGAATACAGTGCAAATACCCTCCGCACGAAAATGGCTGATCCTGATGTCCTGGAAGAAGAAGTTAATCGCTTAAGAACCCAAACCGATTACTTTAACTCTGTGCTCATCGTCAATGCCGAAGGGGTGATCGTTTCTGTTTCTCCAGAAACCCTACAAATAAAAGGCATGCGTCTAAGCGGTAAGCGTTTCTTGCAATCCCTGCACTCGCAAGCGCCAAAAATTACAGACCCGTTTGTCTCTCCGGCAGGGAACTATCTAACCAGTATGTCATATCCTATTTTCTCTGGAGGTGGGGAGTATCTGGGCTATGTAGCGGGCACCATCTATTTAGAACAAAAAAACATACTGAATACTTTATTGGGACAACATAGCTACAAAGATGGGTCTTACCTGTATGTTGTCGACCAAAATCACACGCTGATTTACCATCCAGACAAACGCAGGATCGGACAAAAAATCACCAACAATGATGCAATCAATGCGGTTGTTGAGGGCCAAAAAGGGCAGCAGGACATTGTAAATTCTCTGGGAATCGAAATGCTCGCCGGTTATGCGCCAGTAAATCAATCCGGGTGGGGGATCGTCGCACAGAAGCCTAAAAATCTCACCTTATCCGTACTCGATGACCAAATGTGGACCGTGTTTCTTGAGACATTGCCTATTGGCGCGCTCACACTGTTGCTTATTTGGGTATCTTCCGTTTTTATATCCAAGCCATTGTGGCAGTTAGCCAGTGCTGTAAAGAACTTCGAGAACCATACTTCGAGTGACAACGATTTTACACAGATTAAGCCATGGTATTTTGAAGCGAGTTATCTGAAACGCAGTTTTCTAAGTGCAATGAATATTGTATCTAACACCATTGATCAGCTTCATCTGGACACTTTAACGGATGCGATGACGGGGTTATTGAATCGTAGAGGATTAGACAAGGCGGTAGAAAGTCTGCGTGAGCAAAATACGCCATTTTCTGTCCTGGCCCTGGACGTTGATTACTTTAAAAAAGTTAATGATACCTTCGGCCATGATGCGGGAGATGCGTTATTAAAGAGTGTTGCGAGTTTGATTCAGGACCAAGCGAGAAAGGGCGACGTCGTGTGTCGCTCTGGCGGGGAAGAATTTATTGTCTTTTTGACCAAAACCGATCTGGATCAGGCATTTATGGTCGCAGAGCGAGTAAGAAAATCGATTGAATCTCACGAATTTGACACCGTTGGAAATGTAACGATTTCGGTTGGTATATCCCGTTGGGATGGAACGAATGAGCCAATCAACGCAGTGCTTAAAAATGCTGACGATGCACTGTATCAAGCTAAACACAATGGTCGCAATCAAACGGTGTTGAGATACTGACGATTTTGAGTTGCTAAATTAGAGAGCGTTCTAGCTGATTCAGAATCACCAGCCAGAACGCTTCTATAGTTACTTCACACGTTCGACCTATGTGTTTAGCATCTGTTGTCATTCCACTTTCTACTGTTTCTAACTCTCGAGCAATTCTTGAGCAAAGCTTGTTTGGTGCCGATGTCTTCTACACAGAAAGGCGCTTTAATAACGGCGAGTATTCAATATCGAAGTTTTTCTCCTTTTCCTCATTTTTAAAATAGTGAAATAGAGTGGTTTGCACTTAATTCTTTTAGGCGACTCGCATTTTTAATTTTGGTTTGCGTTTAGTGGCGGTTCATCTGGCTTCAGAGTTTGAAGTTTGGTGTTATATTTCAGCATCTTGGCGCGTCTCTAAGATTCCAGTGTACAGCATTGTCTTGATTCCCTACACGCGGCGTTTTAGTGTGTCAGTTCTTCTCATGTATCCATTGGAAAGTCGTATCGAGCCCACCGCCAGACATGAAAAACGTTTTACTTTAAGAAATAATTTTAAAGCTAGGGAAAATAATGGAATTAAAAGTATTAGTTGATAACAACACAATAATTGATCGTTATTTTTTAGCCGAACCAGCCGTGTCTTATCTGATTACTGATGAGAATATAAAAATATTATTTGATGTAGGTTATTCAGACGTGTTTATTCAAAATGCAAAGAAAATGGCTGAGTCACTAATGGATATAGATTACGTTGTAATTTCACATGGGCACAATGATCATACCGGAGGTTTGGTTCCACTTGTTAAGCATTACTCTGAGGCGAAAGCTGAGGGGAAAAGCTACGTAAATCCAATAGTTGTCGCCCATCCAGATGCCTTTGCATATAAAGAGTATTCAGGCGATGACATCGGCTCTATCTTAGATGAAACGAGAATAGGTAGATATTTTGGTACTAAAATATCCAAAGAGCCATTCTGGATAACCGACAACATCGTTTTTTTAGGAGAAATCGAAAGAACGAATGACTTTGAGAATATCGACCCGGTAGGAAGGTGTGAACGAGATGGCTCTCTGGGCGATGACTATGTGAAAGATGACTCGGCGTTAGTATATAAATCGCCTGAAGGCTTAGTGATTTTAACGGGCTGCTCCCATTCCGGTATTTGTAATATTATTGAGTATTCAAAAAAAGTTTGTGGCGATAATCGAATCATAGATGTTATCGGTGGCTTTCACTTGATTCAGCCAAGTCCAATACAATCGGAAGGGACTCTGGATTATTTTAAAAATCAGAAAATCAACGCTATACATCCATGCCATTGCACCAATCTGGAATACAAAATTAAGTTATCTAAATACTCTAGCGTAAAAGATGTGGGCGTTGGCTTATCACTTAATTTTCAATGATTTTTGTAAATAAATAGATCGGAATATCACGTAAGGGTAGTGATTGCGGTACATTTGGCATGAGATCTTCTAACTCAGGTTGATCTGCGACGTTGTATGCTCCTGTGGGTGGGCTATTGTTTATATAACCTTTTAAATTTGTACGTCGGTTATGCTGATTGTACACAGTCTTGGAAAGTTCAAAAGGTGTTTAACCATAGGTTTATTGGAGTCGACTTTAAATCATCAATTTCTACAAGAAGAAGGATGTAAAAGTGAAAATCGCTATTTTATCAAGGAATAAGAACCTTTACTCCACGCGCAGATTAAAAGAGGCAGGAGAGGCTCGCGGCCATGAAGTAGACGTTATTGACACGTTACACTGCTACATGGATATCACCAGCAGCAAACCTGCAGTGAGGTTCAAAGGTGAGCAATTACCGCATTACGACGCGATTATTCCACGAATTGGTGCGAGCATTTCGTTTTACGGAACATCAGTAGTCAGGCAGTTTGAGATGACGGGTAGTTTTAGTGTCAATGAATCCGTCGCTATCAGTCGTTCACGAGATAAATTACGCTCTATGCAGCTTCTCTCAAGAAAGGGTATTGGATTACCACGTACAGGGTTTGCTAACCGACCAGACAATGTGAAAGATTTAATCAGAAACGTTGGTGGCGCACCATGTGTGATTAAACTTTTAGAGGGGACGCAAGGTATTGGCGTTGTATTAGCGGATACCGCAAAATCTGCAGAGGCTATCGTTGAAGCATTCATGGGGCTAAAAGCCGATATCCTGATACAAGAATTTATCAAAGAAGCGGGTGGCGCTGATATTCGCTGTTTCGTTATCGGTGAGAGGGTTGTCGCTGCAATGAAACGACAAGGCGCAGAAGGTGAGTTTCGCTCAAATCTACACCGGGGTGGTTCAGCAACGTTAGTCAAACTGTCTAAAGAAGAACGTGCTACTGCGATCGCTGCGGCTAAAGTGATGGGGCTTAAAGTGTGTGGTGTCGATATTCTAAGAGCGGAACGCGGGCCTGTTGTGATGGAAGTTAACTCTTCACCAGGACTTGAAGGCATTGAAACGGCAACAAAAAAAGATGTCGCAGATTTAATTTTTCAGTTTATCGAAAAGAACGCGAAACCTTACAGAACGAGAACGTTAGGTAAAGGTTGATACTAAAAGTACATATCTGACTCACTTCACTAAGTGATACGGATGTCGGCGTTCTGTAGTCAAACCGGATCACACTGTGGTCGATGCAGCCGATGCAAAGTTGAGATTTATCTCATCGTATATAGAGCTGATTCGGTTTGACTTGAGCTTTCACCCGACTCGCGTATTATTCTCAGCGTTTCTTCTTTATTCGATTTTTTATGATCTTATTGGGTTCACGACATCGCGCGCCGCAGAAGCAGGCGAAGTGGCTCCTGGCTATCATTGGCTGGGTCATTGTCGTGTGCCTGATGCAAAACTCCGGCTTTGTATCGTCGTGTTCCATGAACGGAGAGACGGTTGCGAGCGCTTCGGTCGCCGAAGAAAAGGTTCATGATACTAAGTCAAAAAGTGCCAACAAGTGTGAATTGTCTGATAAGCTCATTCAGTTTGCTAAACACCATCTCGGGCTGTTCATTGTTATTTTGTTTGTGGGCATTACATTGGTGGCGGTCTGTCGACGTGGTGTATTTGCACAGTTAAGGCAATGGACCGAACCAATACCTTATAAACATCGGGTTCATCTTACATTTTGTGTTTTCCGTGAATGACAAGTGACTTCTGGCTTATGTAGCCAGCGAACTTCTACACTTGTTTTTTATCAGGAATCACTATGAACCATATGACTAAAATGACTCGAGTCGCGTTGATATTCATGACAACGTTACTGTT
This sequence comes from Vibrio sp. YYF0003, assembly GCF_036350715.1. Lineage (NCBI taxonomy): Bacteria > Pseudomonadati > Pseudomonadota > Gammaproteobacteria > Vibrionales > Vibrionaceae > Vibrio > Vibrio sp. YYF0003. The sequence continues at coordinate 137,809 of NZ_JAZDWA010000006.1, forward strand.
AAGTTTGTTTTCTCTCCAACTTCCCGCTCAGACACCCGACACGGGTTGGATGAGCAACCCTCAACATCCACCGGTACAAACACGCTTTGTACTGACCGGCTTGCAAGATCCTCAAGCCAAAACGGTCACTGGCTATTTGGATGTAAAGCTATCGGGAGATTGGAAAACCTATTGGCGCTCACCGGGTGAAGGTGGTGTTGCCCCATCAATTGACTGGAAAGCGTCGAACAATTTGACCAAGGTCGATTGGCTTTGGCCCTACCCACAAAAGTTCGAACTACTGGGCATAGAGACGCAGGGCTACAAGGGCGACACATTATTTCCGATCACGCTGCATATCGAAGACATGAGCAAACCCGTTGCTATTGATGCGGTATTAACGTTGTCTTCCTGCACCACGATTTGTGTTTTGACGGACTATCCAATTCAACTGACGTTTCTGCCTTTAGATTTACAGGTTGATGAAGAGGTGATGTTTCGTTATGCACAAGCACTGAGTAATGTTCCGCAACCTTCGCCATTTATTGAAGTCACGCAGGCAGATTGGGATGCCAATCAATCGATACTGCAGGTAAAGCTGATAAATACCCAAGGTTGGAATCATCCGCAGGTATTGGTAGATGGTGTTGATGACTCCACGCGAGATTACAGCTTCAAGTTAAAAGGAACTTATTTGCAAGGCAATGTCCTGACGGCTAGTTATAAAGTGAATACCTGGCTGGGAGAGGTTGACCTTAATAACCAGCCGCTGTTTGTTTCAATCAAGGACGATAACTTATTAGCGGAAGAGGTTAGCCAAGCGAAAGCTGCAGCGATCGTAGATGCGTTACCAGATACGTCTTTAACAAGCGTATTTGTTTTTGCTCTGCTTGGTGGTCTGATTCTTAATATCATGCCTTGTGTTCTTCCTGTGCTTGGGATGAAGCTGAGTAGTATCGTCACTGCTCACGGGGTTGAACGTCGTCAGATTCGCGCACAGTTCGTCGCTTCTTCGTTCGGAATTTTGACGTCGTTCTGGATTCTGGCGGGTTTTATCACTGCGCTTAAAATGACAGGCAGTGCGATCGGGTGGGGCGTACAGTTCCAGAGCGTTTGGTTTCTTGGCTTGATGTTGCTGGTTACTGGGCTTTTTGGCGCCAATATGCTTGGGCTATTTCAAATTCGCCTTTCATCTGGCACGAATACGTGGCTGGCTTCCCAAGGCAATAACACTCTTATTGGCCACTATGTTCAGGGTATGTTTGCGACTTTACTTGCGACACCATGTTCTGCGCCATTTTTGGGGACGGCGGTGGCCTTCGCGCTTGGGGCTGGTGTGTTTACGTTATTTGCCGTCTTTACTGCGTTGGCAATCGGTATGGCGTTGCCGTGGATTCTGGTCGCTGTCTTTCCGAGTATTGCGCTTAAATTGCCAAAGCCAGGTAAGTGGATGAACGTGGTTAAAGTTGGTTTTGGTGTGATGATGCTGGCAACCAGTATTTGGTTGCTGACCTTGATTGCTAATCACTTACCGTTGTTCTGGGTCATTCTGGCTGGCTTGGTCGGGTTTATTTTTATCATGGCGAGGGTTAAAACCGTTTACGGCGAAAAAATGCTGGCGATAACGGGTTCCGCCTCAGTATTTTTGATTGCTGGTGGGTTGCTTCTTGCTAGCTTTACTGCCAGCAAGTGGGCGACACCACTCCCACAAGACCTTGCATGGCAGAGGTTGTCAAACACAGCGATTGACTCTCATGTTGCAAATGGAAGAGTCGTATTTGTGGACGTCACTGCAGATTGGTGTATCACTTGTAAAGCGAACAAGATCGGGGTGATCTGGCAAGATCCGGTGTATTCGTTATTACAAAGCCCAAGTGTCGCGACATTGAAGGGCGACTGGACTCACCCTGAAAGTTCCGTAACGGATTTCCTACGTCTATATGGGCGTTACGGCGTCCCTTTTAATATCGTCTATGGGCCAGCAGCACCCCAAGGCATCCCCTTGCCCGTCATTCTTACAGAGGATGTTGTCGTCAGTGCGATCAAACAAGCGAGTGGGGGAAACAGTTAATGAGCTCTAAAAGCCGTCGTAAATCATGGCAACATTGGCTACGCCAACTCCTACAAATTGTGATCATTGTTATCGTCGTTTCAGTTGGTATGGATTGGTACCGCACCAAAGATATACCCAAACAAAACGCGCCAGCGTTGAGCGCGTTCATGAGCAGTGGTCAATATGTTGATGTCATCGAGAAAAGTCATGAAGAACCCGTGGTCGTCTATTTTTGGGCGACATGGTGTCCGGCATGTAAATTTGTTAGCCCAAGTATGAACTGGATAAGTGATCACTACTCGGTAATTGGGGTTTCTGGTTCTTCAGGAAATGAGGAGCGGGTGAAACAGTTTATGATGTCTAAAGATTATCGATTCAATAATATCAATGATCCTAAAAGTAAAATTATGCAAGATTGGAAAGTCGTTGTTACCCCCACCATTTATGTTTTAAGAAATGGTGAGATAATCTCTATTACAACGGGTATTTCCACGCCGATGGGAATATTAGCAAGAATTTGGTTAGCTAGTTAATTTCCTAAAATAAATCCGATATTCCAACACTGGAATATCGGATTTTTTAATACGGCGCTATTTTCTAGCACCAACAGGAATCATAATATGAGCATATGGTGTTCCTTTCCACATGACATAGGGGCCACCATAATAGGGATCGGTTGGTAGTGAATCGAGTAGTGCCTGGTCCGGAGTAATAATCATCAAGTGAGGGCCTTCGACTATCCATTGATTGTCGTCGGTTTTTCCTTCTGCATAAGGGTCGGTATTACTGGCGCCACCATCACCGGCCAACATATAAGAAATACCCAATGCTTTTGCTTGGAATGGCTTTTTATTCATCCAGGCATCTGCCCATTCCATCCACGCTCCGTCCATACACATTGGTGCTGTACCCTCTAACTGAGGAGGAGTCGGGAAACAGGTATATTGACTTGACCCTTCTTGAAGGACGTTATTGTTCCAGTCCATCACCGTTACTTTGTCACGAATGGTTGGAGGGGCTGCACTCAATGCGTCATCCAATAAAGCTTGTGAATCATCTGCTGCGTACACACTAAAAGCGCAACTTACCGAAATAAGAGTTGAAATATAAAGAGCTGACTTCATAAATATGGCCTCAAGTTAATACAACATGAGAATGAGAGTGACTTAATTATAGATTAACATTAGCAATGGGTAATTTATTTTTACGGAATACTCATAAGCAATAAGTTTATTATGTTGATTTGAATATTGTTTCTATATACATATGAAACATAGCTTTCACTAATAATGTTTTTACGCTTATTAAAGCCAATTAAATATTAATGCTGGTAAACGTTTTTATATATCTATCTTTATATCTAAATGTTCATTTAGAGAGCACTATTATTTTATGCTCGTAATGTATTTATATAACAACGAATTAGTATAGAAAAAAGCCGCATGATTGCGGCGATGTATAAAAAACCAGTCAGTCAGCAAATGGTGCTTTCTAATGCTGGGTGACGTTGTTTTGGAGCATTTCGGGGTGTTTCAATAACATGACTCGAATCCAGTGATGGACGACCCAGATCACCATTGCGGTAAGTAGCACTGCCACAAAAATGGAGCTGAAACGGTACAGGATTGAGAAAAAGGCATCCTTTTGCTCTGGAACCAATGACGTTGTTAAGGGCACTGATAGCGCCGACATGGCGGAAAACGCAATCGCAGCTTTTATTTGCCCCTTGGTCAGCCAGAGGCAGAAAGGCCCCATCGCAATGGTAAATGCCAGCCAGAAAAGTAAGCCATGGCCATACCAACTGCCCAAGATTAATTGCACAGCCATCCCTGCGATGCAGCCTAACGCTGTTCCTATTATGCGGATTTTCGCCATGCCCATTGAACCGGCTAAAGTCATTGGCGTCAGGATGATCAATATGGACGCCTGTGCAGACAACGAATCATACAAATCAGCAACCTGGAAAACGATAAATGCAGCCATCGCGACTACCCAACCCATTGCGACCTGACTGATGTAGTCGATATCTCTTTTCACGGGGGTAGAGATTGCGATGTTTTCGGTTGGTGAATCAGGATCTGGAAACAGCCAATAGGCGAGTGCACAAACAAAAATATTACACAAGGTGATGACCCACATGTTTACGTTGAACTCTTCGATATCCATAAAATCGTAGCTGGCGAAGTTCAACACGATGGAACCAACTAACAGCCCCATGTAGCCGAACAAGAACGTTTTAGGATTCATCATCGCGATACATTTAAACAGCATCATGATGCCGACCGCTACAGTCATCAGCACCGGATGGAATTGTAAGTACTCCAACAGGAAAGTAGCCTGCAGCGTCGTCCAAACGGCGGAGAAAAACACCATCAGTAACGACGGGAGATCAAAACGGTCAATTCTTCCCAGAATAAACAGCGGTACCATGATGGCAAAGAATCCGTATGACCAGTTAAACAGCATACTCAGTGCGAGACCTAAAGAGCAGCCGAACCAAATTCGTAAGGTTTTCATTTTGCCGCCTAGTAGATAAAGTGGAACCAACTCGCGAGATAAATCTGAGCGTTAGCCATCATCTGCCAGAAAACACTATTGTCCGGATACAAAACGATGGTTGCACGAGAGCCGACGAACAGGGCGTTTGGTAATGCTTCGTCACTGGTGAGATTAACCCGTGTGCGCTGAGCATCACGTACCCAACGGTTATTTACTTCCACTTTTGTCAACGCGCCATTTGGTGTTTGTTGCGCTGCGGCGACACCGTAATCTCTGCTGGATAGATCAAAGTCGTAAACCACCCCGGGATTTGCATCGAAAGTGACTAAAGCATGATAGGTTTTGTCGACGCCAGCGACCGATTTTTCACGAAAGTCAGCAGCAACCCACATAGAACCCGTTGGTACGAACGTTAAAAGCGGCAAGTTACTATTCGCCATGGTTCCGGCTTCCAGTTGCAGGTTAGTTACCACACCATCACTTGGCGCGAGTATTTCGGTATTGGCTAAGTCTAACATCGCTTTGTCGATACCATTTTGAGCGATGCGCACGGCGGAACTTTGACCTTTTTGATCACCAAGCTGGGCTTCAATGACTTTTAAGTTCTGTTTTTCCGCCTTTAATGCGGCATTAGATACCTGGTTTTGTGCGAAAGCATCATCGAGCGTTGATTGGGAAATGACTTTCTTACTTGATAGCTTCTGCAAGCGCAGGTATTCCCGATGTGCATTATCAAACGTCGCTTGCGCTCTGGCGATATTGGCAATTGCTGCCTCTCGCTGAGAATATAGGGTTGCCTCTTTTTCGTATGCGGCTTGCAGCGACAACTTCGCTTGCTCAAGCGCGATTCTGTATTTGCGATCGTCAATCTTAAATAACACTTCGCCCTTGCGGACTTCCTGGTTATTGGAAATCAGCACGTCGGTGACTTTACCAGAGACCTCTGGAGCTAATTGAACAACATACCCCTGAACCCGACCTTCGGTGGTTAATGGAGCGTGACGGTCAGCAATGACGATGTATAAGAATAGAACGATAAACAGGACAATTAATGTGCGCATCCAGTGTCTGAATTGTTGGTCAGCAGTCATTGAAAGTTCCGGATATAGATTAAAGAAAGCGATTATAGATAACTCACTAACAATTCAGTAGAATGATAACACCAACATAAGTGACCTAAAAATAGGACAATGAACGTAAGCTTAGATGATATTTATCTGTTCACCCAGACTGTTGTTCATGGTGGGATCAGTGCGGCGGCTGAGGCGAACCAATTGCAACGCTCCAAGGTGAGCCGCAGATTACAGGAACTTGAAAAAGCGTTGGGTGTGCAATTACTCATCCGTACTACCAGAAGCATTGAACTAACTGCGCACGGTAAACGTTTATTTGAGTTGGTCGGACAGTCGGTCGATCATATCCAGCAGGGTTTGAGTGCAATGCATGAGTACCAGCAAGAGCTTTCAGGGAAGGTGCGATTGGCAATACCATCCGCGTTAATGAGCTCAGCTGCGTTTAGTGCGATTATTTCTGAATATACTCAGCGTTACCCAGATATCTCTGTGGAGATCGAGAACCATCAAGAGAGTGTCGATCTTAAACGGCAGTCGTTTGATCTTCAGCTTTTGCCCAGCGTCGTTAAAGTGACTGATGACAGCTATATTCAATTTAGTCTGTTGCCGTATACCAGTCATTTTGTTGCATCAAAAGCGTACCTTGAGGCTCATCCTCCAATCGAGTCTTTGGACGATCTTAAGCATCATCGCTTGCTGACTAACCGCTATAACGCGAACCTGTTAGATCCTGCTCTGGATGTTGCATTAAAGTCTGATGACCTCAACCTGTTACGTTCAATGGCAGTCGCTGGCAATGGTATTGCTTTTATTCCTCAGACACATTCAAAGCCCTCGTTGCAAGATGGCCTACTTGTCGAAGTGTTGCCCGAAATCGCTCACCCAAAGCAGCATTTGACCCTTATTTATCCGTCAGCTCTGTTTCTGCCAAACAAAGTGGTTGCGTTAATTGAACTGTTTCGAGAAAAGTTTAAATAACAAGAGGTATGGCGATTCAAAATAGTGTGAGCGAGCCTTCTCTTTCCGTCGCAGGTTCTCCAACCTAAGTGGATATTAGGTCATTATCGATATTCAACTGGTTTTATTGGGTGTCAACCACCACATAAAGGAGGTAAGTATGTTATCGAAGGACAACACTGGGTTGATTGTCGTGGATGTACAAGGCAAGCTCGCGACATTAGTGCATGAAAGTGACCAGCTGATTGAAAATGTCACCAAGTTGGTCAAAGGAGCTAAGGCACTGAACTTGCCAATTCTCTGGCTGGAGCAGAACCCTGAAAGATTAGGGCCAACCTCTGAGCCTATTCGAGTGGAGTTAGAGACAGCACATTTGCCGATTACCAAGTACACATTTGATGGCTGCAAAGAAGAACGTTTTAAGCTAGCGGTAGAAAATGCCAAAGTGGATACATGGCTGGTTTGTGGTATCGAGTCTCACATTTGTGTGTATCAAACTGCGCTTTCTTTGCGTCAATCGGGCTACCGAGTTGAACTTGTGACCGATTGTGTGTCGTCGCGTACGGCTGCGAACAAGGCGCTTGCTCTGGCGAAGTTAACCGCCAATGGTGTCGTATTAACGGGCCTGGAAATGTGTCTTTACGAAATGGTGGAAGATTGTCGAGCGCCAGAGTTTAAAGATATTCTGGCGTTGATCAAATAGGTCTTCGAGGCGCTGTCTAGGGCTGCGCGTTTAGTCAAATTCTCGTTGATATCTTGGCAGCATTGACTCGTTGCCAAGAATCCCTCCTTGATGAACATAGATCAGTGTCTTGTCTGGGTTCTCTTTTCGCCACGAAGCCAGACATTGCCACATATAGGGGTCGTAAAGGAGATCAAACTCCAGATCCGTTTGTTCGTACAAGCTTTTCCATGTCTCGTAATCTTCTTTATACAGGCGGCCGAAATGGTGTTTTTTCCGTACCGATAAAACCTGTGGATGGCTGGTTTCGCCCAGCATATTGAACTGCTCAGTTAGATAGTTTTCATCTCCTACGCAAGGGCAGGTTAAGATTTCTATTCCATGAGGGTTAAGATACTTGTGCACATATAATGCGGTGGTGCCAGTACCGGAAGGAAGCGCAACTGCAAACTGTTCTTTTGCCCTGAAGCGAGTCCAGTCGAGAATCTCGCGCGCAAGTTGCTTTACGCCACCTTCGGCAATTTGAGAGCGCCCGCCTTCAGGCATAAACAGCGTGGTTTCATCCAATCCACGTATATCCGAGATGTACTGGCTAGGGTGAAGCTCGCTGCCAACGTCTTTCATCGCTGTTATCTGCATTCCCAAATCGAGTGCGCCCCGATAATTACCAATAGGTGTGCTTTTTAACCACTCCGGGATATGACTGACATAAAACTCGAATGCCCACCCTTTAACTTTTGCGAGTGCAGCCAGAGAATACATCGCATTAGACTGGGCGGAGCCATAGCTAATCAGAGTCGTAACATTTGGATCCTGCTCTTCTAATAACATCATGAATTTACGTGCTTTGTTCCCGGAAAAGTGGGAATGCAGTAAATCATCGCGCTTTAGAAAGAATGTCTGACCGTTAAAGCTGTGTTGAGTGATTGGGCTTTCAGAGAGTTTCATGTGATGCCTGACGGAATAAACCGTGTCACCTGATCATTTTAAAAGGTGGCACAGTTTACCGTTATCGCTAAGAGAACAAAAGCGGCGAGGCTTAAAAATACCATTGATTTTTCAAGGTTATTCGTCGGTATGTTCAGATGCCAAATTGATCAAAGCTTCACACCCGCCTGATGAGTGCGTATTGATCACAAACTGCCAGCCATAGCGGCGGCACAAGTCATCAACGATCATGAGCCCTAAACCGTGGCCGTCAGAGTCTGGAACGGAAGAAAAGCCTTCTCCTTCATCTCGGACAGACAAAGTATCGTTGCTCATTTCAACGTAGATTTTGCCTTTAGAGGTTGCGGCAATACTATTTCGAATCAGGTTACTCAGAACGATATTAAGCACAGCGGTTGTTGCTCTTGTATGTGGGCTGCCTGTTACCGTCACTTCAAACTCAAGAGACTTTTCATCAGCCTGTGCCTGACTAAGTGAAACAATGTGGCGCAACTCCTGCTCAGAAATTCTCCGTACAGGGCTATCATCCGAATTTCGCTCATACCGAACTAATCCCAGCAATGCGTCGACCATGGTAGACATCTGCTGCGTTGCGTCCTGAATACGATGAACCTGTCGTTCCTGAAATGGTGTGCTGGAATTTCTGGCTAATAAGCTACTGGATCCTTTCATGACGGTCAGCGGAGTTCTGAGCTCATGGCTGGCGTAGCGTGCAAAGGCTTGTTCTCGCTTAATGACCTGATTTACCTCGTTGCGATACTCGTTAAGTTGAGTAGCAAGGGCTTCGAACTCTTTCGCTGAACCTGGCGGCACAACAAACTTCTTCGTTGTATCGCCTTGGTGCTCATCCAATTGCGTTTTCAAAGTGTTAATCGGCTCAATTAATCGCTGAGACAAGCGGAGTAACAAACTGCCGAAGACAAAAATCAGTGCGAGTACCACCGCCAGCACCAACCCGATAACATAAGAAAACTCGCTCCATGTAATCTCGATTTCATCAATTAACGAAATCAAGATGATGGGATGCTCCTCACCATCCTGCATGTAGGTGCTCATGTAAATCATGCGTGTATAGGGTTCTTCGCCGGCTTCACCTAAAAAATAGTGTTTATCTTGCAAGAAAGGTCGGTAAAAAGCGGGAACCAGATTGATGTCATTGTATGCCGTTGTCAGAAGATCAAGCTTTATGACTCCCTCGGAAGGCGTCTGTTTAAAATGCTCAATGGCTTCTTTTTTGTCGATCATAATTCGGCGCTCACCGACGCGATCTTCTGACCACAGCAGTGATCCACTTACTAACGCAAAGCAGAGCAATCCGATCACGACGGAAACCAGCAAGAAAAACAGTTCGAGTCGACCGGTCATACTTTTCGTATTACCGAGTAAGCGACGAATCATGCTCCCGGCTCCAAACGGAAGCCGACTTTAGGAATGGTTTTGAGCAAGTGCTCCTCGAAGGGTTTATCGAGTTGTCCGCGCAGCTGATAAATGTGGCTGCGAAGCACATCGTTATTTGGCTCGTTTTCTTGCCATAAACGAAAGGCAATGTCTTCTCGGGTTACGATTTCTGGTGCGCTTTGTACCAGCATTTCAAGAATGGTGTAAGTGGTTGGGTTTAGTGCCAACTGCTTGCCTTGGCGATAAGCCTGGTGCGTTTTTTGGTCAATCGTTACTTCACCGTACTGGAGTTGGCTTGAGGCAACGGTACCACGATAGCGTTTTATCAACGCGGTCATGCGAGCTTCGAGAATATCGAGGTCAAAAGGCTTAGTCAGGTAGTCATCCGCTCCATGGGCAAAGCCTTTCAGCATATCGTCGCGACTATCTAGTGCGGTCAGCATGAGTACAGGGGTATTATTTCCTGCGTCTCTTAACTTGTTACACAGCGTTAAACCATCCATACGCGGTAACATTAAATCGAGCAAAATAATGTCGAAAGAGTTACTAAGGGCAAGCTTAAGACCAAGCTCTCCGTTGTCAGCGTAATCAAGCTGCATGCCAGCACACTCGAAATAATCGAACAGCATTCCAGCGATTTCTCGATTATCTTCTACTAAAAGTACACGTTTCATTCATTCTTATCCAATCTCGGCAATGTCGGTTTGCCCTTGACGAACATTATTCACTATAAGCGTGAAAAAGTTGTCAATGTTATAAACGATTCACCAGTATAAGTGACTGATTGAAAGCGTAACACGCAAAACAAAAGGGCTCCAGAATTGCTTCTGGAGCCCTTTATTAGATTTCGTTGTTTCGACGGTTATCGACGCTTAGGTTTGCGCTGACCGGCTGGTTTACCCTGAGCTTGAGGGCGGCCCTGGCCTTGTGGCTTACCGCCATTCGGACGGTTTGAGTTAGAGCCTGCACGCTGGCTGTTGTTATTTCCACGCCCTTGACCACCTTGCGCTTTACCTGCGCCATTACGGTTGCCAGAAGGCTTGCCGTCACGAGAACCACCCTCAGAGCGTTTCTCAAGGTGACCACCAAAACCAGGCTGGTTCTTGGTGTGCTTAGTCGCAAAGCGGTTTGCACCGTGGCGGCCGGATTTACGACGCTGCGCTGGTGTTTGCGCATCAATGTCTTCAGCCGGCACCAAACAAGTGGCTTTGTCACCAATCAGATGTTTTTTGCCCATGCTGATCAGTGCTTCACGAATCATTGGCCAGTTTGCCGGATCGTGGTAACGCAGCAGAGCTTTGTGCAGACGACGTTGACGCTCACCTTTAGCGACAGGAATGTCTTCACGCTGTTTGTACTTCACGCGTTTCAGAGGGTTAGTCTCTGAATAGTACATTGATGTTGCGTTACACATCGGCGATGGGTAGAAGTTCTGTACCTGGTCACACTCAAAGTTGTTCTTCTTCAACCAAAGAGCAAGGTTCAGCATATCTTCATCTTCAGTGCCCGGGTGCGCAGAGATAAAGTAAGGGATCAGATACTGCTTCTTACCAGCTTCAGCACTGTACTTCTCGAACATTTCTTTGAAGCGGTCGTACGTACCCATGCCTGGTTTCATCATCAGATCCAGAGGGCCTTTTTCAGTATGCTCAGGTGCGATCTTCAAGTAACCGCCAACGTGGTGAGTGACCAACTCTTTCACGTATTCTGGTGACTCAATCGCAAGATCGTAACGTACGCCCGACGCTACCATTACCTTCTTAACGCCTTCAACCTTGCGCGCTTCGCGGTAAAGGTCGATGGTGTGTTTGTGGTCGGTGTTTAGCTTGTTACAGATACCAGGGAACACGCAAGAAGGGCGACGACAGTTCGCTTCCGCTTTCGGATCTTTACAACCCAGACGGTACATGTTCGCGGTAGGGCCACCAAGATCGGAAATCGTGCCAGTAAAGCCTGGAACTTTGTCGCGAATTTCTTCTATCTCGTTAATGATCGATTCTTTAGAACGGTTCTGGATGATTCGTCCTTCGTGCTCGGTAATCGAACAGAATGAACAACCACCAAAACAGCCGCGCATGATATTTACCGATGTTTTGATCATGTCATACGCAGGGATTTTCGCCTTACCATACATAGGGTGAGGGACACGTGCGTATGGTAAACCAAACACAAAGTCCATCTCTTCTGTGGTCAACGGAATCGGGGCTTGGTTAACCCAAAGTTCACGGTCGCCGTGGCGTTGAATCAACGCTCGTCCAGAGTATGGGTTAGTTTCCAGGTGCATCACACGGCTTGCGTGCGCGTACAGAATACGGTCGTTATTGAGTTTTTCGAAGTTAGGTAAACGTACCGCTGTGGTTTTAGCATCATGACGTGACGGACGAATAGTGATTGGCTGCGCCGCAGCTGGTTCGTCTTTCTTGGTGTCGCACTGCGTTTCTACCTCGTATGGGTTCTTAGGTACGAACGCTTCTTTACGTGGTTTTTCAATACGAGACGAGTCGATGATGGTATAGCTGTCTGGTGCTGCAGGCAGGTTAACCGCTGTACCACGAATGTTCGTCATGTCAGAAATATTTTCGCCGTTTGCGATGCGGTGTGCTACTTCCACCAGTGCACGCTCAGCATTACCAAATAACAAAATGTCGGCTTTCGCATCAAACAAAATCGAGCGACGAACTTTATCTGACCAGTAGTCATAGTGCGCAACGCGTCGTAGGCTGGCTTCAATACCACCTAGTACGATAGGCACTTCTTTATAGGCTTCACGACAGCGCTGTGAATAAACTAAGGTCGCGCGGTCAGGACGTTTACCACCTTCGTTATTCGGTGTGTACGCATCATCGTGGCGAAGTTTTTTATCTGCGGTGTAGCGGTTGATCATGGAGTCCATGTTACCCGCTGTGATCCCAAAGAACAGATTTGGCTGACCAAGCTGCATGAATGCGTCTTTGTTCTGCCATTCAGGTTGAGCAATGATACCAACTCTGAAGCCTTGCGCTTCTAGTAGACGGCCAATGATCGCCATACCAAAGCTTGGGTGATCCACGTAGGCATCCCCTGTCACAATGATAATGTCACAGCTATCCCATCCTAGGGCATCCATTTCTTTGCGGCTGGTCGGCAAGAAAGGTGCCGAACCAAAACACTCGGCCCAGTATTTTTTGTACTCATGAATAGGAGTGATGTTATTGGTCATATTTTGCTCTCTGTTCCAGGGAGCGCGAATTATAGCGATTTGATGATCAGGTATCTATACCAAACTTGTTTATTCAAGCTTAGTTCATCGAGTTTTATTTAGATTGTAAAAATTGGACGGAGTTAACGATGGATTTTCATCTAATATCACCTTGAATCCCTTGTGGTTATTAGGGTTGCGACTAATAGTGTCCCAATCTTAATACAAGAGATAAGCAACCGTGTTCTTATCTTTGTTCCTGTATATAATCAGATTGTGCACAGCAATATAACGCGATTCAGGCGGTTATGTTTGTCACGCTAAGCCAGAGCAGTCGAAGTTAGGGTTTAAGAAGGAAAGGCTAGGTAATGAGGGATTCAGCAAAGATAGCACTAGGTCGAGTACAACCCGAACTCAATCATACAACAGTTATTGAGTGGTCTTACAATCATTGTACTCGCGAGTATGAGTGCGACCAGCGGAGCATGGACGAGGTTTTTGGTTTTCAAAGCTTTGAGGACATGCTTGATCAAATGTCTTCGGAGCAAAGGGAAAACTTCCAGCAGCAAATCAGCGAAGTGGATCTACTCGGCGGCGAGGGGCATTTTTCGTGTTGTTTAGCATCAAACGAAATCGATCTTGTTTGTGCCACGATGAACTTCGAGAAGGTAAATGACTGCGTGGTGAAAGGTACCGTCACGCCTTTGATGAGCATTGCCGGTGGAGGGGAGCAGGCTAAAATATTGGAGACTCTGTTCGACTTACCAAATGTTGGTGTTTTAATCGCGGACGCTAACGCCAATATACTTGGGTGTAACCGAGCTTTCGAACTGCAAATGGGCTATAGAAATAGCGATCTCATCGGCCTCAAAACAGAAGTTTTTCGTTCCTCACATCATAGTCAATCCTTTTATGCTGAGATCTGGAACCGTATCGAGAAAGATGGTTACTGGAGTGGCAACCTTTTTTCCCGAACCGCGAGCGGTGGTCATCAAGCTCACCATCTCTACGCTTATCGGCTGAATTTTCAATCTGGGCGAGTATTGTTCCTCGGGTTCTCTACGGATATCTCTGCGTCCTTGGTATGGATGAAAAATCGCAGTGAGCAGGCTCGAGACTGGTTCTCGTTTTTGCCCACAAAAGACCAATTTGAAAACAAACTAGAGCACTTCGCCAGAGAGAGTGGGCATCAAGATCTCAATATCATCATGACGCTGAGGCCGAACTTTAGTCAGAATCGCTTAGTGGAGCAGCAGCTAGGGTTTGCTGACTTTATCACGCGCAGCCGCTACACAAAGCTAGCCGGTCAGTTAACTCGGAATGTATTTGTCGTGTGCTTGCAAACACCGCGTTGCCAGTGGCTAAGCACCATCAAGTTAATCGAAGTGGCTATGAAGGGATTCTTCACGGAATTAAAAAGTGAGATGGGCACAATTGTTCATGACACGATTGTTGAAGGACAAACTGGCGTTTCCGTACTTGGCTACGATACGAGCAGTCCCAAAAAGGCGCTAGCTTTGGCGGTTCAAACGATGGTGTCGTCTAAAGTAGGTGAAGGAGGATACTTCAATTTTTATAACAGCACGCTGCATACCGAGCTGCTAAAACGCCAGCACTTAGAAGCCTTCCTTCAAAAGAAAATCGATGGTGAACTTGTAGATGTCTATTTTCAGCCGATTGTGGACACCTACTCAGGTAAAGTCATTAAATTTGAAGCGTTAGCGCGGTTTCACCATGAAAATAGTAGTTACACTACGCAAGAGATGATCTCGGTTATCGAAGATCTGGAATTAATCGCCGAGTTAGACGATATGGTTTGTCGAATCGCGCTGGAGCGCTGGTCTGAATTACAAGGCTTCTATGACGATGATGTCGGACTGTCCATTAACCGCTCTCTCAACACTAAGTTAGATGTATTACAGGTGTTGCAACGTTCATTAGATTTGATTAAATCCAGCAGCGTCAATCCTGAACTGGTGACATTAGAATTAACCGAATCGGCTTACTTTGAGCAAGATGAAGCGCATACTCAAGCCTTGAAGCAGATCAGGCAAGAAGGGATCAAAATCGCCATTGATGATTTTGGTACCGGCTACGCTTCTTTTTCTTATCTTGGAAAAGGACAGTTTGATCTACTCAAAATTGACCGTAAGTTCGTGGCGGATATTCATGAGGGCAGCAGTAATTATTACATTGTTAAAATGATCACCGAACTGGCTCACCAATTGGGAGTAAAAGTGATTGCAGAAGGCGTCGAGCAAGTACAAGAGCGGCGTATTTTGGCCGACCTTGGGGTCGATTACCTTCAAGGGTATTTGTTTTCCCTGGCGGTGCCAGCCACGGATCTGAAGCAAACTAAATATTGCCAGAGCTTATTTAGCTTGGGCTCGAGGTAATGAAAGCCTCTGCCTTCAATACGTAATCAGAAAATGCTGTAGAAGTGAGTTCGAAAGGTGAGCAGAGCCGATTAATGGCCCTTTAGGGTTTAGGTGGTTTGGCGATAGGTGATTTGTTATTATCGCCACCCCAAACGACTTTTGAGCTTGCTACATCATGATTCAACAATTGCTGGTTACTTTTCCTCCTATGTTATTTGGCGCACAAGCGCTACTGACTTTGCTTTTAATCAAGGGCGATATTTGTCCGGGTCAGCGAGGTCGTTTGCACAAAATGTTACCTGCAATAGGAGTCATGTGGCTGGCAGTCGCATCATTGCGCATTGAGGCGTTTATGGTGGTGTTTGCGATCTTCTATTTCTATTCTCAGGTTCAGACCAAAAAAACGCGTGAGAAAGGGCCAATTTGGGCATTGCACCTGGCGAATGGTTTGGCGTTTGCCTATGTCAGCATTCAAGTATTTGAACAGGCTAACTGGCCAGCAGCGTTTGCAATGGCGCTCATGATCTTCTTTCTTGGGGCTTCATTCTCTCAACTGCTACTTACGATTGCGCGTAGCCGTTTACAAGCGTTTCATCGAATCTTACCAGTAACCGGTATTGTATCTGGCATGTTATTGGTGATTGCGACGCTGTTTTCTTCTTACCAGTTGGATGAGGCAGCATTGAGTGCCGCAACTCAACCAATACTCATTGCCCTAGCGATGTTGATCTCTTCTATCGTGGTTTGGTGTTGGCATATTTTCACCCATAAAAAACCTGAGAAAGTGCAGCTTAGTATCGCTTTCTTATTTGCTCTTGTTTCTATGACAAGCCTGCAAAGCTTGTTTGCAATGATCGCTTAATGTCCCGTTTGTGAGCTCACGATCTAGAGTGGGCTCACTTTAAATTCGCCAGATTATGTCTACGCTGTATATATATACCCGATCACTTGAGGTTATTTGGGGTATAAACCTTGTCGAAGAGGAGTGTCGCGATGGATTTAAGCAATGTAGGTAATCTGGATAGCATTATTCTGTTAGGTATCGTCAACGAAAAACTACGCTTAGAG
Source organism: Vibrio sp. YYF0003 (assembly GCF_036350715.1). Lineage (NCBI taxonomy): Bacteria > Pseudomonadati > Pseudomonadota > Gammaproteobacteria > Vibrionales > Vibrionaceae > Vibrio > Vibrio sp. YYF0003. Next base: position 154,022 of record NZ_JAZDWA010000006.1, read on the forward strand.
TGTGACAGTTTTGACGAATTAGTTTCGACTTATGAAATGGATACAGAGTCGGTAGTAGGCAAGCTGGATATGCTTGGCTACCAGTACGACCCTCTCACAAACCAATTCAAATCGTACGAACGCTAACAACGTTCAACATCTCCCATTCTTAAGCCATCTTGATGCCATCGAGGTGGCTTTTACATTGTTGTCTTGCGGTTGCGAAAAACGCCTGTAAATAGCGTTTGTCTTTCTCTGAGTTTCGAACAGCAGCAAACAGACGACGCCACAGCCCATTGCCAAATGGCTTACTGGTAATTAGTCCTTGTCGAGAAAATTCTGAAATGGCCCAGTTCGGCAGCGCGGCAACCCCTAATCCAGCCGAAACCATTTGCACTAACATCAATGTGTTGTCTGCTTGCTTCCACTTAGCTGGCTCCACACCAGCAGGTTGTAAGAAGTGTTTAACCACATCAAGTCGCTGTTTTTGAACCGGATAAGAAAGCATGGTTTGATCGGCAAGATCTTGAGGTTCAATAATCGCTTTATCAGCCAGTGGGTGGCTGGTGGACGTGATTAGGCGCATTTCAAAGTCAAACAAAGGCTCGTAGTGCACCTCTGAGCGCGGCTGAATATCCGAAGTAATAACCAGATCCAGCTCTCCGGCGAGTAGGGCAGGTAAAGGCTCGAATCCAAAGCCTGAAGAAAAATCCAGCGTCACACTAGGCCACGCCAACTGGTATTCCTTAAGAGCAGGCATCAGCCATTGAAAACAAGAATGACATTCGATAGCCATGTGCAATCGGCCATTAACGTCTTCTTTCAAACTTGCCAGTTCATTCTCCGCTCTAGCGAGTTTCGGTAAAATATCTTCTGCAAGGCGCAATAGAATTTCACCTTCTGAAGTGAATTTCACCGGGCGGGTTTTCCTAAGAAACAACTGGCCACCAATGCGAGACTCCAGATCCTTAATTTGGTGCGAAAGAGCTGATTGAGTCAAATGCAACGCAGTTGCCGTGGCCGTCAGCGAGCCCGTATCTCGAAGCGAGGTAATAGTACGCAAGTGTTTTAGCTCTATCATGAATCTCTTTCATCCTTTAATGCTCACCATGAACGTAATTAACTTAACTGCAAAATATAGAAATGTAAACGTCTAGACGTCTATTAATTAAAGGTATTGGTGCGTTTTACGATCGCATTATGAATTTTTTTAATAAACAAGTTGAATATTTAGACCTTGTCCAATTTTAGTCTGAGAGAGATAGTTTAGCCATCCAGACATCCTAACGGTTAAGCCAGAGATGTTCTGACCAAAATAAACTGAATAATAAGGACTAGGGAAATGGCGACAATCACACACATACTTGGCTACCCACGCATTGGTGAAAAACGTGAACTGAAATTTGCGCAGGAGAAATACTGGCGCGGAGAAATCGATCAAGCACAACTCCAGCAGGTTGGCGCACAGCTAAGAGCAAACAACTGGCAAGTACAAAGCGATGCGGGGTTGAGTTTTGCCACTGCCGGCGACTTTGCCTGGTATGATCACGTACTGACAACAACATTGTTACTGGGCCACGTACCAAAGCGTCATGCCGAGGGCACACCTAACCTTGATACTTTGTTCAAGGTTGGTCGAGGCCAGTCACAGGCCGGTTGTGGCTGTGCAGGCGCAGCTGCCTCTGACATGACTAAGTGGTTCAATACCAACTACCACTACATTGTGCCGGAATTTAGCAAAGACGATACTTTTGAGGTGAGCTGGCCGCAGCTATTTGAAGAGGTGAGTGAAGCCGTTAACGCGGGACACAAGGTTAAGCCTGTTCTACTTGGTCCATTAAGTTACTTGTACTTGGGTAAAGAAGTTGAAGAAGGCTTTGACCGCCTGTCACTGTTACCGAGATTGCTCACCGCGTATCAAGCAATTTTGGCTAAATTGGCTGCTCTGGGTGTGGAATGGGTACAAATTGATGAGCCTATTCTGTCTCTTGAGCTGGAAAGTCAATGGGCGGATTCATTCAAACTGGCGTATCAAATCATCCGCAGTGACGTAAAAGTGCTGCTAACGACTTACTTTGACGCTGTTACCGATACACTGGACAAAATTGTCGAGTTACCTGTTGATGGTTTGCACATTGACTTGTCGGCAGCGCCAGACCAGCTTGATGAAGTTGTGGAAAAACTACCACAAGGTTGGGTGTTATCGGCTGGCGTTATCAATGGACGCAATGTTTGGAGAGCGGATCTAAGTGCGCAACTGGCGAGCTTACAACCGGTAAAAGAGAAGCTAGGCGATAAGCTGTGGGTTGCAAGCTCATGCTCATTATTGCACAGCCCGGTAGATCTAGAGCTTGAAACAGCGCTGAGTGAAGAAGTAAAAAGCTGGTTCGCCTTTGCGAAACAGAAAGTTACCGAGGTAGCCCTGCTAGGTAAAGCACTGGACGGCGATCAAAATGCGATTCTGGCATGCGATACTTACAGCCAGCCAATCAATGCGCGTAAAACGGCGACACACGTGAATAAACCTCAAGTGCAGGCTCGTATCAATCGCATCACCGCGGAGCTAACACAACGCAGTGCTCCTTATCCTGAACGTGCGGCGCATCAAGCTGAAGTGCTGGGTTTACCACTGTTGCCAACCACGACTATCGGCTCTTTCCCTCAAACCGGTGAAATTCGAGTTCAGCGCAGCGCGTATCGCTCTGGTCAACTTTCTGAATCAGATTATATTTCCGCACTAAAAGGGCATATTGCTGATGCGGTGAAACGTCAGGAAGCGCTGGATCTGGACGTGTTGGTACACGGCGAAGCTGAGCGTAACGATATGGTTGAATACTTCGCAGAAAATCTGGCTGGTTTCCAAACAACCAAATTCGGTTGGGTTCAGAGTTACGGTTCTCGCTGCGTGAAGCCTGCTATTGTCGTTGCGGATATCGAGCGTGAAAAACCAATCACGGTTGAGTGGTCAACGTATGCACAATCTTTGACCAGCAAACAAATGAAAGGAATGCTGACCGGCCCTGTTACGATTCTGTGTTGGACATTCCCGCGTGAAGACATTACTCGTAAGGAGATCACCCAACAGTTGGCGCTGGCGCTGCGAGATGAAGTTTCTGACTTACAAAATGCAGGCATTAATATCATCCAGATTGACGAGCCTGCGATTCGTGAAGGGTTACCGCTTAAGAAGCGTGATCATAAAGCTTACCTGGAATGGGCAGTGGATGCGTTTAAGATTTCTGCAGGTAGTGCGAAGCCGGAGACACAGATTCATACTCATATGTGTTACAGCGAGTTCAATGAAATCATTGACTCAGTTGCGGCACTGGATGCCGATGTGATTACCATTGAGACGTCACGTTCAAACATGGAATTGCTAAAAGCGTTTGAAGAGTTTAATTATCCAAATGAAATCGGCCCTGGTGTTTATGATATTCACTCACCGAACATTCCAAGCGAAGAGTGGATTGAAGGTCTGATCAAGAAAGCGGCAGAAAAAATTCCGGTACAACGTTTATGGGTGAATCCAGATTGTGGTCTAAAAACACGAAACTGGGCAGAGACAGAGGCAGCGTTGGCTAACTTAGTCTCAGCAGCGAAAAAGCTACGTACTGAGCTAGCATAAACAGCAGTTAAAGAAAAAGCAGGGGTGATCCCCTGCTTTTTTGTATCTTTTAACCAGCCATTCAAATGCGATGCTTGGACGGTATCCAATACTGAGCTCGCTCGGCAAATTACTGTGATTAATTGCTACAGCGTTGCTCTGAAATCAGTTCATCCGCCATCAATTGACCGCGCGTATTACGCACTTTCACTCTATACATTAAACCCATATTGATATGATCTCGGATTTCTGGTTTGTGGCAGAATGTGTAGATACTCGAGTTAAGCATTTGTGCTAATGGTTTCGCTCCCATCGCGCCGTCGTTATAAATCATCATCATTTCAACGACATTCTTGTTAGAAGAAACCCGCATAATTTGCAGTGGTCCATATTCCATAGGTAGACCAGCAGAGAGAACACCGGCACGATTAGATGCCATCAGTTCCAGCTGACGTTCTTTATCCGCGGTAGACGTACAGCCTGCTAGCGCACCAAGCGCCAGAAACAAACACAGTAATTTTTTCATAAATTAAAACACTTTTTTGAACGGTTTGACGATCACGTTTTCGTAAACGCCCGCCGCCACGTAAGGGTCTTTATCTGCCCAGGCTTTTGCGTCTTCCAAAGAATCAAACTCTGCTATGACGGTGGAACCGGTAAATCCCGCTTCTCCTGGGTTGTCAGAATCAATCGCTGGCATTGGGCCTGCGGTTAGAAGTCGTCCTTCGTCCTGAAGTTGTTGCAAACGTTCCAGGTGTTGAGGGCGAACACTCATACGCTTTTCTAATGAATTCTCGATGTCCTGAGAAAAGATGACATACCACATAGCATAGTTCCTTAATTGGTAGGTTGAAGTCCTAATTTAACGACTTTTTGGTGACTCTCACAAGTTAACAATAGAAAATGTGAGAATTTTCCTTCTATTAGAACCGTTTCAAACCTATTTTGCGATAGGGCGAGGTTTACCTTCGCTGTCGATCGCGACGTAATTAAAGGTTGCATCACACACCATAAAGCGATCTTCAATGCCGTCTACTTTCACCGGTTTTACCCACACTTCAAGGTCGACACTCATTGAAGTGCGGCCGATGTTTTTACATACACCGTAACAACAGACGACATCACCGACGCTCACTGGTTTTCTAAACGTAATGCTCGAAACAGAAACGGTGACGACGCGTCCGGAAGAAATTTCTTTCGCCAAAATAGCACCAGCTAAGTCAAGCTGAGACATAATCCAGCCACCAAAGATATCGCCGTTCGCATTTGTATCAGCAGGCATTGCGAGGGTACGAAGCAGTAGTTGGCCTTTCGGAGAGTTAAATTCTTGGCTCATTGTGACATCCTAAATCATCGTCAGCGCTTAAATGGGACCAATCTCAGTAAGTAAAAGTTCCCAAGCATTTTAATCTGCCAGGATGTTCTGTTAGTTACTACGATGGATAACAAGCGCAAATATTAATTGGAACAGTAACAAAACAGCGACCCGAAGGTCGCTGTTAAAAATAATTTGCGCGGATTATAGCAAAGCTGAGCCGTTATTCATCAACCGAAACATCGGAGGAGCTATTTTTCTGCTCTTTTGGCATGTGTTTGTAGATGTAAAAACCTGTAGCGATCATATAACTGAATGTCGCTATCAGCAGACCAAACACTTTAAAGTTAACCCAGACATCGAGTGGCAGTTCGTAGGCAACATAAATGTTTAAGCCTGCGCAGAAAGAGAAGAAGCCGACCCAAGCCCAGTTGATGCGTGTCCAAATGTTTTCAGGAAGATAGATCTCTTTTCCTAGCATCCCTTTTATTGCTGATTTGCCCATCGCGTGACTGACCGCAAGACCAATAGCAAATACCATGTAAACAATGGTCACTTTCCATTTGATGAAGTTGTCATCGTGGAGAAATATGGTCATGCCACCAAATACAGCCACCATCACGAAAGTGATTAACTGCATTTTTTCCACTTTTTTGTAAAGCGCAAACGTCAGGACGATTTGAATAGCCGTCGCGACGATGAGTGCTCCGGTCGCAACGTAAATGTCGTACATCTTATACAAGGCAAAGAAGACAATGAGTGGAATAAAATCAAGAATTTGCTTCATGTTGCAGAAAACTACCTGGTTATTGAGTTGTTCACAGTCTAGCGGAATCTGACGCAATGTGAATAGCTCGAGACAATTGGATACAAAAATTGCCGCGACAATGGCGGCAATCCTTGTCTCTAATTTATAGTTTAGGCGACATTCTGGTATTGGGGGATACGCGTTTTGACATCTTCTAAATAGCCTTCACACAAAAGGTTATCTACTGTGGCAGCGAGTTCGTCATTGGTCATGATGCCGCATGATGACTTGCCCGTCATTAGATTGAGGTATTGGTGATATTCATTTTCGGAATAGTGACCGATACGATCTAACAATAGTGCTTTAATACCATGATGAATCAAGCTGCGATATGTGTCTCTGCTGGGTAACATTGTCATCTCCCTTTAACATTTTTCTACCCGTGCCTAATGCTATGATTTAGGTAGCTCTACTTGTATAAGCATAAGCTATGCCAAGTAATTTAAAGTGAGTTTGACTCAGTGGGTTGGTTTTGAATGAGCCACGTCTGTATTACCTCTCGCAACGCATTTAAGGTTGTTGGCTTGTTCAAGCGGCCATCCATGAGTTTAGAAATCTGTGCGAGCTCTAAATCTCCAGATTCCCCTGATAACGCGATGACCTTAACGGAAGGAGAGATTGCTTTAATCCGTTGGCTGGCATCAAAACCATTCATAACCGGCATTTGCACATCCATCAAAACCAAATCGACTTTGTGAGATTGAATCATCTCTATTGCAGTCGCGCCGTTATTTGCCTGCAAACATTGGACACCTAATTGTTTCAAATACAGCTGAACTAATGTGCGTTGCACCTCTTTATCATCAACAATGAGCACTGTTGGTGCATGTTCACCGACTTTTAACTCGTTCATTACATTAGACTTAGCTTCGTCTTTTGTAGTGCTTCCGTGTTCGGAGTTAACTCTAAACGTCTCTGCTTTTGGTGAGTTCGGTACGACAGGAAAGTAAAGATAGAACTCTGTGAACTCTCCCTTTACAGAGTGGCATTCTATTCGCCCGCCAAATGAACGCATTACTCGCTGACAATAACTTAGCCCCAGACCACTCCCTCCGCTTTTTTGGTAGGAAAAGAAGTCGTCAAAGATCTTATGCACAATGGTGTTATCGATGCCAGGCCCGGTATCACGAAAGATTAATACGTTCTCATACGGTCCAGTTTGAGTACTCATTTCAATTTGACTTGCAGGATAAGAGTCAAAGTAATAAACCGCATTGCGGATCAAGTTAAAAATAACGAAGTTAAACAGGGTTTCATTTAACATCACCACAAAATCATCTTGTTGAGGCAGTTTTACTCGATCGAGACTCTTTTCGTTCTCAAAACCATAGCGAGTGATCGCCTGATTCACCGCGTTGTGAATAGAAGTTGCTACTTGTGGCTCTTGTTCGGGCGATGTGTCGCTGACCTCTCTTAATATGATATCAATCAGTTGCCGACCACGCTGAATTGCCGCTTGCCCCTTATTGATGTCGCCTTTTAGTGTTTCTGGTGGAAACTGGGATTCAAGATGTTGAGTCAAAACCTCAAATTGCAATTGTACTTGCGTAAGAGGGTTACGCATTTCATGAGCAATGGAGTGGGCGAGTGCTCGGCTTTGACGAACTTTTCTATCTGCCTCAATCGTGCTTTGCACACGAGTCAGCAGCGTTTGTAAGGCGGAAATCTCTTCGTTAGAAAATAGCTTCTGATTTCGCTTATGGGAAGAAATCAAAAGGTGAGAGACCGAGCGGCTATGGCCATAAATCGGCATGACCAGTGCCGTATCACTGGAACGCATTTTATTGTAGAGCTTTCTCAATGTACTGCTGTTGGCTGAGGTGTACTTTATCTCTTCAGACAGTTCATCAAGAAGCAGAACCGATTTATCAGAATGCAGATAATCTTCATAGAACGTCTCAGAGCAGTGGCTGTTGACCAATTGCAGTTTGTCTTTAGGGATATCGAGCAGTACCCCAAGCTTTTCCATCGCATCATCAATGGAGCGCTTAAAGTCCTCTTCCAGAGCCAAAATTTGTTGCACCGGAGTTTGCTTTTTAAAATAGACAAAATAGGAGACCAAACGGCTCACTCGACGATAGAGCCAATGCCAGGTAACACCAATCAGTGCACAGATCGGAATGGAAATAAGCCATTGGTTGCCTTCGGTTATTGGCATCAATATCGCCCCTAACGGCAATACAAAAATACCGCATACCAACAACGTGCTGACGGCGATGTAGGCGAGATATTTCGCACTATAAAAGCGTGAGGTGAGTAAAGCGTAGCCAAAAAATAGCATTTCACTGATGGAGAGTGCTGGTGGCAACCATGTCAGTGAAAAGTCGCCAAGAAAATAGGTCATGCCGAGATGGATGGCCGTAGTTGACAGCATGAATACCAAGATTCCTGCGATCATGTAGTTGCTTTTAGCCAGTGTCAGTTTGCTACTGTTGACTCGCATACGAGCAAGGTTGATGAGTGTAAGCGTAATCAGTATCAGGATGGAATTAAAGAAGTAGGCGGTCTGAGAGCCAAATTCAATCACAAACTCACTGGGTCCCTGTATAGAGACATTCTCTACCGTTAAATCCGGACGTAAATTTATAAAAAGTGAATACCCTGACAGCAGTACAAATATCAGTTGCTGCCATCTTTTTGTATCCCTGTTTTTTTGTTCGGCGAGTAGCTGACAGGAAAAGTAATAAGCAAAGGCAAAAGAGAAGAAGGACGCGAGATTAGCCAGTTTGGCCATGAAAACGCCGCCTTCTGAGCCAAAGTTCACCAATAGGTCAGTATGAAAATAGGCATTGCTGCCAATCCAGATAATGATGCAGGCAGAGTATGCGATGTAGGGCGCATGATGGGTGCCCAAAACGCGCTCGCTGCGACTTTTCAGGCGATAGCAATAGTACAGCTGCCACAAGAGAACAGCGGCTATAGTGACATATAATGTAATGGCTTTTGGATAGAGCAGACCTGCCAAACCAAAATCAAACATTCTGGTTCACCTGTGGAAGATGTTTGTTTTGTGGTTCGCAATACTTCCCACTGAATTCTAACAAGAAAGTTTGAGATTTCTCACGCCACGCTTTGATGAAAATACGGGCACAGCCCGCGATGCCACGGTTAGGAAAACATAAGCTTAGTAGCGGGTGGCAGAACGCCGTACGATGAATGATTTCATGTACAACTATTTGATTTTTTTGAATAGACCAATCTGTATTGGAGATCAGGTCTAAAGACAACTTTAGACTCATGAGACAACCTAGCACTGATATTTTTTGTTTTATAGGTGCGTTATATCATGATAAATAATTTATGCTACCAGTTTCTGTTTGTATGGTTACCTAATGCAAAAGTTGGATAAAAAAAGCCGCTCAATTTGAGCGGCTTCTTAAAAGTTGAATTACGGAAAATTAAGCTTCTTGCTTACTCAGCTCAACTTCTTTATTTGCTTGTACTTCTTCTTCTACAAGTGCATCAACAATAACAGCACATGCTGCATCGCCCGTGATGTTCAGAGCAGTACGAATCATATCGAAGATACGGTCAAGAGCGAATAGTAGTGGCAGACCTTCAATTGGAATACCAGCTGCTAGTAGAACCGCAACAACCAAGAATGATGGACCCGGTACACCAGCCTGACCAACTGCACCAAGAGTAGACGTTACGATGATCGCGATGTAAGCGCCCATGCCTAGGTCGATGTTAAATAGCTGAGCAAAGAAGATTGCTACCAAGCCGTAGTAAATCGCGTTACCAGACATGTTGATCGTTGCGCCAAGAGGCAGAACGAACGAAGCGGTAGAGTTTCTAACGCCTAGGTCTTTTTCACAAGTATCCATCGTTACTGGCAGTGTCGCCATTGAAGATGCTGTTGATAGTGCAACTGCTTGTGGTTTCTTCATTGAAGAGATGAATTTCTTCGCAGAGGTCTTAGTGAAGATATGAACCATCGCAGGGTAGACAACGAAACCAAAAATTAGGATAGCGGCTGTGTACACAACGAACAGTTTGAATACAACCATCAGTGCGCCGAAACCAAACGTACCTACTGCTTCAGCCATCAGGCCAAATACACCGATAGGAGCAATGATCATCACCTTATTGATCATCCAAACCATCGCGTCAACAATGCAGTTAACACCGTTGATGATAGGATCACGGCGTTCTTTAGTTTGTTGAGAAATCGCAATACCAAAGAACATACAGAATACTAGGATCTGTAGGATGTTCGCATCATTCAGTGACTGGAAAACGTTGGTTGGGATCATACCAGTGATGGTAGCCCAGAAAGTTGGCAGCTCACCTTTAGAAGCGTATTCAGCTGAGAACATGCCTTCAACGCCAGAAACGTCGATGCCGATGCCCGGTTGGAATACTTCACCCATAAATAGAGCAAGTGCTACTGCAAGAGCAGATGTTAGACCAAAGTAACCTAGTGTTACTAAGCCAACTTTACCTGCAGACTGGCTATTTCCAAGACCAGCAGCACCAGAAATCAAAGCGACAGCAACCAATGGGATTACTAGCATTTTGATTAGGTTGATAAAGATAGCACCAAGTGGCGCGAAGACCGTAGCGTCGTGACCCATTAGAGCACCAGCGGCTGTACCCACGATCATTGCAATGACGACTTGCACGCCAATGTTGTTTAGCAAACTCTTTTCTTTTAACACTTCCATAACCTCTGTGCTAATAAAATGTAAAATCCTAAAATTACACACTGTTCACATATAAATAAACGGAGAATAATTTCGCCCTCGCTTTTTACACTTATCATTCACAATTGGCAATATGCTAAACAGGGTTATTGATGAAAAAATCGATATTTCATTGACGAATGCTAACTTTTTGCTCAAAAGCAAACGTTTGCTATTTGTTTATCAAATGCATTACTGGTTGTTACATTAATTTGGTTAATGAGGTTAGCGATTGAGGATGAAATATTTGTTAACAACTTGTTTGCTGTTTTTGGGTTGGGGGAGGGCGAATTTATTGCCTGATATTTATGACAATAATTAGGACGCAAGCTCACACTTTAGTGATTTCACGGTTATAAATGTTAAATATTTTACATTCTTGGGATGTTAAGTCTTGTAAATATAATGTTAACAAGTGGTGGGTTGAAGATGCAATAACCGTAAAAAGCCACTCTATCGTTAACTTTTTGTTGTTGAATCCTTAAGAACAACGTGAATGCCAATAATCTAGAGGTGGAGTCATTATGATGAATCTTGCTGCTGCGCTGCAGCGAAATGCTGCCAGTAAGCCTGATAAGACAGCGTTGATATGCGGTGACTTGGAAATTTCTTATTCTCAATTTGATGCGATCGCGGGCAAAATTGCGACGTCTTTGATCAATAGTGGTGTCAAACCGGGTGACCGAGTCGCGTTGTCGTGTCCTAATCTGCCTTTCTTTGCGTTTATTTATTTCGCTGTTCAGAAAGCGGGCGCCGTTGCCGTACCACTCAACGTGTTGTTGAAAGCGAGAGAAATCAAATATCACCTGGAAGACTCAAACGCTAAGTTTTTCTTCTGTTTTGAAGGTACACCAGAGTTACCAATGGCCAGAGAAGGTGTGAAAGCCTTCAAGGAAGTTGAAACCTGTGAAAACATGATTGTCATGACCCAGTCGCAGGCTGATTTAGAGTGGGGTGGTGTACCAACTCTTAACGCTTTCATTCGTGATGTTGAACCGCTATCTGATTACGTGCCTCGTAATGCCGATGACACCTGTGTTGTATTGTATACCTCTGGTACGACGGGAATGCCGAAAGGTGCGGAACTAACGCAACAAAACATCGTGATGAACGCGATTGTTGGGCAAAACATCATGGCTGCGCAAGGTGACGATGTGCACCTGGTGACTTTGCCTCTGTTCCACACATTTGGCCAAACCGTGCACTTGAACGCCAGTGTCTTGAGCGGTGCAACTTTGGTTCTTGTTCCTCGATTCGAGCCTTCTCATGTTCTTGAATTGATCGAAAAACATAAAGTGACCATTTTTGCTGGTGTACCAACAATGTACATCGGTATGCTTCATGCGGATGCGGATTACGATATTTCGTCGCTGCGCGTGGCGGCAAGTGGTGGTTCATCGTTACCAACGGAAGTGTTCCGTGCGTTTGAAGAGAAGTTCAACGTGCCAATTCTGGAAGGCTACGGTTTATCTGAAACGAGTCCAATCGCCTGCTTTAACCATTTAGATCAAGAGCGAATTCCTGGTTCGGTTGGTCAACCTATCCAAGGTGTGGAGGTTAAGCTTGTCGACCTAGAGGGGAATCAAGTCCCTGTGGGTGAAGAGGGTGAAATCATCGTACGCGGTCACAATGTGATGAAAGGCTACTTGGGTCGCCCAGAAGTAACAGAGTCAGTACTGAAAAACGGTTGGTTCCACACGGGTGACGTAGGCCGTTTTGATGAAGCAGGTAACTTGTACATCGTGGATCGAATCAAAGATTTGATTATTCGTGGTGGCTTTAACGTTTACCCACGTGAAATTGAAGAAGTGTTCATGACGCACCCTGCTGTTGCGATGGTCGCAGTGATTGGTATTCCTCATCAAGAATACGGAGAGGAAATCAAAGCTTACGTAGTGCTTAAGCCTGATCAGGATCTTGAAGCGGCTGACCTTCAGGCTTGGGGACGTGAACACTTAGCGGCATTTAAATACCCTCGCTTTGTCGAGATTCGAGACCAGCTTCCGATGAGTGCAACGGGTAAGATTTTGAAACGCGAATTGAAATCCGAACTTAAAGTCGCTTAGACAAATGATGAAATGCAAGCCAGCTAGTGATTAGCTGGCTTTTTTTGTTTTCTGATACTTTTTATTTTCTGATACAGGGGATGATGCAGGGGCATGGGTTATTCAAGTTGTTTGAGATATTCTTCCATCTCCAGAGGATTGGGAATAGTGATGCTCCCGTAGCTCAGAGAGAGTATTCCCTCGCTTTCCATTTTTTTTAAGACTTTGTGTACGCTTTGTCTTGTTAGCCCCATCATATTCGCGATGTGTTCTCTAGTTACACGAACCATACATGGCTCTGCACTGATTGCCCGATTGGTTTGATAAGTCGCGAGTAAAAGTAACCGGCGACCAATACGCTCTTCAATGCCTCGTATTGCATCGTCTTCTATAACGGATATTGCCGACCACAGCCTTCGACTCATCAGATCCAGAATGACTGGGTAACTTTGCGGGTACTTAGCCAGCAATTGACGGAACTTATCACCTTGTAGCTCCAGGAGTGTCACGTCTGAATGAGCCGTTGCTCCGAATATGCGCGGCATACCGGGTGAGAAAACATTGTCTCCGAACCAGCCGCCCGCATCAAAAATCATTAACGTGACTTCTTTGCCTTTTGTACTTATCGAGTTGACTCTTACTGCTCCTTTAGCAATCACCATCAGAGATGAATGCTTGTCTCCTTTGTTACAGATAAGCGCTTTTTCGTCGAAATGCCGGGTTCTTGCAATTTGTACCGCGTCATTGATTCCCTCTTCAGGTAATCCAGATAGCACGGGGCATTGAAGCAACAACTTTTTTAACTCTTCCATGTCGGTACCTTAATGCAGCACTGTTAACTGAGCTATTTTAACATTTTATAATTCGATGAACTCAAGGCGCTTGTCTCGGGAGAGGGTAATAATCTGAATTTGTGATGGGTCTCTATTTGAGTGCGCATCATTTGTTTGGGAAGTGGTTGGTTTGAGAAACGGTTGATATGAAAAGTAAGTGGCTCAAATAGAGATTCGAGTCGTTTATCCGCCAAACAAAAAAACGCCCGCTTATAGTTATCAGCGGGCGTTTATTTACATCAAGAAGAGGGCTTATTTTTGAGTAGCGGCCTTCATGGCCGAAACAAACTCACCAAGCTTGTCCAGCATAATCTGTGGCTGCTCTGCGTGCGTCTCAATGATTTTAACCACGGCTGAACCTGAGATAGCGCCAGCGGCACCGGCCTCTATTGCCTGTTTCACTTGTTCTGGCTCAGAGATACCGAAGCCAAGTAACGCCGGTGGAGCATCGAATTGGTTCAGTCTCTCTAACAACTGTCCAACAGGCATATTTGCCTTCGTTTCTGTCCCTGTCACACCCGCTCGAGAAAGCAGGTAGGTATAACCGCCACTTAGCTCTGCCACTTGTTCCAGGGTTTCATCGCTGGCTGTTGGCGGCGCAATAAAGATCGGATGAATGCCGAACTTCTCAGCTGCTGCGACGAACTCCGCGCTTTCATTGGTTGGTACATCGGCAATCAGAACAGAGTCGATACCGGCTTTGGCACAGTGTTCGTAAAAGTTTTCAATACCACGAGAGTAAACCAAGTTCGCATACATCAATAGCCCGATTGGTAGATCTGGGTATTGGGCGCGAATCTTGCCGATTTGCTCAAAGCAGATACTTGGTGTTGCGCCAGACTCTAGTGCACGTTTATTTGCTCCCTGAATTGTCGGGCCATCTGCTAGTGGGTCAGAAAACGGAATGCCCAGCTCAAGTGCGTCAGCACCCGATTCAACAAGGGTTTCCATAATTTTGTATGATTGTTCTGCATTGGGATCACCTACCGTTACGAACGGTACAAACGCGCCTTGGTTCTTTTCATTCAGGCGAGCAAACATCTTCTCATAACGACTCATTAGATCACTCCTTTTTCTTCTAGGATGGCGTTTACGGTGAAGATGTCTTTGTCACCACGACCGGATAAGTTGACGACTAAAAGCTGCTCTTTTTCTGGATTTTCGCGAGCCATACGCAACGCGTGTGCAAGTGCGTGAGACGATTCAAGTGCCGCAATGATACCTTCACTACGCGCAATTTCCTGGAAAGCATCCAAGGCTTCATCATCGGTTACATTGGCGTATTCCGCGCGGCCAATGGAATTCAAGTAAGCGTGCTGAGGCCCGACAGATGGAAAATCTAGACCAGCAGAAACGGAGTAGGACTCTTCGATCTGTCCGTTTTCATCTTGCATGATTGGCGCTTTCATACCGAAATAAATGCCTGTCTTACCGTGTTTCAGCGGCGCACCGTGTTGGTCGGTATCGATACCTTTACCTGCAGGTTCGACACCAATAAGGCGAACACTTTCTTCTTCGATAAAATCAGCAAACATACCAATGGCGTTAGAGCCACCGCCAACACAAGCGATAACTGCATCTGGAAGACGTCCTTCACGAGCCAGAATCTGGTTCTTGGTTTCTTCACCAATCATACGCTGGAACTCGCGAACGATAGTTGGGAACGGGTGAGGGCCCGCTGCCGTACCTAGTAGGTAGTGCGCGTCTTCGTAAGTCGCAGACCAATCACGTAGTGCTTCGTTACACGCATCTTTTAGCGTGGAAGAGCCTGAGTGTACCGGAATCACTTCCGCACCCATCAGTTTCATACGGAATACGTTCGGGCTTTGACGCTCAACATCTTTGGCACCCATATACACACGACATTTCAGGCCAAGTAGTGCACACGCTAGTGCTGTAGCGACACCGTGTTGACCCGCACCAGTTTCAGCGATGATTTCTGTTTTGCCCATGCGCTTAGCCAGTAGAGCCTGACCTAGCACCTGGTTAGTTTTGTGTGCGCCGCCGTGGAGTAAGTCTTCACGCTTTAAGTACAGTTTGGTCTTTGTACCTTTAGTTAAGTTGCGAGTAAGCGTTAGCGCCGTAGGGCGACCTGCATATTCCTGAAGAAGTGTCATGAATTCGCTGCGGAACTCTGGATCTTCCTGTGCGTCAATAAACGCTTGCTCAAGTTGCTCCAATGCAGGAACGAGGATTTGCGGAACGTACTGACCGCCATATTCGCCAAAGTAGGCATTCAGTTTTGCCATCGTGATAGTCCTTCTCGTAATTTTTTTGCTACGAATAATTTTAGTAGTTGCGAATTGCGTTAAACGCGGCCTGCAACTTCTGTGCATCTTTTTTACCTGGCGCGCTTTCTACGCCAGAGTTTAAATCTAATCCCAAGCAACCTAATGACGCCGCTTGTTGAGCATTCTCAGGCGACAGTCCACCTGCTAACATGATTTGACTTGGGTCGCCGATAAGAGACCAGTCGAAAACTTGTCCGGTACCACCAGATTGATTCCCGACCTGCGCATCCAATAAATGGCGATCAACGTTTTCCGCAAGCAAAGTTGGCGCGCTCTCTTTGACGCCATACGCTTTCCAAATTTCAACGCCAGCAGGAAGTTCAGCTTTTAACTGGTTGACGTAGTTTTGATCTTCTGCGCCATGCAATTGCACTGCTTTCAAGCCAAGCGATGTGACTATCGAAGCCACAAAATCAATCTCATGATTTTGGAACACACCTACGTATTGAAGTGGCGCGCCACTCATCGTCAGCCGAGCCGTTTCTAAATCCACCGCTCGCTTAGACTGTTCCACAAAAATCAGACCGCCAAATACGGCTCCTGCTTTATACGCTTTTGCTGCATCGTCAGGATGGGTCAAGCCACAAACCTTATTTTCACCCAATGTCACCTTGCGAACCGCGAGCTCCAGATTGTCTTCAGACATAAGCGAGCTGCCAATCAGGAATCCGTCCGCATAAGCCGCTAAATCGCGGACTTGCTGGTGGGTGTATATCCCTGATTCTGAAATAACGGTCGCTTCTGGTGCGAGTTTTCGAATCAACGGTGCCAGCTCTTTGGTGCGGTTTAAGTCGGTACTCAAGTCACGTAAGTTACGGTTGTTGATGCCGATAACACGTGCGCCTAAGTCAACCGCACGGTGCAGTTCTTCTTCGTTGCTGACTTCTGTCAGAATACCCATGTTCAGGCTGTGAGCGACTTCAGCTAACGCTTTGTACTCTTCATCATTGAGCACAGATAGCATCAACAAAATAGCATCCGCACCATAATGACGTGCCAGGTAAACTTGGTAGGTATCCACCATGAAATCTTTACAAATCACCGGCTGAGTGACCTGATTGCGCACTTGCGGAATAAAGTCGAAGTTGCCCTGAAAGTATTTCTCGTCGGTTAAAACGGAAATGGCATCGGCATGATTGTTGTAGACCGATGCAATGTAGTCTAGGTCGAAGTCATCTCTGATGAGCCCTTTAGAAGGTGAGGCTTTTTTACACTCAGTAATAAATACGGTTTTATCATTGCTGAGCGCATCGTAGAAGCTACGATCTGAAGGTTCTAATTCGGATTGAAAAGTACTCAAATGCTGAGAAGCTTTGCGTTCTGCGACCCAGGTAGTTTTGTCGCGAACAATCTTAGCGAGTACTTCCGCCATTTCTGCTTCTTTTTTTGACACGTGCTCAGAAAGGTTGTCAGCTTTTTGAGTGTTGAAATCCGTCATCTTGATTATGTCCTTAAGCGTGTGCGGCAAGTTGCTGAACTAACTGGTAAGCCTTGCCTGAATTCATTGCCTCAATCGCTTGCTGCGCATTGGCTTTTAAATCTTCGTGACCGAACAGACGCATGAGCAATGCAACGTTCGCAGCGACAGCGCCCAGCTGAGCATCGGTTCCTTTTCCTGTGAGAATATTGGTGATGATTGCTTTATTCTCTTCAGGAGCACCACCTTTGATTGCTTCTAGCGGGTGTGTCTCTAAGCCGAAGTCTTCTGGCGTCAGTGTGTACTCAACAATTTGACCATCTTTAATCTCTGCCACTGTGGTTGGTCCATGAATAGCAACTTCATCCAAACCACTACCGTGTACCACTGCTGCGCGCTTCATACCCATTTGTAGCATGGTTTCCGCGATAGGACGAACTAGTTCTTCGCTGTAAACGCCCATTAATTCAATATTAGGGTGCGCTGGGTTAATCAATGGGCCAAGAATATTGAAGATCGTACGTGTTTTCATCGTTTGACGCACAGGCATCGCATGACGCACACCGCCGTGGTATTGAGGGGCAAACAGAAATGCAACGCCGATCTCATCCATAGCTTGGCGTGTTTCTTCTGGGCTCATGGCAAGGTTGATGCCGAAAGAGTCGAGTAAATCAGAAGAACCGGATTTACTCGATACACTACGGTTACCGTGTTTGGCGACTTTTAGACCACATGCCGCCGCAACAAAGGCCGCTGTAGTAGAAATATTGATGGTATCGTGACCATCACCGCCTGTACCGACGATATCGGCAAAGTCATAATCTGGGCGCGGGAACGGTTTTGCGTTGGCAAGCAGGGCTTTTGCCGCTCCAGCAATCTCGTCAGGAGTTTCCCCTTTAATTTTTAGCGCCGTTAACGCCGATGCCATCAAAATTGGATCGAGTTCACCTCGGATAATGGTATCGAACAATTGCTGGCTTTCTTCTTGAGTAAGAGACTGTTGATCGTATAGTTTGTTGATAGCTTCCATAATTTCTCTCCCTAAGTCCTTATGCGTTGTTTTTCTCAAGGGCCCATTCGATAGCATTTGCCAGCAGGGTGGCACCGTACGTGGTCATAATGGATTCCGGATGGAACTGAAATCCGCAAACTTTGTCCTGTTCGTGGACCACAGACATGGTTAAACCGTCAACTTCAGCCGTAATGGTTAGCGTTTCTGGAACATTGGTCGCGACCAGTGAATGATAACGAGCAATAGCCAGTGGTGATGGCAAATTGGCGTAAGTGGCGTGATTGTCATGCTCCATCATCGACACTTTTCCGTGAATGATTTCACCCGCTCCGGCAACAGTACCGCCGTAGGCTTCAACGATGGCTTGGTGACCTAGGCAGATGCCGATCATTGGTACTTTGCCTTTCATGCGCTGAATTAAGTCTGGCATTGAGCCCGCTTCAGAAGGAGCGCCCGGACCTGGAGACAGAAGTACCACCGGGTTCTCTAGTTCATTGACCGCATGCTCTATGTTTTCGGCAGCAATGTTATTACGGTAAATAGTCACGGAATGACCAAGCGAACGAAATTGATCAACCAAGTTATAGGTAAAAGAGTCAAAGTTATCGATAAATACAATGTTAGCCATGCTCTGCTACTCCTTGTGTGCTGCTTGAATAGCAGAAATAACGGCTTGTGCCTTACCGCGGGTTTCGTCCGCTTCCGCTTGTGGATCTGAATCGAAAACCACCCCTGCGCCTGCTTGTACTTGGGCAATACCGTTTTCAACATAGGCAGAGCGAATCACGATACAAGTATCTAGCGTGCCTTCTCCGGTTAGGTAGCCAACTGCACCGCCATAGCTTCCGCGGCGTACCCCTTCCACGTCACGAATCAACTGCATCGCGCGAATTTTTGGTGCGCCGGTTAGGGTGCCCATATTCATGCTGGCCTGATAAGCGTGCAATGCGTCTAGATCTTCACGTAACTGGCCAACCACACGAGATACTAAGTGCATGACGTGGCTGTAACGGTCGACTTTGAGTAAGTCAGCCACGTGGCGAGTGCCTGCCTGAGAGATACGTGCTACGTCGTTACGTGCCAGGTCAACTAGCATCATGTGTTCGGCGTTCTCTTTCATGTCGGTACGCAGTTCAAGTTCGATACGGCTGTCGAGATCGAAATCGATTTCTCCATTCGGGCGTTTGCCACGACGGCGAGTACCGGCGATTGGGTATATCTCAACCTGGTTAGTGTCGGTTTCGTATTTCAATGCGCTTTCCGGAGAGGCACCAAACAGCGTGAATAGCTCGTCTTGCATGTAGAACATGTATGGGCTCGGGTTACTCTTCTTCAGCTCTTTGTATGCCGCTAGTGGGGAAGGGCAAGGAAGCGTGAAACGGCGTGAAGGAACAACCTGGAAAATATCCCCTTTCACTACGTACTCTTTTAAATCACTGACAATCTGGCAGAAGTCTTCATCCGAGATGCTTGGTTGAGCTGTCACATCGGTCAGTTTGGCCGCACTAGGCAGATGCTTAGGCGCGCTACACTGTGCACTGATCTCTGCAATACGAGTTTCTAATGTTGCTCGTTGTGAATCATCGACAAACAGCGTGGCTTGCAGGTGGCAAGACTCAGTCTGATGGTCAACTACAAGCAGGGTCTCAGCGACGTAAAAAACGTAATCTGGACATTGATTGGTTGCATCTGCATGGCCTAAAGGTTCGAAGCTTGCCACTAAGTCGTAAGCGAATAAACCACCGAGGAAAATCGCGTGCTTATCTTTATCTTCTAGATCAAAACTGTGTTGAACTAAGCGCAGTGCATCGAATGAAGAAGCTTCACGTAAGCGAGAGTCTTCATCCAGAGTGTCGCATGGCTGGGAAAATTCAAGTGTGAAAGTCTCACCATCAAATTGAGAAGTGACGTCACTACGTACGTTCTTATTGAGATGAGCAAGCAAGTTTTTACCATTGTCTGTTAATGCCTGCATGGTGACGGTATGGTCAAAACAAACGATGCGAACCGCAGAGTCAACGATCAAAAGTGACTTCAGGTCCTGTTTCGAATCAATTTCCGCAGATTCCAGAAGTAAGCTATCCGTCTTATTTTCACACAGAGTGTGAAACAAGCGGGTTGGGTCTTGAGTGTAAGGAACAGAAGCAGATAACACTTCCAGTTGTCCAAGATTCTTTATTTCAATGGCCTTGTTCACAAGACCTCCTTATAGCTATTTTAATCTTCCTGCTGAACATAGTGGCATAAACCAGGCGCAGTCCCAATCAAGAGTTTATGATATCCGATTAATGTTTGAGCAGTTGAACGTAAAAGGGCGACAAAATAAAAAGCCCGCTTTGGCAGCGGGCTTAATAACGTTTGAATTTCTATACTAGAAGTACACGTCCGCCCACCAAGAACTTGTCCAAGTGCGCCACCAAGCAATATCTGTCGAGCTTGTCTTATTCAGACAAACTGCAACTTTCGCTTTTTGGTTTTGGTTCAATTCTTGTAACATAGTGAGCCTTGAATGAAGTGTTCTGTATTTGTGTACTAGTTAACTAGTGCGGAGATAAAAAGTCAACCCCAAAACAGCATTAAAACGATAAAAATATGAGAATTGATTTACATAGCCATACCACAGCTTCTGATGGCCGACTGGAACCGAAAGATTTAGTGGATAGGGCACTGAGTTTTGATATCGAAGTTTTGGCGATTACAGACCATGATACCGTTGACGGTTTAGTGCCAGCGAAACAGTATGTAGAAGATAATCAGTTGCCGATCAAAATTATTAACGGCATCGAAATCTCAACCGTTTGGCAAAATAAAGATATCCATATCGTGGGTCTGAATATTGACCCTGATAATCCAGCATTGAAGACACTTATTGAACAACAAAAACAGCATCGAATCACTCGTTCAGAGCTGATCGCATCGCGTCTGCAAAAAGCAACTCGTGAAGGCGTTCTGGAAGAGGTACAGCAGATTGCAGGTGATGCGCCAATTACACGTGCCCATTTCGCGAAATGGTTGGTGGACAATGGCTTCGCTAAAAACATGCAAATGGTGTTCAAAAAGTTCCTTACGCGTAACAACCCTGGTTATGTGCCGCCGAATTGGTGTTCGATGAAAGATGCGATAGATGCTATTCACGCTGCTGGTGGCCACGCGGTGTTAGCTCATCCGGGTAGATATCAGTTGACAGCAAAGTGGATTAAGCGTCTTCTTGCGGCATTCGCGGAAGCAAATGGTGACGCGATGGAAGTCGCTCAGCCACAACAAGCACAACAAGAAAGACGCAATCTGGCGGATTATGCTATACAATACAAACTATTAGCGTCCCAAGGTAGCGACTTTCACTATCCGTCTCCTTGGATGGAGTTGGGTCGAAACCTCTGGTTGCCGTCAGGCGTAGAACCAGTTTGGAAAGATTGGGGCATTGACCCTTCGTTGGATCGCAACGAAGTCCACGCTCCATAAGGATATAGAGCCGAGAGGCTCGATAATGAGGAATTACAATGAGCCAGTTTTTTTACGTTCATCCAGAAAACCCACAGGCTCGCTTGATTAATCAAGCAGTAGCAATCATTCGTAACGGCGGTGTCGTGGTTTACCCAACCGATTCGGGTTACGCACTTGGCTGTCAACTGGAAAACAAACAGGCGTTAGAACGTATCTGTCAAATTCGTCGCTTGGACGATAAGCACAACTTCACGTTGTTATGTAGAGATTTATCCGAGATTTCGCTGTACGCACGCGTAGACAACGGCGCATTTCGATTACTGAAAAACAATACACCGGGGCCTTACACATTCATCTTCAAAGGTACAAAAGAAGTGCCTCGTCGTTTAATGAATGCAAAGCGTAAAACTATAGGTATCCGTGTTCCTGATAACCAAATCGCGCTTGATCTTTTGGAAGCATTGGGTGAGCCATTGATGTCTACGTCGTTGATTTTACCTAACAGTGACGTAGCTGAATCTGATCCAGAAGATATCCGTGACAAGTTAGAACATGCGGTTGACGTAATACTTAACGGCGGTTATTTGGGTGAACAACCGTCAACGGTTATCGACTTTAGTGAAGGTGACCCTGTCGTGGTTCGTCTTGGATCGGGTGACCCTGCGCCATTTGAATAAGTGTGGTGCTAGCTTGATGTGATAAAGGAGGCTGAGATGCCTCCTTTTTTGTATCTGGCGTATCGATTCGAAAACGAAGTACATTCTTTAAGCGAACTCGAAAAGATCGATGCCTTTGTGATCCGCATAATCGATGTAACTCGATGTGACGCCATTAAGTGTCACTTCAACATTGTACTCATCGCTGGAGAATACCGCCCAGCCACACTCATTGTATGAAAGGTCAAGATCTTCTGCTGAGTCAAGAAACGTATCGCGAATCCCATCCCCGTTAGTATCTCTTCCAAAGTCGAAAACCAACTTATCCGAGAAAATACTGAAATCCAGTACTTCTGCTCTCACTTCGATTTCATTAGAAGAAACAGGTTGATCAGGAACACCAATCGCCATTCTGTTGGTGAACACGAATGAATCTGCGCCAAAGCCACCACTTAATACGGACTCACCATCACCGATAACAATGGTGTCATTGCCCCAACCGCCACTAATAAAATTGTTGCCTGAATAATCGAAAATGATGTCGTCTCCGAATCCGCCGTACAGCGAGTCATTTCCTAAACCACCAGACAGATAATCATTACCGAAGCCACCAGAGATGAAGTCGTTTCCCCGCCCGCCGAACAAGCTGTCTTCACCCCAGCCACCGAAAACATAATCGTTCCCGTCGAATCCGACGAAATTATCTTTACCGCCAAAACCGAAGAAGATATCGGTTGTGTCTGTGCCTTTGGTACCAGTCATATTGTCATCGTCGCAGGTGCCAAATATCCAATTGAGAGTAAGCGCTGTGTTTGACATTTCATTGTCCTTTTTATCTGATTATCTTAGCGGGCAAGTCAGTAAGTTGTTGTTGTAACAACCGTGATAATTTTATCAGCTGAAGTTGGAACGCAGCGGGCGAGAGAGTTCTAAATTAGTACGGTTCTTCGCCAGAATATTGATGCCTAGTAGGAAAAAAGTGGTATATCGGAGTTCAATCAGGTTACAAGCAGAAGGCGGAGAATAGAGAGGATTTCTCTTACATTAAACCAGAAAGTTACGTATAATGACCGACTGAAAAAATCCCGTGAAGATGGGTAATTGCATAATACAGACCAATCCTGGTCTAGACGTCTGTGAAGACGACACATAGGTAGATAAATGAGCGAAAAGTTACAAAAAGTATTAGCACGTGCTGGTCACGGTTCTCGTCGTGAGATTGAATCGTTAATTAAATCTGGTCGCGTAAGCGTGAACGGTAATGTTGCTAAGCTTGGTGAAAGACTTGAAGATGAGAACAGCGTGGTTCGTATCGATGGTCACATTGTATCTGCGAAGATACAAGAAGAAGTGATCTGTCGTGTACTAGCGTACTACAAGCCTGAAGGTGAACTGTGTACTCGTCATGATCCGGAAGGTCGCCGTACTGTTTTTGATCGCCTGCCAAAGATTCGTGGCTCGCGTTGGATTTCGGTAGGTCGTCTGGACGCGAACACATCAGGTCTGTTGCTTTTCACTACGGATGGTGAATTGGCAAACCGCCTAATGCACCCAAGTCGCCAGGTTGAGCGTGAATATCTAGTACGTGTGTTCGGTGAAGTAACTGAACAAAAAGTTCGTAATCTAGTAAAAGGCGTAGAGCTGGAAGACGGTATGGCTCGCTTTGAAGACGTTGTTTACGCTGGTGGTGAAGGCATGAACCACACCTTCTATGTAGTAATCAACGAAGGTCGTAACCGAGAAGTCCGTCGTCTATGGGAATCTCAAGATTGTACGGTAAGCCGCCTGAAACGTGTTCGTTACGGTGATATCTTCCTGGACAAGAAACTGCCACGCGGCGGTTGGATGGAACTTGATCTGAAAGAAGTAAACTACCTGCGTGAGCTAGTAGAACTTCGTCCAGAGAAAGAAACCATGCTTGATCTGAACAAAGATAACACTTCACGTAAGCGTGAACGTGCACGTAGCCAAAAAATTCGTCGTGCAGTTAAGCGCCACGAAGAACGTGTAAATACGCCGAAAGGCCGCAGCAATAATCCTGCTCGTCGTAAGACAAAGAAAAGTGCGGGTGAGCAAGGCGTACGTAACAAACATCGTTAAGCGTTATTAAAAAATCAGAAAGGCTTGCCCATTGGCAAGCCTTTTTCTTATCTGAACATCGAGAGATGGAAGCTTCTCTGGTAGATAAGAAGTTAGATAAAAAAACACCAGCATAAAGCTGGTGTTTTTATTCATGATAGGGGAAGCGTTAGTCGCGCTTCCAAAGCATATGACAGAACTTATGGTCTGGGTCTCGGCTGATTAGCATACGAGCAAATACGTCATCAAGTACGTCATTTTCCTCGTTCACCAGGCCGATACGCACTTCTGCATACACTTCTTTGTCGATCTCGAAGCCTACATGTTCAACCCAGTCTTCACCGGTTTCGACAAGTTCTGCGGCACCACGATCTTCAAACTGTGCAGTAAACAGAATGACATCAGCTGGCTCAAGGTTATCTGGAGCCATTTCAAGAAAAATGTCGTACGCAGCGTCGATAACGTCGTCGTAAGAAATCAAATCAGACATGCTTATGCTCGGCTCATGTATTTGCGTTCTGCAGTGTTAATCACCACTCGGTCACCCGTTGCGATGTATTCTGGAACTTGAACAGTAAGACCAGAAGCAAAGCGGGCAGGTTTAGTACGTGCAGAAGCTGACGCACCTTTGATTGAAGGGTCAGTTTCTTCAATCACTAGCTCAACAGAAGATGGCAGTTCAAGGCCAACCGCTGAACCGTCTACCAAGATAACGTGAATACCTTGTGTGTCTTCGTTAATGAATAGCATCTCATCAGCTACGTCACTTTCTTTAAATGTGTATTGTGAGTAGTCTTCGTTATCCATGAAGATGTGTTCATCGCCATCTGCGTATGAGTACACAACGGCACGCTTGTTCATTTCTACCGTTTCAACAACATCATCAGACTTGTAACGCTCGTCTACACGTGCACCTGTTGTTAGATCTGTACAACGCATCTTGTAGATTTTCGCGCCGCCACGACCGCCTGGAGTCGTCACTTCGATGTCTTTAACTAGAAGAGTTTTACCATTAGACTCGATTGCGAAGCCTTTCTTGATTTCACTTGCCTTTGGCATTGTATTTTCCTATTGATACTTATTACGCAAAACTTGATGATTATAGCGTTAAGTTGTCTTGCTGGCATCAAAATTCATCGCTGAAATTGGCTTCATCTCTCATGAATAAACGCGTTATTAAGCTTGATCCAAATTCAGTGCTGGTAGATCATAATGTTCTTGAATCTTAAGCTTTAGATCGCGTTACTTTCAATGTCTCTTCCTGTTATCGACTCAAAACAACCTTTTCAAACCGAATTCGAACCTCTGATCAGAGAAGTTCTTACGTGCCTTAAAAGTGGGCTAGGGCAAAACTTACATAGTGTGTATGTCTATGGCAGTGTTGCGCGTAAAACGGCGGTGGCTGGTAAGTCGAACCTCGATTTAGTGGTTGTAACTAAAGTGGCATTTGAGTCTAACCGAGCCACGTTATTGAACACGATCAAGTGGCGTGCACAGCAAGGCTACCCGCAAGTAAACGGCGTTTTAGTCCGAACCGCACTGGTTAGTGATGTGGCGAACCTCGACAGTATTTTCACCTGGGGCTTTATGCTTAAACATTGCTGTGTCTGTATTTATGGTGATGATTTAGCGGACTGCTTTGGCGATTATGTTCCAAGCTGGGAGATTGCTAAACATTGGAACATGGATGTGGAAGAGTGGCTCTCTGTCTATCGTGCGAAAATTGCGCAGGCAAAAAGTATTGAAGAGCAAATTCAAGCTCAATCGGTAATAGCCAAAAAGTTGTTGCGGGCGTCGTATTCTCTGATTATGTACCGCGATAAACGCTGGTTTGACGAGCCTGTGGAGTGTGGTCAGGTATTTTTGACCTACCATCCAGAAATGCACTTGGAGATCGAACGTCTGGGTATATTGCTTGCGGGACGGGCTATCCCAAAACGCTCGGTGATAGGGCTTTTAGATAGTTTTGGCAACTGGCTGGTCAAGCAGTATCAAAAAACAGAGTTTCGCATCGGTTAGCTAAAGCCGGTTGTTAAAACAAGCCCATCTGCGGCGCGGACAGCGTTTCAAAATCAGTGCCGATAAAAGGTAGAATGGCATCAGCGACGGGCTTCAACTGCTTATCGATATAGTGTTGATAGTCAATTAAGCTACTGCGGTATTCATGTGGCTCTGGCCCATTAACGGTAATCACATACTCAATTCGACCTCGGTTTTGGTACTGTAATGGTCGACCAAGCTTGGCATTGATTTCGTCTGCCATTCGAGCGGCACGCACTTGGGGCGGAATGTTCTTTTGGTATTCGTGCAGTTTACGGCGCAGTCGCTTCTGATAAATCAATTGGTCATCGAATTCGCCGTTATTGGTTTTCTCAACCACTTCGCGCACATAGTCACTTGGATCTTCACCATGGAAGATCATGCCATAAAGTGTGTTTTGGAATCTTTGCGCCAGCGGTGTCCAGTCTGTGCGTGCGCTTTCTAGTCCTTTGAAAATAATCCGCTCGTTTGCACCTTCACCAATTAATCCTGCGTACCGCTTCTTTGAGCCAGTTTCCGCCCCGCGGATGGTAGGCATCAAAAATTTACGATAGTGGGTCTCGTATTCGATTTCTAGCATTGAAGTGAGATTGTATTCAGAACGAAGATGCTCCTGCCACCAGTTGTTAATGTGGTCGACTAATTGATTGCCGACTTTATCGGCCTCTGCCTGACTGTAGGTGCGGTTTAATGACACAAAGGTGGAGTCCGTATCCCCATAAATGACCTGATAACCTTGTTCTTCAATCAGCACTTTGGTCTGCTTCATGATCTCGTGTCCGCGCATGGTGATACTGGATGCCAGTCGGGTATCAAAAAATCGGCAACCGGAGGAGCCTAATACGCCATAAAATGAGTTCATGATGATCTTAATCGCCTGAGAAAAGGCTTTTTCATTGTTCTTTTTGGCAACGTCACGTGCTGCCCAGAGCTTTTCAATCATCTCGGGCAAAAAGTGTTTTGTGCGATGGAATTGGCCACCACGAAATCCGGGTACCGCTTGATTGTCTTGTTTGCCGATCTCAAGTTGTAGCCCTTCAACAAGCCCCATCGGATCTATCAAGAAGGAACGAATGATGGACGGGTACAGGCTTTTAAAATCCAGCACTAAAACGGAGTCGTAAAGGTTCGGAATTGAATCCATTACGTATCCGCCGGGACTGGCTATCCAGTTTTCTGGGTGTAAATTTGGCGCTACATAACCCGCGCGGTGAATTTGCGGCAGATAGAGATTAGTAAATGCAGCGACCGAGCCACCGACTCGATCCAGCTCTACGCCTGTTAATCGTGATCGTTCAATCGCGAAAGCGAGCAGGTGAGTGTGATCGAAGATCTTATTTACCAGCACACAATCCTGAAGATTATACTTTGCTAACGAAGGCTTATCAGAGCGATACATGCGATTGATCTCATCCATACGATCATGCACGTTGTGGATCTCTTTGCCTTCACCGAGTAATTCCTGAGAAACGGATTCCAGAGACCAGGAGCGAAAGTGGTATGCCGCGGTTTTTAGCGTGTCGATACCGTCCATCACCACGCGGCCGGGAATAGAAATGAACCCCTGTTGGCTTTGTGA
Source organism: Vibrio sp. YYF0003 (assembly GCF_036350715.1). Classification (NCBI taxonomy): domain Bacteria; kingdom Pseudomonadati; phylum Pseudomonadota; class Gammaproteobacteria; order Vibrionales; family Vibrionaceae; genus Vibrio; species Vibrio sp. YYF0003. Next base: position 181,809 of record NZ_JAZDWA010000006.1, read on the forward strand.
GGAACTGCGGAAGAAACTCGCTTGATCCGCTCTGCCTAACTTGAGCTTCATGTTGTGCCATTCCGCTCTTTTGTGTAGTAAGCGGAAATCGAAGTCAATGACATTCCAGCCGACCACCACATCAGGGTCAAACTGCTTAAACCAAGCGACTAAAGCATCCAGTAAGGCTTTCTCGTTTTGTACCCACTCGATTGGGGTATCTGCAGGTTCAGGATCGCCTATCATAATGACGCGCGAGTCCATTGGACTGTCCAGACCAATAGAGTAGAGAATGCCTTTTTCCGAACACTCGATATCTAAAGAGACAACTTGCAGCTTCGGCTCATAGTCGCCAGAACGGCATTTTGCATGTTGAATGCGTTGGTATCTGTTGTAAGTTTGCTGGTTACCTGTAAATTCGATGCCACCTCTGATGAAGCGCTCCATCAAATAGCGGTCAGCAAGCCGAATGTCGCCTTCGTACGTGATAATGTCGTGATGTGTAAAGTGACCTTGTAACGACATGGCGTCTCGAGTAAGTCGTGTATAACAAGCCACAAGAGGGGTAAGCTCGAACGTTTTAATCTCTAACAAACGAAATTCGACGTGAATTTTGTTTGATTGGGCGAGCTCTCTCGCTTGCTCTAAGTCAGATTGAGCAATAAAGAACACTGGCTTTTCGCCATGAATCAGCAACTGAGTTGGTCCAGCTTCGGTTGATACCCATAGCTCTATCTGAGTCTGACCTTGGATATCTCGCGCCTGACGAGTGAGTAGGAAGCCTTGCTGGATGTTCAAGTGAGAAAAACCTTATCGATAATTTAAGCCGGATATTCTAGCACTAAGAGATAAGAAGGAAACGCGTAGTGATGGCTGTTGCTGGTTTTGTCGCCGAATCAGTTCAGGCATCGAGTCTGTATGCTAAAAATGTTCTGTTGCTAAGAATAGCGGTGAATTCAAACGATGACATTCCTGCATGATGGCACTTCGGCTCTGACCTGAGAGCATGGTATCTCGTTTATAGATTGACCATTTGGCCCTGATATTGAGTTGCGTTGGGCAATATAAAATCTAGTTGCTTGATTTATTACGATTAATGTTGTTAATTATCTTCAATTATATTTCGGTTCTGCGCAGTACGCTCTGAAATAACAGAGTGGTTTATGAATAAGTTCTTGCTAAAGTTTGCGTTTGAGCACATATTCATAGAAAGCAATTTTTCGTCAAATACGTTAGTATTAGGCGTCATACTGATATCCACATAGAACATCATGTGGGTGCAGAACCAATAGAAAGTGTGGAGATACAAGTTTGATAAATGTTTTCCTTGTAGATGATCACGAGCTGGTTCGCACAGGGATACGACGTATTATTGAAGACGTCCGTGGAATGAACGTAGCAGGAGAAGCTGACAGCGGTGAAGAGGCAGTAAAATGGTGTCGCAGTAATCATGCTGACGTCGTTTTAATGGACATGAACATGCCAGGAATCGGTGGCTTAGAAGCGACTAAAAAGATTCTTCGCGTGAATCCTGATGTAAAAATCATCGTACTTACCGTTCATACAGAAAATCCGTTTCCAACCAAAGTAATGCAGGCGGGTGCTTCTGGTTATTTAACCAAAGGTGCAGGCCCAGACGAGATGGTTAACGCGATTCGTGTGGTAAATAGTGGGCAGCGTTACATCTCTCCAGAGATCGCGCAGCAGATGGCATTGAGTCAATTCTCACCTGCCTCTGAAAACCCGTTTAAAGATTTATCTGAACGTGAATTGCAAATCATGTTGATGATTACTAAGGGTCAGAAAGTCACGGATATTTCTGAACAACTTAACTTGAGTCCAAAAACAGTTAACAGTTACCGCTATAGACTGTTTAGCAAATTGGACATTAATGGCGACGTTGAGTTAACACACTTAGCGATTCGTCACGGAATGCTGGACACTGAGACGCTTTAGTGTGAATCCTCCTTTTGATTCGGCTTCCTTTCTCAAGACAGTAACTCATCAGCCCGGCGTGTACAGAATGTACAACGCCGAGGCTGTTGTTATTTACGTCGGAAAAGCCAAAGACCTCCAAAAGCGCCTTTCGAGTTACTTTCGTAAAAAAGTCGACAGTGAAAAGACACGCGCACTCGTTCGCAATATTGCCAAAATCGACGTTACGGTCACTCATACCGAGACCGAAGCGCTGATCCTTGAACACAATTACATCAAGCAGTATTTACCGAAATACAACGTACTGTTGCGTGATGATAAATCCTATCCTTACATCTTTATCAGCGGACATAAACATCCGCGCTTATCGATGCATCGAGGTGCTAAAAAGCGCAAAGGCGAGTACTTTGGCCCGTATCCGGACTCCGGTGCAGTGCGCGAAACGTTACATCTACTGCAAAAGATATTTCCCGTTCGCCAGTGCGAAGATACTGTCTATTCAAACCGTACTCGTCCATGTCTGATGTATCAAATTGGGCGTTGCGCAGGGCCGTGTGTCAGCTCAATCATTTCAGACGACGAATATGCGGAGCTGGTGGGTTTTGTTCGCCTATTCTTGCAAGGCAAAGACCAGCAAGTACTTAAGATGCTAATTGAGAAAATGGAGCATGCTAGCCAGCAGCTACGCTTTGAAGATGCGGCAAAGTTTCGTGATCAGATTCAGGCAATCCGCCGTGTTCAGGAACAACAGTACGTTTCCGAAGACAGTATGGACGATATGGATGTACTTGGCTTTGCTCAGGAAAGCGGAATAGCGTGTATCCATATTCTGATGATTCGTCAGGGGAAGGTTTTGGGTAGTCGAAGCCACTTCCCTAAAATACCGCAAAATACCAGTCAGCAAGAAGTGTTTGATAGCTTCTTAACTCAGTATTATTTGAGTCACAACGAAGCGCGTACCATTCCCGCCCGGATTATTCTCAATCAGGAGCTGGCAGAGGATATTGAGCCGATTCAAAAAGCACTCTCCGAAGTCGCGGGACGTAAGGTTCGTTTTCATACATCACCCACTGGTGTCAGAGGGCGCTACCTCAAACTGTCGAATACCAATGCACTAACGGCAATTACCACTAAAATTAATCATAAGATGACCATCAATCAGCGCTTTCACGCCCTACGTGAAGTGCTGGATATGGAGTCGATAACGCGCATGGAATGTTTTGATATCTCTCATACGATGGGAGAGAGCACAATCGCGTCGTGTGTGGTTTTCAATAATGAAGGTCCGGTTAAACAAGAATATCGCCGTTACAACATTACGGGTATTACTGGTGGTGATGATTATGCCGCGATGGGGCAGGTATTGGATCGCCGATATTCAAAGCAACTGGATGTGGAGAAGATCCCAGACATCATTTTCATCGATGGTGGTAAAGGTCAGCTAAACCGTGCCCATGAAATCATTTCACAACACTGGGGAGATTGGCCAAAACGACCAATTTTGATCGGTATTGCGAAAGGAGTAACGCGTAAACCCGGGCTGGAAACGTTAATCACGGTAGATGGCCATGAGTTTAATCTGCCAAGTGACGCCCCGGCGCTTCACCTTATTCAGCATATTCGAGACGAAAGCCATAATCATGCGATTGCAGGACATCGGGCTAAACGCGGCAAAACACGACGCACGAGTGCGCTAGAAGGGATAGAAGGTGTTGGACCGAAGCGACGCCAGGCTTTGCTGAAATACATGGGCGGATTACAGGAACTTAAACGTGCAAGTGTCGAAGAAATCGCCAAAGTACCGGGGATTAGTCACTCTTTAGCAGAAATTATTTTCCAAGCATTGAAACAATAAGGAAAATCCCGCAACATTAGCACGCAATGTGTAAGAGAATAATAAAATGCGATTGAATATCCCGAACATTCTGTCTCTTCTTAGACTGTTCTTAATTCCAGTTTTTGTGGTTGTTTTTTATCTGCCTTATTCATGGGCGCCTTTTGCTTCGGCAATGGTGTTTTGGGTAGCAGGCTTTACCGATTGGCTAGATGGTATGTTGGCTCGTAAGCTTGGCCAAACATCTCGTTTTGGCGCGTTTATCGATCCGGTAGCTGATAAAGTGCTGGTTGCGACGGCGTTGATTTTGATTACAGAACACTACCACACCATATGGGTGACAATTCCCGCTGTTACCATGATTGCTCGTGAGATCATCATTTCTGCCCTACGAGAGTGGATGGCTGAAATTGGTAAACGTGCCAGTGTCGCGGTTTCTTGGGTCGGTAAAGTTAAAACTCTCGCACAGATGTTTGCGTTGTGGGTGTTGATTTGGCGTTATGATGAATGGATGGTTTGGGTTGGCTTTGCGGCGCTTTACATCGCTACCGTCCTGACGTATTGGTCTATGATCCAATATCTCGCAGCAGCAAAAGACGATTTGCTCGATGAGAAGCATCATTAATAAAAAGTATTTATACTGAGCAGGCACCCAATGCCTGCTTTTTTGTGCCCGTTAGAAATTAATAGCTATTGGCGTACAAAAAATAAATGTGACTTAGATCCTGTTTTTCTTAGTGTTGCTTATCCGATACAACGAATAACCTGATTATGAACGGTTGATGTGAGCTGATTCTCTGGTATCTCTGGTAGGGGAGTAGCCAAAGTTTCATGATAAACAAGTGTATTTGAGCAAGTTTTTGTATTAAAACTAATCAATCTAACGTCTTTCGCACAAATTCTAGTCAAACGATTTAAAAAAATAAAAATAGTGTTGACTCGATCGCTCGAATCCGTAGAATGCATCCCGTACCCAAGAGAGCACAGCTCAAAAGGGTGGTTAGAAAAGATTATCTTTTCTTGCAATGAGGCGCCTTGGCAGAGTGGCTATGCAGCGGATTGCAAATCCGTGGACCTCGGTTCGACTCCGGGAGGCGCCTCCATTATTCTTTTGAGAGCGAAATGGCTTTCGAGAATAAATGCGACACTAGCTCAGTTGGTAGAGCGCAACCTTGCCAAGGTTGAGGTCACGAGTTCGAACCTCGTGTGTCGCTCCAAAAATTTAAAGATATGGCGTTAAGCGGTATCAGATGGTGTTTTACTTTTCTGTAAAGGCATCACAAAGTATATTTGTGTGCCCTGGTGGTGGAATTGGTAGACACAAGGGATTTAAAATCCCTCGGCGTTCGCGCTGTGCCGGTTCAAGTCCGGCCCGGGGCACCATCTCATGCGACACTAGCTCAGTTGGTAGAGCGCAACCTTGCCAAGGTTGAGGTCACGAGTTCGAACCTCGTGTGTCGCTCCAAAATACGAAAACCCAGCATTATTATGCTGGGTTTTTTCGTTTCTCTCCCTAGAAAATAGCAGTTTCTAGGAACTCTCACATATTTCGCTTCCCAGCCGTACTTTCTGATCACATCGTTCAGTGTTATTCACGGTCTAATTTATTCGTATTTTCAGCTTGTTATGCGTATCTGTTGTGCGTCGCGATTACCTTATATAGGCTAAGGTTACAAGTTCTGCCGCCATTGGAAAAATACAATTGCGTCCGAGATCAATAAATCAATGATGAAAAATCATTGCCATGAGATTTTATTTTGTGATAAATTCGCGCGCAATCTCGGAGCGTAATTTACGCCTTTGGTTCTCTGGGGGATACGCGTAGTGAACATTCAAGCTGATTGTGACACTACGTAGGGTAGGTATCGGCAAAGCCTTTTGTTGATAGACGGGATACTAATGCTGTAAGTGCAGCATATTAATGGGAAACCCAACATTGCAACCTTTGAATAAACACACACTAATCAGCTTCATACTGCCGAAATGTCCTGTTTTACAAAACGGGTGCATTACGGAACCTTGATTACGTCCCAGCGCATATAGAAGTCACGAATGTCGTGACAGGATTATCTGTGTTTGTCATCTCAGCCATGACAAATGCGGAGGTTTACTTATTTCTCCTGTAACTTTTTTCTAATGATAATTAAAACAGGATGAAGAACTAATATAATTCAAGGGATTACCTAGTATGACCACTGCCTTTGAAGTCGATAACAATATCGCAAACATTTTTTCATCACAGGTTCCAGTTGTTGAGGGAACGTACGACTTAACTCCAGACCAAGTGTTACTTGATCAGGCTGAGCACGAATCAGCGGTTCGCTCTTATCCTCGTCGCTTGCCGATTGCTATTAAACAGGCTTATGGCTGTTTAGTAGAAGATACTCGAGGTCAAATCTTTTTGGATTGCCTTGCGGGTGCGGGTACTTTGGCACTGGGTTATAACCACCCAGAAATCAATCAAGCATTGAAAGATCAGCTAGATTCTGGCCTGCCTTATCAGACGCTTGATATTGCTACCTCGGCGAAAACGCATTTCATTCAGTCTGTGAAGTCTTTTCTTCCTCAAGAGCTGGGTGATAATTGTGTGATTCAGTTCTGTGGACCATCTGGTGCCGATGCAGTTGAAGCGGCGATCAAACTGGCGAAACAGACGACTGGCCGTAACACTATGTTCGCATTCCGTGGTGCTTACCATGGTATGACTAACGGTACGATGGGCATGATGGGTAACTTAGGTACTAAGGCTCGTCGTACAGGTCTGATGTCAGACGTACATTTTATGCCTTTCCCATACAACTTACGTTGCCCGTTTGGACTTGGTGGCGATGAAGGTGCGAAAGCGAGTATTCGTTACATCGAGCGTCTTCTAAATGATGACGAAGCAGGCATTATGAAGCCGGCGGCAATCATCGTTGAACCAGTACAAGGTGAGGGTGGTGTTATCCCTGCACCAGCATTCTGGCTGCGTGAGCTTCGCCGTATCTGTGATGAACACGGCATTCTGTTGATCTTCGACGAAATTCAATGTGGTGTTGGTAAATCTGGCTACAACTTTGCTTTCGAAGAAGCCGGAATCGTTCCAGACGTGTTGTGTTTGTCGAAAGCGATCGGTGGTGGTATGCCGATGTCGCTTCTTGTTATCAACAAGCAGCACGATACCTGGAATCCGGGCGAGCACACGGGTACGTTCCGTGGTAACCAGCTTGCAATGGTTAGTGGTGCGAAAGCGCTAGAAATTATTCAACGTGACAACCTTGTCGAGCATGCAAACATTGCTGGCCAATACCTTCGTTTTGGTCTGGAAGGCATTCAGAAGCGCGTTAACTGTATCGCAGAAGTTCGCGGCAAAGGTTTGATGCTGGGCGTTGAAATTAAGAACCCTAATGGCGAATTGAACAAGTTCGGTGAGCCTGTGGCTGATGGTCAGCTGACGCTTGCGATTCAACGTGCGGCGCTAGAGCGTGGCTTGATGGTAGAGAAGGGTGGCCGTGAAGGCTCTGTAATTCGTTTCCTTCCACCACTGATCATTTCATTTGAGCAAATCGACTTTGCTCTGCGTGTGCTTGAAGAAGCCATCATTGCTGCTGGCGGTAGCCATGTTGAAGCTTCACCACAGGAAGAGTGGAAAAAGCACTTCGTTCACACTGGTGAATTAGGTAGCACTGAGTTTGCATCAGTGATGAACCACACGACTGCAGCTATGAAGTCTGTATTCGAACAAGTAAGTGCACCATATTCAGGTATGGACCCTAAAGCGTTAGAAGAAGCGATCAATGCTGTCGACCTAGACAACAAAAATGCGCCTCTTAAATCAGTGATTGACGACGCTGCAGAGCTTGTTGCAAAGAATGCGATCTTTACACAGCACCCTGATTGTATTGCGCATTTACACACGCCACCGCTCATGCCTGCGATTGCGGCTGAAGCGATGATTGCAGCTCTGAACCAGTCTATGGACTCTTGGGATCAAGCGTCTTCTGCGACTTACGTTGAGCAAAAAGTGGTGAACTGGCTTTGCGACAAATACGAGCTAGGCGAGCAAGCTGACGGTATTTTCACTAGCGGCGGCACTCAAAGTAACCAAATGGGCTTGATGCTGGCGCGAGACTGGATCGCAGACAAACTAAGCGGTCACTCTATTCAGAAGCTAGGTCTTCCTGAGTACGCCGACAAACTGAGAATTGTGTGTTCGAAGAAATCACACTTCACGGTTCAAAAATCAGCGTCTTGGATGGGACTTGGCGAAAAAGCAGTCATGACTGTTGATGCTAATCCAGACGGCACGATGGATGTGAACAAACTGGATGAGGTGCTGACTCAGGCAAAAGCGGAAGGTTTAATCCCATTTGCGATCGTTGGTACAGCTGGTACAACCGATCACGGCGCGATTGATGATCTAGACTTCATTGCAGACATGGCTGAAAAACATGAACTGTGGATGCATGTCGACGGCGCATACGGCGGTGCTTTGATTCTTAGCAGCCAAAAAGCTCGCCTAAAAGGTGTTGAGCGTGCGCAGTCTATCAGCGTTGACTTCCACAAGTTGTTCTACCAAACAATCAGCTGTGGTGCGCTTCTTGTTAATGACAAGTCAAACTTCAAGTTCCTGCTTCATCATGCAGATTACTTGAACCGCGAACACGACGAACTACCAAACTTGGTAGATAAGTCTATCGCAACAACTAAGCGTTTTGATGCTTTAAAAGTGTTTATGACAATGCAAAGCGTAGGGCCAAAAGCTCTAGGCGACATGTACGACCATTTGCTTGATCAAACGCTAGAAGTAGCAGATATGATCCGCGATAACGACAACTTTGAGTTGTTGGCGGAACCATCACTATCTACGGTTCTGTTCCGTGCGACACATGAATCCGCAGATCTTGATGAACTAAATAAAGCGTTGCGTTTAGAGGCGCTGACTCGCGGAACCGCAGTACTGGGTGAAACCATTGTTGACGGTAAAACCGCACTTAAATTTACGATTTTGAACCCGTGTCTAACGACGGCGGACTTTGAATCTTTGCTCTCAAAAATCCATATGCTAGCAGTTGAGCTAGTTTAACAAAGGTAACGGAAAACTATGGCAATTCTACAGATTGGTGCAGGCGGCGTTGGCTGGGTAGTTGCACACAAAGCAGCACAAAACAACGACGTTCTGGGTGATATCACAATCGCATCACGTACCGTAGGTAAGTGTGAGAAAATCATCGAATCTATTCAGAAGAAAAATAACCTGAAAGATTCAACTAAGAAATTAGAAGCTAGAGCAGTTAATGCTGACGACGTAGATTCTCTTGTTGCTCTTATTAAAGAAGTTAAGCCTGATCTTGTTATCAACGCTGGTCCTCCATGGGTAAACATGCCAATCATGGAAGCATGTTACCAAGCGAAAGTGTCATACCTGGATACATCAGTAGCAGTTGACCTGTGTTCTGAAGGTCAGCAAGTACCTCAGGCTTATGATTGGCAGTGGGGTTACCGTGAGAAGTTCGAAGAAGCGGGCATCACAGGTATCCTAGGTGCTGGTTTCGATCCAGGCGTAGTATCGGTATTTGCAGCGTACGCAGTTAAGCATCTGTTCGATGAAATCGATACTATCGACGTAATGGACGTAAACGCTGGTGACCACGGTAAGAAGTTTGCGACAAACTTCGACCCAGAAACCAACATGCTAGAGATCCAAGGCGACTCTTTCTACTGGGAAAATGGCGAGTGGAAACAAGTGCCTTGTCACTCTCGTATGCTTGAGTTTGAATTCCCTAACTGTGGTTCACACAAAGTGTACTCAATGGCGCACGATGAAGTTCGTTCAATGAAGGAATTCATCCCTGCAAAACGCATTGAATTCTGGATGGGTTTCGGTGACCGTTACCTAAACTACTTCAATGTAATGCGTGATATCGGCCTATTGAGCCCAGACCCACTAACGCTGCACGATGGTACAGTAGTACAGCCTCTGCACGTATTGAAAGCGCTACTACCAGATCCAACTTCTCTTGCACCAGGCTACACCGGTCTAACTTGTATCGGTACTTGGGTTCAAGGTAAGAAAGACGGTAAAGAGCGCAGTGTCTTCATCTACAACAATGCTGACCACGAAGTGGCATACGAAGACGTAGAGCACCAGGCGATCTCTTACACCACAGGTGTTCCAGCGATCACAGCGGCACTGCAATTCTTCCGTGGCGAGTGGGCGGATAAAGGTGTGTTCAATATGGAACAGCTAAACCCAGATCCGTTCCTGGAAACCATGCCTTCTATCGGTCTGGATTGGCATGTTCAAGAGCTTGAAGCAGGTCAGGGACTTCCAGTTATCCACGAACTTAAAAAGTAACTATTTAAGCTCGTAGCAAACCTGGAATTAACTTAAATCTAAGCCGATGCGAATGCGTCGGCTTTGTTCGATTTTATAGTGCCTTCGTTTAGGCGAGGGGACTCAAGGTATTACAATGCAACACAACGAACTAAAAACCCCGTACTTCATGATCAATGAAGACAAGCTGGTAGAAAACCTAGAGAAAGCGAAACAGCTGAAAGAAATCTCAGGTGTGAAGCTGGTTCTTGCACTGAAGTGTTTCTCAACTTGGGGTGTTTTCGACATCATCAAGCCTTACTTAGACGGAACAACAAGTTCTGGCCCGTTTGAAGTGAAGCTTGGTCATGAAACGTTTGGTGGTGAAACGCACGCTTACAGTGTGGGTTACAGTGAAGACGACGTACGTGAGGTTGCTGACATCTGTGACAAGATGATCTTTAACTCTCAATCTCAGCTTGCTGCTTACCGTCATATCGTTGAAGGTAAAGCGTCAATTGGTCTGCGCTTGAATCCAGGCGTGAGCTATGCAGGTCAAGACTTAGCGAACCCTGCACGTCAATTCTCTCGCCTTGGTGTACAAGCGGATCACATCAATTCAGAAGTATTTGACGGTATTGATGGCGTGATGTTCCACATGAACTGTGAGAACAAAGACGTAGATGCGTTTATTGGGTTACTGGATGCGATTTCAGAACAGTTTGGTGAGTACCTAAACAAGCTTGACTGGGTAAGCATGGGCGGTGGTGTATTCTTCACGTGGCCTGGTTACGATATTGAAAAGCTTGGTCTTGCGCTGAAAGCCTTCTCTGAGAAACACGGCGTACAAATGTACTTAGAGCCTGGTGAAGCGATCATTACTAAGACCACGGATCTGGTTGTGACTGTGGTTGATATCGTAGAGAACGTTAAGAAAACTGCGATTGTTGACTCTGCAACTGAGGCACACCGTTTAGATACGCTGATTTACAACGAGCCAGCATCGATTCTAGAAGCGTCTGAGAATGGCGAGCACGAATACGTGATCGGTTCATGCTCATGCCTAGCGGGTGACCAATTCTGTGTGGCGAATTTTGAACAGCCGCTAGAAATTGGCCAACGTCTACACATTTTAGATAGTGCAGGCTACACCATGGTGAAACTAAACTGGTTTAACGGTTTGCGTATGCCTTCTGTTTACTGTGAGCGTTCAAACGGCGAGATTCAAAAGCTGAACGAGTTTGATTATTCAGATTTTAAACGTTCACTATCTCAATGGTCAGTGAAATAAGCGTTCTGGCTTTCTGTACTATATCAATGCAAAAGAGCAGCTGAGGCTGCTCTTTTTTATAAGAGGCGGGGCAGGTCAATAGACCCTAGTCTTCTATGATAACTCGAGTATCCTCACTCAGCGCTTCTAGCTCATTCGCTACATCTTCAATTTCCATTTCGCTTGGCAGTTTAATCGCGATTTTTGCACTGAACAGGCTTGAGCTGACGCCGCCACCTCCAGCAATAAAGACACGTTGACAGTCCATATCTAAAATCGAGATGCCTTGATCATCAAGAATATGGGTTATCTCATTTACGATGCCAGCTCTGTCGTTGGCGTCGAGTCTGAGCTGGAAGATCGTGTCAGCACTATGCGAGTAAGGTTCGGAATCGACGAATTTAACCACTAATGTCTGACATGCGGAAAATGCGTCTTTAACGATATCGGCTTTTTCTTTTGGTAATTCAATTTTAATCACCCCCGCCACTTGGTCTTCAATAAAGTTAACTTTACTGATTAACCATTTACCTCCATTTTCATGAGTGATGGCAGCAAGTTCCTTGATGGTCGCAGGTGATGCTTGACCAGCAAAATTAACGATAAACACAGTGTTCATATGGTCCCCTCCTGGAAAAAGGTTTGGACGCGGCACGGGATTACGTAGCGCTTAAGTTATTGGAATAAATCCTTTTATTCAGTGTAGGTGTTAGGTGGGGGATATGTTTGATGAAGGTCAATTTTTTGGGCTAATTCTTGACGCGAATATTTAAAACTGTGTTTGAACCACAAAAAAGCAGCCAGTCGGCTGCTTTATTGGTTTACGTCAGATTAGAACGTGACTTTTAATTCCATACCATAGAACTGGCTGTCGTAACTGGCACCTGCGTTCATCGCAAACTTGGCTACATCCTGATTACCAAACCAAGGGGATGAACTAAATTGAAGTTCGGCACTGCCACCCCATGCGTCGGTGACCCAGTAGTGGACATGACCAACTGGGTTTAGGAAGAAAAGTGATATATCACCCACCGTTTCTGAACCCAATACTTCACCACCATTTGCCAGGATATCTTGCTCAGCGGTTACCATCATCTCACCAACGACAGCACCAAAAAACGGCGTAATGAAAAGGTCTTGCCAAGAAGGCACTTCAGCAAAAGCTTCCACACCATACTCCCAGAAGAACGCTGACATCGTAGCGGAATACAAGAACGATTCAAATTCGTTATAACCAGAGTGGCGGGCCGCGGTATAGTAAACACCACCAAAATAAGGGTGCATAATATAGTTGAGAACATGCTCATCTCGGTCCCAAACCGGACCATCAGAGACATTGTCTTTCCATTTCTGACCCAGCTTACTCATATCACGGTCTTCTTCATCCCACTTAGTGATACTTTCTGGAAGGAAGGTCATCAAACCGACAGTCGCAACACTCAAGCCAAGAATGGTGTACGTTTGGCCCATGAGGTAATCCCAGTCTTTATCTTGAGGAACGATAAGATGTTTGGGTTGAAGACCAGCGTCAAGATTTAAAGAATCATCATTATCCTGTTCAAAAGCCAGACTGCGGTTTTGAGCTTCAAAGGTGTATAGATTGGTCGTTGCGCAGTAGCCGGACAGGCAATCAGGGGCGTACGAAAACTCCGAATGTCTGGCCATATCGTATTGGCTTGCATTTGCAACGGTTGTTGTTACAAAGCCGAGTCCTGCTAGAGTCTTCTTGAATATGGATGATTTTGACACAAAGGTCTCCGAGTAATTGATTTGATGATCTAACTCAAATTATCCCTTAAATAAAAAACCATTTAAATACTTGATGTTAATTTATATCAAAATGATTTCATTACACTAGCTTGCACCTTGAGGTGATCGGCTCACATTATCAACGTGATTAGAGCGTCGGCACGTGTCCTTTTTCATCACCCTCAAGCTCTGTCGTGGTGGCTTCTTTTGTTCCGGTTACCCAGTTTGAACCATGCAATTCGAGCGGATTTGTGTATAGTTAACACCAGTGCAGGTAAAACTAATTCAATAAATAGAACATGATATGAGTACAGCATACAAAATTAGAAATGTGCTCATGGTGAGGAGTCAGTTGTGAAAATTGCAATGCTTAGTACCGGTGAAGAAGTTCTTCACGGGGATATGCACGTTTCCCCAATCAACAATATATTGTCATTTTCTCACTAACTTTGGTTACTAAAAGGCTCCCGCCAAGAATTACATTAATTTATGTCGCCAATATAATTGACAACTGTCAATAGTGAACAATACTGGGTATTAATACAGTGCTGTTGATTTGTGTTCGAGGCGACATGATAAATCCTATACATCTTGTAAACTACCCAAGACATCATTTGGAGCCATCATTAATTGATTGGTTCAACTCTGTCAATGCACCTTCGCGTCGTGATTACAGGTCGCCTTTGGCCTTACCTTTTAACGCCTTTCTTGACATCACCTCAACAAAATTTCGCTTCCTCCACACCAATGATCGGGAACTCACCGAGCATGTACTTAAGGGATTTGTGGGATTTATTTATACTGAACTCAACATCAGCATAAGTCTAAAATACCATCTGACATCACAGGTAAAGAGACTTCCTCGAACCAACCTACAACTCGGCATTTCAAATACAAAAGTAACGGACGACGCGAGACTTGCCATTAATTACTACCAGATGGAATTTAATGTTGATAACAAGACCCGATGCTTCTATCAGGGCTGGTTTGTTGAGAGCAAGCAACGCGACTCTCTGTTTTTGAACCTAACGACTATCTATCTCACTTATAGTGAAGAGCTTATTTCACACATACATGGGTCAGTAAAACGCTGTGCAATAAAAGAGGCCACCGAAACTCTCAAAACTATTTTGAAGGCTATAAACCTAATCATTGCAAAACTCACCGTTGTTGCCAGTGATGACACGACTTTTTTCGATGTGATGTCATCAAAAAACATCCATAAAACGATAAGTTGTATTTACAAACTCTGCCTCAATGACGCTGTGCAGTCAGGTAATTGCCTTAAGGTATTCCATCAAAAATGGCGATCTGGAGTTAGAGTTTTTAAAGAGGTGTTTGTTGAGGGGGGGATTGTCGGACGGCCGCGACTTGAATTGTTGGCTCCCGCTTTCAAAACCACTGGAAAGCAGGTGACGGCAAGGACAAAAGAGCGATCTGATAATAATGGTAATGTGTTTAATCACAAACTCGTTGCTCCCATCCCGCTGAGCTACGCCGACTCTAAAGCGAAAAAGCAGATTTTTGAATCCATTAGGCTAGATATTGAGCACGTTACAGTTAACTGTCGTGAGCTTTGGAGAGAGGGGCAAAAAAAACTAAATAATTTCAGAGCGCTTGCCAAGAAGGGAAAAGTCAGGCCGGAAGAAAGTTTAACAGGCTTTCCTGTCCCTGTTGAAATGAAAAGCCCCGAAAATTTTTGTGCTAGCTTCATGCATTATGGTTTCCGATACCCAAAGCCTGATTACGATAATTGGCTACATATGGGGAAAGTTACAGATTTAACACATCTAATTTCACTACCTACGATAACCCTAACACAGGCATTTTGTTATCTGCTCATTGAAATACACCCTTGCATTACCACCTCCTGGCTTGTGCGATGGGACCTGTACGATGCCAAGGGAAACTTTTATGGCTACCGCGAGTCCAGTGGTGCGTGGATTGCGGTAAGTAAAAAAGAGCGCAAAGGAAAATCACTAGCACAGCAGGAGGTAATCCTGACTGCCGAGTCGAAGAAACTGATAGATGAATATCTGGAACTCACGAAACAACTACGAGAACAGTTGAAAAAGGAGTCGAATAAAATGTTTCGAAAAATGATCATTTCGGCTGACGGCATACAATGCAAAGCAAAAACAATAAATCCAAAATGTAAGCTCACTGACCAACTAAAAAGTCTATTGGTCGAGCCATCAGTGTATCGAACGGCAAAGCAGGCGACTTGTATTGCTAACCATGTAACTTATGCCCGTATGAGAGGGGCTGTTGGTGTTCGTGTGTATTTCGAAACTAATAGCGTCCACGCGATGGCGGAGGCTCTGGGGCACGAAAAATATGTTCCTGCCTTGATCAACCATTACCTGCCAAAACCGTTATGGAGCTATTTTACTAACCGTTGGATCCGTCAGTTCCAGAACGCGATTGTGTACGAGGCTATGAAGGATTCACCTTACCTCTTTGATGCTATTGAACTTCAACCAAATGAACTGGAAGAGTTCTTGGTAAATCATCGTCTGGGTAATTTGCCTCGGCACATTCGCACCGGTAAAGAGAAAGCGAAAGACCTTACAATTGACGAACTATGCGCAATTGATGATGGTGTCATTTTGGTATCAACATCTCTGCTACAGTTGTTCATGTCATTAATAACTATCGTTGATAATGCCCCGGAGGGCGCAACACTGAAGGAGTTTGCTCGAGAGTGGTACGAGACCGCTAAGTTTGTGATTTCACATATTGCAAAATCACTTGAAAATCGCAGGGGCAACTATGTGGGTAGTGCGGAGAAGATTTCGAATGAAATTCGAGATATGTACCTTACTGCAATAAAGAACCCATTAGACCCTGAGTTGATTAGGGGGAACATTCTATGCCCGTAAGGTTAGTCGTTGATAATACGGAGCTGAAAAAACAGGTGTTAAGTGGTGAAAAACACATGGGTAATTTCACTCAGGTTGAATTTGAGGCATTTAATCAGTTGGTCGCCAGCATGTCATTGAACGAAATAGATGCGTTTACAACAGCGGCGGCAGCGCCAGTGTGTGAGGTATTTGGCTATGATGAGCTGAATCCGAGTTGGTTTGTTCATGGCACCAAATTTGAGCATGACGTATGGCAGATCAAAGTGGGCCAGAACGCACTCACAATTGATTTTCACGTGCCGTTGAATGATGGTAATTTGTTAGTGTCAATTAGGCACAGACCGTTGCTGAACACCCTCAAGCATTGGCTAGTTCAGGCGGGGAATCCGTATGTAAATGGAGGGAAATTACTAAAAGCAGAAACCACTTATATTCAGTTAAAAAATAGGTTACTACTCATTGATGGGATATTGGCCCGCGCTGATGAACTCAATCTAGCCCAGAGACATATGTTAGTAGTCAATAGCGATTTTATTCAGGAGCTGATGGCAGAGTACGTCGAAGGTACGGGGCATAAACTCCGTCGTTATCACGAAAAAGTTCGCGGCTATCTTCTAAAAAAAATCGAGACAGTGTCTGATGAAGCCGCTGCCGCTTTCGCTGAGCAATATCCTCATATAACAAGAAATATCGATGTCGAAGAAAATGAGCTCCTATTGACAAAAGATCAAAGAATTAGAGCCTGTTGTTTTTTATATAGTAATTGGGCATACGGGAATAAACCTAGAAATAGAAAATATATGTATTCCACGCCAAATTCAAATTATTTCAGAGATATTCTATTCAAACACAAAACCCTTAATGTTAACGATTGGCGGCTATCACGGTTAAGATCCTTAGCGATAACTCCTGAAGAAGATTCTGCAGAATTCTTCCGCGTGCCTATTTCCGATTATGTAAAGGATGGGGTAGGTCTAAATGCCCTAAGTCAAATGCTGACTGCATTTAGGGGATTAGCGTCCATCGATACTGCCGATGCAAGCCTGTGCCCTGACGGTGCTTTCGATGACATCACAGTAAAGAGCATTAATGAACAGGTAATTGTACGCAACGTAGGCCGTTACACTACACTCCCCACTGATATTGTATTTACAGCTATTCGAAATGCATTTGAATTTTGCTATCAGTACGCTGATGTCATCTTGGATTCGATGCATCAGTTCTTGAAGCACGTGCCTAAAAATAATAAAAAGCTTAAAGATAGTAATAGAAGAAGCCCATTAAGCATCTACAAATCCGGAGGATTCCTGGAATACGTTTCACCCGAATTGGTCGAATTAGGTGTCTGCCAATGGTGTATCGACAATCGTGACCCAGATCGATTTGAATTGCGCCGCCAGAACTGGGGATTGTTGGATTTGTTCAATGTGCTCAGTGGGTGCATTCAGGTAATTATCGGAGCAACCATGGCTAGGCGAGTGAGTGAGTTGATAGAGTTGCCGCCGAAAGAATGCTTATTGCCATCGGGGGTTAATCCAAATTTGGAATCTTCTAAAGATGTAGAGTTTGAGCTGATTTTTGACAATAGAAAGTCCGGTGTTGGCGGTGAAGAAGAGCTTCGCGAGACGGTTTCAAGACCGATACTTCGAAGTGTGGCTGTATTCATATACAAACTCGAAGAATTCAATAAAAAACTGTTTGCGGATAAATTAATTACAACAAAAAAAAAAGACTTTGTTTACTCGAATTGATCGCCAGCGCGCTGTTGCACTGGGCATACAAAAGCAAGGCTACAGCAGAAACCTAGACAGCTTTTGTGATTATTTTGAATTGCCGACGGTGGAATATGCTGAAAACGATGTGCGTCGATACTACATTCGACAACATCAGCTGAGACGCTTCTTCGCCATGGTGTTTTTCTGGTTGCGGGGCGCTGCCAGCTTGGACACTCTTCGTTATTTCCTCTGCCATACAGACTCTGAGCACTTGTATCACTATGTAACCGAAGGACTTCAGGGAGAAGTTCTAGTGGGTATTAAGGCACGAAGTATTCGTGAGGGGTTAACGAGCGGACACGTCCAAAATATTGAGAAATTACTACCAATATTGAGACGACGATATGGTGTGGATTACCTGAAACTTCGAGGATTCCGTGAGGTTTTGTCTGACTATGCCCACTATGATGAAGATGAGGCTCAATTTACCCCTCCACTAGAGAGGATTCGAGAGCAGTTTGAGCAAGAAATAATTGATTTTGAGGCGGATATTTCTAGGCTCCTTCTGGAAGGCACCATAGATTTACAGCCGGAATTTTTTACTGTGATGGATGCAGACGGCCATGTCATTACCGACTACAAAATAATCTTGCGTGTTACGGAGGAGGTTTAATGACCAAAAATGAACAAAATCAGCAATCTGTTCAGTCATTATTCATGTTTCTACTTGAAGTCATCACCACTCCTGCAGACTTTGCAGAGGATGAATTACTGCTGAAAGCCCTAAATAGTCAAGGAGGGCTGGCTAGGTATGAAAATATCAGTAGGGGCATCACACCCTGCGCTTTGAACACACAAAAAACGAACGCTGATGAGGTGCTTAGTGATATGTCAGAGGTGCCAGCGGAAAAAGGTGGCTATGATAAGCTCAACTTTCTCAGGCAAAGTGCAAAAAATCAATTGGATAAGGAGCAAGATAAAGATAAAGAACTTAAGCCTGGCCGAAGAACAAAAGGAGAGTTACAAAGACTTGTGAGTGAATTAGAAGAAGATCTTGCTATTGTAGAGCAGCACAATCTGATGATGATTGCTCTGTTATCTAACCTCATGAATACAACAGCTAACTATGTTAAAACATCCGGAAACAGTCAACTACAAGCCGATTGGCTCGAGGAACGTAAAGCCATCAGTGCGAAAACCAGTTTTATCAACAACCAGGCTCTTTTGAGGTCTATGTCTGAGGGGCGGTCTGATGAATCATAAGCAACTTTACAAAGTGCTCGATGATGACTTCAAGATGTGGGGCTCTTACAATCCGATTACAAAAAATCTTCGCATAAAGGAGGCATCACGTATCCCTTTTTTACGATACCCTGACGGCGTTCCGTGCACAGAAGCCAATATGTATATGTTAGGGTACTATAACCGTGGTTATTCGAGGAAGGTTGATGGCGGAACCCTTAAAACCTATGCTCAACAAATATCTCCCCTAATCCGTTACTGTTATAACAACGGGTTGGCGTTCACTGCTTTAACAGATAGTCGATTCGAATTATTTATTCGAGGACTAGAAGCTGAACTCGATGAGAAAGGCGACCGGATAAAGAGCGCGAATACGGTTATCGACATTGGTAAGAGATGCATTGAATTTCTAATGAGTGTTGCTAGCTTTCATGACGACGGAACCTTGATTGGCGAAGAAGAATTTCATGCTATTCAGATAATAAAAAAGACGAAAGAAAAAAAACTGAAAGATGGTAAGACAGAAACGGTAACATACTACTGGCATAATTCATTTCCGAAGCCCGACTCTAAGAATCGACGCCTACCTCTGTCGCACAAAGCCGCTGCTGCGATAAAAGAACAAATTTATAAAAAAGAAAGCCCGGATGTCAGAGAGCGTGACCTGATGCTCTACGAGACCTACGAGCAAACCGGGGCTAGACGCACTGAGGCGGTTTTGCTGCAATTAAAACATGTCAGAGCCGCGTTAAATAAGGTAAAGGAAGGTAGGTTTGAAGGTGATACCGTTGGGTTGGAATTCACTACGCTTAAAAAGCAGGGTGGTGAGACGACACGCCTTGTTCCTGTGACAGTTACGTACTTATTTAACCTGAAAGACTATATCCAAAAGTGCAGAAAAAAGGTAATTAAGCGCGCAATTCGTCACACAAAAGACCGTTTAGCAAAAGGCGAAAAAGTAAAAAAACCTTTATTTGAAGATCACGGGTTTGTCTTTATCGATGTTAATAATGGCACGATTCTTAAATCCGATACCATCAGCACAATCTTCAACAACTACAAACGTGGATCAGGTATTGAAGATGGTTTTTTTGCACACCTGATCCGCCATGCATTCGTGACTGAGCGCATGAAGGATCTCATCGTTCTGCACGATTTCAACACTCCGGATGAGTTTAAGAAAGCATTGTTCAATACCGAGCAATTCAAAATGCAGCTGCAACAATGGACAGGTCATGAAGCGTTAGAATCGCTTGACACTTATATACATATCGCTTTTGGAGATTTGGCAGAAGTAAAGAAAGTTTACAAGGCAGTAGCGTTGAAATCAGCTGTTACTGTCGTTAAGGGGCGACTTGGTGCGATGGCTGCCGATCTAAAGGAATCAAGAGTGAAACCTAACGAAATTCTTGAAATGATGAGTTCACTCATCGAAGGATTCGAGATTGACATTGACAATGCTATCGAGCGTAATGCAGAAACCCCAAATAATAACGATAGTGAAGAAGAACGTAACCCATGCTTAAATTTACAAAGATGACACTCGATAGATGCTCTACTCAACGGAAGGACAGTGCTTGGACTAAGAAGCAAATGCTGGAAGCTGGCTTTCTTATACTTTGTGAAGATAAGAATTTAGTGTACGGAAATACATATCAACCGATCATCTTAAATTATAAGCAAATCGTTTCTTTTTCGTTAGAAAGTTCCACAATGGTCTTTCTTGGCTATTCTAGCCACCCGCTATACGCTATTGATGTGACAGACATGAAGAAGGTTGAAGATCAATTGTTAGAGTTGGGGCAATTCAGTGAGTTAAGGCAAGTCGCCTCACGCCTAGATAACGATACCGCGTCTGCTTTGATGCTTAGCCGAGGGTTATGTCATTGGCACAGGAACAATCGCTTCTGTGGGCGTTGTGGCCATCCTACGGGCTCTATTGAGGCTGGAAACGCACTGGTTTGCTCTGGATGCAACCACCAAACCTTCCCTAGAACCGATCCTGTGGTCATTATGCTGGTTACTAAGCAATTTGAAGATGGAATTGAGCGGGTCTTGTTGGGCAGACATAAACACAGGGCAAATGATGTTTATACCTGCCTAGCAGGGTATGTCGATCAATGTGAGACTCTTGAGCAAGCCGTACAACGTGAGGTGTTTGAAGAGTCAGGTATTAGGGTTGA
Source organism: Vibrio sp. YYF0003 (assembly GCF_036350715.1). Classification (NCBI taxonomy): domain Bacteria; kingdom Pseudomonadati; phylum Pseudomonadota; class Gammaproteobacteria; order Vibrionales; family Vibrionaceae; genus Vibrio; species Vibrio sp. YYF0003. Next base: position 202,875 of record NZ_JAZDWA010000006.1, read on the forward strand.
CGATGTTCACTATGTCGCTTCTCAGCCATGGCTGTTTCCATCTAGTTTGATGCTTGGATTTACTGCTCATGCGACGACAGATCAAATCAATGTTGATAAGGATGAGCTAGACACAGCGGATTGGTTCTCTCGTGATGAGCTGGTACGATTTTCTGAACGTGAAGATGGTTGTAAGTTACCTAACGAGGATACGATTGCTCGTTATTTGATTGAGCAATGGATTCAAATGACACCAATAGAGCGGAATGTTAGCTGACATAAATAATGTCAATGACATAAATTCCTTATGATCATTTTGTATAGAACTAAAAGTAATTAGTTTTGCTCTAACTCAACTTATTTAAAGCTAGCAGCTTAGGGCAATAGTTCTAATCTGCTTCTGTCCAATGCGATTCGCACGACTGGTGTGGTGGAATTTGTGCGCTTGTTAACTCAATGATGCACTTACTATTCACCCTAATGCAAACAAAACATAATCAGTGATCTTGAGCCTGAGATGGGTAGTACGGCAAAATGGATTTCATAGAAACGCTGCGATTATCCTTTCTTTGAACTTCCCTAGCTTTAATTCATTGTAACTGGGTAATAAGCCTTGTGTAGTATCTAAATTCTTTGGTTCTGCACTTCCTTGCCAGAGAAGCGTTGGTTTATCTTTTGCTTGTCCAAAAGACCTGCCCTTTGTGTCATTTTTGTTTTCAGAAAAACTAAGTTCTTGAGCTCTATTCTCACTGGCCTTAATAAACAAGCAAGTGTTTGGTATGTCTTTTTCTACTTGCTCTGCGAACGCTATTAAGTTCTCTTCTGCAAAAGTATAAAGCCAGGCTACCTGATTTTTAGCATCGTTAACCCGTAGCACTCTCCCAAGTACTTGTCGGAAGTAGAGCTCAGTTTTGATAGAGCTAAGATGACAACAAACTTGTAAGCGAGGAATATCGGTACCTTCACTGATCATACCTACACTGATAATCCATTGGGTGTCGCCATTTCGAAATTGTTCAATAGTTCCCAAAGGGTTGTCGTGATAATAAGTCACAATGAGTGTGCTTTGTTTAAAGACTTCAGATAAAAGGCTCTGTATCTGAATGGCATGGCTAACAGAAGAAGCAACAACAATGCCACCTGCCTTACGGCTTTCAGCTCTTATCTCTTTTAGTTTCTGACAGGCCAATCCCAATAGATAGAGAATCGCATCTCTGTTGTTCAAGATGCTTTGATAAGATGTCGAAGTCTGACTTAAAAGTTCATGGATTGAAGAGAAGCTTTTTGAGTCTGTACCTTCAGAAACACAAAGATGCTCATTATCAACCAGCACAATCCTGGGTGCCCGACAAACACGGTCTTTAATAGCTTGCTTTAGACTATATTTGTAATCACACTTGATGTATCCGTCTGCTCCAACGTACTCAGCTAAAGTGATAGGCATTAAATCAGAACGCCAAGGAGTTCCGGATAAGCCTAATGTATATTTCGCTATGCCTTGTATTTTAGTAAGAATTTGTTCCCCCCAGACATTAGCCTGTTGCACTTCATCACCTGAGCAATGATGAATTTCATCAAAAACAGCCAGAACACGGTATTTTTTTAACGTACACCAAAAGCTATCTGGTAGATATTTCATTGATTGATAAGTGAAAGACGCACCTAGATCGCCAAGCCCACCGCTAAAAGCACAGTTTAATTTCCATGCAAATGTACTTTTTATACCTTGAGCGATGGCTGTCGAAGGAGAAAAGCAAAGCACTAAGTCTATCTCATTAGCATCAAGAAGCTGCTTAGCAACTTCAGCCGCCATGACCGTTTTGCCCGCCCCTGGTGTCGCCTGAACTTGAAAATGACTTTCTCCGGTTCGGTATTTTTGCAATGCGGTCTGTACGGATTCTCTTTGCCATGCCCTTAGCATTTAGCGGCTCCGTTTTGGTTAAGTTCAATCGCATAGATTAATGCCTCTAGTTTGACTGTATATTGTACGGAGCGCTCTCGAGCTAATTCAGATTTAGCTAGTAGCTCTGACTCAAAAGTCGGTAGCTTCTTTGCGAGATTACGGTATTCATCAATTCCCGCTACCGCAAACTCAAGCTCAGCAGAGCAGCGAGCCTTCTCGTGCACCAATTCATCCAAAACACTATCTTCTAACACTCGGCGTTGGAATGTTTTGGTACGTACATTATTCTCGGACTCTAGAACCAGTTGCAATTCATGAAAACGGTCAGTCTTATGGTAGATTTTTCCTCTTCCAGTCCCTGTTGTACTGAGTAAACCTTGTTTTTCTAATTGTAGTAATTGTCGATATACAAATTTTCTGGCTTTGGGAGCATTACCGTAGTTATGCGTTAGCTTAAGTAGCTCATCCCTCAAACTCGTAACAGATACCCCGTTTAAGTTCTTATCTACAAGTAGGATATGAATATATTCGTTGAGTGTTAATGTTTTGTTCATGGGGTTTCAGGTTTATCTCTAAAAAATGCGGATTATAATCCGTGGTTATATATACCGCAATACAGGATAGTCTTTCATTTTAAACAGCGTTTATAATGAAAGACTTAGCAGAAAAGTTTGGTGCAAATTTACGTAGAATTCGAAAAAGTAAAGGGATATCACAAGATAAGCTAGCACTATCTGCAGACATAGATAGAAGCTATATGGGACGTATTGAACGAGGTGAGGTAAACATCACCCTTGAGAAGGCATATCAGATAGCAAGCGTACTCGATTGTGACGTTCGGGATTTATTGCCGTAGGTAAATTCGGGGTTGATTAGCTAAGAGTAGGTGTGGCTATATAATTGCTCTTCACACCGTGTAGCGGCTTCGCTCAACTAAACTTTTACACAGTATCAAGCTAGCTGACGCTAAAGCCGACATTTTGTCAGCACAGAATCGATTGGTGATCACATGTCAGAACAGTATCGGCTGACACGAGTCTACCCCAAAATTGCTTTTGGTAAGTTGTGGTAAACGATTTACCACAACTTACCACAACTTGAGATTTTGGTGAAAAATCCACCAAAGGGCGTGTCAGGCCGATCTGTTCACAGTTGGCACTTGGTAAGTCAAAAGTGCCCCGAAGTGAGTTTGCGCAACACAACGAAGGTTGGATGAAAAATAGGTTTCTAGATTCAAATATCGAACGACTCATATCGAGATTGTCTCGCTTTGCATTTTTGTGTGACTTTATTGTTAAATTTTTATATTGTGATTGTAATTAATATGCTCTAGATTGAGTAATGATAATTTATTAATTTAAGAGGCAACTATGTTTCCGATCTCTTTCATCATAATTCCATTGTTCTTGCTGTACCTGTTATTTAATGTAATCGTCGGTTATCGTTTAGGAAAAAGTAAAGTTAACAAAGGAAAGCTAGGTGCCATTTTCTCATTGATCTTTGCGTTTTTCCCTCCAGTAAATTTTGTTTTCTTCGCGTTTTTAGCATTTAAAAGAACCTCTAGTGTAAGCGCATCATAATGCCAACATTTTAACCACATATCATTGAACTCAGTTACAACTGAACTGTACAACGAAAACCAGACAGCGACTTTTCAATACCTGAGTTATTTGTAAACTTCTAATTTATCAAAGTGACTAGCAAGGTTTTGTCCATCTTCGATTCAGCTTGATCTGAGCTGAATCATTTGTGCCCCTTTCCTTGCTACTTCATAGTTTAAGACGCATTTCTTTTGTCGCAAATTGGCCTAATTTTAGTAATGCTAAAAGCAACTACGATACTGGTGGGTAATCACATTTATCATCATACGATGCTAAACAAAATCGAAAATTCAGCTAGTTATATGTTTTTATGTGGTATTTTTCATTTAACGCTGAATTGGTTCAAGCGAGTAGGATCTTGCTCGCCTTCTCGGCAGTATCTAGGAGAAAGTGTTCTGAGTACCACAATTAGTTTGGGGGAATCTTAGTTGTTTTGCTCAGAACACTTAATTTGTTTTATTTTTGGTTTTTTGTATGAACCAGTAACGGCTCAAAATTGGCCTTATTCATCATCTCAGAGCCACTTTTAAGTCAGATACAACTGCTCGAATCGGTGAAGTTATTTAAATACTTTTTTTGTCAGCCATCCGAAGGGATTACTTCTTTTCCTTCTTAAGGTACAGCTTTTGGTAGTACAGAGTTTGCCACTGTTACTAACACTATCATGACTAACACGACCGGCCACAATGTATCGTTGTGCAACCAAGTAGTAATGCCACCCATGATAGCCGCAGTAATAAATTGGCATGCGCCTAATAACGCTGATGCAGAGCCTGTATGTTCCGTATATTGACTCATAAATAAAGCGTTGGTGTTCGGTTGAATGGCACCTAAAATCCCTACTGCGCCAATAATACCTATGGCAAATACCACAACGTTTACATCCATTTTGGTCATAATGATCAGTAAGACGACAAAAAAGGCCTGAACTAAGAGGGCAACTCTCAATAGCTTATGAACTGGTACTTTGTTAAGAAAAGACGAGTTAAATCGGTTTACGATGATGTTAAACACGGTATTCAGAGCAAATACAAGGCCGAAGATTTGTTGAGCTAGGCCAAAGTGGTTTTGATAGATGAATGAAGAATTTGTCACAAATACCATCATCACGCTGTATCCGCACGACTGCACAATTAGGTAGCGCATTGCGGTTTTGTTTCTTAGTACGATGCTATAACGTTTCAGTGCTGAGATAGCTTGTGGTTTTTGCTTCACGTCTTGTTTCGGTAGGCTGAGCGCGACAAATATCATCACGAAAACCGCATAAGCTGCCATAAAATAGAATATATGCTGCCAAGTACCAAACTGTAAAATGAATGCGCCAACACTAGGAGCAATAGCTGGGGCGATGATAAAAATCAGAGCGATTAATCCAAACAATTTTGCGGCAGCATTTCCCTGTTCCCTTTGGCGTACTAGAGGGGCAACACAAACTATGGCAAAGCCCGCCCCAATGGCTTGAATTACGCGCATAGCCTTAATCACGTAGATGTCACTGACGGACGCAATAATCAGACAGGATATAGAAAAAATAGCTAACCCTATGATGATAAGGGAGCGTTTTTCAAATCTATCGGCTAAAGGGCCACCAATTAGCTGACCGAGAGCCATACCAAAAATATAAAAACTGACAGTAGATGCTACTGTAGATCCGGCGACATTCAGTTCTAGTGCCATATCGGGAATGCCCGGCAAATACGCGTCAACAGCAAACGGTCCTGCCGCCATTATCATTGCCATTAAAAACACAAACTTCTGTTTAGTCATTTACATACCTTGAGGAGAGGATCCTATGTCTTAATTTATCTTTCTGGAAAGATATTATAGTTTGAAAATACCTTTCTGGAAAGGTATATTTGTGTGGTTACTTATCTAGGGGATGTATTATGCAGGCTGTGAACTTTGATACCTTTTTGAGTTTGATGGAAAAAAACTGGCCAGAAGCACATAGTGCCTTGATGAAGAGTTTCCCATTGATTGACAGAATTTCTGCCATTCATGATGGTGTCCGTGCTAAGGTACTCGCTGAGCATTCTCTGCAAGGTGGTGATTTCGGCATATTGACCGCGTTAAGGCGAATGGGAGAGCCATATGTACTTAGCCCAACCTTATTGCGCCAATATATGTTGGTCAGCTCCGGTGGTTTGACGAAAATGCTACACCGATTAGAGTCGTGCGAGATGATTTCGCGAGTAGATTCTCCCGACGATGGAAGAATTAAGTTGGTCAAGCTTACTGCTAAAGGTAAGCAAACTATCGAAGCGGTGGTAGCTCAGGTTCAAAAGAGTAACCGAAGAGTACTTGCACATTTTGACGCAGAAGAAATTGAAAAACTCGATAGCTTGCTCTCTAAGCTCTCACATCTCCTTGAAGATGAGCTAAGGATCTAAGCACATATCCTTTCAGACTGTCAGTCTTTCGAGTGGAGTGTAGACATTTTTCGATGTCATAGTTTATGAACATCGCGCTTTGCGGCGTAGTAATGTCCACCACTTTTAAAATCTGCTTCTGAAAATAACAAGCATAACCCCACTTGAATCACCCCATATAATTAGAAAAGTCGTTCTCAACTAACTTAAGTACGACTTTCTTAATTTAGTGCAATTAGATATCAAGCATTACTTGGTTTTTCGTGCTGCATCAACTAAACCGTCTAGCCAATCCTGATGACCATTAATCATTGGATTAGGTTTGGCCACAGCCAGTTCTTTGGCCGGATTACCATTTTGGGTTTCCTGAGTCAGGATCCTAACTCTGTTACCTGATAGATCTTCAATTAACCATGCATGGTGTACATCTAAACGTGTGTCACCTTCACCTGACCACCCATGCCACGCTATACGTGCTGGTTGTCCTTCTACCGGCGCAACATGTTCAACACATTGAGATTCAACCGGGAAGCCGAAAGTTTCGAAATAGAAACGAACATTATTTTCTAACTTAGGGCCTTTGTCGTCGTGAAAACGTGGATTTGCAGAGTTAGCATAGTAGGTCGGCCATAATGCTGGTGTGTTAAGTAGGGGCCAGATATCTTTTGCCGAAAGACCAGCGATAATTACTTCATTCGAACAGAAGTTGTCAGTAAAACCGGGAACAAAGCCTTCCGGCCAGATGATGTCACTCAAAATGGATTCCTCATGTTTGAACATTTTCTTTGGTGGTAAGATCATCCGTCTTTTCCCTTTATTACTCCAATCACAAAAAAAGATATGAGCTATAAATATGACTTATATCTGAATGCTGTTCAACAATGAGGTTTTCATTAAAGGGACTTGGGACATAAACTAGAAAAGCGTTAGCATAGTATTTTACAAGTGAAGATAGCGGCAGTGCAGGAGTATCAACCTTCAGTGAATAATAACATTCGAAATCTAGATCTGAATTTGCTTAAAGCATTCGATGCGTTAATGGATGAAGGGAGCGTCACCCGTGCAGCCCAACGTTTAATGTTAACTCAACCAGCAGTCAGCGCTATGTTGACTCGTCTGCGAGATAATTTTGATGATCCACTTTTTGTGCGGTCTCAGCGTGGGATGGTTCCGACAGAGCGGGCGATAGCGTTAGCAGATCCAATTAAACGGGTTTTGGCCGATATAAACCTGCTGCTACAACCAGTCCATTTTGATCCTTTGACTACACAAATGACATACACCATAGCGGCAACAGATTATGCTCTCAAAGCCGTTATTGTCCCTTTGATGGCAGAGCTTAAGAAACAGGCACCTGGCGTTAGGGTGGCGGTAATTAATGTGAATAATGACAACCTTGCACAGCAGATGGAACAGGGTGACGTTGATTTGGCTCTTGTGACTCCGCAAACTACGCCGGAGGAGTTACACAGCCGTGCTTTATATGAAGAACAGTATGTTTGCATGATGAGCGCAGATCATCCGGTAGCAGCCTCAGGTAAGATAACGTTGGAGCAATTTTGTTCTTTAGAACACATATTAGTTTCTAATAAAGGCAGTTTCTGGGGGCCAACTGACGATGCCCTGGCAGCGATGAAGATAAAACGCCATGTTGGGCTGTCAGTAAATAGTTTTTTGGTTTTGCCGGAAATTTTAAGGATCACCGATATGATTGCCGTCGTGCCAAGGCGCTTAGCATGCCGTCATGATAACCTGGTCATTATGGATACACCTTTAGAGGTCAACGGCTTTACCAAAAGCATGGCGTGGCATGAGCGTTCCCATCGGGATCCTTCCCATCAGTGGATTCGGGCTCTCTGTCTGGAAGTCAGTCAGTTACCGCACCTCTGATATAAATTTCATTTATATCCATCATAAATCAATCGCTATTCCATTTATAGTACCCAATCTCTAGCATGGCACTGTTACTTTATCCCTTCTGAAAATTTAGGAGAAATGTCGAATGGCAGTGCTTTTTGATGATTACGTTTTGAACGGTAAAACTCTGAAAAACCGAGCGGTTGTTGCTCCGATGACCCGTGCCAGAGCACCAGGTAATGTGCCAAATGAAAGTACGGTTCGTTATTATGGTCAAAGAGCAGATGCCGGGCTTATTGTTACCGAAGGAACACCAATCAGTCAGCAAGGAACTGGATTCGTTGATTGCCCTGGGATTTGGGATCAGACTCAGATCGATGCCTGGAGCAAAGTGACGGCACACGTACATGATCTTGGTAGTCTTATATTTACCCAAATTTGGCATGTGGGTCGTATCAGCCATACATCATTGCAAAAAGAGGGCGGTTCCCCTGTCAGTTCAACGGATAAGCAAGCGGTAAATAGCAGTGCCTTTGGCTATGATGCGAATGGAAAGGCTGGTTTTGTACCCGCAAGCAAACCACATCGCCTAACGACAGAAGAAGTAAAGGAAGTCATCACAGACTTTGCCCAGGCTGCTGAAAATGCAGTACTGGCAGGCTTTGATGGTGTAGAAATTCACGGTGCAAACGGCTATCTCATCGAACAATTTATTAACGCTGCGGTCAATGATCGCCAAGACGAGTATGGTAGTGAAACTGTTGAGAATCGTGTACGTTTTGCTCTCGAAGTCGTTGATGCATGCATTGAACGCGTTGGTGCAGAACGCGTTGGCATCCGGCTTTCACCATTTGGTCGACTGCACGAACTGGGTGATTTTGAAGGAGAAGAAGAGACTTTTCTTCATCTGGCTCACGAACTCAATGACCGGAGTATCGCTTACGTTCACATTATGGATCAGGCTAGTCGCGGCGCACCTGCAATGCCGGATGGATTTTTGGAAAAATTCCGCCAGACTTTTAACGGAACATTGATTTTGGCGGGAGGGTTGGATTTAGACAAAGCCAATCAGCTGCTGACCAATGACACTATTGATTTGGCTGCATTTGGTGCGGCTTATATTGCTAATCCAGACTTAATTGAACGCTATCGTCATGGCTGGCCTATCTCGGAGCCGGATCAGTCGCTCTACTATGGTGGTGATGAACATGGCTATACTGACTATCTACCGTATAGCGCTGTTGCCCGCTAATAAATATCTATGACCAGGCGCACCTTACTATCCCGCTCAATAGGTAAGGTGCTCACAACATTCCATTTTCTCGCCAACCCATTTTATAGAGGCTATCCATGTCTGTATCATCTCATTCAATCAAACCCGTCCTTTTTGTTCTGACCAGCCATAAAGATTTAGGGCAAGGACACGAAGACTCCGGTTTCTATTTACCGGAATTAACGCACCCACTGCATGTTTTGGAAGAGGCTAACATTGCGACTGAATTTGCATCTATTCAAGGTGGCCTTCCTCCTGTTTATGGTGTGGATTTAACAGACTCTATCAATGCCCACTACTGGAATGATGAAACATTTCAGGAAAAGTTAAAGGGTTGTCCTGCGTTATCTGACGTTAATTCGAGCGACTACAGTGCCATTATGTATGTAGGTGGTCACGGCACTATGTGGGATTTCCCACAAAGCCCTGCCGTTCAAAGTATCACTCGCGAAATGTACGAGCAGGGACAAGTGGTCGCGGCGGTATGTCATGGACCAGCCGCCCTAGTGAATGTCACACTGAGCGATGGCTCGTATTTAGTCGCTGGCAAAAAAGTGGCAGCATTCACGGATTCTGAAGAGCATGCGGTAGGTATGGTCGATGCCGTACCATTTTTACTAGAGAGTAAATTGAAAGAACGCGGTGCTCTGCATCAGGCATCAGATGACTGGACGAGCAATGTTATCGTTGACTGTATTTTGATTACAGGACAGAACCCGCAATCCGCTACTGGTGTCGGTGAAGCAATTCGTGATGCGTTACTGAACTAAACCGATCAGGAAAGCCCTTATTTCATCATTATTGAAATGTGATCTGCTCAAGCGAAATTTCCGAACCAACAAAATCTTCAGGGTGGGTGAAAAGAGCGATGGCAAAACCGAAATACTCAAACTGCAATCAAAAGCATAGTTGCGAACAGATTTTCTTATTGGTGCAATTCATCTTGGGCTATCCATTACCTTAGGCCATAGTAATTCATAGCGTTAAGTGAAGATGTTTTGGTTAGTTGCGGTATAAAGGCTCAATGAAGGTGAAGAATGTAAAAGGTTGTATTCTGGTTGCAATAATGTAAAGAAGTGTAAACCCCAATTAACATTGCATTTGCGTCGTTTATTCTTGGATAAAAGTTCTATCGGCAGAAAAGACAACTCTTCAATAAGGAAAAACGTATGACAGCAATCAAACGCGAAAGCCAAGGATTAGAACCAAGAGCCATCCCTCAAGAAGCATTTGACTGGTATGACGAATACGCCCACGGATTGATTAGTCGAAGAGAGTTTATGAGTCGACTTTCTGGAATAGTTGCACTGGGCTTTACCATGACAACGCTAACTTCGATGTTTATACCTAACTACGCTAACGCTGAACAAATCTCTTTCAATGATCCTTCTATCAAAGCAACTTACGTCAAATTTGATTCACCAAAAGGTAGCGGTGAATGCCAAGGGTACCTAGTAGTGCCAAGTGGGTTAAAAGATAAAGCACCTGTGGTTTTGGTTGCACATGAAAACCGTGGTCTAAATCCATACATTAAAGATGTCGCTCGCCGATTAGCAGCAAAAGGGTTTATTGCCTTTGCTCCAGATGCGCTCTATCCGCTTGGAGGTTATCCAGGAAACGACGACGAAGGGCGGGCTATGCAAAAAAGTATGGAGCGCAGCAAAATTGAAGAGGATTTTATTGCCGCCGCCAGTTTTTTGAAGTCTCACGAGCTAAGTACTGGAAAACTGGGAGCTGTTGGTTTCTGTTTTGGAGGGTACATTGTCAATATGCTCGCTGCTACCATTCCTGAGGAGATTAATGCAGGTGTGCCATTTTACGGGACTCCTGCTGCACCGGATTTGAGGAAAAATATTAAAGGGCCTTTATTGCTTCAGTTTGCAGGCATGGATGATCGCGTTAATGCTACTTGGCCTGATTATGAAAAAGAATTAAAACACAACGGTGTAACTTATACCGCGCATATCTACGAAGGGGTCAATCATGGCTTTCACAATGACTCGACTGGTCGTTACTCTAAAACTGAAGCAGAGTTAGCTTGGGAGCGTACACTTGAGTTTTTCGAACTGCATCTAACTTGAAATAGGGAGTTGTGATTTTCAATATCAAAACTCATCATTATTGAAATGCAATGAATATAGCTGAAATTAAGACGGATTTCGGCCTTTTCTAGGTGCATTTGAATATGAATATTGTCTTTGGAAGAGTAATATCATTTTGTCCCGATAGTATCTATAAGTGTCCTTATAGCCACTTATGTGGCTATATTCCCTTGCATAAAATAGCTCCGTAAAAACAATTCTGGAGCAATATGATGAAAATCACTCAAATTCGTAACGCAACTCAAATTATCGACTACGCAGGGAAGCGATTCCTTGTTGATCCAATGCTGGCACCAAAAGGCACTTACCCTGGGTTTGGCGGGACAGTGAATTCTGATGTGCGCAACCCGACGGTTGAGCTGCCACTCTCAATTGAAGAGATTATTGATGTTGATGCTGTGCTGCTGACCCACACTCACCCGGATCACTGGGATGAAACCGCTGTCAATGTCATTCCTAAAGACAAGCTGATTTTTGTGCAGCACGAAGGTGATGAGCAAATTCTGCGTTCTCAAGGTTTTACTAATCTCCAGATTTTCTCTGAAGAGACCGACTACAACGGCATTTCTTTCACTCGTACTGCTTGTCAACATGGTTCTGACGCGGCTTACGAAAACAAGGAGCTGGGAGAAATGCTGGCTGAAGTAACCGGCGTAATACTATCTCATTCAGATGAAGAAAAGCTCTATCTGGCCGGAGATACTATCTGGACGCAGACGGTAGAAGAAACAATGAAACGTGAACAGCCAGACGTGGTCATTCTGAATACTGGCTGGGCTCACGTGATTGGCTATGGTTCGATCATCATGGGTAAAGATGACGTGTTAAAAACGCACGTTGTTCTTCCTCAGGCAAAGATTGTTGCTACTCATATGGGCGCAGTAAATCACGCACTCGTGACAAGACAGGAGCTTCGCGACTATGCTGAAATCAATTTACTGACTGATTTCGTGTATATCCCGGAAGATGGTGAGACTGTCATTCTGTAGTTTCCAATTGCACTATGCAGGGTTACCATCATTGGTAGCTCTGCAATCAGGTTTAAGCGAATGTCTTCCAGAATTCTACCTCCTAAAACTCTAACTCCCAAAACTCTATCGCCCAAAAGAACGCAGCACATACCTAATGTTTCGGTCATCGTTTTTAATGGATTCAGCCCGTTTCATATTTCGGTCCCAAGTATCGTGTTCGGGCGTGACACTATGGATGAAGCCTTCTTTAATCTACAGTTTGTTGCGGGGGAGGAAGGTCCAATTCTGTCTGACATCGGGATGGAGATTCATACCCGAGCCAAGCTCGACTCGCTAGAGAAGGCGGATATCATTATTGTTCCTTACTGGCGGACTGTTGATGAACGACCAAATGTTCAGCTTATTGAGGCGTTACGTCTTGCTCACTCCAGAGGAGCATTGATTGTCGGCCTGTGTCTCGGAGGTTATGTACTGGCGTATGCTGGATTATTAGCTGGAAAGCGTGCCGCAACTCATTGGGAACTGGAGCGAGATTTCACCCAACGTTTTCCGGAAACGTCACTCGATACCAATGCGTTATACGTAGAAGATAATGGAGTGATTACCTCTGCTGGTACGGCTGCCGGTATTGATTGTTGTTTGTATGTTTTTCGCAAGTATTACAGCAGCGCAATCGCGAACCGTATTGCCCGAAGAATGGTGGTTCCACCCTATCGAGACGGAGGGCAGGCACAATTCATTGAACAACCCATACCGATAACAACATCCGATTCACGCATCAATGAGTTGATGGAACGAATCAGAAATGATATCGGCCGTAAATATACTCTTGATGAACTCGCGGAGTCAGTGATGATGACTCGCCGTACCTTTACCCGAAAATTTCATAAGGCAACAGGGATGGCGTTTGGAGAGTGGCTGGCTTCTGAGCGACTCAACCTCGCTCAGGATTTGCTTGAATCTACTGATCTAACTATTGACCAAATCGTGGTTAAAACAGGTTTCAGTTCGGTGTTGATCTTCCGTGATAAATTCAAAGAACGTTATGCGGTCACTCCAAACCGATGGAGAAAAACATTTCATGAGCAGAACTAAGTATTGGTCTTAGTCGATATCATACGATACGTACTGGCTTGGTAAAAATTCAAACTATGGCTGATTTTTGCCACCGAGTTAAAACAACCAATGTGTATTTTGCAATACTAAAAGTAATTCGTCTGGAACTAATTTAGCAAAGTCACTGACACGGAAATGTCCAATTCCGAGTTGAGACCACATACTGACCACGGATGATAGTTGTCATTTTTACTGAAATTTTCTTATGGCTATATGATGATATTATCGTTCTCACAGACTCTAAAACGACCTATGTGATAGTCTAGATTTTTCGAATTTCCTGATGTTTTAAGTGAGCCAAGTAATGAGTTCTTCAATCATTTCAATGTTTCCGAATCTTATCCGAGTTGGGCATGTCCACCACTTTAAAAAGAAAGAAACGTTGCTCAATGAAGGCGATATCTGCGATTCGGTCTTTATTATCGAGAAGGGCTGTGTGAGGTCTTGGTTTAATGATGATGGTCATGATGTGACTTTTCAGTTCTTCTTTGAAGGAGATATTGTCACTTCTTTTGAAAGCCTTAAGCATAATCTTCCTGCTCTATACAATATTGAAACCATCACAGAAGCTCGTCTACGCGTTATAAATAAAAGTGAATTAGTTCATCTATTAGATAGTGATACTAACATAAAGCAGGCTATTGATGACTACATTGCAGAGCGTTTGTACCATTATCAAGCGCTATTCATATCTCGAATAAAGAATAATCCACAGCAACGATACGCAGAGTTACTCAACCTTCAACCAGATATATTTGATAAAGTTCCGCATCATTACATAGCGACGTACCTAGGTATGACTCCTGTGTCGTTAAGCCGAATCAAAGCAAAAAATAGGTGATCTGTTAACAATTGTTAAGGTTGTAAATCTGCATACCGATAAAGTGTTCCCAACTCATGATAATAAAACGGTGAACACAATATGAATACAAAAAATCTGAAAGTAGGTTTTATAGGTCTTGGTAAAATGGGATCAGGTATCTGTGAGAATATTCAAAAAGCTGGATACCAATTAACGGTTTACAATAGAACGATATCGAAGGCTCAGCCATTTCAAGAGCGAGGCGCAACTGTAGCTAACAGTATCAAGGAACTCGTAGAGCGATCTGATATCATTTTTACCAGCTTGTTAGATGACAATTCTATTCTCGAGCTATGCCTTGATGAAAATGGAATTCTTGATTCTATGACAACTGGGAAAATCCATGTTGGATTAACGACAATTCAACCTTCTACAGCAGATAATCTAAAATCAGAACATGAAAAACGTGGTTGCCAATATATTGCAGCCCCTGTTGTTGGACGTCCTGATGCAGCGGCGGCTGGTAAACTTATTACCTTCCTTGCAGGCGACCCACAAGCTATAGAAGTAGCCAAACCGATAATAGAGTCCTATATAGCGAAACAAGTACCCGTTGGAAGAGTCGCTAGCTCAGCTAATGGGATGAAAATATGTGTGAATTATATGGCTATGGCACAACTGGCAATGTTGGGTGAAGTATTTACATTTGCAGAGAAAAGTCAGTTAGATAAAAGACAAGTATTGGCTATCACCCAAATGTTTTTTGCCGGAAATGAAGCAATGAGTTCATATGCTGAAAAAATCGCGACTAGAGATTTTGACACTGTTGGTTTCGATCTTACTGCGGGTTTAAAAGACGCATTAATATTTGAAACCGCGTTCACTGCTTGTGGCGTAAAACCATCAGCGATTCTGGGTGCTAAAGACAACTTAGTCGCAGCAAATGCAAACGGACTTGGACAAAAAGACTGGAGTGCATTGACTGAGGTATCTCGAAAACTAGCGGGATTAACTGACTAATGTGTTTCTATTAACTACGTTAGAGGGACAGATCTAACGTAGTTATGTTCAAAGATATGATAAGCCATAGTTTTTGAAATCATAGTTTTTGATGTGATTATCAATTTGGGGGAGCTTCTGCACGGTAAGCTTACAACGACCACTTTTCGATTCCTTTAAATAATGACGATTTTATATAGCTAAGTTATGCGGTTAGTTGCTTTTTTAAGAGTAAGAGTGTAGTAAGATTAGCTCCAAATAAATGAAATGTGCGACGAAAAGTCAATGCTATCCTGCGGGTATTCCATTCTCGAGACTAATTTATGCATATTTTGCATAAATTAATTCACTTTTTATCATTTGTGTCATTCCCAAATCCTTTCTACACTTCGCGCTAATTTTTCACTTGAGCGATAAATACCTATTTTTCCAGTCCATTTTCGCTAGGTGGTGGGGTTGTTAACCATGTTGCGCCTGTCATTAATCTCTGTTCATAACTCACCAAGGATAGAAAAATAGTGGCAGCGCAAGCCATTAACAGTGGCGGTCATGAATCCATTGGTGGCAATGAAGGACACTCTCATCACTACAATCACTATTAAGAGCAGTTTATGATTATTTTCCGATTTCCACTCCTAGTTTGGCTGGGAATAGGGATCTTGATTATCAGTCTAGGGATCAGACAGTCCTTCGGTATTTTCATGACACCTATCTCAGAATACTTCCAAACTGGACGAGAGTTCTTCAGCTTTGCTATTGCATTGCAAAACTTACTGTTTGGAGCGTTCCAGCCATTTGTTGGTATGGCCGCCGACCGCTGGGGGGCGAAGCGAATTATCATTTTAGGTTCTGCCTCTTACGCAGCGGGTCTGTACCTAACCTCGATCACTGTAGAGCCAACTATGATGAACCTAACGCTAGGTGTGTTTGTAGGGCTTGGCTTAAGTGCAACTAGCTACGTGATCGTACTTGGTGCAGTTGCGAAAGTGGTACCAGCGCAACATGCGGCTAAAGCTTTTGGATTGACCACAGCTGCTGGATCATTTGGCATGTTTGCAATGATCCCTGGTGCACAAGCTTTGTTGAGCGTTTCTGATTGGCAAAGTGCAATTCAAACGTTCGCTGTTCTGTGCAGTTTTATGGTGGTGTTTGCTCTATTCATTAATACGTCAAAGCTGAAAGAAAATGCCGAAAACTATGCGCAAGAAGACAATCAAACGCTAAAAAGTGCTTTGAAAGAAGCGTTTGTGCACAAAGGTTACTGGTTGATTCATGCTGGTTTTTTCATGTGTGGTTTCCACGTTATGTTTATCGCGACTCACCTTCCAAGTTATTTGGCGGATAAAAACTTACCAGCATCAACAGCGGCAATGGCTCTGGCTTACGTAGGTATATTTAACATCTTTGGTTCTTACTTCTGGGGGGCAATGGCAGACCGCTATAGCAAACGTCATGTTATGTCTGCGCTGTATTTAATGCGCACGGTTGTGATCGGTGCTTTTGTGACACTGCCTGTCACCGAGTACACTGCTGCTATATTCGGTGGAGCTATTGGTTTCTGCTGGTTAGGAACGGTGCCACTTACATCTGGTCTAGTTCGTCAAATCTTTGGGGCTCGTTACCTATCGACTCTATACGGTTTGGTTTTCTTCACTCACCAAGTAGGCAGTTTCTTGGGGGCATGGGTCGGCGGCTATATCTACGATTATTACGGGTCATACGAACCAATTTGGTGGTCAGCGGTCACGTTGGCGCTGGTTGCTGCATTGATTCATCTTCCAATCAATGATAAGCCAGTACCACGCTTGAGAATGGCAACAGCATAACTCTTAAAGGCTCCTTGCGTGTAATGTTGGGAGCTTTACTTTGTTACCGTTATCTATAACTCAAAATCGCCCATCCCTTCTTTGAACCACATTGTTAGCTTGAATGAAAGTCATCTTTTGGCAAAAGAGACAGAGATATTAAAAACCTTGAATTTTACTATGTGGTAGCCTGAATCTGGTTAGCTTTCTTGTATTTTTACAGGGGAGGCTATGAGTTCATCGCGAATTGATATCGGCTCTAACCAAATTAGAGCCGATATATAGGCATAGTTATTCTTATCGATTATTCAACATCAATATCTATTATAGAGTCATCGATGATTCCCAAAGACCCTGGTGAGGTTTGGGCTACAACAATCTCTTCACCTATATCAAATGATATTGGTGATGTATTAGATATGTCAGATGAGTTTGATATGTAAACATTATATGTGCCAGGTTCAATGATCCACGCATTTGAACTAGGGTCAAAGCTAGCGAGCTCAAATGACGAAATATTGAATGTCAGAGTCTCAGATGTTCCCGGGGACAACTCAGATGTTTTGGCAAAAGCTTTTAACTCGATAGTCGGCTTCTTCAATTTAACTTCTGGAGCGGTTACATATACCTGTGCTACTTCTTTCCCTGAAACATTGCCTGTATTGGTCACTGATGCAGAGAGTGTCAGATGCCCTGAATATCCATCACTCAAATCATTATTACTTATTGCAGCAGAATCTATCGTAAAGGTCGTATAAGAAAGGCCGTATCCAAATGGGTAAGATACATCTACACCTTTTGAAGAGTAGTAACGATAGCCAACGTAAATACCTTCGTTATAGTAAATCTTATCTACTTCTCCATCATTATCTTCATCGATGCCAGGGAAGGAGTCAGAGTTTGGAACATCGGTATAACTTTTAGGGAATGTTTGAGCCAATTTACCACTTGGGTTTACATCTCCGGAAAGCAAGTCTGCGACTTGATAGCCCATTTCTTGTCCACCCATATAAGCGATTAAAATCGAGTCTACTTTATCACTCCATCTGGACGTATCGATAACTCCATTATTGTTAATGACAACGACCACTTTCTTATCTTGCTCATGAAATGCTGCTGAAACTTGAGTAATCATATCCATTTCATCTGAAGTAAGGTAATAGTCCCCTTCGGTAGCAGTTCGATCAGCCCCCTCACCAGCCTGGCGGCTTATAGATATAACAGCGATGTCATCAACCAACGCAGATTCAGAGACTAAAGCTTCAAGTTCACTATTACCGGAAACAGGAGCTTCATCGATTTCGTAATAGGCTAATGGACCCCAGCTATCATTATGGGCAATTTTATTGGAGTCAAAATAAGCTTGGTACCACGTTTTCAAATCTTCGTTTACAGTAAATCGTTCTGAAAGCCCCGTTGCTATATCAATAGTGTATTTTGACAATACATTGCCGCTGCCTAGTCCTCCTTTATAAGTAGCATTTTGTGCTACTCCAAACATCGCTACACTTTGTGTATCACTATTGATTGGCAAAGCGCTCTCATTTTTTACAAGTACCATACCTTCGGCACCCGCGCGGCGAGCAATTTCTATGCTCTGCTCAGAATTGGGTACGCCGCTATAATCGTAGTCATTGTAAGATAGTGTTTTTTGCGCTTGAGTTAGAATTCTTACTACATTTTCATCGAGTGTACTTTCATCTAAATCACCGTTTTCAATAGAAGCTTGGAGTGCTTCTTTTATATGGTCGCCTCCAGCCATGACCAGATCGTTACCTGCGTTCATAAGTCTCGCTGGAGAATCTGTGTCATTGTTTACGTCATCTGCCCCCCAGTCAGTCATGACAAATCCGTTAAAGCCCCATTCTCCACGCAGCATGTCAGTAGTTGCATCTTTGCGATGGCCGACGTAAGAACCATTCACTTTGTTATAGCTGGACATAATTGACCATGGTTGAGACTCATCTATCGCGATTCTGAATCCCTTTAGATATATTTCTCGCAGTGTCCGTGGAGTAGCAATAGTATCTACGTATAAACGATTACTTTCAGACTCATTACCAAAGAAGTGCTTTAGTGTTGCTCCAACACCTTGAGATTGAACTCCATTAACGATAGCGGCTGCCATTTTCCCTGAAACAATAGGATCTTCTGAGAAGTATTCAAAGTTTCTTCCCGCCAGCGGATTCCGTTGAATGTTCATTCCTGGTGTAAGAAGAAAATCAGTGCCAAGCTCTTTTGCTTCATCACCTAAAGATTTAGCAAGCTCCTCTACTAAAGCTACGTCCCAGGTTGACGCTAGCAATGACCCAATAGGAAATGCGGTGGCATAAGAATCGGACAATTCTTCATCAACGAGATAAGGGGCGGATTTTACTCCTGCAGGACCGTCAGAAAGTTTTACTGCGGGTAAATCGAGTTCTTCATTCAATACGCCATTGATAGTACCTACTGATCCCCACGCACTTCTTTTTAAGTTAATTGGATTAGCAGAAAGCCCAATGTCTGATCCCGATACAACGTCTATTTTTTCACTTAGTGTCATATGAGATAGGTAGTTTAAGGCAATACTTTTGTAATACGCATCTCCGGTAAGTTCCGTTTTATCCGTACTGGAGTCATTACATCCGAGCATTAGACCGCTAATAGCGATAACTACAGCAATCGAACATTTATGCTTTGTAAATAAAGGTGTTATGTTCATTTGAACTCCTACAATGTAACCGAGTAATTCGCTTACATATGTTTTGTGATATACAAAAATAAATCTATTTTGGGGGGTGGTGTGGGTATCTTATATGGTCGAAAATAAAGTGGAAAATTCTGATATTATATCCATGCTCTACATTTCTCCTATAAAATACGGAATTTATAATACATAGTCTTGAGTGAGTGTTTTTTTCATTTAAGGACAGATTTTTACCTTAAAACAACAGTAGGCGCATTGTTTGAAAAAGATCACAATCTCAATTTCTATTGTGTTGTCCATTTTTAACACTAGTGATATTGTTAATTTTTATCTTGACGTATTATTCAAAATGGCTTTTGTTCCTTATTTTTTATGCAAACAAATTATATATAAATCTATGGGTGATGAATTTACATACCATGATGTAGTTGACATGCTTGATTTTAAAAATGATTTGATTTACAAGAAAAATGATAGGGTGCCAATTTTGGAGTATTATGACTTAATTTATAGAGCCGAAAAATCAGGATTTAATATATTAAAGATATATGATAAAAAAGAAGATGTTTTATCTAACTTTTCAAGCGTGTTTCCACAGTTTGGGCTAGTGTGTTTGAATAGTGAGAGTTTGATGACTGCAATTAAATCTTATCTATTGCTTAGCGGAGGAAGTGAGCATAATAAATGCGAATTACGACGCTTAAATGATAATAAAATAGAAATAACCTTCTTTCCACCACATGAAAAATTAAATAGTAGTATTTATCTACCATTAGGAAATATGATCATCCTCTTGGGGTTAGTCCGATTTTACATATCAAACCCTAATAACTATAAAGTAACAATGAACTTTGTATCAGGAAGCCAACCATCATTTGAAAGAGAAATAACTCGAGATCTAAAATGCGAAGTGAATTTTAATAGGATTAAAACATCAATAACTATAAATACACCTAGCTTGAATGATAGGTTTAAAAACTATAATCCAGCTCTTTCCCAAGTGAAGGAAAGGTGTAACTTGAAACCATTTATAACCCAAGAGATGGATATTATTAAAGATGTTGATTTTATTGAGAGTATAGCAGTTGTAATTCGTGGTTTTTATCATTCTAACTTTGATGGGAAGTGTTCAATTGAATATGTGTCCTCTAAAATAAATATCCCTGTATGGACTCTGCAGAGACAACTTTCAAAAATAAAGAGAACATATAGCGAAATACTCAACAATGTATTGCTTGAGTTATCAATGAGTCATTTATACGAAGGCAAGCATTCTATAAGGTACATTTCAGAATTGTTAGGTTTTTCATCTCAAGCGTCTTTCACGCGGTTTTTTAAGTCAATGACAGGGATGACTCCATTGGTCTATAGAAAAGAGTGTAATGACTGATTCCTTTTTAACGGTTAATATAATCTAAGATTATATGAAGATTAATAAAGTCATAATATCTATTATCTTTGGAGTTGCTACCTCAGTAATTCCACCGGTTTTATTAACCTATGGTGTGGGTCAATTTAATATCATACGTATTGTTGGGCAAGAACTCGCTAATTTTTGGTTTCCAATTTCATTAGGAATTGTTAGTTTATCTATATGTATATTAAACCCTATTGGAGGATATTTATTTGATAAATATAATTCAAATGTATTTAATAGTAGAAAATTGATTCTAATAGGGAGTATGACAGGATTCTTATCCATGCTCTTTCTGTCATATGCTAATAATATAATTATACTAATAACATTTTGGGTTCTGTCTAATCTTTCATATGGTCTAGTATCATTGTTATACTTTGTGCTTATACCAAAAATATTCAAATCTAGTAACTTTGGAAAAGTATCTGGATTAACAGGAAGCCTAATACCATTAGCTGTAATGATTATTAGTATAATTATTATGGGAGGATTTTCTGGTATATCTATTGAAAATAAGATACTTCTAATCGCTTCAATACAATTATTTTGTAATTTGGCTATTTGTAGGTTAGTTGATTTAGATTTAATAGGTGGTATATCTATTAATAATAGGCGTAAAGATAGAACTTCTTTTAAATATTTTTATCCAAACTTTTCTCTATATCCAAATTTCACATGGACTTTACTGAGTAGATTTTGCATCCATGTTGTAACTTCTGGTTTGAGTATGATGACACTATTTTACATAGCTAGATTTAACCTAACAGAAGAGAAAGTGTTTGAGTTACAAGCAATCACATCATTAGGGATTATTTTAATGATCGCTTCTGGAATAGTGTGTGGTTATTTATCTGATAAAAAAAGAGTAAAAAAACCTTTCGTTGTTTTTTCCTCCATTAGCATAGCCATTTGCATGTTCTGCTACTCTTACTCTGAATCGATAATATATGTAATTATTATTTCATTCTTTTATCAATTCTTTTGGGGTATTTTTAATTCAGTAGACCTAGCTTTAGTTAATCAAGTATTACCTTCTAAAGATAATTACGCAAAAGATATTGCTATAATGAATACAACTAATAACATAGCAAAATCTTTAGTCAGCTTTATCACACCTACAATTTTATACTGGGGGACAGCATGGATGGGAGATGATGGCTATACACTGTTTTTTCTAATAATGGCTATTTTTTCTATTCTTTCAGCTGTGCTCGTTAGTAAGGTTGATGAAAAAACAAACTAATTATGATGTGGATACTATCTTAATTATTTACTGATTCACTAAGAGCATGTTAGAAATAGTTCAGGTTTCTAGATGATTTTTAACGTAATGTATCTAAATCAACATAGCTCGTTGGTCTGTTCTCTTCCATTACAACGTGTGATTGAATAGTCGCTGAGTACTCTGAGTTACTTATGAGTCGATCATTGATTTCCAGGTAAGCTTGCATATCGCGGCAGATAATTTTTAGGATATAATCGCATTCGCCACTTACGGTATAAAAATCGACAATTTCTGGGATTGATGTTGCCATAGCCTTGAAAGCTAACAACTCTTGGTAGGAGTGGTGGCGCAGTTTTACGGTGGCGATACAGGTAACAAATCGGCAGACATTTCTAAGATTAACATGAGCATGGTATCCGTCGATAAAGCCTTCTTCTTCCAATCTTCGGACCCGCTGTAAGCAAGAGCTTGGTGCTAACGCGACTTGATTGGCTAATTCTTGATTGGTGATTCTTCCATTCCTCTGCAGGATATCAAGAATACAATAGTCCGTTTTGTCTAATTTTTTCATATAATATAAAGTCAGGTAAAGCCACTGAACATTGTGCTACTAATTCAATTCAAAGATAGTATTAGATTTTCTTTGGAATTACTAGAAAGAAGAATATTAAGCTTAATAGGCGTTAAGCCTTGCCTGCATCTTACATAGACTGTAGTCGATTTGGATAATTAACCTGTCAGCCCAGATATTCTATAATTGTCATCGCTGACTGATTTAATTTGGTGGTCATTAAAGCGCTTATTAAAGCCAACGGAGCAAATCTAATTTTGCTCCGTTGTGGACTAGCTAAGCAACCTGTTGGATATTTGATTTGCGCTTATTAGTCATGATACCGAACAAGTCTTTTGGATCTTCCATTTTAGGAATTAGTTCTACAGCTTCCCCTACGTTTAATTTTACCGCTACATCATATATGTAGCGTAAAACGGACAAATCTTCTAAGGCGAATCCTACCGAATCAAAAATAGTAATCTGATGTTGGCTATCTCGCCCGTGCTCTTCTCCCGAAATGACTTTCCATAGAGGGTGTACAACATGCTCAGGCGGTAGCTGTTGGATATCACCCTCGACCCTTGTTTGTGGCTCGTGTTCTACAAAAATCTTTCCGGCTTTTAGCACATCTATATGTAGCTCTGTTTTTCCTGGGCAATCGCCTCCTACGCCATTGATGTGCATGCCTGGCTCAACCATATCAGGCGTTAGAATGGTCGCATAGGCTTTATCAGCAGTGACCGTGGTGACAATGTCTGCGCCTTTTACACATCCCTGAGCTGAATTTGCTTTGATCACTTTAAGCGTTGGGTAAGCTTTGAGATGCTCTACGACCTTGTTCATTGATTGAGCGTCAATGTCAAAAATGCGCAGCTCTTTGATCCCCAGAATGGTATGGAATGCAATTGCCTGGAACTCACTTTGGGAACCACAGCCAATCATGCCCATTATACTTGCATCTGGGTTAGCCAGCGCTTTAGCTGCCATGACTGATGTCACCGCAGTCCGTAAAGCCGTTGAAATGGTTAGTTCGCTAAGCAGACGTGGAAAACCAGTAGCAACATCGGATAAAGCTCCGAATGCCATCACGGTCGATAAACCTTGTTGGGGGTTGGATGGATGACCATTGACATACTTAAACCCGTAATTAATGTCATCTGCGACTGGCATTAGTTCGATGACACCGATATCACTGTGTGCTGCAGTGCGGGGTGACTTATCAAACGCCTCCCAGCGGCGGAAGTCATCTTCCATATAGGTCAAAAGGCCCTTCATAAATGTTTCGGTGCCGTGATTATTGACCAATGAACTTAGCGCATTAACATCTAAAAAAAGTGTCATCCTTAACCTCCAATAGTGTGTGAATTTTTCACTTACTTTTCTTTCAAATATTAACCGTCAAGTAAGCCAACAGAAAGTCAGATAAATGTACAAATATTTAAAGAAAACTAGCATAATGCTAAGTCAATGTTGCATTGTGACTAAACTCGTACGGTTAGGGTAAAATTCATGGATGATACGGATAGACGACTGTTAGCTCTTCTTCGAAAAGATGCGCGTACTCCGGTAATTGCTTTGGCAAAAGAGCTAAAAGTATCGAGGGCGACAGTCCAAAATCGAATTAATAAACTTGAACGAGATGGCGTTATTCTCGGTTATACAGTAAAGCTTAATCATCAGGCGGAAAGTCATGTTGTTAAGGCAATGATGAGTATTTCTGTAGAAGCGAAAAATGAATCTAATGTGTTGGATCAACTGCATACATTTCCAGAAATATTGTCCATTTATCATACAAACGGACACTGGGATCTTATTGCAGAAATACAGGCTGAAAATCTCTCGTATCTCGGCGAGCTACTAGGACGGATACGTTCGGTAGAGGGTATTGTTCAGACTGAGGCGAGTTTATTACTTGATTTAATTTTCTAAAACTTAAGTAAGAATCTAGAGAACACTTTTGAAGAATTTGGGGTAGGAATTCGAAGGCGAAAGTTTTTAATGCCATGTCATCGCCTTGTTAGCGGAAGTTTTATGGGGCCAGAGTTTTAGTGATTGAGCACCAAATGATCTGGCCCGGATTGCACTTTAGCTAACGATAACGATTCGCGAAATTAGTACTTCTAATTATCTCGTTTTTTTAAGTGGATCCCAGCCAGCATACAGCGAACGGAGCCGCCCGCTAGTTCTATTGTAGGAATAGAGATAGGAATGATTTTGGCGTACTTTTCTATGGTATTAATTTGAGTAGTGGAGAGTACGTCATAAGCTCGCTTGGAGATAGCCAGAAGTGTTTCGCCTGTTTTACTCGTCAATTCAAGCGCATTACCAGCAAAATTATCTATCTGGTCGAAGCTTAGTTCAATGACCTCTCGGCCACTATCCAGCAAGCGATTTTTTATCTCTTCGCGTCTTGCAACGTCAACAATCATATCCAGACATATTAAGGCGTAGTTCGTTCCTATCGCCATCATTACATTTGTGTGATAAATCGGGATGCCTTGTCTATCCGCGCTGTCAAATGCCATTGGTTCATATCCGAACATAGTACAAAACCTTTCTAGGATAATATCGCTCGCTCGGTTGGACTTGGCTGTGTACGCCACTCTCTCTATATGATCTAAAACCATTGCGCCTGTTCCTTCTAAAAACAGGTTGTCCCACTCCAGACCAGAAAAATCCACAACAGATTGGACTCGATATTCTCGTTTTAAGGTTTCTATAATGTCGTCTCTGCGTTCGCGCCTACGACTAGGCGAATACATTGAATGAATGGCAATATTGCCCCCAGAATGAGTAGTGAACCAGTTGTTTGGAAATACACTATCTGGTGTTTCCTTGTCTCCGTAATCATGGAAAACATGAACTTTGACACCATGGCTTTCTAATGTCTGAACCATAGTGTCGAACTCTTGTTTGGCGAGCCCGCTGATATCCTTGTTGGTATTATTGTTAATATTCTGAAAAGCATTGTCTCTTGAAGTTTCAGGATTGGAATAGAAGTTCCATGGACAAACCATTGCAACGGCATTTGGTGACTGAACTAGAGCCATAATTTACCTCAATAAAAAGTTATAGATATCATTCTTAGAGCTCCTCTTTAAGGAAGCTAGAGTGTCCGATTAAGCGCATTAAAATGTGACGACCAGAAGTATCAAAACATGCTTGTAAACGTTAATAATCACTTACCTGTTGAATTAGCGCGCTTACTTTACTGGTTGATACTTGTTTATAAATAGTGGATTACGTCACGGTTCTAGAGCACAGCATTAGTCGTGCCAAAAAGTATGAATATTTCTTTTATGGTAATTAATTGAACCGGGTTTTGTATAATCAATAAAAACGAAATATAATTAGATTAATAAATATTTAATCGAATATAATTTTGTTAGGGTAATTAGCTAACGTTTGTTTTTTAATAATTTGCACCATTTAGGTGTAATATTATGGTGCATCACGATCTAAATTGGTGCATTATATTGTTTGGTCTAATATTATTCGGTTAAGTGTCTTTATAAAATTATTGGTTTGACGCAATTCAGAATAAAATATCGTGATAATAGTGTTTATATAATTGACAAGTTATTACGAATTTATGCATAAATTATCGAGTCGGAATGAGCATATATTGAACCGTTTCACTTTTCCTCTATATAGGGAAAGTTTAAAAAATAATTTATTACTAGCATAAAAATAAATTTGATTGATTGATTTATGATGCGTCTAGTAGACAAGTTAAACTTACATTGGTTGATGCATTATTCTTAAAATAACTTAAATAATTTGAAATTATAGAATAAAGCTCTGCTCATTGAATTTGATTTGTTTCTTTGTTCTTGCAATAAAAGAAAAAAATCAACATGGATGGAAAATAAATGAGTAATGAGTTGTTTGTAGGTTCTGAAATCGGTCAATTGCGAAGAGTACTATTGAGCAGGCCAGAAAGAGCAATTACACACCTGACCCCGTCTAACTGTCAGGAGCTTTTGTTTGATGATGTACTGGCAGTAGAAGAAGCGGGACGAGAACATGACGCTTTTGCTGAAACATTGAGATCTCAGGATGTCGAGGTTTTATTGTTGCATGATCTGTTAGTTGAAACGTTAAGAGTTGATGAGGCGAAACAGTGGCTGTTGAAAACACAAATCTCGGACTTTAGGTTTGGCCCTACTTTCGCTAAAGAGCTACGAAATTACTTGTCTGCGCTGGATAACGAGCACTTAACCAGTGTCTTACTTGGAGGTTTGGCTTATTCGGAATTAGAGTTTAGCTCTGCATCTATGCTTCCCAAGATGAATCAACCTTTGGATTTTGTCATTGAACCTCTACCTAATCACTTATTCACTCGTGACACGTCTTGTTGGGTCTACGGTGGTGTATCTCTCAACCCAATGATGAAACCAGCAAGACAGAGAGAAACTAACCACTTAAGAGCAATCTATCGTTGGCACCCAGCCTTTTCTGGCGGTGATTTCATTAGATATTTTGGTGATGATGATCTTCACTATGACAATGCAAACATCGAAGGTGGAGATGTTTTGGTTCTTGGTAAAGGAGCGGTACTTATTGGCATGTCCGAACGAACTACGGCTCAAGGCGTTGAAAACTTAGCAGCGAGTTTATTCAAATCTCAACAGGCAACTCAGATCATCGCATTGGAGCTTCCGAAACACCGTTCATGTATGCACCTTGACACGGTTATGACACACCTGGATACCGATACTTTCTCTATTTATCCTGAAATTATAAAGCGTGATTTGGTGACTTGGCAGTTAACTCCGAAGTCTGACGGGAGCGTTAACGCGAAACAGCTACCTAACTATGTTGAAGCTGTCGAATCTGCTTTGGGGATTGATCAGCTAAAGTTCATTACAACTGGTGGTAATAGTTATGAAGCTGAACGTGAGCAATGGAATGATGCGAATAACTTATTAACGGTCAAACCGGGAGTCGTTATCGGTTACGAACGAAATGTGTACACGAACGAGAAGTATGATAAAGCTGGTATTGAGGTACTGACCATTCCCGGTAATGAGCTAGGAAGAGGGCGCGGTGGTGCTCGCTGCATGAGTTGCCCTATAGAGCGAGATGGGATTTAATATTTCTATTTATATCTCCACTTTATTTAATTAAAAGTAATACATCAGAAAATATTGCCATACTAGTGTATTACTTAATTTAAAATATAACTCTATTTAAGTTTTATATTATTTTATTTATATGAAAGCATGGTTGTTTTTATAAGTTAATTATTTAAAATATATGCTTAAGGATTTTATATGACAGTAGAGTCTGTTAATAAAGAAAAGGAATTAAATTCCCGTTTAGGGTTTAAATTTCCTTCTGCCTATACCATTCTATTTATACTTATCGCAATAGTTGCCGTTATGTCCTGGGTAATTCCAGCGGGTAAATATGACAGAGCTATTAGTGAGGAACTTGGAAAGGAAGTACCAGTTTCGGGTACTTATCAGACTGTTCAAAATAACCCTCAGGGAGTTGTGGATGTTTTTTTAGCACCTATCGATGGGTTCTATGACCATAATACCTATGAAGCAGCGGCAATTGATGTGTCCCTGTTTATTCTAGTTATCGGGGGATTTCTTGGCCTCGTAACTAAAACTGGCGCGATTGATAAGGGTATAGAAAGAGTCACTTTCAAACTTAAAGGTCGGGAAGAACTAATGATACCGATCCTCATGGCTTTGTTTGCTGCTGGAGGAACGATATATGGTATGGCGGAAGAGTCTCTACCTTTTTACTCTCTACTTGTACCAGTAATGATGGCTGCACGCTTCGATCCGCTTGTTGCTGCTGCAACCATTTTACTTGGAGCGGGGATCGGAACGTTAGGGTCTACCATTAATCCGTTTGCCACCGTGATAGCATCGAATGCAGCGGGTATCCCATTTACCGATGGCGTATTTTTACGTATTGCGATGTTAGTTCTTGGCTGGATAATCTGTGTAGGCTACGTTATGCGCTACGCTAAAATGGTCCGCTCCGATCAAAGTAAGTCTCTCGTATATGACAAATTTCAAGAAAATAAACACCACTTCTTAGGAAATAACACTCTAGATAATCAAGCTTTTACTACTACACATAAAATGATTCTACTGGTTTTCGCTGCTTCATTTGGCATTATGATTTATGGCGTTTCAGTTGCTGGCTGGTGGATGGCTGAGATATCTGCCATGTTTTTGGCAGCGAGTATTGTCGTTGGCTTGATAGCAAGAGTTAATGAAGACGAGTTCATCGCCAATTTTATTGAAGGCTCGCGAGAACTGCTAGGCGTGGCGTTAATTATTGGTATTGCTCGAGGCATTGTGGTTGTTATGGATAGAGGTATGATCACAGACACTATTTTGTTTTCAGCAGAACAGGCAGTTTCAGGGTTGTCATCCATAACTTTTGTCAACGGTATGTTCTGCCTTGAAGTCCTCCTATCATTTTTGGTGCCATCATCATCTGGTCTAGCTGTTCTGACTATGCCAATTATGGCGCCATTAGCCGACTTTTCTGGGGTTGGCCGCGAACTGGTAGTCACCGCCTATCAGTCAGCATCAGGCTTGGTGAACTTAATCACTCCTACTTCGGCAGTAGTGATGGGAGGGCTAGCGATTGCACGAGTGCCTTATGTGCGTTGGATTAAGTGGGTAGCCCCTTTGATCGGACTGTTGACTTTGCTGATAGTGGTTCTACTAAGTATTGGGTCGATTCTATAGAGACTAATTAAGCGTGGCTTTGTTGCAGAAATCGAATGAACTAAATCAGAATCTTACGATCAGATCAGGGACATTCATTCACTTACTTTAAATTCATGCCGAAGCCTCGCTACAAAACCACTAACTGAAGCAAATATAGTCTATTAAATGATATACGTTTGTATTTCCCATATTGCACTAATTACACGATTGAGCTAAACCGATAATTCGGAAATGCTCTCAAAATTCTTAGCTTAAGATTTAGTACAACTTTCTCTCATCACAAATTGCCTTATTTTTCTGATAATCAGAAGGGGTTGTTATAACAAGCCACCTCATGATTGAAGTGGCTTACGATATTTTTTGTTTTTTGGTTACTGGACGCTATCTACCCATTTATCTGATTTGAACCATTTGCCATGAATACGCTGATAGGTTCCATCACCTTTAATTTGGCGCAGATAATTGTTTAGGAAGTTGAGAAAATCCGGGTCTCCCTGGCGAACAGCCCAACCAAGAGGTTCAAATGTAAAACTTTCGTTGAGATGAACCACTTTATCCTGGTGTTGCGCTTCATACATGGCGTTATAAGGAAAATCATAAACAAAAGCATCAGCCTGACCATTTGCTATTTGTAGTACGGCGTCCGCAGAGGTGTCGTAAAGATCGATTTTTGCTCCTGACAAATACTTTTTAGCCGCTTCCGCACCTGTTGTTCCCATTTGTGTTGAGATGACGTATTGGTCATTGTTCAGGTCACGGAAAGAATGAATTTTATCAGCAAGTTTAGGTGAAAGAAGAATTGTCTGTCCAACTTCTATGTATGGATCGGCGAAACTTACACTTAAATTACGCTCAGGCGTAATTGTCATGCCGCCGATAAAATCGCATTTACCTGTCTTTAGAGCAGGAACAATTCCGTCCCACGCTGTATTAACCGGCACAAATTTAACATTGATAGCACGTGCCATCTGTTTCGCCAGGTCAATATCAAATCCTACATAGTTCCCACTTTTATCCGTCATTTCGAACGGAATATAACCTGATTCAAAACAGAACTTGAGTTCTCCTGAACTTAATATGCCATTCAGTGCCGATTCCGCGGCGGTTGTATTAGCTGACGAAAAGAGGGTGAAAATAGCGATAGAGGAGGTTAACACCCCACGAGCTTGTTGTTTTAACGGCTTTAACTTCATTTTATACATCCACGTATTTTTATTTTTGTGTTTCTCTGCCCAGTCTGACAATGTGAGACATAAAGCTTATGGATGATGAAGAATTTGGGACAATAATCAATACATTATTCTTTATAAGATATACCAGTTTTATCCCTAGCCTGAAATTTCATGTTGACGGAAATTCTATGATACTAATGGCCAAATATTACTATGCATGATTGGCGAAAATTTAATGTTCTTTCGGTAAATTTTCTAAGAATCAGATAGATACTTCGCCCCTGAAACCAATTTTTGTGGATTGCATCATTCACGGGGGAGACCATACCTGCGTATACACCAGAGAGAAATGTCAGGAGCGAAGTGTGTTTATTTAAAGCGGTTATCCAACGTTAGAAAAGATCTGTTTTATTTCAGTCGGCGTTGTACCGCAGCATCCTCCGATAATTCGAGCCCCAAGGGTTTTCCATTGTTGAGCGTAAGATAGATAGCTTGTAGACCCGTTTTTATCATGCTCACACCAAGCCTTGCTATTTGGATCGTAACTATTACCCAGATTCCCGTAGACAACGATTGGCTTATCGGTTTCCGTGCTGATTTTCTCAATAAGTCCACCAACATATTGAGGTGCAGTACAGTTGATACCGACAGCAACAACGCAATCAAATGGTTCTAAAGCACGGATACACTCAGAGACCTTTTGCCCATTAGATATCTGAGATTCATTTTGAGCACTGAATGTAATCCAGCATTTTGCATTGAGGTCTTGAACAATCTCTGCAATGACCATCGCTTCATCTAAACGTGGTATGGTCTCCGCTGCGATGAGATCAACGCCTTGGTTCCAAAGAATCTCGATTCGTTCCTGGTGAAATTGGCGTAGCTCTTCCTTGGATAGATTATAATCACCGCGGTACTCAGAGCCGTCAGCGAGAAACGCACCGTAAGGACCAATAGATGCAGCGGCAATCGGGTAGCGTCTATTTTCTGCTTTTCCTTCTGATTCCCACCATGCGTCTCTTGCTTCTAATAGTAAAGTGGCGGATGTCTTGATCAGATCCACGGCTTCAGCTTTAGTAAGCCCTTTCTTGGTGTAGCCTTCAATTGTGGCTTGATAACTTACCGTGACACCAAAATCGGCTCCGGCCTGAAAATAATCGCGGTGCAATTGCCTGATTAGTTCCGGACTGTCTTTTAGGATTTTTGCAGTCCAAAGATCGTCGTTAAGGTCACAACCCATAGACTCGAGGTGTGTACCTGCAGCACCATCAGTAATAAGTAACGGAGACTCAGTAAGAATTGTATCGAGATCTTGTCTCATTGTATTTCCTTATGTGAATGACTCACAGAGTGTTTTAGCTATTGTTCTATAAGTATTGAACTGCACCATGAGAACTAGACGGTAGTTTTAGCGATTTTTCAATACTCTAAAGTTACTCATAAGCTGTTAAGCAAGTAAAGCATGTAATTACTGTCAGCCCCTTTTTTGCTGACTCATGTAAGCGGAGAAGAGCCCATCAAGTTTCAATTTTTCAATTGTAGACATTACTAATCCGTACTTTGACTTAAATTTTCTAATGTATTCACTTAAAACTATGCCGAGTTTGGATTGGATGAATTGGGCGAGGTAACCAGCTATTATTCTTCTGGCTCAAACCAAGTCGAGCGAAAATCAAACCAACCTAAGTTATTGAGGTGTAAACCCTGAGCGTTTGCTGGGCCTTTCAGGCGCATCCAATGGTGAAATAGTGGCTGCAGCCAACCTGAATGCACTACTTGCCAAATAAGATGCTCAGAACTCATATCACCACGGCGCCATTGATTATGGCAGTGATGCAACAGATCGTTATCTCTGCCATAAATGGATCTTCGCATCAACGGTGAGCCTAGCAGCCAAGCTCCAACATTCCAGGTTTCTGGTTTAGGAAAATTGATGGTACCCAACCAGATATCAATCTTCTCAGCTGCACCTTGTGCCCACTGTTCATAAGGTAACTCAATTAGCTCGAGATCAATATTATTACGTTTAAGTAAGGTGGCCATCGCACTGGCGAGAGCTGGAAACTCAGGGTGATGATCATGATAGGCCAAGCGAAGCTCGAGGTTTGATGCTGTACCTTTGAAAGGGGAAGTGGAATGCATTGGTGCGATCCGGTGGCACCAATTGGGCAGTAAACTGGTCGCGGGTACCCACAAATGACGAATACCGGGACTCAATTCTTGTGCTATGGAGTAAGGATTCAGAATTTGCTGCAACCAAGCCCGGTTTTCAGGCTGTTGCCACTTGTCAGAGTGACTATCGCAGAGTAGGAAATATCCTCCTTGTTCTAAAAACATTTCCTCAAAACGGTCAGAAGGCCCTCCAGTCAGATCAGATGCAACACCTGCGATATATTCTTTGTCACTCAAACTTGAACTCAACCACGTTGCATTTACTTCGCTTGATAGTGATTGCTTTGTCTCTTCGGCGGCTTCATCGGATTTATGGGTTAAATTCGGCCACATCAGGATATCGACCTGATCAAGCAGAGCGCGTAAACCAAAATAACTATCAAATGCTTTAAGACATAAACGGCGCTCATCATTTTGTATCACCTGATAAGGACCGGTACCAATTGGTGTGCTCGCAAAATGCTCTATCTCGTCATGGTCAGTGGGTAGTATAAGTGCAGAGGCTGTTGTCAGTAGTAGAGGAAAGTTTTCATCCTTTGCACTAAGTTCAAATTCCACACAATGCGGTCCGATGATTTTTATCTGCTCAATATGTGAAAAAAGAGCGTGCTTGCGAGCTCGATCAAGAGAGGTGGCAACATCGCCGGAAGTTAACGGACGACCATCGTGAAATTGAACCGCAGGCCTTATATAGAAGCGCCAGATAGATGGGGTAATTTGACGCCAATGATGAGCTAAATCTCCTTCGACTTCACCTATTTCCTCTTTTACACGGGTTAAACCACTGAAGATCTGACGGATAAGGTGGCGCTCAGAACGGCGTAAAGGTGTTCCCGGGTACAAATTGTACATAGTTCGATAGTAAGGAACACGCAGAACCTGGTTGTCTGGGTTAATACTAAAGCCCAGTTTTGAGCGCAATAATGGCGCAACTAAGTGTTTGTTTGTGCCGAGAAGATCAATAGCCTCATTGAAACGACCTTTATCAATCAAAGTTTCGGCCTTTTTACTAAGTAATTGGTGTTTATTGCTTAACAGCGTCAGTGTTGAGCGTTTCCCACGCCCGAATTCCCCTTGCCAATCAATCCATCCGCACTCTTGCATTTGAAGCAAAAGATTTCGCATGTGCCGTTTGGTACAGAAAAGGCAGTCAGAAAGTTCTTGTAATGTTACCGACACACTGCTTTCGCCAAAGTGGTTAAGCAGCTTGAGATATTGTTGTTCGAGTCTGTTGCTAGCCATAAAAGAGGAACTTATTTTATTTGAATTCATCAATTTTTAATCACCTCAATTTAGACCATTCTATTTCCATCAACAAGGCATACCTCACTATGAGCAAGAGAGTATTCCGAGATCTCGAGACATTTTTGCCGTGGTTCTACCTATTCGTGAATAAAGAAATGGAGAGTTTTGATGAACACAAAAATTAATAAAGATACGACGATTTGTATGTCTTTGGCTGCAAGACCTACCAATTTCGGCACGCGATTCCATAACTACCTCTACGATGCGTTGGATCTGAATTACCTCTATAAGGCATTTACCAGTAAAGATCTTGCTGGCGTGATAGCGGGGGTGAGAGCTCTCAATTTTCGCGGTTGCGCTATTTCCATGCCATTTAAGGAGGAAGTCATAGCATTGGTGGATGAGCTCGATCCCTCTGCGGCAGCGATTAATTCCGTTAACACTATCGTGAACACCGATGGCCATCTTAAGGCGTATAACACTGACTACATCGCTATTTCTACGTTACTGACTCAATACGCGATCCCAACGGATTTTTCATTTGCTTTAAAAGGAAGCGGTGGGATGGCGAAGGCGGTGGCATGTGCGTTAAGAGACCTGGGATTCACCAACGGTGTTATTGTAGGGAGAAATGAGGCAAGCGGTAGGGCGCTAGCCGATTTGTGTGGATTCAAATGGCAAACCGATATGAGTGGCATCGAGGCTGATTTACTCATTAATGCAACGCCACTCGGCATGAGTGGAGGCTCAGAGGAGGGCCGCCTGTGCTTTTCTCAGCAAGAAATTGAACATGCGCAAGTACTGTTTGATGTTGTTGCCATCCCGGCTGTTACGCCAGCGGTTGAGTTTGCAAAATCCATAGATAAAACCGTGATCACTGGCAGTGAAGTATTTGCTATTCAAGCCGTTGAGCAGTTTCAGTTATACACCGGAATTAAACCGAGTCAGGCACTTTTTGAACAGGCAGCAGCTTATTCGAGAAGTGAATGTTAAATCGAATAAAACATAAATAAGGTACCCTACATGACACTTAAAATTGTTGCTATTACTGACTGTCCTACGGGCGTAGCTCATACATTTATGGCGCTGAAGCGTTAGAACTATCCGCCAAAAATAGTGGTTATGAACTTAAAGTGGAAACGCGTGGATCGGTTGGCGCAAAAAATACACTTTCTCAGGAGGATATTGATCAAGCTATCGATCACATTGATGGTGCACTTATGAGGTATGGATTTACCTGTATTGACAATATTCAATTGACAGTTTGTATTTTTTTGCAAAATTGACAACATTTTGTGGATATCGGTGCAATCGAGGAAATTGTTGATACAAATGCGGCCTGGATGTCTAGTCTGTTTTATCAGCAAGGATTTGGCTTAACTAAACGCTCAACAGTCGGTGATAAGCAATCGAGCTTGATTGAAGAGTTTTTAATGCTGAGTTTTAATAATGACGTTGTTATCGTTAATGGCGGTTTAGGTCCAACGACTGACGACTTGAGTGCCGCGGCAGCAGCAAAAGCGGCTGATTGTAAGTTGGTGCTGTTTAAGGAATGGCTTGAGCAGCTAGAGAGCATGTATGCTCGACGTGGCAAACCTATGCCAGATAGTAATTTAAAACAAGCCATGCTCCCTGAAACCGCTCAAATACTCGATAACCCAATCGGTACTGCCTGTGGTTTTAAAATGTTGATTAACGATGCGGTTTTCTATTTTACGCCAGGCGTACCCAGCGAATTTAAACTGATGGCAGAAACGCAGATTTTGCCTGATTTGAAGCGCACTTTCCCTGATGTTCAAGGCTCTTCATGTAGTCGCATTTATACATTTGGACTCTCAGAGTCGGGCATCTCAGATAAGTTGGATCCGATAAAGTTACCTGAGGGGTATGAGCTTGGTTATCGCTCTTACTTACCTTTCATTGAAGTGAAACTGTTTGGCTCTAACGATCAGTTTGATCAGCGTTTAAAGTTATTGCAGATAATTAATCAACACCTGGAGGCTAATACAGTCAGCATCGACCAGCCTATGATCGAGCATGTAGGCCAGTTGTTAGTAGAGAAAGCGTTAACGCTATCAGTTTCTGAAAAGAGCAGTGCAGGGTATTTAACCTATTGGCTCAACGGTGATGAAAATGCCGAAAAGCAACTTGGCCACAGCTGGGTTTTATCAGGCAGTAATCAAGCTATCAAAGACGAAGGTGACCCATTAGCCGCAACGTTTGCACTGTCCGGTGCGACTCGTGAAAAATGCCGAACTGATTTGTCGTTAGTTACAGGCGAACTCGATGATGGTCTGTTTTCTGTCGCGCTATCGACGCCTAAAGGGGAATGGGGAGCTGTCTACAAGCTGTCCAGAAAATATCAGCGCGATGATCAAGTAAAAGTCATCAGTACGGCTGCTCTCGATCTACTGCGCCGTTATCTGGAAGGTAAGCCGATGTTTGCCCACTATGCATTTTTAGAAAAAGTGAAAGAGATGCACATTCCATCCAGTGCAATTTAGTGCCGGTTTTTACACGACTTTTGGATAAAAAAGCCAACTCTGTTGGCTTTTTCAATATGCCTATTCTTCACGTTGGGATTTTTGATAACGAGCAAGGAAAAGTCGTGTCGTTTCTTCGACCAGACGTTGCTTCTCTTTTTCCGTTAGTGGTGCTTTGATACGCATCAGCTGAGGCCACAGCGCGCTTCCTTTGATCAAACTATGCAGCTGTTCTTTAGCAAACTCGGCATCAAGATCGATTAGTTTGCCGTCATCACTCGCAGCAAGGATCCAGCGATAAACTGCGGTTTCTTTTTCTGCCAGCTTCTTCAATTCTTCCTGCAACATATCCGGATTACTGAACAGATAGTCAAATGCTACTCGAGCCAAGTCTTGATATTGTGGCGAAGATAGAAATTCCAACTCTTCGGTCAGTAGTGACGCAAGTTGAGTACTCAATGGCTGCTTGCCACTGTATGTGACGTTGCTTTGCATTATCGCTCTTTGCCATAGTTCAGAAAGCAAATGCAGAACCAGCGCTTCCTTACTTTCAAAGTGATTGTAGATCGTGCGCTTTGACACATTGGCTAACGCGGCTAATTTATCCATGCTCGTCGCTTTCACGCCTTCTTCACGAAAAGCTTCAATGGCTGCCTCAACTATCGCTTCCCGTTTTAACTCACTTCGAGTCAGCTTTTTTTCCATCATAAAGATCATTGCTCGTAATTCTTTGATCCAATTTTACACTGCATAGTTTACTTTTCAATCTAGTTAAGTAAACTACACCGTATAGTTTACTTTTGGTGACAAAGAATGAAGTCAGTTACTTTTATCTTCTTAGGAATATTGGTGGTCGGTATGCTAGCGAGCTTAGCTTCTAATAAACAAAAGTTTTACAACAGCGAAATGCGATATTCATCGACTCTGGGCGACACGGTGAAGATCGTTCATGCATTCTTAACAGCAAAACGTGTTGATGCCGTCCCAAAAACACCGCTTCTCAATTATGAAATCAATCCTAACGATCTTCGTCAGCCGAAGAACGACTTCTTATATCGTCTCGGCCATTCAAGCGTGTTAATGCACATCGATAGCACTTGGATCCTTACGGATCCTGTATTCAGTGAACGTGCTTCTCCAATACAGTGGGCTGGACCGAAGCGCTTTCATCCGGCTCCAATCACAGCAAGTTCTTTGCCGTACATCGACATTGTGATTATCAGTCACGATCACTATGACCACCTGGATAAAGCGACGATAAAAGCGATCGATGAAAAAGTTGGTGTGTTTGTTACGCCACTTAAAGTGGGTGACCGATTGCAAAGTTGGGGCATCTCTAGAGAAAAGATCATCCAACTAGATTGGTGGCAATCGTTGTCGCTGAACAACATTGAATTCGTTTCAACGCCTTCTCAGCACTTTTCAGGTCGTGGCTTGTTGGATCGTAATCAAACCCTCTGGTCGAGCTGGGTTATTCTAGGCAGCAAACATCGTATTTTCTTTAGTGGAGACAGCGGGTACTTCTCTGGTTTCAAATCTATCGGCGAGCGTTATGGCCCATTTGATTTCACTCTAATGGAAGCGGGGGCTTACAACTCGCTTTGGAGCGATATTCACATGATGCCGGAAGAAAGCGTGCAGGCACATATCGACCTGCAAGGGAAATTTATGATCCCAATCCATAACGGTACATTCGATTTATCCATGCACCCATGGTACGAGCCTCTTGAACGTATATCCGCAATAACTGCGAATCGTGACGTTCAACTCGTCACTCCTGCTTTCGGTGAACAAGTCGTACTTGATGCGCCATCACTTAAGAATCGTTGGTGGCTGGAGCAATCAGCAAACAGCAACCTCGAAATCGCTCAGTTTTGAACAAATAGTCGATGAAAACTTTAAGGAGAAGATTATGAATAGATGTTTAGTCACAGGCGCAAGTGGTCACGTTGGTAATAACCTTGTCAGGGCTCTCTCTCGACAAGGAGACTACGTGCGTGCAGGCATCCGTAACTTGAAGAAGTCTGATTCATTGCAGGGAATCGATTGTGATGTTGTTTACTGCGATTTATTAGATAAAGCGTCACTGCGAGAAGCGCTTAATGGCATTGATACCCTCTATCAGGTTGCAGCAGTCTTTAAACATTGGGCAGAAGATGAGGAGGCTGAAATTGTAAACCCGAACCTGATCGGAACGAGAAACATACTGGAAGCCGCAAAAGAAGCAGGGGTAAAACGAGTCGTTTATGTAAGCTCCATCGCTTCTTTAGAACAAACACATCGCAACGAAAACGGCGAAATTATTGTTGAAGGATACAATGTTTCTGACCAGGTCAACCCATACTGCCGCGCGAAAACCCTTGCAGAACAAGAGGCATGGAAAGTTTCGGAAGAGTTAGATTTGGATATGGTGACGGTACTACCTTCCACTATTCTAGGCGGGGAATACAAACCGAATACTGAATCGCTCGACGCTTTCTCTGCAATCGTGAATGGTAAAATGCCATTCTTATACGAGTTATACTTAAGCCCTATTGATGTTGATGATGTCGTTAAAGGAATGATTAGCGCAGCAAAAACAGGCGTTCGTGGGCATCGCTATGTTTTAGCCAACACTTCCACCATTTCCACTAAACAAATCATTGATATTGCCCGCGAGATCAACCCGTCTCTCGTTGCTCCGAAGATACTGGATGAAAATGAGATTTACGCACTTGTTGATCAAGCTGAAGCGGAAGCGCTTAACACGAATACTCGGCCTAAGATCATTCGCAGCAATGTGGCACGTACCCTCAAACATAAGTTTGTGTTTGATTTGAACAACTCATTGATGCATCTCGGCCATTCACCTAAAGCGGCAGAGACGGTTGTTAGAGAGACCATGCAATCTTTGTATGTCCGCTGATCAATGTGTAGTCTCACAAAAAACGAACCCCACCTGTATGAGGTGGGGTTCTGAAAACAAACAAAGGTGTTTACTTTGTCTTGTTACGTTCGATGCTACTCAGTTGACGTCAGGCACGCTGTTTTTCTTTCATCGTGTAGTTAACGCCACTGAGTGAAACATTGGACTTCGCTTTACAGATACAAGGCAAGATTTCTTCGCCTTGGGTGTAAGCCATAGCAAAACCAACATACTCAACTTCACCAGACTCTAACGTACAGCGACATGCACCACAGTGGCCGTCACGGCAGTTATATTCTGGTAATAAGCCAGACTGTTCCATTGTCTCCAAAATAGTATTGGAAGGGTTAGATTCAATGCTGATAAGTTTGTTGATTTTGATTGTCGGCATTACAGCTCAAATCCTTCAAAGTCGTCCGCGCTTACTTCGTTGTCAATCTGACCAACAAGGTAAGATGAAATCTCTGCTTCTTGAGGCGCAACTTGAACGTTATCAGAAGACAACCAAGCATTAATCCATGGAATAGGGTTGCTTGTCGCTTCAGGGTACGCAGCTGGTAGACCTACCGCTTGCATACGAATATTGGTGATGTACTCAACGTACTGGCTCAGAATGTCTTTGTTTAGGCCGATCATTGAACCATCTTTGAACAGGTATTCTGCCCACTCTTTCTCTTGCTCTGCCGCTTCTTTGAAGAGATCAAAACATTCTTGTTTTGCTTCTTCTGCGATTTGCATGAACGTGAAATCATCCTGACCGTTACGTAGCAGGTTGATCATGTGCTGAGTACCGTTCAGGTGAAGCGCTTCATCACGTGCGATCAGCTTGATGATTTTCGCGTTACCTTCCATCAGTTCGCGCTCTGCGAAAGCGAAAGAACATGCGAAACTTACGTAGAAACGAATCGCTTCTAGAGCGTTCACAGACATCAGACAGATGTACAGTTTCTTCTTAAGGTCGTACAGACTTACCTTAACTGTTTCACCGTTAAGGACATGCTCACCTTCACCGTAGCGATGGTAGTCATTCGTCGCTTGAATCAAATCGTCGTAGTAGTGTGCGATGTCTTTCGCACGCTTTAGAATGTGTTCATTCTCAACGATGTCATCAAATACCACAGCAGGGTCGTTCACGATGTTACGAATGATGTGCGTGTACGAACGAGAGTGAATCGTTTCAGAGAAAGACCAAGTCTCAATCCATGTTTCTAGCTCAGGCAGAGAAACAAGAGGAAGCAGCGCAACGTTCGGGCTACGGCCTTGGATTGAATCGAGAAGCGTTTGGTACTTCAGGTTAGAAATGAAGATGTGCTTCTCGTGATCTGGCAACTTGTTGTAGTCGATACGGTCGCTAGATACGTCAACTTCTTCTGGACGCCAGAAGAAAGAAAGTTGCTTTTCGATCAGCTTTTCGAAAATTTCGAATTTTTGTTGGTCATAGCGAGCAACGTTTACTGATTGACCCAAGAACATTGGTTCTTTTAGTTGGTCATTTTTTTTCTGGTTAAAAGTACTGTAAGCCATAATGCCTCAATTCCTTTTAAACCTCCCGCGTAGGGGAGGTTTTCGATATTCTGTTACTATTCAGTTACTGCGGATTGCTAGGGTCGTGTAGATTAAATCTTACAACCGCCACCTGCACAATCTTCTTCTTCAGGTTGAACTGCGTCTTTCTGTTCATCCTTAGCGCCATCACGAGTGTTATGGTAGTAAAGCGTCTTCACACCAAACTTGTACGCAGTCAGCAGGTCTTGAAGAAGTTTCTTCATTGGAACCTTACCCGTCTCGTAGCGTGATGGGTCGTAGTTAGTATTCGCAGAGATCGCCTGGTCAACGAATTTCTGCATGATACCGACAAGGTGCAAGTAACCATCGTTAGAACCAATGTTCCAAAGCAGCTCGTAATTGTCTTTTAGCTCAGTAAATTCTGGCACAACTTGCTTCAGGATACCGTCTTTCGACGCTTTTACTGACACAAAACCACGAGGTGGCTCAATGCCGTTTGTTGCGTTCGAAATCTGAGAAGAGGTCTCAGAAGGCATCAGCGCAGTCAGCGTTGAGTTACGTAGACCGTGTTCCATGATTTCTGCACGTAGGCTATCCCAATCGTAGTGAAGCTCTTCGTTACAAATCAGGTCGATATCTTTCTTGTAAGTATCGATTGGCAGCAAGCCTTTCGCGTAGTTTGTTTCGTTGAACGAAGGACACTTACCTTGCTCTTTTGCCAGCGCTACTGAAGCTTTCAATAAGTAGTACTGCATCGCTTCAAATGTACGGTGAGTCAGGCCGTTTGCACTGCCGTCAGAGTATTTCACACCGTTCTTCGCTAGGTAGTAAGCAAAGTTGATCACGCCAACACCCAGAGTACGACGGTTCATTGTCGACTTGTATGCTGCTGGTAGTGGGTAATCTTGGTAGTCCAACAGTGCATCAAGAGCACGAACAACCAGATCAGATAGCTCTTCAAAATCATCCAGAGACTTGATAGCACCTAAGTTGAACGCAGACAGCGTACATAGTGCGATCTCACCTGAATCATCTTCTACGTTAGTCAGTGGTTTGGTTGGAAGTGCGATTTCCAAACACAGGTTAGACTGACGAACTGGCGCTACTTCAGAATCAAATGGGCTGTGAGTGTTACAGTGGTCCACGTTCTGAATGTAGATACGACCTGTAGATGCGCGCTCTTGCATTAGCAAAGTGAACATCTCAATCGCTTTTACGGTTTCCTTCTTAACTGAAGGATCGTTCTCGTACTTAACGTACAGACGCTCGAACTCTTCTTGGTTTTCGAAGAATGCGTCGTATAGACCTGGTACGTCTGAAGGTGAGAATAGCGTGATGTTACCACCTTCAACCAAACGCTGGTACATCAGCTTGTTTAGCTGTACGCCGTAGTCCATGTGACGAACACGGTTTTCTTCAACACCACGGTTGTTCTTAAGCACCAATAGTGAACGTGCTTCACCATGCCACATTGGGTAGAAAACAGTTGCTGCACCGCCACGTACACCGCCCTGTGAACAACATTTCACAGCGGTTTGGAAGTACTTGTAGAAAGGAATACAACCAGTGTGGAATGCTTCACCACCACGGATCTCTGAACCTAGAGCACGGATACGACCTGCGTTGATACCGATACCAGCACGTTGAGAAACGTAACGAACAATAGAGCTTGCTGTTGCGTTGATAGAATCCAGGCTGTCACCACACTCGATCAGTACACATGAGCTAAACTGACGGGTAGGCGTGCGCACACCTGACATAATCGGTGTAGGCAGAGAAATCTTGAATGTTGACGTCGCATCGTAGAAACGTTTGATGTAATCAAGACGTGTTTCTTTCGGATACTTAGCAAACAGACATGCAGCCACAAGAATGTACAAGAACTGGGCACTTTCGTAGATTTGGCCCGATACACGGTTCTGTACAAAGTACTTACCTTCCAGCTGTTTTACTGCAGCGTAAGAGAAGTTCAGGTCGCGCTTGTGGTCAATGTACGAATCCAGTACGTCTAGCTCTGCTTTTGTGTAATCTTCTAGCAGATGTCCGTCGTACTTACCCATATCAACGAGTCTAGCTACGTGATCGTAAAGCTTAGGTGGCTCATATTGGCCATACGCTTTTTTACGTAGATGGAATACAGCTAGACGAGCTGCCAAGTACTGGTAATCCGGTGTCTCTTCTGAGATAAGGTCGGCCGCAGATTTAATGATAGTCTCGTGTATGTCTGACGTTGTAATACCATCATAAAACTGGATGTGAGCTCGTAACTCTACTTGAGAGACAGAAACGTTGTGCAGACCTTCTGCAGCCCAAGTAATAACGCGGTGGATTTTATCCAGATCGATAATTTCTTTACGGCCATCACGCTTGGTGACGGTAAGTTGTTGGTTCATTCTGCTTTATTTCCCTAAGAAAACTGATAAAAGCCGTGTTTTTGTCTATTTATATGCAAAGCTTTCTAGTCTTGCGGTGGCTTTGTGATCAAAGTCTATCTATATATTGTAGCTTAAACACAATATATAGGGGTTAATTTGTTTGCGGGTTACAAGATAGTGCTATTGCTCAGATTGATCAAGGTACATGTTTGGGATGACTTGTGGATAACTACCCAAATGAAAAAAAACAGTAAGTGAACACTAACCGATGAGAAAAGGGCAGACTTGAATAGGTAAAATCACAGTTTTGAGATCGGTTTAGAAATAACCGCTCGGAAAAATATTTTCCTTGATCTTTGGACATTTTTATTTGCGAAAAATAGGTTGGTTAAAATGCTATCTACAGCACAAATCTTATACACAAAAGCGGTAACTTTGTGCTACCGCTTCTGACGATTTTCTTAACTGAATGGTCAACTAGAACAAGGTTTTTTTAACGTTACGGCGTTCAGTATTTTTTAGTATGAACGATGTAGTTTACATCCACATTACGACCAAGTTTATAAGTGTCGTTAAGTGGGTTGTAATGCAAACCTGTGATACCTAAATCAGTCAGATCGGTTTGGTCAATCATCTTCAGCATTTCTGCTGGTTTGATGAACTTCTCATGGTCGTGAGTGCCTTCCGGAACAATCTTGAGTAACTTCTCTGCGCCAACGATGGCAAACAAGTAAGATTTTACGTTGCGGTTCAAGGTTGAAAAGAACACGTGACCACCAGGTTTCACCAGTGCCGCGCAAGAACGGATAACAGAAAGAGGGTCCGGTACGTGTTCAAGCATTTCCATACACGTGACGACATCGTAAGTCGCGGCATTTTCTGCAGCGTGATCTTCGATGGTGCTTTGGATATAGGTTAGCTTTGTGCCCGTTTCCAGAGCATGCAAGCGCGCCACTTCTAGTGGCTCTTTACCCATATCTAGCCCGGTTACGATCGCGCCTTCTTTTGCCATGCTCTCTGCGAGAATGCCACCACCACAACCAACATCGAGTGCGCGTTTGCCAAACAAACCATCTGCTTTTTCGAGTACATAGTTCAAACGAAGTGGGTTAATTTGGTGAAGTGGTTTGAATTCACCCTCTAAATCCCACCAACGAGAAGCCATGTCCTCGAATTTCTTAATTTCACTAGGGTCGACGTTTTGTGCTTTAGTCATAATGGTTGTACTGCATTCAATCTGAGTCCGTTAGAGGGCGTCAGTATACTCTAACGTTTTATCAGTATTAAACTGATTAATCCCCGTTTTGTTCACCAGAATTCTATTTTTGCTTAATATTGAACGAAATATAGTCACTTTTCATAAGGATATCGGATGAGTGTGCAAATTCTCGACATTTGAATCTCAACAAAGCTCACAACCTGATAAAAGGAGAGGGAAAGGGATGCCGAAGTGATGAAATGTGTGTTATATTTTTCGCCTTACACGTATCGTAATTACGATCAGATAATAGAGGGATAATGGCTCCATGAGCGATTTAGCTAAAGAGATCACGCCCGTAAACATTGAAGACGAGCTTAGAGGTTCATATCTAGACTACGCGATGTCAGTAATCGTGGGTCGTGCTCTTCCAGATGTGCGTGATGGTCTAAAACCAGTGCACCGTCGCGTTTTATTCGCGATGAACGTACTAGGCAACGATTGGAACAAACCATATAAAAAATCAGCC
The DNA here is from genome assembly GCF_036350715.1 of Vibrio sp. YYF0003. Taxonomy (NCBI): domain Bacteria; kingdom Pseudomonadati; phylum Pseudomonadota; class Gammaproteobacteria; order Vibrionales; family Vibrionaceae; genus Vibrio; species Vibrio sp. YYF0003. The sequence continues at coordinate 247,825 of NZ_JAZDWA010000006.1, forward strand.
CGTGTTGTCGGCGACGTAATCGGTAAATATCACCCTCACGGTGATAGTGCTGTGTACGACACAATCGTACGTATGGCTCAGCCGTTCTCACTTCGTTATATGCTGGTCGATGGCCAAGGTAACTTTGGCTCAATCGATGGCGATTCTGCTGCGGCAATGCGTTATACCGAAGTACGTATGGCAAAAATTGCCCACGAGCTTCTGGCTGACCTAGATAAAGAAACCGTAGACTACGTACCTAACTATGATGGTACTGAGCAGATTCCAGCGGTTCTTCCAACAAAAATTCCAAACCTATTGGTAAACGGTGCCTCTGGTATCGCAGTAGGTATGGCGACCAACATCCCGCCACATAACCTTGGCGAAGTGATCGATGGCTGCCTTGCATACATCAATAATGAAGCCATCACTATTGATGAACTAATGGATTACATCCCTGGTCCAGATTTCCCGACGGCAGCACTTATCAGTGGTCGTAAAGGCATTGTAGACGCGTACAAAACAGGTCGCGGTAAGATCTACATGCGTTCAAAAGCGGACATCGAAACAGAGAAAAACGGTAAAGAAACCATCATCGTTACCGAAATTCCTTACCAAGTGAACAAAGCTCGTTTGATCGAGAAGATTGCTGAACTGGTTAAAGATAAGAAAGTAGAAGGCATCAGTGCGCTACGTGACGAATCTGACAAAGATGGTATGCGTATCGTTATTGAATGTAAGCGTGATGCAGTAGGCGAAGTGGTTCTGAACAACCTTTACGCTCAAACTCAGCTGCAAACGACTTTCGGTATCAACATGGTAGCGCTGAACAACGGTCAGCCACAGCTATTCAACCTGAAAGACATGTTGAAGTGCTTCGTGGATCACCGTCGTGAAGTGGTCACTCGCCGTACTATTTTCGAATTGCGTAAAGCTCGTGAACGTGCCCACATCCTAGAAGGTTTGGCGCTTGCACTAGCAAATATCGATGAAATCATCGACCTAATTCGTAAAGCACCAACGCCAGCAGAAGCGAAAGCAGGCCTTATCGCACGTGGTTGGGATCTTGGCAACGTAGCAGCAATGCTAGAGCGTGCTGGTACTGATGCTGCACGTCCTGAGTGGCTAGAGCCTCAATATGGTATCCGTGACGGTCAGTACTTCCTGACTGAGCAACAAGCGCAAGCAATCCTAGATCTACGTCTACACAAATTGACTGGTCTGGAACACGAAAAGATTCTGGCGGAATACAAAGAGCTTCTCGATGAAATCGCTGAGCTAATGCACATTCTTGCAAGCACTGAGCGTTTGATGGAAGTGATTCGTGAAGAGCTAGAAGCCGTTCGTGACGGTTTTGCTGATGAACGCCGTACTGAAATTACTGCAGCGAGCCATGACATTGACATGGAAGAGCTGATTGCTCGTGAAGACGTAGTAGTCACTCTGTCTCACGGCGGGTACGTTAAGTACCAAGTACTGAGCGACTACGAGTCACAGCGCCGTGGTGGTAAAGGTAAGAGCGCAACTAAGATGAAAGACGAAGACCATATTGAGCGTCTTCTAGTGGCGAATACCCACGACAACATCCTGTGTTTCTCTACGCGTGGTAAAACTTACCGTTTGAAAGTTTACCAATTACCGCTTGCGAGCCGCACTGCTCGTGGTAAGCCTATCGTTAACATTCTTCCTCTGGAAGATGGAGAGCGTATCACGGCTATCCTGCGTGTAGATGAGTTCTCTGAAGATAAGTTCATCTTCATGGCGACAGGTGACGGTACAGTTAAGAAGACGCCACTGAACCAATTTGCCAACGTTCGTTCAAACGGCCTTATCGCTGTTAACCTGCGTGATGATGATTCACTGATTGGTGTTGATATCACCAATGGTGACAGCGACATCATGCTGTTCTCTAAAGCAGGTAAAGTTGTTCGCTTCAGCGAAGATAAAGTACGTGCTATGGGTCGTACTGCTGCTGGTGTTCGCGGTATGAAGTTGGGTGAAGATGACCAAGTTGTGTCTCTGATTGTTCCTTCAAACGAAGGTGACATCCTGACTGTGACCGAAAATGGCTATGGTAAACGTACCGAGCTTGCCGAGTACCCAACTAAGGGTCGTGCAACGCAAGGTGTAGTATCTATCAAAGTTTCTGAACGTAACGGACCTGTGGTTGGTGCGGTACAAGTAGAAGAAGGCGACGAGATGATGATGATCACCGACGCTGGTACTCTAGTTCGTACTCGTGTAGCAGAAGTTAGCCAGGTTGGTCGTAACACTCAAGGTGTCACACTGATCAGAACCGCTGAAGATGAAACAGTAGTAGGCCTGCAACGCATTGATGAAATTGAAGACGCTGATTTACCAGAAGGTGAAGAAGGCGAGTCAACGGAACCAAGTGCAGAGCAACAAGCTCCTGAAGCTCCTGAGTCTCCTGCTGCGGAAGATAGCGAAGATTAATCTTTAATTCTGCACCTCTTCTAACTAAAAGCCGAGTATTTTACTCGGCTTTTTAGTGCCGACCCTAAAATCCACCAAATATATTGTTCTTGTTGGTATTAACACACACGAATATAACGAGTGTCTTTGACTTTAATAAATGAGAGATATAGTTACTGCTTATATTCTGTTGCTACTTATATGTTTCTCATTATCTGAGGTTTTAATATAAATCCTCGTGCGTATTCGAAACCGATTAACTCGGAGCTCGTCTAATGTATAACGGCGTTTGTATAGAGTCGGTGTATATAGTGTTAAAGTTATTGCATATTGCATATTGCATATTGCATGGTCGTCTTTATAGCCAAATAACTTCTAAGTGTTTGGTTCGGTGAGAATGAACCGATCCTCAGGTGTGGTAAGGCCCCATTAAGGCAATTGGAAGCTTCATATATATGGGAGTGGATGAGTTAGAGGGGAATTAGCCTACGTCGAACAACATAATATGTCCGTGATTGATTTCAGCTTTTAATCATTGGCTAGAATAAAGACAAGTCAAATTAGTGTTAGTTGTGTGACTGTAATTCCATAATTTGAAACAATCTGTGAAAATAACAAGCAGAGTGTTATTCTTTCTTAAGATTTCGAAGGCTCCAGCATATATAAAATGAAAACGTTAAGCTGGGTACGTAATAAAAGATCTCAATAGGTAAACGAGTGGATTCAGTTATATCGCAGTTAAGAAAGGACTTTCATGCGCATATTCGCGCTATGCAGGCACTAAGATTGCCACAAGTTACTTCAACTCTCGCCGTTTTGACCGACGAAGAAATTCAAGAACTCGAAACCGTATGGGTAGAGTTTGCTGTCTGGAAGCGTCGTCAAACACATTAATCCTCTTTTTTACACTCGCATCTATCAACCCCGGGCAAAATTTGTCTGGGGTTTTTTATTGTAGTTTGACGGAAATGTTATATTATAACACTTCGTCAACGTGACGGAGGTCATCCATCGTCATGTATCGTTGAGAGGAAAAGATCTAAGATATAGTGATCTATGCATTGAAAAATGTGGTATCAATCCCCATAGTTGAAGAGCATGAGTTCATCCCATGAATGTAATAACGAAAGTGCATCAAGAAATAAATCGAGTGAGTGTAGATATGGCTGAAGTACGTGCCAGAGTAGATTTTAAAGTCGGGGCTAAGAGTAATATTGATGCTGAAATCCTGTCTTTCCGTGGTTTGAAGACGGATAAAGAGCATGTAGCAGTTATCTTTAAACAAGCAGACCAAGTTCAAGAAACGCCACTGGTGCGTATGCATTCTGAGTGTCTGACCGGCGATGTTTTTCACTCCTCTCGTTGTGACTGTGGTGAGCAATTAGAAGAAACGATTCAACGTATGGGAGAATCGGGCGGTATTATTCTGTACTTACGTCAGGAAGGTCGAGGTATTGGCCTGTACAACAAGATTGATGCTTACCGACTACAAAGTCAGGGTATGAACACTTATGAGGCGAATAACCACTTAGGGTTTGATGATGATCTGCGTGACTTCACTGAAGCAGCTCAAATGTTGCAAGCTTTAGGTGTTAGCAAGATCCGCCTTGTGACGAATAATCCTAAAAAAATCCGCGAGCTCGCCGAGTACGGGGTCGAAATTGTTGAAGTTGTAAACACTTCTGCTCACGTCAAAGATGGTAACGAGAATTACCTCAAAGCAAAAGTCTCTCACGGCAAACACAATCTCAAGGTTTAGCCTTAAAAACAGAACTGTTAACAAGTCATGTTAAAAGCCTCACATTGATGAGGCTTTTTTTTCATCTTAAGTTGCAAAAAAATTGTAAATTTGTATTATCTCGTGACTAAAAGTGCAAATAAGAATAATTAGCACTTCGAATACAAAAAACAATTTGCTCAACAAGGATGCTTCTAATGAATGCAAAAACAGTATTAGTTCAAGCTATTGCTGCTTCACTTCTTATTTCCAGTGGTACTGCGGTTGCTGCTCAAGTAACCAAACAAGGCGTTGTCGAACATTATGCAGACGTCGCACATGCTGTATTCGCAGATTCATTAAACACGGCTAAAGCGCTAGACGTGAAAATTGATGAATTCCTCAAAGCTCCTTCAGCGAAAAAGCTAGAAGAGGTTAAACAAGCATGGCTTGATTCTCGCGTACCATATCAACAGTCTGAAGTATTCCGCTTTGGTAACGCGATCGTCGATGATTGGGAAGGTCAACTTAACGCTTGGCCGCTGGATGAAGGCTTAATCGACTACGTCGCTACGGATTACCAATATGAACTTGGTAACGAAGGCGCTGCGGCAAACATCGTGGCTAACAAAAGTCTGACTATTGGTGCTACGACACTAGACGTATCAAAAATCACACCTGAACTGATTGCTGATCTGAATGAAGTTGGTGGTTCTGAGGCGAATGTTGCTTCTGGCTATCACGCGATTGAATTCCTACTTTGGGGACAGGACCTTAACGGAACAAATGCTGGCGCAGGTCAACGTGCTTACACGGACTTTGTTGTCGGCTCTGCTTGTACCAATGGCAACTGTGACCGTCGTGGTGAATACCTGAAAGCGGCAGCTGATCTATTGGTTCAGGATCTTGAATGGATGGAGAAACAGTGGTCTGCGGATGTGAAAGACAATTACCGTCAGGAACTACTGGCAGATTCAGCAGAGAATGGCCTGCGCAAAATGATGTTTGGTATGGGCTCGCTGTCTCTTGGTGAACTGGCTGGTGAGCGCATGAAAGTGGCGTTAGAAGCGAACTCAACAGAAGATGAGCACGATTGTTTCTCTGATAACACGCACAACTCTCATTACTACAATGAGCAGGGTATCTACAACGTATACATGGGGCTTTATAAGCGCCAAGACGGTACGTTACTGACTGGTCCAAGTATTGCTGACCTGGTTGCACAACAAGATGAGCAAGCGGCGAAAGAGATTCAAAAGCAGTTTGATGACACTCGTAGCCAAGTAGGTGAGTTGGTGACTTCTGCCGAGAAGAAAAACCAACACTTCGACCAACTGATTGCTGCTGATAACGTTCAAGGTAACGCGTTAGTGAACGAAACCATCATGTCGCTGGTGGCTCAAACGGGTGCAATTGAACGTGCTGCAAACATCATTGGCATTGAAAGCTTAAGCCCAGATACAGCAGACCACGAGTTCTAATAAAAAATATAATAACCAATCAAGGGCTCATTTTACGGACTGAGCCCTTTGCTGTTTGCGCTCGCTGTTATCAATTCATTTAAGAGCAATGATATGAAGCCATCATCCCTAAATTACTCCCATTTAGCGCTACTTTTTACTGCTGTATTTTCTACGTCTGTAACTGCCTATGAAGTGCGTTCTGGCGGAAAAACCAGTGTTAAAAAAGACGGTGCGAATGCTTATTCCCTTCCTGCGGCAAATTTACCGATGAGTAAACGACTGGACTTTAGTGTCGGGAATAGCTTTTTTAGAAACCCTTGGGTACAAGCGCCAGCGACTACAGAAGCGCGAGATGGACTCGGACCACTATTCAATACCAATGGTTGTCAAAACTGCCATATCAAAGATGGCCGAGGTCATCCACCTGAAGAAGGGGATATCCACGCCGTTTCTATGTTAGTACGTTTGAGCATTCCTGCTGAAACGCCAGAGCAAAAAAAAGCGTTCATCATTGATGGTGGTATTCCAGAGCCAACCTATGGTGGCCAGTTACAAGATTTTGCCCTACAGAACCAAACTCCCGAAGGTAAAATTTCGATTACTTATAGCGATGTTCCGGTGCAATTCAACGATGGCACGACCGTAACGTTAAGAAAACCAACGCTAAAGATTACTGATCTGGGTTATGGAGACATGCACCCGGATACCCAATTTTCTGCGCGTGTTGCGCCACCAATGATAGGTTTGGGGCTGCTGGAAAGCATTCCTGACGACACTCTACTCGCTTGGGCGGACGAAAACGACACTAACAAAGATGGTATTTCTGGGAAGGTAAACAAAGTTTGGGACATCGAAAAAGGCAACTTCGCGCTCGGTCGTTTCGGCTGGAAAGCAGGTCAACCAACATTGATGCAGCAGAATGCAGCCGCCTTTAATGGTGATGTTGGCCTCACAAGTCACTTGTTCCCAAACGAAAACTGTACCTCAAAGCAGACAATATGTAATGAGCTGCCAAATGGCGGTGATCCAGAAGTTAGCCAGAATATTCTCGACTTCGTGGAGTTTTACAGTCAGCACCTAGCCGTGCCAATTCGTCGTAATGTTGAAGACCCGCAAGTGCAACTAGGTCAGAAAATTTTTGCTTCATCAGGTTGTGAAAGCTGCCATAAAACTAACGTTAAAACCGCTAAACGAGCTGGTTTACCTGCGCTTTCAGAACAAGAAATACACCCATATACCGATCTACTGTTACACGATATGGGCGAAGGTTTGGCAGACAACCGACCTGAATATCTGGCGAATGGTCGTGAATGGCGCACCCCACCTCTTTGGGGGCTTGGCTACACCGAAGAAGTTAATGGTCATACCTACTATTTGCACGATGGTCGTGCACGTAACGTTATGGAAGCAGTACTTTGGCACGGTGGCGAAGCAGAAAATTCAAAACAGAGCGTATTGGCGTTAAGCAAGAGCGAGCGTGAAGCGCTGGTGGCTTTCCTGGACTCGTTATAAGGAATCGAATGTGAATAAAAAACTATTAGTGTGTGCCGTTGTTACTGCGCTGAGTCTGACGGGTTGCCAATCGACATTGAGTTCAGCCGATGATCAGGCAGAGAAAACGAGCCATATTTCGCAAAGTGTGTATGAAATCGAGTATCAATCTGCTCATACCTTTTTAGAACAGAGCGCATCATTAGAACGTGCTTTTAATGATTTTTGTGCATCAGGGGATAAAAACCCATCTTCAGTAAAACAACAATGGCATGAAACCATGCGTGCCTGGATGGCTCTGCAAGGTCAGGAGCGCGGGCCTGCGAGTGCGTTGGAGCAAAGCTGGAATGTGCAATTCTGGCCAGACAAAAAGAATACCACCGGACGAAAAATGTCGGCACTGACCAAAGCGGATCAAGTCTGGAGTGCACAACAGATCTCAACGCAGAGCGTGACGGTACAAGGCTTGGGTGCACTTGAGTGGTTACTTTACGATAGTGGCTCGACACTGGAAACAAACAGCAATACCTGTTCCACAGCGGTATCAATTTCTCAAAACCTCAACGCTAAAGCCGGCTTGATTGCGAACGCTTGGGCCGAGAACCCGTGGAAAGCAATGAAAAAGACGGAGTGGGAGTCGGAATATATTTCGCTACTGTCCAACCAGCTTGAATACAGCATGAAAAAATTGAGTCGTCCGATGGCGAAAATTGGTCATCCGAGACCTTACTTTTCTGAGTCTTGGCGTTCAGGCACTTCACTCGCGAATTTGAAAGCCAACGTGCAAAGCATGCAAGCTTTATACTTGGCCAATGGCGATGGCTTAGACGCTCTTTTGCGCGAACAGGGCAAGTTGGAACTCGCCGATCGAGTTTCGCGTCAGTTTGACATGACACTTGAAACCTGGCCTGAGGAGAATAGCTTATTCGAAGCACTACAAACGGTAGATGGTTACCGCATGGTGTTGGCGCAATACAACAAGTTAGAGCAATTGAAGTACCTCATTCACGAAGAGGTAGCAATCGAACTCGGCGTGGTTATAGGATTTAATGCTACCGATGGTGACTGATCAAACAAGACGTACATTGCTCAAAGCCGCTCTATTTGGAGCGGCAGCCCCATTGCTGCCCTTTGGTTGTGCTAGCACGACTCCACGAACGCCAGCGTTAATTGGATGTTCAATCATTGGCCGTGACAAATATGCTGCAGTTGTTGCCGATGAACATGGGATGCCGATTTCCAAATTGCCAATTCCAGAACGTGGTCATGGTGTTGCTATCAACCAACACGGTCATGCGACGGTGTTTGGTCGTCGGCCGGGTACCTTCTTCATGGTGTTTGACTATCGGAATGGGCAAGCGATAAAGCTGCACACAGCAAAAGCAAATCGTCACTTCTATGGTCACGGCGTGTATTCCCACGATGGGAACTATCTGTTTGCGACAGAAGGTGAAAGGGGCACAAGCCGAGGTATTATTGGCGTTTACGATGTGCGCAAGCAGTATCAAAAGATGGATGAGCTGTCAGGCTTTGGTATCGGACCACATGAAGTCATCATGATGCCCGATGGTGCATTAGCGATCGGTGTTGGCGGTGTGCATACTAATGGAAGAGAGCCTCTAAACCTCGATTCCATGACCCCAAGTCTGAGCTACCTGTCTCAAGATGGTGAGTTGCTCGATCAAGTTTCTCTGCCCGATCACAAGCTGAGCATTCGTCATCTTGCGCATGATGGCTCAGAGACAGTGCTATGCGGCCAGCAATATCGGGGTGAGCCAGATGAATACCCGGCTCTTATCGCGATGCACACTCGAGGTGAAAAAATGCTGGAGCTTGAGGCTGAACCTGAAGAATGGGCGCGTTTCAATCATTACGTTGCCAGCATTGCGGCGACTGATGAGTGGATATTAGCCACTTCTCCTCCGGGAAGCTGCTATGGCATTTGGTCCAAAGCGACGGGCAAGTTGGTTGAGTTGAACGCGTTACCCGATGCATCGGGTGTTGTGATCTACGGGGATGAGTTCCGCATTAGCTCTGGTGCAGGCAAAGTTGTGGAGCAACAGCCAATAGAATTTAAGAATACATTTTCAACAGGTATACAGTGGGACAATCATTGGTCTAGGGTTGTGTAAAAAACAACCTTATTGATAGTTTTATGTGAAACTTATCGGAAAAAATATTGTCCCGTTCTTATTTTTAAAGCAGCAACCTGTGAGATATTTGCCATACTTTCTAATAAGGCAAGTAGGTAAGGGTTGTATCAGTGTTTGCTAGGGTTCTAATAATGACGGCACTTTTAGTGCCGTTTTGCAGCTTTTCTACCGCAGTTTCTCTTGACGATACTTCACAAGTGGAGCAAGAGGGAGCGGTTAAGCAGCTCTCAATTGAAAAAATGATCCACTATCCATCTGTGGTGGAGCAATTGTACCAGAGCACAAACTACCGTTTGAACTGGCAGAATGAAAGTGACGTTGAACAGTTCATCTTTCAGCTGAATGTTGTCGCGCTTGCAGACGTCACTAAAGAGTTTGATAACCAGCTGCATAGAATCAACCAGATCAAATGGCAAGGTGACAACCTCGACTTTGATTTGGTGATGACAGATTCATTGCTGATGTATTTAAGTTACCTGGAGCAGTTGCCTCACGAAGGGGTTAACTGGCTATTTGCCAATAAAACGCAAGTTGATCTTCCTCCGCCGAGTATCGATACATTATCGGTTCTTAGCAATGAGCTGACTGTTGGTAAGCTGGGTCAGTTTTTGTCCAGTTTGCGTTCTCCGCTGCAAATGGATCGAGATTTCAACTCGGCTTTTTCAGCCTTATCTGAGCACGCGCAATACCAATACCCTTTATACGAGCAACAAGGCTTGCTTCGTATTGGCGATCCAATAACCAATAAAGCCTCTTTGGCAGAGCGCCTTGCGATAGTGGGCGTGGATGTCAGCTATGTTGACCCAAATTCGGCGCGATATGATGAGAACCTTGAACTGGCTGTAAAAGAATTTCAGCGTATTCATGGTTTGAAGCAGGACGGCGTTATCGGGCCAAATACGATCCGTTGGATTAACTTTTCTCCTAAGCAGAGGCTGCATTTGCTTGCTTTAAATGCTGAGCGCTCAAGAATATGGGCGAAAGAGAGAGATAATGTCGTATTCGTCAATGTGCCAGGGTATCAAGTTACATACTGGCATGATGGACAGCCACTGTTTGAGTCGAAAGTCGTGGTTGGTAAGAGTTCAAGAAAGACGCCGATAATGACGGTCAATATGGATTCGGTTATTTTGAATCCAACATGGAATGTGCCATGGAAGATCATGGTCAAAGACATCATTCCTAAAGTAAAAAGCAACCCAATGTATTTGATTCACAATAACATTCAAATCATTCGATCTTGGACTTCACGAGAGATCATCGATCCTACCACTATCAATTGGGCGACGGTTAATCCTCGAACTTTCCCATACCGAATGCGTCAGGCATCGGGTTCACAAAATGCGTTGGGCTTGTATAAGTTCAACATGCCAAACCCGCAGGCCATTTATTTACACGATACGCCAAGTAAAAACTTGTTTGAGCAAGATCGTCGCGCATTCAGTTCTGGTTGTGTTCGCGTGGAAAATGCCGATCAATTAGCTGAACTGCTTTTCAAAACGCAGGGGCTGGAAGAGCGTTTCGCGAAAAAACGCGAAAGTGCCCGTCGTTCTAATACGTCGGTTCCTTTAGGCGAGCGTATTGCGGTTCACATCATCTACCAAACTGCGTGGTTAGAAGAAGGTACGCTGTATTACCGTGATGATATTTATTCTTACGATAATCAAGGGTAGCGGCATACAAAACTTTAAGTAAATTTACATTGCAGAAAATTTACTTGTCGTTCAACCAGTAATCCATCCAAAATAGTCGATTAGGACATTCCAGACTGATTTGTGCGTTTGACGAAATGCACCAGTTTGGTTAATGTCCGCCTTTCGTGTAGTTTTTGAGCAGTATTTCTATATGGTAAGTCGTAATTTTTCCCGTCGTGATTTTCTTAAAATGACCGCTGGTGGTGTTGTATTGGCGTCTGCAATGCCAACTCTCTCATGGGCTTCATTGCCTGATGAACCTCGCGTACTAGCGATGAATAACCTGAATACTGGTGAGCAATTAGAAACGTGCTACTTTGATGGAAGTGGCTACGTAAAAAGTGAGCTTGAAAGGTTAGATGAGTTCTGTCGCGATCACAGACGTAATGAAACCTTCCCTATGGATCGACGTTTGTTTGATCAGATCAGCCAAATCCAAAAGCTTATTGGTACGGAGTCAGAAGTCATTGTGATCTCTGGGTATCGTTCACCAAAGACGAACTCTTCATTGCGTAACAACTCTTCTGGTGTGGCAAAGAAAAGCCTTCACATGGAAGGTAAAGCCATCGACTTTCGTTTAGACGGCGTAAAGTTGTCTACTGTACGTGACGCCGCTTTAAGTCTGAAAGCTGGTGGTGTTGGCTACTACCCGGGCAGTAACTTCGTTCATATTGACACTGGTGCGGTTCGCTCCTGGTAGGTGAGGTTGCAAGTCACCTTGAAAGTCTTGACGCGCAAGGTCTTCACAAGTCTTGAAGTCATTTAGGCTTAGTGTCATAGTTGCGGAAGTCTTAATAAAATTTATGTGGTGATAGGTTATCCATGGCTCTTAAATACCAAATTGTCCCGGTGACAGCTTTTTCTCAAAACTGTTCTATTGTCTGGTGTGATGAAACGATGAAAGGCATCGTGGTTGACCCGGGCGGTGATGAGAAGCAGCTTGCTGTGTTAATCAAAGAGTTAGGCGTTGATGTTGTTCAATTGGTATTGACGCATGGACATTTGGACCACGTTGGTGGCACTCAGCCATTATCGGATTTGCTTGGTGGAAAGGAAATTATTGGGCCTCATAAAGCGGACAATTTCTGGTTACAAGGCTTAGAAGGGCAGAGCAAAATGTTTGGCTTCCCGCTAACTGAAGCATTTGAACCTGATCAATGGCTTGATGAGGGTGACACTGTCACATTTGGTAACCAAGTGCTGAAGGTGATCCACACTCCGGGTCATACACCAGGTCACGTTGTGCTTTACAGTGAAGAAGCTCGCGTAGCATTTGTTGGTGATGTCCTGTTTAACGGCAGTATCGGTCGTACAGACTTCCCTCAAGGTGATTTCAATACCTTGATCTCGTCGATCAAAGAGAAGCTTTGGCCACTGGGTAACGATGTGACCTTCATTCCAGGCCACGGCCCACAATCTACCTTTGGTCATGAACGTAAAACCAACCCATTTGTTGCCGATGAGATGCCGCTTTACTAGCGAGTTCTGACTCGGAAAATATCGGGTAATTGAATGATTTATTCGGGAAGAACAAAGTTATTTTGTCTCGAGTAAGTCTGGCTCGGCGGCAGCTAAATACCGCCGAGTTAACCCGACAAAATCTTCGGCTTCTCTATCCAAATCACTGGCTGAGATAAACACGTCGTAGCCATAAAAATCTCGCTGATATTTCATTCTGTTTGCAAGCATCGCAAGCAAGCCATCGTATTGCTTTCCCTGACTACTCAGATACGGTCTTGGATCGAGCACCATATCTTCGAACTTTTCTTCACATTGATTTTGTCTTGCTCCTAAATACAGAAGCGCACGTTGGCTCAGGAGGATTTCTGTCGCAATGCGAGGGCAAATCGCATCCAAGTAAGGAGAGTAGTGCTTTAAACGTACGCCAATCCAGGGCAGTGGTTGGTACCATCCGTCTTGTTGATAGCTACAAATACCTATCGATTCAATATTGCACCAGCGAACAACCCAACCACCCTTAAAAAGGTGTTGTTGAAAGTGGGTTGCGGTTAGCGTAAATGAGACTTGGCTTTTTTTAATCATCATAACTGCAAAGCCGACAATAACCGCCATTAATACCACAGACAATATCGCTTGCTTCCATCCAGGTGATATCAACACAAGAAACAAAGTTATTAAAGCGACAACCAACAAGGTTATTCGGGTAAGAATAGAACCAGGTTTAAAATGTGAATTTGTGAGATGTAGCGTTTCCATGCATTTAACCTCATAGAGTCAACAAAATACCCAAATGCTGTCCCGTTAATCACGATCTAATTTAACTGTGCTTCTAGGCTATTTGCGGTGCGATTACGTCATTTGTTTGGTGTGAAACAAAATGCATTTTATGGATAAAAAACCTCTGTTTTTATACCCAGTATTCAATAAAACAGTTCACAAATTACCTGTATAAATTCTAGACGCTCTGCGTTTTGAGCGCATTTTTCATCGCGTTTCGGCGCTAAAACCTACAAATTGCTTGTGAATTTTGGTATAAAACGCGCTTCAAATTTTCATCCCTGCTGATATGCAGTGAACTGGAGACATATTCAATGAGACTTGCTCATAAGCGTAAAGTGCAAATGAAATTGCAAAAGCGCATTAAAGCGACAGTAGCAAACATTGCTGCAGTACAAAAAGCAGCGAAGCCTGTTGCTGAGAAAGCAGCACCTTCTGTTAATGAGAAAGCTGTTGCCGAGAAAGTAGTAGCTGAGAAGAAAGTAGCTGTAGCGAAAACAGTAGAAGTTGCGCTAACTCCAAAACAGCAACAAGTGCTAGATATTGTTGTCGCAAATGCGGACGGTATTAACCCTAAAGGCATCGGCCTTGCTGCAGGTCAAGAAGACACTAAAGCGGCATCATGGGCAACTGGCGCTCTGAAGAAGCTTCTTGAAGAAAACCTGGTTCAAAAAGAGCAATTGGCAGGTAACAAAGTTATCTACAAAGCGATTTAGTTTTTAAATCCTCAATCTTATTAAGATAAAGCTCTCTAATACCTCGGCTATTGTCGGGGTATTTTTTCGAGCGACCTAACGTCCCATCACTCCGTGTTTCTGCTCCTTCTTTGGCAAGTCTAGCGACGTCAAAATGGCAAATGTCACAATTCTTTAAATACTTTGTAAATTTTTTGGAAAGTGACTACTTACGTGGTTTTATATTTTCGATATTTTTTAATTTCTCCTTAACTAACTGTTTTGTTTAGGTATGAAATTTTAATTGGGTTAATCTCCTACGTATAAATACGTACTACCAATGGCTAATGTATGAGTAGTAGGCAGTAAAAATTGCGTGTTCCTGCCCATTTCAGAATCAACGTTATTAATACATCTTTAGCATCAAGTTACGCCCTGTAACTCAAATGATGCTGCGCTATTTTAAGAGTCAACTTTAGACAAGCACATTGTTCGTTACTTGGTGTAATACAAATCCTTGTGAAATGGATGATAACAATAACCTTGGTGACAAAGGACGTGAACGATGAGTTTGATCCAAAAATCTCTTAAAAGAGTGCTGAAAACTACAGCTGTGGTTGCTGCGATGGCCTTCGCTGCAACTTCTGCTAATGCTGCGGAAAAAGTCTACCGCCTGAAACTTGCAGAAACATGGGGACCTAACTTTCCTATCTTCGGCGATACCACGAAAAATATGGCTAAAATGGCAGAAGAAATGTCAAACGGCCGTCTGCAAATTCGTATTGACTCAGCAAACAAGCACAAAGCACCTTTTGGCGTGTTTGACATGGTGAAATCAGGTCAATACGACATGGGCCATTCGGCGTCTTACTACTGGAAAGGCAAAGTGCCAAACACACTTTACTTTTCTTCTATGCCTTTCGGTATGTTACCTACAGAGCAGTACGCTTGGTTCTACTATGGCGGTGGCATGGAGTTAATGGACAAAGTGTACGCTCCTCATAACCTGATGTCGTTCCCTGGTGGTAACACAGATACTCAAATGGGTGGTTGGTTTCAAAAAGAAATTAAAACACTGGATGACCTTCAAGGTCTGAAAATGCGTATCCCTGGTTTTGCTGGAGAAATTTTGGCTGAACTGGGCGCTAAGCCAACCAATATCGCACCGGGTGAACTGTACACGTCTCTTGAGCGTCGCACCATTGATGCACTTGAGTGGGTTGGTCCTTCGCTAGACCTTCGCATGGGCTTCCACAAAATTGCGCCTTACTACTACACAGGTTGGCATGAGCCAGCGACAGAGCTTCAGTTCCTGGTCAACAAGCGTACTTGGGAAAAACTACCTGATGATCTGAAAGCGATCTTAAAAGTGGCAATGAAAACTGCAGCTTACGATATGTACACGCAGTCTAAACACGAAAGTGGTAAAAACTGGGCGACGATCAAGTCAGAGTACCCGAACGTAGAAGTGAAGGACTTCCCGCCAGAAGTCATGGCAGCAATGAAAGAAGCGAATGATCGCCTTCTGAAGAAACACGCGGAAGAAGATGCCTTGGCGAAAGAGATTCAAGAGTCTCAAGCTGCTTACATGGAGCAAGTTCGTCAATGGACTGATATCTCACAACGTGCTTATCTAAACAGCCAAGCTGACTAATACGTCAGTATGCTGCCCAAGCCAATTGGTTTGGGCAGCGAGTGAAGCCCAAGAAAAAACTCATAATAAAATGCTCCGCGACTTAGCGGAGCTCAACCATACGTTCCACGGAGTCAGGAATGAGAAGCCTTATTTATATTGAGCGGATGTTTAACCGCTTCAGTGATTTTTTGGGGTGGTTGTCCAGCATCCTCTTCATCTTACTGCTACTAAATGTGGTATACGACGTTGTTATGCGATACGTGTTCAACGATGTTTCTATCGCCTTTCAGGAAATGGAATGGCACCTTTTTGCCTCAGTATTTTTGCTGGGTGTACCATACGCCATCAAAGCTGGTGGTCATGTTCGAGTCGACATTTTCTACGAGCGTTTATCTTATAAAGCGCAATCCATTATCGACATAATAGGCACGTTATTTTTCCTGCTTCCTTTTTGCTTATTGGTCGCCTGGTTCGGTATCGACTTTGCTAAAGAAAGTTACGCACTAGGGGAGACTTCTGGAGACCCAGGTGGTTTGCCTTATCGTTGGATCATTAAGGCAATGATCCCATTATCATTCTTTTTTATGGCAGTGAGTGGGATTGGTTTGTTGCTGCACTCTATCAATAAAATTGTTAACCCTCATCTTATCTATGCCGGTAATAACGGTAAGTCGTAAAAGGAAGTTATTATGATCGGTATAGTCATGTTTTTTGTAGCCTTATTTGCGCTACTTCTGGGTTTCCCCGTTGCGTTTACCTTCGGTGGTATCGCACTTATTTTTGGTGTTTGGGCAGAAGGCATTGAAATGTTTGCCTTTATGCCATATCGAATTCAATCGATTATGCAAAACACGGTACTAATGGCTGTGCCGTTATTTGTGTTCATGGGGCTGGTTTTACAGAAAACCAAGCTTGCAGAACAGCTACTAGAGTCAATGGGGCGTCTGTTCGGTGGCGTTCGTGGTGGTATCGCGATTTCTACTGTACTAGTAGGGGCGTTACTTGCTGCATCTACCGGTGTTGTTGGCGCTTCTGTTGTGGCAATGGGGCTTATTTCCCTGCCTGTGATGCTCAAGTACAACTATGACAAAGGTCTGGCGTGCGGCACCATCTGTGCTTCAGGTACGCTGGGGCAAATTATCCCTCCATCGATTGTTTTGATCCTACTAGGGGACGTATTAGGTGTACCTGTTGGTGATCTTTTCCAAGCAGCGGTATGGCCGGGAATAACACTGGTTGTGGCGTATGTGATCTACATTCTGGTGTACGCCAAGTTGAACCCGCAAGCCGCTCAGCCTATCGAGCGTGATGAGTCTGTCAGCCGAAAAGAAGAAGTCATTAGCGCGCTCAAAGCGGTTCTGCCACCACTGGCTTTAATCATCGTGGTATTAGGTTCTATTTTCGCAGGTGTTGCCACGCCGACAGAATCGGCGGCATTGGGTGGTGCTGGTGCGATCGTACTTGCTGTGTTGTACAAGCAGTTCAGCTGGTCGATGGTTTATGATGCTTCAAAAGAGACGGTAAAAGTCACCGCGATGGTATTTGCGATATTGCTTGGTGCGACCGCATTCTCCATGGCATTTACGTACACTGGTGGTGATTACTTAGTCGAAGAGTGGATGTTGAGTATTCCAGGTGAAAAATGGGGCTTCCTCATCATCACCATGCTTGTCATTTTGATTCTGGGCTTCTTCATCGACTTCGTCGAAATCTGTTTCATCATCGTTCCAATCCTCGCCCCAGTTGCAGAGATGCTAGGCATTAATATGACGTGGTTTGCGATTCTGGTAGCGATGAACCTACAAACCTCTTTCCTAACGCCACCATTTGGTTTCAGTTTGTTCTACTTGAAAGGGGTGGCGCCAGCAGGGGTAACAACGCGTGATATTTATAAGGGCGTGATGCCGTTTATCGCTATTCAGATAGCCGTGCTTGCATCGCTTCTATTCTTCCCTGGCTTTTACGGAATGGGCTAAAAGGAGATTTTGTGACCTGAGAGTTTCCACCTTTTGAAACAAGTTGTTAAGCTGCTTATGCGTTGACGCTTGGAGCAGCGTTTCATGGAGGGAAGGGATGCCTCTCAAAGCAAAGTTAATTCTGCTGACACTGATACCTGTGGTATTGGTGTCAGCCAGTATCAGTTGGATTTCTATCTACCAAGCCAAGACCCTTGGTCAGCGAGAAGTGGAGCTTTTCCACCAAAACCTCATTCAGTCAAAAGAAGCGGCGCTAAAGGATACCGTCGATGTTGCTTTTGACGCCATCATTCACATCTATAACGACACAACGATTGAAGAAGATGTTGCCAAAGCTCGTGTAAAGGCAATTTTAAACCACTTAACCTATGGGTCTGATGGGTACTTTTTCGCTTACGATAAACATGGCACTAACCTTGTCCATCCAGCACAACCTGATTTAGTCGGGGAGAACCTGCTTGGCCTGCAAGATGAGAACGGTGATCGGCTCATTGAGGCACTGTTATATCAAGCACAAACAGGTGGTGGTTTTCACCAATACTTATGGCAAAAGCCGTCGACAGGTGAGGTTGTTCCTAAGCTCAGTTATGCGGGTTGGTTAGAGAAGTGGGAGTGGATGGTCGGAACCGGGCTGTACATAGAGGATGTCAGCCAGGAAGTGGCCAGCATGCGCGCGGCAGTGAATAAAAATATCGAAACGACCTTCTTTTCGGTCGTTGTGATTCTGGTCGTTACGGTTGCCGTGATCATCGTATTAACCCTTGCTATTAACTTGCACGAACATCGCCTTGCAGATAAAAACCTGAAAGAACTGGCGTATAAAACCGTGATGTTTCAGGAAGATGAGAAAAAACATTTGGCGCGCGAGCTTCATGATGGCATCAATCAGCTGTTGGTCTCTAGCAAATGCCATTTAGATCTGATGAGTCATCGTTTGGAAGACGAAAAACTCAAGCAGCACTTGGATAAATCTCAGCGCTCATTGGTTACCGCCATCAATGAAGTCCGGCATATTTCCCACCAGTTGAGGCCAAGTGCGCTGGATGATATTGGTTTGGAAGCGGCGCTTACCACTTTACTACAGGATTTTCACTCTCACTCTGGGATTGATATTGATAGCCATTTTGATACCCAGCAGCAAAAATTGACGTCGGAAGTCGCCACTACCTTATATCGCGTTGCTCAGGAATCATTGAATAACATCGAAAAGCACGCGAAAGCGAAAAAAGTGACGGTGATTTTGCAAAAAATGGGCAATATGCTGCAATTACTGATACGTGACGACGGCATTGGATTTGTCGTCAACCAAGCGGTCCATCGTCAAGGGATTGGGTTGCGAAACATGCAGGAGCGTGTTGAGTTTATTGGTGGTGAATTTGAACTAATGAGTGAACTTGGTCTGGGGACCGAAATAACCGTGCTGCTAAATTTGGATGAAGGTGTTTATGGATAAACCGATTAGTGTGTTGATTGTCGATGATCATCAGGTGGTGTTAGATGGTTTTATGGCACGGTTGGAGCTGGAGCCGGATATTGAAGTCATCGGTACCGCCAGTAACGGCTTGGAAGCAATAGAAGTAGCCAAGCATCTTCATCCAAACGTGATCCTTATGGATATCAGTATGCCCATAATGAACGGCATTGAGGCAACGGGAATCATTAAAGAGGAAGTGCCTGAGAGCCGAATTCTGATGTTAACCATGCATGACAACCGTGAGTACATCATGAAAGTGATGCAAGCGGGGGCAGTCGGTTACATGTTGAAAGAGATTTCAGCAGAGAAAATGGTTCAGGCGATCAAAACAGTTAACCAGGGTTCAACCTATTTTTGTGAGTCCGTCACCCAGACGTTGTTCACGCAAGATGTTACCCCAATCAATCAAAGGCCTAACCCACTGAGTCGCAGAGAAGAAGCGGTGCTCAAATTAGTTGCGCAGGGGAATAGCAGCAAAAAAATCGCTACATTACTGAGTATCAGTTATAGAACAGTTGAAACACATCGTCATAATATTAAGCACAAGCTAGATCTGCATTCGACCGCCGAGTTGGCCAAATATGCATTTGAGACAGGACTTACCAAATAACACAGTGCCCGCGTCAGGCGAGCACTGACGGGAGTGATTACTCAGCTTTAGGAACGGTACCAGTAATGCTGCCAATTTCAAGCATTGGGGCAACGTCAATATCTTCTGCATTCATCATGGTCGAAATACGCTGTACTGAAGAAAGTAGCAGTGTTTGTTCCCATTCTTCCAGCTTCTGGAATCGATTAATGAAATGCTCTTGTAGCGGCGTCGGTGCTTGCTTTAATACTTCTTGTCCCTGTTCTGTCAGTACAGCGTGCACTTTGCGCTTATCTTCAACGCTACGGCGACGTTCTACAAACTGATTACGCTCTAATCGATCGAGAATGGTGGTCGCTGTGGCTTGACTCATATTGGTATGGCTAGACAATTGTTTGATAGTGACATTATCTAACTCGTTGATAGCACGCATTAAAATTAGCTGAGGTGCAGTCAGACCAGACTCTTTACTCAGCTTTTTAGAGTGTAAATCAATAGCGCGGATGATCTGACGAATCGAGACCAATACTTCTTCGTACTTTTCCAATTTATTCATCCAGTCTGTAGGAACATTTAACGAGGCGACACTAACTCAAATGCTTTGTTATTTAAAGAGCTGTGTAAAAAAATTCCGTCGTTTCTCTTCCGGCACTTCTTTGATGATTCCAATTTCCATTTACAGCATGGTGGAAGTGAATCACTACGCTCTAAAATTATTATAGCAAAAATTGTTTGTGGTCTAATTATCAATGCAATGTGTTGCATTTATTTGGTCAGAAATCTCTGATTGAAAGGTAATAAATGTGGATTTTTTATGGAAAATCTAGACAAAAACACCTCAAATGTTAGGATCTTGACCCTTCACGGAATTTAAAACGTATCGTGTTCGAATGATTTTATTGTTTGGTGCGTAAAGATTACAAGAATTAGAGAGGAACGATGACAAAGGGTATAGATAAGTACAGTATCGATAGTACCGACTATACGGTAGGTCAGGATAACGTTCAAAAATGGGGGTTTGATGTACATAACCCTGTTTTTGGGATTAGTGCGGGTTTAATTGCACTGTTTCTTGTGGCTGCATTGGTTTTAGATGCACACACTGCTAAGACGGTACTTGATGGAATCAAATGGCAAATCATAGGTTCATTTGATTGGCTATTCATTATTTCAGGTAACATTTTCGTTATATTCTGCCTGGTACTGATAGTATCCCCGATGGGGAAAATCCGCCTCGGCGGTAAAGACGCAGTTTCCGATTACTCGTTCCTATCGTGGTTAGCTATGTTGTTTGCTGCAGGTATGGGTATTGGTCTTATGTTCTGGAGTGTGGCAGAACCCGTTGCTTACTTCACAGGTTGGTATGAAACACCATTAGGTGTGGAAGCAAACACCCCTGAAGCAGCGCGATTGGCATTGGGTGCAACGATGTTCCACTGGGGTCTTCACCCATGGGCCATTTACGGTGTTGTTGCGCTTTCCTTAGCTTTCTTCGCTTACAACAAAGGGCTTCCATTGTCGATGCGCTCGATCTTTTACCCACTATTGGGTGACCGTGCGTGGGGCTGGGCTGGCCACATTGTTGATATTTTAGCGGTACTGGCAACACTATTTGGTCTGGCGACATCGCTGGGTCTGGGCGCACAACAAGCCGCAAGTGGTATTCACCATGTGTTTGGTATCGAGGCTGGTATCGGGTTGCAGGTGATTGTCATCACTGTGGTGACATTACTTGCAGTGGTATCGGTTGTTCGCGGTATTGATGGCGGGGTGAAAGTCATCAGTAACATCAACATGATTGTTGCTTTCTTACTGCTTATCCTTGTTGGTTTAATTGGCTGGGCGGCTAGCCTTGGCTCTATTCCAACGACATTGATGGCATATGTAGAAAACATCATTCCACTGAGTAACCCGTTTGGCCGTACTGACGAAGCGTGGTTCCAAGGCTGGACTGTATTCTACTGGGCTTGGTGGATTTCTTGGTCACCATTCGTCGGTATGTTTATCGCGCGTGTTTCCCGTGGCCGTACAGTACGAGAGTTCATTACAGCGGTTCTGCTTGTTCCAACCGCAGTAACGGTGGTTTGGATGTCTGTATTTGGTGGTCTGGCTATCGAGCAGGTGGTTGATAAAGTGGGCGATCTAGGGGCGAATGGTCTGACTGACGTGTCACTGGCCATGTTCCAAATGTTTGATTCACTGCCATTTGGTAACATCCTGTCGTTTATTGCTATCGTTCTGGTTTTGGTGTTCTTTATTACCTCTTCAGATTCAGGCTCATTGGTTATCGACAGCATCACGGCAGGTGGTAAAGTTGACGCACCAGTGCCACAGCGAATTTTCTGGGCATTGATGGAAGGTGCCATTGCGGTTGCACTGCTGTGGATTGGTGGTTCGGAAGCTGTTCAGGCTCTGCAAGCCGGTGCCATCTCTACGGCGTTGCCATTCACTATCATCTTGCTTGCGATGTGTGTGAGCTTATTGATGGGTATGAGAACCGAGCGTCAATAGTCGGAACAAAATACTACGTTTAAAAAAGCCAGCTTAGCTGGCTTTTTTTGTGTTGTTTTTCTGACGAAAGACAAAAGAATGACACTGTTAAAGTTTATATCTTACAATAAGTTAGCAATGTAATTGATTGTTTTGAAACTTGGTGATTAGTGCCAAGAAAGTGTGTAATATTCACGCTCCTAGGTTGTCCTCCCAAATAATATAAAAATATGAAATTTTCACTAAAACAAAAACTTATCGGCGCGAGTCTTTCGGCCGTGGTTATTATGGCTGCTGCACTGACTTGGTTGTCGGCTGGTCAACTGTTTGATCAGACTTCTGCTGGTGTTTATTCCAGAGCACAAAGCTTGAGTGCCGTTGCATCGGAAGGGATTTCTGACTGGATTACCATCCGTAAAGAAATCGCCACCGCATTTAATGATTACTCGACCGAACAGGACGTTGTGCCGTTCTTACAGCAAGCACGCAAAGCTGGCGGCTTTGATGATATCTTCCTTGGTACGCCAAAAGGAGAGATGTACCGTTCTCATCCTGAGCGAAACCGTGCTGATTATGATCCGCGAACTCGCCCTTGGTATAAAGATGCCAATGTCGCGGGTAAGCAGATCATCACTGAGGCTTATCAAGACGCGATCACCAATGCGCTTTTGGTTACTATCGCTGAGCCGGTTATGAAAAATGGTCAGTTTATCGGGGTAGTCGGGGCCGATGTTCTTATCGATCAGCTTATCAGTGATGTGATCAACTTAGACGCTGGTAAAAATGCTAACGCGATGTTGATTGACATGAACCAAGGGACGTTTCTCGCTCATCCGGATAAAAGTTTGACGTTAAAGCCAATCAGCAGCTTATCGACAGACTTTTCACGACAGGCGATCGAGCGCGCTGCTGACGAAGGTAAAATTGAAAGCACGATCATCAGAGGCGTAGAAAAACTCTATTACTTCCACAAAGTGGCGGGAACGCATTGGATGTTCGCCATTGAGATGGACCGCGCGACGGAAGAAGCGGGCAATGCAGTACTGTTGCGTGACTTGCTGATCACTGCTGTGATGATCACAATCGCGGTGATTGTTGCGGTTTCTTGGCTAGTTGGCTTCTTGTTCCGCGACCTAAACCGAGTATCTCATGCACTGGAAGAAATTGCTTCTGGTGAAGGTGATTTGACTCAGCGTCTGGAACCACGTAGCGACGATGAAGTTGGTAAACTGGCAGAAAACTTTAACCGCTTTGTTGGCAACATGCATACCATGGTGACCACACTTAGCCATGTCTCTTCATCACTGTCTGAACAGGCTCGTACCACGGCCCAGCAAGCAGAGGAACGTAGTCAGCGCATTTCTTATCAGCAAGATGAAATCAACATGGTGGCGACTGCGGTTAATGAAATGGCGGCCGCTACGCAAGAAATTGCGGGTAACGCAGAAAGCACGGCTAGCCACTCAGAAGAGGCGGTAGGCGCTTGCGCTCACGGTTCTAGCCAAGTTTCACAGACGCAATCTTCAATCCAGAATCTGGCCAAAGAAGTGCAGGTTGCGACCGATGTTATTCAGGATTTGGAAGCGCACGGTAATAGCATCAATACGATTCTATCGACCATTCAAGACATCGCAGAACAAACAAACTTGCTGGCACTTAATGCGGCTATTGAAGCGGCACGAGCAGGTGAGCAAGGACGTGGCTTTGCAGTGGTTGCTGATGAAGTTCGAGTGTTGAGCCAACGTACACATGCTTCAACCAAAGAAATTCAAGAAACCATCGAGATGCTGCAGGGTACGACCAAGAAAGCGGTTGGTATCATGGGTGACAGCCGTCTTCTGGCTGATACCAGCGTTGATGATGCGAACTCAGCAGCAGCGAGTCTGACTCAAATTCATAGCGCAGTTGAGCAAATCAACGACATGGCAACACAGATCGCTTCTGCTGCTGAAGAACAAGCGTCGGTAACGACAGAGATTACTCGTAACACTGAAGGCATTCGTGATGTTTCTAACGAGCTTTCAGCAGAAGCACATCAAGCTGCGGAACAAGCCGCTTACTTGTCTGAGCTATCACATGAGCTTGAGCAGGAAATCAAACGCTTTAAGCTGTAATTTCGAAATATCTCGAGCGCGTTAAATTAAAAAGGAGCCATTGGCTCCTTTTTGTTTTTCTGGCTGTAGGCTAAAGCCAGAATTCGCTGATTGGTTGACTCTCATCGTAATGGTGCGCGATTTGTGCCTGAAGTAGTTCAGCAGTAGCAATCGCATCAGTCAGAGCGTGATGAGGAGTATAGTCCGGCAAACCATAACGGCGTCGTGATTGAGCTAATCGCAACGATTCTGGCTTTTTGCCTTTTAACGACTCCCACAGACTTCCCGGTCGCTTTTTCTGAATGTCTTCCTCTATCTGGAAAGTATCCAATACCGGGAATTCAATGCCTTCATTGATGCGATCTCGCAGTGCTTTATCGAGAAATTCACGCTCTATGCGACGATAATGCACCACCACGATCTTACCGCTTAAACAGGGCAACAGTTCATTGAGAATATCCCCCAAATCAGGCGCATCAATCAGCTCACTATGGGTAATACCGTGAATGATGACAGAGTCTTCATCCAGCTTTTGTTTCGGTCTTACTTTCCAATGACGAGCATTACGCAAAAAGATACGCTTCAGGTTAAAAGGGACCAGCCCAATCGTAATGATGTCGTTCTTATCAGGATCTAAGCCCGTAGTTTCTAAATCCAGTGCGACAAACTCAACGTCTGAAATTGGCGTATCTGGCGATGGCAATTCAGTGCCGTAAAAGGCAATTAGATTTTCATCCGTCGCCATCTCGACTTTTTGCCTAAACTTCGTGTGCCATTGGATAGTCGGCTTTTGAAAGAGCTTTTTTAACATGTTAAGCCTCACTTAAAGCTCTTGTTTGCTTGATAGCGAAACTTAAGGAAGTTTTGGCCATTACTCAGAATTTGGAAGGCATCCTTAAGGTTTCGGCGCTCAAAGTCCGACAGATTCTCCGGTTCAATATTGTTGTCAGGCTCAATGCCCATTTCAACATCGTACGCTTGGTGGCGAATTCGTACCATGGAGATGAACTCTAACGCATCTTTTAAATCTTGAGCGCGACCTTTTGGCAGAATACCGGCGTCAATAATGTCATCCAGGCGTTCAAATGAGTTCTGTGTGCGAGAGCCAACAGCCAACGCATGAACCCTGATCAAATCGACCAGCGGGGCTGTACCACGACGCTTGAGGTTGATGGAGTTTTTATGCTGCCCATCTTTTTCCACCACAAAGCTCTTAAAGAAGCCGAGTGGAGGCGTGCGGTTAAGTGCGTTACGTGCAAGACAAGCCAGGAAGCGATTGTTTTTACGGGCACGACGAACGATAAAGCTGGTTAACTGCTCTGCCCATTTTAGTCGTCCGTACACGCCGTCCAAATCAAAGAAGATGGATGCGTTGAGCAAGGCTTTCGGGTTTGGATCGTCGATCCAGTCGGCGAAACACTCTTCCCATTGTGAACGTGTCATTCTCCACATTGGGTTGGTTGCCATGATATCGCCTGTACAATATTTGTAGCCACAGGCATCTAAACCATCGCTGACAAACTGCGCTAACTCTTCAAAATATTTACCATGCTTCGACTCCTGATAGCTCTCGTCGAGAATGATAGCATTGTCTTGATCGGTAACCAGAAGCTGCTCATCACGCCCCATTGAGCCAAGCGCGAGAAAACAGTAAGGGACAGGTGGTGGACCTAACTTTTCTTCGGCCATTTCCAGTAAGCGCTGTTTGAAGCTACGACCGATTACGGACATGGCACTGCCGACCATGTGAGAATTGGCGTCCTCGTTCACTAAACGAACAAAACTGCTTTTGACTTCTTCAGCGACGGCGGCCAGCTCTTCGATGGTGTGCTGGTGGAAAATACTGCTTACAAGTAGCAATGAGTTTTGTGATTCGTAACGAACAATATCCGTTGTTTCAATGATACCGATTGGCTGTTGATCTTTCACAACAGGGAGGTGATGCACGTTATAACGCAGCATTTTCAGCATGGCTTCATAGATGTAAGCGTTATGATCGAGTGAGATAACTTCGGTAGTCATTACCGTTGCAACATCTTCATGTGGGGATAAACCCTCGGCCAGTACACGCGCGCACAAATCTCGGTCGGTGACAATACCTAATACCGGAGATTGTGGGTCGTCTTCGTCTCGCACAAAGTCCGGGTCAATAATAAGCAGAGACGAGACGTTATCTTCTGCCATAATTTTTGCTGCTTCCTGAATCGACTGGCCACGCTCGATCGTCGGAGTGTCACGCGTTAGCAACGTTTTCACTTTGGAAGTCGTGAGGTCATTGGCTTCTTTATTTTCAGAGATCGCCATACGCAGGCGCGCGCTGTTTTCTACTTCGACAAAGTCAGCAAATGAGTCGTAGTTATCGTACATTTCCTGGAAAACGTCGCCAGGGATACAGTAGATCAGGGCATCATCGATCGCTTTTACAGGAAAACGAACTTTATTATTGGTAAGCAGGCCCATCTGACCAAAAAGGTCGCCTTCATCCAGTCTGCTATAAAGTTCACCTTTACGTCGGTAAACCTCAACGACGCCACTTCTCACGACGAAGAGCTCTTGAACTTCATCTCCAAAATGGATAATCGGAGTATCTTCTCGATAATACGAAATTTCGACACTTTCGGTGACTTTGCTTAGCGCTTCTTCTGGGAGTTCGTTAAAAGGGGGATACTTGGCGAGAAAGTTATAAATCTCGAGAAGTTCTGCATCCATAAGGTTGCCTTTTGATTTTCAAGTAATAAAGTAATCTTAACTTAGTTTTAAAACAGAGTCTTACTCGTTCGTCGTTTTGAGCACTTAATCATAAGATTCCGACGTGTAACACGACAATAGTAATGTCATTCGGCTAATATCGTGGATGTCGAATGAGTAAAATCGGGTTACGAAAGCATCTATTGATTCTCATGAAAGGAAATCGAATGTTGAGAAGTTTATTACTTGTGCCACTTTGTGTTTTTTCTGCACTTAGCGGTGCTTCAGAGGCGGAACAAGCGGACAAATTTGGTTATGAACATATTTATCTAAACGTTGGTGCAGGGACAACCAACGAAGAATGGTTAGAAAATGCGAATGTTACGACGATTGATTTGGGTGGTAACTATTTAGTCACGGACAACTGGCTGTTTAATGCAGACTATTCCGCACAGTTTTTTCATCCAGACACTTACACGCTGCGCATCGATCGTTTAACGGTTGGTGGTGGTTACCGATATGGCATAACCCAACAACTCGACCTTTACGGTGTTTATCGTTTAGGTGCAATTAAGGCAAAAGCAACGGATGACGATACGGATAAAACACTGGTATCCGAATCGGAATTCCTACACGCTGCAGTATTTGGCGCTAACTATTTGCTGAGTGAAACGCTGATTGTTAACGCAGAGATCGAAGCCAATCGCAGTGATATTGTTGACGAAAACAAATATAAAATAGGCTTCAACTATCAGTGGCATGACGTCATTGGTACGGGTCTTTATTACCAATACCGAGATACGGACTACTCCGGAGCACCCTCTGATTACATCAATGAGGTGGGTTTAAGCCTCAGGTTCGTTTACTAGATTAACGTCTTAATCGAATACAAAAAAGGTCAGCAAGTGCTGACCTTTTCTTATCTTATCGCTGCAGATTAAAGAACTGCTGCAATGCCTTTACATAGTGGGCCCATGTTTGACTTAGTCATACCAGCCACACTGATTCGGCCAGAGCCGACAATGTAAATAGCGAATTCTTCTTTCAGACGGTTCACTTGCTCTTTAGATAGACCAGAGAACGAGAACATGCCGTTTTGGCGTTCGATAAAGCTAAAGTCTGCATCTACACCTTCTTCTTTCAGTGTCGCTACAAACAACTCACGCATCTCTTGGATACGATCGCGCATTTCTGCTACTTCTGCTTCCCATTCAGCACGAAGGTCAGCATCGTTTAGAATATGCGTAACAACAGCGCTACCGTGAGCTGGTGGGTTAGAGTAGATAGAACGGATGATTGCTTTAACTTGTGAGAATGCTGTTGTTGCCACTTCTTCTGACTCAGCAACAAGAGTGAAGGCACCTACACGCTCGTTGTAAAGACCGAAGTTTTTAGAGAACGAGCTAGCAACTAGGATTTCTTTGTTGTACTTAGCAAAAGTACGTAGACCCGCTGCATCTTCCTCAACACCTTTCGCGAAACCTTGGTATGCGAAGTCGAATAGAGGAAGCAATTTCTTCTCTGCAACTAGCTTAGCTAGTGTTTCCCACTCTTCTGCTGTTGGATCGATACCAGTAGGGTTGTGGCAGCAGCCGTGTAGAAGAACGATGTCGCCTTCAGAAGCAGCTTGAAGATCGTTAAGCATTGCATCGAAGTCTTTGTCTTTTGTTTCTGCGTTGTAGTAGCTGTATTGAGCAGTTTCGATGCCAGCCGCAGTGAACACACCATTGTGGTTTGCCCAAGTAGGGTTGCTGATCCAGATTTTAACGTCGCCTAGCTGACGTTTGATGAATTCACCAGCAACACGCAGTGCACCTGTACCACCTGGCGCTTGAGCTGTTTTTGCACGTTTGTCTGCAACCACTTCAGCGCTCTCGCCGAATAGCAGTTTTTGTACTGCTAGAGCGTATTCTGCAGTCCCTTCGATGGTTAGGTAAGATTTAGTTTTCTCAGTCTCAATTAGAGCTGCTTCAGCTTTCTTTACCGTAGCAAGAACAGGGGTTTCACCTTGTTCGTTTTTGTAAATACCTACGCCAAGGTTGATTTTTTCTGCGCGAGTATCTTTTTTAAATTCTTCAGTAAGACCAAGAATAGGGTCGGCCGGAGCGGCTACTACTTTTTCAAACATAATCTTCATCCATGTTAATCGAAGGGTGTGCCCGTATTTATACCTTTCAGCATTACTTGTTACAACACCTTCTGATAAGAAAACCTAAAAAAGATGCTATTAGAAATCGAATTCAAAGATAAACCAGACTTTTGGCATGCTAACAGTGCTAAGAAGGGGAGTTAGAAGCAAGCTTTATCGAGAATTGATGCTGTTTTGTACATCGAATGCAATCGTTTACTTCGAAAGTGTCTATGTGCAAAATTGTTACGGAAAAGTTACATGGTTCTGCTTAACTGATGGCATAGAAAGCCTAGGTAAACTCTTTACAAAACAAGAACGCAAAACTAACACCAGAGAATCAGATAGAGATGTTTTTGGGCTCAATTTCTTGTTCTTCTTTTTTAATGGCTTTTTGAGGTTAATGTCGGGTTTGACTGGATTGGACGAGAAACCAGATTAGACGTTGTTTTTTCTATGTCAGGATGTCTTTATTTGATTCAAAATTACGTCAACTAGAGGTCATTAGGTGAAATATTGGCAAACTTAACAGAGCATAGCTGGTTAACGAAAACACTTTCGTTGTTCTGACTCGGAGGTGTGCATCATCAATGACTCAATACAACCAACATATTTAAGATAGCACTGATAGCCAGTGAGCCGACCCGATAGTCGGCCCATGATGATGCACCGAATTTTACCGATGTGCGCGTCTAGTCGTCTTGTTTTTCTTCTTTGCTAGCGCTTTCCTCGTTGAGGTGTTTTACAATCGCCTCTTTAGCATGTTCTTCCGTTGCTGTTTCACCTGGTGGCACAACGAGATCCGCCATTTTGTGTACACCCATTGCATCTTCGGCAATATGTAACCAGTCTGGGTGCCAATAATAAGGATCGGACGCACCAGGGTGGTCCCAGCTATGGACACCTTTATGCGCTCCTCGGTATGAGAGATCATCCATGGTAAATACTTTCATAACTTCCTCCAAAAACGTCATTTCTTTGAAAGTATGGAACATAATTCTACACTTCGGATCGCGAATTCATCTTACTAAGATTGATTAATTACCTTGCAAGAACGATAAGTCAGCTATCAGAATGTCGGCGCGAAGTATGCTAAGGTGCACCCGAAGTCAAAGTGAGAGAATGATGAATCGATACCGTCAATTAGCTGAGCTGTTTAAAACTCAGATTCAGCAGAATACATGGAGAGCAGGGGAGAAGCTGCCATCTGTGCGTGTGACCAGCCGTAATCATTCAGTGAGTGCGGGGACGGTATTACAGGCTTACCAGTTACTGGAAGCTCAGGGCTGGGTAAGTGCTAAACCTCAATCCGGCTATTATGTCACGGCCGAATTAGAGCGTTTTGAGGCAAGCAATGACATCGTGCCTGCTTATCGCTCTAGCTTTAATGATGAGCTGTACGATTACCTTAAACATCAAGGATTGCCCGATGCAGTGCGTTTGGGCTCCGCGTTTCCCGACGCCACGTTATTTCCTTTCGAAGCTTTAAACCGCAACCTTGCCAGCTCTGGCCGTAAAATGGGACCAGAAAGTTTGCTTGATAACATGCCTCCGGGGAGTGAGTCATTACGTCGTTTGATCGCGCAGCGGTACATACAGCAAGGCATATCGATTACGCACGAAGATATTGTGATCACCTCTGGCGCGCTCGAGGCGTTGAATCTGAGCTTGCAAGCGGTTACTCAGCCCGGAGATACCGTTGTTGTCGAGTCACCGGCTTTTTATGGTGCGCTTCAAGCGATAGAACGTCTTGGGCTGAAGGCAATCGAGGTTTGTGTAGACAGCCAAAAGGGGCACGATCTCGAACAGCTTGAAGCAATATTTGCAAAACATGCTGTTCGCGCTTGTTGGCTGATGGTTAATTTTCAAAACCCGACGGGTGCACTGCTGTCAGATGAACAAAAGGAACGGATTGTCCGGATGGCGGAACAACACGATGTCTACTTAATTGAAGATGATGTCTATTCCGAGCTTTATTTCACGGCGAATAAACCGACGTCTCTTAAAAGTTTTGATACGCAAGGGCGAGTGCTTCACTGCTCCTCACTCTCTAAGAGTCTCTGTCCGGGGTATCGGCTAGGATGGGTTGTGAACCATCGCTTTAACGAACCGATTCAAAAGCTACAACTTATCTCTACTTTGTCGGGGAGTGCACCGATTCAGCAAGGTATCGCCCATTATCTGCAAAATGACAGCTACGACAATCACTTGAGAAAGCTGCGAAAAATAATGCAACAGCGCCAAAGTTTGTTCATCGAACTTATACAACGTTACTTGCCCCAAAACCTGACTTATAACGTACCTGAAGGTGGTTACTTTGTATGGGTTAAGTTGCCAAGTGAGACGGACAGCAAGTCGATTTATCAAGCTTTGTTGCAACAACAGATAACTGTGGCATATGGGAAGTTGTTTTCAAGCGATACCAAGTTTAAAAACTACCTGCGACTTAATACTTCCATGCCTGTCGATGGATCATTAGAAAATGCCATCAAAAAAATAGGCGAGTTGCTGACAACTGTTTAGGCATTTATCACATTAACTGTATCAGTTCATCTTACTCTGAGTGTGGTTTAATCAACGTAATAACAACCTCTTACCTCGGAGTGATGATGAAAAAGCAGTTGGTGAAACATGAATTAACACTGATCATTGTGGCGATATTTAGTGCTTTCTTACTGGTGTTTGGACACCTTATTTTGGCCAAGTCATTTGCACATTATGCGTGGGTTGAATACACCGCTGCGGTCATTCCGTTCGTTATCTTTGGTTTGTGTTTTGTCGGTGTGAGGTATGCGGTGAAAGCCGATCAAGAGGAAAGTAATACTTAATTTGGTGAGTGCCAGATAAAACAAAAGACCTCCACTTGGGAGGTCTTTTTAATTCTGTTTCACTAAAAGTGATTAGAAGTTCGCAGAACGTGGTGTACGTGGGAATGGGATCACGTCACGAACGTTGCCCATGCCAGTTACGTAAGAAACCAGACGCTCGAAGCCTAGACCAAAGCCTGCGTGTGGCACTGTGCCGTAACGACGTAGGTCGCGGTACCAGCTCATATGCTCTGGGTCGATACCCATTTCACGCATACGTGAATCTAGAATGTCCAGACGCTCTTCACGTTGAGAACCACCGATGATTTCACCGATGCCTGGTGCTAGAACGTCCATCGCTGCTACTGTCTTGCCATCGTCGTTCATACGCATGTAGAACGCTTTGATGTCTTTCGGGTAGTTCTTCACGATTACAGGCGCTTTGAAGTGCTCTTCCGCTAGGAAACGCTCGTGCTCAGAAGACATGTCGATACCCCATTCAACTGGGAATTCAAACTCACGACCAGAATCCAGAAGGATTTGGATTGCGTCTGTGTAGTCTACTTGTGCGAAGTCAGAAGAAACGAATTGCTCCAGACGAGTGATCGCTTCTTTGTCGATGCGTTGTGCGAAGAACTCAAGGTCATCACGACGCTCTTCAAGTACTGCTTTAAATACGTACTTCAGCATGTCTTCAGCAAGTTTTGCTACGTCGTCTAGCTCTGCAAACGCAACTTCAGGCTCAACCATCCAGAATTCTGCCAAGTGGCGGCTTGTGTTTGAGTTTTCAGCACGGAAAGTAGGGCCGAAAGTGTAAACTTTGCTGATTGCACAAGCGTAAGCTTCCGCGTTTAGCTGACCAGAAACTGTCAGGAACGTCTCTTTACCGAAGAAGTCTTCGTTGTAATCTACTTTGCCAGCGTCTGTGCGAGGTAGGTTTTCCATGTCTAGCGTAGAAACGCGGAACATTTCACCCGCACCTTCTGCGTCAGAAGCGGTGATTAGTGGAGCAGATACCCAGAAGTAACCTTGCTCGTGGTAGAAACGGTGAATAGCTTGAGACAGGCAGTTACGTACACGAGCTACCGCGCCGATCACGTTTGTGCGTGGACGAAGGTGCGCTACTTCACGTAGGTACTCGATCGAGTGACGAGTTTTTGCCATTGGGTAAGTTTCAGCATCTTCAACCCAACCAACAACTTTAACGTCAGTTGCTGCCAGCTCGAAGTCCTGACCTTTCGCAGGAGACTCAACAATCTTACCAGTTACTTCAACAGAACAGCCTGTAGTCAGCTTTAATACTTCGTCGTCGTAATTATTAAGATTATTAGGGACCACGGCCTGAATCGGGTCGAAACAAGAGCCGTCATAAATGGCAAGGAAAGAGATTCCAGCTTTGGAATCACGACGTGAACGGATCCAGCCACGAACAGTCACTTCACTGTCTACTGCTAGCTGACCTTTCAAAACGTCTGATACAGGCGCGTAAGTCATGTTTTCAATATTCTCCATAGAGGTAAAAATTCAACGCAACGCTCTTTAAAGTCCTTGTTCCATAATCTTTTTGTTTAAAAAACAAGCAAAGCGCTGGGTTGGGTAGAATTTTACAGATTCAACGAGACATATTACCTGTCAATTCGTCAGCTTCAACCTTTATATTCATTTTGAAGGTCAGAAAAAGATGATTTCATCTTAGTTTTACCCCTGATGAAAGCGAGAATAGCGAAAAACGTCCAGACAGAAATGCAAGTAGACACTGATATTCCGTTTATGGGTGGGTCGAAACTACGTTTTTAAACACATGCCGCGTTAATCACACTGTTTTCTTTGTGTATTCATAACGTGATTATTATGTAATCAAATAACTGGCGAATGGCAAAACTCGACGCTCGGATATCATTCACTTAAATAAAAATACTGATTTATGACTCAATAATGGACTAATGCTTGTCTCTTGGCAGTGATTTCCTTAGTATATCGCGTCTTTTTTAAAGCCTGAGAATCAAGATGAAAACAGAATTGTACAAAGAGTTCATGTTCGAAGCGGCACACCACTTGCCACATGTACCCGAAGGTCATAAGTGTGGTCGTTTGCACGGACACTCTTTCCTTGTTCGTCTTTATGTAGAAGGTGAGGTAGACCCACATACGGGTTGGGTTGTGGATTTTGCAGAAATCAAAGCCGCTTTCAAACCAATTTACGATCGTTTAGACCATTACTACTTAAACGATATTGAAGGCCTGGAAAACCCAACCAGCGAAGTGCTCGCAAAATGGATTTGGCAGCAACTGAAACCAAGCCTTCCGCTGCTAAGCAAAGTAGAGATCAAAGAAACTTGCACAGCAGGTTGTATCTACAAAGGCGAGTAATCGCAACAAGCGTCATTTACAAAGGCAAGCTTATCGGCTTGCCTTTGTTATATCTGGACGATGAAAACTAAGCTAAGCGCAGATACAAAAAAGCCCGAGCAGATGGCTCGGGCTTGGTGTTCAGAAGGAAGGATTAGCAGATAACTTTTATTGCCAGACCACCTTGAGAAGTTTCGCGGTATTTCGCGTTCATGTCTTTACCTGTCTCTAGCATGGTTTCGATAACCTTATCCAGAGATACGGTAGGAGCTGAAGAACGACGCAAAGCCATACGAGTCGAGTTGATCGCTTTTACAGCCGCAATACCATTACGCTCGATACATGGAACCTGTACCTGACCAGCGACAGGGTCACATGTCAGACCCAGGTTGTGCTCCATTGCGATTTCTGCTGCCATACAAACCTGCTCTGGGCTACCACCCATCAGCTCTGCAAGGCCAGCTGCTGCCATTGAACACGCCACGCCAACTTCGCCCTGACAGCCAACTTCTGCGCCAGAGATAGATGCATTACGCTTGTAAAGACCACCGATTGCACCAGAAGCTGCAAAGTAACGGATGTAGTCTTTCTCTGATACGGTTTGAATGAACTTGTCATAGTAAGCCAGTACCGCAGGGATAATGCCACACGCACCGTTCGTTGGTGCTGTTACAACACGACCACCTGCTGCGTTTTCTTCGTTTACAGCAAACGCAAACATGTTTACCCAGTCAACCACAGACATAGGATCGTTGGTTGTCTTTTCAGAAGTAAGCAGTTGTTGGCGAAGCGCTGCAGCACGGCGAGGCACACGAAGTGGACCAGGCAGAATGCCTTCTTCGTTCATACCGCGATCCATACATTCGCGCATGGTACGCCAGATGTTCGCGAAGTAGGTACGGGTCTCTTCATCAGAATGAAGCGCTTGTTCATTTTTCATGGTTAGCGCACTGATAGAAAGGCCACTTTCACGGCACTGATTTACCAGTTCTTCTGCTGTTGTAAATGGGAAAGGAACTTTAATCGGGTTCTCTTCCTCTTTACCGAAGTTTTCTTCATCAACGATAAAACCACCACCGATAGAGTAGTAGGTCTTTGAGTATGCTTTTTCGTCATCAATCCAAGCGTGGATTTGCATACCATTTTCGTGAAGTTCCAAATTCGTTTTGTGGAAGTTCATTCCACCTTCGCGCGGAAACGATACTGTATGACAGTGCATGCCAACAGGAAGACGTTCAGTTTCTTCTACGCGAGCAATAAAGCCCGGAATAGAATCGATATCTACTTTCTCAGGGGAGTTGCCTGCAAGACCCATGATAATAGCAATATCTGTGTGGTGACCTTTCCCTGTCAGTGATAGCGATCCATAAACGTCAACGGTGATTTTAGTGATGTCGCGTAATTTTCCCATTGCGCGAAGATCATCAATAAACTCTTTACCCGCTTTCATTGGGCCTACAGTGTGTGAGCTTGAAGGTCCAACACCGATTTTATAGATATCAAATACACTAATCATATCGATTACCTCAGAAGAAAGCCTCCCAAGGGGATTTGGGAGGCTTAATTTTTTATCGTTATATTTTTCGATTAATCAAGCTGGTATTTCAGCTGAGATTAAAGAGCGCCGTAGATTACAGAACTAATCGCTGCAAGACCACAGATAGCTGTGAAAATTTGCACAGGTGCTGAAGTTTTGTACTTCGCCATTGCTGGAACTTTGTGCATAGCGAAAACAGGCATCAGGAATAGGATTGCCGCAATCATTGGCGCACCCATCGTTTCAATCATACCTAGAATGCTTGGGTTAACGATAGCAACCACCCAAGTAGTCAGTACGATGAAGATTAGAGACGCTTTTTCAATCTTGCTTACTTGAGTGTTAGAGCGAGACTTGATTAGGCCAACAAGACCTTCGTGAGCACCCAGGAAGTGACCGAAGTAGCTAGAAGTGATTGCTGCAAACGCAACCAGTGGACCTAAGTAAGAGATCAGTGGAGACTCATGAACGTTCGCTAAGTAAGAAAGAACAGAGATGTTTTGTGCTTGTGCTGTAGCCAACTGCTCTGGAGACAGAGAAAGAACCACAGAGAACACGAAGAACATAACAAAGCCCATTAGCATCATTGCTGCGCCGCCAGTGATAGCGTCAGTTTTCTTCACTGCATTTTCACCGTAAACACGACGTTGCTCTTTAGAGAACTGAGAAATGATAGGGCTGTGGTTGAATGAGAACACGATGATTGGAATTGCCAGCCAAACGATTGAAGGCATTTCACCCCAGTTTGGTGAAACTTCCATCATTGAAGTATTCCACTCAGGAATCAGGTAGAAAGACAGTGCTAGTAGAATGAATACCAGTGGGTAAACCATTGCTGATGTTGCTTTCAGCATGAGCTCTTTACCAAATACCACACCTGTAGTCATTGCTGCAATCAGAGCACCAGACAGTAGCCAGCGAGGAATAGATTCCATGCCCATTTGGTTAACCAGGAATGAGTCAACCGTGTTAGTGATGCCGACACCGTAGATAAGTACGATAGGGTAAATAGCGAAGAAGTAAGCGAAAGTAATAAGGTTTGCGCCAGTTTTACCGAAGTGCTCTTCTACTGTGTCAGTGATGTCTGCTTCTGGATTCTTAGCTGAAAGAACAAAGCGAGCCAGAGATTTGTGTGCGAACCAAGTCATTGGTGCTGCGATTAGGGCTAGGATTACTAATGGCCAAAAACCACCAGCACCCGCTTTAATCGGAAGGAATAATACACCTGCACCTACGGCTGTACCGAACAGCGACAGACACCAGGTGAAGTCTTTGTAAGAAAACTTACTAGACGATTGTGCGGTAGAAACCGCAGAATTGATTGAATTCATTTTATGTTTACTCATTTTGGGAACAGGAAATAAGTTGGGTGCAATTTTGCAAGATTTTGCATTGGGAAAATTAGATCTAAGTCATGTATTGCTCGGGCTTATTGAATAATATGTCAAAAACCTGTTTTTTATCACGAAAATGATGTGCTACTAGTGATTAATGCTAATGTGTGGAATTAGAAAATCTAATTGATAGTCTTATTTGTACATATTTTTATCAGCGCAAACGCTTGCGGTGAAAACGACAAATTAAACTAATGTAAATGAGAGGTTACGAATAGGTTTTTTGAAGTGAAATGTTGGATGGAAGTGCCCCTAAGTAGCCTCATGCTTGTTCGGAAATTATACATATTTGTAAATCACCGTTACTTAGAGATGATGTGCCTTTGCATTGACTCAATAATTTGAGCAGTCATGCCCCAAATGAAGTGCTGGCGGTAAGGAATAGCAAATACACGGTGGCTAGTTTGTTTAAGATTAAATTTGCTGCTGTAGAGTTTGCTCGGGTTCAAAATATGGTTTGCAGGAACTTCGAATACATACTCAACTTCATTGGGGTCAATGTGCGTTTTGTAGTTTGGCGATACAAAAGCTAAAAATGGAGTGACATTAAAGCGGCTAATGGTAGGAAGTTTGGGTAATTGGCCAAAGA
The DNA here is from genome assembly GCF_036350715.1 of Vibrio sp. YYF0003. Taxonomy (NCBI): domain Bacteria; kingdom Pseudomonadati; phylum Pseudomonadota; class Gammaproteobacteria; order Vibrionales; family Vibrionaceae; genus Vibrio; species Vibrio sp. YYF0003. The sequence goes on from NZ_JAZDWA010000006.1 coordinate 285,417, forward strand.
CATGTATGTCGTTATTTGCGATACCAATTTCTTCTTTTGTCTCACGAAGCGCGGTATTCACTAAGTGAATGTCTTCAGGTTCAAATTTACCGCCGGGAAAGCTGATTTGTCCCGGATGATGGCGCAAGTGTTCAGCCCGTTTGGTTAAAATCACCTGTAATCCTTCCGGGCGTTCGACAAATCCAATCAATACCGCAGCATCACGCAGTGGCTTGTCTTTTAAAAAGCTTAATCGAGCGAGTGATTCTTTGTGATACCCAGTAGGCAACTGCAGTTGAAAGTTTTGCAGTAGCTTCGTTTTGTTGATGACCAAATGGCGTCCTTTTATCTACTATCTATTGATAATTATAGAGGAGCAGCATCCTCTCTCAATGTGTTATCAAGATTATAACGATGGTGAACCGGAGTAAATCAGACGTTAGGGTAAGAAAGCTAATGTAAAAACGCCTCCAGTTGAGGAGGCGTTGAGATATGGTTTGAAGAATATCACTGGCGTTACTTCAATGCTGGTAAAATTTTCGACAGCTTATCCAGCGTCTCCTGATACTCGGCCGCGCATTCACTGTCTGCCACGACGCCACCGCCAGCCCAAGCATACAAGTTGCCTTTTTCTGCAACCAATGTGCGAATGGTAATGCTGGTGTCCATGCGACCATGGCGAGATATGTAACCAATACTGCCGCAGTAAGCGCTACGTCGATGAGGTTCTAGCTCTTCAATGATTTGCATCGCACGCACTTTGGGTGCACCAGTGATTGAACCGCCAGGGAAGCAAGCTCGCAACAAATCCGCAGGCGAATACTGTTCATCCAAATCTGCACGAATCGTGCTTACCAAATGGTGCACCGCCGGGAAGCTTTCTATATCGAATAATTTTGGCACATGAACACTGCCAGGTGAGGCAACGCGGCCAATATCATTTCGTAACAGATCGACAATCATTAAGTTTTCAGCCTGATCTTTTTCTGCGGTCTGCAAATCATAGGCGTTCGCCTTGTCTTGCTCTGCATCCAGACTGCGTGGGCGTGTCCCTTTGATCGGTTTGGTTTCGATGACTCTCTTTTTTAGCTCCAGAAAACGTTCTGGTGAGATGCTTAAAATCGAAGACTCAGGCATACGAATAAATGCAGAAAAAGGTGCTTGGTTGGCGGATTCGAGCTTCAGGTAAGCCTGCCATTCACTGCCAGTGTATGGTGCGTTAAAGCGTTGCGCTAAGTTGATTTGATAACAGTCACCGCTTAGCAGGTACTCTTGCACGTTATTGAAGCGAGTACCGTAAGATTGCTCGGTCATGTTCGATTGCCAAGCGCCAGTCAAACTAAATTCTTCATCTTGTACGGCGGTTTGTTTATCGAGCCAATCCCACGCTTGAGCAATATTTTGCCCAACGATACAGGCTTTGCTTAGTTTATGATCGACAACGATCGCCCATTGATAAAGGCCAACCGCCATATCCGCTGTTTGCAAATCCTTTTCCGCAAGCTCTGGCATAGCTTCTACACGGCGACCTAAATCATAGCTGAAGTAGCCGAGCGCACCGCCTACGAAAGGCAGATCCCACTCTGAACCGAGCTCAACACTCGGTAGCCATTGCTGTTGCAACTTGTCGAGTAGAGAAAATGGGTCGTCACCCGACACATAATCATCAGATGGTGTCTTGATGCGTGTGTTATCGGCAATGGTTTCCAACGTTGCTACCGGATTTGCAACAAGCACATCGAAACGGCTGTCGATGTGAGTTTCGGACGCAGAACGCAGCAACATCGCCCAAGGCTGATGCTGAATATGCGAAAAAAGGTGAAGTGCTAAGTCTGGTGCGTAATCCAACGCTTTAAAATCAATGAATTGATTATCCATGTTGTTCATTTGTGTAATTTGTGACAAAGAGATCGTTCACTGCATGGCATGTCATGGGCAGCAAGAGTATCATATTCCACCGTATAGCCAAACTTCCTCTATACAAAGGGTTCTGAGGAGGTTTTACTATACAAGAAGGCGACTTCAGTAACTCGTGTGTCGAGATCAGCCATCCGACAACTGTTTATAAAATGTGTTTATAAAAATGAAGCTCAAAAGAGCAACTTGCTCAACAAACACGATTGAAGCCAAGCCAGTAATGGAAGCATAACTATAACGAGGCATGTAATGACGGTAATTCGCAAGCAGGATGTCATCAGCAGTGTTGCTGATGCGCTACAGTACATTTCTTACTACCACCCGCTAGACTTTGTTCAAGCCCTTGAAAAAGCCTACCACCGCGAAGAGAGCCAAGCCGCGAAAGACGCGATTGCGCAGATCTTAATTAACTCCCGTATGTCGGCAGAAGGCCACCGCCCAATCTGTCAGGACACCGGTATCGTAACGTGTTTTGTCAACATCGGCATGGGCGTTCAGTGGGACTCGACGGACATGACGGTTCAGCAAATGGTAGATGAAGGCGTTCGACAGGCCTACACGAATCCAGATAACCCATTGCGTGCATCGGTTCTGATGGATCCTGCTGGTAAACGTATTAACACTAAAGACAACACGCCAGCGGTAGTACACATCAACATGGTACCGGGCGATAAAGTTGAAATTCAGATCGCGGCTAAGGGCGGCGGCAGTGAAAACAAAACCAAGATGGTGATGCTAAACCCATCTGACGATATTGCCGAGTGGGTAGAAAAAACACTGCCAACGATGGGCGCTGGTTGGTGTCCACCGGGCATGCTTGGCATTGGTATCGGCGGTACGGCTGAAAAAGCAGCGGTACTGGCAAAAGAATCGCTAATGGAGCATATCGATATTCAAGAGCTTATCGACCGTGGCCCACAAAACGCAGAAGAAGAGCTTCGTCTTGATATCTTCAATCGCGTAAACAAACTTGGTATCGGTGCGCAAGGTCTTGGCGGCCTGACTACCGTAGTTGACGTTAAGATCAAAACAGCGCCAACGCATGCTGCGTCTAAACCAGTATGTTTGATCCCGAACTGTGCTGCGACTCGTCACGTACACTTTACGCTAGATGGCTCAGGCCCGGCAGATTTGACTCCACCTAAGCTTGAAGAGTGGCCAGATATCACTTGGGAAGCGGGCGCGAATACTCGTCGCGTTAACTTAGACGAAGTGACACAAGCTGATGTTGAGCAGTGGAAGACAGGCGAGACAGTTCTTCTTTCTGGTAAGATTCTTACTGGTCGCGATGCGGCACACAAACGCATCCAGACTATGTTGCAAAATGGCGAGGGTCTACCTGAAGGTGTCGATTTCAAAGGTAAATTTATCTACTACGTTGGCCCTGTAGACGCTGTGGGTGATGAAGCCGTAGGTCCTGCTGGCCCGACTACGTCAACTCGTATGGACAAATTCACCGACATGATGCTTGATGAAACGGGCATTATGGGCATGATCGGTAAAGCAGAGCGTGGCCCTGCGACCGTTGAATCTATCAAGAAGCACAAAGCGGTTTACTTGATGGCGGTTGGCGGTGCGGCTTACCTGGTTGCGAAGGCGATTAAGAAAGCACGCGTAGTAGCGTTTGAAGATCTGGGTATGGAAGCGATCTACGAATTTGAAGTAGAAGACATGCCAGTAACAGTCGCGGTAGACTCAAACGGTGTGAACGCTCACCAGATTGGTCCGGACACTTGGAAAGTAAAAATCCAAGAGATGGAAGCTTAATGTAAATGGCACTTTGAGGACGTCTCAGTCTTGAGAATGTGACAAGGTGCTGATTTACCTAGCAAACAATTGACAAAAGTGCAGCGAAAACTGCACTTTTTGTCTATATACTAGGTATATTAACCTTTGGGCATAGCAACAGACGTTATGCGAACAATAATAATTAGGAGACGGCATGCCTCGTTTTATTCAAATTCTACAAATTATTCTTGCTGTTGTGGTGGGTGGCTTTGTTGGCTATGACTTGATTCTTCACGGTATCAGTATCTTTGATGAAAAATACGTCACGATTACGTGTGTATTGTGGGTAGTGCTAGAGGTGGCGCTATTCGTTATCTACAAACTGATTGAAGAAGATTAGAACGTTTACGCTTAAATCGTTTGATCGATAGTTAGAATACCGAAGCCTCTGAGAATTCTCAGGGGCTTTTGTGTTTTTGGGCAATGGCTTTCTTCTGTGAGTATTTTGTTCATCTTTGATTAATGTATGTAAAATTAGACTCATACCTTCGTCGTTTACTAATGAGATAAATAAAAAGCATGAAAAGAATAACAAAAGAAGTGAATGACTTTATCAACCGCGGCATGGACTCTAATGTCCGAATCGCCGTTACAGGCTTATCCCGAGCGGGCAAAACGGCGTTTATTACTTCCATGGTCGATCAGCTGCTTTATACGGCGACGCACGACAATTTGCCATTATTGGCCGCGGCCAGAGACAAACGATTGATAGGCGCTAAACGTGAGCCTCAATCGAACATGATGGTTCCGCGTTTTGCTTACGATGAAGCCATCGCTCAAATTCATGCCACGCCTCCAGCGTGGCCAGTGCCCACGCGTGATGTTAGTGAAATTCGACTGGCGCTGAAATATAAGCCGAATAAAACCACCAAAAAGCTATTGAGCAAAACTGCTGTACTTAACGTGGATATCATTGATTACCCGGGTGAGTGGCTGCTTGATTTACCGCTTCTGGATATGGATTTCGCAACCTGGTCGCAAACGCAGTTTAATGCGCTAAAAGGTCAACGCAGTCAGTTGGCAGAAACGTGGTTAGAAGAACTGGAAAACCTGGACCTTAACGAGAGTGTCAATGAAAAGCAGCTCGAGAGTATTGCGCATTCTTACACGCAATATCTACATGGTTGTAAAGACGCAGGGTTACATTGGGTTCAACCAGGGCGTTTTGTTCTGCCGGGTGAATTGGCCGGAGCGCCGGTTCTGCAATTTTTCCCTTGTCGGGTTGAGTCAGAGACCAAGCCTGTTAAAGGCAGTAATCTAGCGATGCTAGAAGCGCGTTTCCATGAATATCAGCAAAAAGTAGTGAAGGCGTTCTATAAGCATCACTTTGCGACGTTTGACCGCCAAATCGTGCTGGTGGATTGCTTACAACCTTTAAATGCAGGAGATGAGGCGTTTTACGATATGCGTCAGGCGCTGGAGCAAATCATGCACAGTTTCCGCTACGGGCGTAGTAGTTTTATTCGCCGACTTTTCTCGCCAAAGATCGACAAAGTACTCTTCGCTGCAACCAAAGCAGACCACGTTACGCCAGAGCAGCACCCGAATTTGGTCTCTTTGCTCCAGCAGATGGTGCATCCCGCTTGGCAAACTGCCGCGTATGAGAACATTGAAATGAGCTGTATGAGTATTGCTTCGATTCAGGCCACGACGCCGGGGTTTATTTCCACCGGCGACAAGACCGTTCCGGCTTTGCAGGGCACAACACTGGATGGCGAACCAATGACGATGTTCCCTGGTGAAGTGCCAAGGAAACTACCGAATGCGGCATACTGGCAAAACAGTGGTTTTGATTTCACTTCGTTCCGTCCAATGCCGTCAGCAAGTGATGAACCGATGAAACATATACGTTTAGACAAAGCACTGGATTACCTGATCGGAGATAAGTTGAAATGAGTGAATTCAAACAAAAGCAGGTCTTCTCCGACAATGTACTAGAAAAAGAACAGGATTCTGTACCAGAGGATTTAACTGCTCAAAAGGCCTTTAGTGACAAAGAAACCTTTGTGCCTGTTACTGTGCAAGAAGAGCCGCAAGAAACGGAGCAGGAATTGCAGCTTGAGCATGTGATTCGCCCTAAATCTGGTCGAAAATGGTTGGTGACAGGGTTACTTACTGCGTTTTCTGGTCTGGTGGGGTGGCAGGCGATCGATTCAGTTGTCACGGCGGTTCAAACGTCCGACTGGCTTGCATTGGGATGGGCAGGTTTTATTGCAACCATCGCCTCATTTGGTATTGGCGCGCTTGGCAAGGAGTTGTGGAAGCTGCGTAAACTGAGAAACCACTTCAGTATCCAAGAAGAGAGTGAATTGCTTGTTGGCAGTGATAGCGTAGGCAAGGGCAAAGGGTTTTGTGAAAAAGTGGCTGAACAAAGTGGGGTATTGGCAGAAAATCCGGGCTTTGACCGCTGGAAAAACAGCGTTAACCCTGCACACAGCGACGCTGAAATTCTCGATATGTACGACTCAATGGTGGTCAGTCAGCAAGACAAACTGGCTACAAAGATCGTGTCTCAACATGCCACCGAATCCGCTGCGTTAGTTGCAGTCAGCCCTCTCGCCGCAGCAGATATGTTTTTGGTAGCTTGGCGTAACTTCAAAATGATCGACAACTTATCCAAAGTCTATGGCGTAGAACTGGGCTATGCGTCGCGAATAAAACTGTTAAAAGCGGTCTTCGTGAATATGGCTGCCGCTGGTGCGAGTGAGCTAGCGATTGATGCTGGCATGGATTTAATGTCGATGGATCTTGCGGGCAAAGTATCAGCTCGCGCAGGTCAGGGGCTTGGTGTCGGTATTCTTACTGCGCGTTTGGGCTTAAAAGCAATGACACTGTTGCGCCCTCTACCTTGGTATCCTGAGCGTCAGGTTAAACTGGGTACAATTCGCAAAGCGGTAGTGGCGAAAGTTGCATCAATTACGATGAAACCGTAACCAATATCACCATTGATGAATAGGATTGCTTGACGCCATTCCAAGCTTGATAGAAACTACTGTCAACTTTTCCTGACAGTTGTGAATTGGGATATTTTCAGTGCGTCTTGAAGTCTTATGTGAAGATAGACTCGGTCTTACCCGAGAACTGCTCGATATTTTAGCATCTAAAAGTATCGACTTGCGTGGTATCGAGATTGATATCAGCGGCATTATATATTTGAATTGCCCGGATATTGATTTTGATACCTTTAGCGAATTAATGGCCGAAATCCGACGTATTTCGGGGGTTAAAGACGTACGTAAAATCCAGTTCATGCCCATGGAACGCCATAATACCGAGCTGCTTTCGCTGGTGGATAATCTGCCAGATCCCGTCTTTGCTATCGACCTAAAAGGCGCGGTAGACATGGCCAACATGTCTGCGTTGTCTCTGCTAGGTTTGCACAAGCAAGAAGTTATCGGCACACAAATTGGTACGCTATTACCAAGCATGCGTTTCTCTCGTTGGTCTGAAGGGGTGAACGCCCGGACTCGTGAAAATCTGGTGATTGATGGCCTGGATTATATTCTTGAGTTGATGCCGGTTTATATCAAAGATGAAGCGCAAAACTCGACACTGGCGAGTACGTTGATCACGATTCGCTCCAGCCAGCAAGTTTCGCGAATTGAAGAAGCCGTGCCGCTGCATAACCCGCTTGGTTTTGAACACTTTGTCGGATTATCTAACCGCCATAAAGCATTGATGAATCAAGCCAAGAAGTTGTCTGTCCTTGATCAGCCGTTATTGATTGAAGGTGAAACTGGCACTGGTAAAGAAATGCTGGCAAAAGCGTGTCACAGCCGATCTAGCCGAGCGAGTAAGCCTTTCCTCGTACTGAGCTGCGCGTCTATGCCAGATGATGTGGCTGAAACTGAACTGTTCGGCCATGCGCCAGGCTCATTTAACCACGAGCAGGGGCACAAAGGCATTTTTGAACAAGCGAATGGCGGCACCGTCTTCTTGGATGAAATTGGTGAGATGAGCTCCCATTTGCAAATCAAGCTACTGCGTTTTCTTCAGGATGGTAATTTCCGTCGAGTTGGCGCAGAGGATGAAATGCACGTTGATGTGCGTATTATCGCCTCTACCAAGCATAACCTTGCTGAGCTGTCGGAAGCGGGTATGTTCCGTGAAGATTTATACTATCGCCTGAACGTTCTTACGTTGACGATTCCTCCTTTACGCAAGCGCTCTAATGATGTCGCTCCACTATTAGAGCTGTTTGTGACCAAGCACGCGCAGCAATTGGGTATTGATAAACCTGATTTCGACGAAGATTTGATCGACGGACTCGCAAACTACCAATGGCCGGGTAATATGCGTCAGCTGGATAATATGGTTCTGCGAGCTTTAACCGAGATGGATGGTCATTTATTGAAGGTTGAGCACTTTAATTTGCCACAACCTCAATCTGTCGGTGGTGGCAGTGCGACACTCAATTTAGATGGCTCTTTGGATGAGATCATGCGTGATTATGAGTCTCAGATCCTTGAGCGTTTGTATCAGTCATTCCCATCAAGTCGCAAGCTGGCGAAGCGTTTGAATGTATCACATACGTCAATTGCCAATAAACTGCGTGACTATGGGATTCGTAAAAATTAATCCTGAACGAAGAGAAAACGGACGTTGTCATTTGTAATGGAAGATAAAAGTTCATCCGTCGCCGTTCATAAGTTGGACGGCGACTTACTTCTGCGTACTGCGGAAATCGCTGATGCAGATATGATTGCCGAATATTTTCAGGTAAATCGCGAGTACTTAAAGCCGTATGAACCAACCCGCGAGGACGCCTTTTTTACCGTCAATGGTTGGCTACAAAAACTCATTAAACTAAGCGAACTCCATCGTCAGGGGCTTGGCTATTACTGCCTTCTTATTGATACCCAAAAACAACGCATGTTAGGCACAATTTCCTTCAGCGGCCTGGTTCGTTTCCCGTTCCACTCATGCAGCGTTGGTTACTCTCTTGCCCAAACGGCGCAGGGTAACGGATACATGCGTCGTGGTCTTAAAATGGCTTGTGATTACATGTTCGACGTACAAAATATGCATCGAATTCAGGCAGGGTACATGCCACACAACAAACGCAGCGAAGCCGTTCTGGAACATGTTGGCTTTAGTAAAGAAGGCTATGCGAAGGACTATCTTTTGATAGATGGCGAGTGGCAAGATCATATCTTAACCTCACTGACTAAACCTGACTGGCAACCAAAGGCTCGATGATATGGAAAGACTAGAGAAGCAGCTAACGCTATTAATAGAGTTGGATCAGTTGAAAAATGTGCTTCGCCGAACCCGTGTTAAAAGCGCGGAAGGCAGACTGGAAAACAGCGGAGAACACAGTTGGCACGTAGCTCTGATGGCCGTCTTGATGGAAGAACATGCCAATGCTCCGGTCGATATTTGCCGAGTGATGAAAATGCTGTTGATCCACGATGTCGTAGAGATCGACGCGGGCGACACCTTTGTTTATGATACGGCCGCTTCAAAAGAGCAGGTGGAAAAAGAAATCAAAGCCGCAGAACGTTTATTCGGAATGCTGCCAAGCGATCAAGGCAAAGAGCTATTGGCATTGTGGCATGAATTTGAAGCGGCACAAACTGACGATGCAAAGTATGCAAAAGCCCTCGACCGTTTAATGCCAATGCTTCTGAATTATCATAATGACGGTCAGAGTTGGCAAGAACATAGAGTAACACGTGAACAAGCGCTTACTATTAACAAAAGAATTGAACTTGGCTCTGTCACATTGTGGGACAAAGCGAAAGAAATAATTGAAGATGCCACCGATAAAGGTTGGCTGAAGTCGTAATAAAGGAGACTGAATGTCTTATTTGCCTTTGGACGAATACCAAAGAAAATGGATTTTTACTCACCAGTCGATGCCGGTACCAGAAGAAGACTTAGCGCAGATAAAGCCGATGAGTCAGGCTCGCTCCGCTCAGTTCTGGAAAGAGAACATCAGTGCACAAAGCCCTGATATGGATCGCTTGAGCTCTCAAGATTGGCCGATGAAAGAGTCCAACTGGTCAGAAACTGTCGACTGGATTAGCGCTTGGGAATCAGACGAGCCAGAAATGCCAACCGAAGTTGAAACACATATTGATTGGCAAGACGATGTTACCGTTTATTTCTGTTACGAGAAGTACAACGTCATCGAAACCAAGTGGTCTATCTTCAAAAAGCATTGGAAGAACTTCCTGTTCTATGATGATGGCCCAATGTTGCTTGGCCGCCGTCGCGCTCAAGCTCTTTGGTTTGACTCAAAAGGCAATGTTAAACTGGGCGAACGCCACTAGTAATATGCTGAAATTATTATATTAAGCCACCAATTTGGTGGCTTTATCTTTTTAAAGGTTTGATAGAGGGCTTAGCACGCCACTTGCTCCTCTTTCGATAACGTGAGTGTATATTTGTGTGGTTTTTACATCTGAGTGCCCTAACTGCTCCTGAACTGTTCTGATATCGGCACCTGATTCGAGTAGGTGCGTGGCAAAGCTATGTCTTAGCGTATGGCACGTTACCGATTTTTCGATTCCCGCGTCTTTCGCTGAGCGTTTGACGGCTCTTTGTAGAGCACTCTCGTTGATATGATGTCTTCTTAACTCTCCCATTTCTGGATCAACACTTAGCTTTGCTGACGGGAATAGAAAGTGCCAGTTAAAGTCCAACTGTGCGTTTGGGTATTTACGTTGTAGACCCTCTGAAATATAAACACCTGCGTAACCAGGCATGTGACAATCTTTTTGATAATAACTTCGAGCGAGATCCACTTGTGCTTTTAGGGAAGAATGTAGCTCTTTTGCTAATGTCACCGTACGGTTCTTTCCGCCTTTACCTTGCCAGACACGGATTGCACCATAATCATAGTCAATGTCCTGAATTCTTAATCTTAGGCACTCCATCAAGCGAAGCCCGGAACCATAGAGTAGAAGTGTTTGAAGCTTGTATTTGGGATCGATATGTTGAATAAATCGACGAATCTCGTCTCGTGTTAACACGACAGGAAGTTTTTTCTCAGTTAGTGACTTTTGAAATCGCATTTCGAGTGAGAGTGGTGTCTGAAAGAAATCTCGGTACAGAAATGCAATCGAACAAAGCGCTAAAGCTTGAGTTTTTACTGCGACTTTATCTTTGACGGCAATGTGGCTAAGGAACTGAACTACATGCTCTTCTGACAACTTAGATGGATGTGCAAACTGATGAAAAACGATATAACGCTTGATCCAAAATAGGTAACTTTCAATCGTTTTATTTGAGTAATGATGCATTAGCATATGCTCTTTTACACTAAGTAAAAATTGGGATTTCATAACGAAATGTAACCTGTTTATTTATACAGTTTTGTTAATTTATCATCACTCAGTTAACTAACCTGCTTTTTGCCTTCTAATTGCGCGTACCAGCACTCATATTCATACCTCGTTTCTATATTTTTCATAAAGATAAGTGCTAATATTCATAAATATGCTTAAGAGAAATAAGGCGTTGTTACGTCTGAAAGGCTGCAAAAAGCCGTATAGAAAGCGTTAGCTTTCTTTCGGAGGATTTAAGATGGAAATTTCTGATTGGATATCAACATTTATGGCATTGATCGCAACGGCGTCAGCGATCATTACATATGTTGTATACCGGACTTCGACGGACCCAGAAGTCATCGTTTATGTCGATACAGACAAAAAACGACCATCATTTGTAAACTTAATTATTAAAAATATTGGTAATGGACCCGCTGAAAATATTGTGTTTGAAACATCTCGGCCGTTACCAAGTAAGGCTTTCGGAATTGAAGAACCAAAGAATATGCCTAGTCTTATGAAGTCTGGTCCCATTGTAGATGGAATTCCTTATATGGCTCCGAATCAGTCTATGGTTATTACGTGGGGACAATATGGAGGTCTAAAAAAGTATATTGGCAAAAAATCTATCGTAGTTACTGCCAAGTATAAGAGAGCAAATTCAAAACTTTCATTTTCCAAGAACACTAGTTCTTCACAGCTATTTATCGAGGCGTTTGGTGAGACTGACATTTCCGACTTCAATTGGGATAAACAGTTAGTTGAGGAACTCAAAAATACAAATAAGCAATTGCATAAAATTGAAGGTAGGCTCAGCGTTACGTCGGCGTCCGAAAGCTAACAAATTGTTCAAGAGTGATTCGGCACGCGTGGCATTTTTATTATGCGTTAGGTTTGGTGGTTAAGGTGGTATGCGGAAGCTTCGGTATTGCGTGCCTCACACCTTAACAAGGCGTTAGTTACCAACGAGAAAAACTCAGCTAATGCAGAATATTTAGGGTTAATGTCCGTGTATTGTTGGCTAGGTTGCCGTATTTCAATTTCTAGCGATTTGGGTTTGTCAAAATCGTGTTTTAGTTTCTTGTGTGGTTTGGGGTTTCTGCTTCAGAAGCCGATTTACTTGTTGAAAGCTCGCTCTGTAGCATTATCTTTCCAAAAGAGCTCTTAGGTTTTGTCAGTCCGCTTTCTACGGCGTTGTATGTTCCAAGCGGTTTCAGTTACAGTCGCTTTGAATCTGCGCCTGATTTGAGTTTTTCAACGTACGTAAAGTTAGTGTTGGCAAAGTGTCAATTAACTTCAAATCAAAGTGTTAGACTTGGCAACTAACAAAGCATTTAAGAGGGATTCACAACGCTTGGCGGTTTCGGTTTGAATTGGCTTTAGTGTTTACGGCACAATGGTTTAGGCTGGGTGGTAGCGTTGTTCACCCCTTAATGCGGCGTTATACGTTTGAGGTAATAATGATACAGGTAGAACTGCCTTTAGATGACAATATTGAGTTACTCCTTGAAGCTATTGGCTATGAAAGGCAGGAACTACTAAATATGGAGTTAGCTGAGTTTCTTCAATACCGTGACAAAGGTTACTTCACTCGAACTAAATATCGCCTTTCGGCTAGTGCGGATATGAATGCGTATATTGAAGTTGATATCTCCAATAACGACTATCTAGTCCTAGTTTTACAGCCTAGAACAGAATCAGTCCAACCAGCGCTGGAGCGAATAATTAGGGCATTCAATGCAGCTAGAGGTTGTAATGGCATTGTCGAACCAAAGCAGTTTTCTCTAGGTATATCTGAGGAAGCTGCTAGGGGTGTTAGAGAGTATCTTAACAAAAACGTATAACAAAGCGTTCAAGAGGGATTCCCAACGCTCGGCATTTTGGGTTTGATTCAGCTTGAGTGATTACGGAACAATGGTTTAGGTTAGGTGGTCTGCGTTGCTCACCCCTTAACGCGGCGTTAGGCTTATAGAACGAGAAACTATGAAAATATTATATTCAGGCGGTCTACAAATCCGCTCTAATGATGCACAAGAGCGATTGTTAAATGTTAATACTTTCTTAGATGGTGAGTTGGCTTTCCACAACTTATATCGAGAAGTTAAAGCAAGTGATTTTCCTATTGCACAGGATTGCTTTGGTGACCAGTTTTTTATTCGAGATAATTTGGTAGTTAAATTGAATGCAGAAACTGGTGATATTGATGAATTTGGTTGTACTTGGGAACAGTTTTTGGCTTGGGTTGACGAGGACCCAATTGAAAGGTTGAGCATTCCAAACGATTTGGATTTAAAGGTTGGTCAGTTGTTATTCGCGTATCCACCTTTCTGCACTGCTGAGGGAAATAATGCATCTATAAAAGCAGTAGATGGTGTCGAGCTAATCAGTTTTCACGCTAATTTTGCGAAACAGGTAAACGGCGAATAATAAGCCTAACAAACTGTTCAAGAGGGATTCGCAACGCGTGGCATTTTCACTATGCGTTGGTTCTAGTGTTTAAGGTGGTATGCGGCGGCTTCGGTCTTGCGTTGTTCACCCCTTAACAGGGCGTTATACAAACGGAGGTAACTGTGAGTTTAGAAGAACTTAACCTTGAAAATCTTCCCCTTCAAAGAGAACTGGTTAAATCTGCTTGTTCTGCGTTTATTTCCGAAGACAATGTGGTTGCCGCAGTGTTACTAGGCTCATTGGCTGCAGGTAAGGGTGACCGAGTATCTGACGCTGATATTTTGATTCTTACTCAAAATGAATTCCATAAATCCACACAAGAGTGCTTTTCGGCTTTTGAGCGTGGTAAAGAAATTTTCTATCGCAATCAAGGATTTCATAACGAGAATGCTTACTTTACAAAATACATTTTCACAGACTTAACCAGCACAGAGATTCATTGCCTAGATCTAAGCGAACCTTTTGATATCTCCAAACCTTTCAAAGTGCTATTTGATAAAACGGGTGCCGTGGAATCACGATTAACCGATGCTCCAGCACCAAAGCACGAAGATTTTCCTGCATATACAAATGGTGACCAAGGTTTAATCTGGGAACTTTTAGAGTGTATAAAGTGGTTAAGCCGAGGTAAAAATGAACTAGCCAAATCTTACCTTAAGAAATTGGCGGATAAGCTGTAACAGTTTGTATAACAAAGCGTTTAAGACGGATTCACAACGCTTGGCATTTTCGGTTTGATTCAGCTTAAGTGTTTACGGCACAATGGTTTAGGTTAGGTGGTCGCGTTGTTCACCACTTAACGCGGCGTTATGTGCTTTTGAGGAAAATTGACATGGAAGTAGTAGAAGCGAGTCCAGATTTAGCTCCAATATTAGCAAGTTACGCGAAAGAATGTTTGGAGTCGGGTATCCCTAAATATTCCGGCGTTGAACAAGATCCTGAAGCTTATTTATCAGGTTTGGTTGAACGTTCTAAGGCAACTTCTGAGTTACCAAACGGTTATTTGCCCAGCACAACTTATTATTGCGTATCTGACTCTGAAATCTTAGGCGCTATTCGAGTTCGTAAAGGTACTAATGCCAACGTAGAAAATGTCATTGGGCATGTAGGCTACGAAACTAGACCGTCAGCTCGCGGTAAAGGTGTAGCTTCATTTCTCCTCGCTTGGGTGCGAGAGCATATTGTCACTGACTCAGTTATTGTTACTTGTTCAATTGACAATCCAGCGTCCCAAAAGGTTATCGAAAACTGTGGCGGAGAGTATCTTGGCAACTACACAAGTGAAAACGAGGGCACTGTAAGGCGCTACCGTTTAGCACGCACATAACAAAGCGTTCAAGAGGGATTCTCAACGCTTGGCAGTTTTGGTTAGAAGTTTAGCTTTTGTGATTATGGCACAATGGTTTAGGTCAGGTGGTGGCGCTGTTCACCCCTTAACGCGGCGTTAGGCGACTAGGAGTTAATAATGGCTAAGGTAACTAGAATCCAAGCGGGACAATACTCGGTGGATGATGGGCGTTTTATTGTAAAACAAGGTTCAGGCTGGCTTGTACTTACTGCAAACGGTTCTCATGATTTTGGTCCTGTACCTACACTCGCATCTGCGAAACAGTATGTTGAGTCGGGAACCACACCGTTGGGGCAGCACAATTTGTCCACGAAACATGGCAGAAGACAAAGTAAAAAAGAGTTCAATTCATATTTGGCGTCTGAAGCTAAAAATGGAAACCCGATGCCCGCAATTTTGTGGTTTATTGTTCTTTTCATAGTCTGCGGTGTTGCATTCGCTGTTCGAGGTCATTAGATAGCTAAAAGTCGTCGCCTAACAAATTGTTCAAGAGTGATTCGGCACGCGTGGCATTTTTATTATGCGTTGGTTTCAGTGGTTAAGGTGTTATGCGGAAGCTTAGGTATTGCGTGCCTCACACCTTAACAAGGCGTTATGCGATTAGAGGAAAAACCAATGAGAGCACCACTTCAAGTATTAGTATTTCCGTATCAAATACTCAATGAACAACCTCGTTACTTAATCGGAAAACGAAGTGATAATGGTGTATGGCAAGCTATTTCAGGCGGTGGTGAAGATAGTGAATCCATTATCGAGGCAGCAAAGCGTGAACTTAAAGAAGAAACTGGTTTAATTGGCTGTGATTGGCAGCAATTGGACTCAATGTGTATGCTCCCAAAAGTGTACTATTCTGGTCATGAAAATTGGACTAATCATCAGTTTGTTGTGCCTGAATATTCTTTTTCGGTTCGGGTGTCTACTGAGCCTCAGCTATCAAATGAGCATACAAAATTTCGTTGGTGTAGTTTTCAAGAGGCTAGTGAACTTTTGAAATATGACTCAAACAGAATAGCCTTGTGGGAGCTTAATCAACGACTTAATAGCAACCTTTGAAAAATCGCATAACAAACGCTTTAAGACGGATTCGCAACGCTCGGCGGTTTTGGTTTGATTTGGCTTTTGTGTTTACGGTGTAATAATTGAGTGTAGTGGTAGCGTTGCTCACCACTTAAGCGGGCGTTAGCAGTACAAGTTAGTGTAATAAGTAAAATAGTAATAAAGGAAAAAAAATGGCTTACAGATATGATAGTGACTTAGAGTTCTTAGGTGCAATTAAATCAGAAGACCTTAGTGACTTAGTTTATTGTTTAACTCATGATAAAGATGGTGAGGAGCGTTTTACTGAAGAACTAACTCAGCACGCTAAATATAAAAGACACTATCCAGATCATTCGATGTACTGGGAAGAAATAGCTGCAGAAATACAATGCTTCGGTGCCAACACTTTTGTGACTTTGTTACGTGGTGGTAAAGGCGTCGAGTATAAGGAAGTGTTGACTGATGTCTGCGATAAGATGAAAGTAAATTACAATAAAAACTCTAGTGTCGAAAAGATTGAGCAAAATTTGTTAATGAAAATTCTCGAGGAGGCTATTGAAAAAATGTCTCCGGAAGAGCTCAAAGAATTGGCATTGAGTACGGGTGTAAAAAATACTTCAGGCATAACGAAAGAAGCAATGGTTGGTGTTTTTCAGGCGGTATTTCGTGCCGGAGGTTTCAAGTCATATCAGCTAACACTAATTATCGTAAATGCCGTGGCTAAAGCATTAATTGGTCGTGGTTTGACGTTCGCGGGTAATGCAGCGCTTACTAGAACAATGGCGGTTTTG
Organism: Vibrio sp. YYF0003; assembly: GCF_036350715.1. Classification (NCBI taxonomy): domain Bacteria; kingdom Pseudomonadati; phylum Pseudomonadota; class Gammaproteobacteria; order Vibrionales; family Vibrionaceae; genus Vibrio; species Vibrio sp. YYF0003. The sequence goes on from NZ_JAZDWA010000006.1 coordinate 302,000, forward strand.
ACTGGACCAATTGGTTGGGCTATTACTGGTCTATGGACTGCTGTTGATGTTGCTGGTGCTGCATACCGTGTAACAATCCCTGCTGTAATCCAAGTATCCGTTTTGAGGCAGAAACATATCTATGAAAAACAAGCTGAAGAAGTCGAGTTCTCGTAAGATATACTGCTAACAAGGCATTTAAGAGTGATTCCCAACGCTTGGCATTTTCGGTGTCATCGTTGGGTTTTGTGTTTACGGTGGTATGGTTTAGTTTTGTGGCAGCGTTGCTCACACCTTAATGCGGCGTTAGTACTGGATTGGCATCAACGGTAAAATTTTCGGAGTTTATCGGTTTCTTTTCCTAGCTTTACACCTGGTTAAATGTGCCTTTCACGTTCTTTCCGGTGGCACTATATGAGTTGTGTTCGCGTTGATTTCACCGTTTACGGTTTCTAACTTTCGGGCTATTTCTCTGGTGCGGGTTCTTTGGTGTGATTGGTTTTATGAGTCAGAAATGCTTTTCACTGGCGCGGTTGTTCAGTTCTGAAGCCCGTATCCTTTGTTAATTTGAAAACGGCGACAATAGGGCAGTTAAGCAAGTTTTTCTTCTAGCCAACTTGTGTTTTGAGAGTGAGTTCTAGTTTGGCAGTTGTCCCTTTGGTGTCAGCGTATTAAGCCATAACTTTCGTGCTATATTTCAATATCTTGGTGTATGCCAAAGGCTTTAAGGGCAGCGTACTAACAAACAATTCAAGAGGGATTCGTAACGCGTGGCATTTTTGGCATGCGTTAATTTGAGTGATTAAGGTGGTTTGAGGTGGCATCGGTGTTGCGTTACTCACCCCTTAATTGGGCGTTATGCGTCAGACGGCCCCGAGTTTTAGCGTGAGAAAAATAAAATGGAGAAGTAATGGATAAACGTTACCAAGTCTTTGTAAGTTCGACTTATGTTGACCTCGTCGAAGAGCGACAAAGTGTCCTCCAGACACTCATGGAAATGGATTGCATTCCTGCAGGTATGGAGCTCTTTCCAGCAGCGGATGAAGAGCAGTGGGAATTTATAAAGAAAGTAATCGACGATTGCGATTACTATTTACTTATCATTGGTGGTCGTTATGGTACCACTGCCGAAGATGGGTTGAGCTATACTGAAAAAGAGTTTGATTACGCTATAAGTAAAGGCATTAAAGTTATCGCTTTACTGCATGAAGCCCCAGATGATTTACCTCGTGGTAAAAGTGAGCAATCAGAAGACTTGTATGGAAAATTACAAGAGTTCAGAAAGAAAGTAGGCACCGGTAGGTTAGTTCGTTTTTGGAAAGAAGCGAACCAGTTACCGGGTGAGGTTGCTTTAAGCCTGAATAAGACGATAAAAATGTTTCCTGCCGTTGGTTGGGTTAGGGCTGATTCTGCTGCATCACCTGAACTGTTAGCCGAAATAAATGAACTGAGAAAAAAGAATGACTCATTGATAGCCCAGTTAGATGAATTGAGTAGTCATCAACCACTAGTGCCAGAAAAAGAGCTAGCTGATTGGGATAGCACTATTGAGTTACATGGTTCATACCGTAAGTTTGCCCATTCAATTCATCAACCCTCACAAGACTGTAAGTGGACGGCAAACATTAGTTGGCGAGAACTGTTTGCTTTATTGTCCCCATTTTTGTCTGACGCTGCATTTGACTCAGCAGTAAGCGAATTTGTTTCACAACAACTCAGCAATGTAGACATTCAAGATAGAAATAATTCTAGTTTTACAACAGATAAGCAGAATTTATACACAATTAGGATTCAGTTTATGGCTATGGGACTAATTGAAATTAATAATGACAATCCGCAAGCTCTATGGAAACTCAGTTCTAGAGGTATGTCAGAAATGCTGAGAGCAAGGGTCGTTGGAAAAAACGCATAACAAAGCATTTAAGAGTGATTCCCAACGCTTGGTATTTTTTCATTCCATTGTTGGGTTTAGTGTTTACGGTGGTATGGTTGAGTTTCGTGGTAGCGTTGCTCACACCTTAATGCGGCGTTATGTGTCTTTTTGACTATCTGCCATACTTATCAAGGTAGATTTCTTCGCAGGTAGCGCTATGGATGACAAACAGTTAGATCGTAGCTTACGATCGATCGGAAAAGAGTGTTTTGTTAAATACTACGAGTTGTTTCAGGATAAAAACTGGTCAAAAGAGGATTTGATTGAACACTTGATAGCTTTAGAGGGTTATCAAGAGTCTGGTTGTATTACTCGAATATCGCAATCTAGGCGTATATTCAATGATCACCGCGAATACGATGCTTTGGATATGGTTATTAGTTCTAATCGTTTACCTATTGAAATTATTGAAAAAGCTAGAAAGCTTAGACTTCTATAGGCAACACATAACAAAGCATTTAAGAGTGATTCCCAACGCTTGGCATTTTCTGTGCTAGTCGTTGGGTTTTGTGTTTACGGTGGTATGGTTGAGTTTAGTGGTAGCGTTGCTCACACCTTAATGCGGCGTTATGTTTTAAGGCGAATTACATGAAATTGTGGAAAGTCAGAGGTTATGACGGAATGGAAGAAATTGTATCTTTTGATATTCCGATGTATACATTGTCTGAAAAACAGGTGCAACAACTGCTCAAAACATTGGTCGCGAAATATTCATTATCAAATGAAGAAATTATAAGTTCTTACCTAAATGGTAGAAGTAAATGTAGAAGTAATTTACTAGATGTCCATAGGTTAGGTTTGCGCCCCGAATTTACTTGTGGTGAAAATCCATATTTCACTGCTGTGATTATTGAAAAATGATCTCAGCTCTACATGAGAACAAACATAACAAATTGTTCAAGAGTGATTCGGCACGCGTGGCATTTTTACTATGCGTCAGTTTTAGTGGTTAAGGTGTTATGCGGAAGCTTCTGTATTGCGTGCCTCACACCTTAACAAGGCGTTAGTACTGGATTGGCATCAACGGTAAAATTTTCGGAGTTTATCGGTTTCTTTCCTTGTTTTACACCTGGTCAAATGTGCCTTTCACGTTCTTTCCGGTGGCACTATATGTGTTGTGCTTGCTTTGACTTCACCGTTTACGGTTTCTAACTTTCGGGCTATTTCTTTAGTGTGGTTTCTTTGATGCTGGTAAATTTTCGTCAACACGGAGTTTCTTTGGCGCTGTCGTTTAGTTCTGAAGCCCGTATCCTTTGTTAATTTGAAAACGGCGACAATAGGGCAGTTAAGCATATTTTTCTTCTTGCCAACTTGCGATTTGAGAGAGAGTTCTAGTTTGGCAGTTGTCCCTTTAGCTTCGACATTTTAAGCCATAAGTTTCGTGCTATATTTCAATATCTTGGCATGTGCCAAATGTTCACGGGCAGCGTACTAACAAGTTGCTTAAGAGTGATTCGTAACGCGTGGCATTTTTGGTATGCGGTGTCTTCAGTGATTAAGGCGTCGCGCGGTAGCTTTTATATTGCGTTACTCACACCTTAGCAAGGCGTTAACTGCTTGGAGGAATAATGAGATTAGAGCTTCCGGATTTTTTAATTGAAGTGATGGGCTCTCGTATGTACCAAATTGAAGTTGGTAGCTTTTCGCTCAAACAGAAGTCTGACTCTTATGGCAATCATCTAGAGACAGAGTTAGGTCAATTATGTTCATCTAAAGATGAGGTTCTGCGTTGTACTGAAGCTCTCAAAAGTGATTTTGTGCCTGATGGTTATTATGGCAGCTCTGAGTTAAGTGGTTATCCTGGTGAGATTCGCGACATTACAGACTTTTCTAAGATAGTCTGTTTTGGCTATTCATCTGATGGCGCACCTTTTTGTTTAGATTTTCGCGACGGTTGTGAACCATCCATAATTTGGTGGGATGACGTCTATTGGCGGCGTATTTCTCCAAGTTTTAAGTGTTTTATGGAACTCTTTAAGGTATGCAGTTAACAATCTGTTTAAGAGTGATTCGCAACGCGTGGCATTTTTACTATGCGTTGAGTTTAGTGTTTAAGGTGATATGCGGCGGCATCAGTATTGCGTTGCTCACACCTTAACAGGGCGTTATGTTCAAAGGAGAAAAATTTGAGTCTATTGATGGATATTAGCTTTGGGTGTAGATGCTCTCATCATATAGAAGCGACTGTATATGTTCCTGATCCAGATTTCATGGCAGAGAAATCTCGTGATAGTACCAGTGAACATTGGGAAGAAATTGAGTGTGAGAAGTGCGGTGATATGTATGAGGCTTACATAACTAACTCATTCTCATATGCTGAATGTAGCATTGATAATGGTGAAGTCGATGTAAATTATTCAGTCCCTTATTATCCTGATTTAGGTGAAGACGATCTCGATTGGTTTATTGAAAGTTCTAAACAGTTTTCTGTATTCGAACGCCAAATAGAGAACGTAAAAGGTCTTCTTGAAGCGGAAGTTTCCGAAGAACAAGCTTTTAGCTTGCATGTAATGCTACACGGCCATGTTGTTGCCGCAGTCGAGGCATATCTTGCATCAACGTTTATACATAAGGTCACTAACAATAGTGATTTTATACAAAAGTTAGTAGAAACTGATCCTACGTTTTCACAGCAAAAATTCACTCTTAAAGAAATATTTCAAAAACAAAACCAATTAAAGCAAACAGTGGCGAAGTACTTAAAAGACTTGATATTCCATGACCTTAAGAAAGTTAAGCCCATGTACAAGGAAGTGTTGAGCGTAGATTTTGGTGAAATAAAGTGGTTATTCCAAGCTGTAAGTACAAGGCATCACTGTGTTCATCGTGCTGGTTATGATAAGGATGGGAACCCTTTAGTTATTGGTGCTGAGTCCATCCGAGAGCTAGTTGATAAAAGTTGGAGCTTTATCGTCTTTATCGAAGAAGAGTTAAAAACCTTAGAACAACAGTCAGACTTAGATTTGGATTTCGACATACCATTTTGAACATAACAAAGCATTTAAGAGTGATTCGCAATGCTTGGCATTTTCGCTTCGCTCAAGTATAGCCAAGCGCCGCTCACACCTTAATGCGGCGTTAGCATGATGGAGCAAAAATGAGCGATTACAGAATAAAACAAAGCCCAATTTTAGGGGCTCCTGAGTTTTACAGTTCAAGTGACGAACTCATTAAATATTTAGATAGCGTAGGTATGAACTTGTCACGCGTCATCATCGAGTTCAATGCACTAGAAGATGAGATTTCATATTATATCTGTGACATGTTTTCTGCTGATGACGCTGAAAAAATATATGCGTTTATTGGTGAAATGATGTTTAAGAAAAAAGCTTTGAAGCTTCTGCAGCTTTATCACATCGAATGTCGCAGTAGAGGCTTAGACTTCCAAGATGTTCTCAAAGACTTAGATAACAAACTAAAAGACGCTGCGACCAAGAGAAATGGTGTTACCCATGGTGGTTGGTTACACTCCAGTCCAACTAAGGGTACTCCAGTATCATTGAAGTCAAACAACAAAGGCCTTTCTAAAGCTTATGAGCAGTTTGATGCTGAAAAATTGCAAAACATCTTAAATGACATCACCACTGCGAGAGCGCATTTAAGTCACTTTCATGATCGCTTAAAAAAATCATGCTAACAAACGCTTCAAGACGGATTCGCAACGCTCGGCGGTTTTGGTTCGGTTTCGCTTTAGTGTTTACGGTGTAATAATAAGTGTCGTGGTAGTGTTGCTCACCACTTAAGCGGGCGTTATGTTTATGGGGAGAGATTGATGAGTTATGTAGAAAATAAAGATAAAAATCAAATTCTTGAAGAGCTTATTGGAACTGCTCAAGCGGGAAGTCAAGTTCATGAACAGCAGAAGTCAGCAATTCTTGTTCGCTGTACGGAAGATATCCAGCAATCTATAGATGAGTTGGGCGACGAAATTGATCAATAAAAAGTGCATTTGAAGAATCATCGAGAAGCTCCGGAAAAGTGGCTTTAGCTCTAAATTGGTTAACCGGAGCCTTGGTTCTAGTTGGTGTGGCTCAGGTCGTAGTTGCCGTAATTAAGTAAACATAACAAACAATTTAAGAGGGATTCCCAACGCTTGGTATTTTTGCTTCTACTTCAATTTTTGGTGGCTACGGCACAATGCTTTGGGTTGGGTGGTAGCGTTGCTCACCCCTTAATTGGGCGTTATGTGCAGGAGGCTGGTAAATGAAGCTCGATACTCAAGTCACAGGAAATATAGGTATGTACTATGTTTGCTATCACCTTTTGCGAATGGGATGGAATGTCATGCCAACCGCGAGGAATGCAAAAGGTATTGATATCGTGGCTTACAATACGCAAGGAACGGAATTCATTGGAGTTCAGGTCAAGTCATTATCCAAAAGAAACCCAGTACCACTGGGTACATCCCTCGACAAAATAATGGGAGATTACTGGGTAATAGTAAACAACGTCGCTAAAGAGCCAAATGTGTTCATCATGACACCTGAGGAAGTAAAGTCTTTAGCTCATCGTGGTGAAAAAGACGGGCGTATATCATATTGGCTTCAACCTAAATCATATGATCAAGCTGATTATCGTGATGCGTGGTCAAGAATAGGTCTAGGGCATCAATCGGCAAGCACATAACAAAGCGTTTAAGACGGATTCACAACGCTTGGCATTTTTGGTTTGTATCAGCTTAAGTGTTTGCGGCACAATGGCTTCGGTTAGGTGGTAGCGTTGCTCACCACTTAACGCGGCGTTATGCCTCAAGGAGATAATGTGTCTTTAACATGGAATGATCTGACAATTAGATTTGATCATATTGAGCGGGATAAGTTAGTTGAAGACTGGCAGTGGCTGGTCGGTTCTGCTTTGCCAATTTTGATTACTTCTGTAGGTGATGCATTTCTACAAAAAGCATCGGGTGAAATATATTGGCTCATTACAGGTAGCGGTGAGTTTGAAAAGGTAGCAGACTCATACGAAGATTTTCAGTCGAAGCTTCAAGATAATGAGCTGGTTAATGAGTGGTTCTTAATTCCCGTTGTAGCTCAGTTGAAATCACAAGGTGTAAATTTGGTGGGCGGTAAACTGTATGGATTCAAACAGTTACCAGTATTAGGTGGAGCTTATGAGCCAGAAAACTATGAGCTTACGGATATTGAGGTCTACTTTTCGATGTCAGGTCAAATTAATTTACAAATTAAGGATATTCCTGATGGCACACAAGTTAACTTTACAATCACCGACTAAAGGCATAACAAAGCGTTTAAGAGGGATTTGGCACGCGTGGCATTTTTAGTTTGCGTTGAGTTTTGTGCTTAAGGCACTTTGCAGAAGCTTATGTATTGCGTGCCGGCACCCCTTAACGCGGCGTTATGTGCTACGAAGTTTTAAATACCATGGAGACTAATTTCTAATATGAATACTTTTCTTGAATATCTAAAACTAAGCTTATGGCTTTTCCCTCCTTTTTTCTTTGTTATATCACTTTTGCATTTCCGGAAAAAAATTAAACCTAATAGTGTCTATGGGTACTCAGCGAAAGGTCAGTTGATGATGGGAGTTGCTTTTACTTTTTGTGCAAGCTCTTTTTTATTTCCACAAAGCGGAGTTTCTATTGCTTTAATGCTTGGTTACTGTGTCATTTTAATTTGGGCGGCTAGGTTGGAAAAACGAGCAAAGCAAAGGTGGCAAAGTTCTCAGAATTAGCACATAACAAGGCATTTAAGACGGATTCCCAACGCTCGGCATTTTCAGTTTGAATTGAGTTAAGTGTTTACGGCACAATGGATTAGGTCGGGTGGCAGGCGTTGCTCACCACTTAATGCGGCGTTAGCTTAAATCATTAACAAGGATGTGTAATGAGAAGTAAAAAATGGATATTTGCAGGTATTTTACTCATTGGTGGACCTTCATTATTGCCATTTAGTTTGGAAGTGATCTCAATAATTGAGCTGTTTGGTCTTTTCGGTTTGTGGACAATTTATTCATCTTACGCCGAATATTTGGTGAATCATCCTCGCTTTAAAAGAGGTCTGCGTTTAGCTACCAGTTGGGACTTTCAGCCTCAAATGTTGTTCTCGCTGAGAGAGCTTAGGGCATGTCCACAGTTAGTTTTTCATATGCTCCCTATTCAAAGTGTGATGGTCTGGACTTTGAATATTATGTTTTGGGGTGGTGTGGCTTGGTGCTACATAATTTAAGCTAACAAATTGTTCAAGAGGGATTCGCAACGCGTGGCATTTTTACTATGCGTTAGTTTTAGTGATTACGGCGGTATGCAGCGGTTTCAGTATTGCGTTGCTCACCCCTTAACAAGGCGTTATATGCCTAAGCTGACAATTGAATTTAAGAGGAGTAATTGACTATGGTATATCCAAAAAACTCGGCAAAAGGCAAAGCTGGAGAGAACTATTTTGCGTATTGGATATTAAGAAATTTTGGTTGGCCATGTAGATTGTTGGATATAGATATTGGTATTGATGCACAAATAGAAGTATTAAATGGAAATAACCGACCAACTGGTAATTGCCTACCAGTTCAAATAAAAACAACAGAGAGTAAAGAACTAAAGCTACAGATTGATACTGAGCATTTAAACCAATGGAGCATGATGAATGAGTCTGTATTATTAGTGCTAATTGACTTTAAAACTGATACCCCCAACATTTACTATAAAGAGATCCAATGCGAAGACGTACAGAGTAAGCTATATGATGCAAAATTAAATAACATTGAAAGCAAAGTTATTTGGTTTTCTGAACAAGACCTACTCACTATGGATCTTAAAAATAAAATCACTTCAATCTCATATAAGAACTTAGATGAAATTACTATCAAAAATGCTAAACATTTAATTGTTGAAATTGAAGATAATAAAGAATTTTTTGAACTTGAATCTGGCTGCTGGGGAGAGTTTGACTTTAGTAAAGGAGAATATGATTCAGTCATAGAATCCTATGATAGGTGTTGCCGCTTAAATGAAAAAATTGAAAATGCAACCATTCAACTATCTAACCTCTCATCTGTATGCGATTCAATTGACACGGCTTTAGAAGAATTCGAGTATTTTACTTCTGGTATTAAAAACCTCCTTTGTACATTGTTTAGAACGGATGAAAAATATGAACATAGAAAGGATTTGAACGAAGCAAAAAGACACAATACGTTAAAGAATCTAATAACAGAAGCTTTTGAGTAGGCATATAACAATCTGTTTAAGAGTGATTCGCAACGCTTGGCATTTTTGCTATGCGTTGCGTTTTGTGTTTAAGGTGGTATGCGGCGGCATCGGTATTGCGTTGCTCACACCTTAACAGGGCGTTAGTACTGGATTGGCATCACGGTAAATTTTTCGGGGTTTATCGGGTTCTTTTCCTAGCTTTACACCTGGTCAAATGTGACTTTCACGTTCTTTCCGGTGGCACTATATGCGTTGTGTTCGCGTTGATTTCACCGTTTACGGTTTCTAACTTTCGGGCTATTTCTCTGGTGCGGCTTCTTTGGTGTTGGGAAATTCTCGTCAAACACTGAGTTTCTTTGACGCTGCCGTTTAGTTCTGCAGCCTGTATCCTTTGCAAATTTGAAAACGGCGACAATAGGGCAGTTAAGCATATTTTTCTTCTCGCCAACTTGCGTTTTGAGAGTGAGTTCTAGTTTGGCAGTTGTCCCTTTAGCTTCAGCATTTTAAGCCAGAAGTTTCGTGCTATATTTCAATATCTTGGCATGTGCCAAATGTTCACGGGCAGCGTACTAACAAGTTGCTTAAGAGTGATTCGTAACGCATGGCATTTTTGGTATGCGGTGTCTTCAGTGATTTAGGCGTCGTGCGGTAGCTTTTGTATTGCGTTACTCACACCTTAGCAAAGCGTTATGCTACTTGTTTGGTTTGGCACAAGAAAACAATAAAAATAAGGTATTGGAATGAAGAAAGATGATAAAGAACCAGATCTTATCGTCGAAGATGAAAATGGTTTTAAGACGCTCATCGACATAAAGTACGCGAAACCTAAGTCTGAAAGTGAGTATACAAAACGGATCTGGAAAAGCCTTAGTAGTGATAGAGATGATGGTAAATTTGACGATATTTTCTCCGATGTATTTGATAGCGTGTTTAAAAATATATCGACTAAAGTCTCTGACTCCGTATTAAAAATTGCTGACAATGAGGCAAATCGAAAGAAAGTAATCCGAGAATTAAAAAATCATTACAACAATGAAAGTTTAACTTTGATTTTAGGAGCTGGTATCTCTATGGATCTTGGCTTACCTTCATGGGATGAGCTTCTACGTAGACTACTAGCAAAAACACTTGATAGTGCAGACAAAGAAAGCACCGTGATGGCTGCAATGTTTAATTCGGTATTTGGTCCAAGTAGCTTAATCGCTGCACGCTACCTCAAGCTTCACTTCGAGAAAGAAAAACACGAGAAAAATGGCAGGAAGTATCCATTTGAAACTGAAGTGCGCAAAGCTCTATATGAAAACTTTAACGAGGTAGAAACACCTATTTACAAAGCAATTGTCCAACTATGTGTTTCGCCGGGAAAAAATCCAAGCTTGGATTCAGTCATAACGTACAACTACGATGACATCTTGGAAAATAAGTTGAAAGCATTGGACCTAGGGATTAAATATAAGAGTATCTACACCTTAGGAATGAACCCGAAGAAAGACGAACTTCCTATTTACCATGTTCATGGTTACCTCCCTCGCTCTGGAAATGTTACAGATAAACATGCGGTGATTCTTTCTGATGACAGCTATCATAAACAGTATATGGACCTTTACCATTGGAGTAATCTGGTTCAAATAAATAAGTTTAAGGATTCCAATTGCTTGTTTATAGGTCACTCTTTTTCTGACCCGAACCTAAGGCGTTTATTGGATATTGCAAAATCTCAACGTGGGCATGATAGAACTCAGCACTATGTTATTAAACGTAGATATAACGTCGATAAAGTTAAAGAAACCCTTAAAGAGTTGTTAGTAAAGGAAAAGCTAGTAGATGTGCTCAATCATTCTGATGAGCTAGACGCTGTTGCATCAGGGCTGGTTAAAACCGTACACAAGTTTGAAGAAAGTGATGCGAAATCTTTTGGAGCAGAGATTGTTTGGGTGAACGAATTTTCAGAAATCTCAGAGATTATAGAAAGCATTCCTAAGTAGCATAACAAACAATTTAAGAGTGATTCACCACGCTTGGCATTTTTGGTTTGGGTTGAGTTCAGTGTTTACGGTGTTCAAATTGAGTGCCGTAATAGCGTGGCTCACACCTTAATTGGGCGTTATATTTTTATGGAGATATCAGGTGAAAATTCCAAAATCAGTACTTAACTCAGTTTTTAAAGGGAAAATCATAAATGAGTTTTCAGGTAACTCCGGTAAAGTATACTTAGTAGAAAATAATGCTGCTTCACCTAAATATGTAGCTTACAAAAGTTGTAAAGAGCTCAGCGAAAGCTCGCTTGAGCTCTTTAAAGAGGAAGTTCTAAAATGGAATTCAATTAACAGCAGATATACAGTTCCTATCTACTACGTTCATATTATTTTCGGCGAATACTATGCATGCATGAGAGCATGTGATGGTAGTTTAGAAAACTTCCTCAAAGAGAAAATATCAGAAGTGGCTGCTTTTAATTATTCACTGCAAATAATTAAAGGATTGATGGATTTGAATTGTAGTTCAATTCATCACCATCAAGATTTCAACCCTCAGAATATACTATTCGAAGACTTATCTAGAAAGTTCGTAGGATTTCCTCCTGATCATATAGATTCATCACATCGTTATAGAATGATGCTTTCTGATTTTGCTATGTCAAACTACTACTTAAAAGATAATGTTGCTGGTAAGTCTGGTGGAAAGTTTCCATTCAAGGCACCAGAACAGTACAAGGATTCTGAAATAACAGACTTTTATCCAGATCGATTTGCACTTGGTGTACTTCTTTGTCTACTTTTTAGCAACAAACACCCTTGTGGACATTCAGCATCACAGGTTCTAAAGAAAAATCCGAAAAATCCGAAAAATCCGAAAAAGCTAAAAACTAGTTGGGAAACTTGGGCTAGGGAAGGTGAGCGAACAATTGATATCAATTGTTCGCGACTCAAAGATCTTATTCTTAAGTTATTATCTGTCGAACCACTTGACCGACCTAGTTACGAAGAATGTTTTCGCTCTATAAAAGAGCTGTACAAAGATAAATATACAAATGATTTTGAAACATCTATGTTTTACATCGACTATTTTGACAGGCAACACATGGACTGGCCGAGAGAAGAGTTAAAAGTTAGAGTAAACTAAAAATATAACAAACTGTTTAAGAGTGATTCGCAACGCGTGGCATTTTTACTATGCGTTGGTTTTAGTGTTTAAGGTGATATGCGGGAGCTTCGGTATTGCGTTGCTCACACCTTAACAGGGCGTTATGCTTCACAGTGAAAAGTATCATCAAAGGATTTGATAATGATTAAGTGGTTTAATAACCCAACTGAAACAATAGAAGCCCTTGAAAAGTTAGGTGGTTACAAAGTTTGTTTTATCTTCCTATTTCTTTGTGCTTTGATTTCTCCAGGTGTATTGATCCTATTCCAATATAAAAGAGAATTGTTTATGTCTATTGAATCATTAAAGCTATTAATGCTTTCTATCAGTATATCTATACCGATATTTTTAATAGGCAGTGTGATTGGTGCTGCGGGTAGAGAAAAGTTTTCATTTTTGGACGCTGCTTTTTCTGGGGCTGGTTTGACCCTATTTTACAGCTACTTAGCTCTATTTTTGGCTTACATTTCTGGCAGGCCATTTGTGCATTTTTTAATCTTACTTGGAGCCTTATTAACATTTGGGTGCTTTCAAGCGGTCATAAAGAACAAAAAGCTTCAAGGGCAGGATGAGGAAGCATAACAAAGCATTTAAGACGGATTCCCAACGCTCGGCATTTTTGGTTTGCTTCAGCTTTAGTGGTTACGGCACAATACTTTAAGTTCTGTGGTCTGCGTTGCTCACCACTTAATGCGGCGTTATGCTTAATCAAATAAAATCAGTGGTTTATGGTTTTTCTTTGTTTCCTCTGCTTTTGGGTTTTGTGCGCGTCGGCAAGTTGGCTCCAGTGGGTGCTGTTTTCTGGACACTTATTCTTTGGCGCTGAAAATTCACAGAGTTGCCTCAATCAACTTTCGGGCAAGCGCGAGGTTAGGGCGGTTGGCACAATCAGAAATTTGATCTTAGGTTTTTGAGTTTTGATTACCAAATTTCAAAGTCTGATTTTCAAAACTATGAGTCATTTCGGTTTTCTACGTTTTGGCTTTTGTTTGTGAATCAAAGCCGAGTTAATCTTGTTTCCAGAAAAACGTAACCCATTGAAGCTTAAGCATAACAAGGCGTTTAAGTGGGATTTGGCACGCGTGGCATTTTCAGTTTGCGTTGAGTTCGGTGATTACGGCACTGTGCGGTAGCTTTTGTATTGCGTGCCTGCACCCCTTAACGCGGCGTTAGTTGTCAACGAGGAAAACGCAGCTAAAACAGAATGTTTAGAGTTAAAGTCAATGTATTTTTGGTGGGGTTTCGTACTTCAATTTTGAATCGTTCGGGTTTGTGAAAATCGTTCTCAGGTTTCTTTTGTGGTTGGATTTTCTGTTTTAGAAACCGATTCGCTTGCTGAGAGTCAGCTCTGTGATGTTGTCATTTTCAAATGAGCTTTTTGGTGTTGTTAGGCTGTATTCTACGGCGCTGTTTGTTCCAAGTGGTTTCAGTGACAGGCGCTTTGAAACTGCGCCTGAACTGAGTTTTTCAAAGCACATAAAACTAGTGTTGGCAAAACGGCAATCGACTTCAAATGAAAGCTTTAGGCTTGGCAACTAACAAAGCATTCAAGAGGGATTCACAACGCTTGGCAGTTTTGGTTGAATTAGCTTAAGTGTTTACAGCACAATGGTTTAGTTTGGGTGGAATGCGTTGTTCACCCCTTAATGCGGCGTTAGGCTAATCGTGGTGAAATTCATATTTCATCCCAATTTCAATGGAAATCGAGACCTGTTGTCTTGTCTAAGGCATGAGTAAAAGTAGTATGTGCTGTAGAACTCTAATTTAAGTCAATGTTGCAGGTAAAAAGTGAATATACTTCTAATCATAGCTACAGTTTTTTTAGCCAAATTTATCGGTTCACAAATGGGGTTTACCTATAACCTGTTTTCAGACCCATTTAGTCTTAAATTAGTTCTAATCGACTTTGGATTGTTTGTCGTTGTCGGTGTGGTTCTAAGTTTTATTTACAATAAGACCAAACGTGCATTCAAGAAATTCAGGCAGAATTAGCCTAACAAACGCTTTAAGACGGATTCGCAACGCTTGGCGGTTTTGGTTTGAATTGGCTTTTGTGTTTACGGTGTAATAATTGAGTGTCGTGGTAGCGTTGCTCACCACTTAAGCGGGCGTTAGCTATAGCGAGAAAATTTTGAGGTAAGATGGAAAAGTTAGAGTCTAATTTAGTGGGAGTTACAGGGGAGTATTACGTTGCAGCCGAACTGAGTAGAAGAGGCTATATAGCGTCAATTACACTTAGGAATAGCCGTGGCATTGATATTGTGGCGAGTAACTCGGATGCTTCAAAATCAATCTCAGTCCAAGTTAAAACTAATAGTGATGGTTCTGCTAAATGGGTGGTAAATAGGAAATCTGAAGACTTCTATTCTGCCAATCATTTTTACATTTTTGTATCGCTCAAGCCTCTATCAGATCAGCCTCCTATCTATCATGTAGTACCAAGTGAGCATGTGGCAAAAACAATTAAAGTTGGCCATCAAAACTGGTTATCCGGAACCAAAAAAGATGGCTCACCTCGAAAAGATAGCACTATACGAAAGTTTGAAGACTTAGACGGTAAGTTTGTTGGCCAGTGGCAGCTGTTGGGGCTATAGCTAACAAACTGTTTAAGAGTGATTCGCAACGCTTGGCATTTTTACTATGCGTTAGTTTAGGTGCTTAAGGTGGTATGCGGTGGCATCGGTATTGCGTTGCTCACACCTTAACAGGGCGTTATAAAGCTCGAAGAAAAAGGACATTTCGTGGAAATTCGAATAGGTAAACTTGAAGATGTTGCTGGTATTACAGACATCTTTAATTTTTATATTGAACACACCAATGCACGCTTTGAGGAAGTTCCATTTACTCTGGAAAATCGTCAGAAATGGTTTTCTCAGTTCTCTAGCAACACCAAATATCAACTATATGTCGCTATAGAAAATGGCGAATTGCTAGGTTTTGCATGTTCCCAACAGTACAGAGCAATTTCAGCTTTTGACGATACTGTAGAAGTGACCGTGTATCTGGCACAAGAAGCTAAAGGGAAAGGTTTAGGTTCTAAAACTATATACTCAGTTGTTCTCATCTATTCGTGCTTACGGCGTCCACCGTGTATTGTCGGGTGTTGCATTACCAAACGACGCATCAGTTGCATTACATAAACGGTTTGGTTTCAGAGAAGTCGGAGTTTTCAATGAGTATGCGAAGAAACACGGGCAGTACATAAGCTCGGTGTGGTTAGAAAAGGCGTTTAACGTAGAGTCCGCTTTATAACAAACAATTTAAGAGTGATTCGGCACGCGTGGCATTTTTGGTATGCGTTGGTTTTAGTGGTTAAGGTGGTATGCGGAAGCATCGGTATTGCGTGCCTCACACCTTAATTGGGCGTTAGCCTACATCCATAAATCATAAAGAATGCATCATCATATACCTTTGATATATAATGATATTTTTATTTTCCTAGAGAGTTAGTGTGTCTTTTTTCCAAAACTATTATAGAGAAACAGCCAAAGCAGCAATTGCAAAAGCAAATTGCTTCAGAAAGTTAAATCATCAAGGAGTAAAAGGAGCAATTTTAGAAGTATTGATAAAAGAATTATTTCGCCCTCTATTGCCCCCAAATATTGGAGTCGGAAGCGGACAGATTATTTCTCATGACGGATCCATTCCTTCTAATGAAATTGATATTATCATATATGATAAATCTATCCTTCCTCCTTTGCTAGTTGATAACAGTTTAGGTCTGTTTCCTGTTGAATGTGTACTATACACTATCGAAGTTAAAACTACGCTCGACAAAAGGGGACTTCAGCAGGCTCACGATAGCGGAAAAAAAGTAGATGGGTTTTCATTTTTGTCTGGCATTAGGGGGGCTAACGGTGAGTCTTTAGCACACTATGTTAAAGGAATAGTTCCAGCTATATTTGCACTTTCATCTGATGCATCAAATAAGTCGGAAGCGAAGCGTTACCAAGAAATTTATTCTAAAGAGAAGGGACCTATAGTCAAAGATATATGCGTGGCTAACAAAGGTTACTGGAGAGATGATGGGGATAAGTGGGTTCGATATGATAGTGATAAAGAGTGCAGTGAAGTACTGAGTTTCATTGGATTGATTTTGAATTCATATAAAGAAATTAGTGATAGTAGAAAAAACCCTCTACTTGGTAATTATCTTATTCCTGAGAACGACGTCGTAGCTGAACATTTCAGCAGACAGCTTTACAAAGCTCGTGTTACTTGTAAGTCTTGTGGGGCAGATAATGAGTCATATCCCAAATTTGACCTAACTCAAATTCGAGGGCACGACATAGAAAATGGTGAGATCTTTAAGGTAAATAATGAGGACGATATTCAAACTATTGAAAAGTGCGAGTGTGGTTCAAGTCTAGTCTTACCAGGTGGGGAGTATAAGTTACGGCGTCATTCCAGATATTACGAGCTGGCTGAAGATGTAGGCTAACAATCTGTTTAAGAGTGATTCGCAACGCTTGGCATTTTTGCTATGCGTTGCGTTTGGTGTTGAAGGTGGTATGCAGAAGCTTCGGTATTGCATTGCTCACACCTTAACAGGGCGTTAGTACTGGATTGGCATCAAAGGTCAAAAGTCTTGATGTTTATTGGTTTCTTTTCCTAGTTTTACACCTGGTCAAATGTGCCTTTCACGTTCTTTCCGGTGGCACTATATGAGTTGTGTTCGCGTTGATTTCACCGTTTACGGTTTCTAACTTTCGGGCTATTTCTCTGGTGCGGATTCTTTGGTGTGGTTGGTTTTATGAGTCAGAAATGCTTTTCACTGGCGCGGTTGTTCAGTTCTGAAGCCCTTATCCTTTGTTAATTTGAAACCGGTGAAAAAAGGCCGTTTTGCATATTTTCCTTCTCGCCAACTTGAGTTTTGAGATTGGGTTCAAGTTTGGTAGTTGTCTGTTTGGCTTCAACGTTTTAAGCCAAAATTTTCGTGCTATATTTCAATACCTTGGTGTGTGCCAAAGGCTTTAAGGGCCGCGTACTAACAAACAATTCAAGAGGGATTCGTAACGCGTGGCATTTTTACTATGCGTTAATTTTAGTGATTAAGGTGGTTTGCGGTGGCATCGGTGTTGCGTTACTCACCCCTTAATTGGGCGTTAGTTGCCAACGAGGAAAACGTAGCTAAAGCAGAGTTTTTGGGGCTAATTCTCGTGTGTTTTTGGCTTGGTTTTCGTATTTCAATTTCTAGTTATTTGGGTTTGTAAAATTGTGCGTTGGTTTCTTTTGTGGTTGTATTCTCTATTTCAGAAACCGATTTATATGTTGAAAGTTAGCTCTGTAACATTGTTTGTCCAAAGGCGCTTTTTGGTGTTGTTTGCCCATTTTCTACGGTGTTGTATGTTCCAAGTGGTTTCAGTGAGAGGCGCTTTGAAAGTGCGCCTGATTTGAGTGAGCCAAAACACATAAAGCTAGTGTTGGCAAAACGTCAATTAACATCGAATCAAAGCTTTAGGTTTGGCAACTAACAAAGCATTCAAGAGGGATTCACAACGCTTGGCAGTTTTGGTTTGAATTAGCTTAAGTGTTTACGGCACAATGGTTTAGGCCGGGTGGTTTGCGTTGTTCACCCCTTAATGCGGCGTTATGCTCGTAGGAGGAAGTTGTGTATCTCAGGGAAAAAGAGAAAGCTTTAAATAAAGGTGTAATTTTAATCGGCACTATAGGTACTATCGGTATTTCTATTGCATCAGGAAGCTTGTTTTTAGCTCTAGGTTTGAGCGCGATAGCCGCAATTAGCTTGTTATTACAGCAAAAGTTTCCGGATAAAAATGGCCTTTATAGCATCGAGGTTCTAGATAAGCGTATTACTCTTAAACTAGGAAACAGTGCACTTTGGCATTTGAGTGTATGTGATGTTGAATCCTTTGATACAGCTTACTCAAGGGACGGCGCAGTGATCAGAGAAATTACTTTAAAAACTGTGAGCGATAGTTATGTATTACCAAAACTTGATCGCTTTGAAACTAGCGAAGTTTTGGACCTTGTAAGTCTTGTGCAAACCCTAAAAGAACGAGCATAACAAATTGTTCAAGAGTGATTCGGCACGCGTGGCATTTTTACTATGCGTTGGTTTTAGTGGTTAAGGTGGTATGCGGCGGCTTAGGTATTGCGTGCCTCACACCTTAACAAGGCGTTAGGTGAAAGGAGGTATCTTGAGGTCATTTATACTTGGAATTTTATATGCGTTCATCGCGGTTGTTCTCATCGGCGCTTTGGGACGATGGTTAGTACCCTATTTAGCATCAATCTCTCTAGTTGATTACGTTGCCTTCAGTGGTATTTTTTCTATCGGCATAGCGTATTTAGCTTATGACGGCAGCAGTCCCGCTAATCAGGATGCAATGTCACTAATTACACATCGCGAACTAGTCAGTCGAGACATCGATGAACAAGACCGACACAACCGAATTAGTTTTACGTTTTCAGTAGGTATTGCTGGCGTATTACTGTTACTAGTTAGCGGTTTAATGGCTTGGTTGCAGTAAGTATTTTCACCTAACAAAGCGTTCAAGATGGATTCACAACGCTTGGCAGTTTTAGTTTGAATCAGCTTAAGTGTTTACGGCACAATGGTTTAGGTAAGGTGGTCGCGTTGTTCACCACTTAACGCGGCGTTATGTTTCACTTTGATTTAGAAGAAATAAAAGGTTTCTTGGCGCTTATTTCTTTGGTCTCTTTGGCAATTCGCTCGGGTAGTCTCAGCAATTCAATATTGTCTGCCCAGGTTCATGAATCCCTCAAAATAATCACGCTTCAAAGTTCGTGGGTTGCTTCAGTTCGAAGTCGCGTCTGCGTGTTGAAAATTGGGCTGGCTTAAAGTCGCTTTGGTTCTTTTTCCCAATTAGCAAATCGGCAGCGGGGTTTTCGGCAATTTGAGTTTTGTCTTTCGCTGTATTGAAAGGGATGCCGTCATTCGCCGAAAATCATCAAAGTTGCCTCAATCAAATTCCTGGGAATTACGCGATTTATGTTTATCGCTTTTGTCGGATGATTCCACAAAGTCGTGTGACGCAAGTTAAACAATTTCTTATGCAATTCAGTTCTTTGCCATGTGAGTTAGTCAGTTGTGGTAAAACATAACAAAGTGTTTAAGAGGGATTCGTCAACGCGTGGCGTTTTCACTTCAAATCAGTTTAAGTGATTAAGGCGGTCATATCCGCTTTGGCGGTAGCGTTGTCTCACCCCTTAACACGGCGTTAGGTTTGTTGGTAAGTTTATGGAAATAATAAAGTTTCAACCTCATCATTTAGACGCTGTAAGGAAATTGTATCTAGAATCACGATTAGCAACTTTTACATGGCAGGACACAGACTTGTTTGAACTCTCAGACTTTGAACGAGATACCGCAGGCGAAGATATTTTGGTTGCGAGTAAATCAAATAAAATCCTCGGTTTTATTTCCATTTGGGAGCCTGATAACTTCATACATCACTTATTTGTAAGTCCTTGTAACTTAAGGAGCGGGGTAGGTTTAAAACTGTTGGACTTTGCTAAACAACGGTATTCAAATTTAAGCCTGAAATGCCTTACTCAAAATAGAAATGCTATTGGGTTTTATCGGTCACAAGGTTTTACAATAGTAGAAACTGTGAATGATGGTTCAGAAAGTTACCATCTAATGAAGTGCCAGTCATAAACCTAACAAACAGTTCAAGAGGGATTCAGCACGCGTGGCATTTTCGGTATGCGTTGGTTTCGGTGTTGAAGTGCCATGCAGTAACATCGGTATTGCGTGCTTCACCCCTTAACTGGGCGTTAGTACTGGATTGGCATCAAAGGTCAAAAGTCTTGATGTTTATTGGTTTCTTTTCCTAGTTTTACACCTGGTCAAATGTGCCTTTCACGTTCTTTCCGGTGGCACTATATGAGTTGTGTTCGCGTTGATTTCACCGTTTACGGTTTCTAACTTTCGGGCTATTTCTCTGGTGTGGCTTCTTTGGTGCTGGGAAATTCTCGTCAACACGGAGTTTCTTTGGCGCTGCCGTTTAGTTCTGCAGCCTGTATCCTTGGCAAATTTGAAAGCGGTGAAATAGGGTAGCTTTGCATATTTTTCTTCTAGCCAACTTGCGTTTTGAGAGTGAGTTCTAGTTTGGCAGTTGTCCCTTTAGCTTCAGCATTTTAAGCCAGAAGTTTCGTGCTATATTTCAATATCTTGGCATGTGCCAAATGTTCACGGGCAGCGTACTAACAAGTTGCTTAAGAGTGATTCGTAACGCGTGGCATTTTTGGTATGAGGTGTCTTCAGTGATTAAGGCGTCGTGCGGTAGCTTTTGTATTGCGTTACTCACACCTTAGCAAAGCGTTATGTTCACGAGGAGAAATTGATGAGTTATGTAGAAAATAAAGATAAAAATCAAATTCTTGAAGAGCTTATTGGAACTGCTCAAGCGGTAAGTCAAGTTCATGAACAGCAGAAGTCAGCAATTCTTGTTCGCTGTACGGAAGATATCCAGCAATCTATAGATGAGTTGGGCGACGAAATTGATCAATAAAAAGTGCATTTGAAGAATCATCGAGAAGCTCCGGAAAAGTGGCTTTAGCTCTAAATTGGTTAACCGGAGCCTTGGTTCTAGTTGGTGTGGCTCAGGTCGTAGTTGCCGTAATTAAATAAACATAACAAACAATTTAAGAGGGATTCCCAACGCTTGGCATTTTTGCTTCTACTTCAATTTTTGGTGGTTACGGCACATTGCTTTAGGTTGGGTGGTAGCGTTGCTCACCCCTTAATTGGGCGTTATGTTTTTGAAGGAAATTGGCTGTATGGCTCTCGAACTTAGAAGTATAAATTACGACAATTTTTATGAGATTTGCCAGCTGAAAGTTGCTCCAAATCAGTTAAATCATGTCGATAGCAATGCTATTTCACTGGCTGAAGCGAACTTTATGAACTTTCCTTGGTTTAAGGGCATCTATTTCGAAAATAAACCGGTTGGGTTCATTTTAGTAAGCGCAGATACTGTATCAGGTAAGTTTGAGCTTTGGAGGCTCATGCTAGATAAATCTTACCAGTCAAAGGGCTATGGTCGTATTGCTGTAGATTTGTTGAAATCGGCCTTGGTTAATGAGTTTGGAATATCCGCTCTTTATACAAGTGTTGTCGCAAGTGCAGACAGCCCCCAGGTTTCTACGTAAATTGCGGTTTTGTGCCCACAGGTCACTTAGTTGAAGGTCGTGAAATAGAGTTGTGCCTATCTCTTTAGCTACAAACATAACAAAGCATTCAAGAGGGATTCACAACGCTTGGCAGTTTTGGTTTGAATCAGCTTTAGTGTTTACGGCACAATAGTTTAGGTTGGGTGGTGGCGTTGTTCACCCCTTAATGCAGCGTTATACATCAAGGAGACTATATGCTCACACCTCCAACAGATAATCTGTATAAGTTCATGGCTGTGTTTGGGCTTATTATGATTCTTTCTAGTGGTGCTTTTTGGTGGAAAGCATCTAATGAATTTAGTGAGTTCTTTGAAAGAAGCGAAAGTTATGTAAATGGTATTCCCAAAAGTGGTGAAGCTTATGGAAAATTTGCGGAAAAAACTAACGAAGCAATAGCTATCTATAACAGCGTGGGTGGTGACAGAAGTAAGTTAATAAAACAACAGGAATTGGCTATTGAAGCAATTCTTGCTGATGCTGCAATTTTGAGAGGCGAGGCAGACCAAATTATTAACCGAAATCCAGCCAAAAGAATCGCTCTTAATTCAAGGTTTGAACGCTATGAGTTGGCAAAGCTAGTGAGCTTTGCAGGAATCATATTGGGATTGGTAGTTTCTGCTTTAGGTTTTTACTTTTGGCATACTAGATTACAAATCTATATTGATAAGTTACATCGTGAAAGTGATGTATAACAAACTGTTCAAGAGGGATTCGCAACGCGTGGCATTTTTACTATGCGTTGGTTTAAGTGATTAAGGTGGTATGCGGCGGCTTCGGTATTGCGTTGCTCACCCCTTAACAGGGCGTTAGCTTACAGGAGATAAAATGAAGAATTTGCTACAAATTCTATTTGTTATATTAGCGGTACTTTCGGTTGCTGCTTATGAATTTTATTTATACCTCGAAAGGACGAAGGATGTTGCAGATTATTCCTTTTCGATTGGTAGTTATGTAATCTCGTTAACGGCATTGTTGGTAGCGCTTAGAACTTACATGTCTATTGATAGCGTTAATAACATAAGCAAGATGGATGGTAATATACTCGAAAATCAGGGGTACACAATATCTCTTCCGGAGATTGTGTGCAGATACGATCAAAATTCAGTGGCCTCCTTGCAAGAGGCGGTGATGAGAGATATTGAGTATAAGCTGAAGAATACGTCAAAAACCGCATCAGAATTTGCTGATACTTTACAGTATATGATTGACTTAATTATAGTATTCCCAGCAGTATTCAAATCAAAAAAATCGGACTTAAGTAAATATAATAAAAGGATGGAAAAAATCCTAGATTTGCTAAAAAGCAAAGTGAAAAAATATGACTCTTTGAACAAAGGAAGTCTAATTCAGATTCACGAGGCCTCAAAACTATTCGAAGCCATTGTAAAATATCAACAAGTTATAATAAAAAAAGGCGTGAATGTTAATGCTGAACTTCTTCATATTAGAGGCGGCATCCTTAAAAATAATGTAACTCAAACTATTTATCACAATTACCTTGGTTTGTATTACCATAAGAAATCTATGCATGAAATTCTTACGATCTTAAAAATTAAAGAAGTAGATTTTTACTCTAAAGATGGTTTGGCAATATTGGCAGAACTAAAATCTGGATCCTATGATTTGAATGACATAACTTCATTCTTGGAAAAGTCATCGGCTCATTATAAAAAGGCATTGTCTATATCTTCTGATGATTTGGTTTGGCCTGGGTTTATCTATTTTAACTTAGCTCGTACAGAATTTCTTTATTCATATGTTGTAGAAAAAGAAGGCAATCATAGTATCTCTATAGAAAAGGCGATCTCATCTCGAATGAATCAATGTAAGGTAATCGAAGAAGTTTTAAATGGTAAATCAAGCACCCAGCTTTCAGAATTTTTTAGATTTCAAGAAGAAAAAGCTAGGCTATTTAAAGTGAAAATGGCCATCGCTGAGGGGGCAGGCTCTGCTCAGACTGAAACTTTAAGCTACCGTGGCAAGCTCCTAAGTGAGGCCGCTTGGCATGAGTTGTCTACTTCGTTTCCTGAATCGCAAACTTATGATGAGCTACGAGATCTAATCGATAGTATCGTCAATAGTCAAAAAGTAAGCTAACAAACTGTTTAAGAGGGATTCGCAACGCGTGGCATTTTTACTATGTGTTGATTTTAGTGTTTAAGGTGGTATGCGGCGGCATCGGTATTGCGTTGCTCACCCCTTAACAGGGCGTTATGTACTTTAAGGTAAAACGAAGATTATGGATGATCAGAAACATAGAGAAAATTGGCGGAAGTTTTACGAAAAGGCATTAAATCGACCACATTCCACAAGAACTGAACGAGCTGTAAATTTAGATGCTTCTTCAATTAAAGTAGCAATAGATTGTGGTTGCGGAACGGGTAGCGACATAAAGTATTTAACCTCGCAAGGCTATAAAGTCTTCGGCTTTGACATCAATCCTGACTCAGTAGCAATATGCCGAGATAGGTTTGGCAATGAGTCGAGTGTAAATGTTGTGCAATCATCATTTTGTGAGTTTGAGTATGCTGATGCCAGCTTAATCGTCGCTAACGCGAGTTTATTTTTTGTGAACCCTGAGCAGTTTCAAGCGGTATGGACAAGCATAGATGCTAGTCTCGTAAAGGGTGGGGTTTTTGCTGGTGATTTCATGGGTAAAAACGACTCTTGGGCTAGTGACTTCCACGCCCCCATAACTGCACTCTCTAAAGATGAGTTGTTAAACTTATTCTCTAACTTTGAAATTATAGAGTTCAATGAAAGGGATGAAGATGGCACAACAATGGTAGGTGAATCAAAGCATTGGCACATTTATTCGGTGGTTGCCGTCAAACGTACATAACAATGCGTTTAAGGCAGATTCACAACGCTTGGCAATTTGGGTTTGAATCAGCTTTAGTGGTTACGGCGCAATGGTTTAGGTTCAGTGGTAGCGTTGCTCACTACTTAACGCGGCGTTATACCACAAGGAGCAATATGTGATTGTAGTAGCAAGGTTTTCTTTTCCTCATGAAGCTCATATTGCGAAAGCGAGTCTAGATAGTGCTGGGATAGAAAGTTACATCGCTGACGAGCACACGGTGAATACTCAGTGGCTTTATTCAAACGCTATGGGCGGTGTTCGCCTGATGGTCTCGGAGAGTGATGCAGGGGAAGCGAAACAAATACTTAGTAGTGACTTCTCAGAATCATTGGAAAATGAAGTTGCCGTTGATGAAGCCAAAGATGTTTGCCCTAACTGTGGTAGCACGGAGCTATATGCATTTACAAAAGGTAAGCGTCCAGCTTTCTTAGTATTCATTTTACTGGGTTTTCCACTGTTCTTTTACAAGCATGGTTACAAGTGTAAGCAGTGTGGGGAGTTCAGTGAAAAGCTTTGAGTAGTGGTATAACAAAGCGTTCAAGAGGGATTCGCAACGCGTGGCATTTTTACTATGCGTTGCGTTTGGTGTTTTAGGTGGAATGCGGCGGTTTTGGTATTGCGTTGCTCACACCTTAACAGAGCGTTAGGGCAACACGTAATTGAGGGTAGTTCATTATGAGGCTCATAAGTCTGTTCGTTATGTTCTGGTTTTCATATATTAGTTCGGCTACAGCAGAAGTTGATATTGTAGAGAAAGAAAGGCGCGAGCAGAAAGCTGCTTTAGAAGATATCTTAGGTCAATTTTCCAGCCCGACTCCGGAAGAACGTGAAATCTCAAAGTATGCAGACATTTATACGGAAACAATTCAAAATGCGTTGTCCAAAAAGGGAAGTTACAAGGGCGCAGAGTGCCGCTTAACAATTCAGTTAAGTCCAGAAGGATTGGTAAAAAACTTAGATATGGACATACAAAATAGACTTTGTCGGAGCGCGTTCAACGCTATTTGGGATATCGCTGAATTCCCTTTGCCTCTAGACAAAAAAGTCGCTTCAAAGCTAACAAATATCAGATTGACGCTATCGTACTAACGAATTGCCCTAACAAAGCGTTTAAGGCAGATTTGCAACACGTGGCACTTTTGGTTTTATTCATCTTAAGTGTTTATGGCACAATTGGTTAGGTTCAGTGGTAGCGTTGCTCATTACTTAACGCGGCGTTAGAAATTACATGGAGAATTTATTATGGATGCAAGGTATGTGGATTATTTCCAAGCCTATGCAAGTACACTGTCTGAATCTCAACTTGCTGAGATTGGAGAGTTAGAAACTACTTACTTTTGTGACGATGAATACAATACAAATGAGTGCGCTCGTCTTGTCTCTATTGGTCAAAAACGTGCAACTTGCAGCGTCAAAGAAGCGTACCGTATTGAAGGTGAGGAGTTTCCTAAAGTAGGGCAGTACCAAATCGTGCTTGACTGGGAAAAGAACCCGGTTTGCATAGTAAAAATAACCAATGTGGACTTTTGTCCCTTTGGACAGGTTAGTCGAGAATTCGCTGAATCTGAGGGGGAAGGAGATGGCACCTATGAGTGGTGGTATAAAGCACATAACGACTTCTTCACTAGAGACTGTAAATCAGCTTATGGTATAGAATTCAACGACTCAACAGAGTTGGTTCTTGTAACGTTTGAGTTAGTGCACAAGTAATTTCTAACAAGGCGTTTAAGACAGATTCGCAACGCTTGGTAATTTTGGTTTGATTTGGCTTTTGTGTTTACGGTGTAATAATTGAGTTTTGTGGTAGTGTTGCTCACCACTTAACAGGGCGTTAAGTGCAATCAACAATAGTCACATCAAAAAGTAGGGAAGTATGAGTATTAATATAAAGTGGGATGGTGATTGTCGTTTTAAAGTGTCAACTGAAGGAGGCTTTACGTTTAATGTTGACGCTACAAGTGAGAAAGCCCCTTGTCCAACAGAAGTTCTATTGTCGGCTTTAGGTTCATGTAGTGCTACGGATGTCGTCTTGTTACTACAAGATCAAGGTTTTGAAGTTAAAGGCCTAGAAAATACGGTTACTTTCGCCCTAACGGAATCAGAACCTCGTTTATATAAATCGGCAAACTTACACTTTACAGTAAATGGCAGCGGTTTTAAGGAATCTGACATTTTGCGAGCAGCTCAAGATGCGGTGGAAAAGCATTGTCATGTTTGTCTTATGCTGAGTCCCACGATCGATATCACTTTTTCAGCGGAAGTGGGCAAAAATTGCACTTAACAAGCGTTTAAGAGGGATTCTCAACGCTTGGCATTTTCAGTTTGATTAAGCTTTAGTGTTTACGGCACAATGATTTAGGCTAGGTGGTGGCGTTGTTCACCCCTTAATGCGGCGTTATATTTAAGGAGTAAGTTTTGCCTCATTGTATTATTGAGCATTCATCATCTATCGAACAGGTAGACTTGAATCAGAAAGTGTTTCTGGGTGCTTTAGAGTCGAATTTGTTTGAGCCAGATGGTAGCGATATAAAGGTTAGAAGTATTGCATATGAAAACTATCAAACAGGCTCCGCTAAAGAAGACTTTATTCACGTAACTTTGCGTATTCTTTCTGGTCGTAATGAACAAGACAAGTTGCTTTTGTCTAATAGTGTCATGTCCAGGCTGAAATCAATCCAGTTGGTTAGTGCTTCATTAACAGTAGAGGTTGTCGATATAGACCGAAACAGTTATGCCAAGCAGATAGTTTAAATATAACAAACTGTTTAAGACAGGTTCGCAACGCGTGGCATTTTTACTATGCGTTGCTTTAAGTGAATAAGTTGGTTTGCCGCGGCTTAGGTATTGCGTTGTTCACCCCTAAATAGAACGATATATTTCACCAGTTACCCTGAAAGCCTCGAATCTGATCAGTCCGTTGCTTTTGTCCATTACTTTTGGGAGGGGGGAGTTTGTGCAAAACGGAGGCAATGCAACTCACGACAAAATAGCTTGGTGATCACACATGTATGATGCCCATTTTATCCGTAAATGGCACATTTCAAAAAAGAGGTTGTTACTCAACACGGCACCTTTTGTGATTAAAATCACTACAGACGGCCAGGATGATTTGATCTGCTTCGCGTTATCTTCATCAGAACTAATACAAGTTAATAAAACATTTATTGTTTCATCACAAGAGAAACGTTGTTTCAGGTTTCCTTTGTTCTTTTGTCAGAATAAATGTGGAGTTGAAGTTGAAGAAGTTCAAATTATCGGTAATTACCGCATCGGTGCTAGCCATTGCTGGATGTAATGGAATAATCAAAGAAGTCGAAAGTCAACATGCTTCCGAAGTTCAATCTCAGGCAGCCAATGAGTTCGAGCTGGTGCGCCAGAATATGCTGAGTGGTTTTGTTGATCGCCAAACCGACATAGCCGCTAAACAACAGAAATCAGTGTTGGAACTAGCGCAAGAGCATGCGGACAGCATGGCCGCGAATGGCAGTTGGGAAGATATTGAATATGCCGACGAAGATCCAACTGGTTGGCAAGCCGGAGATCACCTAAGACGCCTGCGTATGATCGGCGCCGCGTTCGTGCAATCAAATAATGCCGATTTGGCGGATGCCGCTATCCGTGGCTTGACCTATTGGCATCAACAAGATTTCAAAACCGGTTGGTGGTGGGCAGACATTGGTCAGCCTCAATTCCTGGGTGAAGTTGCTCTGATGTTGGGTGATCTGCTGCCGATGGAGCAGCGCTTTCAAACCGCGATGATCATGTCAGATACTCCTGGGGTCCGTAAGAGTGATAATGCTGAGACAACCGGTGGTAACCGCAGTGACATCAACCTGGTCGTAATCTACCGCGGCCTGCTGATTCATAGCAAATCTCTGGTTGGCGCCGCAGTAAAAGACATGGAAAATACCGTCAAACTCACCAATGGCGAAGGCATTCAGGCGGATTACTCTTTCCATCAGCACGGCGCTCAACTGTACAGCGCTGGCTATGGCGAAGTCTGGTTTGGCGCAACCTTGCGAGTCGCCTATATGGTCCGCGATACCGAATGGCGGTTTAGCCAAGAGAAGGCCGATATTCTCACCAACTTCTTCCTGGATGGCTGGCGCTGGATGAAGCGCGGCAGCCGTCTGGACTACAACACCTGGGGACGCGGTATCAGCCGTAGCAAACCAGAACTGACTCCTCTGGCTGAGTTACCGCCGTTAAAACCAAGCAATAATATCACCCAGATGGATATGGTGGCTGCATTAACTCCTGAACGTGCGGCTGAAGCGATGGCCTTTAAAGCGCACGTTACAGGTGCCAGACATGGCGTACCTTCCGGTTTGAATGGCTTTAAACACTTCTGGCGCAGTGACTATTCCACCAAAATGGCCGATGGTCACTTCTTCGGCATTCGCATGAACTCCCAGCGAACCTACCCTAATGAAAGTGGTAACGGTGAAAACCTGTTGGGCTATTGGCTGGGCTTCGGCAGCACATTTCTGGAACAGCGCGGCGACGAATACCACAACATTTTCCCGGTATGGAACTGGAAGTTGGTGCCGGGCGTAACCGCGCCTGAATATGAAGGCTTGCCGGATGACTGGGGTAAGGTTGAACAGCCGGAAGTTGCTTTCGTGGGTGGCGTGTCTAACGGCAATTATGGCGTAACAACCATGGATATGAACCTCGATACCAGTCCAGCCAAAGGTGATGCATTCAACACTAAAGCGAAGAAATCATGGTTCAGCTTTAAAAACGAGATAGTTGCGTTAGGCGCTGGCATCTCTTCAACATCCGCTGAAAATGTGAACACTACTCTCAACCAGACCCTGCTCAACGGTAAGGTGACGGTTGATGGTGTGGAAGTTGAAAACGGTGTACGCGAGATCAGCTCTGCCAACTGGGTGCACCATGATGGCGTAGGCTATATATTCCCGCAAAACGGCGAACGCCACCTGTCCAACCAGACGCAGAAAGGTAACTGGAAACGGATCCGCAGTGGATCTTCCGCCAATGAAGTCTCTAAGGATGTCTTCACCCTGCATATCAGCCACGGTGTGAAGCCAAGTGACGCCGACTACCAGTATATTATTGTGCCTGAGCTGACCGCAGAGCAGACGGCGTCCTATCAGCAGATGATGCCAGTGACCGTACTGCAGAACAGCACCAGCGTACAGGCCGTACGTAATTCCGATCTTAAGATCGCTGGTGTCGTTTTCCATCAGGCCGGCAGCGTAGTGATCAGCGACGATCTTACGGTTTCTGTAGATAAACCAAGCGTATTGCTGGTAGATGAAAGTGGCGCTGAACCGATCGTAACGTTATCCACTCCAGGTTTGTCTTACGCCGAAGTTAAGCTGACGCTGGACTCTAAAGCCAAGGGCGAAGCGGTAACTCGCATGGTGATGACACACGGCAAAACTGCGGAACAAGGTAACAGCGTAACCTTCCCTTTCTACCAAGGTGCGGAGAAGATAAACCAAGCTTTCAGGGATGAAATCAAGCAAGCAGAAGAAGAAGCAAGAGTCGCAGCTGAAGCCCAAGCCGCAGTTGTTGCCAAAGCGGAAGCTGCAGCCAAAGAGGCATCTGAAGCCCAAGCAAAAGCTGATGCAGAAGCCAGAGCTAAGGCTAAGCAAGATCTGGCCGCTGGCGGACTAGAGCTGAAAGTGACTCAAGACGCTTATGTGCGCGGTGGTAATCAGGCTGACAAATTCGACGGTATTGCTTGGGGGTTCATGGGGGTAGAAAATCACTACAACAACCCGGCACTGGATCATATAAGTATTCTTCGCTTTGATACAAACGGCCTGATGGGCTTAAAAGCGACTTCCGCCAAATTAAAGTTGCATATCCGAGGTGTTGACACCCGTCCAGACAAAACTGGCGGTAATAAGGATACCCGCTTGCAGGCCTTTGCTGCAGACGCCGGCGACTGGATTGAAAAAGAAAGCATCACTTGGAATACTCTACCTTCCACCGATGGCGCCACAGCATCTGGCATTGCCACAGCCAGCCATGGTCAAAGCCAGAAATGGATTGAGCTGGATGTAACTGATATCGTCAACAAATTGGACAGCAAGCGTTCACTGGATCTGCTGCTGGTTAATATCGACGAGAAAGGTCAAGGCGGTTATGTCGGTTTATCTACCAAAGAGCACAGTGGCGGTAAATATACCCCTCAGCTGCTAATCCAAGGTGAATTGGAAGAGCCGGTGAAATAAGTTCTTAAGGAGGAACTGCCGAAGAGTGGAGTGAACAGAGCATCAGTCTGACAATTGATGCTCTGTCTTATGCAGCTGATACATCAGGGTCTTCGTATGGTGGCCTGCGGTCAAAAACATTCGCTGATATTACAAGCAGCTAAGTCGTAACAGGGCTGATGGCAGAGTCTACTGGAATGGACACAGCTGTGATGTTGATGTTTCAGGGTTACTCATTTGTGGGTTAAGTTTTGATAATGTAGCTATGCGGCGCTTTAACACAGTGGTAGGTTTTAAAGGTTAAATATGGATATTTACCCGGAAATAGAATTATCGAGAGAGCAGCATTCTGAGATTCAGTCTTTGCGAAACCAGTCGTTTCCTGAAGATCAAGTGGCACGCTCTTATTACAAGCAACTTCCTCACATGAGAGCCCTGAAATATAAAGGTAATCAACTTGTTGGTTACATGGGCTTAGACTATCGAGTGATAGCCGTGGGAGAAGAAAACTACAAAGTCTTAGGTGTTATCGATTTTTGTATCGACAGCGCTCATCAAGGTAAAGGTATTGGCTCTTCAATGTTATCTCAGCTTGCAGATTATGCTTCTACTAAAGAAGTCGATTTCATAGTCTTAATATCTGATCTGCATAGCTTTTATACACAAAATGGTTATCAGCGTGTTGATACGCTCAGTTCATGGTTGCGGCTATCTGAACACAGAAATTATGGTGTCGCAGTGGAGCGGGTGAATGATTTGTATATAAAGTCAATGAGTGGAAAAACTTGGGCAGTTGGACACATGGACTGGTTAGGATATATGTACTAGTTGTGTTTAAGATGGATGTATCGCCTTCCGTATTGCTTTGGTTCACCCCATAACGTGACGTTATGTGCCAAATGCTTTGGGATTTAGAAACTGCGTATCTTACAGGGAGTTTTATGTTTAGAGTTGTGTATGAGTGGCGTGTACCAATCGAGAAAATGGACGAGTTTCAAGATGCCTGGCGTTCGGCGACCGAATCCATCCACCATTCGGTAGAAGGTGCGCTCGGTAGCTTTATGCTCCATTCCTATGATAAGCCTGAAAAGGTTCTCACTGTTGCCAAATGGCAAACTCGCGAAAATTGGGAACAGTTTTGGGAAAATCGTAATCCAGAAAAAATGCAGAAGATGCGTGAAATTGCTGAACGTATCTCGGTTGAAGCATTCGACGAAATTGAAGATAGAACTAAATAGTGTCAGCGACACATTGAGAGTATTAAGCGTGCTAAAGAAACTATAGCTAATTATGGCAAGGCGTTTCAATAGGTTGTCTCAAGCACAGTAGAGGCGCAAAGGGGGTAACCTTTGAGCCTCTTGCGTTATTAAGCAAAGCCCAACAACTCGATAGTCGCTGTGCGTCACAATGATTAAATCCAGTGTCTATCTCTGCTATTGCCCCCGACCATCAAACATCACCACAATGGTTTTGGTAATGATGCTCATATCCATACTGAGCCAAGACTTCATCGAGCATAGAGAAAGCGCGTAACTGTGGTCATAGCCGACTTTTCTTCGCACGTCATCAATGCAAGTATCGTAACCCTGATTGACTTGCGCTAATCCGGTAATGCCCGGCATCACGCCATAGGTTCTATCAGCGAAATAAGGGATCGCACTCTCCAGTTTGCTATAGAAACTAGGCCGTTCAGGTCGTGGACCTATCAGTGACATGTCACCTTTAACTACGTTAAAAAGTTGTGGGATTTCATCCAAACGAGTCTTACGTAAAAATCGTCCAACTGGCGTGATTCTTGGGTCATTTTCCGTCGCCCAAACAGCCCCTGTATGTTGTTCTGCATCTTGGTACATGGTGCGAAATTTAATGATTTCGAAAAACATCATTTTCTCTGGTGTAGATTTACCGACTCGAAGCTGCTTATAAAACACAGGGCCCGAAGAGGAGAGTTTGATTGCTATCGCGATAAAAGGCATTACTGGTGACAGAAGCAGTAAACCAAACAGCGCGCCGAATAAATCAAAGAGACGTTTTGCAAACCAAATTGAAATATGTGCGGATACGTTGCTCATAGTGCATCTCCTTTTTGGCCCACACGAGACCACTTTCCTGATTCAAGACCAAATAGGTATCGCATACCACCGATGAAATTTGCGCAATGACCAGCAACGATGTAAAGCAGTAGCTTGCAGGCTTTGTGACAAAATATATGTGGTAGGTGATAAATTACAATCGCCAGTGAATAGATCGTGATTTGAGTGACCAGTGCAGCCATGAAAAGTGGGTTGTCCATCATGGCGATAGAACTAACAAAACAAAATAGAAGTAGGTAAGGGGTCATGAGCCGTAGCCCTTTGCCGGAAAAGAATGCAAATGCGACACCTCTGTACTTCGGTAAGAACATCTCACAAAGCTGGATAGCCTGCTGCATGTTGCCAGCAGAGATACGCAGTCTTCGGCTAAAATCATCTTTCTCGTTGGTGGCTTCCATCTCCAGAGCAACCATCTCAGGCTCATATTCAGCAATATACCCCTGACGTACGATAGACATAGGAATTATAAAGTCATCATTGATTGTATCGGCACTTATAGATTCAAACAGGTGTGTGCGGAATAGGTAAAATGCGCCATGCGCCCCAAGCGTTGAGCCAAGTGAGGCTTCACGCATCTTAAGCTGACTTTGGTATTTCCAGTAGCTGGCTTCCCCAGCATTACCCGGCTTAAACAATTGATAGTGACCATTGACGACGCCGACTTTACTGTCTTGAAAATGTGTATTTGCAATCCATAGCGCATCAATGGAAATAAGGGCGGACACGTCGCTCAAGGCCGTAATATCACTGGTGATGGTTTTCATCTGTTCATTTATCAGGGCAACTTTGCCACGATTGGTTTTAAATGCCCGGATTTCAAAATGTGTATCGGAACAAATTGCTTCTTGGATGGTTTGTTCTGCAATACTCACTGTCTTATCGGTACAGCCATCACATGCGATGATGACTTTGTACTTATTTTTTGGGTAATCAAGCGCAGATAGGTTGCGAATTTTGTCCGCTATCCACTGCTCTTCGTTGTAGGCAGGTATCAAGATAGTGATGGTTGAACATCCCCGATCGCTTTTGATACTTCTATATCCACGCGTTCTATGGCTGCGGGCTTTGTAAGGGTGATTTTTAGAATACCAAGACAGTAAAACAGGGTAGCCAACGTGGTGATAGATAACCAACACGCAACTGATAATAAACAGTATGGTAAGTAGTAAATCAATCATGCGCTTTTCTCCTCAGCTAATATTTCGTATGCACGCATCATGTCCCTGATGTCGTTATGCTTTAAGACAAACTGTCTTGGGGATGCTTTTACTGGTTTGTTTAAGGCGGTTTTTACACTGGCGGCCAACTGCTGTGAGTTTTCACTTTCAAACAACACTCCGGTGCTTGGGCAAAGGGTTTCTTTTGTTGCACCAATGTTGCTTGCTAAAGTGACAATGTCACATGCTTGAGCCTCTAAAGTAGAGAGCGGGAAACCTTCACGACGTGAGGGCAAACAGAATAAGTCCAGCGTTTGATAAAACCGCGTCATGTCATCAACTAGACCAAGAAAGGTTACTCGACTGCTTAACCCAAGTTGCTGCACTTGCTGTTCTAATTTGATACGTTGGCTACCATCCCCAGCGATAACTAGCTGTATATGATTAGGGAGTAATGCCATCGCGTTGATCAAAATGTCGTGGCCTTTGACTTGTTCTAATCGACCTGCCGTACCAATAATGGTGCTTTGCACAGGCAGTCCAAAAAGTTGACGGGCAAGGTGCTTGGAGCCAGTGGTGAATTTCTCGCAGTCGATACCGTTTTTGATCACCCTGACATCCTGATAATCAAAATGTTGATGAATTCGTTGTTTTACCAAGAGTGCATCGGCAACAACGCAAGGTTTAGCGATTTTTAGTGCCAGGTTTTGTAAAGCGCGGTGCTTTTGGTCTGATAGATGCCATGCATCGTGTTCGGTATGAATTCGAGCTTTTACCCCGGCCAAGCGAGCAGCAACGGAGCCGTATAGAATCGGACCAATATGATGAGTATGAACAACGCTTGGCTTTAACGTGAAAAACAGTTTAACAAGCTGTATCAGCGTCTTAACGCTATAGCCTGACGGCTTGTTAAGAAAGATTAATTGGTTTTCAACCGACTTCAGTTTTGACCATTTCAATACTGATTCTTGTTTTGTACCCTCCAAACTAACAATGAGTACTTTCTGGTGTGGGGACGAAAACGCCAGCATGTTGAGTGCGAGCGCCTCTAATCCACCAGGGGAAAGGTGCTGAACCACGTGAATAATCGTTTTGGACTTTATGCTCATACTCGCTCCTAACGGATGTTTAGCTCTGAACTAGTATTAGCATTATGTGTGCCAGGTTTATTATCTAATTAATACAATGTCTTATGAGTTTTTTATCGTATTTCTCAAGCTGAAAGTCAATTTGAAAATTGTTATGATTAATACGGCTTTATTCTTGGAATGTGCGTGAGTACAGGCGCCTGGGTAATGGCTTCGATCTCTTCTTTGCGTCTTATCGATGAATCAAACAGCTCGATCAATAACGCAACACCAGCACCTAA
The DNA here is from genome assembly GCF_036350715.1 of Vibrio sp. YYF0003. NCBI lineage: Bacteria > Pseudomonadati > Pseudomonadota > Gammaproteobacteria > Vibrionales > Vibrionaceae > Vibrio > Vibrio sp. YYF0003. The sequence continues at coordinate 337,056 of NZ_JAZDWA010000006.1, forward strand.
ACCAATCCCTGCCACCAAACCCGCAATGACAAATACAATCGCCGGAAGATTCGCCGGGCGACTAGGGGTATAGGGAAGGTCAATAATTTTGACGCGTTTGTTTTGCTCGAAAACCCCTAAAGAACCTGTGAGCTGAGCCATTTCGTAACGTTGAATTAATTCATCATAGAGTTGACGCTTAATTTCAGCATTGCGAACTAAACGATGCATGGTTTTCGCGTTATCACCGAATCGATTGGCTTCTTGCTCCAGACTGGAAATCATTTCTTTTAAACTTTTTGTTTCTTCTGTGAGGGATTCATAACGACCTCGCACGAGTTGCAAGCTTTGTAGTTGGGTGACGAGTAAAGGTTGAATCTCTCCAAGATCTTTTAATTTATTACTGCTGGCTATATCCCAAAGCTGATCGCTACTGATATTAGGTTGCTCCATTTTCAATAATAAGGCGCGTTCATTTTCTAAACGGCGTAACTCGCGTTCTTTGCCTTGAACAGCACTATGACTCTCTGTGTACTTCGCTTTGAGAAGAGTCAGTTCGCTACGAATCTCGATGATCTGATCTTCAATTTTTCCGACCACGGGGTTGGTTTTTGATAGTTGTTGATCGAGAGAACCCAGGCTCTTTTCAACCCCAGCGAGTTCGGCTTTTTTCTCTGCGTAGCTTTGTTTCAGAGAGGCAAGGCGACCTAGCGACTGACTTTGCATTTCCGGCGTTACCGATGCAAAGCGATTTTTAAAATCAGCCAGTTCGTTTTCCGCAATGTCGAGTTCCTGTCTGCGTTTCTCAATATGAATAGCGAGAAATTCTGACGAGTCCTGAATCGATGAACGCTCTGGTGCGAGAAGCTGTTCAATAAAATGCTCACTGATAGACTCTAATAACTCTTTCATACCGTCCGGACGGGGAGCGGTCAGTGAGATTTTAAGAAAGTCTTTGCCCGGTTGAGTGATCGTTAAACTGTTTGAAAGCTGATTGATGATGTAATCACGCTTGGCTGGTGGCATAGCGTCGTTAATCAGCTGATGCTCATTCGCCACCGCAGTGAGTACATGGCGACTTTTCAGTAGCGTACTCAAGGCATTTAGACGTTCTTTCAGCATGGTTGAGACCGCGATATCTTCCAGAAACGGATTCATCTTTGCGGTTTCCTGAATCAGCATTGACGTATGCGACACGTAGTTAGTCGGTGCAATTTTGCCAATAAAGTATCCAACGAATGGAAGGATAAGAATGGGTACGACAATCACATACCGTTGTCGCCATGCTGAATTGAGTATGATGATAAACCTCCGTTTTAGCTCGTTCATAGTGACTCCAACATACAGTTCAGTTTAAGCGTACGTGCATCCCAACTTTCGTTGATGACTGACTTTTGTCGCTCAAAGGTTGATTCACGATCTAACTGATTTAATGCCTCTGTGAATTGCTCGCAATCAGTGACGGTTGAAACCAAGGCTTTGTAAGGCGATAACGCGGGAAAAGGAGTCGTAATGACGGGACAGCCTGCCGCAAAGTATTCCAGTAATTTTAAAGGGCTGCATGAAGCAATTTGTCCATTGGATTTAAACGGAAGTAAACTCACATCCCAATGTTGACTGTAACCGGGTAAGTCGCGATGTGGCTTAGGGCCAAGGTAGTGCACATTCGCCAGTTTCGGTAGCGGATAGTTTGGGAGTTCAATTGGGCCGATAAACACAAATTGCCAGCTAGGGTTCGCGAGGCAAACTTGCTCGATGAGTTCGTAATCTAGCCAGTTAGACAGGCTGCCATAAAACCCAGCAATCTTGTGATTTGGAGAAGGTAAATCCGTGGCACGCTGGCTTGGCTGACTAAAGAGTGAGGTATCTACGCCATGGGGCAAGTAGTGAGTTTTGGTCTGTGGAAATTTCGCTAGCAAGGGTGCACTGGCTGCGAGAATCAGGTCCGCGTGCTCCACGAGTTTGTCTTCGTGCTGTTTGACCACCTCATGATCGACACCGGCAAGCGATGAGAAATCGTCTCCACAATAGTAAACCACCGATGACTCACCCAGAGTTCCACATAAATCGGCTGCAGTCGGCAGTGAAGTCCATAAAATCGGTTTGTGCAGTTGAAGCTTCTCGATAACGGGTTTCAGCTGAAGACGCATCAAGGTTTTGGCGATATAACGCGCGAATGCTGACTTAGGAGCAGGAAGTGTTTTAAGGTTGATCACCGTAATATTTACGTGATGCTCTCGCTGGTCGGTGTAGCCACCTTTACTTTTACCCATAAGCTTACCGCAAGCACGTTTAACATCGTGCATATTTAACTTGGGTTGACGGAGTCCGATCGAGTTAACCCAAAGTACCTTGCGTTGTTTTGCTAACCGGGTAACCAGATGTTGTGTACTCGATGGTAAGCCACCAAAATCTTCACCAAAAACAATAAGATCTCGCATAGTGAACTCCTTAGTGATTAAGTGAACGTATCACTCTGGCAGGATTACCAGCAGCAACAACAAAAGCGGGTAGGTCTTTAGTGACCACACTACCAGCTCCCACGATGGTCCCTTCGCCAATCGTGACATTGGGGCAAACCGTGACGTTTGTTCCTAGCCATACGTCCTTTGCAAGTACGATGTCTCCAACATCGCAATCGAGATCGCCAAAGCCTTTCGCTCTTAAATCAGCGTCAAGTGAGTGACCAGAATATCCAAACAGAAAGGCGCGACCGGCAATTCGAACATTGTCACCAATTTCAATTCGTCTCCCAATCGCAAAAGTACTCTGCCAACCGATATCGACGTTACTGCCAACAATCAGTTGTGGATCACTGGATTGGGGTCTGGCGCTAAACGTTGTTTGACCAGAGATGCGGCAATCGTCTCCAAGCGTGATGGAAAGTGGCCCGGAAACAAAAGGCACACCACCAAAGAGATAAAGTCCTCGGCCATATTGAGAAAGGCGACCTTTAAAGGCGGGGGTATGGATAAATACCCTAACCACGTTGCTCCAAATGGAGGTACTCGCTGAATAAACGGTGCGAACCGTCTTGTTTATCCACAACGGTGTAGGAAGATCACATGCACGAATCGATTTCAAAATGAGAAACAATTTGCGATATGAAGGGTTTTCGTGGTGTTGTAACCATACTTTGAAGTCATTTAACTGCTGAGCCAACATGATACTGTCCCTTATATTGAGGTGATAAAGAGACTATTTCACGTTGCGTGCCAAAAAATTAATTGTTTAAAAACAGTAACATAAGAATTATTTGTTGAGTGTTTCTTTGGTTTTCTCAATTTGAGAACGGATTTGAGTAATTCGGGAGATAGCGATACAAAGCGCTGCGAGGATATAAATCGGCCACGTGAAGCCTTGGGTTAGGAAAGTACCGGAAACCACAGTGCCTATTACACCTGCATACACCGCAAGCGCTGTTGCTGTGAGATAAGGGGAAACCAAGCCTTTTCGCTGATTTAAGATAGAAAGCGTTTGTCGGCTCGTTTTGATAAGCGAAATGATCATACCAATAAACACAGCCAGGCCAAGAAACCCGGTCTCAGCCAACACGCCGAACCAAGTACTGTGAACCGCGTGGTTGAGCCCGTCCCAATGTGGGCTGTAATAGTAGTAATTCGAATAGAAATTGTTTAAACCCACGCCACTAAACGGGTTCACCACCGCCATCTTAAACGCCGCTTCCCATGCATATAAGCGTCCCATGGCTGATGCGTCGATGCCGTCTTCTGCTGCGCCGCCCGACTGACGGTCGGAAATTCCGGCTACGGCAAACAGTCCCAGCAACCCAATTACAGCGATGAAGATCAATAGTGATTTTGAGCGAATCAAGCGCAGACCAAAAATACCAAATACAGCAACTGATCCCAAAAGCCCACCACGGCTTTGTGTCGCGATAACGGCTGCCATTGCCAGTACTAGCCCGGTAATACCAAGAATACGTGAGAAGCCTATACCTTTTGTGGTGGCAAAGCTGATCGCAAACGCCAGAGGAAACATTAATACCAGCGACAAATCATTCGGATCACCAAGCACAGAGCCCAACTGACGACCGATGGTGACTCTCGTGCCCTCAACTAAACCAATCCCCGAAGCCGAATTATACAAAGCAACTACGGCGATTAATCCACCCGCTAAGATAATCAAGGTTGCGATTTTTCGCACTGCATCTTCCGTATTCACCAACCAAGCGATGGCTAGAGTCATGATGATGATTTTCCAATAGATATTTTTAAAATAGGTTATGGCTACACCCGGGTTAGAGGACAAGACAATGCCTATGACAACAAGCCCCCAAAATAGGACGAGCCACGTCATACTCGGGTGCCAGAAAGTTTGTAGCTGGCGACTGATCAAGGTGTGCCAAATCAAAGCGCCAAGTGCTCCTAAAGAGAGGAGTAACGGGATTTTTAATGAATAAAGTGCGGGTAAGGCTTCGTGAATTCGAAAGAAGGAAAACAGTACAAATAGACTCACTAACCAGAATGTCTGATTGAGCACAAACAATGCCGCAAGCGGTAAAAAGCAGAGCACAACGACAATGGCTGGATGAGGAATAACATACCAAACCATAGCTAGCATAAACGTAACCAGCGTCATGATCATTATTGGCCTGGCGTGTTTGACACTATTCATAGTGAGCGACCCACGTAATGAGTTAACGTGTTTGAAAGACGTTTGAGTGAAGCACATGAAATCAACTGGAACCGAATTGCAAAAGCGATAACGCCTAACGGCTGAAGCAGCAGCATTAACGCGGACAACTCGATACTTTGATGATACCGACTGGTTAATAGAAACAGCACCGTTAACGCTATCAGCGCACAAATAGGACTGGTTTGATAATCCAGATAATGCGCACGTTGGCTAAACCAAATTGTGAATATGAATCGACTTAATTGCCCCGCGATCAACCCGTAAAGCATTGCTTCAATGCCGAAGTCAGCAGAAAGGATACAAATCACCATCGCCAATGAAATGGAGGCGAGGTTAATATACAAAAGCTGAGAGGTGTGCTTTTGGTAGAGAATACCAAAGTTAGTCAACTCGACCAGCTCTTTGAATAGCATCATTGTTATGGTCATTCCAACCAAAGCGATAGCAGGCTGGTAAGAGTCCGGTAAAGAGAACGAAATAAAAAGTTGACTAAGCCATACCACAGCGACAGAAATAACGCACAACAGCAGTATCCCTTGAGTCGTCACGCTAGCGACATGTTCTCCTCCATTTTTGTCCATGGTTTCGAAACGTTTTGGCATCCACCACATATGAAAAGGTTGGATAACAATACCGACGCCAAGCGCGAATTTAGCCGCAATCGCATACATGCCTAAGGTTTCTAAATCGGTTGCTCCAGCGATCAGCCACCTTTCTGCACCACTTAAACCAAATGCCACCACACCGGACAACATTAGTGGCGCAGAGTAGCGGATATAACGAATAAAGTGTTGTTTGTTAGGTAGGGAAAATGGAAAGTTTATGAAAACGTGCAAAAACAAAAACTGGATAAAGGTACACACGATATTGAGGGCAAAAACGAGTGTCACGTCCGGTTTGTATGTCAGGACGACAACAAGTAAAGAAACCTGAGCTAATACGGTCGCGACACATATCTTAAAGAACAAGCTTGCTTGATTATGCAATCTTAACCAGGCAAGGCTGATAGCAAGGGGCGCTTCGTAACACAAAACCAAAGCCATAAATAGGATTTGCTCACTGGTGAACGTCGAGAGCTTAAAAGGGACCAGGTAATAAATGAACAAGATAAACAAACTCAGACTGAAAGAAACAACGAGCGATGCACTGTACAGTTGAGAAGCTTTTCTTTTTCGCACCGTGAAGCGACTGATTGTGCCTATAAATCGATAGAGATTTTCATGCATTGCAATGCCCACAATCAGACTAAAGAATACCGTTGTGATACCGAGCAACTCGAGATGGCCGATTTCTTGCGGTGACAAGTATTGGGCCATAAGAGGCAAAGTAAATAGCGACACACCTTTAATGAGAAACAGGCTGACTGCATATAAACTGATGTTTTTCAGATGGCTAACATTCATTGCAAAATTTCCTATTCAAACTGAATTAGTTGCATGCGTGAAGGGCGGATGTAACCACGTCACCATTAATGTGTTGTGCAAACTTTTGGTAGCAATGTTCAGCTTTATAGCGAGCCGCTATTTCTAACGCACGCTGGCTGCAACGATGAAATGCTTGTTGGTCGTTACTGGCATAGAGCAGAGCATCACACAAAGAATCTGGGTTTCCCGGCTGATACTTAATACAGTTTTCATTGTGGGTCAGTGTCTTGTCCCAATATGCGCCATCTCGTGGAATGACAACGCACATACCCGCAGCCAGAGCCTCTAGAATAGATAAACCGAATGGCTCATTACAGCTGGTTGAAACAAAGATGTTGGATTGACTCCGGATATCGTCTAAGTTTTCAGGGTCTTCATACCATATGGTGTGGGAGAGTAAAACCGGAGCGTTGGAGATTGGTAAACACGTATCGACGGGGCGAATGTAGCAAACATTGAGTACGACAGACTGACTAATAGCGGCACGTTTGGATGCTTTTATTAACGTTTCCAAACCTTTCCATTTCAGCAGCGATGCAGCCCAAAAGTAAACTGGCGTGTTCTTTTGACATTCCTTTGGCCAACGTGATGCCGGAATGCCATTCACAAATGACTGATATTGAGATGAGTTTAAGTAACTTTCAGCCATTGCCGTGGCGTCTTTTATTTTGGTCGCGGTTTTAAGGTAAGTTTCTAGTGCCGCTTTGAGGCTACAACGGGTAGAGGGTAAGTAAAACACGGCGTTCGCTCTGGTAAGACAGAAGCCAATAGAGCGTGAGATCCCGACGTTGCCATGGATAAACTGAACGACTTCAATATTAAGAACCATCTGTAACAAATAGACTGGCATATCCATACCTGGCCCTGAAGCGCCGATGAACGTAGTAATGCCGCGATGCCCAATCAATGTCTTTAGCAATACCAATAGAAGATACAGTTGGTTTAGCCAGTAGAGAATCCCATTGTGCTGACTCATTAACCAAGGAACTGGGGAAATGGAAATCAAAGTAACATTGTGTTTGGCGTAGAACTCTGTTTGCTTCCAGAATGCCGTGTCTACGGTTGCGACAATGAAATCATTGGACTCAACACGGCATACATTGAGCGCATCACTGGTGGCAATCTTAGAGCCGCCTTTAAATGCGATAGGGTCAAAAATAAGCGTTTTCTTGTTTTGACTAGTCATGCTGGCCTCCAAACGACAAACGATTTACCACATAGGTTTTGAGGGGGGATAAAGTGCTTATTAGAGACCGATTGGCTACAAATGGCTGTTCCAATAAGTCTCTATAAAGAAGTTCTATTTTTCGGCAACTGACAGATAGATCATGATTTTGGGTAATGTGAACAAAACCGCTCATTCCATACTGTTCACATAGTTCAGGATTATTGATTAGCACGCGCATCGCTTTTGCTATTGGGCCAATGCCCTGATTCGGATACAGAACTCCAGTTTCGCCATGGGTAATGAATTCAGGAATGCCACCTTCAAGCGGCGCGATAACTGGGATTTTAGCAAGGGCAGCTTCTGCTACAGCCAGCCCAAAGGCTTCACTGCGAGCACCACTGATAAAGGCATCGCATCCCTTTAGCCATCCAACGACATTGGATTGTTCGCCAACAAAGTGAATACGATTGCTTAGGTGCAAACGACTGGCTTGCTGAACAAGCTTGCCCATTAAATCGCCATCGCCAATGACAACGAGACTGACGTTAGGATACTCAAAAGCCACGTGACGCATTGCGGTAATGATCCGGTCTACACCTTTACGGTGAATCAGAGAGCCAACCGTCGAAAAAACAAAATCCTGCTCCGGAATAGATAACGCTTGCCTAACATCGACTTTTTGCTGCGCGGAGAGTGAGACGGTATCAATACCATTGTGAATAACCGATATTTTTTCGTTAAGGTAACCATCTTTAGTCATGAATTCAGCGACGTACTGACTGACTGAAATAATGTGCGGAGAAAGATGCAGGCCAAGCGTTAGGCGGTCGCGTGCTGGGTAAGGGCAGTGGAGCTGGGTAACGACGGGCACTTTCTTCATTTGTGCAGCGGCCAACATCCACTGGCAGGGCGCACCACTATTAATATGTACAAGGTCTATTTTTTCGCGTTCGATGATCTCGCAACCATGCTTAATCAGACCAAGCCAACCTGATACGTTGTATTTAGGTGGTTTCCAGCCAAGCAGCAGTGGAAAATGATTAAGCTGAGTTGGAACATTCATCAGTTCTAACTGTTTTGAGAGTTCGCAATTATTGGTCCAAACGTAACAAGCGTAGTGATGATGTTCCATGTACTTAATAAGATCGAGCAAACATTTCTCACTGCCTCGGATCCAGTCATCGCCGTAATGTACAAATAGAATCTTTCTCTTCATGCCAACCCCCAACATCGTCTTTGCATAAAACCGTTAATTGCACTTTTCGATAGGACTAACGCAAATGTGATGCCAAGAAGGTGGTGGTTCTATGTGATTGTTTTTAAGGTGATTTATAGGAGGCTTGAGGTGGGGCGTTATTGTTTCTCAATTTGACAATCAGATTGAGAGCTATTGGGGAAGTAGAGTTTGATCATTTTTGGGATGACGGCAGATTGAGAATAGTGCTGTTCAACGCTATCAATCGCCTGCTTTTTTATCGCTAATTGCTGGTGGGGGGCGAGGGACAGATAGGTGTTTAAAGCCTCATTCAATTGATTGACGTTGTCGACTAAGTATCCGTTGGTTTCGTGTTGAATAAGCTTCGACATATTGCCAACATTAAGTGAGACAACAGGGATACCTCTTGCCATCGCTTCGAGCGCTGTCATGGGTAAGCCTTCATAACGAGAGCAAATGATCAAAATGCCAATATGTTGCCAAATGGCGTCCATGTTGGTTTGGTGACCATGAAACCTGACGTTTGCCGGAGCGCCTTGTGTTAGCTCCGATTGCATGGCCCCTGAGCCATAAAGATCAAACCGCTGTGTTTGATTTAGGCGCGCCAAGTCAATAAATCGGTCGGGACCTTTCTCATGGCTTAGCCTGCCAACAAACGCGATTTGGTTTCCTGTTGAGGTAGACAGCGTCTTGGTATCAATAAAATTATTGAAACTTTCTGATTTGGTTATCAGCTTTTGGGTGATTCTTTCACTCACGGCGATTGAGTGATTTGACACAAACGTGGTGAACCGGTCGACACAGTCATATAACCACACCTTACCCGTTGGAGTTTCTCCTGCGTGATACGTAGATATTTGGCGAACTCCGGTTATAACCCTTGCCAGCTTGCACACTAAGCTTGCTTTATAGCCATGAGCGTGGAGAAGAGCTGGTTTTTGCTTTCGTACTTGGCTAATTAAGTCGCTAAAGTAATTCGTGCCTGCAGAGCCCAAAAACTGGACAGCAATGCCACTTGATTCCAGCTTGTCTTTGAGCAGTTGCGGTTTGGAATAAGAGCGCAGAAACATGACTTTGACAGGAATTTCAAAATGCTTGAGCCCATTTGCGAGCTCAAGCACATGCGTTTCAATGCCACCGAAAGTCAGGCTGTCGATGACTAGCCAGACTTCGTTACACGAGTTGTTGCTCATCTTCAGCTTCCCAGGCTTGCTTCTTACGGTATACCGTAGAAGGGCTAAGCTCTAAAAGTACCGCCGCGTTCAGCACGTTTCCGTCGCAGTAATCAATGGCTTGCTGTATTGCCTCACGTTCAATTTGCCACATTGGCCTTATCTCTACAGGTCTTTCAATTTGCGGCTCAGTAACCGCGTTGTGACTATTTTCAGGAGCCTCATTGATAACGACGGGTTGCGGAGTGATGACTGGCTCAGGTTTAGCTACGCTGTTTTGCTTTGGCGTACGGCTTGATGTGACCTGAGATGGCAAATGCTCAAGGCGCAAATGGCTATCGTCATTAAGGACCACAATATTGCGAATAATGTTTTGAAGCTGACGGACGTTACCCGGCCACGCATAGCGTTTTAGCGTTGGCTCTGCATCTCGGTGGATTGCGTTAAACTTTTTGCCATCTTCTTTAGCGTACAGTTTAAGAAAGTGAGTCGCTAACGTCGTAATATCGTTGCCGCGCTCGCGTAATGGTGGCATATCAATAGGCACTACATGCACGCGGTAGTAGAGATCTTCTCTGAAACGGCCTTCTTCTACTTCAACAAGAGGATCTCGGTTCGTCGCACAGATGATACGAATATCGACTTTCATTTCTTTATTTGCGCCTAGTGGGGTAAAGGTACCTGTTTGCAAAAATCTGAGTAATTTCTTTTGCATCTCAAGTTCCATCTCACACAGCTCATCAAGAAAAAGCGTACCACCGTTGGCCATTGAGGCCGCACCTTTGCGATCGGCAGTAGCGCCTGTAAATGCGCCCCTGACGTGACCAAAGATTTCACTCTCCATGAGATCTTTTGGAATCGCACCACAGTTAATGGCGATAAACGGTTTATCTTTACGCTTACTCTCACGGTGGATGGCTTCGGCGCACACTTCCTTACCCGTACCACTTTCACCGACAATAAAAACACTTGCTGTCGTTGGTGCCACTGAATCGATGATCTTGTACACACCTTGCATTGGAAGGCTAGATCCGATGAAGCCGTGGAATCGGTTTCGATCAAATTTGTTTTCTATGTCTTCGACAAGGTTCTCCAGTTTAACTTGTTGCAAGTGCAGAGCGATGGAGGTTTTAAGACGATCAGCATTAATTGGTTTTTCCAGAAAGTCTTTCGCTCCTTTTTGCACAAGGCTAACCGCCAAATCTACTGAGCCATGCGCCGTGGCAATGACGACGGATGTCGGGACTTGGTTCTCGTTAATCCAATCCAGAATTTGCTCGCCATCCATGTCGGGCAGTCTAAAGTCCAGAATAACTAATTGGGGAACATTTCTTTCAATAAAGGCGATGGCTTCTTTACCTGTCTCTACATGAAACAGGTCATAGGGCTCGTGCTGTACATACTGTTTGTACAAAATAGCAAGAGAAGTTGAGTCTTCGATTAGTAGTACTTTTGGTTTCATTGGAGCTGTCCTCTCTTAAGCCTTTATAGTTGTGTTGGTTCAATAAACCCTTGCTGTTTCCTTTCCTCTAATGCTTTTAGTGACTCTGAGGCAACAACCTCAAGTTTTTGTTTGTAGCTGAAAGCCTGCTCTTGTTTGCCGTCTAAGCAAAGATGCTCGATTTTTCGCGCGAAATTGGACAAAGTTCTATTACCGAGTGCCAGAGCTGAACTACCTAGGGTATGCGCTTCGAACTCTAATGTTTCTTTGTCCTGAGACTCCATAGCCAGATATATTTTGGCTAAACGCTGCTGAGATTCTTCAAGATAATGCTCGATGAGCAATGGAATGACATCAGCACTCGTGTCTGCGATCATTTGCTGCAAAATCTGTTCGTCGACTAAATCCAAATTTACTGCTTCCTCACGTTGGTTTGATTGACCTACGTTGGTATTTGTATATGAATTCTGATGCTTAATCAAATGACAGGGGCCTGATTTTAGATCTTTGTTTTCCTCTTGGTCTTCATTTAAGAATAGGTTAATTTTTTCAATTAGTTGTGACAGCCTCAGGGGTTTTGACAAGTAGTCGTTCATGCCCGACGCAAGAAACTTTTCTTTATCACCAGCCAGTGAGTGTGCAGTTAGGGCGATAATTGGGATATCACACGCCTTACTGTCATCAAGGCTCCGAATCGCTTTGCAGGCTTGCATGCCATCCATTTCAGGCATGGAGATATCCATAAAAATCAGGTCATATTGATATTCCTGGACCATGGAAACCGCTTGTTTGCCATTTTCGGCAATATCGATAGATAGACCAACCCGCTTGAACATTTCTCGTATGACGAGCTGATTTGCTTTGTTATCTTCTGCGACAAGAATACGAGCGTTCGAACGAATCAATTCCTGACGGAGTGAATCAATATTTGGAGAGGTCAACAACTCATCGGCTACCGAGAGCGTGATGTCAAATGTGAATGTACTGCCTACGCCGGGTGTGCTCTCGACCGTGACGTCACCATCCATAAGGGTGCAGAGTCGGCGACAGATCGCGAGGCCAAGCCCCGAACCTTCTTTGCTGCGTGAATAGGTTTGGTCCGCCATCGTAAACTCATCAAACAAGTAATCAATCGAGCTATTTTTGATGCCAATACCTGTATCTTGGATTTGGCAGGTGATTTTCACTCGCCCTTGTTCCAACGCCTCCGACCCAACTTTAACCGTGACGCTGCCTTCGTGAGTAAACTTGATGGCATTGCCTATCAGGTTGAGCAGTATCTGTTTGACGCGGTTTTTGTCTCCGCTGACTTTGCTTGGAACAGTGCCCTCAATGTAGCAATGTAAAATAAGGTTTTGACTCTTGGCTGTGGGCAAAAATGAATTCACCACGCTTTCTACACACTGTCTGAAGTCGAAAGGTTTATCTTCGAGAATGAGCGTATTGGACTCCATACGAGTGAAATCAAGAATGTCATTAATGACGGAAAGTAGGAAGTTGCCCGATTCAGTAGCGGTTGCGACCAGCTTTCTTTGCTCGTTAGTGAGTTTGGTTTCTTCAAGGATATTTAATATGCCCAATACGCCATTCATCGGAGTGCGTATCTCATGAGACATGGAGGCGAGAAAGCGGCTTTTAGAGTCGTTTGCCAGTTCGGCACCTTCCCGTGCTGCAGTGAGGTTTTGATAGTCTTGTTCTAACTTAGCCGACATCTCATCGAATGCTTTGGTGACTTCACCAAGCTCATCTTTGGAATAGTGTTTAAGTTGAAACCCCGGGCCTTTTTCCCGAAGTGTTTGGGCGGCAGAGGCTAAACGGGTGAGATTCTTAGTCAGATAGGTTCCAAGGATAAAGGAGAAAAACGCCACCAATACGACTTCGATGGTTGCAATACTGATAATTGCTTGCTGCGCGTCAAAGAGCATATTGCTGATAGGGTGTGTCTCAAACCCCATATCTACATACCCATAGATATTACCGTTACTTTCAATGGGGGTACGTAGATCGAAGATACCGTCTTTCACGTCTTTTAGAGTTTCATCACTGACCATTGAGCGTGCAAGTAGCGCTGGGTCTCCTGCAGTGGCCATTTGGTTGCCACCGCGTAACACACGAACGTAAGCGACATCTTCTAACTTGATGAACTCTTGAGCTAAGTCGTCCAACGTCGCTAAATCAGTAGAAAGTAGCGCGTCTTTCGCAGCATGAGTAAACATAACTGCACTTGAATGAGCTCTTTGGAGTAACTGCTTCTCGTTGGAATCTGAGAGAAAACTCATCGCATTAGCCACGAGAATGATGAGTGCCGTAATTTCGATGAGAGCTATGCCAAGAATTGTTTTAGAACGCAACGTCATTAAAGCCTCCGGTTAGTCCAGTACTTTGATATTGAGTGCTCTCACATCGTCCCAATCGGTGTCGATAGCTGATTCAAATCCGTTGATATTTAATAATTTTAGGGACGTTTTCCCTTCGAGTGTTTGATCTATAGACTTGAGCGCTTGTTGGATCGATTTGACTTGTTCGTGAGTCATTCTCGGGTGATGGGCTATGGCATGCGGTGTATACGGTTTTGTTGTCCAAATAGGTTCTAGCTGAGATTTAACCTCGTCAGGTAATGAGTTAAAGGTTCTCATCACACCGCCGCCTGCTGGGTAAAAACCTCTCGCCACAGACAAATACACCGAGTCATGTGATGTAACGTAGTCAGACTCAAATTCGACGTTAGCCTCTCTCAAGTCACTTTGCGTTAATACCGTTGCAGCAAAGGCAGCAGGAGAAGGGAAGGCGAGCCTTTGTCCTTGCAGCGCTTGTAAAGACTCAATATTGTTGGCTTTCCTTGCTACCAGAATTCCGCTTATTTTTTTATCCTTGGCTTTGGCGAAGGCCCGATAGCCCGGCTGTTTGCTGTAGACGGTGTAATGATATGGGTTCATGTAAGAGATATCGTATTCGCCCGCCGACAAACGCTTTTCATACTCCGGAATGTTAGGAGCCGTGCTAAAGGCAATGTCGTAACCGGTTTCTCTGCTTATTTCAGCAACGAGAGGCTCCCACTGCTCGGCAAGTCGGCTGGCAGATTGCTGAGGCACAACGCCAAATGTAAGGGTTTCAGCAACGGTTACTGCCGAAAGTAACAGAGTCGAAAGGGCGATAAAGGTTTTTCTCATGGCAACTCCTAAGCAGACTGAGCAAGGAACTCGTTGGTAAGAATATTCTGCGACCACTTTTCTCGCCAACTTTTGGGGATAAAGCGGAGCCGATTCAGCTCGCGCACCATCTCCTGAGCCAGTGATGCCTGGTCTTTTAAATTGAGTATCGAGCCTAACAAGGTGATTGAAGGCGAATCAATCAATTGCATGGCTTTTTCAAGTTGGCTGGAAGAAGTTTTACCACCCATCACAACGAGTGCTGTCTGGTCACAAGCGCTCGCAACGACTTGTGCAGGAATGTTTCCTCTATTGACTTGAAGCAGCGGTGACGTGTCGCAAATAACGCGGTCGTATTGGCAAAGCCATTGTTTGACCGCGGCTCTCAGATGTGTGGGATCTTTGTACGCCAGAACTGCTGATTGGTTGTTCGGCACGGTTAACCCGGTAAACATTTGTCGCGTTGAAGCGTGCGCGACCAAAGAACCAATCTGATTGTCGATGTCTGGTGTGATATCAATGTATTCGAAAGCTGGGTGGAAGGTATTAAGATCCACCACCAAAGTCCGGTGACCCGCGAGCAGATAACGCTCAGCCAGTGCAGCAACAACGGAAGTCACGCCATCGCCAGATTGACATGCGGTAATGCATAGTGAGCGACTGTCACGCATTTCTGCTGCAAGATAGATTTGCTCTATTTCTGTATGAGTTGCAGGAATAATCATTACAGAGCTCCTATTAACACGATGGTTGTCGTTAGGCGCAGAATGTCTTCAAGACCCACGCGTGCTTTTTCGATGATACTTTCGTTTCGATCGGGCACATAGATGGTATCGCCAGCTCGTAGTACCGGAAGTTTGTAAATGTTGGCAGTTTTACTAAAGTCTACCAGGTCAAAGGTTCTTGCTTGTCCTTGGCAACAAGACATATTGACGATCGAGATCTTCTCTAAGTAGGCTCGATCAGACGGACCGCCCGCTTCGGCAAGTAAGTCCAGCAAGGTCATGTTGTCGTCAAATACATATCGACCTGGATTATTGACTGCTCCTAGTACGCGTACTGTTGACTCCTTAGAACGATCCAACCAAATCTTATCTTTTTCAGGGATGTAAATGGTGTCGCCCATGGTGACATTTGGAAGTAAGCTTTCATCCCCAGTCTCAAAGTATAACGATAGGTTAAGCTTACTTACTTTGGAATAGCTTTTGTCGCGATGTGTGATACGAATGTTGTGGATATCCGCGTCTTTTGTTGGGCCATCAGCCGCAGACAAAATATCGAGGAAATGCATATCCTTAGTGAAACGGTAGCGGCCAGGGGCATTGACTTGTCCAAATACATAAATGGATGCATCTGAGCTTTGGCGAACCCATTGCGATTTGTTGTCGGAAGGATCTTGAGGTAGATCGTGTACACGCACAATCGCACCAGCACTGATGTTAGGTAATTCGCTGTTCGGCGCGCCTTTTAGAATGAAATCATCGAGATCGAATATGTGTAGCTGGTTATCAGCGGCGACCACTTCAATTTTCGAGGTGTCCGCGCGAAGGGTTGGGCCGCCAACATGAGATAGCAAGTCCATAAGATCCATTTCATCTGACCACTCAACACGTCCGGGGCGAACTACTTCTCCAATCACACTGACGGCGCGATTGGGCGCAATTTTCAGCCAAGACTTTTCATTCATGTCTGTCTTCTCAGGAACGAAGATCGCATCTCCCGGGCCAATCTTAGGCGGGCTTTTACGGGTCAGGCCTTCAGTGAACGCGGTTAAATCAAATTTGATCACCTGACCGTTGGATTTAATGACTCGAATCTGGCGTGATTCTGCGTAACGAGTCGGACCACCTGCATTAGCCAGAATATCCATAAACGACGCATTTTTCTTACCTTCATAGGCACCTGGGCTTGCCACTTCACCCATAATGTAAACCACGTTCGCGCCTGCTTTGATCTCTTCTTCTTGTTTAGGAACGAAGATGGTGGTTCCCGGCGTTAGTGGCGGTAGCAATGAGATATCACCGCTATCGAGATAGGTTTTAAGGTTAAACAGCTTAGGGGTATTGTCTGAAATGACACGTATTTGTTCGACAGAGGCATAGCGAGTAACGCCGCCAGCTCGCATAATGATGTCAACCAGATCGCTATTGGCTTTAAAGCTGAATGAACCCGGCGCGTTTACTTCGCCAAACACTTTAATTGCTGTTCGGCCGTCGGCGCTGTCACCTGCGTTAGCGAGTTTGTTCGCATCGAACTCTTGCTCGATGTTACCGACCAGTGGAGAAGCAGGAACAAATATCGTATCAAGTGAGATCAGCTCAGGTAGCAGTGATTCATCACCTGTATCGAGAAACGTTTTGTAGTTAAAGGTGATCTTATCTTTGCCACGTTTGATAAACAGACTGTTGAGCTGCGCGCCGGAGCGTAATCCGCCCGCTGCGTGAATGGCCATTTGGACATCAGAAGACTTAGATAAAGTGTATTCGCCCGGAGAGGTCACATACCCCTGTACCGAGACTAAAATTTGTTGCTCAGCGATATAGACAGATGCAGAGGATAGGTCTCGATACACTTTCTCCAGAGATTCTTTAACGACTTGTTCAAGCTGAGCTTCACTGTAACCCGCGACGTAGAGCGCGCCAACTTCAGGCAGAGTGATGCGGCCACGCTTGTCGACTTGAAAGCCTTTATTTAAAGATGACTCACCGGGTAAGTTGACCTGAATGAGATCGCCAATTTGTACTCGTTCTTCATTCGCGTGCGCCACAGAGAAAACTGAAGTAAGAAGAAGTAGGGCAATTAGGTTAATCCATTTCATTGTAAGCCTCCCTGCAAACGCTGCTTGGTTTGTTCTTGAGTATCCACCACTTCGATGCTTACGCGGCGGTTGGTAAGACGAACACCTTCCGATTCACCCTCATAGAGAGGAAGCGTGTCGCCGACCGATTGTGTTTCTATACGTTTTGGATTGAGACCAAAAATGGTCAGGTAGCGCTTGACTTGATTCGCACGTCCCATGGCAAGTTCCTGGTTGTACTGACCATCACCTACAGAATCAGCGTGACCAGTAACTTTGAGGTTTAAACTTTGGTGCTCATTTAAGATGTTCGCGGATTGGGCAAGATGGCCCATGTACTTTGGATTTACTTCTGTGGAATTAAATGCAAACTGATTATCGACGTTAAGCAAGCTATAAAGTTGATCAATCATAGCTAAGCGCTTCTGAAATGCGTTTTCATCCATAGGAGGTACACACTTGGTCTGTGAGGTCGCATAGTCCAGTTGAAGTTCTAGCTCATTAAGACGCTTGCGCTGAATAACAATGTCGTTGGCAGCATCAAGCAGTAAACCACCTTCAAGCTCTCTAGCGATTCGGTTTTGTTTCTCCAACGCTTGTACAACTGCAGCTGGGAAACACCAACGCGCGCCTTCGCTGATCAAAGAGTCTAATTGCAGCTTGGTCAGTTGCCAGTCAAACCGAAGTCCGTGCTCAGGACCGAGGGGCTCATCTGGCATTACGGGTGTGAAGTTTGATTGGATGTAGTTTTCCCCAAGACCACCACGGCCTTCCTCTGGGTAACTACTGCATCCAACCACGGCAGTCATAGATACAGCTAGGGCTATGTGTTTGAAAGAAAAATTCATGCCAACGTCCTTTGTCAGTGATCGTTATTTAGTAAGTTCGAGAGTTAACTGGTATCGCTTGGTTAATACGCAACAGATTCATTATTTCGAGAGGTTGGCCTGAAGCGTTTTCAATACGCATGCTTCTCTGGTTCTCGATAAGCCGTTTATACAGGTACACGATCGCACCTACGCCTGATGAATCAAGAAACTGGACTCGGCTGAAGTCAATTTCTATTTCTCGAGTAGATGGCTCAGCCAAAATCTCATCAATGTGTGGCTGCGCCTGGCGGCTACCGTCTGCGTCAAGGTTCCCGTTGATCACCCATGTCACGATAGTATCGTTTGTTTCAATTTTACGAAGTTCCATAATCGTATCTCCTGCTAGTGTTTACAGCAGGATTGCAGGTAGTGTGCCAAAGTTTATATATCTAAATATCAATGGTTTAGGTTGTGGCTGGAAGGGGTTCTCAAAATGAGAAAATGGAAGTTTCAAAATGACAATCAGAAAACGACGCTTATTTATGGCATCAATCTTTGTGTAATAACGTAAGTATTAACTAATCAGCAAGCTAATGGCTTATGCTTCTTTATTTCGCCTTAAGCTAGATGATATTCTCTTCAGTTATAATTCTAAATGGTACTTTCCCATCTGTATAAGTATCTGGAGAATAGCCGTTTGATAAGTGGTTGAACATAATATCCAGCGACAGTTCTGCGTGTCTCTGAGCATTTTGGTCTAGCGAGAAAGAAAGCGTATTATTTTTTAATAGCTCTTCGGTAGTATCGTAAAGCTCATGAGTGATAAAAGCACAAGAACCAGCCTTACCTCTACTCGATATCCAATTACCGATGGTTTTGTTTCCTGCTCCAGAATTATAAATACCGATGATGTCACTGTTATTTTGTTGACTCAAAATACGCTTAATGGTTTCTTTATCATCATTGCCATATAGAACATCACTTAACGTAATATTATCTCGTTTTCTTATCGCATCTTTGAAGCCTTTCATTCTTTGTATGTGAGCCTGATAGTCGAATCGCCCGCTCATAAGAAGGATTTGGCCTTGCTCTGGCAGCATTTTAGACATCAGTGAAGCGGCCGTTCTTCCTATCTGATACTGATCGATCCCCACATGGCATAACCTTTTGCTATCAGGCAAATCGGTAGCTAGTGTGATAACAGGGGTTCCCTTAGAATGGCATTTCTCAAGCGCTTGATAAATGGTGTCATTGTCATTTGCAAATACGATGATACCGTCATACTTATCGGCGCTGTTCTCTAGATGATTAGCAAGCTTTTCGGGCTGACTCTCAGGTACTAAGCTGCAACGTAAGCGAAAATTACGATACTGGTGTCCTTGAGCAACTTTACTAAATCCTCGGGTTAAAGATTTGAAAAATTGTGAAGGGTTCTGACTGAGGATAAGTTCTATCCTCCAGGGAGCTTGGTATATTTCTGGCAGTGTACGTTTAATCCCCAACTCTCGAGCTGCATTTATCACTTTCTGAACCGTTTTTGGAGAGACGCCTCCGCGCTCGTTCAGAACTCTATCTACGGTAGCAATGCCTACCTGCGCTTTTTCTGCAATTACAGCAAAAGTTGATTTCTTCATAACTCTATAGTTCGTACACGGCAGTGGTTTGGTGTATCAATGGGTATTACTCAACGAATATTCGGTTTCCCTAGCGCTGACAATACGCTAGGCATCGTTAAATTTCTAGAGATAACTCTTTGTCTTCGCTTATTAGAATAATTACTTCATTCTCGTTTATCTTAATCGTCAAGCTGAAGCTAAAACGTGCTGATTAATAACAGGACAACAAGCTGGTTGGGTACGCAAATAAAAATTAAAAAGCGATGGTTACTTAATTTTAAACTAGATCACATTTCATTGATGAAAACCCATCAAAACATAAGTACCAAAAACGATATGTAATCGCTACTATTTTTTGGTCGCCGATTACTAAGTTTATTACTTAGTTAGCCACATTTAATATTTTAATTTAATAAATACGTGAAATTATAACGAGGTAGTGAACATGACCACCCAAATTAAATTTGCTTTAAATCACATGCTTTGTCCAAAAGTATCGGCAGAAGCTCTAATTGATTATGCACTGCAGCTGGGACTGGATGCTATCGAATTACGTAATGACGTAAACGAGAATAGCTTGGTTTCTGTTGAGCAAGCTAAAGTTATTGGTGCTAAAGCAAAATCCGCAGGTGTTCGAATTCTAACTATTAATGCCGTATACCCGTTCAATGTATGGGATAACGAATTAAAAGAGAAAGCAGAAACGTTGGCTGATTTAGCCGCAGCATGTGGTGCGGAGGCGCTGGTTCTTTGCCCTTTGAATGACGGTAACCAACGTACGAAGGAACAAGTGAAAGAGTCTTTAACTCACCTCAAAACTATCTTAGATAAACACGGCATCAAAGGCTATGTTGAGCCCCTAGGTTTTCCTATTTCATCCCTTCGCACTAAAGCTGAAGCGGTGGAAGCGATTAAAGAACTCGGTTTCGAAGATACGTTCAAGATCGTTCACGACACATTTCACCACAAGGGTGCATCAGAAACTGAACTTTTCCCACAGCAAACGGGTTTAGTTCATATCTCAGGTGTTGAAGATGAATCCATCACGTTTGATGAAATGTTAGACGCCCACCGTCTGATGATTAATGCTCAAGACCGTTTGGATAATGTTGGTCAAATCAAACAATTGCTTGACGCTGGTTATACAGGCTATTTCTCATTTGAACCATTCTCCGCGCCTGTTTGGGAACTTCCAGATCACGTTGAAGCAGCGAAAGAAAGTATTGAATTCATCCTTGAGCGTATTTAACCCATTATTAACTCGTTAATAGTGGACTCTATATTGGGAGGCCGTTAATGGACAAAAATAAAGTAAAACTTGGTGCAGCGCCGATTGCATGGACAAACGATGATCTACCAAGTTTAGGGGCAGAAAATACATTTGCACAGTGTGTTAGTGAAATGGCTCTGGCTGGATTCACTGGTAGTGAAGTGGGTTGTAAGTTCCCTAAAGATACCAAGGTACTAAAAGAGAAATTGGCGCTTCGTGGCATTCAGATTTGTAACGCTTGGTTTAGCACTTTCTTTGCAGATGGTAAGGAAGAACAATCCATTACTGAATTTATTGCGCATATGGAATTCCTACATGAAATGGGCGCAAAGGTTATTGGTTGCTCGGAGCAAAGTGGCAGTATTCAGGGCACTGAAAAAGCTGTCTTTGAAGAAAAACCGCACTGGACTGACGAAGAGTGGCAACGTGTTGCTGATGGCTACAATAAAATTGCTGAGCTTGCAGCCGAAAAAGGCATGAAAGTTTGTCTGCATCATCATATGGGTACCGGTGTTCAAACCCCATCAGAGATAGACCGATTTATGGAGATGACGAACGATAATGTTGGCTTACTCCTAGATACGGGGCATATCTACTACTCAGAAGGTACGCAAGCAGCGATCCTTGAAGTTTTAGATAAACATGTTGGTCGTATTCCACACGTCCACTTGAAAGACATTCGTAATGAAAAGCGTCAACAAGTCATCGATGAGCATCGCTGTTTTCTTGATGGCGTTCGTTTAGGTGCTTTCACTGTTCCTGGCGACGGTGTAATTGACTTTAAACCAATATTTGACGCGTTAGATAAAGCTGGATACGAAGGCTGGATGGTTATAGAAGCAGAGCAGGACCCTAGCGTTGCCGATCCACTAGAGTACGCACAAAAAGCGCGAAAATATATTCGAGAATTTGCAGGAATTTAAAATCAATATAATGCATTTATTATAAATTAATTCCGAACTAATTATTTTTATAAATGTAACTATTAACTTTTTATTTTATTAAAAATTATAAACACTATTTAATTTGAATCTGTATTGGTTTTATTCATATAAAAATAAAACTCTGCAATTCAGACGGCGGTTTATTACCTCTAAAATAAATGAAAATTAAAGGACGAATATCATGACTTTAAAAGTAGGTGTGATTGGTTTAGGTGCAATTGGTAAAGAACATGCAAAAAGGATTCATAACCTTCTACAAGGTGCAAAAGTTGTTGCTGCTACCGATGTGGATCCTGACGCAGTAAAAGCATTTTTGACCGAAGAGAATATTCCGGCTGAAGTTTACGCTAATGGTAAGGATCTGATTAACTCGTCAGACGTCGATGCGGTTGTTGTTACGTCTTGGGGACCGACGCACGAAGAGTTTGTTCTTGAGTCGATCAAAGCTGAAAAACCTGTGTTCTGTGAAAAACCACTCGCTGACACTGCTGCAGGTTGCAAACGTATTGTTGAAGCCGAAATGGCTGCTGGCAAAAAGCTGGTTCAGGTTGGTTTCATGCGTCGTTACGATGCGGGCTACAAATTGCTTAAAGCTGCAATTGCAAATGGCGAGCTCGGTGAGCCTTTACTCGTACACTGCGCTCACAGAAACCCTGAAGTTCCAGAAGCTTACCATGGTGATATGCCTTTCTCAGATACATTTATCCATGAAATCGATGTATTGCGCTGGTTAGTGGGTGACGACTACAAATCTGTTCAGGTTATTAATCCAAAACGTACGAAATACACCCACGCGAAGCTACAGGATCCACTGATGGTGATCGTAGAAACTCGAAGTGGCATTCATATTGATGCTGAAATTTTTGTTAACTGTAAATACGGTTACGATATTCAATGCCAAGTCGTTGGTGAAGAGGGGATTGCTAATCTGCCAGAGCCCATGAGCCTATTGACTCGTAAAGATGCGAAACTTTCTACGAACATTCTGACTGATTGGAAAGACCGCTTCTTTGAAGCGTATGACGTGGAGCTTCAAGACTGGATTGATGCAACTCAAGCAGGTGAAGTAAATGGCCCTAATGCATGGGATGGTTACTTCGCAGCGGTTACTTCAGATGCATGTGCTGAAGCACGCGTTTCAGGCAAGGTTGTTGATATCGACATGCCGGAAACGCCAGAGTTCTACAAATAGTATTCAATAAATTAGTTACTGCACAGAGTACTAGGCAGTCGGTTACTTTTGCGATTTGATCGTTACTTTCCGATAGTCTTGGACTCTTAATTTAGTCGAAATCCCTCAATAAATTTTGAGGGATTTTTGTTTAAAAAAGCCAAAGATTTCCGTTTCCCCTAGTTTTCTCGATTTGTAGCGCCTTAGCCGCGCAGAGTAAGGAGACAACGTTTAGAGCATCAATTATACGCTTAATCACGGATAAGTTACCTGTAATTGGGGAACTAGAGCCTTAGAGCTAGATTACACAATGCCTTTTGCACAAAGGTTTAATTGCATAAAAATGAAATAAATTATTCGAAAATTTTCATCTTGTGGGTGTTTTTGATACACGGATCCCCCGTTTTTTGTGTGATTGGTCTTTTGTTTTAGCAACATGGTTTATTTGTAGAGCGCGTAACTATTACCACAATCTCACTAGATATAGCCTGTATTGAATGATGTTTAATGTCTTTATTGGACATTGTTATAAGGAAGATTGGTCTTAACTTTATGATAACTATAAGTTATTAAAAAATGATGGTTTACATCATTTTTTAATATGAAGTATTGATGGAATTGATGCCAAAGCTTGTTAATGAAATGTTATGAGAGTCTTGTCACGGTCTCATCACTGTTTATCGTTTAGATTTCTTTTTGTGAACTAATAATTTCACTTTTCTTAAAAAGTAAAATTTAAGTTTCATTAAATAAGAAGGTTGTGTTAGCAAAAAAACATCTGGTCAGAAGTAATTGTCATCAGCAGATAGAAACGCGATCGTTGTCGATATCTGTATGTATTGAGAATGGCTTCTCAGATTGTTAATTGAGCCGAATACAATAAAGAACGAGTTGCACTTAACCTTGAAATAAAGTGAGTGGAACGACCCTAATCTAATTTTAAAAAAATAAGGAGCTTGATCTTTCAAGGAGGATGTATGTCCGCAATAAGCGATATATCAAAGCCTGTGATATCACAAGAGTACAACGTTAGGTACGTATTATTAATTTGTAGTATTGCTGCACTGGGCGGCTTATTATTTGGTTATGATACTGCCGTTATTTCCGGTGCTATCGGACCGATAAAACAATATTTCCAACTCGACTCATTTGGTGTGGGGTGGGCAGTATCAAATGTTGCGATTGGCTGTATTATCGGTGCGCTTGCATCGGGTCGAATTGGTGCTAAATATGGTCGAAAACGTTCGCTAATTTTTGCGGCAATTCTATTCACAGTCTCTGCGGTAGGTTCGGCACTTGCTGACACCTTCTTTTGGTTCATTGTATTTCGTATGATTGGAGGACTGGCTGTTGGGCTTGCTTCTTCAATTTCGCCAATGTATATCTCGGAAGTGTCGCCAAAGATAGTTCGTGGTCGAGCGCTCAGCATGCAAAACTTCGCCATTGTTGGTGGCCAAGTGGTGATATTTGTCGTCAACTACTTAATTGCAAAAGGTATGGCTGAAACATGGCTAGTTGATACTGGTTGGAGGGTTATGCTCGGTTCGGAAGTGATTCCTTGTGTGTTATTTCTGGTGGCTTCCTTGATCATTCCTGAATCTCCGCGCTGGCTAGTGATGAAGGGTGAGATGGCTAAAGCCGAGAAAATCCTTGCTCGTATATTCAATCCAGAAAAAGCGAAAGAAAAGCTTGTTACTATTCAAGAATCAATTGTTGATGAAAGCGTGAGCAAGCAAGTCGCTAGCAAGCAGACAGTAGTGCGTGAGAAACACTTTTGGTTTTTTGTCTTTATCGCATCTGCAATTGCAATTTTTCAACAGGCCAGTGGCGTTAACGTCATGATGTACTTCGCACCTGTTGTTTTAGAAAAAGTAACTGGAAATGCAGAAATTTCTTTATTCTTAACCATCTGGGTTGGTGTGATTCAACTTATTGGCACGTCGATTGGTTCTTTATTAATGGATAAAGTGGGTCGCACTCCGCTTCTCAAGGCTGGTTCGATTGGCGCGACTATTGGCTTATTACTCACCTCGTACTTCATCTATCAATCAAGTGGTCTAGTGGGCGAAGAAGCCATTCAAATGGGCTACTGGACATTATTCGGGATGATGGTCTTTATGATTTGTTTCGCATTTTCATGGAGCTTGGGCGCGTGGATTGTCGTTTCTGAAATCTTCCCAAATAGAATGCGTTCGTTGGGTATGTCATTTGCTATCGGAAGCATGTGGGTAAGTAACTTCTTTATCGGCCTTTTGTTCCCAATTATGAACGATAACGCATGGTTAAATGAGCATTTTAATGGTGCATTCCCTATGTGGGTCTTTGCTTCGTGTATGGCGATGTCTTACTTCTTTATTGCTCGCTTCCTGCCAGAAACTAAGGGCGTTTCATTGGAAAAGATGGAAGAGCATATATTAGGCAGTAAAGCATAAGAAGGATTAACGTTTTTGAATACGTAGCGCTAAGGTTATTAAACTTTAGCGTTATTTGTTTTTTGAACATACTAAACCTGTGATCTTTTATATCGGTTAGGTCACTTGGAATGTGCGCCATTCTCATGATCAGACCAGTTGAGCGTAGGTAGGCGCTTGACTCAATATCGTTTCAAGGCTATTGAAAGGCTACCCTTGTAACCAACTCTTAATAAAAGATATTTCATGACGAATAAAGCAAAGAATAGAAGAGTAACAATAGCGGATCTTGCTATGCATGCGGGTGTTAGTACCGCAACGGTTGATAGGGTACTGAATCGACGCTCGACGGTAAGACGTAAAACTATAGAAAAAGTACTAGCTTCAGCCGAGGAGATTGGGTTCCGTGCAACCCGTCTGGTCGAAACTGCCTTAAATGACACCTATCTGGAAAAAAACCTCGCAGTAATTCTTCTTTCCCAAAACCAGCATTTCTATAAGCTGTTAGGCGAAAGTATTCAAAATGAGGTCTACGATAAGTTTCCACATTGTAAGCTGAAGATATTTTATCTGGACGACTTAAACCACCTGACTTACACCACATTGCTCAATCGAATATCAGACGCATACGACACCATTGCACTGGTTTCTCCTGAACACCCCCAGATTATAGAAGCCGTTGACAAGCTAGCTAGCAATGGCGTCAACATCATATCGTTACTGAGCCAATTAAATACAACGGAAGAGATACATCATCTAGGTATTAATCCCAATGTGATGGGGAGGCTTGCAGCCTGGTACATTCATCATATGGCTAATGATAATGGGGCAGTGGGTATTATATCCGGAAGTAAAAGGTTCCATTGCCAATCTGGGTATATGAGTGGGTTTTACTCCTATTTTGAGGAACATGCTCCTGATACTGAAGTCATTGAATCGACAATGAGCCTTGAAAATTATTCGCTTGCTTTAGAGTCGGCAGAAGAGCTTCTCGTTTGTCATCCAAATCTTTCTGCTATTTATTGTGCAGGAGGTGGAAGTGAAGGTGTTATTGAAGCGCTAAAAAATCATCGTACTAAAAAGGAAATTTTTACTGTTTGTCATGAGCTAACAGATGTAACACGAGACGCTTTGAATGAAGGTTTAGTTCACACCGTATTATCAACGAGAAAAGAGCAGCTGATCGAGCAGTTGTTTAAAGTAGTTTATCAGTCAGAGGGTAATAACCAGTTGCCATTAAGTTTTGAACCTGTGCTGATAGATACTTACTGTCGAGAAAACATATGGTAAAGCTAAAGTGAATTTCATGCCCTATATGTGCCGTTAATTCTAATCGCTTATTTTTAACGGCACGTTTTATCTATGATTAAAATGAAATATTAACCAATATACTTTTTCATATTATCAAAGCATTGTTGTGCAATATCATATAAGTCATATTCCCAGTGCTTCGGACTCAGTAGTTCTGCTGACCACATACCGTCATAACCCGTCGCTTTAACTGCATCCACCCAAGCTTGAATATCGATATCACCTTCTCCTGGCATGTAACCACGTTGGACGAGTTGATCCCAATCTTCGCCTTCATAGGGTAATCGGCCGTCACAAAAGTGAACGCCATAGATGAGGTTCTTATCTAATTTCGCGATGTCTTCTGGTTTAGATCCCGTTGCCCATAAATGCCAAAAGTCGACCACCATACCTACGTTGTCACGGCCTAAGCGACGAATAACTTCAAGCCCCTGTTCTAGAGAGCGAAACTTAGTAAAGGCAATAACTTCTATTTGATATCGGACTCCATATTCTTTACCGATATCAGAGATGGAACCAATATTCTCGGTCATAATATCCATGATTTGATCGTCCGGGAGGTGATCGATACCATTGAGGGCAAGAATTTGCACCGTTGGACAATCAAGTTCGGCTGCTGCTTGAGTTAACCTCCTTGCCTCTTCGAGCATTTGCGTACGTTCTTCGCCTTGATGACGCTCTATAGAAAGAAGGGCATTGATACACCCAGCACTTAAACCATAGCCATCAAGAACTTCCTTTAATTTTTTATTCGTTCCACCGTTATCTTGGTAGCTAATAAGCTTATCGCCCAGAATTTCTAAGCAATCATAACCAATATCATGTGCAATACGAGCATCCGTAATAACGTTACTACTTTTTGTAGAAATACCATGTAGAGCTTTTAACATAAGGGAGTCCTTGTATTGATGTCATACTACTAGTATATTTTTTGGAATGTTAATTTCAAATTAATTAATTTTAAATATTAAATTTCATGCAATAGTGTGAGCTTGAAGTAAGATAGAAGGGCGAAAAGACCAATTCCCTTGCAATGAACAGCAAAGTACCACGGGAAAACTCGTGCCAATCTTCGTTTAGTTAATGAATCGGCTGAGTTTAATTGGTAAGTAAAATCAAGTTCTTGGCTGCTTAATAAATCCATCGAACAATCAACTACTGACTGAGTGGGGATGTTCAGCGCTCTGCTCTGACATTGTTTGGCACTTTCTCGCTTTCAACACAGACAATCATTTACATTGACTGGAATTTCATTTTTGCTTTAAAATGGAATGAAATTTCCATGCGAACTATGAATTGATATAGCCTGATCATCTTTTGTGTAAATCCCGAACTTCTCGACAACACGTTTTTATGGCTGGGATGGTATTTGTTGCGATGGTTGATGGTTGCCTTGTTCATAAAGCACAGCTTATTCCAAGGAGGGAATATGATTGCAGCAACAAACGTGAAAGAACTGCAAAGGGACATATACGCAAAGTATGAAGATTTGAGTCAACGCTTACAACAAGTTGCTAAGTATGTCGTTGAAAAACCGGAAAGTATCGCGTTCGATTCGGTGTCCGAAATAGCACGTAATGCGGAGGTTCCGCCATCGACGCTGACTCGGTTTGCGCACGCTTTTCACTATCGTGGATTCAATGACATTAAAAAAGTGTTTCGTATTAATTTAGCTGAACAGACGGAGAGTTACACCGGCTATGCCCGGATTGGTGCGGGCTTAGATGATGATCAGAATATCGAGACTCCAGCGAATATTCTTGCTCAGTTAGCTAAGGCGAACATCAACTCCCTTGAAGACTTAAACGTGCAAATTGAGCACGACACACTCCAAGTAGCGGTTACGTTGCTTAATGAGGCGAATAATATATATGTGGTTGGCTTCGGGCAGAGCTTTGGCATGGCATCATACCTTGTTTACGCACTGAGACGTATTGACCGCCGCGTGTTTCTTGTTGATGGTTTGGGGGCAATTTATCTGCAGCAAATGCAGACGATACACAGAGGTGATGTGGTCGTCATCATCAGCAGTGAACCTTACTCTGACGAATCGGTAATGGTTAGTGAAGTCGTTGAAGAAAAAGGCGTAAAGAAGATAGCGATTACTGACAGCCAGGTAAGCCCTATCGCCACCAATAGCGATGCCTGTTTTGTGATTAAAGAGTCGCAGTTAGAAAAGTATCGGACTTTATCCGCAACCCAATGTTTGATTCAGTCACTTGTGGTTGCACTTATTTACAACACAAATGAAGAGACGCAGGTCGACGCTCTGGATATTTAATAGGGTGTAGCTGGTTTTCCATAAACGTAGAGGCGGTAATGACTTCAAATAAAAAAGCGGAACTGTATCTGTTTTCTGCCACCATATTAGCGGGTCTGGGGTGGTTATTTTCTAAGCAGGCTGTTGCGGAGCTACCACCACTGGCGTTTATTGGATTTCGGTTTGTTTGCGCCGCTGTGATTATCGCGCCATTCGGCATGAAGCAGCTGGTTCGTGGGGATCGCCAGCAGTTTGTCACAGCGGGATGGATAGGGCTACTGCAAGGTTTGTCTTTATCTTTGTGGATTTATGCCGTCTCAGTCAGTGATGAACTGGGTGTGGGCGCATTTATCATGAGCCTTTCTATGCTGTTTGTACCTATCTGGGGGTGGATGCTGTTTAAACAGCGGCCAACACGCCCTTTTTGGGCTTCTCTTCCATTCGTCAGCGCGGGACTGTATTTTCTATCCCTCTCGGGCAGTTTCTCAATGTCTACGGGTGAGTTGTTCTTTTTTGTTTCGGCGGCTTTTGTGGCGTTACATTTCATTTGTAATAGTCATCACTCTCAAACTATTCCCGTGCTTTACCTCACTTGTGTTCAGTTTTTCACTGGCGGCCTATTGGCAATTCTTTTTTCTGCCTGTATAGAGTCTTGGCCCACTTCAATCAGTATGAGTACGTTTGGTTGGTTTGCCGCTAGTGTCATTCCGGCGACATGTCTGCGCTTCTTCATTCAAATCAAAGGCCAGAGCGGAACAAATGCAACCAATGCTGCACTGCTTATGACACTAGAGCCTTTGTGGACCGTGTTGATCAGTGTAGTGTGGCTAAATGAAATGATGTCGACCAATAAAATATTGGGTATTGTACTAATACTGACGGCTTTGATGGTATATCGATGCTGGGACTTAGTACGAGTGAAGGTGAAGAGGCTGCGTGCTTTTTAAAACAATCTGCTTTTTTAAAAATAATCAGCGCCCGTGTGATTGGGCGCCAAGTAAAGTTATACCGCTACGTGGTCATAAAGCGGAATGTTGGTTAACGCCGTCACTTCATCGATATAGCGACGAACGTTTGTTGGGAACTCCACGCCTTTGATTACGGTAAGGTTTCTCAGAGTAGGGTAGACGTTAATGTCATCGTAACTGAGAACATTATCGCGACTTGAAGGTAGCGTAAGCCATTCCAGATTACGCAGAGCGTGGTTCAGTTGAATGAGAAACTCATTACTTTGCGCCATCGCCTGCTCAAATGACATGCCGATCATTTTTGATTTATTGGTGGTAAACCAAGCTTTGGCCTCTGCACTACCAAACTCAGGCAAAGTGATTTCCATCCAGCGTGGATGTACAAGTGGACCTTCAACACTTTTGACTGCCTGATTAAAACGGTCGATATCAGTTTGATGTACAGCCTGTGATAATACAGGGTTGCCATCCCATTCATCTAAATATTTCACAATATCAAGGCTTTCTGCCATATAGCTACCATCTTCTTTTTCAAGTATGGGAACCATATTTGCGCCAACTTTGTCGATACGGGCATCCACATCGTGGTTTTGTAAGTACACAAACTCGACAGGCATGTTCTTTAAGTTCGCGAGCATTATCGCCTTGATACAAAACGGGCAATGTTCAAAAACAAATAACTTCATCTTTCTCCTACCTATTGAAAATATTTAAGGGAATTAATATTCAATTATAGATTAAAATGAAATTATTTTTTCATTTGTTTTATGTGTTTGTGTTGGAGCTCAACAACAAATAGCGAAACAAAGCGGGAGAAAAAATGGGAGAGGTGAATGCAGGGCGTAGCTCAATACGCCCTGCATTTGCGAGTGGACTATGCTGCCGAATTGTTTTCGCTTTCCTGAAAGGCCAGTGAAACCGCTAACGTTTGGGCCAGGCATAGTGACGCCACCTGAGAACGGAATGCATCTACTTTGCCTTCTTTGACGACAAAGCAGACATCACTAAAGGCTGCAAGTGGGCTGATCTGGCTGTCGGTAAGAATGATCTGCTTTGTGCCTGTGTTTGCTAACGCATCACTCACATCAGTCGTATCTTGTGCATATGGATAGAAACTGATCGCTACGACTACGTCGTTCTCGCGAATCATGTTGATTTGCTCTTTGAACATGCCACCAAGCCCATCAATAAGAAACGCACGTTTGTTCAGGTGACGGAATGCGTACGTTAAGTATGAAGAGATACTGAATGAGCGTCCAAGACCGATGACGTAGATATTGTCTGCTTCAGAGAGCAGTTTTACCGCTTTGTTGAGGCTGTCTTCGTCGATTTGAGTCGACAGTTGTTGTATTGCACTGGTATTGGCGCGTGCAAAAGCTTGCAGAATATCAATAGGGCGCTCTGGTGGCTCTTCGTCGGCATCCATGCTTTTTGAAAGTTTCACTCGATCAGTGTAGCTAGACGTCTCTTCAAGTAAGTTTGTACGAAATAGTTGTTTCATTTCGTTAAAGCCACTGTAGCCGAAAGCGCTGGCAAAACGAATCAATGTCGATGGCGGAACATCAGCTTGTTCAGCAATAACAGAAACAGTTTCAAACGCGACACTGCTTTTATTATCAAGTACATAAGCTGCAACTTGTTGAAGACGTTTACTTAAATCACCGTAGCGATTCCTGATTTGGTCTTGCAATTCACTTAGTGTGGTTGGTGCTGACATTATGTTCTCCATAGATTCATTCTGTGACTTGCTTTAAGTGTTTCATTTTAGCTTAAAAATGAAATCGTTCATATAGCTGTCATATCTGACAAATTCGATCTATTTCTCATTTACTTCTAATGAATCAATTCAAATCATCTTTGGTGCTCGTTGATAGTTTTTAGATAAGTTTCTTGATGACACAAACCTTGTTGGCATTCATTTACTTTCAGATGATTTATCGAGGTTTTTCGATATTGGGCGTGAGTTAATCGTCTTGATTTCTCGCCGATACGATAAAAGGGAGCCAACTGGCCCCTTTGTCATTTCGTTTTCTAATAAGGATTATTGGGATGAAAGAATGGTTTTAGCTTATCCCTTCAAGGAGCAATTTTGTTCCGGATAAGAGTAAGAAGCCGTAACACAGTTGGTAGATAGTTTGCTGAGGGACTTTATCCAGTAACCACACCCCCATTTTTACGCCTATTGGTGCCAATGGCATGAGAACCAAAGAAGTCAGTAAGTTGGTGCTGTCGAAGGTACCGAGCAAAGTAAATGGCACCAGTTTAAACAGATTGATAATGGCAAACAGGACGGCCATCGTTGCGATTAATGTGGTTTTTTCGAGCCGTAGCGGGAGCAGGTAAAGACTGGCAGGGCCACCTCCAGCATGAATGGCGGTACTGGAAAAGCCACATAACGTACTCCAGAACCAGGCTGAAAACGTTCCTCCGGGTTTTGGTTGTTTGCGCTGAAACAGGTGCATAAAGAAGAACAGTACCGACAACAGTCCAACAATCAGCTTCACGCTAGACTCGGTCATACTTCCTAAATACAACGCTGCCAGAGCTACTCCGAGGGCCGATGCTGGCAACATGCGTTTTATCACCCGAACATCTGCAAAATGGCGGTGGTGTTTAACGGCAAAGAAATCCATAACACATAAGATCGGCAGCAGTATCGCAGCGGCTTGGGTTGGTGAGATAGTCCAAGCCATCAGTGGTACTGAAATGACACCTAATGCGCCACCGAGTCCGCCTTTACCGATTCCGTAGATGAGGACTGCGGGTATGGATACGATATAAAACCATGGGTCTGTGATGATCATTTCTTCGCTCCATGTAAAAAGCGCCCAGGTGGGCGCTTTGGGGTTGCTAAGAACAGGTACTTAAGCCCAACAGAAAAAGCTCTCATACCTATCTAGCGTTTTTATTGGGAATTAACCACGCTGACGCCAAAGTGCAATCAGGTTGTGGTAGTTCTGCTTGATATTTTCGATCAGCGTTTCATCGTTAATGCTATTCGCCAGCCATTGACGTGATGGCTCACCAAATAGCGTACGACCAACCGCGAACCCTTTTACGATCTCTTTACCCGCAGTTGCATTAAAGCCTTTTTGTAGCTCTTCCTGAGGTGCATCTAGGCCTAGGATGACTACGCCACGGCAGAATGCATCGCGCTCTGTGACTACTGAGCTGACCGTGTCCCAGCTATCGGCTTCAAGAGCCGGCAGTTTCCACCAGTCTGGCTTGATACCCAGGTCGTAGAAACGCTCCAGAGCCTGAATGTAAAGTCTGTCTTCTTTCTTAACGCCAGCAGGCAGGATAACTTCCAGTAGCAACTCATGACCAGATTTACAACATGCCTGGTAGACTTCTTGTACCAGTTCTTCTTGCTCTGTACGGATATCTAGCTCGTCTTCTGGGCTGTAGAACACTAGGCACTTCACCACGTGCTCAAGAGGCCAGTCGATTAATTGTGAACCGATGTTACCGTGCTCTAAGCGCAGTGGACGTGAACCCGGTAACTCGATAGGACGGCCAATCCACCAACCTTGTCCTGTTACTTCATTCAGTACATCTTGGCCGAATGTGCTATCACACAGTAAGCCTGCTTTACCCGCTAAGTTCGCTTCTTGTGCGACTTGTTGGCTTGCTTTAAAGATAAGTTTTTTCAGCGTCTTGATACGTGCCGTGTCTGTACCCGCTTCACGAGCCATGTCTTCAAGTTGGCTTCGGTGGTCAAATGCCATCACACATAACTCATCCCACTGAGGAGCTTTACGTGTCGTAACGCGGTGTAGGTGGTTGAGCTCTACATCCAGGTCAGGACGTTTCACATCAGCAGCGCGAGTGATGTAATTATCAAGCTCTAACTTAGTTGGCATGGCAGGAGCACAGCCGTGACGAGAAACCACCAACGCACCACAGGCGTTAGCGTATGCACATGCTTTTTCCCAACCTTCGTCGTTTAGGTAGCCACGTAGCAAACCAGACATGAATGCATCGCCAGCGCCAAGAACGTTAAGTACATCAACGCGAACGCCGTGAATAGTCAGACCGTCATCAAGATCGTTTGGCACTTCTTCGCTGTATACAGAGCAGCCCAGAGCACCTCGTTTGCACACTAGCTCAGCATCAGAAACTTTACGTACGGCTTTTAGTGCATCGATAGTGTTATCTGTACCACCACAAATATGGAACTCTTCTTCTGTGCCGACAATAACATCGAACAGGCCAAGTACTTCTTGCAGTTCTTGAGTCACTTTGTCTGAAGCGATGTAACGAGTTTCGCCATCACCCAATGAAGTCAGACCCCAAAGTACTGGGCGGTAGTCGATGTCTAGCGCCGTTTTTACACCATTGCGACGAGCGTATTTCAATGCGGTAAGTACAGCTTCGCGTGTTTTTGGATTGGATAGGTGAGTACCAGTGATTGCCAGACAGCGAGCAGACGCGATGTACTCTTCAGTAAAGTCATCTTTGCTGATTGCCATGTCAGCACAGTTTTCGCGGCAGAAGATCAGAGGGAAAGTATCTTCGTCTTTGATGCCCAGAATAACCAGACCCGTCAAACGCTCTTTGTCAGTGATCAAGTGACTAGTATCACAGCCAACACGCTCGAGTTCTTCACGTAGGAAACGGCCCATGTGCTCGTCACCAACGCGCGCAAGCATTGATGATTTCAATCCTTGTACTGCTGTGCCGTAAGCCACATTACCTGATGAGCCACCAAGGTACTTATTAAAAGATCCCATGTCTTCTAAACGAGCGCCGATCTGTTGACCGTAAAGATCAACCGCAATGCGGCCCATACAAATGACATCTAGCTTTTTCTCAATACTCACATTCTTCTCCTCAGAGCTTAAACTCTTACCGTCATCACTAGGATGGTTCCAATGCTAAAGTTTTTGTGTCTGCGTTAAGGCAATGCCCATATGCGTTTCACGTTTCAATAAAACCTTTATACGGAATATTTGTTTCATTTTCAATTTAAAGTGGGATATTTGATTCGTTTTGTGATCAAGTCGGAAAATAAATTTCAAATGTTATTGGAAGTTGAAAAAATGGATTCGTACAGATGAAAGATAGGGTTTAAGTGCTGGTGGCTCGTTCTAGCCAAGACGATATTTCGAACTACGACAAATAAAAAAGCCCGTCTCAGGAGTCACGCTGGACGGGCAAACCGCTCGATTAAACTTATTGTTAGTATTTATCCTGAGCTCAGGGTGAGGAAGTGAGTGAGACTTTATTTACCCCGAGCTCTGGATCGTTTAGTACTGACGCGCTTTTTTCAATTTCTCTACGTTTTCCTGAGCTTTAGCTTCAATCTCTGGTTTCGCAGCGACTTGAGCCGTACCACAGCGCCACCATGACTCGTAGTCGTTTGTCATGGTTTTCGGTAGCACTTTTATATCAATCAGGGTTGATACCGTTTGCTGTTTAGCATCGGCCAATGCGGCGATGAGCTCTTCTTCAGTATGTACCCGGTAGGCTTTACAACCGTAACTCTCTGCGTTTTTTGCAAAATCAACAGGCACTAATCCACCGCTCATCTTGCCTGTTTTCGGGTCTTTGAAACGGTTTTCGGTGCCGAAGCTGCCCATTTTATGGTTCATCTGCAAGTTATTGATACAGCCAAATGCCGCGTTATCAAACAAGAGTACGTTGATTTTCACGCCTTCTTGAATCGATGTTTGTAGCTCTGAATGAAGCATCATGTAGGAACCGTCACCGACCATGGTATAAACAGGTTGCTCTGGATTCGCAATTTTTGCACCAATCGACGCGGCCACTTCGTAACCCATGCATGAATAGCCATACTCCATGTGGTAAGTGTCCGGACGTTTTGGTCGCCAAACACGCTGCAGATCGCCAGGGAGTGAACCGGCTGCACCGACAATAATGGCATCAGGTTCAAGATGTTCATCAAGCAAGCCTAGTACGCGGGTTTGGGCTAAGTCGGTATTAAGTGCTTCACGGTATTCCGCCAACTCATCATCAAAGTGACCACCGATTTCCGGAACGAAACCTTCGCCTATTTGAACATTGAATAAGCGGGTTAGTTCTTTGTCCCAAGCTTGCTTAGCAGCTTTAATTTCGTCGCTGTAGCCACTCACGTAGCCAAGTTGAGCTAACTTTTCACCGATTGCTTCAAGAGCGATATGGGCGTCAGCGACAACCGAAGTTGCATCTAATTTGCTTGCATCAAACTCAGAGACGTTGATGGTTAAGAAGTCTACATCTGGGTTCTGGAATAGTGATTTAGAGCATGTGGTGAAATCGGTAAAGCGTGTACCTACACCAATGACTAAGTCTGTGTCACGCGCAATTCGGTTAGCAGCGAGACAACCTGTGGTACCTACGCCACCCAAGTTGAGTTCGTGGTCGTGGACAACCGCACTCTTACCCGCTTGAGTTTCACCGAAAGGAATATTGTGTCGTTCAGCAAACTGACGGAATGCATCGTGTGCTTCTGAATAACGTACGCCACCACCACAAATAAGCATCGGCTTCTTCTTGCTCTTAATTAGCGCAACCGCGTCATCAATCATTGGGTTTGTTGCTGGACGACGTTCAATACGGTGTACGCGTTTTTTGAAGAAATACTCTGGGAAGTCGTAAGCTTCACCTTGTACATCTTGTGGTAAACAAATCGTGACTGCGCCAGTGTCGGCAGGATCCGTCAATACACGCATCGCGTTAACCATTGCAGACATCAGTTGCTCTGGGCGAGTAATGCGATCCCAGTAACGTGAAACGGGTTTGAAGCAGTCGTTGGTGCTGATTGATGCATCGTGATATTGCTCAACTTGCTGTAGAACAGGATCTGGCTGACGAGTCGCGTAAGTATCTCCCGGTAAGAAAAGCACTGGGATGCGGTTCGCCGTTGCTGTCGCTGCTGCTGTTACCATGTTTGCTGCGCCAGGGCCGACAGAAGAGGTGACGGCATAGATCTTTTTGCGCTTGTTTTGTTTCGCGTAACCCATCGCGATATGAGCCATACCTTGTTCGTTACAGCCCTGATATACCTCAAGTGAGCCAGCGTCTTCTTCTAGTGCTTGTCCCAGACCGACAACATTGCCATGACCAAAGATGGTAAAGATGCCATGAATAAACTTGTGTTCTATTCCATCGAACTCAACATACTGTTGATTCATAAACTTAACCAGCGCTTGTGCGGTTGTCATTTTAATCGTGTTCATAACCACTTTACTCCAGATAATTTAGTCGACAACAGGTGAGACGAAACTTGTGACCTGATGCCTTGCTAGCATATTAAATCTAATGATTTAGATATTATGGAACATTTATTTCATTGCAATGTTTTTCTGAAATGTTGTTAGCTTTTGTGATCCTGATTAGATTGTGGCGTGTTGATTCACTAAAAACAAAATAATGGTGTGATGGATGATACTTTTTGCAAAATTACGAAATTTTCATTTCATGAGATAAAAGAGGGTGAAAATTTACATTTGCCAACTTCTTGACGTTAGAGCGTGTGAAAAATCGATCTCCTAAGGCATTAATAAAGTCGATTGAAGCCGAGAAAAAGTTACATTAAAAGCGACGACAATACCGTCATGTATCAAAACATCGGCTTTTAATGAGATAGGTAGCGTATAGGCGTGGTGGACATTAAGAAGCAAGGGATGATGTATATTGATAGGACTGTTCGGTGGAGCTGTGACGTATCAGAGAGACCGCTTTGATGGGGAGTATGTAGCCGGAGGCTAACGCCCCCTCAGACGTAGAGGAGGCGTGTTTTGGTGGCTATGCCAACGCAGCTTTGCTGGTTGCTTTTACGTTACGCTTTGCGGGTTTCTTTTCGGCCTCTTTATCGGTCACGCCGTTTTCTGTCTCTGACTCGGTATAAGCGCGTCCGTAGAAAGAGTCTTTGAGAATGTCTCTTAACTCACCAATGAGTGGGTAGCGAGGGTTGGCACCAGTACATTGGTCATCAAACGCCTCTATCGCTAGCTGTTCGACCTTATTCAGGAAGTCCGCTTCATTAATCCCAGCCGCCTGAATAGACATTGGGATGTCTAGGTTAGCTTTTAGCTCATCCATCCATGCTAGTAGACGTTCAATCTT
>NZ_JAZDWA010000007.1:0-197493 GCF_036350715.1 Vibrio sp. YYF0003
GAGTGGCCAAAGGGAGCAGACTGTAAATCTGCCGGCACTGCCTTCGATGGTTCGAATCCGTCCCCCTCCACCATATTGAAAAGCCAGCTCATTGAGCTGGCTTTTTCGTTTTGCCCCTCGTTAAC
Source organism: Vibrio sp. YYF0003 (assembly GCF_036350715.1). Classification (NCBI taxonomy): domain Bacteria; kingdom Pseudomonadati; phylum Pseudomonadota; class Gammaproteobacteria; order Vibrionales; family Vibrionaceae; genus Vibrio; species Vibrio sp. YYF0003. The sequence continues at coordinate 126 of NZ_JAZDWA010000007.1, forward strand.
CTACAGACTTATAAACGTTATTTCCCTTCATTCACCTTCTCACTACTCATTCAGATATTGCGGCTCTTCAACACAGCTAAATACAAAGTAACAGACCGTTATTTATCCCCCTATGGCTAATACCCATAGTCCAAAATAACGGCAAGTTATTGAGCTAGAAGAAGCATGAGAAACAAGGTGTAAATTGCAGTAACGAGTTTATCGCATTACACGGGTCTAACGTGGCTAACACCGAGAGTAACCAAACACATGAATGAGAGTTTTTCTGGTACTGGTATTACTAGACTGCCCACCAAAACTTAATGGTAACTTTCAGGTACAAAAAATCCCGCTATAAAAGCGGGATTTTATTGATACTAAATTGAACGCTGTTGAAGATTAACCTTGAATACCAACAATCAACCAAGGTGCGTTAGGTACAGTTAGATCACGTTCAAGGTGCCAGATATCAGTGATATCTTCTTCGATACCTTCGACAGCATCGCGGTAACGGCCGCTAAACTGCAAGCTAAGCTCAGCTTTGTTTGCGTCGTAATCCGCACGAACAATCTCTGCATCAACGTACATCACATCAGTATGTTGTTCGCCATCCAGTTTCGCGCGCTCTGCTTTTAGATCATCAAGTAAGCTCGGAGAAACATATTCTTCAATCGTTTCTAGCTGGTTATGGTTCCACGCGCCTTGTAGGATTCGGTAGTGTTCGCGAGCACCATTCACAAATCCTGCCTGGTCAAAGCCCGGAGGAAAGTTATGTGGAACGTCACTTTGTGCACCGAAGCCACCAAAACCACCAGCATTTACGTTTGGCTGCTGCTCAAAATTTTGAGTGTTCGGCTGTTCGAACTTCGAGCTGTTACCACCAAATGCAGGCTGCTGACGATGCTGATTCATACTGCCCTGCTTCGCAGCCAACATGCCTCGCATCAGTTTAAAGATTAGGAAGGCAATCAAGCCAATAATAAGGATATCCATAAATTGGATACCTTCAAAAGCACCACCAAAGAATGCTGCCAGAAGGCCACCAGCTAAAAGACCTCCGAGTAAACCACCCATCAAGCCTTTCTTGCTTGAAGATTTGGCGGTTTGATCTTTACCGACGGTACTCGTGTTTGTTGTTTGCTTCTGTGTTGGCGCAGGCGCAGTCTTGTAGCTCTTACCAAAAGACTTACCACCACCAAACTTTTTCGCTTCTGCAATAGGTGTTACAGCAACGGTGAACATTAGCAGAGCAACAATCGAAAATATGCGTTTCATCGTTATCCTTACAATTGACGATAGTTATCCAAGAATGTGCCCAACTGAATCATCAGTTCTAGTGTTCAGATAGTGGCACGTCAAAGATGAGTGTTGAATCATCATACTCCGTATGCATGCTCATTAAAACAATCTAACCCGTCTGACATGTATCAGAATATTGCCAAAGTTACACTCGCTGATCATTTCTTATGCAAGTATCAGTAACAACAGACAAATCCACCTCTCGTTATGCTCATTTGGATACAGGATTTATTGACGGTGAATAACTAGCCGACTATCATATTGAACAATGTTCAATAAAGCAGTTTGAAGTATGGCGCGCAGAAACGATCACACCAGAGAAGAGTTAATAAACCTAACCTTAGCAACCGTTAAAGATTTTTTAGAAGAGAACTCTTATCACGAGCTTAGTCTTCGTAAGATCGCTAACATGATCGGTTACGTGCCAAGTACATTAGTTAACATTTTCGGTAACTACAACTTACTACTTTTACATGTTGTAGCTCAGACTCTGGATGAGTTATCCCAGGAGTCAAGAAAAGCGACAAGTGATTGTAAAAACGCAAACGAAGCACTGTTTGAACTGGCCTATTGTTACCACGATTTTGCCCTTAAACATCCATACCGATGGCAATTAGTATTCGAGCATAACATGAACGGCGCAGAGCTCCCTGAATGGCAAGCAAAACGCATTGATGGTATGACAGGGATATTAGAGTCACTTCTCGCGGAAATTGCGCCTCACCGCACAGACTCTGAAGTAATTCAAGCCAGTCGTGTGTTGTGGTCTGGCGTACATGGCATTACCCTACTCAGCGTAGATGATAAATTTTTCTCGAGTGAACCAGTGGACGGTAAAGTTTTAATAAGTAACCTGCTATCTAACTACCTCAATAACTGGTAATAAAGGATTCGACATGTCATCGGACAGACATCCCTCCTTACTTAGACAAAGAAAGTTCCTGCCTTATTTCATTACTCAGTTTTTCGGCGCTTTCAATGACAACATTTTTAAGAACGTTTTACTGCTTTTTGTCGCCTTTGCTGGTGCCGGAGCCTTACCTATTTCCAGCAACCTGTTCATCAATTTAGCCGCGGGTTTATTCATTCTTCCTTTCTTTCTGTTTTCAGCCTCAGCAGGTGTATTAGCAGACAAGTACGAAAAGTCCTGGTTTATCCGCAAGGTAAAGCTATTTGAAATTGCAATAATGGCTTTGGGCGCCATTGGCTTTATTACCGAAAGTTATGGCGTGTTATTACTGCTGCTGTTTTTGATGGGCACTCAGTCCGCATTTTTTGGCCCGGTAAAGTACGCTCTGCTGCCACAAAACCTGAATGATAAAGAATTGGTTCCGGGTAACGCCTTAGTCGAAGCCGGTACCTTTATCGCAATTCTGATTGGGACGCTGGGAGCCGGCATTATTGCCTCATCAGAGAATGCCAAATACCTCGCGGCATTTTGTGTGGTGCTATTTGCGCTGCTCGGTTATTTATCGAGTCGTTTTATCCCATTTTCAGCCGCTAGTGCACCGAACCTGACCTTCCGCTGGCAACCATATCAACAAACTAAGCACACCCTCTCGATCTGTAAGTCTGATCGGGTAGTCTTTCAGTGTATTATGGCAATCAGTTGGTTCTGGTTCCTGGGTGCTGCTTACCTGACCCAATTTCCAAACTTTACGAAAGTGTATCTGAACGGCACAGAAAGCGCGGTTTCCTTCTTACTTGCCCTCTTTTCAATCGGTATTGCGCTGGGGTCATTGCTTTGTAACTGGATTTCCAATCACCGAATTGAAGTCGGTATCGTGCCAATTGGCGCGCTGGGTATCACAATATTCGGTTACTTGATGGCGACCTCGATTCCAGGCGACTTACCTCAATTTCAAACTTTTAGTGAATTCATCGCCTTCCAGGATTACTGGCTTCTGTTTTTCTACCTATTGATGATTGGTGCATCAGGCGGGTTATTCATTGTTCCTCTTTACGCGTTAATGCAGCACCGAGCAAAAGAAACCGAACGTGCTCAGGTCATTGCTGGGCTCAACATCTTTAACTCGTTCTTTATGGTGGGTAGCGCGGTGTTAGGCATTGTCTGCTTAAGCGTGATTGAAATGACGATTCCGCAGTTGTTTGCGTTACTTGCAGTACTCAACCTCCTTGTCACTGTGTACCTGTTTATGCAGGTACCTATCTTCGTCGTCCGTTTTGTTGTTTGGATGCTGACTCACACTATTTACCGAGTCAAACACAAGAACCTGCATCATTTGCCAGAAAGCGGCGGTGCCTTGATTGTGTGTAATCACGTCAGTTATATGGACGCATTACTTTTAAGTGCGGTATGCCCTCGCCTAATTCGCTTTGTAATGGAAGAAGATTACGCCAACCTGACGCCGATACGCGGCTTCTTGCGCCGAACGGGTGTGATACCTATTTCAGCCAGTAATCGAAATTCAATCCGAAGAGCGTTCAATGACGTCGAACAAGCATTAGCCGAAGGCGATATCGTGTGTATTTTCCCGGAAGGTAAGCTGACCTCTGACGGAGAGATCCAAGAGTTCATGCGCGGTATTGATATTATTCTGCGCCGCAGTCCTGTCCCTGTTATTCCAGTAGCATTAAAAGGGCTTTGGGGTAGCTACTTTAGCCGATGCAAAGGCAGAGCTTGTAAAGGGCTTCCAACCAGATTCTGGTCGAAGCTGGAAATAGAAGCAGGCTCGCCAGTCCAGCCAAACGACGCAACGGCTCAATTGATGTTTGAGAAGGTGCGAGAATTACGCGGTGATTGGCGCTGATAAGCCCCGTTGAATCTATTCATTTGAACACATGTTTAGGATAACTGAACATGTGTTCAAATCATTAAGACAAACTGACCATAAGTGATGCGATATACTCACACTTTCACAAACAATAACGAATAATAAACCTTGAATAAAAAGTATCTTCTTTTTGGATTGGCGCTGCTGTTTTGCCTGACCCCTTTTGTATCCTCACCTATCGCGCTGGTTATTGGCTTTTTACTGACTAGCTTTGGCTTTGTGCCAGGCGAACTGCCGATCGCGTCTTTCACCAAAAAGCTACTGTCTTATTCCATTATCGGTTTAGGGTTTGGGATTAATTTCGAGCAGGCTCTGGCGGTTACGTCTGATGGTATTGGTCTTATCATCGCTACCATACTCGGTACATTGGTGATCGGTTCGCTCATTGCCAAAGCCATTAAACTTGAAACAACGACGGCGTACTTAATTTCTTCCGGCACTGCGATTTGTGGTGGCAGTGCTATCGCAGCCGTTGCCCCCGCGATTAGAGCCAAAGATGAACAGATTGGTTTAGCACTGGCAACTGTATTCGTCCTAAACTCAGTCGCCCTATTCGTATTCCCCGTAATTGGCCATGCGCTGGAACTAGACCAACATACGTTTGGCACATGGGCAGCCATTGCCATTCATGACACCTCTTCTGTGGTCGGCGCCGCATCGGCTTATGGTGAGGAAGCGCTTACCACAGCAACGACCCTCAAATTAGCTCGCGCGCTTTGGATCATTCCGGTTGCATTAATTAGTGCTGTGATTTTCTCGCGAGATAATGGAGAAGATGGTTCAAGTAAGATTGCGATTCCTTACTTTATTTTTTGGTATTGCGCGGCCATCGCGTTCAGTGACTTTTTACCTCAATTCGAGATGCTCTATCACGGTATCTTTACCGTTGCCAAGCAGGCATTGGTGGTGTGCTTATTCTTGATAGGATGCAGTATTTCCGTTTCCAAGCTGAAGTCTGCTGGTGCTAAGCCATTGCTGTTTGGTGTCAGTTTGTGGGTTTTAGTTTCCGTATCATCACTGATATGGCTATTGATTCACTGAGCCAATCAACCGTAGAAAGTATTAATCAAACGCTTTCTGACTCAGTTCTGCCTGACGCACGATCACTTCGTTGCTTATGAATAAAAACTAAAGCGATCGCGATAAGAAATGCGGTCAGTTCAGCTAAAGAGCGTGCTAACCCTTCACTGTTGAGTGAGATGCCTATTTGTAGCAGAACTGCCGCTACTAACGCAGTCTTGACCATACTGAACCTTATGCTTTTATTCTCTAGAATGAAGCGTAATTATGATTCAGTGTTATAAGGATACAAAATTCCCTTTCTGACTAACACATAGCAAAATTGACTAACCTTACTTAAGATTGGTCAATTCCCCTGCAGCCACTCTTTTACCGCTTTGCGAGAGACCTTTATTCCACCTGCTAATAATGTCTTTGGCATCGAGTGATACGCGATTGGCCACTTGAACTTCTCAAGTTTGGCCTGCAGGAAATGTTCGTAGTACTCTGAACTCATCAATTGGTCGGTTTGAATCACCGCTACAGGTCGATGTCCGAACTCCTTATCTTTAACGGGCACCACAATACTTTGCACCACAGTCTCGATCTGGTTCAGAACCGCCTCTATCTCTTCGCAATGAATGTTTTCACCACCTGAGATGAACTGATTATCAGCCCGACCAATAATCTTCAGCTCATTGCCCTGCCATTCTCCTAAATCCTTGCTGTCAAACCAGCCTGATTCGTCCACCAACGGCGTAATGTCACCCTGAAAAAAATAGCCAGATGCTAAGGTTTGCCCACCGATAAAAATACGACCATCAACTAACTTGATGTCGCGATTTTGGAGCACGTGGCCAGCATTGCTGATTTTGTCGATTTGCTTTGCTGTCACTGTAGACGCCGCTTCTGTCATGCCGTAGCCCAGCCAGGTTTCAATCCCCTGACTTGCTGCACGCAAAGCCAACTCATGATCGACATGGCTCCCTCCCAGCAAAACATGAGACAAAGACAGCTCTGCCTTGTCATCCAATAATCGTTTAAGTTGTGTAGGCACCAGTGAGGCATGAGAGACGCCTAAAATATCCTGTGCCAGTTGACCATCACCAATCTTCAGCGTTGCACCAACAAACAACCAACGATACATAATCGCCAGCCCAGAAACGTGATAGAGAGGCAATGACAACAACCAAGTATCCTGCTGAGTGAACGTAAACTCACTCAACAAACCTTGTGCTGAGGCGTAATGTTGTCGATGAGTATGCACCACGGCTTTCGGCACGCCAGTTGAGCCTGAAGTGAAGACAATCGACGCCGCATTATCAAGGCGATAACCGCTCTCTTGCTTGGCGTTTAATGATTGTGATGTATTCTTGGGACAGTTCAGTAATGTGCCGTTCAGAGCGGTTTGATCTTGTTTAGAATAAGAGGCCAATACTTCTTCGGTAAACCACATGAAACGCGGCTGTTTTGGCTGGTACAAAGTGTGCAACTTGCCGTTAAGTGCCTCGAACGGCTGTGGCATAGTTAATGCCGCAATAGCGCCTATCTGCTGCGCCGCCAGATATAACAACACCGTCTCAGCTTGATTCTTGCCGACGAGCGTAACAACACTTCCGCACCCTACTCCTTGCTCCCGCAAATAGTGAGCATAATGTTCAATACGAGATTCAAGCTGCTGCCAGGTTAAGGACTCTTCCGGAGTCACTAATGCAGTCGAAAATGGGCTCGTCTGAGCCCAGTAATTCCAAGGTGCAATCGCGCTATTTTCTGTCGCGAATGGCTCTACGCTGATTGCCACACTAATTCCTGCTCAGCGAGAGGGGCAATTGGAAGTTCACACTCTGGCCAACCTTGCTCTAACTGTGATTTAAACAGTCCGATGGTGTCTAATCCCGGAACTTCATCAGGAAGTTGCCATTTGGCAAAACGTGCAAGTTGAGTCAATCCTAAACTGGATTCGATACTTGAACTGATCACCGCTTTCATGCCCAGAGACTTTGCTTTTTCGATTAGCTTAATACAAAAATCAACGGAGCCAATCAGAGTCGGCTTAATGATGATAGCTTTTACGCCGGTTAGATCTTCGAGACGGAAATCTTCACGGCGAGACGCATCCTGTAGGGTTTCATCCCAAGCGATGGCGATACCAGTATTAATAGCGAACGATAGACTGTCGCCCGGTGAACGGCAAGGCTCCTCTAAGAATGAGATCCGTTGACGCAACGATGGTGTTACATACTTGGCGAACTGTTGAGCTTTTTCTGGTGTCCACGCTCGATTAGCATCAAGTCGCAAAGTGAGCTGAGGAATGGACTCCAGAAACAGGTTCACCAACATACCATCGCGAATAGGCTCATAAAGCCCTACTTTGATCTTGGCGACTTTGTCCCCTTCCATCTCGTTCAATTTGGGAATCAGTTCGTCAGGATCACCGGTACAAAGTGGCGCTGCTTGATATTGACCATCACGAGGCAACTCTCCAGCTAATTCAAGCTGAGCCATTGATAAGCCGAAAGCAACCGACGGCACCATATTGGCGTAATCAATCGGCAATCCAGCAACCCAACGTTCAGCCTGGTCCTGAAGCTGCATACCCGCCTCATCGCTAGTTTCGTGGCTAAACCCCACAAGAGGGGCAACTTCACCAAGGCCAACCTGCTCACCATCAGTTAACTCAATAACGTAACCGACACGCTCGGTCAATTTGTTATCACGCAGTATTACGCCACTATCCATGGGAAGGCAGTAACGGTAAATTTTCGCTTTACGCATAATCCTCTCCTAGTAGTCCGTATAGCCCAAGCACGCTAAAAGAAAAATCAGCGTCCTCCCGAAGGACAAGATCCTTGGGCTCTAAATTCAATTCAGAGAAGCCTTATGGCTTCTCTTCTATACGGATTAAGGGTTACGAGGGAATTTATCGAAGTCTGGGCGACGCTTCTCGTTAAAGGCGTTACGGCCTTCCTGACCTTCATCGGTCATGTAGAACATCATGGTCGCGTTGCCTGCCAGTTCTTGTAAGCCTGCTTGACCATCACAGTCAGCATTCAACGCCGCTTTCAGACAACGCAACGCCATTGGGCTGTGCTGAAGTACTTCACGACACCAGCGAACGGTTTCTTTCTCAAGATCTTCCAGTGGTACAACGGTATTCACTAAGCCCATATCTAATGCTTCTTGCGCATTGTAGAAACGACACAGGAACCAGATCTCGCGTGCTTTTTTCTGACCGACGATACGAGCCATGTAAGAGGCACCCCAACCGCCGTCAAACGAACCAACTTTAGGACCAGTCTGACCAAACTGCGCATTATCAGCTGCAATGGTTAAATCACACATCATGTGCAGAACATGACCACCACCGACAGCCCAGCCAGCAACAGAAGCAATGACTGGTTTTGGACAGGTACGGATGTCACGTTGGAAGTCCAGAACATTCAAATGGTGGGTGCCCTGATCATCTTTGTAACCGCCGTAATCACCACGGATCTTCTGGTCACCACCAGAACAGAACGCATCTTCACCCAAACCGGTTAAAATAATCACACCAACAGCAGAGTCATAACGTGCGTCTGCTAATGCATCAATCATCTCTTTCACTGTTTGAGGGCGGAACGCATTACGCACTTGTGGACGCGCGATGGTTATTTTCGCAATGCCATCTACAGACTTGTGATAATGGATATCATCGTATTTTTCGCTGCAATCTTTCCATTCAACCGGAGCGTAAAGTTCTTCTTCAGAAATGCCTACTGTTTTTGCCATGGTGATTCCCATTGTTATCGTTACTCTCACTTTAAGTGAGATTGAATTATTTGCTTTATATACATCGCAAATTGTTTGGGTTGCTCTTGATGGACGTTGTGTCCGGCTCCCTCAATTTGTCGATACATCAACCCGCTATTTGCTGCCAGTTGACAGAATTTTTTATCTTTCGCACCACAAAGGTAATAAACCGGTACTGGTTGCGCTTGTAATGCTGGTAACAGATACGACTGTGTTGCCAGCGATGTCGCACGTAACATCTTCGCGACAGCATCGCCAAGATTAGCACTACGCGTTGCAATCAATGTTTGTCTTTGCTCATGGTTTAGTGAAGAAAACACCGTTTGCTGATACCAATCGCTCAAAACATGTTCAATAGGTTCGATTTCAAAGCGCGACGCCCAGCGATAGTCGTTTTCAAACCTCGCTCGTTTCTCTGACTCTGTTTGAAGCCCGAAGTTTCCCCCCTCAATAAACGCGGCGCAAATATTGAGATCTGGAAAGCAGTTCTTGGCTAATCCATGCATGGCAATTCGGCCACCCATGGAGTAACCAATCAAAACAAGCGGTTGGTGAGAAGAAAATAATAAAGATAGTGTGGAATTAAGGGATTTGCAGCAATCATCTAAATCGGAGCAACAGGTAGCCTGGCTAGCCCCATGGCCGGGTAGGTCTATGGTCACCCGTTCAAACTCGGTCAACTCATCGATACAGGTTTGCCAATCCTCCCCACTTCCTAACAAGCCATGCAAAAACACCAAAGTAGGGAGTTTGACGCTTTGGTGTTTTCCAGTTGCCGTAAAGTATTTAGAACTTAGCATGCAGGTTTTTATTAAATATTTTAATCAGTTCCACCGCTTGGCTAGGTGGTGTTTGTACTTCTACTACCAGTGTGCCTTCGCCACGCTCAAAGTGATCGGAGACCAGTGCCTGATACTGTTCTAACGTTTTGGGCTGTTGGTAACTCAAGCCAAATTGTTTTGCTGCGTGTTCAAACTGATAACCATGCGGCATTTGGTAATAGGTCTGGCGATGCTCCTGTGGCACAGGGAGAATATCAAAAATGGCACCGCCGTCATTATTGGTAATAACGATAACAGCAGGCCGCTTCGCATGAGTAAACAGCGACAGAGAGTTAAGATCGTACAACGCGGATGTATCACCAATATAAACCAGTAATGGATTGTCACGAGAGCGCTGTACGCCAGATGCCGTAGCCAGAATTCCATCAATACCAGAAGCGCCACGATTAGAAAACACCTCACTTTTGCCCAGACGGCCAAACATATCGACTAAACGGACAAACAGGCTATTGCCAAGAAATACGTCTACGTTTTGCGCTCTTTCTTCGATATCAACCGCCACGGCAACTTCATTTAAGTCGAAGGTCGATACACCTAAAAACGAGTGTCTAATGTGCTGGCTGATTTGCTCAACGTCTGTTTTTAGCTGGCTTGCCCATCCAGACTCAATTGAATTTTCAGCAGAGACACGTTCCACCCAACTTTTTGGCGACTCAACCCAATGCAGTTGCGGCAGATGGCTTTGGTTATTTCGGCCTGGGCGCTGGGAAATATACCAATATTCAGTTTCTCGCTCTGCAACTCCCCGGGTAACCTGAGTTTCAATCCAATGATTAAGACGCTTGGAGATAATGCGGCTGCCGAACTGGATGATCAGTTCACACAATTCAAGCTGCTGTACCAGATTCGGCAAGGTCAACCATAAATCGTAGTGTCCCCACTCGGAGCTGACACCACTTTGTGGATCAGCCAATACCGGCCAACCCATCTTTTGAGCAAATGAAAGCGCAGCTTCGGACTCTTCTAAAGGCAAGCTACCAATGATCACAACACCTTTTTTCTGTTCCAAACAAGGGATGTCGCTGACTGCGAGAGACGAAAAACGCTGAGTGTAAGTACGGTGGCTCTCCCTCCAAGCGGTGACAGAGCTTAGATAGTGCTGATATTCGCGTTTAGAGCCTGTTGAATAGAGAGGCTCAGGGAAAGCACAGTTAATATGTACAGCGCTTCCTTCCCGCTGCTGTGTAAACATCACGTCATCAACGGATGTAAGCAACCAGTTAAGCGGCGTAGTTTCTGTCGGACTTGGCAGATTCAAGCTCGCAGACACATGTTGAGAAAAAATGCCCAATTGATTGATGGCTTGATTCGCTCCACAGCCAACCAGTTCTACCGGACGATCTGCGGTTAACAGCACCAGCTTCTCACCGGTTAATTTAGCTTCCGCAATCGCTGGCAGTAAATTCGCGACAGCAGTACCAGAAGTCACAATGACCGCTACCGGACTTTGACTGGCTTTCGCTAAGCCCAACGCCATAAAGCCTAATCCACGCTCATCAAAATGGGTATGAATCGTAAAATTAGGATTATCGGCGGCTTCCAGCGTTAACGGTGTTGAACGTGAACCAGGCGCGATGCACACATGCTCAACTCCAAATCGATTCAGCTCTATCAACAGTGTTTCAGACCAAATACGATTTAGTACGGCTTGATCATGACTCATGATGCCACTCCAAGTGGCGGGTGCTCAGAGATGAGCGTTAACAACGTTGACATTTTCTTATCCAGTTCAGCCCATTCATGCTCGGCAACTGAGCCAGGTACGATCCCTGCCCCAGCAAACAACTGAACTTGATCACCAAGTACCAAAGCACTTCTTATCGCGACACAAAACTCCGCACGTTCGTGACTAATGTACCCCATAGAACCTGCGTACCAACCTCGAGCAAACGGCTCATTTTCAAGGATGAACTGCATAGACTCTTGGCGAGGTAAACCAGCAACGGCCGCGGTAGGCTGTAATGCAGAAAGCAGCTGCACACCATTTATGCCAGCTTTGAGGCTTGCGTGGATATTACGTTTGAGATGCTGCACTTTTCTCAGTCGCACCAATCGGGGCTCCGTTTCCACCTCGACTGATTCAGAGTGAGGGGATAAACGCTCAACAATATCATCCACAACATACTGATTTTCTTTCAGGTTTTTAAGGTCTTGCGATAGCCAGTTAGCCAGTTCCATATCATGGGTCGCATTATCCCCACGACCAATGGTTCCAGCTAAAGCTTCAGTATGAAGTTCATGCCCCACCCGCACATAGAGACGCTCTGGAGTAGAGCCCATAAAGCTGTGCTTACGATCCAAACTGAACAGAAAATGGAAACTATGATGATTTTGGCTGGCACTTGCTTTGAGCAATTGTGCTGCACTCAACTCTCTATCGAGCTGAAGCGTGGAACGACGTGCCAGAACGACCTTTTTAAAGTCATCATTTTCAATACCATTGAGTACTTTGTCTACCAGGTCTCCCCACTCAGGCTGAGTCGGAGTATGCTCTATTAACCGTATGTGAGTAGAAATTGGCGTTAAGGCTGCGACATCACAAGCCAGCTTGTGTAATCCAGCTAATGTACGTGATGTATCTTCAGCAACATTAACCGCTAAAGACCATTGTTCATCAAAGCGAATCAGTTCTATTTGCGGCAAAAAGAAAAACGAGGTCATGCAGCGACGGTTTTTCTCATGCTGACCGTCAAAAGAGCGCCCGCCCCAAACTCGCTGGCCCTCCCCCAGAATCGTGTAGGCTGAACCAGGGTCGACAAAAGAATGCAATTGTCCTAGAGCGACAACTTCTTCACGAGTATCACGGGATTGCCAATAAAACTTGGGAAAAAGTGGTTGCGCATCAAGCCAATCAATCAATGAAAAGTGTGGTTTCTCGCCAAGAGGCTCGACCAAACGCATTGGATTGCCTTGTGCTTTCTGAACTCGCTTGATAATTCTTTGTACGGCTTGATGGAACTGTGACAAATCAACCTCGTAGTATGTGAGGATAAAGGGTAACTTATGGCTACTCTAAGTTTAGACCTAAAGCAAATCAAGGCTGTATGCGATCTTTTGCAAACTCGTAGAACAGCAAAGGTGCAAAACAAAGACTATAAACAGATAATTTACAGATATATATTCTATTAAAATACAAATTATTGTATTTTAATAAAGAAATTAACGAATTTTTAGGAATTAAACAATGCAAAATATCGGGATGTCGTCAAAACTCGATAATGTCTGCTACGACATTAGGGGTCCTGTACTCAAACATGCTAAGCGCATGGAGGAAGAAGGGCATAAAATCCTAAAGCTAAACATTGGTAACCCCGCCCCATTTGGTTTTGACGCCCCTGATGAGATTTTAGTCGATGTAATCCGAAATCTGCCAACTTCTCAAGGTTACTGCGATTCCAAAGGGATCTATTCGGCTCGTAAAGCCGTGGTTCAGCATTATCAGCGTAAAGGCATTCGCTCTCTAGACGTAGAAGATGTCTATGTAGGCAATGGTGTATCAGAATTGATCATGATGTCGATGCAGGCGCTGTTAAACAATGGTGACGAGCTGCTAATTCCTGCTCCGGATTACCCATTGTGGACTGCTTCTGTGGCACTATCGGGTGGTAAACCGGTTCACTATATTTGTGATGAGGAATCAGACTGGTATCCAGATTTAGAAGATATCAAGAGTAAAATCACACCGAAAACTCGCGGCATCGTTTTAATCAACCCGAACAACCCAACGGGTGCGGTTTACAGCCGTGATTTCCTACTTGAATTCATTGAAATTGCGCGTCAGCACAATCTGATTATTTTTGCAGACGAAATCTACGATAAAGTTCTTTACGACGGTGCGACACACACCTCTGTTGCGACACTAACTGAAGACGTACTCGTGATGACGTTCAACGGCCTGTCAAAAGCATACCGTGTATGTGGCTTCCGCGGTGGCTGGATGTTCCTTACAGGGCCAAAGCACCTCGCACCTGGCTATATAAAAGGCCTGGAGCTGCTCTCGTCAATGCGTTTGTGTGCAAACGTGCCAATGCAGCACGCGATCCAAACTGCACTGGGTGGATACCAGAGTATCAATGAACTGATTTTACCTGGTGGTCGCCTGCTCGAGCAGCGTAATCGCGCTTATGAGCTGATCACGCAAATCCCGGGGGTATCGTGCGTTAAGCCGAAAGGAGCTATGTATCTGTTCCCGAAAATTGATACCAAGATGTACAACATCAAAAACGATCAGCAAATGGTGTTGGACTTCCTGAAACAAGAAAAAGTACTTTTGGTTCAGGGTACCGGCTTTAACTGGCCTAAACCGGATCACTTCCGCATCGTGACACTCCCACATGTCGAAGATCTTGAAACCGCAATCGGACGATTCGAGCGCTTCTTAACGACTTATAGCCAGTAATGAATCACTGGTAGTAATTAGTCCTGATCTCTCATATGCTTAGAGGAACTCCTAGTGAGTTCCTTTTTTACACCAGAAACGGAGAAAGCTATGAAAGAGAGCCATTTTTTCGCCCACTTGGCAAGAATGAAGCTGATCCAACGCTGGCCTTTGATGCGCTCTGTATCACCAGAAAACGTTTCGGAACATAGCTTACAAGTCGCTTTTGTTGCCCATGCCCTCGCGTTAATCAAAAACAAGAAGTTCGGAGGCGCTCTGAACCCTGAACGCATTGCCCTTCTCGCGATGTATCACGATTCAAGTGAAGTGCTTACTGGTGATTTACCAACGCCTGTTAAGTACTACAATCCAGAAATCGCGAAAGAATATAAAAAGATTGAAGCCGCTGCAGAGCAAAAGCTTCTGTCTATGCTTCCTGAAGAATTTCATGAAGACTTTGCCCCATTTCTTCTCTCTCACTCTGCACACGAAGAAGACGCAAAAATTGTCAAACAAGCGGATTCTATTTGCGCCTATTTGAAATGCTTAGAGGAATTGAGTGCAGGTAACCACGAGTTTGCTTTAGCGAAAAAGAGACTTGAAGTGACATTGCAAGAGCGTCACACACCAGAAATGGATTACTTTCTGACTACCTTTGCACCAAGCTTTGAGTTGTCACTGGATGAAATCAGTTAAGGTCTTAGTCAAAGGAGATATTCGTGTCATTTGAATTGCACTCACAATGGCAACAACGCCATGACGATGAACATAAGATCCGTCGAGATGATCATCGAAGTCCTTATCAGCGTGACAGAGCCCGAATCCTGCACTCTGCCGCATTCCGTCGCCTACAGGCTAAAACCCAGGTGCACGGTAACAGCTTAGAAGACTTTCACCGCACCCGTTTAACCCATTCACTTGAAGCGGCTCAGCTGGGAACGGGAATCGTTGCTCAGCTCAAAAAGAAACAAGCAGAATTTCGCGACCTATTACCATCAGATAGCCTGATAGATTCGCTCTGTCTGGCACATGACATCGGTCATCCTCCATACGGGCATGGTGGTGAAATCGCGCTAAATTACATGATGCGAGAACATGGTGGCTTTGAGGGTAATGCACAAACTTTTCGCATCGTGACCAAGCTAGAGCCGTATACAGAACACTTTGGCATGAACTTGTCGCGCCGAACTCTGCTTGGCCTAATAAAGTACCCCGCTCTAATAAGCCAGACTCGCTCAACCGTTTTACCTGCGCCAGCAGAACACCAACGAAAACTGAAAGCGCACGAATGGTACCCAGCGAAAGGAATATACGACTGCGACAAAGCGCTGTTCGACTGGGTACTCGAGCCGCTTACAGACGATGACAAAGCTCAACTTAGCCAAATGCGCAATGAGCCAGAATCCGATTTGGAACACAGCAAAACGCGCTTTAAATCGCTTGATTGCTCCATCATGGAGTTAGCCGATGATATCGCTTATGGCGTTCATGATTTAGAAGATGCGATTGTTCTCGGCATGGTGACACGCCATCAATGGCAAGAAGGCGCTGCCAGCCAGTTAGCCGACTGTGGTGACCCGTGGTTTGAGGCACATATCGACTCCATTGGGCAAATGCTGTTCAGTGGTAAACACCATGAACGAAAAGACGCGATTGGCGGTATGGTCAATGCATTGCTGACCAGCATTTCAATTAAGCCCGTTGATGTCGCCTTCACTAGTCCGCTTCTCGCCTGGAATGCTTGTTTAGAGCCGCAAACAGCAAAAGCCCTCGATGTTTTGAAACACTTCGTTAGCCAGTACGTCATCCAGGTTCCACAAGTGCAAATTGTGGAGTACAAAGGTCAACAAATCATCATGGATATCTTTGAAGCGCTGACGGCTGCGCCTGAACGTTTACTTCCGATACACACCAAAGAGCTTTGGTGTCAGGCTGACACTGAAAGCGACAAAATGAGGGTCATTGCTGACTACATTTCAGCCATGACCGACAGCCATGCGCAGAAACTGCATCGACAATTATTCTCGTCGATCGTGCTTTAGTCGTTACTGTCCTTCAGATAATTCTTTTCAAAAACGCCCGGAGGCATCTGGGCGATTTGAAACTCAATCATCTTTTCAAACACATTCAGCAGAGGCGTAAAGTTCTGTTGAGGTTCAAGTATGCTTAGTGCATAAAAGCCCGCTTCGACCGTCGATAAACTGTTCTGAGAAGGTGCTTTTCGGATCGTATAACCACCCTGAAGGTTTGCAGGCAACTTAACCGTTGGTAAATCATGTAGGTTGGTTGAAAGCTGCCACATCTTGTACGCTTTCTTCCAGGTTCCATCCAACAAGATAAGACGAATTTTCTTGTTGTTTATACGCTTCTCTTCTTCAACTTCAGACAGGCATACGGATTGCTCCGATGGGTAGAGAATCAAATGCTCATAATCGCCATCCGCCAGTAAGTTGTTTAAGGATTCATCCTGAGAAAAATCTTCACCGATCAAACAAGTACAGTTGTCTAAGCTTAATTTTAGAATCCGTGCCGTACCAAGTGGCCGATGCTCTTCACTACTATGTTGAAGAATGATAAGTTCGACTTCGCTTTCTAGCGGTACAATCCAAGAGCAAATACAAGCTTTGCGCGATTTTCCACACTGAGAACAATAACGAGACATAGAGTGAACCTTTATACTTTGCTGACTATCATCAGCGTTATCTGCGTAGCACTGCAATTTGAACCAATGGCGAGCCTGAGCGAGTGGCACGCCTATAATATTCGCCACGGTGAATGGTGGCGAATCGTAACAGGAAATTTAACTCATACCAACTTTGCTCATTTAGGCATGAACCTGGCCGGACTATGGATTATTAGCTTTGTTTTCCGCCCGAGTACAAAAAACTTCCTCATTGTCTTTCTACTGCTGTGTACTTTCGTCGGTGCTTTGAATTTGTTCACCAACATGAAAGTCTATGTGGGACTTTCTGGTGTGCTGCATGGCCTGTTTGGCTTTTGGGCGTTAAGAGAGGTGTTCGAAGCCAGAAGAAGCAGCTTATTACTCGTTGGCGGTTTGATAGCTAAAGTGGTTTGGGAACAGCTTTACGGCCCATCAACAAGCACAGCAGCAATGATTGGTGCACGCGTCGCAATTGATGCCCACCTATTTGGGACGATTGGCGGTCTGGGAATGGCACTGCTAGAAAAAGGCAGTCGTCGCCGTTTGTTTGGGTAAAAAAACCGAGCCAAGAAATAACTTGGCTCGAAAAACAGTAACCGGATACTAAACTCAATAATACAATGAAAAAAGCCGTGGCTAGAGGATGATGCGACCTTCGTTTTTCTTCAAAGTAGCATCTCCGATTCCCTTAACATTCCCCAGGTCACTCACTGTTTTAAATGGGCCATGCTCTGTACGATAATCGACAATATCTTGCGCTTTCTTTTCACCAATCCCTTTCAGCATTGTTGCAATCTCTTCAGCTGTCGCTGAATTGATGTTTACGGTAATTTCAATTCCTTCATATTTATCCGCTGTTGTATCTGCTGCCAACCCAAACGGTGCAAATACGCATAACAATAAAGTTAAAACCCATTTCATATTAAACATATGCTCTCCCTATTAGTTGAGATATAAATTTCAACGATGGTCTCAGTATTGTTGCTGGTAAAAACATCGGAACTAATTTAGGTAAAGCTCGCTATTCATTGAAGTTTGTTGAGCAGAAAATAAAACGGGCCGCTTGCGCGACCCGTTTTAGTTAACATGCAAATTACATTATTAATGCTTAGTTGCTCACAACAAAGTATTCGATGTCGGTATTCGCTCGTAGTACTGCCAGTACAGAAGACAGATCTTGTTGCGAAGATGAACGTTCCATCTGCATTGCTACTTGATCCTCTAGGGCACTATCTAGCTCAGAGTTAACCGCATCCAGTTCAATAACAACAACGTTGCCTTCTAGATCTTTCGATTGCGCGTATACAGGCTTACCTTCAACTGGTTTTGCCATAGCAAATACAGTCTGTGCAAACGGAGAGCGACGATCTACTGTTTCTTTCTCGCCGAACGCTAAGTTATTTTCAGCAAGAACTTCCGTTTTGCCTTCTTTCAGAGCCGCGACAACTTTTGTACCAAGCTCTAGTGCACCTTGCTCACCTTTCACTCGTGAAAGTTCAGTAACCACTTGGTCTTTCACTTCGTCAAGAGGAAGAACCGTCTCAGGGCGAGCCTCTTCAACACGAACAACGACAATGTGTTCAGGTGCCACTTCGATCGCTTCAGAGTTAAGGCCGTCTTCTTTAACTTCAGGGCTTAGGATAGCTTGCATCACAGCAGGGTTACGAAGTACTTCTGGTGCATCCGCTTGAGAGACAAAGCCAGTCGTTTTCACTTCTTGATCTACCGCTTTCGATGCGTCGTCCAATGAATCTGGGTATTCAAAGGCAACACGTTCAAGCTCATTCTGTAGCTCATAGAATTTATCAACCGCTTTCTGATCAACCAGTTCTTGTTTGATTTCAGCAGCTACATCAGCAAATGGTTTTGCAACTGAATCTTTTAGCTCTTCAAGCTTGATAATGTGGTAGCCGAAATCAGACTTCACTAGCTCTGACACATCGCCAACGTTCTCAAGTGCGAAAGCCGCTTCCTCGAACGCCGGGTCCATTACATCACGCTCAATCCAACCTAAGTCACCACCAATTTCAGCGCTGCCAAAGTCATCAGATTTTTCTTCTGCAAGTGTTGCGAACTCAGCACCGTTATTTAACTCATCCAAAATAGCTTGAGCTTTCGCTTCATCATCACCTTCTACCAGAATATGAGCGACACGACGCTGCTCTTCTGAAGAGTATTTATCAAGGTGCTCGTCGTAGTACTTTTGCACTTCTTCATCAGATACTTCGATCTGTGTTTTCAGCGCTTCAGCAGACAGTTCAATGTAAGCCACTTTAGCTTGCTCTGGGCGAGTAAAGTTATCTTGGTTTGCTTTGTAGTAGTCTTGAATTTCTTCATCGGTTAGTTCTACGTTTTTCGCAAACTCTTCGAAATCGATAGCAACAGTGCGAATATCACGAGTTTGAGTGAAAAGCTCACCTTGAACTTGTACTTCACCAGGAAGAGTGAACTCACTGGTTTGTAGAGCATTAAGCAGCTGCTCACGAACGAGCTCACGACGCATGTATTCAGCAAAAGTATCTGGAGAGAAACCTGCGCGACGTAAAGACGCTTGGTAGATTTCCTGATCGAATTGGCCGTTTGACTGGAACTGAGGCATTTCCAGAATCATGCTACGAACCTGCTCATCGCTGATTCGAAGACCAAGTGCTTCTGCTTGCTGATCAAGCAACACATCATTGATCATACGATCAAGAACCGATTTGCGGAAAGATTCAACGTAGGCCGGATCTGCCAGCATTTGAGAGAAGTAGTCACCCAATTGAGCTTGCATGCGGTTACGCTCATTTTGGTAAGCCATCTCGAACTCGCCACGAGGGATATCCGTGTTACCAACTTTCGCTGCTGCGTTGTTAGTGCCACCAACAATGTAGCTACCTACACCTGCGAATACGAAAGACAGGATGATAAGCCCAAGGATAATTTTGACCGCGATGCTATTCACGCCTTCGCGTAGTCGATCCATCATAATTTAATTGCTCTCCACAATTGAAGCCTACTGCTTCTATCTAATAGAAATAATGCCGCAATAGTACCAGAAAAAGAAATGCGCATCAGTATGATGCGCATAATTTAAGAAAGTTCGGCCCGAAGATTGTAAATTTTTGTTCGAAACGAATTGTTTGAGCAAAAGTTATTCAAATAGCCTTTATAGAGTCAAAGCCCTATGAATTAGTTCACTGAATCTTTTAGTGCTTTACCAGCTTTGAATGAAGGCACTTTTGCTTCTGCGATTTGGATTTCTTCACCAGTTTTTGGATTACGACCAGTACGTGCAGCGCGAGTACGAACGCTGAAAGTACCGAAACCAACTAGAGCAACTTGGTCACCTGTTTGAAGCGTACCGCTTACTGCTTCAATGAATGCATCTAGTGCACGACCTGCTGACGCTTTAGAAATATCTGCATTTTCTGCGATTTGTTCAACTAACTGAGTTTTATTCACTGTAATTTCCCCTTTGTGCCATCTGTGATTATTTTTGTGATGACTTTTCGTTCCATAATTAATAAATATGCTTCACCCCTTATACATAAAGGGCTGAGAGCTATCAAAACTAACTTAGCGCCCAAAAAAAACGCTGACAAGCCTTTTTAGGCTTATCAGCGCAAACTTTTACTTATTTTTGCTACACATCACTATTTTTTAGCTTCAAACTCAACGCCCGTCGGGTCTCGCTCGAGTGCAACTTTCAGTACTTCATCAATCCACTGAACCGGGATAACTGTCAGATCTGCGATAACATTCTCTGGAATATCTTCCAAATCACGCTCGTTATCTTTTGGAATCAGTACCGTTTTAATGCCGCCACGATGTGCCGCAAGTAATTTTTCTTTTAGACCGCCGATAGGCAAAACTTCACCACGTAGTGTGATTTCACCCGTCATTGCCACTTCCGCTTTCACTGGGTTACCAGTTAATGCCGAGACCAAAGCAGTGCACATTGCTGTACCAGCACTTGGGCCATCTTTTGGTGTCGCACCTTCAGGAACATGCACGTGGATGTCTTTCTTCTCGTAGAAATCGGTGTTGATACCCAGCTTTTCAGCACGAGAGCGAACAACTGTCATGGCCGCTTGGATAGACTCTTGCATCACGTCGCCAAGAGAACCCGTCTGTGTCAGTTTACCTTTACCCGGCATAGACTGAGTTTCAATCGTTAGCAAATCACCACCAACTTCAGTCCAAGCCAAACCAGTCACCTGACCAATACGGTTGCTTTCGTCAGCTTTACCATAGTCAAAACGCTGAACACCCAAGTACTCTTTCAGGTTATCCATGGATACGGTCACAGACTTGATGTCTTTATCCAGCAAGATATTCTTCACCGCCTTACGACAGATCTTAGAAATTTCACGCTCTAGGTTACGTACACCCGCTTCACGAGTGTAGTAACGAATAATGCCGACAATCGCTGAATCCTCGATAACAATCTCGTTTGGCTTCAGTCCGTTACGCTTCAACTGCTTATCTACCAAGTGGCGTTTCGCGATGTTCAGTTTTTCATCTTCTGTGTAACCAGAAAGACGTATAACTTCCATACGGTCAAGAAGCGGACCTGGGATATTCATCGAGTTAGACGTCGCAACAAACATTACATCCGACAGATCGTAATCTACTTCTAAGTAGTGATCGTTGAATGAGTTGTTTTGTTCAGGATCCAAAACTTCTAGCAGTGCAGATGCTGGATCACCGCGCATGTCAGAAGACATCTTATCGATCTCATCTAGAAGGAATAGCGGGTTTTTAACCCCAACTTTAGACATTTTCTGGATAAGCTTACCCGGTAGTGAGCCGATGTAAGTACGACGGTGGCCACGAATCTCAGCTTCGTCACGCACACCACCAAGCGCCATACGCACATATTTACGCCCAGTCGCAGATGCGATTGAACGGCCAAGTGAGGTTTTACCCACACCTGGAGGACCAACAAGACAAAGGATTGGACCTTTCAGCTTGTTAATACGGTTTTGTACTGCCAAGTATTCCAGAATGCGCTCTTTGACGCGCTCCAGACCGTAATGATCTTCGTTTAGAATCTCTTCTGCCTTAGCCAGGTTCTTTTTCACTTTAGAACGCTTAGCCCAAGGAACGCTCACCATCCAATCGATGTAGCTACGCACCACTGTTGCTTCCGCAGACATTGGAGACATCATCTTAAGCTTTTGTAGCTCTTGCTCTGTCTTTTCGCGCGCCTCTTGAGGCATTTTGGACTCTTCGATTTTATTCTGCAGCGTTTCAAATTCATCCGGCGCATCTTCCATCTCACCTAGCTCTTTCTGAATCGCTTTCATTTGCTCATTCAGATAGTACTCGCGCTGAGACTTCTCCATTTGCTTTTTAACGCGGCCACGGATGCGTTTTTCAACTTGCAGAAGATCGATTTCCGACTCCATTTGGCCCATCAGGAATTCCAAACGCTCGGTAACGTCGATGATCTCAAGTACCTGTTGCTTGTCGACCAATTTCAAAGGCATGTGAGCTGCGATGGTATCGGCTAGACGCGCGGCTTCATCAATCCCATTTAGCGAAGTCAGAACTTCTGGTGGGATTTTTTTGTTCAGCTTGATAAAGCCTTCGAACTGGTTGATCGCACTACGAACAATAACTTCTTGCTCACGCTCATCCAGCTCAGGTGTCACGATGAATTCAGCTTCAGCCAAGAAGAAATCACTCTCTTTAAAGTGATTAATCTTCGCACGCTGCTGACCTTCAACCAGTACTTTTACTGTGCCATCAGGAAGCTTTAAAAGCTGAAGAATGGTGGCTACCGTACCTACCTCAAATAGGTCGTCAACCGTTGGCTCGTCTGTATCCGCTTGCTTTTGTGCCACAAGCAGAACTTGTTTGTTTGTTTCCATCGCTGTTTCTAGACAGCTAATCGATTTTTCACGACCAACAAACAATGGAATGACCATGTGCGGGTAGACCACTACGTCACGTAGAGGTAGTACCGGGATCTCGATACTCTCGGAACGTTCCAAGTTCATATAATTCTCTCTTCCGCTTTCACGTTTAACGTATTACTTAAGGCAGTATATGGGGGCTAATTGTTTGGATTCAATAAGAGAAATAAAAAAAGGAGGTAATTACTTACCTCCTTTTTATTCATGGCTTGATTTACTCTGCTCCAGCGGCCTGATTATCGGCGTTGCTGTAAATAAGCAGCGGTTCTGACTCGCCATTGATGACTGATTCATCAATAACCACTTTACTCACATCTGTTGCAGATGGTAGCTCGTACATGGTTTCAAGTAGAACACCTTCCAGAATTGAACGTAGACCACGAGCACCCGTTTTACGCTCCATCGCTTTCTTAGCAATCGCGCGTAGTGCGTCTTCACGGAACTCAAGCTCAGCATTTTCTAATTCAAACAATGCTGCATACTGCTTAGTCAACGCATTCTTCGGTTCACATAGAATCTGAATAAGCGCTTCTTCATCAAGCTCTGTCAATGTAGTAGTTACTGGCAGACGGCCGATGAATTCAGGAATCAGACCGTATTTCACTAGATCTTCAGGCTCAACCTGAGTAAATAGCTCACCGACAGTTTTGGTTTCATTCTTAGAACGAACTTCAGCACCAAAACCTATACCAGTACCTGTTGCTACACGTTGTTCAATCACTTTATCAAGGCCTGCGAATGCACCACCACAGATGAACAGGATCTTAGACGTGTCCACTTGTAGGAATTCTTGCTGAGGATGCTTACGACCACCTTGAGGTGGAACAGAAGCAACCGTGCCTTCGATAAGTTTTAACAGTGCCTGCTGAACACCTTCACCAGATACGTCACGCGTAATGGATGGGTTTTCAGCTTTGCGTGAAATTTTATCAATTTCATCAATGTATACGATGCCGCGTTCAGCCTTAGCTACATCGTAATCACATTTTTGCAGAAGCTTTTGGATGATGTTTTCTACGTCTTCACCCACGTAACCTGCTTCGGTTAACGTAGTTGCGTCAGCCATTGTAAATGGCACATCCAAGAATCGAGCTAACGTCTCAGCAAGCAATGTTTTACCACTACCTGTAGGACCAATTAGAAGGATATTACTCTTACCAAGCTCTACACCTTCGCTCGTTGTATCACCATTGCGTAAACGCTTGTAGTGGTTATATACCGCAACTGCAAGCACTTTTTTCGCGTAATCTTGCCCGATCACATAGTCGTCAAGGTGTTCGCGGATCTGTTTTGGCGTTGGTAACGCTTCAGATTCTTTCTTAGGGAGAACATCCTTAATTTCTTCGCGAATTATATCGTTACATAAGTCGACACATTCGTCGCAAATGTACACTGACGGACCTGCGATTAGCTTGCGAACTTCGTGCTGACTTTTGCCGCAGAAAGAACAGTACAGCAATTTACCGCTGCCACTTTCTTTGCTTTTATCTGTCATTCGCTAACCTCTTAGCCTTTACTCTTCATGAATGAGTGTATATCAATTTTTGCCAAAATGCGCTGGCAAATTACTCGCCGCGATGGCGTAACACTGCATCCACGATACCGTATTCCACAGCCTGCTCTGCTGACATGAAGTTGTCACGATCAGTATCGCGCTCAATCACTTCAAGTGGCTGGCCTGTATGTTCTGCTAACAACTTGTTTAGCTTCTGCTTGATAGTCAGGATTTCCTGAGCATGGATTTGGATATCAGAAGCCTGACCCTGGAAACCACCTAGCGGTTGGTGGATCATCACACGTGAGTTAGGCAGAACGTAACGCTTACCCGGAGCACCACCAGCAAGTAGGAAGGCACCCATTGAGCATGCTTGGCCCATACATACTGTGCTTACATTCGGTTTAATAAACTGCATGGTGTCATAAATAGACATACCTGCTGTTACGCTGCCGCCTGGAGAGTTGATGTATAGGAAAATATCTTTATCTGGATTTTCAGATTCTAGGAAAAGTAGTTGAGCCACGACAAGGTTTGCCATGTGGTCTTCCACTTGACCTGTTAAAAAAATCACACGCTCTTTTAGCAATCGGGAATAGATGTCGTAAGAACGTTCGCCTCGGGAAGTTTGTTCAACCACCATTGGTACTAGTGCGTCCATAATTGGCGACATTGCATTTTTTTCTTGGTAGCTCATATTCTTATGTCCCTAAAATAAATGGTCCGGATGATGAGTATCATACGGACCATTGTTAGCAGAATAGTTAACGTGAAGTCAACCTTCTACGCAAGATATTGCTTATTAAGCAGGTTGTTGCTGGTTAAGTAGCTCGTTGAAGCCTACTTCTTTCTCAGAAACTTGTGCTTTAGCGATGATCGCGTCGATTGCTTGCTCTTCTAGCGCTACGTTACGCATGTTGTTCATCATTTGCTCGTTTTGCTCGTAGTAAGCAATAACTTCTGATGGATCTTCGTATGCAGTCGCCATTTCTTCGATTAGCGCTTTAACTTTCTCGTCGTCCGCTTTTAGCTCTTCAGACTTGATTACTTCACCAAGTAGAAGACCTACAACTACGCGACGTTTAGCTTGCTCTTCGAACAGTTCACGTGGAAGCTGTGCAGCTGCTTCTGGGTTACCACCGAAGCGTTGTGCAGCTTGCTGACGTAGAACTTGGATTTCTTGGTCGATAAGTGCAGCAGGTACGTCGATTTCGTTTTGCTCAACTAGACCGTCAAGAGCTTGCTCTTTGATGCGGTTCTTAACAGCTTGCTTAAGTTCGCGTTCCATGTTCTTACGAACTTCAGCTTTAAGCGCTTCTACACCGCCTTCAGCAACACCGAACTTAGAAACGAATTCGTCGTTAAGCTCTGGAAGTTCACGTGCTTCAACTTTGTTCACTTTGATAGCGAATTTCGCTGCTTTACCTTTTAGGTTCTCAGCGTGGTAGTCTTCTGGGAAAGTCACGTCGATGTCGAATTCCATACCAGCAGTCTTACCTGCGATACCGTCTTCGAAACCAGGGATCATGCGACCAGCGCCCATTTCTAGTGGGAAGTTCTCAGCTTTTCCGCCTTCGAACTCTTCACCGTCGATAGAACCAACGAAGTCGATGCTTACGCGCTTGCCGTCTTCTGCTGCTTCTTCAACTTCAGTCCAAGTTGCTTGCTGCTTACGTAGAGTATCGATCATCTCTTCTACGTCTGCATCTTTAACTTCAGTTACAGGCTTCTCTACAGAAATGTTTTCTAGGCCTTTAAGCTCTACTTCTGGGTAAACTTCAAAAGTTGCTGTGAAAACTAGGTCTGCACCTTCTTTGTTTTCTACAGGAGCGAAAGTTGGCGCGCCAGCTGGGTTAATTTTCTCTTTTACGATCGCTTCGATGAAATGACGTTGCATAACTTCACCAAGAACGTCTTGACGTACTGCTTTGCCGTACATCTGAGCAACCATTTTTAGAGGCACTTTACCCTTACGGAAACCATCGAAACGACGGTTTTTAGCGATGTTGCGTAGTTCAGCTGTTACAGCGTCTTCGATGTTTGCAGCTGGAACAGTAATGTTTAGACGGCGCTCTAGGCCCTCTAGCGTTTCAACAGTAACTTGCATTATATATAAACCTCTAAAGTGGCTCGGTTTTCCGAGCGTATGAGCGTAACTCACCTGAGTTAACGCTTCATCCTTGTGTTGTGTTCTGTCCGAGCACCTAATTTAAATCGAGTATCGATACTGTTCATCAGTACCGGACTAATCAGTGATATCTTCAGTGTCATCACCAAAGGTATCTCCTATTAGCCTCAAGACAGATTTTTAGACGCGACATTCTAGCGATCTGTTACTACCCTGTCGAGCCAATAGCCACTATGTGGACATTGTCTGCACTAAATTCTCGAATGTTGCCTCATTTTTTGTAAAAAATGCGATAAAACACCCGCATCAGAAACATCGGCATATCTAGAATGGGGACAATAGCGACTTTTTCAAGGGAATCGACCGCTTTTTTTATTGAAAAGCGTAAAAAGAGATCTTGCTCTTGTTTTACTCCACAGACTTGGCAACTAAATCCCCAATCTAACCTACAAGCCATTAACATTTCTTAATTACGAAGAAGTAGCAAAGTCAGGAACGAAGGAATGTCACAACGAAACCGTATTCTACTGATTTTTTTCGCCTTATATTTCCTGTGTGCGTTTGTTGGCGGCCACTGGGTCTGGAAAAACAGTTATCAATCGCTACTGGATAAACACCAGTCTCAGCTTGAACAGTTTTCTAGCCATATTAAGAACAAATTGGATAAGTACGCTCATATACCTAACCTACTGGCAAAAGATGCACCTTTGTTTGAGGCATTGCTGCACCCAAAAAATAGCGCTCAACTTGAAGTGACGAATCGCTACCTGGAATCAGTAAATCAAGTCATTGCGGCTTCCGACACTTATCTCATTGATCAATGGGGAACCACCATCGCCTCCAGTAACTGGCGGCAAAGGCATTCATTTGTCGGGCGCAATTTTGCTTTTCGTCCTTATTTCAAACAAGCCATCATCGGTGAGCAGAGCCAATACTACGCGCTTGGGTCAACGTCTGGTAAGCGGGGCTACTACTACTCTTCTCCCATCGTTTACGCAGGCGGCGTGATTGGCGTTGTGGTCGTAAAAATGGATTTGAGTAAAATCGAAGACAACTGGCAGCAGCCAGATAGCGTATTTGTCGCCAGTGATCCTAACGGCATTGTGTTCATGAGCAGCAGAACGGACTGGCTACTCAAAAGTTTACAACCGCTTAGTGAGGTAGAAAAAAAACAAGTTTGGGCCAGCCGACAATACCTCGAAACGCAAATTCGTAGTTTAAATTTCGTCGGAGATCTGAGCCTACCTATTAGCGAATTAAAGCAAGGTTACCCATACAATAAAGGCACTCTGGTGGTTTCTTCTCTCGCTCTTCCCGAGATAAAACTGACCATGAGGGTATTGTCACCTAAACAATCAATCGTTTGGATAACCTTAGGTTACCTGCTGGTACTTACTCTCATTTTTACCATTCTATTCCTTATCGGCCAGCTGATTTATCACCGCCAACAGCGCCATTTGCAACTCGAGCTGATTCAGCAAGAAGCCAATCAAAAACTGGAATATCAAGTAATGGCTCGTACTGCGGAATTGCAAGCAGAGATAGCTCAACGAACAGAGGCAGAGCAAACACTGCGTGTCACTCAGGATGAGTTGGTTCAGGCAGCAAAACTCGCTGTACTGGGTCAAATGTCCGCAAGCATTAGCCATGAGCTGAATAATCCCCTTGCGGCAATTCGCAGTTTCGCGGAAAACGGTAAGCTATTCTTACAAAAAGAAAAATTTGAACGAGTCGAAGACAATTTAAGCCGTATTTCAGCGCTCACTGATCGTATGGCGAATATCAGCCAACAACTGCGCTCATTTGCCAAGAAAACCAGTGGTACTGAGCTAACCAAAACTCGACTGTTACCTGTCGTCGCCTCTGCCAAAGAGTTAATGAAGCCTGCTTTCAAGTCAGCCCGCGTAAACTTGTCGACCGATCTAATGACACAGGATGCAGAGGTTTTTATCAACACGATTCAGCTGGAACAAGTCCTAGTCAACCTGCTAAGTAACGCGATTGAAGCGGTCAAAGATCAAGAGAATAGACAGGTCTGGCTTTCGATAGAACATGACCAGAATCGAAATCAAATCATGGTTCATATCGATGATAATGGCCCAGGGATAGGACAACGCTCCCTCACCGAGCTTTGTGAGCCATTTCTAACTACCAAGAAAAATGGCCTGGGTTTGGGACTGTCCATATCACAGCAAATATTGAGTGGAATGAACGGCCAACTAAGTGCTTACAATCAAGCGCAGGGTGGCGCTAGATTCTCAGTTTGTTTACCTGTAATAGCAATACACGCTGAAAAAGGTTCAGAGGAATAATTATGTGTCAGGTGTTTTTTATTGATGATGAAGCGGATCTCAGGCTAGCAATAGAACAGACGTTCGAACTGGCCGATATCGACGCACAGTTTTTCCCCGATGCAGAGTCCGCTCTGCTGGCGATGAAAAACGGAGAGGAACCTGGCGTTGTTATCACTGATATTTGTTTACCCGGCATATCAGGAATGAATCTACTTAATACTCTGGTGCAAAGAGACAACCACCTGCCAGTGATCATGATTACCGGGCATGGTGACATCTCAATGGCGGTGAACGCATTACATCAAGGTGCCTACGACTTTATTGAAAAACCATTTTCTCCCGAACAGTTGGTTGAAACGGTCAAGCGCGCGATCGAAAAGCGTCAACTTACGAATGAAAACGAAAAGTTACGGCAATCACTCAAAGCCAGTCAGGCTCTCGGTCCCCGAATTATCGGCGAAACGGCCAGTATCCAGATGCTACGCGATACGATTTCTCACATTGCCGATACCGATGCCGATATTTTGTTGTTCGGTGAGACAGGTACAGGTAAAGAGCTCGTCGCTCGCTCATTACATGAACAAAGCTTGCGCAGAAATCACAACTTTGTCGCCGTAAACTGTGGTGCGGTACCGGAAAACCTGATCGAAAGTGAACTCTACGGCCATGAAAAAGGCGCATTTACTGGCGCAGAAAGTCGCCGGATTGGTAAATTCGAATTTGCTCAAGGCGGGACGTTATTCCTGGATGAAATCGAATCCATGCCCATTCAAGCACAGATTCGACTACTGCGCGTTCTTCAGGAGCGGGTTATTGAGCGAGTAGGCTCAAACGAACTCCTTCCCCTTGATATTCGTGTAATAGCGGCAACCAAAGTGGATTTAAAACGTGCCGCCGAAGAAGGAACATTTCGTCAAGATCTCTACTATCGACTGAATGTGGTCACACTGGATTTACCCCCTCTGCGGCTGCGCAAAGAGGATATCCCTGCTCTCTTCCATCACTTTTTGCTCGTGGCGGCCTCTCGATACGGAAAAAGCTCTCCGAGCTTGTCGTCTCAAGATCTGGCGACTTTGATGGCGCATGACTGGCCCGGCAATGTGCGAGAGCTGAGAAATGCAGCAGAGCGCTTTGTGCTACTTGGGAAATTGATTCAACTCGGAGATACAAGCCCGGTTCCGGTTCCTTCCTCTAGCCTGGCTGAGCAAGTGGCAGAGTTTGAAAAAGCAGCCATTGAGCGCGCATTGCTCGAGCATAATGGCAGTATTAAGCAAACCATGACTCAATTGAATGTTCCTCGCAAAACACTGTATGACAAAATGCAACGCTATCAGATTGATAAAGATCTGTATAAATAAAACCTGACATCACATTTGTCGCTTTAGTCAACCTGTCTCATACTATTTATAGTTCCATGGTTGGTAGCGCTGAACATGAATGAGAAAACGAAGATACCTGTGATTAGGGAAACAGTGGTTGTCGACGGGCATTATCAGGAAGAGCGACGCTCCGGTGAGGATCGCAGAAAGAATAAACAAAAATGGCATGGCTACGAGCGAAGAATAAACTCTCAGCCCAGAAGACATGACTACAAATCAATAGACGAAGAGGTGTGACATGTCACACCTCTTTTTGTATTAATGAGTCTGAGCCCGTTATTTGGTAATAATCTCCGGCCCCATCAACATCGTCGGTAACCATGTTGAAACCCATGGAATGTACGTTACGATAATGAGGAACAGGAACATTACCGCCACCCAAGGCAACGCCGCTTTAACAACACTCATCATCGACATTTTAGCCACCCCTGCAGTAACAAAGAGGTTAAGCCCTACAGGCGGCGTGATCATCCCAATCTCCATGTTCACCACCATCATGATACCCAAATGAATAGGGTCAATCCCTAAAGCAATGGCGATAGGAAATACCAGTGGCGCCACAATGATCAACAAACCAGAAGGTTCCATGAACTGGCCGCCAATCAAGAGCAGAACGTTTACCACGATCAAAAATGTGATTGGACCTAAACCAGCAGAAAGCATCGACTCGGTGATCATCTGCGGGATGCGTTCTTCTGTCAGAACATGCTTCAGTATCAGCGCGTTTGCGATGATAAACAGCAGCATTATCGTCAACTTACCGGCTTCAAACAGCGTTTGCTGAGTGTCTTTGTGAACAAAACTCTGAATGACTTTCACCACAGCAGGCTTAGTATTCTGTTTATCGGCAAACGGCCCCATGTCCTTGTAAACAAAGTTTGCTATTAAGAAGGAGTAGACCGCTGCCACTGCCGCCGCTTCGGTTGGTGTAAAAATCCCGCCGTAAATACCACCGAGAATAATGATTACCAGCATCAATCCCCAGATTGCGTCCTTAGCTGCCGCGATGGCTTCTTTCCAGCCTACAAAAGGTTGTTTCGGTAAGTTCTTAACTCGGGCAGCAATGTAGATGGCAATCATCAGCATCACACCGGCTAACAACCCCGGAATAACACCACCCAAGAACATACGACCTACCGACACATCTGTTGCTGCTGCATACACAACCATTACGATAGAAGGTGGGATCAGGATACCAAGTGTACCTGCGTTACAAATAACCCCTGCGGCAAAATCTTTGGAGTAGCCGTTTTTGATCATGCCTGCAATAACGATGCTACCAATCGCAACTACCGTCGCCGGTGACGACCCTGACAGCGCGGCAAACATCATACATGCCACAACTGAAGCCATAGCAAGACCACCACGGAACCAGCCGACCATTGCAATCGCAAAACGAATGATGCGCTTCGCTACACCGCCAGTGGACATAAAGCTCGATGCGAGGATGAAAAACGGGATAGCAAGTAAAGTGTAGTGTCCTTCAAACGCATTAAAAAGCGTTTGAGCAACCGATGCCAGAGACGCATCTGAGTGCCACATCAAAAATAAAATACTGGATAGGCCCAGTGAAACCGCGATCGGAACGCCCAACAGCATGAAGCCAATCACCATCAAGAATAACCATAAAATATCCATAGGTTAGTGCTCCTTGTTCTTGTTGTTATCTTGGCTGTTGTCTTTGCCCTGCGTGGGTTCCATCACATCACCCGCATCTTTAAGCTCTTCTTTAAGTGCTTCTAACTCTTCTTCACCTTCATGGCTGGAAATCAGACGGTCAAGCTTGCCAGTCAGTATTTGGTAGGCTGCCTGAGCAAAACGAAACGTCAGTAACGCCATACCAATTGGCAGTGCCATGTAAGGAATAAATCGAGGCAGCTTCTCGTAGCGCTCGCCTTCGTTGAGCCAGTCAGCCATAAACTGCAACATCTCTGGCATCGGAATATCATCCGTCTCGTACCATGCTCGCTCTGTGGCAAACGGGTACCAGTAATTCCATGAACCAATGAGAAGTAGAATTGAAAATGTCAAACAACATGACACGGCAAGCAAAGCACAAGCTTTTCTAAACCGTTCAGGTAATAAGTTAATCACCACGTCAACACCGATGTGAAAATGCTTTTTCACGCCGTATGAAGCGCCTACGAGAACCATCCAGGCAAAAAGAAAAACGGTAACTTCAAGCGCCCAAAGAATATTGTCATTGAATAAGTAACGCATCACGACGTTGACAAATGTCAGCATCGTCATCGCTCCGAGGAAGAAAGCAATTAAGGTTTCTTCAACCTTGTCGGTAAACTGACCGACTTTCGAAAAAAATGAGTGTTCCATAACGGTACATCGCTCGAATCAGGTAAGTTTGGCTCCCGACGAACGGGAGCCGCTTATCATTATGTTGAGTTATTTTTGGTTGGCCGCTAATGCCGCTTCAATTAACTCTGAACCAATGTCTTTTTCAAACTTGTTCCAAACTGGTTTAAGCGCTGCTACCCATTCTTCACGCTGTTCTGGCGTCAGCTCGCGTACCACACCACCAGCTTCGATAACGTACTCTTTGTTTTGTTGCTCTACACGGTTTGACTCAGCATTACGGGTTTGAGTCACTTCTTTAAGAATGGTCGCAAGCTGGTCACGTACGTCGTCTGGAAGTCCATCCCACCACTTGGTAGAAGTAACCACTAGGTAATCCAAAATTCCGTGGTTGGTTTCAGTGGTACCGTCTTGAACCTCGAAGAACTTTTTACCGTAGATATTCGACCAGGTATTTTCCTGACCATCGATAACTTTGGTTTGTAAGCCACCGTACACTTCGGCAAATGACATTTTTTGTGGGTTAGCACCTAGTTGTTCAAACTGCGCAACCAATACATCGGAAGCTTGTACGCGGAATTTAAGCCCCTTAGCATCTTCCGGGTGAACCAGTGGTTTGTTGGCTGAGATTTGCTTCATACCGTTGTGCCAGAACTCTAGTCCTCGAATACCACGTCGGTTCATCGCATTCTTAAGCTTTTCACCCGCCTCAGAGTTTTGGAAGCGGTCAACAGCGTCTACGTCATCAAAAAGGAAAGGAAGGTCGAACAAACGGAATTTTTTGGTGAACTTTTCAAACTTAGACAGTGAAGGTGCAGCAAGTTGTACGTCCCCATTCAACATGGCCTCAAGTACTTTGTCATCATCGTAAAGCGTCGAGTTAGGGAACACTTGCATACACGCCTTACCGTTCATCTCTTCATTGACACGCTTTTCAAGCAGCGACGCCGCGATCCCTTTCGGGTGTTTGTCGGTGTTGGTTACGTGGCTGAATTTGATGACCAGCTCACCAGGGTCACAGTTTGCGGCAGCGTTAAAACTGGTAACAGCAAGAATTGAGGCAGTTAGTAGGGTAACAGGCTTAAACATTATTATTCTCCTTGATAAATGAACAACCCCATCACTGGGTGTTGATACATCTACTAAAGCAAGGACCGAACCACTTTCTTTAACTACGTTTTTATTGTTATAAATCAGATGGTTAAAAAGATACCATTCACGATATATTTACCTAGATCACAAAATTATTTTTGAAATGGGTGAAATCTACCCACGCCAAATGATTAAGTGGGTGGATTTAGACACATCCGTAAATCAGCAAATAAAAATGGCAGCCGCTTGGCTGCCATTCAAAAGTTAAGAGTTGTTGATTTGCCTTGCTCTTATCCTTAGTGAAACTCTATTCGTTGCTCAGTTGAAGCGTCGAAGAAAACCGCCTTGGACAAATCAAAATGCAGCGGCGCGACCTGACCGACCTTTACATCAAACTCCGGAGACAATCGACAAGCGACTTCTTGATCGTTAACCTTAATCATCGCGATGGTATCTGGCCCCGTTGGCTCAAGGACTTCAAGCTGTAAATCAAGCTTGGTAGATGTGGCAGACTCTTGGTTCTCACTGTCCGTAATATGTTCCGGACGCAAGCCAATCACAATCTCTTTGCCGTCTTGTTTTCGCATCGAAGCTGGCAGCTTGATGTGATGCTCCTGCGCGTTACTGCCTGTCACTTTTATCACGGGGTTATCCTGAGCATCCAAATCGACCATGGTTTTAATGAAGTTCATCGAAGGTGAGCCCATAAAACCTGCGACAAACATATTATTAGGCTTGTTGTAGATTTCTTGTGGTGTTCCGAGTTGCTGTAACTCACCGTCTTTCATTACCGCAATACGGTCCGCGAGTGTCATCGCTTCAATCTGGTCATGCGTTACGTACACAATCGTCGTATTCAGTTGCTGGTGAAGACGCTTGATCTGGTGGCGCATTTCAACACGCAGCTTCGCATCTAAGTTCGAAAGTGGCTCGTCAAACAGATACAGCTTCGGGCGACGAGCAAGCGCACGTCCCATCGCAACTCGCTGGCGCTGACCACCTGATAATTGCGAAGGCTTACGGTCAAGCAGATGATCAATCTGTAGCATTTCCGCCACTCGCTCCACTTCGGCATCAATTGCCTCTTTCGCCATTTTACGAATCTTGAGACCAAATTCGATGTTGCCTCTTACCGTCATATTTGGATATAGCGCATACGATTGGAACACCATCGCAATATCGCGATCTTTCGGTTCCACATTCGACACATTATTACCGTCAATCACGATGTCACCGGAGCTGATGTTCTCTAAACCCGCAATGGTGTTCATCAGTGTCGACTTGCCACAACCAGATGGGCCAACCAAGATAAGAAACTCTCCCGAATCGATACTGATATCGATACCTTTTAACGTCTCTTGTTCCGCTTTTGGATAGGTTTTACGGATTTGTTTAAGTTCGAGTGTTGCCATGATAATTATCCTTTTACCGATCCAGCCGTAAGGCCACGAACAAAGTATTTTCCTGCTAATACATAAACGAGTAGCGTTGGTAACGCCGCAATGATCGCCGCCGCCATATCGACGTTGTACTCTTTCACCCCTGTACTGGTGTTAACTAAGTTGTTCAGGGCAACCGTAATTGGCTGTGTTTCGGAACCTGAATAGACGACACCAAACAAGAAGTCATTCCAAATAGCGGTAAACTGCCAAATCACCGTCACCATGATGATTGGCGTCGAAATTGGCAGAAGAATTTTAAAGAAAATGGTAAAGAAACCTGCCCCATCCAACTTCGCGGCTTTGACAAGCTCATCCGGAATACTGATGTAGAAGTTACGAAAGAACAGCGTGGTAAACGCCATACCATAAATCACATGAACGATAACCAAGCCGGTGGTTGTATTTGCCAAACCTAATTTGCCGAGCACCGCCGCCATTGGTAACAAAATCACCTGAAACGGAATAAAGCAGCCAAACAGCAACAAGCTGAAGAACAAGTTTGAACCTCGGAATTGCCACTTAGTCACCACATAACCATTAAATGCACCCAGCAGCGTCGAGATCGCCACAGCAGGGATCACCATTTGGAAAGAGTTCCAGAAATACCCTTTTACCCCTTCACATTTCACGCCCGTACAAGCGCTGTCCCACGCCTTATACCAGGCATCGAAGACCCATTCGGTTGGCAGACTCATCAAGTTGCCCGCTTTAATATCTGGCAGGGTTTTGAATGAAGTCACCACCATTACGAACAACGGCATCAAATAAAATAAGCAAAAAAACGCTAACCCGAAGTAGATAAACAGCCGAGAGAAATTCACACTACGCATCATGATTTTTTCTCCCTAAGCTCTGAGTACAAATAAGGAACTAAAATGGCGAGAATACCTGCCAACATCATCATCGCGCTTGCAGCCCCCAAACCTATCTGACCACGAGTAAATGAGTGCGCGTACATAAACAGTGCTGGCAAATCTGAAGAGTACCCCGGGCCACCAGCCGTCATCGCTGTTACCAGGTCGAAGCTCTTAATCGCAATGTGTGAAGTGATGATTACCGAGCTAAAGAAAACAGGTCTTAAGCAAGGCATAATGATGCGCCAGTAAATGGTTGGCAGACTTGCGCCGTCGATTTGTGCCGCTTTGATAATGGATGAATCAATGCCGCGCAAACCCGCCAGAAACATCGCCATGACAAAACCAGACGACTGCCAAACAGCGGCTATCACCAAGGTGTACACAGATAGGTCAGAATTTACTAACCAGTCAAATTTGAAATTGGTAAAACCCCAGTCCTGCATCAGTTTCTCTATTCCTAAACCAGGATTGAGAATCCATTTCCAGGCGGTACCCGTCACGATAAAGGAGAGTGCCATCGGATAAAGATAAATGGTCCGAATTGCACCTTCCTGACGAATATTTTGATCAAGCAAAATGGCTAAGCCCACGCCAAGAACAATAGCGATGAGCATAAATAGCAGCCCAAAAATACCAAGGTTGCTAATAGACGTGATCCAACGATCGTTATCCATCAGCTTTTCATACTGAGTAAAACCAACAAAGTTAAAGCTTGGCAGAAAACGGGAGTTGGTCATTGATAATGCCGCCGTCCAGAAGATGTAACCATAGATGCATACCACAGTTACCAGAACGGTCGGGGCAAGGACGATTTTCGGTAACCAGTGCTGAAGTCTGTCCGCCAAACTGAGTTTCGCGTGGGACTTCTTTGGATACCGATTCACAACATGCTCCATAACGAATCCTTACGTCTTAAAGGAAGGGCGCATAGGCTCCCTACAAGCCTGTACGCCCTTTAGGGTGTGATCTGTCAATGGATTAGATAGCGGCTTTCACTGCTTTCGCTAGCTTTTGTGCTGCTTGTTTCGGATCCGCATTGTCGTCGTTGAAGAAGTTGGTCACAACGTCATAGATTGCACCTTGTGCATAGCTTGTGGTCGACAGGCCGTGTGCCATACTCGGCACTAAATCACCGGACTGCGCACTGGCTTTGAAGGTTTCCATTGAGTCCAGAGCACATTGGTCAAATTTCGCCATATCCATATCAAGACGAACTGGAATGGAGCCTTTGTTCAGGTTAAAGACTTCCTGGAACTCTTTGGTCAGAATAGTACGAGCTAAGTCTTGCTGTGCCTTCTTGTTCTCTTCGTTGCTGAGTTCAAAGAAAGCAAAGCTATCAATGTTGAACGTAAATTGACCGTCAGTGCCTGGCGCAGGCGCACAAATGTAGTCTTTACCCGGCACTTTACCCGCCGCAGTAAATTCACCTTTCGCCCAGTCACCCATGATCTGCATAGCCGCTTCACCGTTAATCACCATCGAGGTCGCAACGTTCCAGTCACGCCCTGGTGAGTTAGCGTCAATGTAGTCGTGGATCTTCTTAAACTTGGTGAAGACTTCGACCATTTTATCGCCAGACAATACGCCCATATCTAGGTCTACAAACGCTTTGTTGTAGTCTTCACTTCCCAGCACGTCCAGTGCGACGGCTTCGAACACGGTCGCGTCTTGCCAAGGCTGCCCACCATGAGCAAGTGGGATAAAGCCGGCCGCTTTAATTTTGTCTGCCGCAGCAAAAAACTCGTCCAGCGTTGTTGGAAGTTCTACACCTGATTTTTTCAGCACTTCCGGGTTTGCCCACAGCCAGTTAACACGGTGAACGTTAACCGGTACAGCCACATACTCATCTTTGTACTTCATCACTTTAGTGACAACAGACGGTAGTAGGTCATCCCACTTTTCCTGCTTCGCCGTACTTTCCAGTGAAGTAAGGAAACCTAAGCTGCCCCACTCCTGAATATCGTGTCCTTTGATTTGAGCCGCCGATGGAGGATTGCCAGATACCGCGCGAGTTTTAAGCACGGTCATCGCTGACTCGCCACCACCACCAGCGACTGCAAAGTCTTTCCAGGTATGATTTTGTTCTTCTAACATTTGTTTCAGAACAGCCGCAGATTTTGCTTCACCACCAGCCGTCCACCAGTGAAGCACTTCGACTTCACCCGCGTTAGCCATGTTTGCCGCAGAGAGCAGAGAAAGAGTTAGTAGGGTTTTATTTAGTTTCATTATTATCTTCCGTGTATTGGATTAGACATTCAGGTCGACGACTCGATGACCTCAAGCGTTCATACTTGAACTAAAGTCAGTCTATCCAACGAGAAAATTTTGATTGAAACAAAGCGTAACTTTAACGTAACAATCATGTTACATTAAAATTTTAATTGATATTAAACAAACACTTGAACACGTAACCCGCGACTAGGCAAGTTGTCAATTATGAGATCTCCGCCATGACCGTGGAGAATATTACGGCAAATCCCAAGCCCTAACCCGTGGCCCTGATCATCATCAGCCAACCGATAGTACGGCTCGAATACCATGTCGAGCTGATCTTCTGGAATGCCCGGCCCCTGATCACAAATCTCAATTTTGACCCGGCCATCAAAGTTGGTGAGGGTTATTTCCGCTTTTTCCCCATATTTCACCGCATTATCAACCAAGTTGCCGATAACGCGTTTTATCGCCAATGGCTTTGCAACGATTGATGTAATGGGACTAGGCGAAAACGTCACCCGTGTTTGTTGCTGATTATAAGGCTCAATCACGCTAGTAATGACGTCATTCAGGTCAACATTGACCGTATTTTCATGCAACTCTGTATCTCTTACGGTCTGAAGTGCCCCTTTCACCATCATTTCCAGATCATCAAGATCACGGTTAAATTTTTCACGTTTGATATCACTTTCCAACAGCTCAGCGCGCAGCCTTAGACGGGTAATGGGCGTTTTTAAATCGTGGGAGATTGAAGAAAACAATTGTTCCCTATCAGAAATATAATGACGAATTCGCTGCTGCATCCGATTAAATGCTCGTGTGGCGGTGACCAGCTCACTAGCGCCCTCTTCTTGTAGCGGAGCCTGCTCTACGTTCATACTCATTTCATTGGCGGCTTTTGCCAATCGCTTTAACGGCTTCACCTGCCTTTTCATCAGCAAATAAGTGAGAACCAATAAAATCGTGGTAGAAAAAATCAGAAACAGGATCTGCTCTCGCTCAATTAAGGTATCGTCTAGATTGACGTAAGGGGCTGGCAGCAAAGCGGCGATATAGAGCCACTCATCTTTGGCAAGTTCGAGCTGCACAACTAACACCGGAGGATCGATTGGGCTCAACGTTAGGGTGTGATGTGCCCACGACTTGGGTAAATCGCTCAAATAGATATCGTTTTTCAGCAAACGTAAGTTTTCTGGCAACGAGAAGTCGACCAAAATTGTGTCTACTTTGGGAAGCTTCTTATTCAGCACCTCTTCTATCGCTTCGAGAGAAGCCAACTTAAGCGGAGTATCTTTGATCGGTTCAACTATCAGTCGTTCTCTGTTAAATGACACAAAAAACCGCGTTCCGCCCATATTGCGAATCTGGTCGAGCACAATGTGTCGATAGCCAACTGGTAACGATTGGAAGAAAGTCACCGTTGAGGAAAACATATTCGCCATGCTTTGAGACGCATCGCGAATCCCAGCCAGCTCTTTCTGTTTTGACTCGGAATACCAAATGGTTGTTGCTACGCCTTGTGCCAAG
The DNA here is from genome assembly GCF_036350715.1 of Vibrio sp. YYF0003. Taxonomy (NCBI): domain Bacteria; kingdom Pseudomonadati; phylum Pseudomonadota; class Gammaproteobacteria; order Vibrionales; family Vibrionaceae; genus Vibrio; species Vibrio sp. YYF0003. The sequence goes on from NZ_JAZDWA010000007.1 coordinate 39,510, forward strand.
ATAACAGCTAATAACGTTAAGCCTAATGTACGATTAACCAGTGAATTAGGCTTAAATCGCCTGAGAAAACGCCACCATTTATTGTTCATAACTGACTGGCACAGCGAGTAAGTAACCGTTGCCTCGCATCGTCTTTATGTAATGTGGATATTTGGTGCTTTCACCGAGACGTTGACGCAAACGGCTGAGCTGAACATCGATGCCTCGTTCAAAGGGTAACGCTTCCCGACCTCGCGTCTCTACTGAGATCGTATCTCGGTCTATTATTTGATTCGGACGTTTTAGAAAAAGCATCAACAGCGAAAAATCACTGCCGGATAAATCGTGCGATTGTTGGGTTTCTTGGTGGGTTATTCTGTGTGACAAAGTGTCCAACAGCCAGTCACCAAAACGAATAGGCTTGGCTGTTAAAGGGCTGACTTGCTCTTCTTTGGTCACTTTAACTCGGCGCAATACGGCTTTAATGCGCGCATTAAGATGACGCGGATTAAATGGCTTGGCGAGATAATCATCAGCGCCGATTTCTAAGCCGATGATCTGGTCGGTGTCATCTGAAACTGCGGTCAACATAATGATTGGTGTAGACGAATGCCGACGAACCGCCTGACATAAAGAAAAACCATCTTCACCAGGTAACATCACATCGAGCAAAATAAGGTCAGGGTACCCATGTTGCTCAATGTGAAGGTGCATTTGCTCACCATCATTCACGGCACTGACGATATATCCTTGTTTCGTCAGGTACTCCTGTAGCAATTCACAAATTTCTTGATCATCATCTACGACCAGAATTCTAGCTGACATTCTTCCATCCAATGTATCACTTATAGTTCAGAGCAAGTGTAATCGGTACCAGAATTCATATTCAGCGATAATTTATAAATACTTTGAACCTGTCGCGGATAAATGTCACATCTTATTAACAAACCACTAAAATAAATCCCTTATGATGAGCAGCTTATTTCCATTTTTTTGCCCCACTCTGGTGGCAATTTCGCGTACTCTTCAAACTCCGGCTGAGAATCGTAAGGGTGACGCAGTAGTGCGGCCAACCGATTGACTTCACTGAAATCGCCTTCTTCGGCTTTATCTATTGCTAGTTGGGCCAAGTAGTTACGAAGAATGTACTTCGGATTCGCACGACGCATTTGTTCACAACGCTGTTCTGTGGTGACTGGTTTGCCTAGCTCATCGACTTCTAACTCGCATCGTGCCAGATAAAGATCCAACCACGCTTGGGCTGCTTCACGATCAATAAACAAATCAATCACATCTTGAGGCGACTTTTTGTCTAAGTTAGATAGCGTTCTAAAAAAGCGCGTGTAGTCTGTTTTGTTCTGATTGAGTAACTCAAACATAGATTCAAACAAGCGCGAATCTTCATCGATTCTGTTTTTTAAACCAAGCTTACTGCGCATCAAGCGACTAAATTGCTGGCTTAAACGAACCTCAAACTGGCCAAGTGCGGCTTCTAAATCTGTACGCTCCACCAGCGGAGATAACGCGTGCGCCAGTGCCGAAAGGTTCCAAAGTGCAACTCGCGGCTGCTGGTCAAACGCATAACGCCCCTGATAGTCGGAATGATTACAGATATAGCCAGGATCGTAGTCATCCAAAAATCCAAATGGTCCATAATCGAAAGTTTGACCAAGGATAGACATGTTGTCGGTGTTCATAACGCCGTGGGCAAAGCCAAACGCTTGCCATTTCGCAATCATGTCCGCCGTTTTCTCCACAATATTGGCAAACATCGCAGCGTATGGTTTTTCGGCTTGAGCACAGTCAGGCAGGTGCCATTCTATGACCTTATCCGCCAACAGCTTCTGCTCTGCCAGTTGATTGGTGTAAAAGAAGTGCTCAAAGTGACCGAATCGAATATGAGTTTCCGCCATACGAATTAACATCGCGCCGTTTTCCGTTTTTTCACGGTAAACCGGCGTATCGCTGACCATCATACCCAGCGCACGGGTAGTCGGTATCCCGAGTCCTTGCATGGCTTCACTGCACAAATACTCACGAATTGTCGAACGCAGTACTGCTCTGCCATCACCCATGCGCGAATACGGCGTAAGACCTGCGCCTTTTAGGTGGATATCAAACCACGTACCATCCTGTCGCTGAATTTCAGCCAGTAACAACCCTCGACCATCGCCTAAATCCGGATTGTAAGTACCGAACTGATGCCCTGCATATTTCATCGCTAGTGGACGAAATTCATCAAAGTTTGCTTGGCCAGAAAACACCTCAAGCAACTTTTCATCGGCTATAGGGGGCAAACCAAACTGCTGGGCAAAATCACCATTCCAAACCACCCATTGAGTGTTCAATAACGGTTGTGGCTCTATGAAAGTGAAAAATGCCGAAGGCAGTTGGCTGTAACGATGGGTGAAATTGACCCCTTGCCAAATGGACATATTGGGTTCCTTATCTAAAAAGACTAACTACTAGTCAGTATACGTCCGATCCCAATCACCATTCAGCCATGAATTAAACATGGGTATTTATGGCTTCTATCGCTCGAAAACAAATAAGCCACTCGAAGTGAGTGGCTTACGTCTAAAACGAAATTGGTATTAGTGACGACGTCTCCAACCTAACAGCGCAAGTAACAGAAGTGACCAGTTACCGACACTTCCGCCGCCACCTGAGCTCTTACCTTTATTACTACTGGATGCGACAACTTCAACGCTTATTGCACCTTTTGCTGTCGCGCCTGTACCATCAGAAATCACGTACTCCAACGTGACAGTATCAGCTGCGCTATCTGGGGCCTGATAAGTCACCTTACCATTTTCAACATACGCTGAACCAATACCTGAAACGTTGTCCACACCTTGAACCACAAGGCTGTCGCCGTTCATATCGGTGTCATTCGCCAGTACGTCGATCACAATGCGTTCATTCACCGCTACCGTCACCGCATCAGCTGAGGCAATCGGTGCGCTGTTTTGAACTTCAAGCTCGACCAAAGCGATAGATAAAGCTGCACTCACATCGGTCACCGTCAGTTGGAATGTGAAAACGTCCCCTGCTTTAGCTCCCTTAGGAATCTCGAAACTGGCAGTCACATCACTTGGCTTACTCAAAGATAGAGTATCGCCAGCAACCTGCTTCCACTGATAAGTCAAAGCGTCACCATCGGGGTCACTGCTGTTAGCTGCTGATAACGATACACGGTTCCCAGCTTTCAACTCGGTGCTAATGACATCGATAACAGCATTTGGGGCCGCATTGAACCCTATTACTTCAATCGAAACATTGACTGTAGAAGAAGCGAGCGAGCCATCTGCCGACACCAAGCGGTATTGGAAGCTGTCAAATCCGACAAAGTTATGATCAGGTTGGTACTGATTGTCTGTAATGGTGCCGTGGACAGGCTGTTGAAATACCTCAACCTCAAACTGGTAGTCGGAAGCAACGACGTCGTTAGACATCAAGTTCAGTGACAATATTGTGTTCTTATCCGTCAGGTAAATATCTGGCTGTGCTTCAACAATCTTAGCGTTTTCGTAGTTCAGCAATACAGCAAACGGAACCGTTGAGAAGCTAGACTCAAGCAAACCTTCAGAATACTGCTCACTGCTCTTGCCAACCCACATCTTGGGTTGAGTTGCTTTCTCCATATCCAATAAGCGGCTAAAGTTGAAGCTTTCTTCGAATTCACCGCCTTCAATTTCAACCACAATAATATGTTGACCAGCACTTAACTGTGTCGCGTGCGGAAATAGAATCCGAGATGACTTCTTGAAACTACCTTGTTGCAATAGTTCCGCATTTTGTTGATTCAATACCAAGCTATATTCATTATTACCCTCGTTAGGGAAGCGCCACACGCGAAAGGTCATATCGCGCTGTGGTGAACTTTTCTTAGCATAGATCTGTAATCCATCCAACTCTGTATCTCGACTTAAATCAAGCAGCACTGCGAGAACATTTTCATCATTTGAGAAGACGAATTCTTGATGGAAGGTGTTTAACCACGCCGATTTATTCGCGTCATTCAGTTTAGTTAGTAAAAAACTACCGCCATTTGCACTGCTAGAAATATCTGAAATCGAAACATCAGTGTCGAACCCTGTGATGACATTCAACCCTGGGTTAGAGAAATCAGAAATCTCGCTGCCGCCATTTGGGTATAAATCCCCTTGATCGCTTCGTTCGCCCTTTTCCAATTCACCTCTGCCATCCGCTTGCATCACTTGAACTTGCATATTCCCCAATCCATTGAACTGATTGAGAATGTTGACAGACATGGCAAGTACACCTTCAGCCGCCAAAGCTTGGTCATAATCTTTGAAAGTTCGATTTTCTAAATAAACTCGCGGACCATATTCTTTGAGGTATGGATCAAGGTAGACCAGCTTAACTTCATCATCTGTTAATCCGTGAGGCATGTTACTTTGATGAGCAATCGTCGGTACTACAAAACCAGCGGCATGCCTGCTCCATGCAGTCATATTGACTGGCGTTTCACCAGGATAAGAATCGCTGGGCTTCATCGCCCATGAGCCCGCACCCATGACGCCCCAGGTACCGATCGATGCCTTACTGTATCGAGCGTAAAGATCAGGCAATCCGAGCATTAGGTGCCCTAGTTCATGAACGATAACCCCTAAGGTAGATTGGTGCGTTGCCTGATAGTCAGCAAACAAGCAGTAGTCTTTAATAGTCGTGCCATCGATTTGAACATCGTTATGAAAGTACCTATGAGGCCAGATTGCCGGCTTGTTTAGAACTCCCGTCGAACGGTCGCCACCAGCAAACACAAACATGACCGACAACTCTGTCGCATCCACGGTGCCATCCCGATCACGATCGTAACTCGACAAATCTATATATGGGTCAAGCTTGCGATACGCTTCTGCGAACACAAGGTTCATTTTATCTGTACAAAGGCTATCGCTGGTACTGGCATGACAATCTGGATGACGAAGTGGTACAGTCACGTCAATCACACCATCGTTCACCGTGCCGTAGCTTTCAATCGCTGGGATAACCTTATATTTCCCCAAAGAGTTCTTGTCATAGTAGTCAACGACACTTTGCCCGTTTTGATCGAAGACTCGTTGCTCAAAATCATGCTTCATAACCTGATTAGTAAACGAAACCTGGACAACTAAGAGAGGTTGCTGCGTCACTCCAGAGCTACTCATTGCCCTATAAACTACATTTGTATCTGAAGCTGCACGTAATAGGTTCTTACGCGCCATAGGCTCCATGGTTCGTAATGAGGAAAGGTGGGGCTGGATAGATAAATCTGGTCGAGACTTGGAAGATTCGGGCGCTACAGAAGTTTGCGTTTTCTTTATACCAGTAGACACTAATTCTAGGGCGTCTGATTCACGTAAAACTTGCGCAAAAAACCACTCTCCGTCTCTCTGTATAAGTGCGTTACCTTGCTTATCTTCAAACCAGTGAAAATCTGCGGTCCCTCTTAAAATCGCTTCGCTTGACGTTCCGTCAGTTAACTTGATTTCATGCCAGATAGGTGACGGTGGTGTGGTTGCCATACTCTTTCCTGCCAGTAAAGCAGATAACACGGTTAACGCAACTAGGTTGAATTTCAAAATACGACTCCTTGTTCTCAATTCGCTTTCAGCACGCTACATCAACGCCTATAGTCACAGTTTCCATTGGTGGAGCTTATGCCTGAAAGATAAGTCCGGCCGTTAATATAGATTTGTCGAATGCATGGTACAGAAAGGTGAAAACGATGGCATAAAGGTTCGAAATTTCACAAACAAATTTGCGTGGCAGACCTCGTATTTGATCCAGATGGGAGATCGCTGCTTTTTAAACAGCGATCAAAGCAAGGTTCTGATGTTTCTCTTATAAATCAACCGGTCAATACCGTATCTTCAGGGTATTTAATCAGAGTAGGTTCTGGGCGAGCTAACATATAAGCCAAAGTCAAAGGACCGATACGGCCAATGATCATCACCACGATCATGATGTATTTGCCCGGTTCCGATAGTTCTGCCGTCAGACCTGCGCTAAGGCCGACTGTGGCAAAGGCGGATATCGTCTCAAACATGACTCTATCAAACGCCGCATCCTCTGTGATCATCAATAGGAACATTGCGGTTGTCAGTATTGCTCCGCTCACCACAATAATCGCGAGCGACTTAGTGACAGTTGGCCAGTTGACGGTGCGTTTGAATATCACGACGTGTTTCTTTTGGCGTAAAAAAGTCCAGGTCGCCAAAAAAGCAACGGTAAAAGTCGAAACCTTAATCCCGCCGCCAGTTGAGGTAGAACCAGCACCAATCAGCATCAGAATAATCATTATGAGTAAGGCTGGCTGAGAGAACTGAGATAAATCAACACTATTAAAACCAGCGGTACGTGCACTCGCCGACTGGAAAAATGCCGCAAGCCACTGCGCTGACAAAGGTAGTGATTCCATCGTATTCGGATTACTTCGCTCTAACAGCCAAAACAGTAACGTGCCCACCAACAATAGTACTGGCGTCGCAATCAGCATGATTCGGGTATGAAGATGGAAGGAGTTAAACCCTTTACGCCAGTTTAACCAGATATCCCCGACAACAGTAAAACCTAAGCCACCGAAAATGAACAACCCTGCAAGGGTAAAGATCACCAAAGGGTCATTCACAAATCGGGTCATGCTATCTGAGAATAAGGCAAAGCCTGCGTTATTAAATGCGGAAATTGAATGGAACAACGCGTAGAACATTCCGGTCTGCCAGCCCATTTCCGGCACCCAACGAAAAGACAGAACGATAAAACCCAGCGTCTCTGCCACTAGGGCAAATACCATGATTTTTTTAATCAGATTACGCAGGTTAACATGCCGATCCTGACCGAGCGCTTCTTTGGCCAATGCTTGCTGACGTAAACTCAACCGCATACCGAATAAATAGAGCAGCACAGCAGACAAAGTCATTTGCCCTAATCCACCAATTTGCATTAGGCACATTAAGAGAACTTTACCCGCCAACGTGAAGTGCTGACCGGTATCCACAACGCCGAGGCCCGTTACACTGATCGCAGAAGTCGCCGTAAATAAAGCATCGGTGATTGATAATCCGCTGACAGAAAAGACGGGAAGCGTGAGAAGTATCGCAGAGGGCAATAGCACTCCGAGAAAACTCATTAGGATAATCCGAGGCTCGCTGCCCTTCTCTTTTGTCCTTTGGCTATCTGGGACGTAAAATAAGCCTTTTTGGTGAAAATGCATCATAGTGACTTCAATGTGCGGGCCAGTTTTTCCTCTGGGCCAACCACAATCATAAGGTCGCCAATTTCTAAGGTCACATCCATGCTGGGCGCTTTAGTGATTTCTGGGCCACGTTTAAAGCCAAGAACTTGCACACCTTCAACCTGACATAGAGACAGCTCGCCTAGCTTTTTGCCCATCCAGCGAGAACCAATCACAAACTCGGTCATTGCCAAGTCGCTGCCTAATGGATGGAAATCGAGCACTCGCCTGTCGAGCATTTTACGTGCAACACGAATCCCCATGTCACGCTCTGGCATGATGACATGATCAGCCCCAATTTTTTGCAGGACTCTGGCCTGAAAGCGGTCGTTCGCTTTTACCCAAATCGATCTTACCCCTGCCTCTTTCGCAATCAAGGTGGCTAGAATACTGGCGTTAACGTCGGTGCCAATCGCAATCATCACCATATCGTAATCATCGAGTTTTAGCTCAGCGACCGTCTCTTCGTGGGTGCAGTTTGCAACGATAGCCTGACTCACAAACCCAGCGACTTCTCTTACTTTTTCTTCGTCAATATCTACCGCTAAAACTTGAGAGCCCGCATCTTGCAGCTCTTTACATACAGCCAAACCAAATCGACCAAGGCCGATAACAGCGAATTGCTTATCACCTTTTTTCATTTATGCCTCTTTTATGCATTTAGTAGCAAGAGAAAAATTCTGCGCCTATTTTTTCCCCTGTGCAAACCAGACGACAGAAAATTAACCAAAGCCTTACCAAGCTTAGGTTACAAATGTTAAGCGTATGACATGATTTGTTTTTTTTCATCGTTATGCTTAACAAAAGATAGATATCTAAAGATCAAGAATATAAAAAAAGCCGCATTAAAATGCGGCTTACTATCAAGAGGTATTTACCCTGCTATCAATCTCTCGTCTGACGTTTATCAGATTGCGAACGGTCTTCCTGAGGTTTGCGCTTATTCTTTGGCACATAGTTAAGAATAGAAATTGGTACTGGTTTTCTTGGTGCAAATCCGTCAATTTCAACACGCTCAAGCAAGTGGCCTAATCGGCTTTCAATCATGCATAAGTTTTTGAAGTCGTCCTTTGATACCAGTGAAATCGCTTCACCTTGCGCACCAGCGCGACCTGTACGTCCAATTCGGTGTACATATTCATCCGCCGGGTAAGGTAAGTCGTAGTTAATAACCACTGGCAGATTATCGATATCGATACCGCGAGCTGCAACGCCTGTCGCGACCAGGTACTGGATCTCCCCGGCTTTAAACTGCTCAATCAGCTCCTGACGCACACGCTGATTACGCCCACTGTGGAATGCTTCGGCAACAATGCCACGCTTCTCCAGCTGGCTGACCAATTTCGCAGCGCCGTGTTTGGTTTCGATAAAGATCAGAACTTGTGACCAGTCATTCTCTTTGAGCATGTGGCTCAACAATGACGATTTCATGTCTTTATCGACGGTTGTAATCCACTGCTTAATGTTTGATTTAGAAGCACTATGTTTCGCAATGGTAATCTCTTCAGGATCGACAATCGCATTCTTGGCTAAGTCACGAACTGGGTTAGAAAGCGTGGCGGAAAACAGCAGGCTTTGCACATCCTCTGGCATGCAATCAACGATTTTATCTATTGCATCGATGAAGCCCATATCCAGCATCTTGTCTGCTTCATCTAAGACCAGCATTTCTACTTCATCAAAGTGAATCGAGCGTTGACCGTACAGGTCAATCAGACGACCCGGCGTACTGACTACAATGTCCACGCCCTCGATCAATGCTTGCTTCTGCGGTGCGTATTCAACGCCACCAAACATTGCCATTGAGCGTAATGGCAGGTTCTTACCGTAGGCTTCAATGCTTTGGTGTACCTGAAGCGCTAGCTCACGCGTTGGCGTAAGAATGATGGCACGCGCACGTTTTTTACGCTGCGTTTCACCCTGACTGAGCTTCTCTAAGATTGGTAATACAAAGCTGGCTGTTTTACCGGTACCGGTTTGCGCTGCTGCGATCAAGTTACTCCCGCGCAGTACAATCGGAATGGCTTTTTGCTGAATAGAAGTCGGTTTTTCATAACCTAGCGCCATCACTGCATCAGTGATTGGTGCGCTTAAACCAAGCTTAGAAAATGGCATAGAAACGTCTCAACGGAGGAAATGGGCGCGTAGTGTATCAGTAACAGAGTGATTAATCAGCTTAGCTGTACTGAGAAGTTCTACCCTTTAAATAAAACATAAGCTTAGCAAGAAAACGGGATTTATCCGCTACTTCACATTTACTCAGCCGGAATCTCGCTATGCTACTAACGTGTGGATGACTGGAAGGCTTCATGGATATTTTATTGCTAGTAGGATTGATAGGTTTAATTACGCTCAATGGCGTCTTTGCGATGTCGGAAATTGCATTGGTCGCAGCCAAAACAAGCCGTCTAAAAACGATGGCAGAAAACAGCAAACGCGCAACACTGGCTTTGGAACTCAAGAATAATCCGACACAGTTTTTATCAACGATCCAAATCGGCATCACTGTAATTGGTCTACTAAGCGGCATCTTTGGCGAAGCCACACTCTCCGTTCCTTTAGGGCAATGGTTAGTGAGTCAGGGTGTAGAAAAAGAGATTGCCAACTTTGTAGCCACGTTTAGTGTGGTTTTGTTGATCACATACTTCGCCATTGTGATAGGTGAATTGGTACCCAAACGTATCGCGCAAAATAATGCAGAAATGATTGCCATCAATGTGGCTTACCCAATTCATTGGTTAGCCAACTTAGCCCGACCATTTGTTTTTCTTTTGACTGTTACCACCGATACCTTGCTCAGGATATTGGGGCAAAATGAGAGTAAAAGTGAGGTCGTCACAGAAGAGGATATCGTCGCCATCGTCAGCGAAGGTTCCGAATCTGGCGCTATAGAGCCTCAGGAACAATTGATGATCCAAAATCTTCTCCATCTTAACGACCGCCTTGCACTCTCGTTAATGACGCCTCGCTCTGAAATTCATTACCTCGACGCCACACTACCCATTGACGCAACCCTAAAAAGCCTTCGACAAACCCAGCACTCGGTTTGGCCAATATGCAAAGGCGGACTGGATAACATCATCGGTACGATTTCTTCCAAAGTGCTGTTGGATGAATATGACAAGCTCTCGATTGAACGGCTTAATAAACGTCTAAAGCAACCGCGTTTTGTACCCGAGTCGATGAAAGGGCTGCCTTTACTGAACTATATGCAACAAACCAGTACCGAGATGGTATTTATCGTCGACGAATATGGTGATGTTCAAGGGTTAGTAACCTTCTATGACTTACTCAAGTCAATCGCCGGAGAGCTGGGTATGGAGCCTCAGCACATATGGGCCAAACAGCAAAAAGACGGCAGTTGGCTGATGGACGCACTCATCCCATTAAATGAACTCAAAAACAAACTCCAGCTGAGCAACATTGAAGGAGAAGAAAGCGAAGGTTTTCAGACCCTAAACGGCTTCCTTACTTGGTTAATAGATCGTGTGCCTGCTCAAGGAGAAATCATCGAGTACCAGAACTGGCGATTTGAAGTACTGCTGATGAAAAGTAACCGCATCGTGCAGGTTAAAGCATCCCAACAAGTGCCTGCGGAAACACACGAAGAGCCTGAGACTTAGAAGTAAGCGGAATAAAAAACGCCTCCAGTGGGAGGCGTTCTTTATTGATGTGAAGTCTACTGAATTAGAACAAGTAAGTTGCACTTACGTATGCGCTGCGGCCTTTCTCTGAGTAACCGTAGTAGTCATCTTCATCATCCAACTCAACGTCAAAGATGTTGTTCAAACCCGCTTTCAGGTTCACTTGCTGGAGGTCATAAGAAACGCCCAGACCAACCAATGTGTAGCCGTCCACAGTTTTATCTTCGCTACTTAGATTTGTGATCACCTGCTTACCGATGTAGTTGACGCGAGCAAAAGTGGTCAACGAGTCGAATACTTGCCAGTTCACATCCAAGTTTGCTAAGTGTTCAGGCGTATCTGTTAGCTTTTCGCCAGAGCTCTTATCCTCTGCATCCGTGTATGTGTAGTTCGCTGACAAATTGATGTTCTTAGTAATGTCATACCAAGCTTCCAGCTCTATACCTTTGATTTCTGCTCGGCCAATGTTTTGGTAAGTGATGATTGGCATGGTGCCATCCATACCCACTGCGGTGCTGGTGTCTCGCTCGATTTTGTTCTTAAGCTTAGAGTAGTAGTAAGTCAAGCCCAGACCTAGCGAGTCCGTCTCGTAAGCCAGGCCCGCTTCATAGCTTTCTGACTCTTCCGGTTTCAAATCATCGTTACCGGTTAACCAGCAGCGGTTACCACAACTTATCACACGAACTTGGTCGCTGCTCTCCATCATGCCCGGAGCACGGAAGCCACCGCCGCCGCCCGCTTTTGCAACAAACTCATCAGTAAAACTGTAGACTGCATAAGCACGTGGGCTGAAGTGGCTGCCGTAGACCTCATGGAAGTCTTCACGACCACCCAGCGTCAGCGCCAGCTTATCCAAATCGAACTCACTCTGCAGGAACACTGCACCTTGGTGGTAATCAATATCACCAGAAGGGATGTCGCGACTGTTGGTCAGTTCAGAGGTACGGAATTCGCCGCCAAATACCCATTCATGGCTGTCTCGCCATAAACCAGACAGTTTGAAATCGGCGTAATTATTCTGCAACTCCACGTCCGCCGAGCCATTGGTGTACGCGGTACTGCCGTCATTCAAATCCATGGTTTCGCCATACAAACGAGCCTGAGAGTCAAACCCCGACCAATTACCTTCATGCGTTAAACCGTAATTCCAGCGCGTAGAATCCTGAGTATTGGTTTGGTCTCCGGAACGAGGGTGCACCCACTCGGCTTTTCGTTCGTCCTTGGTGTAAGTTACATCGGCAATCAGCTTTTGCTCGTCTGTCAGTTGCCATGACATTTCACCAAACACGTTTGTGGTATCTTTTTTCTCCAAAGCATCGTAATCAGGCGTCGCATCGGTGCGCCATGGGTCACGAGTCGAGCTTTCAACGATGATGCTACCTGCCAGTTCTGGCGTCAGTTCACCACTTGCGTAAGCATGGCCTTTCCAGCCATCGCCGCCATTACCTTCTAGCAAACTTTCATATTCAAGCCCTAGCGAGCCAGCCATCTCTTCTGTTGGTGTTTTTAGAATCACGTTCACTACGCCACCCATCGCCTCTGAACCGTACAGAGAAGAAACCGGGCCGCGCACCACTTCGATTCGTTCAATTGCCGTCAAAGGAATCGTCGATAGATCAAAGTCGTTACCACGAATTAATGCATCTTGAGAATTGATACGACGGCCATTAATCAGGATCAGAGTATGCTTTGACTCAAGACCACGAATACGAATGGTGTTACGACCGTACGCGGCGCTGCTTAAAACACTGACGCCTGTAGCACTACGTACTGCTTCAGAGATGTCTTTCACTGGCATCTTTGCGATGTCTTCCGCAGTAATAACCGACACAGATGCAGGAGCAGTAAGCTCAGAATGTTGAGTTAATGACGCGGTAACAACCACGCGTTCCATTTCTGGATTTTCATTCTGCTGCGCTGCATTAGCTTGACCGCTAAAAGCAGTCACTACTGCTGCGGCCAAAATGGAAGGCATAAACGAAGGCTTTTTCACTTGAGTATTCACTGCATATCCTTATATCTATTTTTTGTATTAATTAGGCTCGCCAACTTTAATAAATAACTGTATAAATAGCAATAATTATCAGTTGCATTATCATTTGTATTTTTTGGTTGGTTTTTACTGTGAATAACAAGAGTTTGAAAAATATTAAGTTAGATGAAATTCTCTCCCCTAACTGCTTCCACTTTGGGACAACCAGTCCGCTGATTCAGATGGTGAAAGCCACATCAGATATGTACGCCAAAGCAGGCTTACCTTTAGAAGAGGAACATATTCAGAAATCAGTACCCAAACGGCAGGAAGAATTTAGAGCTGGGCGCCACGCCGCACGTGCCGCAATCAGAAAACTGGCATCAGACAATGCTTTTGCGGATCAATCCCCCATTTTGGTTGGCGCATCTAGAGAACCTGTTTTCCCCAACACTGTTAGCGGCAGTATTAGTCATACAGACTCCCTGTGCTTGGCAGCGTGTGCGGTCAAAAATGATGTGCCAAGTATTGGGATTGATGTTGAAAACAATCAAAATCTTGCCGCTCACCTTCTTCCTGCGATTTACACAGCCAATGAACAACATCACCTACAGAAATCAGACACCATCCCAAACGTGCTGATATTCAGCATCAAAGAGAGTTTATTCAAATGTCTGTTTCCATTCGTGAGGGTATATTTCGACTTTTTAGATGCCGAAATTGCGCTGCACCCCGAGACGGAAAACAGCGGACAGTTTCAGTTTGAGTTGATTGGAGATAACCGAAGGGATCTCCAATCCGCCCTGCCAGATCTAACGTTTCACGGTCATTATTGCTTTACCGAACAAACCGTTTTCTCGCTGTGCTTTTTTACGCCTTAAATTACCAAGAGTCCCTATTCAATCACCTTTTGAATTACCACTCTCTGGCGCTGATTCACAAGCGGTAGCCTCTTCTTTAGCTGCGCTTTCCACTTCTGGGGAATTTCAACGCCAGCTGCACTCAACTGCCGGGTTTGTGGGCCTAAATACCAGTAAGCATCCACCAACTGATCAACGGGTGTCTCAGAGTAAGGATTCACCGTAGGTTTGTTAGGAACCAGATCGGCAAAGTTCATCTGGCTAAACCTTGGCTGTTGGGTGGAATAGATACCCAATTCCAGCGAGTCTTGTTCAAGCGTTGTCGGCAACATATGTGGCCATACCGAAACGTATTGGACACCAAATCTCTGTGCGGCTAACACCCCGAAAGGATGATGGCGAGTTGAGCCAAATGTAGGAGAACGCTTGAGAATATGCCTTGCGCCGACGAGCACGATCACCCCTTTGTCATTTTGGCGCTTGATGACTTCAATACCTTCAACCAGAGCCTGATCTCGCTCTGCATTAAGCTGGGCAAGCTGTGACGGATGACGAAGTTCTTGCCAATCGAACGGAGGCTCGGTCAGTACAACTTTGATAGGAGTGGTACGCTGTGCGTTTGCTTGCTTTAAGCGTCGAAAAAACTCGCCATAGCAAGGGTGCATCCAGGCAGGAAAAGCGATGGAATCTAGCCAGACCGCAGCCAGCTCATCGTCAGAAATGTCACCTCCTGACAGGTAATCATCCAACATTTTTTGATGCTTGGCGTTACCAAACTCGACAAACAGATGAGTAAACACACCATCCAACTCCTCAGAGAGCAACACCTGCGTCATTTGCTCAAAAAGGTCCGCATACCAGTGCGCTTCACCAATAGCCAAAACAGAGCCAGACTCCAGTTTGCCTTTGAAGAAAGTCAGAGGGGAAATGCTCCCCTCCCACTTATTATCTGGTAACAACGGATGACCTGAATTAAACATCGAATTTCGCTCTCAGTTCTTCAACCATTCGGGTTCCAATAAGACGTAACATGTCTGGTCGCATCATATCTCGGTGAATACAATCAACATCCACGACATTGATTTCACCATCCATGTAATTAAACCAACCATTGCGATCCAAGAATGACTCTTCTGGTGGCTTCTCAGCATTGAAGAACAACATATCACCCTGATAACGATAATCTACCGAATCTCGTACGCGATGGTTGTTGTTGATCACCACTTCGATCATCGCAGATATGGTCTCGGAGCTCAGGTGAGCCATCGACGATCCCGCATCTTGTAAGATGTCGATAACTTCTGGCTTAGTAATGCTGCTATGCGCTGATTCATCAAACTCAACGCCCGCCATTCGAATCAATGCCCCCAGAGCTTGCTCTTCGCCAGGTGGATTCATGGTCTGCCACTGCTCTGTAGGGTAGGAATCAAGCAAAGTAAGTAAACCGACTTCTTGTCCCTGCTGTTGCAGGATACCCGCCATCAAGTGCGCAATCATGCCACCAATAGACCAGCCAAGTAGATGGTAAGGACCGAAAGGCTGTTCTTCACGGATTGCAGCGACATAATCTTCTGCCATCTCCTTCATCGTTTTCGGCAAAGCCAAAGAAGGATCGCCAAGGTTACGAGCCTGCACACCATATAGAGGAATGTTAGATGGAATAATTGGCGTCAGCGCCGCATAACACCAGCTTAGACCACCTGCAGGGTGAACACAGAATATGGCGGCTTTACCCTCGCGTTTACGCAGTGGCAATAGCATATTAAGCGCTTCATCACTTTCGCTACCATTCAGTTTGGCTGCAATGCCCGCGACGGTCGGAGACTCAAAGACTGCTGCCAGCGATAGCTCAATGCCCATGATCTCTTTAACATGCGCAATAAGCTGCGCCGCTAACAGAGAGTGTCCGCCAAGCTCAAAGAAGTTATCGTCAACGCCTACCGCAGGCAGCTCAAGTAACTGGCAGAACAGCTTACACAAGCGTTCTTCGACTAAGTTACTCGGTCCTTTTGTACCGACCTGACCAGACAGATCGGGTTTTGGTAACGCATTGCGATCGAGCTTGCCATTTGGTGTCAGCGGGAACGTATCTAACTCAACAAAATAGCTTGGTACCATGTATTCAGGCAGAGGATCAGCAAGATACTTCTGTAGCTGCGCAACATCGATAGGTTGCCCAGTACCTTCTGCTGTGACGTAGGCCACCAGACGTTTATCTCCATCGCTGTATTCTTGAGCCAACACCGCAACTTGCGCCACATTAGGGTGGCTTGCTAGGGCATTTTCGATCTCCTCCAGCTCGATTCGGAAACCACGAATTTTGACCTGAAAATCACTGCGGCCACAGTATTCTATCGCCCCATCTTCACGCCAGCGTGCGAGATCGCCCGATAAGTACATTCGGCTTCCTGTTGGGCCAAATGGATTGTCAATAAACCGCTCTGCCGTCAGTTCTGGCTGGCCATGATACCCGATAGCAAGCTGACGACCTGCAATATAAAGATGACCAACTACGCCCGGTGGTACTGGGTTAAGCGCATCATCCAGAATATAGATTTGCGTGTTCCAAACCGGGCGACCTATTGGGGTCGAGCTGCCTTGCGCATTAGCTTCACTCGGCCAGTAAGTCACATCGACGGCTGCCTCAGTTGGGCCATATAAATTATGCAGCGGCGCATCGAAAGATTGGTAATATTGGTTCACTAACTCAATCGGCAAGGCTTCCCCACTACAAAATACCTGACGCAAACTTTCGCATCGCTGGGCATCCGCCTGTTGAACAAAAATCTGCAGCATCGAAGGAACGAAATGCAATGTGGTGATCTTTTGACTGTGAATGAGTTCCTGCAGATAAACCGGATCTTTGTGTCCGTCTGGTTTTGCAACCACCAAACAAGAGCCGACGATCATTGGCCAGAAGAATTCCCACACTGACACATCAAAGCCCGCAGGTGTTTTTTGCAACACGCGATCATTGGCATCAATCGGATATTGATCGTGCATCCATAGCAATCGGTTCACGATAGCATCATGGCTCACCACCACGCCTTTGGGCTTACCAGTCGAGCCGGAGGTATAAATCATATAAGCCGGCGAATGTGGTTCTGGCTGAACTTGGGGTGGTAGCGGCTCTACATTCTTATAAATCGCAGGAAGTGTTTCATCATCGACAAGTTTACTCTCGTACTCGGGCGGCAACTTGGATTGTAATGCCGAAGTCGAAAACACGAGCTTAGGTGCAGAAGATTCCAGCATGTAATGAATGCGACCTTCTGGGTAGTCTGGGTCAATCGGCACATACACCGCACCTGCAGCGAGAATGGCCTGTTGTACAACGATTAACTCTTCACTACGCGGTACACAAACAGCAATGCGATCTCCTGCTTCCACACCTTGGGCGAACAGCCAGTTCATCAAAGAGTAGACCTTTCGACTTAACTGCTCATAGGTGAGTGTTTGATTCTCAAAAATCAGTGCCGGAGCATGAGGCGTCAAGATGCGTTGTCTTGCCATCAAGGCTGATAAGGAGGTTTCTGGAACAGAACGAGCGGTATCGTTCCAGGTATTGATCACTTTTTCTCGTTCACCAGCAAGCAAAATGCTGACATCACTGATTTTACACTGACTCGCACCCTGCTCTTGAGCAGCAGCAAAAAAGTCACTCATAAAATGGAACAGACGCTGCTGGTGTTCATGAATATCACGCTCTGAATAAAGCTCGGGGTTGGCATCCATATCCACATGCAACTCGCCGCCAAGCTCATAGCAGTACAGAGAAATGTCATCCACGGGCCCTGCTGAAAGGTTATGTGCCTTAGAATTTAGCTCTCCAAACTTATGCTCATACTCAAACGGCATAATGTTCACCAGCGGACCAAACAGGTTACGGTTGTCTTTGACCAGATTAAGTTCTCGGTGTAACTCTTCATAACGGTAGCCTTGATGACGACGTACAGAAGAGAACTCTTGGTTGACCTGCTTGACCAAGGTTTTGATATCCAGCCCGTCATCAAAGCTGACTCGTACTGGCAGAATATTCACTCGCATTGCAGGCGTTTGAATTGCCACGGAGCCTAACCGCCCCATGAGTGGCACACCAAGCACCACTTCCTTCGAGCGAGTCATACGATGAACGTATGCCGCAATAGAGGCGATAAGAACACTGTACCAGTGTGTACGGCACTGCTTCGCCAATAATTCCATCTGCTGAAAATCGCTGACTGGCATCACACCCTTGAGGCGCAGAAAGTGATCGGAAGTGACCGTTGGCTGACCTGCTAAGTTGACCGTGTCTGAGTGGTCTGCATAGCGCTGTAAGTAAAAAGCGCGATCGTTTTGATACTTCTCTGAGGCTTTGTAGTTGTTGTCTTCTGTAAGCATCGCTTGCTGATCAACAAACTCAACCTGATCAAACGGTTTGCCTTTGATAAGTTGGCTGTAAATATGCGCGACTCGGGACACAATTAATGACATGCTGTAACCATCAATTGCGATATGGTGCAGTGATAAAAACCAAACGAATTTGTCTTCCGCCAGCTTAAGCAGCGCCATAGAAAAAAGTGGCCCCTGCTCTAGGTTGACGGGTTGTTTCAATTGCACTTTCATCCAGTCAATCGCGGCATTCAAAGGCTCTGATTCAGAAGAAAAATCAAAGCGGTCCACTTGCCAAGGCTGTCGCTCTATCACCATACGAGGCCCTTCGGTCGTCGTGACAAATTTAGCATGCAATGAGTCAACTTCTTCAATAGCGGCTTTGACTGCCTCGACGAAACACGGCTCATCAACCTCACCGTCAATCAACAGATATTCGCCAGTTTTATAAATTGGGTTTTCTGGATCTCGAAGCTGCGCAAACCAAATCCCTGCTTGCGCATCCGTTAGCGGTAGCAACTGCTCCGCCGTATAAGGTAAATCGTACATTTCCGTTCCTTTACTACTTGTCCTTGCCTGGCACTAGGTGCGCTTCTTCTCAATCAATTGCCACCAGTGAGCCAAACAAGGCTGAGCAGCAAGCTCCATAAAACTTAAATCCAACCCCGCCTGTTGCCAGTCACCGACCAGAGACATAATTCGAACCGAATCCAGACCGAAATCGAGCAAGCTATCCTGTGGTTCGATTTCTTCAGCAGGAACGTCAAGCAAAGTCGCCAGTTGCAGAGCTAATTCTTGCTCAGATTGAGGAATCTCGTGAGTAATTGGCATATCGCTGACCTGGCTCAGTAGTTGTTGTTTGTCCAAAACATAACCACATCGGCCCGCGACATAATTCAGTGCCATTTCATGCTCGCTCTCAGAAAAGTCCGCCACCGCATCAGAAACCATAAAGGCTTGAATGTCGGTCATGAACGCTTCAGAAGCGGTCTGTAAACAACCAATATGCGCGTATACACCAACGATGATCAGCTGGTCACGTCCGGTTTCATCCATCATGGATTTAAGCGGCGTGCGCTGGAATGCACTGTAGCGCCATTTGGTATAAACGATGTCTTGCTCTGTTGGCGCAAGATCAGGCAGGATTCTCGTAATAGTGTCATCAGCTTTTAGACCCGGCCCCCAGAAGTCCGTCAGTAATGCTCTATCGTCCTGACACTGATCACCAGGTTGAGCGGTGTATACCACTGGTATGCCTGCTTCAATACAGGCTTGTTTGATCTGTTGGATGTTCTGCGTCAAGGTTTGAATCAGCTCGCTGTCCAAATCGTAAAAATTCAGAAAATACTGCTGCATATCGTGGATCAGTAATACGGCACGCTCTGGATCTACCGACCAAGATACGCGATTTTGGGGGATCGCTTTAGATAACGGATAACCCGCAATAGCTGGAATTGCCATGAGGCATTTCTCCTAAAATTCGTAGATAAAAGTCAGGTTTGGTTGAGTGGGTTAAACCAACTCAAGGAGTTTGTTCTTGTTGATCTTTCCGACAGGGGTTTTCGGCAATACATCGACGAAAATGACGCGATCTGGGATCTTAAATTCGGCCAACCCTCGATTTCTCAGGAAGCGCTTTATTTCGATCGGTTTCGGTTTATCTTCAAGACAAACTAATGCGGCACAACTGCGCTCACCCAGATAATCATCTGGTATCGCGATAACAGCCGCATCATGGACGGCGTCATGCACCATCAAATGATTTTCGATCTCTTGTGCTGCGATTTTCTCTCCGCCGCGGTTGATCTGTTCTTTATCACGCCCGACGACTTGTAAGTTCCCTTCTTTGGTTAACACCACCACATCGCCTGTTCGGTAATAGCCCCCTGCAATAAAGGAACGTTGATTGTGCTCCGGTGCGTTGTAGTAGCCGCGAATCGTGTACGGGCCTCGTGCGCATAACATGCCAGCCGTACCCTGATGCACAGGTTCGCCCATTTCGTTAACAACGAGTATCTCATCAGCGGGTGACATCGGCCGACCTTGCGTAGACACGATGACGGAGTCTGGATCGTCCAACCTTGTGTAGTTCACCAGCCCTTCCGCCATACCGAATACCTGTTGCAACGTGCAGTTTAATGTCGGTTTGACACGTCTCGCAGCCGCTTCACTAAAGCGCGCACCACCGACCTGAAGCACTTGTAACGAGCTGATGTCATATTGGGACCGAGGCGCTTCATCTAGCCACAACAACGCCAAAGGTGGCACCAGTGCTGCTACGGTAATCTGATGGTTTTCAATCAATTGAAATGCGGTCTGTGGACTCGGATCAGGCGAAAGCACCACCGTTCCACCAGCCATAAAACATCCTAGAGCACCAGGCGAGCTCAACGGAAAGTTGTGCGCAGCGGGTAGGACACACAAATAGCGAGTTTGATGTGAAAACTTGCAAACATCATTGCTGGCGCGAACACTGTAGAGGTAATCCGTATGGGTACGCGGAATCAACTTTGGCGTGCCGGTTGTGCCACCAGATAACTGGAAGAAAGCAAAGTCTTGTTCCTGCATCGGCTCGGTTGCCGCGTTCGATAAGAAAAGTGAGTCTAGGTCGACACTACCCGTTGGTTTTAGACTGTTATCACCGGCCCAGACAATGGTCTCCAACGTTGGTAATTCATTCGCGACTTTTTGCGCAATATCGGCGGTATCGACACCCATTTGTGGCGCAGTAATTAACGCTTTTGCCTCAGTAAAATGACAAAAGTATCGAATCTCATAATATCGGTGGGCCGGTAAAGCTAATACTGGCTGAACACCAATTTTCAATAGAGCAAAAAAGCTCAGGTAAAACGCGCCGATATTGGGTAAGTGTAAGACGGCTTTATCGCCAGCCTTTAGTTTCAGCGTTTGTTGGAAGCCTGCTGCCAGTTCATCAACCTGATCGGCTAATGCTTGGTAAGTCCATTGCTGGTCACCAGACACAAGTGCAACCTGTTCGGGATAGGTTCCAGCGCTGGCTTCAAGCATCTCCGGTATAGTTTGCTCTGTCCAATAGCCAGCTTCCTGATACTGGCGTACAGCCTCTTCTGGCCAAGGTGTAAACCCAGATGCTTTCATGCTTGGCAGTTTCACACCACTACCTCCATGTTGTCCTGAACTTCAATGCCAATTGCATTCAGTACGGTACGCATTTTGTTGCCCGTTTCTTCTAGCTCACTTTGTGGCTCAGAACCACTGACAATTCCCGCCCCGGCGTAAACGCGCAGACGCTTTTTTTCCACTTCTGCGCAGCGAATCACTACGACCCATTCACCATTACCGCGGGCATCCACCCAGCCGACCAGGCCAGTAAAGTAACCACGATCAAAAGGCTCAACTTTTTCGATAAAATCGTAGGCCTGAGCCGTCGGATAACCACATACCGCAGGCGTTGGATGAAGTGCACTGGCAAGCTTAAGCACACTGGCGGCAGAGTCCGAAATCGTACCTTCGATGCGAGTCGACAGGTGCAGCATCGCTTTGGTTTCAATAACCGAAGGCACCATTGGCACATAAAGATTGTGGCACCAAGGCTGAAGTGCTTTTTCTACTGCATCAACAACCACGGCATGTTCATGGAGATCTTTACTGCTCTCCATCATCAGTTCGCCTTGTTGCTGGTTCATCGTTTCGTTATCACTGCGTCTGCGTGAACCAGCCAATGGGTTAGAGCAAACATGCGGCCCTTTGCGTGAGACCAATAGTTCAGGGCTCGAGCCCATTAAGTAAGTATCACAACATTCGCCCCCTAAACGGGTTGAAAAGGTATAACCGCCCGGATTTTGTTTTAGCAGCGTTTTAAGAAATTGAGCCCGATCTATCTCTTGTTCGGTATCCACTTGCATTGTTCGTGAAAGAACAACCTTCTCCAAATCAAACTCTTTTCGGGAACAGGCATTCGCTGCTTGAGCGACACTGCGCATGTATTCTTCAGGAGCTGGAATTGGCTTTATCGAAGACGGAACGCACTGGTTAGAACCATCCACGGTTGCCACTTTGTCCGGACGAATCGGTGATGTCGTACATAGACGTTCAGGCACAATAAAATGCACAGGATTGTGCTCAGAAAACGGGATGACACCAACCGCAATAGGGTTGTCGCTTTCATCTTCCTTGACCGATTCGAGTAGCTGACTAATACAAGAATCTAATTCTGAGAACCTGATTTTTTGGGAAAACTCTGCAGCAATGCCTTGTGTCAGTAACGTCACAGTCGGTGAACTGAAGAAAAACGAAGCATCATCCGAATGAGCGTTAAGAAACTCTGTGAGCATAGTACTGCTCCCCATTGAGTTACGAAGCATAATCATCTCTCAAATTATATTAAACATAGGACCACAAATGAGAATCCCTCTCAATTTCGATGTAAGAGTACACATACTGTTACATTTGATCAAATGCTTTTAATAACTATTATCATTCGTATTATTTACAAATTAGAGGTTTGTTCCATTTTGGTAACATATGAAAAGAGTTCGGAAACCATCATTGAGATATAAGGAGAAACAAAAACGGCTGATGATGTCACCACTCAGCCGCTTGCGTTGGTACTACTTGTATAGATAACAGGGTTGAACACTACCCCTTGCTGGTAAAACCGTACTGTTCATCACTGCGTTCAATAAGCTCATTAAAGCTCTCTTGCATTTTGCCGCCGATGATATCAACTCGGCGATGCATCTCTTCAACCCAGTCACGATCTGCGACTACGTCACGAGGAAGAACCATGGTTCTCTGGTTTTCGCCTAGATAAAGAAAGGCATCAAACAGGTCACCAACCTGTGCATCCATATCGTCCATTGCGGCAAGTTTGTAACGTGCTTTTGGCAAAAAATCGATCAAACGTAGATCCCACATTGGTCCCTGATCCACTTCCAATACGGCTGGTGATTTCAGTGAACTAAACGTCTTTACTACCTTTGGGTCAGTCATCGGCCAAATCAAATAAGTGCTGTCAGGAAAGGCTTGCTGCAGACGCGTTGCCAGCGGCCAGTCTGTTTCCTGTGTTTTCTTTACATAATCTGCTGGCGCATTAACCAAATGAAACGCACCAAAAATCATCAATGCTTTTTCATTATTCTTGATTCGTTCAGACGCGACTTGATAGAAATGATCGGTCTTATTCTTCGCTGCTTTCTTCCAGACTGTAACGTCCTGCAAGGCATCCCAGTCAAAAGGCGCTTCAGCCAGATGCACTTGAATTTTCTTGCCCTCAGGTAAAGCTTCGTTGCGCTGCTTTATGGCTTTGAAAAAGTCTCGATAGACATCTGGCATCCAAGCCATAAAGTACAACGAACCTCTTAGCATCGTATTCAATTGGCTCTCACTGACTTCCCCTCCAGCAAGGTAATCATCCAGAATCGATTGGTATTTAGCGTTACCAAACTCCACGACGATATGATTCACCTGCTCGGAAAACTCTGGCTTAGAGACTAACTCGGTCGCATAACGAATAAACGCGTCATTCCAGTGATAATCTCCAATCGCGACAAAGTTATGCGTGTCAAAGGCCTGCAAAATGGCATCATCTGCGTACTTTGCTTGCTTAACCACTTGCGCCACTTCTTTTGGTGGTAAATCAACCTTAGCCGAGTGAGGTAAATACTCACATCCAACTAAACTCACGAGCCCTACACTTAGTAGCCATGGCTTTATTTTTCGACTTAATTTCCTCATGACCTATTCATTTCCTAGTTAACAAGATGACAACGATAACAAAAATAATTATCATTTACACAACTAAAGTTACCCATCTGTATCACGAAAAGGATGTTTAGATGAATGAAAACCGTTCAGAATTCAATGGCAAGTTATGCCTGGTCACTGGCGCTGGTCAGGGAATTGGTCTCGCATGCGCCAAAAGTTTATTAGCACAAGGCGCACAAGTGATTGCCTGTGATGTGAGTGAACAGACGCTAATGAATTTGATGAGTTCGATTCCTGACGAACAACAGGTCAGAACCACCCTTTTACCATTTGATCTGGCAAGTCCTGAATCTATCCAATCTGCCTGCCAACGTTTAGAAAATGAAAAACTCATTCCAGAATATATTGCGACCTGCGCAGGTACCTTACACCTCTCCCCTATTCTTGACCTGCCTTTGGACGCACTCAGTAAAACATTGGATGTAAACCTCAAAGGTACTCTACTTTTAACCCAGCATATGGCTAAGCTATTAGTTAAAAACGGGAAAAGAGGCGCCATCGTAGCGGTCGGATCAAATGCAGCCGATACTCCAAGAAGCAATATGTCTGCATACTGCACATCGAAAGCTGGGCTCCATATGTGGATGCAGTGTTTGGGACTAGAGTTGGCTGAGCATGGTATTCGCTGCAATATCGTCAGTCCGGGGTCAACCAGAACTCCAATGCAGGAGCAAATGTGGAATGAGTCTTACGGTGAAAAAGAAACGATTCGCGGCAATCTGGAATCGCATCGTATTGGCATCCCCCTGAATAAAATAGCCGAAACCAAAGACATCACCAATGCGATCGAGTTTCTGCTCAGCGACAAATCAGGACATATCACCATGCATGATTTAAGAGTCGATGGCGGCGCTACTTTTTAGCCGTATAAACGACAAAGCCCCGACAACTCATCGAGTTATCGGGGCTTTTGAATAAATGGCACGCCCTATAGGATTCGAACCTATGACCACATCCTTAGAAGGGACGTGCTCTATCCAGCTGAGCTAAGGGCGCGCTACAGGGAAAGGATTATACGAGTTAAAATGGGTAAATCAACGGCTTTTAGTAACATTCTGATCTGAATGCCTAAAAAAAGGTCACTGAATCAATGAATGCTCAAAAACACCTCAGAGCAAACGTTTGCGTATGGATGTTAAATAGAAATTCTGCGACAATGCGCCGCAGATTATCTGCCTTCTAAAATTTATAAGGAAAGTCATGACTGCTCAAAATATTGATGGGACTCTCATTTCCCAAACTGTTCGTTCTGAAGTTGCAGCACGAGTAAAAGCTCGCGTTGAAGCTGGATTACGTGCCCCTGGCCTTGCAGTTGTTCTAGTTGGTGAAGACCCTGCTTCTCAAGTTTATGTTGGCAGTAAACGCCGCGCTTGTGAAGAAGTGGGTTTTGTTTCCAAGTCTTTTGACCTTCCGGCATCAACCACTGAAGCAGAATTGCTAGCGTTGATCGATGAGTTGAACAATGACAACGAAATTGATGGCATTTTAGTTCAGCTTCCACTTCCTGCTGGAATTGATAGCACTCATGTTTTAGAGCGTATTCATCCAGAGAAAGACGTGGATGGCTTCCACCCTTATAACGTAGGCCGTCTTGCACAGCGTATCCCTAAACTACGCTCTTGTACGCCGAAAGGTATTATTACCCTGCTTGACCGCTACAATATTAATCTTCGTGGTAAACACGCTGTGGTTGTAGGAGCTTCAAATATCGTTGGTCGTCCAATGACACTTGAGTTGCTATTGGCGGGCTGCACAACGACGACCTGTCACCGCTTTACTAAAGACTTAGAGAGCTACGTTCGTCAAGCCGACGTCGTTGTTGTCGCAGTAGGTAAACCAAACTTCATTCCTGGCGAATGGATTAAGAAAGGCGCTGTGGTTGTCGATGTGGGTATCAACCGTCTTGACTCTGGTAAGCTGGTTGGCGACGTGGAATACGATAAAGCACGTGAAAGCGCGAGCTTCATTACTCCAGTACCTGGTGGCGTTGGTCCAATGACAGTAGCAAGCCTGATTGAAAACACAATGCTGGCTTGCGAGCAGTTCCATACGGACAAGTAATCTCAGATCGCTAAATACTAAAAAGGCTCCTCTCGGAGCCTTTTTTCTTTATGTTGTGTAAATTTAGTCTAAATCGTTAAAGACTTAAAATCACACCCGCAATGGATGCACTCATCAAGTTCGCCATCACACCCGCGACAATCGCGCGAAATCCATGCTTAGAAACAAACGCACGCTTCTCTGGCACCAATGATCCCAAACCACCAATAAGCATTGCCATGCTTGAGATGTTCGCAAAGCCACATAGTGCAAAAGTCACAATCGCTTGAGAGTGTGCACTTAGCTGCGACTTCACTTCTGCAAGTTGGATAAAAGCAACAAACTCATTTACTACGATTTTATTACCGATCAGAGACCCTGCCGTGATCGCCTCTGCCCATGGAACACCTAACAGCCAAGCAACTGGCGCAAATACGTAGCCTAAAACGAGTTCGAAGCTTAATGGTGTGCCAATAAGATCGCCAAACCATCCCAAAATGCCGTTGAGCAATGCAATCACACTGATGAAAGCCAACAGCGTGCCACCAACTGCAACCGCGATACGAACACCCGCCATCGCACCATCTGCCAATGCTTCAACTACATTGGTTGCTCGTGGGATTTCAACTTGGCTAAGATCGATTTCCTCAGCTTGGTTTGTGTCTTCCGGCATCAGAATTTTAGCCATCAACAAACCGGCAGGAGCAGACATAAACGCCGCCGCGATCAGGTAATTTAAGTCTACACCCAAAGATGCATAACCGACCAACGTGCCACCAGCAACCGAAGCCAAACCACCAGTCATTACTGCAAAGAACTGAGAATCCGTCATGTGCTTTAGATAAGGTTTAACCATTAATGGCGCTTCAATCGTACCAACAAAGATATTGGCTGTAGCAGATAAAGACTCAGCACGACCAATGCCTAACAGCTTTTGGATACCACCACCTATAAAGTTAATCATTCTTGGCATAACACCAATGTGGTAAAGGCCAGCAATAAGCGAAGAGAAGAAGACAATAATGCCGAGTACATTGATAGCGAAAGTGAATCCGCCTGTCGCCAAATTGCCGAATAAAAACGCGATGCCTTCCTGACCATAGTTGATTAAGTTCGATACTACGCTGCTCACTGAATTTAGAGCGTCTCGCCCTGCTGGTACATACAGAACCAATAGTGCAAACAATACCTGTAAGGCAAAAGCAAGTGAGACGGTTCTGAGCTTTATATTTTTTCTATTTGTAGAAAGTAGCCATGCTACGAAGAGTATGGCTACGATACCAATAAGTGAATTCATAAATTGGGTCCGACAGAAGGGGAATGGTAAAGGCGTCGGATTGTATAGCGGACTCAAAATGCTGCAACTTGAGGTTGTTAACAGTGTGAAAAGTTTCAGTGGTCAATATTTAAACTAAACATTAAACTATTGAATTTGCTAATGATAAACGTTTGCTTTTTGTTGTTATTTCCATATGGAAAAATTGTTTATAGATTCAGAAAAATTTTTGTGACAAAAATCACCTTATGTATACGATCGTCATGACTTAGGAATGGAGATATACGGTGCTAATCTTTGATCCCAAAGACACGGATTACCGATCTTCTGTTTTATAAAGTTGATCACCGCAGATATTTTTTTCGGCATGTGCTGTCGGCTCGGATAAACCGCATAGAAAGGCATCGACTGGCTGGCTTTCCATTCCGGGAGTAATTGAATTAGCTTCCCAGTTCTGAATTCATCGCCAAGCAAATACGTCGCGAGATAAGCGATCCCCCACCCTGCGATTGCAGCGTCGCGAACCGCTTCAGCAAGATCAACAGAATAGTTACCGGAAACTTTGACGTTTAGTTCCTGCTGATCTTTTGTAAATGCCCATCCGGTGTAATCACGCTCCCAGCTTCTGTAGATCAGGCAGTTGTGCAACGATAGATCGTCAGGTTCCACTGGCTTATCATGTTTAAGCAGGTAGTCTGGAGACGCCGCGACAACAAACTGGCAATCCGTTAATCGCTGGGCAATGTAACCTTCGGGCAAGTGTTCATTGTTGGTTACCCATAAATCCAAGCCTTCAGCTAACATGTCCACCTTGTAGTCGAACAAGTGCACTTCAACCTCAAGTTGAGGATACCGTTCTCTTAGCTCCTGAATAGCAGGAATGATATGTAAAGTGCCGAATGATTGCGAAATGCCCAACCGCACAAGCCCAGCCACTTCATCTCTCTGGCTTTCCATTTCCAGCGTTGCGCTGCTGACAGCCTGAACGACCTGCTCACAATGATGATAGAAGGTTTTGCCCGCTTCAGTCGGAGTAAAACTTCTCGTGGTGCGTTGCACCAGCTTAATACCAAGTGAGTTCTCTAATTGGCTAAGTTGTTTACTCACATGGGAGACGGATACGCCGAGGCTTTTTGCTGCCGCCGTAAAGCTTTTGTGTTTGATCAATGCAGAGAAAATGACCATTTGAGCAGCACGTTCAGATAACACGAATTACCTCGATTTAAATGCAGTAAAAACTAAGGGCTCCGAAGAGCCCTTAAGAACGATAATTTATTCAGGAACTAGTATGTGATGCGATCAGCTAAGTGGCTAACAGCTAAAGCGAAGTAGTAAGAGCGGTTCCACTTCATCAACACATTGTAGTTATTGTAAACCAGATAAGTTCGACCGTTTTCATCGTCAGGCATAATCAGCCAAGCTTTGATATCGTCATCCAGTTTAGGTAGCGGGCTGCCATCAAACTTGGTGATACCTAATTTGCTCCACTCCTGCAGGTACTTACCCTTCTCTTCGGTTCGACCTTCCAAGTTATGATCAATGCCTTTCGGAACTTTTACCTGACGTCCCCAAGTGTAATTGTCATCCCAGCCGGATTTGCTCAGGTAATTCGCTGTTGAAGCAAACACGTCCGCTTTGGTTTGCCAGATGTCTTTCTTGCCGTCGCCATTACCATCCGCTGCAAAGCGAAGGAAGGAGCTTGGCATAAACTGACACTGCCCCATCGCACCCGCCCATGAACCTTTAAAATTCTCAAGTTCAATATGGCCTTGATCCAGAATCTGAAGGGCAGCCATGGTTTCTTTACGGAAGAACTCTTCACGGCGACCTTCAAATGCCATGGTAGAAAGCGCGTCTATGACACGGAAGTTACCCGTAAACTTACCAAAATTACTTTCCACGCCCCACAACGCGACAATAAAACGTGGCTGAACGCCGAAGGTCTCACCAATGCGTTTAAGATCCGTGTAGTGCTCTTTGTATAATTCTTTTGCTTGCTTAACCTTCCACTCTGGGACTGCACGCGGAATGTACTCATCCAGCGTCAGTTTTTTCTCAGGTTGGTTTCGGTCTGCTTTCACCGCTCGTGGCTTATATTCAACATTAGCGAAAGCGGCGCTGATGACCTGCTCGGAGATGCCTTGAGCACGCGCTTCTGCACGCAACTTATCCAGGTATTCCTCAAAACCTTCACTACTTGCAAAGGCTGAGGCGCACATGCCAACGCTAAGCAGTGTAGCCAGTATTTTTTTCATATTCCCCTCCTTGAGCAAGGCAGAAGTCTCAGCAAGATATGGAATTATTTCCTGTCTTTTTGCTGAGCTTTTTGTTCTTTATATTTTTCTAACAGATTTTCCGGTGGTGGCGGAACCTGCAGGAAGAAACCATCGTTAATTAATGAGGCTTTCACTTTCTCGATATCCACCTGCGCCAATGTACGACCATCAAGTTTAATCGTCATGACAGCGATAGGCTTACCGAACATCTGCATCAAGGTGTCAGGAACCTGTGAAAAATCATCCTTTTTCGGAATATAGAGATAAGTACCTTCTTTTTTAGAGCTTTTATAAATAGAACAAAGCATGACACGCCTTTTATGCTGATTTAGCCGTTTTTATTACGGATTTAGTTGGAAACGTAAAATTGCCGCAAACTTAATAGCAAATTTGAGATTAATTCACCGAATTGCTTGTTAGAGAACTTGCTGCGCCAAAAGATGAAATATAACATGATAGACCTAGTTTAAGGCAACGCTCTTTCAACAGAGGCAAGAAGTCCACGATGACCCATTCACCAGACCTTAAAGGTAGCAGCTTTACTTTGTCAGTTTTACACCTTTCTGACAGCAAGATAGAAAAAACTATCGAATTTTTGCAAGAAAAAGTGTCTCAGGCACCGTCATTCTTTGCATCAGCACCTTTAGTTATCAATATATCGAAAGTCGAAGGCGACATTGATTTTCCTAAACTCAAGCAGGGCATAGCCGACGCTGGGTTCATTCCGGTCGGTGTAACGGGCTGTAAAGATAAACGTGTACAGAACCTTGCTTCTGAAGCTGGCTTCGCCATCATGTCCGCAAGTAAATCGCCGAGCCAGGCACCCGCGAAAATGGCGCCAACTAAGTTCGTTCGTACACCGGTTCGCTCTGGTCAACAAATCTACGCGAAAGACGGTGATTTAGTGGTACTAGCACATGTTAGCGCTGGGGCAGAAGTTATTGCCGATGGTTCTATTCATATTCACGGAACTTTGCGCGGGCGCGCAATTGCAGGCGCTAGTGGGCAGCATGAAGCGCGGATTATTTGCCACGATTTACAAGCAGAACTAGTATCTATTGCTGGAGATTACTGGTTAAGCGATCAAATTGAGAGTGAGTATTGGCAGCAGAAAGTAATGATCAGTAGAGCCGAAGAATCATTACATCTCGAAACACTCACGATTTAGTATAAAAAGGAAAACAAATGGCACGCATTATTGTAGTAACGTCTGGTAAAGGTGGCGTCGGTAAGACCACTTCAAGCGCAGCCATCGCCTCTGGCTTGGCTTTAAAAGGCAATAAGACTGCGGTAATCGATTTCGATATCGGTTTACGTAACCTCGATCTTATTATGGGCTGTGAGCGTCGCGTAGTTTATGACTTTGTGAACGTCATTAACGGTGAAGCGACACTAAACCAAGCGCTGATCAAAGATAAGCGCACAGAAAACTTATTTATTCTTCCTGCATCACAGACACGCGACAAAGACGCACTCACGAAAGATGGCGTACAGCGTGTATTTACCGAATTGGACGAGATGGGTTTTGATTTCATCATCTGCGACTCACCAGCAGGTATCGAGCAAGGTGCTCTAATGGCGCTCTACTACGCGGATGAAGCCATTGTGACCACCAACCCTGAAGTCTCATCTGTGCGCGACTCAGACCGTATTTTGGGTATTCTGGATTCGAAGTCGCTACGAGCAGAGCAAGGTTTAGAGCCTGTGAAGCAACACCTTCTGTTGACTCGATACAACCCGATGCGCGTAAACCAAGGTGAAATGCTGAGTGTTGAGGACGTTGAGGAGATCCTTCACATCCCGCTTCTGGGCGTGATTCCTGAAAGCCAGGCGGTGCTTAACGCATCAAACAAAGGTGTGCCAGTAACGTTTGATGAAGAGACAGACGCGGGCATGGCTTACTCTGACACAGTAGACCGCTTACTTGGTAACAAGGTAGATTTTCGTTTCCTTACAGAGGAGAAGAAAGGGCTCTTTAAACGACTGTTCGGAGGATAGACATGTCACTATTAGAATTTTTCCGCCCACAGAAGAAAAAATCCGCAAGTCTAGCCAAAGAGCGTTTGCAAATTATTGTGGCAGAACGCCGCAGCCAAGATGATCCGGCACCGTCTTATCTGCCTCAGTTAAAAGAGGATATCCTGAAGGTGATCGGCAAATACGTAGACATTGACCCGAACATGGTTGATTTAACGTTTGAGCATAAAGACGATGATATCTCGGTGCTTGAGTTAAATGTAAAACTGCCTGACGACGAGAAGTAATTCGGATTTAGGTGTTTGTGAAGTGAAATCAGTCATTGGTTTACTAACAAACACCTACATTTCTACATTGCACACTGCATAAAAAAGGTTGGCTACATGGCCAACCTTGTTCTATCTACATCTTGCGCTACTTAAGCGCTTTATTCATTTTTTCGCCGATAAGTTCAAGACGCCAGTTTTGCATCACATCAGGCATTCTTGCCGGATCACGGTCCTTTTTCCATACCCAGCTAAGCAACTGATTGATCTGCTTTTTAGAGGCAAGGAACTCAGTAGCCAAGCCAGATTTCTGTGATGCACTTTTCACAATATCTTTCATGTTCTTGAAGACCTGCTTATAGCCTGGGTAGTCCATAAGACGTTCAATTTTCTCAGGGTATTCATCCGCAGGTGTCTGCTTGGCTTTTTTAACGATATCAGCAATCTTTGCACCGTGACGGTTAACGGCTCGGATATCAATGCCTTCCGCTTCCATTTTCTTAAAGCTTGTTAAACCAAGGCGGGCAACTGTTAATAAGTCCCCTTCTTTGAAAACAAAGTTCAGAGCAAGGTCACGTTTGATTGCCTGACGGTAACGCCAAGTGGCCAGCGGTTTTAAGACAGCCAACTCTGCCGGTTTAAGTTGCCATGCACCTTTGATATCAAGGTACGCATTTTCTTCGTTCACTTCACGAA
Source organism: Vibrio sp. YYF0003 (assembly GCF_036350715.1). Classification (NCBI taxonomy): domain Bacteria; kingdom Pseudomonadati; phylum Pseudomonadota; class Gammaproteobacteria; order Vibrionales; family Vibrionaceae; genus Vibrio; species Vibrio sp. YYF0003. The sequence continues at coordinate 71,855 of NZ_JAZDWA010000007.1, forward strand.
TACGCTTCGAAACCAGTAAATCGCTCTCCTGCTGCACCGCATGCCACCAGCCAGCTTCGGTGACTTTATCGAGCAAGATTTCGTAAAGCGGCAGCAAGTAGTGCACGTCAGCCGCAGCATAATCAAGCTGCTTTTGCGTCAGCGGACGAGCCATCCAGTCTGTGCGAGACTCACTCTTATCCAGTTCAACACCCAGATATTCTTCCACAAGCGTCGCAAAGCCTGTTGATAGCCCATGCCCAAGAAACGCAGCCATAAGCTGGGTATCGACCATCGGAAATGGCGTGCAACCAAACGCATTCTGGAACACTTCGAGATCTTCACCACATGCATGCAGAACTTTTAATACCGAGGTATCTTTCAAAAGTTCAACAAATGGTGACATGTCCGTCAGTTCTGTCGGATCGATTAAGGAAAGATTATTGCCGTCGAAAAGCTGAATCAAACCTAGCTGTGGATAGAAAGTTCTGATCCGTACAAATTCCGTATCCAACATAACGACATCTGCGTCTCTGGCTTGAGCGCAAACTTGTTCTAGGTCTTTGTTTTTAATAATAATCTTATAATTCACATGCTTCTCGCTATAAAAAATGCCAGCAAAACGCTGGCATTCTATCATTTTTTAATTCCGGCGACTTCACGAAATCGACTTATGCGCTCTTCTTCGCAAGCTCTGCATCGTTTTCTTCACGAAGAACACGGCGTAGAATTTTACCTACGTTAGTCTTCGGTAATTCTTCACGGAATTCAACCAGTTTTGGCACCTTGTATCCCGTTAAATGTTCACGACAATGTGCAATCACTTCATCTTTCGTTAAGCTTGGATCGCGTTTAACGACATAGATTTTCACCAGCTCACCAGAAACATCGTTAGGCTGACCAATCGCTGCAACTTCCAGAACTTTACCATGCAATGCGACAACATCTTCGATTTCGTTCGGATAAACGTTAAAGCCAGAGACCAGAATCATATCTTTTTTACGGTCAACAATATGAAGGAAGCCTTCGTCGTCAAACTTAACAATATCACCGGTTGATAACCAGCCTTCTTGGTTGATGGTGTCTTTGCTAGCCTCCGGACGCTGCCAGTAACCTTGCATCACTTGAGGGCCACGAACCTGAAGTTCACCCGTTTCGGTATTTGGCAGAGCATTGCCCTCTTCATCAACGATACGAACTTCTGTCGATGGAACAGGCAAACCTATAGACCCATTGTATTCGATAAGATCATGCGGGTAAGCGGCCACCAGAGGAGAACATTCTGTCAGGCCATAACCTTCTAACAGATAGCAACCTGTTGTCTTCAGCCATTTTTCTGCAACGGCGCGCTGAACGGCCATACCACCACCGACAGACAGTCGCAGATTGCTAAAGTCCAGCTCATGGAAGTCTTCATTGTTAACCAGAGCGTTAAACAGCGTATTAACCCCGGTGATAGCAGTAAATGGATGCTTTTGTAACTCTTTTACAAAGCCCGGAATATCACGTGGGTTGGTAATCAGCAGGTTACGGCCACCCATTTCAATAAACAGCAGGCAGTTAACGGTTAATGCAAATACGTGATAAAGCGGTAATGCGGTCACAACCAGTTCTCTACCAGGAGTCAGCACCGGGCCATACGCACCTTTCGCCTGCAATACGTTTGCAATCATATTGCGATGGGTCAGAATCGCGCCTTTCGCCACACCCGTCGTACCGCCGGTGTATTGTAAAAATGCAATATCATCGCCAGACATAAATGGCTTCACGTACTGTAAACGACGACCTTTGCCTAACGCTTTACGCATTGAAATCGCACCAGGCAGGTTATATTTTGGCACCATACCTTTAACGTATTTCACGACAAAATCGACAATCGTACCCTTCGCTCGCGGCAACATCTGCCCAAGGCTGGTCAGCACAACATGTTTTACAGAGGTGTTCTCAACAATTTGCTCTAACGTATTAGCAAAGTTAGAAACAATCACGATCGCTGTCGCACCAGAGTCGTTGAGCTGGTGTTCAAGTTCACGAGGAGTGTATAACGGGTTCACGTTTACCGCGATGCAACCTGCACGCAAAATACCAAACAGCGCAACGGGGTATTGAAGCAAGTTAGGCATCATCAGAGCAACTCGGTCACCCTTTTTTAGCTTTAACTCATTTTGTAGGTAAGCGGCAAATGCACGACTACGCTCTTCCAGCTTTCGGAAGGTCATAACCGAGCCCATGTTCATAAATGCTGGTTGGTCTGCGTACTTTTGTACAGACTGCTCAAACATTTCAACCAAAGACTCATATTGGTCTGGGTTAATGGTTTCAGGTACGTCACTTGGATAACGTGAAAGCCATGGTTTATCCACGATATTACTCCTCGTTCATCGCTGTCTTACGATAACAGCCTTTTTATTTTGAGGGCTATTACAGCACAGCGAAGGTGCTTGAGCACGAAACTCCCAAACACTTGTTTAAATTTTGTTAACTACACCAAGAATTCCGTCTGAAACTTCGAGTATTTGCTCTAAATGACAGTGATGACCTCCCGAGACAGTAATCACTTGTGGTGAATTCTGCCCCCAATCAGCTTGGCTGGAAGGTAAATTTTGGAATCCTTGGTCGCCCAATACGATCAGGTGTGGACAACGTATTTGGCTGGTGATTGAGTCCGCATGCTCTTGCGCCATTCGGTAAAGCGAAGCGCATTTTAACTTAGCGTCATGTCGCCAAAACCAGACATTTTCACGCTGTACTGTTCCGCGTTCTACGATTGGCAGAAGCTGTTCAGCGGTCAGTTGGTTGGCTTGCATGCGTAACTTTAGAGCCAGTTCAAAAGAAGATAGGGATCGTTCAGGCTTATTTTGTTGCCGATGTCGACTCAAAATGCCATCACGAAGTCTTTGCAAACTATTGGAAGGCACCTCGGTAAGAGGACCAGCACCTTCGATTTGCACTAACGCTTCGACCTGCTCAGGAAACGCAGCACTATAGCAACTTGCGACTAAAGCACCAAGTGAATGACCTACTAATACCAGCCTGTTTGGCGATAATTCATCCAACAACTCATATAAGTCGGCAATATAATCGTGGAAGAGGTAATAATTGTCGGATGATTTGTGGCTGGACAAACCATGCCCAAAGTGATCAATGGCTAATAAATGGAGAGTTGGGTTGAGCTGATGCATTTGCCCCATCAACGCTTTGAAGCTACCTGCGTTGTCTAACCAACCATGAAGAAAAACGACTGACAAGTCAGCCGTTTTTTCATTACCTATTTCAAGGGCTGCCATTGTTCCGGCAGCAAGTTCAAATCGACGCTCATGCATAGCAGATTATTTGACCTGTTTGATGATTCTGCCATCTTGCGGGAAATCATGACGCTCCATACGGCAGTTAATTGAATAGCAAGGGTAAAGGAAAAGTGGTGTATCGTAAGTTCGTACTCGCTCTTCTATCGTCCATAAACGGTAGCCCTGACCTTTCATCAGAGGGAAGATGTATTCACGCTCGCCGATTTTCCCTTCTTCTTCACCCGCACTTTTTCCGACCACTGTGACTAAACGCCCTTTGCTAAATGCCACAGGCTCTAAATAACCATCGAAGTAAACGGCAAAACGGCCTGCTGGTTCAGCACTAATATCGGGCTTGCCCGTCTCGCTAATGGGTAAATTAACGATTTCTACGCGCGTTTTGTCTTTGAAGTTGTCGACTTTAGCGATGATCCCCCCTAGACGGACATCACTATTTACAAGCCCTTGCGACTCAGCAAACGTTTTATAGTCTGTAAGAACTTGCTCAGTTGTTGCATGCAATTCTTCAGGAAGAGAACTGCACGCCGACAGCCCAAACGCAGCTAACAAAACCAGAAAAATGTGTCGAGAAAATGTCATAAGCTACCATTGAAATCTATTTATCGGGAACGAATGAGTTTCGTCCATTACACATAAATATCGACACCAAGCAATTGAGCCAGTTCCTCTTTTTTCGCTCGATTCATGACATCCATGTACTGTTCCATCGCTTTTCGTGCATTTCCCTCGGGAAGATCGTACTGCACTTGCGCTCTGTGAATCTGGGATTCATCCACTTGCTTTATGGAATGCGCGACCGCATTAGCAACTTTAGACGTCTGACCGACAGGTTGCTTAATCTGAGATTCTTTTACCTGCTTCTTTTTACTGACTTTGTTCGTGCGAGTCGAACCTGCTATCAGCGAGGGCGGTAATCCATTAATCGACGCCATAACGTTCCATAAAAAAGCGGGGTAATCCCCGCTTTTATCTCAATCTAAATTATTCGCGGCCCGGAAGTTTCTTCCAGGTCACATTATCGCGCAGATAAACCGGACTTGATTCTTCAACCGGAACCGTGTTGCCTTTTTCTAACTCTTGCTTAGCCAGAATCACGATGTCTTGAGAATCAGGGTAAAGTACGTCACTTGAAGTAACACTGAATGGCAAATTGGCCAGCTCTTCCTGATAAGCCCCCCAACCGGTACCTGCCGTTGTCCAGGTTTTATCGTCGGCTTGAGCTTCTTCAACCAGACGTGCAGGCGGAATCACACACTCTTCATCCACACCGGCCCACTCACCATTTTCCTGGCGAGAATAACGCGCCCAGTACACTTCACTCATGCGTGCATCAATAGCAACGGCAACATCCGTCGAACCATGAAGACGGTAGCTTGCTTGTGCCATCGCAGCGAGTGTTGACACACCAATCATCGGCAATTCAGCACCAAACGCTAAACCTTGTGCAATGCCGATACCGATACGAACACCTGTGAAGCTACCCGGACCACGACCAAATGCCAGTGCATCCAGTTCTTGTAGAGTCAGACCCGCTTCTTTCAACACTTCATCAACCATAGGTAAGACTTTTTTCGTATGGTCACGAGGTGCAACTTCACTGCGTGAAATCACTTGATCATTAACCAGTAGTGCAACTGAACAGTTTTCAGTTGATGTATCGATGGCAAGAATTTTTGCGCTCATTTAACTCTCTACAACTCTATTTGATTTGATTATGCCACAACACAGGTCTGTGGCTGATTATCCTGCTTTAAGGAAAGCTTTGATTCGTTCTAAATCTCGTGTTCTTGGAATCGGCGGTAAACTTCCCAAGAAGGTGCCACCATAATCTCGGGTCACCAGGCGATTATCACAAATGATCAATGCTCCATGATCTTTCTGATCCCGAATCAAGCGTCCTACGCCCTGCTTTAACGTAATCACCGCATCTGGAATTTGCACTTCAGCAAAAGGCTCGCCGCCACGCAGTCGACAATCTTCGATTCGGGCTTTGAGGAGCGGGTCATCAGGGGCGGTAAACGGTAATTTGTCGATGATAACACAGCTCAGTGCATCACCTCTAACATCGATCCCTTCCCAAAACGCACCCGTTGCCACCAGCAACGCATTTCCGAGCTCCATAAACTCTGCCAAGGTTTTTTGTTTACTCATTTCACCTTGCATCAGAACAGGCAAATCCAGTGTTTCACGGAACTGTTCACCCAACTCACGCATCATGCTGTGAGAGGTGCAAAGAAAGAAGCAGCGCCCCTGATTCTCTTCAATGACTGGCGCTAACATTCTCACCAGTTTATCCGCGAGCCCCGGACTGTTTGGTTCTGGTAAATAACGAGGTACACATAAGCGCGCTTGTTTTTCATAATCAAACGGCGATGGCAACGAAAACTGCTGTTTGGGCTTCAGACCTAAACGCTCGGTAAAATGTTTAAAATCTCCCGATACCGCCAAGGTTGCGGAGGTAAAGATCCAAGACCCCTGCTTAATTTCAATTTGCTCATGAAACTTATCGGCAACGGAAAGCGGAGTGATGTGCAACGCAAAATGACGGGGTGAGGTGTCATACCAATAGGAGTAACCTGTGATGTCGACGTCACATACACGGTTGATCCGACCTTTAATTAAATTGGCACGTTCAAATGCGGCATCCAGCAGTTGGCTGCGGCCTAATGCAATTTTGAGAACATCAATGGCAAGATCGAGACTGTCGGTTAGCCGAACCAGTTCACGCTTGATGGATTCCGACTGCATCGCTTCTCGCCAGTTGCCACGAAATCCAGGTTCGCCAAGCACAATTCTCATGTCCATGGCACTTTGCAGTAACTTATCCCCGACCTTCTGCAATTGACGCATGTCTTTTGCTTCGGTTCGATAAGCGATTTCAATGTCTTTAGCCAGGTCATGAATTTGACGGCTAGAGACCGTCTGCCCAAAATACTCACTGGCAATGTCGGGTAACTGATGCGCTTCGTCGAAAATAAAGACGTCCGCCTCTGGGATCAACTCACCAAACCCAGTTTCTTTAATCGCAAGGTCAGCAAGAAACAGGTGATGGTTCACCACAACCACATCGGAATCCATGGCTCGTTTGCGTGCTTTTAGTACAAAACAGTCGGTATAGCTTGGGCATTCTTTGCCCAAACAATTGTCGTTCGTCGATGTAATCGTCGGAATGATCATGCTGTCTTCCGGCAAATCTTCGCAGTCACCTAAGTCACCCGTTTTGGTTTCGGAAGACCACGATCTCACCTTAACTAATTGAGTCAACAACGTGGGATCAGACTCGTTAGTGTGGCTTTCCACCATCTGACGGCTAAGGCGATCCAGACAAAGGTAGTTGGAGCGCCCTTTCAGTAACGCTACCTGACCATAAAAGCCAAGTGCATTCACCATGAGTGGTAAATCTCGATGGTACAGCTGCTCCTGCAGGTTTTTAGAACCGGTACTGATGATGACTTTCTTGCCGCTTAACAGAGCAGGAACCAGGTAAGCAAAGGTTTTGCCTGTTCCTGTCCCGGCTTCCACTACCAGTTGACTCTGATCTTTGATCGCACTACTGACGGCTTCTGCCATATCAATTTGGGGCTGGCGAGCCTGAAAGCCCGGTATAGCTTTACCTAAAGCGCCCTCAGAGGAGAATGTTTTTGCGATCATATCTGGGTCTGATTAGAAAAATTGCCGAGATTATAACAGACGATTGGCGCAGACATCAGCCTACAATATGACCTGCTTATTACTCATCGTAGATATTTTGTTGAAACCAGTCCCAGAATAGATTATTTATGGTGGAACATTGCGGTACGGTTGGTTCCTGTCAGCCAACGCACTTTTCGTACGCTTCATTTTTATTGCATGGAAGTCCCTAGTTTATGGAAAAGAAAACCCTGTTAACCCATTGTTCAGACGCTCCGGGTTTAATCTCAAAAATCACTAACATTTGTTACAAGCATCAACTAAATATCATTCACAATAACGAGTTTGTTGATAACACCAGCGGGCACTTTTTCATGCGAACGGAGTTGGAAGGTTACTTCAACGATCAAACTCTTCTCGCCGATTTGGATCAAGCGTTACCAACCGGAGCAAAACGCACACTGGTTAGTTCTCGCCGCAAGCGCATTGTTATCTTGGTAACGAAAGAAGCGCACTGTCTGGGCGATATCCTGATGAAAAATTACGATGGTGGCTTGGATGTTGAAATCGCGGCGGTCATTGGTAACTACGACAAACTGCAAACGCTGACTGAGCGATTTGATATTCCTTATCACTATGTGACGCATGAGGATCTCAGCCGCGAAGAGCACGAACAAAAAATGCTCGAAGTCATCGGCCAATACGATGCGGACTACATCGTTCTAGCGAAGTACATGCGCGTATTAACTCCATCATTTGTTGAGAAATACCACCACAAAATCATCAACATTCACCACAGTTTCTTGCCAGCGTTTATTGGTGCGAAGCCTTACCAACAAGCCTATGACCGTGGGGTTAAGATCATCGGTGCTACAGCGCACTTTGTGACCAATGATTTGGACGAAGGTCCGATCATTAAGCAGGACGTAATTCCTGTCGACCACAACTTTAGTGCACAGGACATGGCGCAAGCAGGTCGTGATGTCGAGAAGAACGTCTTAAGTAAAGCGCTTAATAAAGTGTTGAATGACCATGTCTTTGTCTACGGCAATAAGACCGTGATTCTGTAATAACCTCTTCCGTCACATACCAGAACGACAAATAAACCCGCCTCTTTGGCGGGTTTTGTCTTTTCAGCACTATCCTGAGCTTTTAACGTTATAACTAAGCGATCTGCGCCGAAATTTTTCCATTTACTTACAATCATTTACCTCACGAATAATTTGGTTTATAAATCAATCTCCTTATAATAAACCAATTTAATAACGAGGAATTAAAATGAAAAAAACGTTAGTGGCTTTTCTGATTGGGATGACTTTACCTGCAACCACAATGGCAGATACTGACACTCTTAATCCTTTTCAGAATGATGTATCCACACGAATTATTGGCGGAGAGCCAGCCAATACAACAGACTGGAGATTTATTGCTTCAATCGTACATAAAGACCAGCCAGCCTACCTTGGTCACTTCTGTGGTGGTAGTTTTCTTGGCGGAAAATACGTATTAACCGCAGCGCACTGTGTTGCAGACACCAATGCAGATGATATCGATATCGTGCTTGGCCTCCACGACCAAACAAATGAGTCTCAAGCGCAGCGTATCGCAGTTCAAAATATCTATACACATCACGCCTATAATAGTTATACAACGAACAACGATATCGCCCTTATCGAACTTGCACATAGTGTCGATAGCGCGACTATCGAATTAGCAACGCCTACAGTGTTAGATAGTGTGCAAGCAGGGGACAAGCTCCATGTCGCGGGCTGGGGCAATACCTCGACCACAGGTACAGTATTCCCAACCGTGCTACAACAAGTGGATCTGGAATATGTAGACCGCGCTACGTGCCAAAATCTGGAGGGAAATTATTCCAATGTATCAGATGATGGCATTTGTGCTGGGTACATCTCGGGAGGAAAAGACAGCTGTCAAGGAGATAGCGGCGGACCACTCATTGTCGATGATAACGGCATCAATAAACTGTTGGGTGTGGTTAGTTGGGGTGAAGGGTGTGCTCAACCTGAGGCCTATGGCGTTTACGCCAATGTGGCCCACTTTCAGCACAACGGCTGGATAGATAGCCATCGTAATACCATCAGCTATACCCAGTATCGCGATCTTCGTCTGGTTGAAAGAAAAGCTCAACAGGAGACCTTTACCATTCGTAATGACGAGGTAGATTCTCCACTCAACATCACCGATGTTACCCTATCTAGCGGACTAACAATTGCCGAAAACACTTGTATAGAGACCTTGAGTCCTTCTGAAAGTTGTCAAATTACGGTGGGCTACTACCCAACTTATGCAGCTTCAATAGATACGATTGAAGTTACCACCGATCACCCGAAACTACCTAAGCTTTCGACCACCTTTGAATATATGGGTGTTGATAAGGCCAGCAATTCGTTGAGCAGTGCCATTCCGCTGACAGGTGTTAATGTTTATACCAATAATTACGCTTGGACAGCCGAAAATGGTGAACTTCACTCTGCAGATATGGGCGCTGCTACTGGTGAGTCTATCTTGTACCTCACTGATCTGCCTAAAGGCAAACTGACGATGGATCTAAAAGTGTTATCCGATGGTTTTGACTATTTTGTCGTCTATATTAATGGTCAAATGTATGATTACACCAACCAGCTTCTAGATTACACCGAGGTTTCAGCCGATCTTTACAGAACGTCAAATACGGTTATGTTGGCTTACGTGAAAAACTACGCAGAGACTGGTGGTTTTGACGCACAAGCGAATATTCGTAATATCAAAATGGCGGCTAGCGCGGATAACGATGGCGATAATAGTGTTAAGAGCAAATCCAGCTCAGGTGGCAGCTTCTCTATTGGTCTGTTAATGCTGCTGGCTGCTGGCTCATTCCTTCGCCGAAAAAGAGGATAATCAGATGAAATATGCATTCAAAACAGTACTGCTTAGCTTGAGCTCTATCAGCTTGGCCGCTTGCTCAGCGAATGCAGAGATGCAAGAAGGTCTCACATCTGAGCACCAAGCAATGATGATTGAAGCTTACCGAGTGAGTGAGAATAAGGTTTCATTTATCGCTGAGTCGACCGGCTGTAGTCAAAACGATGACTTTAGCCTGAGAGTGGAGCAAAATTCTCAAACAGAGGTTCTGGTCACCATCGTCAGAGACAAAATGGATCATTGTAAACGAATGCCGTTTTCAAAGACCTTCACATTACCTTTGGGCGAAGAGTTACAAGGCAAAAAGCTATCCATCTCAAACCCAATGGGCAAGTCACTGACTAAAAAGTAATTCGCTAATTTAAAGGGAGCCTCAGCTCCCTTTTCATCTTCTACAACAGAGGAAATTACCAACGAACTTGTTGAGACGGCAGTAATAAGCCAACCTCTCAGCTCGAACGAGCTTGCTTTTATGCTTCAGACTCGACAATCGCCTTTAGTGAATGCGGATGAAGTTTGATACATACCCCTTGGTATTTAAATGCCACCGTTGGGTTGTTGAGGCGTTCCCCTTCCCCTTTCGGACTCGATAATTTCGTTTTCACGCCAATCTCTTCCAACTTTTCAAACTGCGCACCGAAATCCGGGTAAGTGTGTCTTAGATCAGCGAGAAACTCATCCGCCGTATCCGCATGAGACGGGATGACAAACTCTACATGCTCCCAACCTTCTGTTGGGTAAATTTTGCCTTCTGCCGGATACGGTAACTCCAAACACTCAATTTTCCACCCCCGGCTTTCTAGCATGTTTTCAAACTCAATCACGATGATTGGACGGCCATTGATATGCGCCTGAGAAATGACTTTACCGTACTGAGCCCATGCTTGATGGGCTTGTTGCGCCGTTTGAGTATCGTTGATACGCAACGCAATATGGTCAGCCTGAGCCAAACTCAAATCCAAGTGAAGCATTGAAGCCAGTGCTTCAATTTTTTCCACAAACGCGTCCAAGTCCTGGAGCATCAATTCGGGTGTTAAGCGTTTTTCTACTAATTCAGTCGTCATCGGTATTCTCTGAAAGGAGGATTTTGTCTTTTATAGAGTCGCAATAGTAAACCTAAAGCGCCTTATACCCAAATAGCTTCACTATGATGGGTTCAGCGAGGCAGGGCTTGTTTGGATGTACATTTCCATTCAGTCGAAAAAGTATAAATTTCCCCAAATCCTCTCTGTATGAAAAGCAATAAAGTTGTTATCATTAGCGCCATTTTTGTGAACTCCAACAGAACTCGACTCTGATTATAACGGGTTCTTAGTCCTCGAATTGAAGGAAACTCGTGTGAATATCCAAGCACTTATTAATGACAAAGTATCTCAGGCTCTAGAAGCCGCTGGCGCACCTGCAGGCAGCCCTGCAGCCGTTCGTCAATCAGCAAAGCCACAATTTGGTGACTACCAAGCAAACGGCGTAATGGGCGTTGCTAAAAAACTGGGTACTAACCCACGAGAATTTGCACAGAAAGTACTGGATGTTCTAGACCTTGACGGTATCGCGAGCAAAACAGAAATCGCTGGCCCTGGTTTTATCAACATTTTCCTAAGCGAAGAGTTCTTGGCGAAACAAGCGGATGCAGCACTAGCAGATTCACGTCTGGGTGTAGCAGAAGAAGAAGCGCAAACTATCGTCGCTGACTACTCGGCGCCAAACGTTGCAAAAGAAATGCACGTTGGTCACCTGCGTTCAACCATCATTGGTGACGCTGTTGTACGTACTCTTGAGTTCTTGGGCCATAAAGTGATTCGTGCGAACCACATCGGTGACTGGGGTACTCAGTTCGGCATGCTTATCGCTAACCTTGAGCGTGTACAACAAGAGTCTGGCGAAGTGTCTATGGAGCTGGCTGACCTTGAAGCCTTCTACCGCGAATCTAAAAAGCTTTATGATGAAGACGAAGAGTTCGCAGTAAAAGCGCGCAACTACGTAGTGAAACTACAAAGCGGCGACGAGTTCTGCGCAGAAATGTGGAAGAAACTGGTTGACGTAACTATGATCCAAAACCAACGCAACTACGACCGTCTAAACGTTTCACTAACTCGTGAAGACGTTATGGGCGAGAGCATGTACAACGACATGCTACCTAAGATTGTTGCAGACCTAAAAGAGCAAGGTCTTGCGGTTGAAGATGACGGCGCGCAAGTTGTTTTCCTAGACGAGTACAAGAACAAAGACGGTGAGCCTATGGGTGTTATCGTTCAAAAACGCGATGGCGGCTTCCTGTACACCACAACAGATATCGCATGTGCAAAATACCGTTACGAAGAACTGGGTGCGAACCGCGTACTTTACTTCATTGACTCTCGTCAGCACCAGCACCTAATGCAGGCTTGGACTATTGTTCGTAAAGCTGGCTACGTGCCTGAGTCAGTTTCTCTTGAGCACCACGCATTCGGCATGATGCTAGGTAAAGATGGTAAGCCATTCAAGACTCGTGCGGGCGGTACAGTACGTTTAGCGGACCTTCTTGATGAAGCAGAAGTTCGTGCAGCGCAGCTGATCGAATCTAAGAACCCAGAGCTAGATGCAGAAGAGAAAGAGAAGATCTCTAAAACAGTTGCGATGGCAGCAGTTAAATACTCAGACCTTTCTAAGCACCGTACGACTGACTACGTGTTTGACTGGGATAACATGCTTGCGTTCGAAGGCAATACTGCACCATACATGCAGTATGCATACACTCGTGTTGCTTCTATCTTTGCAAAAGCAGGTGTTGCCATGGATGACCTTCAAGGTGATATCCAGGTTACTGACGAGAAAGAAAAAGCGCTCATCGCAAAACTTCTACAGTTCGAAGAAGCGGTTCAATCTGTCGCTCGCGAAGGTCAACCACACATTATGTGTAGCTACCTATTTGAACTAGCAGGCCAGTTCTCTAGCTTCTACGAAGCGTGCCCTATCCTAGTTGCAGAAGACGAAGCTGTTAAACAAAGCCGTCTGAAGCTTGCTGCACTAACAGCGAAGACCATCAAGCAAGGTCTGTCTCTACTAGGTATCGAAACGCTAGAGCGCATGTAAGCGAATCTTAGCTAACGCTTAAAAACAAAGGCTGACGTGAGAGCGTCAGCCTTTTTGTTTATACTGAATTCAATCAATACAATTAAAAATGAATTGGAAAACAAAATGAGTTTTGAACTGCACCCTCAACTAGCAAAAGACACTACTGTTATTGGTCATTTTCCACTTTGCGTTGCTCTGCTACATAAAGATAATGCCGTACCTTGGGTAATTCTGGTTCCCAAGCGTGCGAACTTAAAAGAGCTGCACCACTTACCCATGCACGATCAGAGACAGTTCTTGTTAGAGTCTCAGGCGGTGAGCCAAGCTCTTGAAGCGACATTCCTTCCAGACAAGCTCAATATGGGAGCACTGGGTAACATGGTGCCTCAACTCCATATTCACCATATCGCACGTTTTAAAGATGATATTGCTTGGCCCGGGCCTGTTTGGGGCAACACCAAAGGTGAGTTCCGCAGTGACGAAGAGCAAGACGAAGTCCTTGGGCGCATTCAGAATGTATTGTCACTCAGTTCTATTTTCCAAAAAGTATAGATCTGGCGCAGACTCCAGAGACGAAAAAGCCGCCCGTTAATAAGGCGGCTTCTTTCTGTCCGACGGTTTACATCGTCACTGTCAGTGATAATCCATCTTGCCGCGTCACCGAATAACGCACGCCAGTCACATGATGTGCTTTATTGGTGTCAACCAAACGGGTAATACGACCTTTTTTAATCCACACACTCAGCATTGCGTCGGCACCATCTTCACTCATGCCAAACTGTTTTGCCAACTCTGACTGCGACACCGCGCCGTTATCTGCAATATAGTTATAAAGCTGTTTTAAGATCATGCCACTTGTACCTCGAGCGAACCTTGCTGCTTCTTACCAATGCGCTTAAAGACACGATAAGTACCAAAGAAGATCGCCACGATCACTGCCATCCATATACCGCTTGTAACTGGACTGTCCGCAAAGTGCATCATTTGATGATAGAAAGTCGCCGTTAGGTAAGCCAGCCCCATCGTCCAAACCGCAATAAAACGAGCGAAGTTATTACCAAATTCACGCACATACGCCCCCATTGCAGCAACACATGGCGTGTACAGCAGGATGAAAATTAAGTACGCAAACGCAGCATGACCAGAAACAAACTGAGATTTAATGTTGCCAAAAATAGAGGCATCAATTTCTTGCTCTTCTGCTACCGCGTATGAATCGGTTAAGTCACCAACCTCGATGCCTAATGGATCTGAGTAACTAAGACCGGCAAGGTTCTCAGGTATACTCATGACCGCTTCTTCTAAGCTACCTATTAGGTCGTATTCCGCTTCATCACCGTCAGTTGGCGTGGTATATAAGCTGTTCAGCGTACCGACTACAGCTTCTTTCGCGAAGATGCCGGTAATAATACCCACTGTCGCAGGCCAGTTATCTTTTTCAATACCAATTGGCGCAAACACGGGAGTAACAACCTGTGACGCTTTTGAAAGTACAGATTTCTCGCTATCTTCATTACCAAAGCTGCCATCAGTACCAAGTGAGTTTAGGAAGCTAAGCAGCGCCACCACAATAACAATGGTTTTACCTGCCCCGAGTACAAAACGCTTGAGCTTTTGCCAGGTTTTAATCACAACATTCTGCAGTGTCGGTAGCTCGTAGTTAGGCATTTCCATGACAAAGCTGTCACTGCTACCCGGGTAAAGGGTATTTTTAAGGAACAGGCCGGTGAAAATGGCAGCCACAATACCAAGCAGGTAAAGCGCAAATACAACGTTTTGACCTGAATCAGGGAAGAACGCTGCTGCAAACAATGCGTAAACAGGTAGGCGAGCACCACAAGACATAAACGGAACCATGGATGCTGCCAGCTTACGTTCACGTTCTTGATCAAGAGTTCGGGTAGCCATAATAGACGGGACATTACAGCCAAACCCTAAAACAAGCGGTACAAAGGCTTTACCTGGCAAGCCGATTTTCTGCATCACTTTATCCAGAACAAACGCCGCGCGAGCCATGTAACCAGAGCTTTCTAGTACTGCGAGGAATAAATATAGACAAGCAATGACTGGAATAAAGGTAGCGACCGTTTGAATACCACCACCAATACCATCTGCAAGCACAGTCACTAGCCATACAGGTAAGTGATCATCAAGTAGGTAATGGCCACCATCAACCAGTAACGCACCAACTCCGATATCAAAGAAGTCAATAAATGCGCTGCCGATATTAATCGAGAACATAAACATCAAATACATGACAGCAAAGAAAAACGGAATACCTATCCACTTATTTAAGATAAATTGGTCTAGCTTTTCTGTCACACTGCGACTAAGTTTGCCCTCACTACGGCGAATCTTCTTACACTTCTCATGCAAATGCGTATATTTGATATCCGCAACATGTAAATCAATATCCAGATCAAGCTTTGCAATCGACTCTAAAACCGTGCTTCTATCACTTTCTGAAAGACTGTTTAGAACCAGGGTGTCTTTTTCTAAGGCACGAATAGCAAGCGCACGATGAGAGACGGTTTGATCACTAAAAAGCGTTGAGACTTTTTCAATCGCCGCTTCCATTTGTTGACCATAGTTCAACGACATCTCTTTAAGCGCAACACCCTGAATGATGGATTTGTGCAATCGTTCTTTAAATTCTGCGACTTGTTTTTTGTCCGTCGCCGACAAACTGAGAACCGGGCACCCCAATGTCTTCTCTAACTCGGCCACGTTAATTACTTGACGTTCGCGCTTTAGCGCATCCATCTTGTTCAGAACGACAATCATCGGACGACCAAGCTCGCGAAGCTGCAGCGTCATGTATAGACTGCGCTCCACACTTGTGGCGTCGACAACATTGATGATCAAATCAGCTGGATGAGTCAGTACCGCACGTGAAGCAATTGATTCATCGATACTGTTGCTATCATTTCCGCTGTCTAATGAGTAAATGCCAGGAAGGTCTGTAAGCAAAAACTGGTCACCGGCATGTTTAAATTGACCCGTCTTTTTCTCGACAGTCACACCAGCCCAGTTACCGACCTGTTGCTTTGCGCCTGTTAAACCATTAAAAAGAGTCGTTTTGCCACTATTAGGATTACCTACCGTAAGTACTTGATACTGCATTACACCCTCTCCACTTCGATTTTTTGAGCAATCGTCTCTCTTACTGCAACAGACACACCACGAACTTCAACTTGTAATGGGTCACCCATTGGAGCTCGCCTAATAACTTTGACTACTGTGTTAGGCAATAGCCCCATTACCATTAGCTTTTTTCTTACGTCAGGTGAAAGACCATCTAATAAACGAATAGTCACCGAATCGCCGGGTATAATTTCTGATAGCTTCATTATGGCTCCAACATGATTATTGCTAATGATAAATATTTTCATTTAATAAATTGATGCTGCAATATTACTCCTATGTCTCCATTGATTTATTGTGTGAAATCAAAGTTACCATAATTGTTATCACCCCCCTTTAAACGTCAACTTCGTCAAGTTTGGACACGTCAATTTCGTCAAAACTATCTTTATTGGCGATTTTTATCTTTATCAAAACGATAAGAACCCAAGCTAAAACTATAATTATTTTTTATATATCAATTATTTAAATTAACCACTCAAATATTGTCGCTTTTTTCACATTAATGTGTCGTTATTTTTATAAGAAAAATAAGTAACCCCTCGTATAGTTAACTCATCGAGAGGGCGACCTCTCAAATGTATTCCAGAGGTGGCATGTCTCATGCCACTCCGGCAGCAAGCGAAGGTGTCCTTGACACCCGTGGTATAGTCCCCCCGGCTATACCACGATATTTTTTCATTGTTCCCTCCCTATTAAACCACTACTCAAACCACACATTTACTTCCCTAATCGATATAGCTTTACACTAATAGACAAAGACACACGTTAGCTTTAGACATGTCAGCAACTTAAATAATCTGGCACTAACCAAGTGAGCGTTGGAAAGCGTAATGACACAATAATGTCTCTTTCTAAGACAACACCATCCAACGACGACGGTATGATGCCAAGCCGTGAAGACGTTGAGTTGAATTACTAGATAGGGAGAAGCGCTGAGCTTAAGAAAGAAAAATGGGGACAGTTCTGAGTGGCAAAAATTAGCTTTAATTTTCGCCGGAAAAGAACCGAGAGATAAATATCGCCCACTTAACTCAGAGAGCTATCGGGAGCTAAAACGACAAGTAGCATGACGTGACTTATTGGTTCTCTTGAGTCAGTGCAAACTTAGAAGGAGGCAAGCCAAAATATAATCTGAACTTCTGGCTAAAGTAAGACGGGTCGTTGAAACCACAATTAAATGCAACTTCACTGATTTTCTCTCCGGCGAGTAGCTGCTCACAGGCGGTTTCTAAGCGTACTTCTGTTAGATAATCTTTTAACGTTCTTGACGAGGCTGATTTGAAACGCCTTTGCAAACTGCGTTCCGACATAAATAACATTTTTGCCGCAGATGCAGTACCGAACTCAGCATCGTGGTAATGCTCAGCCACAAGCTGGTAAACCTTTTGCAACCACTCATCTTCCGGGCTAACTAAGTCTTCAAGCTCTTTATCTGGCGCAAACTCTGATAAAGGCTCATCTACATGACTAAGCTCTTGAGCGACTGGCCATGTGATCGCAATTTTGTTCTGCGACTCGGAAGTAAATACCGCTAAATGCCCCCCACTCTCACTGACTAACTGTGAGATGCTGTCTATGCCCAGATCGTTAGCATTCCCATTTGAAGCCCGACTTAACGATACCTTGTTCGTCAATTGGCTACCGTAATCGATAAAATTTAACCATACGGATTCACTTCCTTCAGACAGCATTATTTTGACCGTTTGTCCGCGATATGAACGCTTAATGATATTGGCAAAAATACTGTTAAAAATGACGTCTAGGTTGAAGCTCTCCAGAGCGATTCTACTCGATTTGTTTTCATCAATAATCTCAACCAGGATACCCGCTTTCGAAAAGTCTTCTTTCCATACATCCACTACAGATTGGGTTATTTGGCTCAAATTGTAGTTTTGGCTGCCGCCACAAGATTCATCCGGAACACTTCTCAATTCATTTAATTGCCAATAGGCTTTAGCAAAATGATCTTGCGTTAACGCATCAATTGCCTGGGGATATTTAGAAGCAAGATGATCAACGCTTGATTTGATTGATTGAGCAACATGATCAACCAACAGGTTTCTCACTTGGATCTGCTTGCGAAGTTGTTGGTTGCTGGCGAGCAGTACACGGCTTTGGTGTCTGAGCTGATTGGTTTTGAGAGTAACTTGTGCGGCCAACGCCCGATTGACTTGAACCATATAGCGAGAGCGCCAATACGTGAGTAAGCCCATAATAATGAGCGTGGCCGCTAGGAAAGCAAATATCGCCAGAGAAGATAAATACCATGGTTGCTTTACCTTAAAGCGAGACTCTAATCCAATCAGACCCGCAGCAACTTGAGACTGGCTACTTACCTGAAGATGATACTCGCCAGAATTAAGGTGTTCTAAGGTAAGTTGTCCGCCTTCCAATGTTTGCCAAGGCTCACCGTCACTCAATCGATAATACAAGTTTTGGCTATCGGGCCTTGGCATGGTGCCAAAACGGAAGCTTAATGATGAGCCATAAGGTAATTCAACGCCATCAAGGTTGGCACTTCCTACCTGAATAACTTCATTTTCATGCACTACCTGGCTAACGATAAACGTGGACTCAGGGGCGTTGGAGACCCTCAGAGTTGAGGCTTTGGCTTTGACCAGACCATATTTCGAGCCAAGCACTAGCTCGCTATCCTGATCTTCATCTCCCTGTATTACAGTACATATTCCTGGCAGAAACTCATTGTTTATCAAACCGGATGAAGAAGAGAAATGCTTTACCAACTCTCCAGAAAGATGGTAGTAGCTCAGCCCGACAGACGAAGCAAGCCAGACACCTTGAGCGTCACCGATCATGCAGGCAGGTTTGGCATTAGAAACGCTCAACTCTACAACTTGCTCTGAATCACCGACATTAACCGTTTTAAATAAACCATAAGACGAAGAAAACCAAAGATTTCCGTCAGCGGCAGTGAGAATATCTAGAGATTCACCGAATTTTTCCGAGAAACGCTTGAAGCGAATTTGTTCATTGTCATATTCATAAACGCCGTGATCAGTACCAATCAATAATCGATCTTGCGTATCGTACAAGCTTGTTATTTTTGCAGGTAAGTACTGGCTAACCAACCATTCACTGCCTAGATTCCTTACCCGTTGATTGGCGATATCAACGTTATACAATTGATAGCCGCTCGCAACCCAAAGACGTGAAGCATCATCAGCGGCAAGGTGTTCAACCGCATGTCCTGCCATTACTTGTAAGTAAGGAAAAGAGACCTCTTTTAAACCATCAAGATCGAATACTTTCAACCCTTCCGAGGTTGCGAGCCAAAGCAATCCTTCTTGAAACACGAGATCATTGATTGGAGTGTGAGACTCGAGGATTATTTCGTTTCCGTGCAATCCTCTCCGGTAGAGTTTGTAATCATCTGCAAACCACAAGGCACCATCAGGTCCCGTCACTGTTTTTCGGATTCTTCCCGATAGTGTTTGTGAATCGTAACTACTGAAGGTAATCCGCTCAAACTTTTTACTGAACATGGAGTAGTAACGAATCCCCTGACCCGTTGCTATCCACATCCCCCCCATGTTGTCACTCAACAGTGAGAAAATCTTATTACTGTCGAGCTCTAACTCTAGGAAACTCGAGGATTCAACTTCCGTCACCTCCCCAGTCAAAAACGAATATAAGTACAAACCATGTTCCGTCCCAACCCAATACTCTTGGTTGGTCTCAGCAAACGTTAATACATGTGATCCGCCGACTTGGGTAACTTGCTTATTCGGCTCATTGATATTGAAAACCAACGCTCCCCGAAGCGTCCCAACCAATATTTCCCGTCGTGTAGGAGAGTAGTAGATTTTTTCAATGTAGTTCTGACCAGATTCAGCGACATGGTCAAAGGCCTTTCCTTCAGACAGATAGAAGCCCGAAGTCGTGGCAAGTGCCCATTTATTTTCTATAAAAATCGCATCATTAATATAGACGTAACTGTTGTTACTATGATGATAAAGATGGAGTAATGAATACGTTTTTAACTCACTGGTTTCTATATGGTAAGTATAAAAGTGTGCACCATCACTAACCCAGATATAGTGGTTAGAAGCGCCGATCTTTCTGATTTGGGAGCCGGGGTTAAGGCTGAACACTAAACGCCGCTCTTGATTTGGGTAGGTTTGGTAGACTTCATTCTCAACGAAAGTCCAAAACGCACCTTTATTGTAGGCAAGTTGCTTGACAGGGCTCTTCAAAAAACTGCCTGATTTAGGAAGTATATTCTGGCCATCATAGAATAAAACGCGTCCATGAACGTCGTGTATCCAAAGGCCACCTTGCTCGCCTAAATACAAATTTTCCGCCGCAACAAAAGTCCCCTTAACCTGCGTAGGCAAAGGGTAAAAAATCGCATTGGCTTTATTAAACGCAAATGCATGACATGAAATAACGGCTCCAACGAGTAATAGAGCCAGATAGCGTAGCAAGACGAAACCTTTAATATCTAAACTTATGCCGACTCGTCACATTTCATGTCTTCCTCGACATGGTTATTTCGAGTCGCTAATTATTGGATAATAATATCTCAATTGGCTGTTGATAAAAGGCTCGCCTTACCAAAGGTTGCAATTCTTACTGCTGGATCACGTAAAAAAAGAAAATTCCGACAGAGAATAACAACCCTATAACTATTTGTTGCCTAAACACTGCTCGAAGCTATCTGCCATACCTGACAGAAAAGTGAAGTAACTTCCCGGTTTAGATTCAACTGAGCTGCCTAACGGATCTAACTCACCTTTAGCCACATTACTGCCACGCATTACGCTTTCAACGACTGCTGGGGTAAATTGTGGTTCCGAGAACACACAGGCAACATCTCCAGAACTGAGCGCTTTACGTATTTCAATCAATGTTTTTGCACCTGGCTTGCGGTCTGGACTTACAGTAAAGGCACCAAGTTGATTCAGTTGATAGCGCTGTTCAAAGTAGCCGTAAGCATCATGAAATACAAAATAGCCTTTATCTTTTACTGTATCGAGCTTGCGCTTAATTTCACTATCCGTTGCGGCTAATTGCGCTTCGAAATGAGAAAGGTTTTCTCTATATTTATTCGCGTTAGTAGAGTCAATCTCGATAAGCTTTTCCGCCAATGCGTTAGCGACTTGTTTGACTGGTTCAACGCCAAGCCAAAAATGCGGGTCGTAAGAGCCATGGTTATGCCCGTCGTGATCATGATTGTGCTCATTATCAAATTCACGTAATGATAAATTAGGGATATCACTGATCGTCATTGTATTTGCTTTTCCTGCCACGACTTTTTCAAGAAAAGGCTCTAAGTCATGTCCGTACCAAATGACCAGATCAGCTGAGGCGACTTTCTTCACGTCTGAAGGACGCAGAGCGTAATCATGCGGGGAAGTATTTGACTGGAGCAATACCTCTGGCTCCGTCACGCCTTGGGTTAGCTCTGCCACCACCAATTGAATAGGTTTTATACTGGTAAGCACTGTCACCGCCTGCGCAGGTAACGTTAGCATTGCCGAAGCAATAAGAATTAAAGCTCTTTTCATAGTTTTACTTGGGATATCGAGTGGAAAGTGCAATAATGTTACATTATAACATTATTGATTTGCAAACGAGTTTCATTCATGTCCTCATTAGTCCATCTGGAACACTTATGCGTCGAATTCGATGAGCGCAAAGTTCTGGACAACATCAGCATGGAATTAACCAAGGGTAAAATAACGACCCTGATTGGCCCCAACGGCGCTGGGAAATCAACTCTAGTAAAAGTCATTTTAGGGCTCCAGAAGCCAACTAGTGGGAAATTATCTAAAAAAAAGAAATTAAAAATTGGTTACGTCCCACAAAAGTTAAAGCTCAATGACTCTTTACCATTAAATGTCACTCGCTTTTTAAATTTGGCAGGCAAATACAGCAAGCAAGAGTGTATTGATGCACTGAGGCTTGTCGGCGCTGAACACCTAATCAGCAGCAATATGCACAGTCTGTCTGGTGGTGAAAATCAGCGTGTCCTCCTCGCACGAGCTTTGCTTCAGCGTCCTGAGCTTCTTGTTCTTGATGAACCCGCTCAAGGCGTGGATATTCAGGGACAAATCGACCTGTATGATTTAATAGAGAGCATTCGTCACCGCTTTGATTGCGCTATTTTTATGGTTTCCCATGATTTGCATTTGGTGATGGCTAAAACTGATGATGTGATTTGCTTACATCACCACGTTTGCTGCTCCGGTTCTCCTGCGACAATTACCCAGGATCCATCTTACATCGCCTTATTTGGCAATGCAGGTAGAGAATCACTGGCCTTTTATCATCACGACCATCATCACCATCACGATCTGTCCGGTGATCCGGTTTCCGGTGATGCATCATCTTGCGCCAAGCATAACCACGGACACCATCACCATGATTGAGTTTCTGCTCCCTTCTATTCTTGCTGGTATTGGCATCGCAATTATCGCAGGGCCATTAGGCTCATTTGTCGTCTGGCGGAAAATGGCCTACTTTGGCGACACACTAGCCCACGCCTCTCTAATGGGTCTGGCGCTAGGTTTTTTGCTTAATGTGAACATTTACCTGGCTCTACTTGTGTGCTGTTTGGCGCTCGCCGTACTGCTGGTAACGCTACAAAAACAACAATTGGTCGCCACTGACACCTTACTCGGTATTCTGGCGCACAGCTCACTATCAGTAGGCTTAGTATCGGTTAGCTTTCTGGATAACGTGCGCGTTGACTTGATGAGTTACTTATTTGGTGATTTGCTCGCTGTTTCATTGCAGGACTTGATATTTATTTATGCGGGTGTTGTTGCCGTTAGTGCATGTTTATACATTTTCTGGCGCCCATTGCTATCGAGCACAGTCAGCGAAGAGCTTGCTGCAGTAGAAGGTGTGAATACCGATCTTGTGCGTCTGGTACTGATGTTGATGGTAGGTGTTGTGATTGCAGTGGGCATGAAGTTTGTCGGTGCGTTGATCATGACATCACTGCTTATTATCCCAGCGGCAACGGCTCGAAAACTGTCTTCCACACCAGAACAGATGGCGCTGTTTGCCTCCATTATCGGTTCGATTTCTGTATTGATGGGGTTAAGCCTGTCCTGGCACTTTGACACACCAGCTGGCCCTTCCGTTGTGATAAGCGCAACTTCGCTGTTTATGCTAAGCCAAATCATCCAACGTAAAGCATAAGAATGTTGTCTGTTTGAGTTTGATTATTGCGAAGTTTCACTCGCTTTACTTGTTTTCATTCTTAACCAAACTCCACGATCAAAAAAGCCTGGCAATTGCCAGGCTTTTGTATTCTAACAAATTGGAAATTACCAGCCTGTTACTTCGCGTAGACCTTTACCGATCTCTGCTAGAGATTTAACTGTCTTAACGCCAGCTTCTTCTAGTGCCGCGAACTTGTCTTCAGCAGTACCTTTACCACCAGAGATGATCGCACCAGCGTGACCCATACGCTTACCTGGAGGCGCAGTTACACCAGCGATGTAAGAAACAACTGGCTTAGTCACGTTCTCTTTGATGAACGCTGCCGCTTCTTCTTCTGCTGTACCACCGATTTCACCGATCATTACGATCGCTTCAGTTTCTGGGTCTTCTTGGAACAGTTTCAGGATATCGATGAAGTTTGAACCTGGGATTGGGTCACCACCGATACCAACACACGTAGACTGACCGAAGCCTTCGTCTGTCGTTTGCTTAACTGCTTCGTAAGTAAGTGTACCAGAACGAGATACGATACCCACTTTACCTTTCTTGTGAATGTGACCAGGCATAATACCGATCTTACACTCATCAGGAGTGATAACACCCGGACAGTTAGGACCGATCATGCGAACGCCAGTTTCTTCTAGCTTCACTTTTACGTCGATCATATCTGTTGTAGGGATACCTTCCGTGATAGTTACGATTAGCTCGATACCTGCGTCAATCGCTTCTAGGATTGCATCTTTACAGAAAGGTGCTGGTACGTAGATTACTGTCGCTGTTGCGCCAGTTGCTTCTACTGCTTCGCGAACTGTGTTGAATACAGGTAGACCTAGGTGAGTTTGGCCGCCTTTACCTGGAGACACACCACCAACCATTTGCGTACCGTATGCGATAGCTTGCTCTGAGTGGAAAGTACCTTGACCACCAGTGAAACCCTGACAGATTACTTTAGTGTCTTTGTTAATTAATACAGACATTATTTAGCCTCCGCAGCAGCAACAACTTTCTGAGCAGCATCTGTTAGCGACTCAGCAGCAATGATATCAACATCAGAATTAGCAAGAACTTCGCGACCTAGGTCTGCGTTAGTACCTTCTAGACGAACAACAACTGGTACGTTTACACCTACCTCTTTAACCGCACCGATAATACCTTCTGCGATCATGTCACAACGTACGATACCACCGAAGATGTTTACTAGTACTGCTTTCACGTTGTCATCAGATAGGATGATCTTGAATGCTTCTGCAACACGTTCTTTAGTAGCACCGCCACCTACGTCTAGGAAGTTAGCAGGTTTGCCGCCGTGTAGGTTTACGATATCCATCGTACCCATTGCAAGGCCAGCACCGTTAACCATACAGCCAACGTTACCGTCTAGTGCTACGTAGTTCAGTTCCCACTGAGCTGCGTGCGCTTCACGCTCATCTTCTTGTGATGGATCGTGCATTTCACGAAGTTTAGGCTGACGGTATAGAGCGTTTGAGTCGATGTTGATTTTGCCGTCAAGACATAGCAGGTTGCCTTCGCCAGTAACAACAAGTGGGTTGATCTCTAGTAGAGCAAGGTCGTACTGAGCGAACATCGTGCCAAGACCCATGAAGATCTTAACGAATTGTTTGATTTGGTCACCTTCAAGACCAAGTTTGAACGCAAGCTCACGACCTTGGTAAGCTTGTGGGCCTACTAGTGGATCGATTGCTGCTTTGTGGATTAGCTCCGGCGTTTCTTCCGCAACTTTTTCGATTTCCACACCGCCTTCAGTAGAAGCCATGAAAACAATCTTACGGCTAGCACGGTCAACTACCGCGCCTAGGTAAAGTTCGTTTGCAATGTTTGATGCTTCTTCAACAAGGATTTTTGTTACAGGCTGACCATTTGCATCTGTTTGGTAAGTTACTAGGTTCTTACCTAGCCACTTTTGCGCAAACTCTTTTACGCCATCTTTTGTATCGTGTAGCTCTACGCCGCCCGCTTTACCGCGGCCACCAGCGTGAACCTGACACTTAACGACTTTCTTAGCTGTGCTAATACGGCCTGCTGCTTCAAAAGCTTCTTGTGGTGTATCACACGCGTAGCCTTCTGGCACAGGTAAACCGAATTCTGCAAACAGCTGTTTGGCTTGGTATTCATGCAAATTCATTTCGATATTCCGTTTGTTTTTTCCCAAAGGGATTTATTATTTCCATAACGCTGCAGTCTTGGCTGCTTGTACGTCTGTAGGGTCTTCTCAAATCAATCACTTAGTGATTCAGATGAAGGCCAGACGTCGAGCTAGTCTAGCCATTGAAATTTTTAACGTCTAGCTACGCAAGGCAACTAGACGTTTTAGCGATATTAAACGTCTAATAGGAGACGTGCTGGATCTTCTAGTAGCTCTTTAATGGTTACTAGGAAGCCAACTGACTCACGACCATCGATTAAACGGTGATCGTAAGATAGCGCTAGGTACATCATTGGCAGGATTTCAACCTTACCGTTCACAGCCATTGGACGCTCTTGGATTTTGTGCATACCAAGAATCGCCGATTGCGGTGGGTTGATGATAGGCGTAGACATTAGTGAACCGAACACACCACCGTTAGTGATAGTGAAGTTACCGCCCATTAGCTCATCTACTGTTAATTTGCCGTCACGACCTTTAATCGCTAGCTCTTTGATACCTTTTTCGATATCAGCAAAACCTAGCGTGTCACAGTCTTTCAGTACTGGAGTTACCAGACCACGTGGCGTAGATACCGCCATGCTGATGTCGAAGTAGTTGTGGTAAACGATATCATCGCCATCGATAGACGCGTTTACTTCTGGGTAACGTTTTAGCGCTTCAGTTACGGCTTTCACGTAGAAAGACATGAAGCCTAGACGTGTACCGTGACGCTCTTCGAACTGGTCTTTGTACTGCTTACGAAGATCCATGATTGGTTTCATGTTCACTTCGTTAAACGTCGTTAGCATCGCTGTGCTGTTTTTCGCTTCTAGAAGACGGTTAGCAACAGTCTTACGTAGGCGCGTCATCGGTACGCGTTTTTCACTACGTGCCGCTGCAGGAGCTTCAACTACTGGCGCTTCAGCTTTTGTTGCAGCTTTTGCGTTTGCTAGGTGTGCTTCAATGTCTTCACGAGTGATACGACCGCCAACACCAGTGCCTTTCACTTGGCCAGCTTCTAGGTTGTGTTCAGCCAGAAGACGACGAACTGCTGGGCTTAGCGCATCATTGCTCTCTTCAGTAAGTACCGCTTTGTGACGCTTATCTGGAGATGCTTGTGTACCTTCCGTTTTATCTGCTGTTGGTTCACCAGCAACTGCACCCGGCTTGATTTTAGCCAGAAGCTGTTTTGAAAGTACCGTCGCACCTTCTAATTCAACAATAGCTTCTAAAACACCAGCTTCCGGAGCTGGTACTTCTAGCACTACTTTATCTGTTTCGATATCAACCAGTACTTCATCACGCTCAATAACGTCGCCTGGTTGTTTGTGCCATGTCGCAACGGTTGCATCTGCAACTGATTCAGGTAAATCTGGAACCAGAATTTCAATTGTCATATCTGTTTCTTCCTTTAACTTCTAGTTCTTAATTCGAAGTTTTTGAGTTCACGTTCAGAGCGTCTTCAACCAACGCTTTTTGTTGTTTCAAGTGCACCGACATGTAGCCAACTGCTGGCGAAGCAGAAGCTGGGCGACCTGCGTATTTAAGATCTGCACCTGCAGGAATAGCGGCACGGAAGTTATGTTGACTACAGTACCAAGCACCTTGGTTCTGAGGCTCTTCCTGACACCACACAAAGTCTTCAACATTTGTGTATTGAGCAATAGCGGCTTGTACTTCTTCCATCGGGAATGGGTAAAGCTGTTCAATACGCACAATTGCGACATCTTCTTGCTCGTTGTTGCGACGCTGCTCAAGTAGGTCGAAGTAAACCTTACCAGAACAGAATACAACGCGTTTCACTTTGCTTGCTTCCAGATTATCGATTTCTGGAATAGCCGCCTGGAAAGTACCTTCTGCAAGGTCTTCGATAGTAGACGTACAAAGTGGATGACGAAGCAATGATTTAGGAGACATTACAATCAGTGGTCGACGCATTGGGCGTACAACCTGACGTCGAATCATGTGGTAAACCTGCGCTGGCGTTGAAGGAACAACTACCTGCATGTTTTGCTCTGCACACAACTGTAGGTAACGCTCTAGACGCGCAGATGAGTGCTCTGGACCCTGACCTTCATAGCCGTGAGGCAGAAGCATCGTTAAGCCACATAGACGAGCCCACTTCTGTTCACCAGAAGAGATAAATTGGTCGATAACCACTTGAGCGCCGTTCGCAAAATCACCGAACTGTGCTTCCCAAATCGTTAGGCCGCCTGGCTCTGCGGTTGCGTAGCCGTACTCAAACGCCAATACCGCTTCTTCTGACAATACAGAGTCGAATACCTGGAAAGGACCTTGCTTGTCATGAACGTTTGCTAACGGAATGTATGTGCTTGCGTCTGTTTGGTTGTGAAGAACCGAGTGACGGTGGAAGAAAGTACCACGACCCGAGTCCTGACCAGAAATACGGATACGCTTGCCATCGTCAACCAAAGTTGCGTAAGCCAGTGTTTCCGCCATACCCCAGTCAATCGCTTTTTCACCAGTCATCATTGCCAAGCGGTCGTTATAAAGCTTGTTTACTCGACTTTGTAACTTATGACTTTCTGGGTACTGACATAGACGAGTACCAAGTTCAACCAAACGTTGTTTGTCGTATTGAGAGTCCCATTGCATGTCCCACTCGTGACCTAGGTATGGAGACCAGTCAACAGAGTGCAATGCCATTGGACGCCACTCTTTCACCACAACTTCACCGCGGTCAAGCGCATCACGGTATTCGTTGACTAACTGAGTTGCAGTCTCAATATCTGATTCGTTTTTATCGATCAGAACATCGGCGTAAAGCTTACGTGGTGTTGGGTGTTTCTTGATTTTTTGGTACATCAAAGGCTGAGTTGCATTTGGCTCATCTGCCTCGTTGTGGCCATGGCGGCGGTAACATACCAAGTCAATAACTACATCACGTTTAAACTCGTTACGGTAATCCAATGCGATACGCGTAACAAACGCAACCGCTTCTGGATCATCAGCATTAACGTGGAAAATCGGTGCCTGTACCATCTTAGCGATATCAGTACAGTACATGGTCGAGCGAGTATCACGTGGGTTAGATGTCGTGAAACCTACTTGGTTGTTAACAACAACGCGAACCGTACCACCAACGCAGAAACCACGTGACAGAGACATGTTGAATGTTTCCGCAACCACGCCCTGACCAGCAACAGCTGAGTCACCGTGAATAGTGATAGGAAGAACTTTACTGCCTTCTTTATCACCTAAACGGTCTTGACGAGCGCGCACAGAACCGATAACCACTGGGTTTACGATTTCTAAGTGCGATGGGTTAAATGCTAGCGCTAAGTGAACATCGCCACCCGGAGTCGCGAAGTCGGCAGAGAAACCTTGGTGGTATTTAACGTCACCCGTTCCCCACGTTTCATCATGCTTGCCTGCAAATTCATCAAACAGATCTTGTGGTTTCTTACCGAGTACGTTCACCAACATGTTCAAACGACCACGGTGTGCCATACCAATAACCACTTCGCGCATGCCACTGTTACCTGCATGACGGATCAATTCTTTGGTCATTGGGATAAGCGCGTCACCACCCTCTAGAGAAAAGCGTTTTGCACCCGGGAATTTTGCGCCTAAGTAACGCTCAAGGCCTTCAGCTGCTGTTAGCTCTTCTAGGAAAGTACGTTTCTCATCGTTGTTGAATGATGGCTGGCCTACGACAGACTCAAGACGTTGTTGAATCCAACGCTTTTGCTCTGTGTCAGTCATGTGCATGTATTCAGCACCGATGGAACCACAGTAAGTTTTTTTGAGGGCTTCGTAAATGTCTCTCAACTTCATGGTTTCTTGCCCAATAGCAAAAGAACCTACGTTGAAAGTTTCTTCGAAATCTTCTTCGGTAAGATTATGAAATGCTGGATCCAACTCAGCAACGGTTGGACGTTGCCATAGACCTAGTGGATCTAATTCTGCAGCCTCGTGTCCGCGGAAACGGTATGCGTTGATTAGCTGTAGAACTTTTACTTGTTTTGCATCGACATCTGGGTCACTAACTTGGACATTGTAATGCTTTGTTTCTTGAGCGAGTCGTCGGAAGTAGTCACGGACACGTGAGTGCGGCTGTTCTGCCACTTCTTTTGAAGGCTTAGGCAAGCCATCAAAAACACGTTTCCACTCCTCACTTACCAGATCGGGATCACTTAGATACAGTTCGTAGAGTTCCTCTACATACGTTGCATTGGCGCCAGCCAAGTGTGAAGACTCGAGCCATGCCTTCATCACGCCGTTGTGCATATTTTCCCTTAACCAGTAGTTTTCACGTTTGCTTCGGTCTACGCCGAGCTATAAATAGCCGACTTAAAAAATCGGCAATTTTAATATTCGTCTACTCGAGTTATGCAGTTGCAGCGCAGTGATGGGGTTTACTTTACACAACACTGCAACTGGTTCATCTACGAGTAAATTACACCGAGCGATTTACCAGCATCGACTTGATATGGCCGATTGCTTTCGTCGGGTTAAGTCCTTTCGGACAAACACTTACACAATTCATGATGCCATGGCAACGAAAAACGCTAAATGCGTCATCAAGATCAGACAAACGTTCATCTGTTGCCGTATCGCGGCTATCAATTAACCAACGGTAAGCCGCTAGAAGACCTGCAGGACCGATGAATTTGTCCGGGTTCCACCAGAATGACGGACAAGAAGTTGTACAACATGCACACATGATACATTCGTACAAACCATCTAAATGAGCACGGTCATCTGGTGACTGCAGATTCTCACGAGAAGGTGGTAATGCACCATCATCGATCAAGAATGGCTTAACTTTCGCATAGTTATCATAGAACTGCGTCATGTCAACAATAAGATCACGTACCACAGGTAGACCTGGTAGTGGACGAATTACGATCTTGTCGCCTTGTAGTGCAGACAATGGCGTGATACATGCCAAGCCGTTTTTACCGTTCATGTTCAGGCCGTCAGAGCCACAAACACCTTCACGGCATGAACGACGGAATGCGATGCTTGGATC
Organism: Vibrio sp. YYF0003; assembly: GCF_036350715.1. Taxonomy (NCBI): domain Bacteria; kingdom Pseudomonadati; phylum Pseudomonadota; class Gammaproteobacteria; order Vibrionales; family Vibrionaceae; genus Vibrio; species Vibrio sp. YYF0003. Next base: position 102,234 of record NZ_JAZDWA010000007.1, read on the forward strand.
TTGCTCTTTAAGCAGAATCAACGCATCCAGAACCATCATGTCTGAGCCTTCTTCTACATCAAGTGTGTAGTCTTTCATGTAAGGCTTAGTGTCTACATCCGGGTTGTACCGGTACAAAGAGAAGTTCAGTTTCATAGTCATATCCTCCCTTAGTATGTACGTACTTTCGGCGGGAACGCGTCACGGTGTACTGGCGTCATGTTAACATCACGCTTAGTCATCGCTTCAGTTTCCGGGTTGTAGATTGAGTGGCATAGCCAGTTCTCGTCATCACGATCTGGGAAGTCGAAACGAGCGTGCGCACCGCGGCTTTCCGTACGGTAGTTCGCAGCAACTGCTGTTGAGAACGCTGTTTCCATCAAGTTATCTAGCTCTAGACACTCAATACGCTGAGTGTTGAACTCTGAAGACTTGTCCGCTAGGTGAGCATCTTTTAGACGTTCACGGATAACTTTAAGCTCTTCCAGACCTGTTGCCATCGCATCACCTTCACGGAATACCGAGAAGCTGTTTTGCATGCAGCTTTGCAGATCTTTACGGATTTGTACTGGATCTTCACCACCTGTGCTGTTTTCCCAACGCATAGTACGCGCCAGAGAAGCTTCGATGTCTGATTCAGTTGCAGGACGAGCTTCAACTTGTGCTGCTAGTGTTTCACCAAGGTGAAGACCTGTAGCACGGCCGAATACCACCAAGTCTAGTAGTGAGTTACCACCTAGACGGTTTGCACCGTGAACCGATACAGAAGCGATTTCACCACAAGCGAATAGACCTTGAACTTCCGCTTCGCTGCCATCAGCAAGCTGTTTAATTGCTTGACCAGAAACCTGAGTTGGAACACCACCCATCATGTAGTGACAGGTTGGGATTACAGGAATTGGTTCTTTGACTGGATCAACGTGTGCGAATGTACGAGACAGTTCACAGATACCAGGTAGACGTGACTCAAGCACTTCTTTACCAAGGTGATCCAGTTTCAGTTTAATGTGTGGACCCCATGGGCCATCGCAACCACGACCTTCACGGATTTCGATCATCATTGAACGAGCAACCACGTCACGACCAGCAAGGTCTTTCGCGTTTGGAGCGTAACGTTCCATGAAACGTTCGCCGTCTTTGTTCAGAAGATAACCACCTTCACCACGACAACCTTCTGTTACAAGAACACCTGCGCCAGCGATACCCGTCGGGTGGAACTGCCACATTTCCATGTCTTGCATCGGAACGCCCGCACGTAGAGCCATACCAACACCATCACCAGTGTTGATGTGTGCGTTAGTTGTTGAAGCGTAGATACGACCTGCACCACCAGTAGCAAGAATGGTTGCTTTTGATTTGAAGTAACAGATTTCGCCTGTTTCCATACAAATCGCTGTACAACCCATGATCGCGCCATCTTGGTTTTTCACCAAGTCTAGTGCATACCACTCAGAGAAAATGGTTGTCTTGTGCTTAACGTTTTGTTGGTAAAGCGTATGAAGAAGCGCGTGACCTGTACGGTCTGCCGCTGCTGCTGTACGTGCAGCCTGCTCACCACCAAACTCTTTTGACTGACCGCCAAATGGACGCTGATAGATAGAACCATTGTCAAAACGAGAAAATGGAAGACCCATTTTTTCTAGTTCGATAACAGACTCAGGACCATTCTTACACATGTATTCGATAGCGTTTTGGTCACCAATGTAGTCAGAACCTTTTACGGTATCGTACATGTGCCACTGCCAATCATCCTTATGCGAGTTACCTAGAGCAACGGTGATACCACCCTGCGCAGATACTGTATGAGAACGAGTTGGGAATACTTTAGATAGCAAAGCACATGAAAGGCCTTGCTCTGAAATTTGTAGTGCAGCGCGCATACCTGCACCACCAGCGCCGATTACTACGGCGTCAAACTCACGAACTGGAATAGACACTTACGCACCCCACAAAATAAATAGACCAGAGAAGACATAACCGAATAGAACGGCAATAACACCAAGTTGTAATGCGCCACGAAGTTTCGCGCACTTAATATAGTCGGTGAACACTTGCCACATACCAACCCAAGCGTGAATCAGTACAGAAACAAGAGCCAACATGGTGAATACTTTGGTGAAAGTGCCACCAAAGAATTGGGTCCAAGATGCGTAAGAGATATCTGAGAATGCACAGAAGCTAACCAGATAAATCGTGTATAGAGTCATAATGATGGCAGTAGCACGAATCAGTAGGAAATCGTGTACACCGTTACGACCAAATGAAGAAACGTGTTTTACCATACCATTATCCCCGCCAATAGTGACAATACTGCAGTCGCACCAAAAGCAGCTTTCGCGCTCATCGTGCCTGAATCTAGCTCTTCAAAGTAGCCTAGATCCATCATCAGGTGACGGATACCACCAGCAATGTGGTATGCAAGTGCAGTTAAAATGCCCCATAGGATGAATTTTACGAAGAAGCTATCGACGATATCGGCGGCTTCCATAAAACCCATTGGGGATGACAGAGAAATGGACAGTAACCAAAGTAGTATACCTACCGCAACAAACGTGATTACCCCGGACACACGGTGCAGGATGGATGCGATTGCTGTGATAGGAAAGCGGATGGTCTGTAAATCTAAATTAACAGGTCTTGACTTTCTTTCTTTCACGGGCTTGCTCACTCAGCTCCATTGAGCATTTATTGTTATAACCAATTTCAGCGTCCAAATGTACAAAAGTTAACATTTATTTAACAGATACGACCGATAATCACCGAGAATATTGTAAACAAGTTGTTAACACCGGGAGCCATCACCAAACCTCACACTTTGTTATAGCCCCGAATTTATAAGGATTTAACTAAAATTTTCTTTGCCAATATACGGCGAGCAACATTCTAATACAATTGGTGTAACAAATTATGCTACATAGAACAGATTTTTAACGATTTTCAAAGAAAAAATCATAACAAGTGCACACAAAGATGTAGAAAAATTGACTTTACGCCTTAACAACAGTAAAAACATGGCACACAAACATCCTGGACGGATTAAATAATAAACAAAGGAGATTGTTATGGCGGATAAGAAAGCGACCCTTCATGTTGAAGGCAAAGCGCCAATCGAACTGCCAATTATGGAAGGTACTTTAGGTACTCCTGTAATTGATGTTCGTAAACTAGGAGCTAATGGTTACTTTACTTTTGACCCTGGTTTTCTTGCCACTGCATCTTGTGAATCATCAATCACATATATCGATGGCGGCAAAGGTATTCTTTTGCACCGCGGTTACCCGATTGATCAATTAGCCAATAACGCAGATTACCTAGAAGTATGTTACATCCTTCTTTATGGTGAAGCCCCTACCCGAGACCAATACGAGCAATTTAAGAAAACCGTTACTCGTCATACTATGGTACATGAGCAAATCGCAAGCTTCTTCCACGGCTTCCGACGTGATGCTCACCCAATGGCGGTAATGTGTGGCGTAGTCGGTGCATTAGCAGCCTTCTACCACGATTCGCTCGATATTAATAACGACGAACACCGCGAAATTGCGGCCTACCGTCTAATTTCGAAAATGCCTACGCTGGCAGCGATGTGTTACAAATACTCTATCGGTCAGCCATTTATCTACCCACGCAACGATTTAAGCTACGCGGAAAACTACCTACATATGATGTTTGCAAACCCATGTGAAGAGTATGAAGTGAACCCTGTCGTTGCACGTGCTATGGATAAAATCTTTACTCTACACGCGGATCACGAACAAAACGCGTCAACATCAACAGTACGTCTTGCTGGTTCTTCTGGCGCTAACCCATTTGCATGTATTGCCGCTGGCATTGCATCTCTTTGGGGCCCAGCGCACGGTGGTGCTAACGAAGCATGTCTGAAGATGCTGGAAGAAATCGGCAGCGTCGATAACATTCCAGAGTACGTAGAACGTGCGAAAGATAAAGATGACCCATTCCGTTTGATGGGCTTCGGTCACCGTGTTTACAAGAACTACGATCCACGTGCAACCGTAATGCGTGAAACGTGTCACGAAGTTCTAAAAGAGCTAAACATCCAAGATCCTCTACTAGACGTAGCGATGGAACTTGAGCGTATCGCTCTTTCTGATGAGTACTTCGTTTCTAAGAAACTGTACCCGAACGTAGATTTCTACTCAGGTATCATTCTTAAAGCGATCGGTATTCCAGTATCAATGTTTACGGTTATCTTCGCTCTATCTCGTACCGTTGGCTGGATTGCTCACTGGAACGAAATGCACAGCGATCCGCTAAACCGCATTGGTCGTCCTCGTCAGCTATACACTGGTGAGGCACAACGTGAATTTTCTCCGCTTCATGAGCGTGAATAATCACTGAGTGAAATGCTAAAAAAAGGGTTGAGATGTGAGTCTCAACCCTTTTTTATTTTTTGCTTATTGTTCTGCGCTAAACCGGATTATCAATATCCACAAACTCGACTTGTAAGCCGTACTCATCAGCCAACCACTTACCAAGCGCTTTGATACCGTAACGCTCTGTTGCATGATGTCCCGCTGCAAAGTAATGAATGTCCATTTCTCTCGCAGTGTACGTTGTGCGCTCAGATATTTCACCGGAGATAAAGGCATCTAGCCCGTGCTGCACGGCCAATTCAATAAAGTCTTGCCCGCCACCAGTGCACCAGCCTACGGTCTCAATCATTTTATCTGCATTTTCTGGTGCAATATGCAGGGGTTCTCTCTCAAGTACTTGATTGATCTTGCTCGCAAAATCAGCACCTGACATCGGTTTTTTCAAACGTCCATACATCGCGACTGACTGCGGATGACCTTCTAGGCCGCCTTCAACGTCAATTTCCAACAATTTTGCCAGCTCAGCGTTGTTGCCAAGTTCAGGGTGAATATCAAGAGGAAGATGATAACCGTACAAATTAATATCATTTTTAATTAAACTGCGGATTCGCTTTCCTTTCATACCGCGAATTGGTTCAGGTTCACCTTTCCAGAAGTATCCATGATGGACAAGCAATGCGTCGGCATTAAGTTCAACCGCTTTATCAATCAAAGCCTGTGAAGCCGTAACACCGGTAACTATGCGGTTTACGGTTGGAATCCCTTCTACCTGCAGCCCATTCGGGGCGTAATCTTTGATTAACTGTGGTGATAGTTTGTCGTTAAGAATCTGTTCTAGCTTTAAGTTATTCATCATCACTTCCAATTTCTAATGCATGTTTAAAGTGTATATCGAACCTAGATACTGATGCCAGACATCGTGTCCCCATCGTTGGCAAATTTCGTTACAATAATACTGCTTCGTCACTTTATTGCTAAAGCTAAGGGTTAAAAGGAAACGGGATGAATCAATTGCAACGCTTTTATGATTGGATCGCAAAATCACCACCACTTTTTCAATTGCGACCACCGTTTGCAACACTTGAAGATTTATCCGTAGCGCCGTTATGCGAATCTGAACAATATAGCGGTAATCCAAGACTGGGCTTTTTATATCAGCATTTGTGCACGGCTGTGCTTTCTAATTCCGAGCGATACCAAGTTGTCGCAGAGGAGATTCAACTCAATGACCACACTGGAAGAACGATTGGTGCAGTGGATTTAGTGTTGCAAAATACGGAGTCAGGTCAGTTGGAACATTGGGAAGTTGCCATTAAGTTCTACCTGCTTCATCAAGGCGTTTGGTACGGCCCCAATGCCCATGATCAATTACATAAAAAACTGGATAGAATGCTGACTCATCAATTAAAAATGAGCGCAAGGCCTGAATTCCAGCAAATTCTCCCACTAGATACTCCACCAGAAGAGCGATTGCTGATGCAAGGCCGTCTCTATATAAACCCGTTTTCTTCGGAGACAACGCCAACGGAGTGTTTGGGTTATGAGCTTAATACCTCTCAAATAAGCGGGTATTGGTGCTACCAAAGTCAATGGGACTTGATTCCAAAGCCACTTTATCATCTGAGCAAACCTTGTTGGGCGATGGGTACCGATGACTTTTCCCACCCTATTGAGAAACCGTCGGGCCGATTTGAGCATGCACAAACTGAAGATGGTGAGTTCTGGTTTATTGTACCGGATCAGTGGCCAAACTAGCTTTGATGCGCTGAACGTTATCTTCTGTAATCTCGGCAAAACCAAAATAAAAAGGGTTGATGCTTTAACATCAACCCTTAACGTTTCCATTAAAAAATTGTCTCGTTTACAGACCTGCGGCTGCAAATACCTGATTAACAATTTCTTGCGCTTCGGCTTCGATTTGTTTTAGGTGCTCTTCACCCTTGAAGCTTTCGCAGTAAATTTTGTAGATGTCTTCTGTACCAGATGGGCGAGCCGCAAACCAACCGTTTTCAGTGGTGACTTTTAGACCACCGATCGCCGCACCGTTACCAGGAGCGTGAGTGAGGCGTGCCGTAATTGCATCACCAGCCAGTGTTTCTGCAGAAACCATTTCCGGAGACAGCTTTTTCAGTACGTCTTTTTGAGGACCATTTGCTACTGCTTGAATTCGGTTGTACTTAGATTCACCATGCTTCGCCGCCAGCTCTTCGTAGTACTCTTGAGGGTTTTTACCCGTTACTGCTGTGATTTCTGCTGCTAGTAGACAAAGCAGGATACCATCTTTATCGGTTGACCAAGGAGTGCCATCTTTACGTAGGAAAGAAGCACCCGCACTTTCTTCACCACCGAAGCCAAACTTACCCGTGTAAAGGCCATCAACAAACCATTTAAAACCAACTGGTACTTCACATAACTCGCGACCAAGATCCGCTACAACACGGTCGATCAATGCGCTCGAAACCAAAGTCTTACCAACCGCGACGTCTTTACCCCACGCATCACGATGACGGTATAGGTAGTCGATACATACAGCCAGGTAGTGGTTTGGATTCATCAAACCTTTTGGTGTCACAATACCGTGTCGGTCATAGTCTGGGTCATTACCAAACGCCAAATCGTATTCATCTTTCAGCGCCAACAGACCTGCCATTGCGTATGGTGAAGAACAGTCCATACGAACAACGCCATCTTTATCCAGTGACATAAATTGGAATGATGGGTCAATCGCTTCACTAACCAAAGTCAGATCTAGGTTGTATGCCTTGCCAATTTGACGCCAGTAATCGATACCGCTACCACCTAATGGATCAACACCAATCTTTAGGTTCGCTTTTTGGATAGCTTCCATATCGATCACGTTAACCAGATCATCGATATATGGTTTGACTAAATCGACTTCCACAAACAAGTCAGAAGATTTTGCTTCTTGTAAAGGCAGACGTTTCACGCCTGTTAGCCCTTCGGCGATCAGTGCATTCGCACGGTCTTCAATCGCTTGAGTCAATTCCGCTTCCGCTGGTCCGCCATGAGTCGGATTGTATTTGATACCGCCGTCTTGAGGTGGGTTGTGCGAAGGAGTGATCACAATGCCATCCGCTTTCTCATCGTGTTTGATGTTATAAGTCAGAATAGCGTGTGAGATACCTGGAGTTGGTGTGTAGCCATTATCTTGCTGAACGATCACTTTTACACCGTTCGCAATCAAAACTTCGATAACACTAGAAAAAGCAGGCTCTGACAATGCGTGCGTATCTTTACCGACAAACAGTGGCCCTGTCGTGCCCTGCTCTGCACGCACTTCTGCAACCGCTTGTGCAATAGCCAATATATGATTTTCGTTAAAGGTATGCTTGTCTGCAGTACCACGGTGACCTGATGTACCGAATTGAACCTTGTGGTCTGGGTTGGTCGAATCAGGTTGAAGTAAGAAATAATTCGCAACTAACGCCGGAATATTATGAAGATCTTCCTGCTGCGCTTTTTGCCCAGCACGAGGGTGCATAGCCATGTCTGACATCCTTTCTATAAAAATAACAAACTAAAAAGCCTCATAATATCCGCTAAATGCTAAACATTATGAGGCTTCTATCAGGTTTCTTAGATTGAACCTGTTACTTTTTCTATCAAGTCCGGTTGGAATCCCATGTGCGCCATCACTTGTTCAACCATTTGTCTCTTGCGGCTGGTATTATTATTTGTGATAACCCAGAACGGTGTTTCTGGAATGGCCTTAGGTTTGGTTGTATTGCCGTTAGCCAGCAGGGTTTCTTCATTATCAGCAAAGTAAACGCGCTTGCGTCCCTTCACATTTGTCGCTTGTGCGAATCCTTCTGGATTTAATTTGTGTAATGTTGATAGAACCAACATGAAGCGATCAATCGCTTTTTTAAGATCAGCAAACTCATCAGATATTAGCAGTGAACGCATTTCTTTCACTGTATCTATTTGCTCTGTTTTACCTGCATCTTTACTTACTACAATCCCTTGTGGCTTCTCTACTACAGGCGCAACTTTTGCTTCCTGCAACTCACCATCAAGGTTTAAAAGGCGTCGCAAAATATCCGAGGCACTTTCGCCGATATGCTTAGTTTGACCAGCAATGTAACGGTATAGATCCTCATCAACCTCAATTGTTTTCATTCGCTTTTCACATTCTCAATGTTTAAACTCTGTGGAATTATACCCAAATAACTTCAAGAAGCTAGGTTCAGCGAGAATGACTTGGAGTCATTTGGCTATACAATGAGATCCTTGCGGATACTCCACGTTAAACCCATCACGAATAAGATAAAATGTCAGCATTACTCAACTATAAGCAGGAAGGCCAAGGCCAAACAGTTGTTTTGATTCATGGATTGTTTGGTAGTTTAAGTAATCTGGGCCTTTTGGCTCGTGATCTTGTCCAAGATTACTCGGTGATCAGTATTGATCTACGCAACCATGGCCTCTCTTTCCACTCGGATACCCACACGTACAGCGATATGGCACAAGACGTTGCCGAGTTGCTTCACCACTTAAACATTGATCCGGCCATCATTATCGGGCATTCGATGGGTGGTAAAGTTGCGATGAAACTTGTCGACATCGCCCCACAATTTGTCAAACAACTGGTTGTATTAGACATCGCTCCGGTCGCCTATACGACGAATCGTCATGACAACGTTTTTAACGGTCTTCAAGCGGTCATAGCCCAAGAACCAACGAGCCGCCAGCAAGCAATGGATGTGCTGGCGCAACACGTTGAGATAGATGGCGTGAGACAGTTTCTTTCGAAGTCGCTATATAAAGACGGAGATAAAATGGCGTGGCGCTTTAACGTAGACGGCCTGTTGAAAAATTACGCGGAAATTATTGGCTGGCAAGAGATAACACCAACCGAGATCCCAACCCTCTTTATTAAGGGTGGAGATTCAGATTATTTAATGCCAGAGCATCAGCCTGCCGTACAAAGACAATTTAAGCGTGCCAAAGCACATATCATCGCCAACACAGGGCATTGGTTACATGCAGAAAAGCCAGCCGAAGTCATGCGAGTGATCAGGAAACACATTTCGGCTTAACAAATTCACCAACAACCATTGATTATTGGAATAACCACTCTGGTATTGCATTAACTTTACTGGTTAACAGTGGTATAGTGCGCGCAATAATTTTCGGCATGAAGGACTACAATGCTCTACGACTACATGGATATGCTCGAATCTATCGGGCTCGATCTTCTTTTTGCTGCTATCTTCTTCTTCATCGGGATGGCAATAAAAGATGTGCTAAAGCAAGGCAATGTACCTGTTTTTGGTCGTCGTATTGTATGGTTAGTCCTTTTTCTAGGCTGCGCTGGTTTTATCGCAAAAGGGATAATTCAGCTAACGTGGGAAGGCTCGGGGTTAGGCTAAACCCTTAGTACCATCGCCAACAACAAACAATGTAAAGGTATAGACTCTATGGCAAGTGTAGGTATCTTCTTCGGTAGCGACACAGGTAATACTGAAGCCGTTGCAAAGATGATTCAAAAGCAACTAGGTAAGCAACTAGTTCACGTTCAAGACATCGCGAAAAGCAGCAAAGAAGACATTGATAACTTTGATCTTCTACTTCTAGGTATCCCGACTTGGTACTATGGTGAAGCTCAGTGTGATTGGGATGACTTTTTCCCAGAGCTTGAGCAAATTGACTTCTCTACGAAGTTAGTTGCTATCTTTGGTTGTGGTGACCAAGAAGACTACGCAGAGTACTTCTGTGATGCGATGGGCACCGTGCGTGACATCGTTGAGTCAAAAGGCGGCACTATCCTTGGCCATACATCAACTGAAGGCTATGAATTCGAAGCGTCTAAAGCGCTTGTTGAAGGCGACGATAGTCAATTCGTCGGTCTGTGTATCGATGAAGACCGTCAACCAGAGCTAACCGATGAACGTGTTGAGAACTGGGTAAAACAGATTTACGAAGAGATGTGTTTAGCTGAGCTTGAAGGCTAATCGCAAAATCTTATTTAAGACCTCCGCTCTGGAGGTCTTTTTGTATGTAACGTTTATGAGGATTCCGTTACGATCTCCTCCTCTCGGTACTGAGGCTTTTTACGAACATAGAGCTTGCGTTTTACCTCAGACACTACGTTCCCATCCTTATCCTTGATATGAATAATGAACTCGGGAAACCATTTGTCTCCATTACGTGTCTTTTCAAATATATCTTCAATCATCCCTTCTGAGATTTCAAAATCTGCGTACAAGTCACTGTGTCCGGGCTTAATGAAGTTAATGCTGGCTTCTTTATCCCACACATAATATTCCTCCCGCAGAATCCCAATCAGCATCATTGAGTAAATGGGATCTGTAAGAGAAAAAATACTTCCTCCATATTGAGTCCGATTGGCGTTCTTATTCCACCAGCTCAATTTCAAACGTACTTTCACCAAACGAAAGTCTTCAGAAATATGTAAGATTTTAATTCCAGCTCCCCAGAATGGGGGCCAAAGATTGAGCCCAAATTTTATGATTCCTGGTTTGTAAATTTTGGCAATCCGCTTATCCATTGCAATCCCTGCTCTCTGCGCGATTTATGTTACTAAAATGTAACTGGTAAGAGGTCTAATATAATTGACCAATTTCTAATTTACAAAGAAAGAATATATTAACCCTTTGAAGTTCGTGGTTTAATGTTTTTGGCCATTCGCCTATAATGGTAGGAATATTGAATTCTGTTAAATCGCTGCAGATGATCCAACGGGAAAGTATATGTCAGATAATAATCAGGCGCTGAAGGATGCGGGTTTAAAAGTAACCCTTCCAAGGCTAAAAATTCTAGAAGTACTTCAGCAGCCAGACTGCCAGCACATCAGTGCTGAAGATTTGTACAAAAAGTTGATTGATCTAGGTGAAGAAATCGGTCTAGCAACCGTTTATCGAGTACTCAACCAATTCGACGATGCAGGTATCGTCACTCGTCACCACTTCGAAGGTGGTAAATCAGTTTTTGAACTGTCGACTCAACACCACCATGACCACCTAGTTTGTCTAGACTGTGGTGAAGTTATTGAGTTTTCAGACGATCTTATCGAAGAGCGTCAAAAAGAAATTGCGTCTAAATACAACGTAACTCTGACTAACCATAGCCTTTACCTATACGGTAAATGTGGTGATGGTAGCTGTAAAGACGATCCAAACGCACACAAGCCAAAGAATTAATCACTAAATATAAATAAAGCGCTCAATGAGCGCTTTTATTTTAACGGTTATCTCTTCACCAAATATAAAAGATGCCAGTCTCAGGACTGGCATTTTTATTTTTAGCTCAATTAGTTAGCTTCAATTTTCGCCCAAGTATCGCGAAGACCAACTGTGCGGTTGAACACTAGTTTATCAGCGCTTGAGTCTTTCGAATCAGCACAGAAGTAGCCCATACGCTCAAATTGGTAGCCTTCCTCTGCTTGTGCAGACGCTAGACTTGGCTCAACGAAACCATTAATCACAACAAGTGAGTCAGGGTTAATCGTCGAAGCAAAATCTTCAGCAGCAGCAGGATTCGGAACCGTGAATAGACGGTCGTATAGACGAATTTCCGCTGGTAATGCTTTATCCGCTGATACCCAGTGGATTACACCTTTTACTTTACGGCCGTCAGCAGGGTTCTTACCCAGAGTATCAGCATCGTAAGTACAGAAAATGGTAGTGATGTTGCCTTCTGCGTCTTTTTCAACACGCTCAGCTTTGATCACGTAAGCACCACGAAGACGCACTTCTTTACCTAGCACCAAACGCTTGTACTTCTTGTTCGCTTCTTCGCGGAAGTCTTCACGCTCAATCCAAACTTCACGAGTAAACGGTACTTCGCGCTCACCCATTTCTGGTTTATTTGGATGGTTAGCAAGAGATAAGCTTTCTACCTTACCCTCTTCAAAGTTCTCAATAACAACTTTTACAGGATCAAGTACAGCCATTGCACGCGGTGCATTTTCGTTCAGGTCATCACGAATACAAGATTCTAGTGAGCCAAACTCAATCATGTTGTCTTGTTTTGTAACCCCAATACGTTTACAGAACTCACGAATAGATGCTGGCGTGAAGCCACGACGACGTAAACCAGAAACAGTTGGCATACGCGGGTCATCCCAGCCGTTTACTAACTTTTCAGTCACTAGTTGATTCAGCTTACGCTTAGACATTACTGTGTATTCTAGGTTTAGGCGGCTGAACTCGTACTGATGAGGACGACAATCAATGGTGATGTTGTCTAGTACCCAGTCGTAAAGACGACGGTTATCCATGAACTCAAGCGTACAAATTGAGTGAGTGATGCCTTCTAACGCATCTGAGATACAGTGGGTAAAGTCGTACATTGGGTAAATGCACCACTTGTCACCTGTTTGATGGTGAGTAGCAAAGCGAACACGGTATAGTACCGGATCACGCATGACCATGAATGAAGAACCCATGTCGATCTTAGCGCGAAGACAAGCTTTACCTTCTTCAAACTCACCCGCGCGCATTTTTTCAAACAACGCCAGGTTTTCTTCTACAGGGCGATCACGGTACGGGCTAGGCTTACCTGGCGCTTTTAGTGTGCCGCGGTATTCGCGAATCTGCTCTGGACTTAGCTCATCTACATACGCTAAGCCTTTATTAATCAATTCAATTGCATATTCGTAAAGCTTATCGAAGTAGTTTGATGAGTAACATACTTCACCACTCCACTCGAAGCCTAACCAGTTTACATCTTTCTTGATAGACTCAACGTATTCGATGTCTTCTTTTTCAGGGTTTGTATCATCAAAACGTAAGTTACATTGACCCTGGTAGTCCTGAGCAATACCGAAGTTCAAACAGATAGACTTAGCATGACCGATATGCAGGTAGCCATTCGGCTCCGGCGGGAATCGAGTATGCACGCTAGTGTGTTTACCATCCGCTAGATCCTTATCAATGATCTGGCGAATAAAGTTTGATGGACGAGCATCAGCTTCACTCATCTATAGCACCTCAAAATATTAGTATTGTCAGAGAAAACGGCACTCTGCATCCAAGTATGGAAATGCAGAGTGAATTACTTCTAATGATCCACAATTCTAAGCAATTAGACAACAAGAACTCGTGCTAAATCGGCAATATTTATCGAGTTAGCATGAAACCGCAGCAGAATAGAAGCCACAATATAAAAAAAGACCTCCCAAGGGAGGTCTTCTTCGATTCATTCGTACAATGTGATTATGGTAATTTCACATTCGAAAGGTCTTCGTTAGCACCGATTGCTTTCATTTCGCCAGCAACGATTTCTGCTAGAGGACCAAGGATAACTTGAAGGTTGTTCTCACCTAGTTTCACAACACCTTTAGCACCAAGTTTTTTCAGTACAGCTTCATCAGCTACAGAACGGTCTTTCAGAGTCAAACGTAGACGAGTGATACAAGCATCGATTGCCGTTAGGTTCTCGTGGCCACCAAGAGCTTTTAGGTATTGGCGAGCCAAGTCACCGCTCTTCGCTTCACCAGATGGTGCAGCTGCTGTCTCTTCATCACCTTCACGGCCAGGCGATTTCAGGTTGAAAGCGCGGATAGCGAATGTGAAAGTGAAGAAGTATAGAGCACCAAAGCCAAGACCAACTGCACCAAGTAGTAGAGGTTTAGTTGCTAGACCGAAGTTCAACACGTAGTCAATTAGACCAGCAGAGAATGTGAAGCCGTGTAGCGTACCAAGCATGTTAGCAACAACTAGCGACAGACCAGTGAACACTGCGTGAATCGCGTAAAGTGCAGGAGCTAGGAACATGAACATGAACTCTAGTGGCTCTGTGATACCAGTTAGGAATGCACAGAATGCTACTGAGAACAGTGCACCACCAACTTGGCCACGTTTTTCAGCAGGCGCTGCAAAGTACATAGCAAGTGCCGCACCAGGAAGACCGAACATCATGATTGGGAAGAAGCCGTTCATGAATGCGCCAGCACCTTTGTCGCCACCAAAGAAGCGATGTAGGTCACCAGATTTAATTGTCTCTGTCACTTCTTTCACTGTTGCTGTGATTTCAGGTGTTACTGAGTTAGCAAATTCAAATGTGTGAGTTTGACCAACAACAAGCGTCTTAGCTAGAGCTGGGTCTACACAAAGCTGCTGTACTGTAGGCAGAGCTTGACCTGCAGCAGAAGCACCCGCAATTAGGACTTCCTGACATGAACCCATACCGAACCAGAAGAACGAGTTTAGTACGTGGTGTAGACCGACAGGAATCAGCGCACGGTTAAGCGTACCGTATACAAACTGACCGATAGCACCAGATGTAGAGATAGCGTGAGCAAGTGCATCCAGACCGCCTTGGATCGTTGGCCATACAATACCACCAACAGCACCAGCGGCTAGAGCAAAAAGGCCCGCCATAATAGGCACTAGACGTTTACCAGAGAAGAATGCCAACCACTCAGGAAGACGGGTAGCATGAAAAGCATTGTAAGAGTGACCGGCAATGATACCTGCAATGATACCGCCGAAGAATGACATGTTAACTGAAGCATCAATTGTTGACGCTGTAGCAGTGAGTACGAAGTACGCAACCGCACCAGCAAGACCTGCAGCACCTTGGCCGTCTTTTGACAAACCGATAGCGATGCCGAGACCGAACAGTAACGGAAGGTTAGAGAAGATTGAACCACCCGCTTGCGCCATAAACGCAATATCAAGTACATCAGGTTGGCCCAAACGCAATAACAAACCTGCGATTGGCAAGGTCGCGATAGGAAGCATAAGAGCTTTACCCAACTTCTGCGCGTATCCGAGAATATTCACCTTTAGTTCCCCCTATAGGATTAGATGTTATGTTGAATAACTTATTTTAGTCGTTCAATTTAGTCCTCTTCAGTTTATGACATTAATTTTGCTCCGCAAATTAAAAGCTCACTGTTTGTGATCCTAATCACCAGAATTCACCCTAAAAGGAGGTTTTTGCTAGCGGGATCATAAAACTTATTTTATCATACAAAAAAATGGCATTTGCAAGATAACATCCTCGCACTTTATGTAAGGAAGAATCAGTGTTATTTTAGTCTACAGCGAGTAACCACGGTAACTTCGCTCTGAAAAAGAATCAGTAAAAAAGTTCATTTATCATTTTTCAGTCCGTTATAGTTAGTTACTCCACCATGGTCGAAATAAACACAACTTGCCTTATGTAACTCGTTATCTAATTTCTTGGTAAATACTAAGTAACCACATGACTCAAATCGTCATCCTTTAGATAGCATTACAGACATGAATTCTCACTATAAGGACTAGCTGACTATGTACGCGCTAACTAACTGTAAAATCTATACCGGTAGTGATGTTCTACAAGAACATGCGGTCATCATCGAAAACGACCTAATTCAATCCGTTGTACCAGTTGCCGAACTACCGAAAGGCATCGAGGTGAAAGATCTAAATGGTGCGAACCTAAGTCCAGGATTCATTGACCTTCAACTAAACGGTTGTGGCGGCGTTATGTTGAATGACGACATCACACCAAAAACAATGCAAATCATGCATGAGGCAAACCTCAAGTCTGGTTGTACTAGTTACTTGCCGACACTGATTACCTCTTCAGACGAAGACATGCGTGCCGCGATCACGGCAGCTCGCGAATACCACGATAAATACCAAAATCAATCACTAGGTCTACACTTGGAAGGACCGTATCTTAACGTCGCGAAAAAAGGCATCCACAATGTCGACTTTATTCGCACCTCAGATGAAGACATGATTGATCTGATTTGTGCTAATAGTGACATCATCGCGAAGGTGACGCTTGCACCAGAGCAGAATGACCCTGAGCATATTCGACGCTTAAAAGCGGCTGGTGTGGTCGTTTCTATCGGACATACTAACGCTACGTATAAAGAAGCTCGTCAAGGTTTTGAAGCTGGTATTTCCTTTGCGACTCACCTGTTTAATGCGATGACACCGATGGTTGGACGTGAACCTGGAGTGGTTGGTGCAATTTACGATACGCCAGAAGTTTATGCTGGAATTATCGCCGATGGTTTCCACGTAGACTACGCAAACATCAGAATTGCTCATAAAATCAAAGGTGAGAAGCTTGTTTTGGTGACGGATGCCACAGCTCCAGCAGGTGCTAACATTGATCACTTTATTTTTGTCGGTAAGAAAGTATATTACCGAGATGGTAAGTGTGTTGATGAAAATGGCACACTAGGCGGCTCAGCCCTGACTATGATTGAAGCAGTTCAGAATACGGTTGAGCACGCAGGTATCGCTTTAGACGAAGCTCTACGTATGGCCACATTGTATCCAGCAACCGCTATTGGGGTTGAAGATAAACTTGGCCGAATTCGAACAGGCATGGTAGCAAACCTGACTGTTTTCGATCGTGACTTCAATGTAAAAGCGACGGTTGTTAACGGACAATACGAGCACAATTAAGCATGAATGGCGGACAAATTGGTAATGTAGATTTAGTAAAACAGCTTAACAGCGCTGCGGTATACAGGCTGATAGATCAGCAAGGTCCTATCTCCCGTATTCAAGTCGCGGACGTTAGCCAGCTGGCTCCCGCGAGTGTTACCAAAATAACCCGCCAACTTTTAGAGCGTGGCCTGATTAAAGAGGTCGCGCAGCAAGCTTCTACCGGTGGTCGCCGAGCTATCTCACTGACCACTGAAGTAAAACCTTTTCATTCAGTCGCCGTTCGTCTGGGACGTGACTACATTCAGTTCTGCTTGTACGACTTGGGCGGTACCGCACTTGCCGAAGACCAGCATGAACTGCACTACACTAATCAGGAAGACTTGATTGCTGGTTTAATCGATTTACTGAAAAGTTTCATGAATCGCAACCAGGATAAAATCGAGCAGTTAATTGCCATTGGTATTACCCTGCCAGGCTTAGTTAACCCATCTACCGGTGTGGTTGAGTACATGCCAAATACGGATGTTGATAACCTGGCCCTTGGTGAAATTGTTAGCGAGAAGTTTAATACCGCTTGTTTCGTTGGTAACGACGTTCGCGGAATGGCTCTAGCAGAGCACTACTTTGGCGCAAGCCAAGATTGTCAGGATTCAATTCTGGTCAGTGTCCACCGCGGTACAGGTGCAGGTATCATTGTTAATGGTCAGGTGTTTCTTGGCTTTAACCGTAACGTTGGTGAAATTGGTCATATCCAAATCGATCCACTGGGTGAACAGTGTCAATGCGGTAACTTTGGCTGTTTAGAAACGGTTGCTGCAAACCCAGCAATCATCCACCGTGTAAAACAGTTAATCGCACAAGGTTACGAATCTAGCCTAACTGAGCTGGAAAATATCACCATTCAGGATGTGTGCGAACATGCAGTTAACGGTGATGAACTCGCCAAGCAAAGCTTAGTTCGTGTTGGTAACCAGCTAGGTAAAGCGATTGCTATCACCATCAACCTATTTAACCCACAGAAAATTGTTATCGCTGGTGATATTACCGCAGCGCAAGAAATTGTATTCCCGGCCATTAAACGTAACGTTGAAAATCAATCGCTAAAAACGTTCCATAACGCTCTTCCTATTGTTGCCTCACAAATCGACAAGCAGCCAACTATGGGTGCATTCGCCATGATCAAGCGTGCAATGTTAAACGGGGTTTTGTTACAAAAGTTATTGGAAGACTAAGTTTATTCCAACAGTTGAGTTACAATCTCGGGCTGTGTTTGCACAGCCCGTTTTTGCATATCAGGAAACTCAACCCAATTACTGCAAATTAGCCTTGCTCTAAGCGATTTTTCCTGCGCAATTACCTGACAATAATTTACTGGCATAGGTATTACTTATCAGTATGGAAATAATTCTAATAACAACGGCATTTTTGGCTGGCTTCCTTGCGCTAAAGTGCTCACTCCCTCCACTCGTTGGCTTCTTACTCGCAGGATTCGGATTACACGCATTTGGCTACCAAAGTAATGAGCTGATCGTTGACCTAGCCGACCTCGGCGTTACCCTATTATTGTTTACTATCGGCCTAAAACTCGATGTAAAAACGCTGCTATCAAAAGAAATCTGGGGAGGTGCGACCGCACATAACATCCTCTCCACAGCGGTGTTCACCATCACACTCGGTGGTTTAAAACTACTCGGCATTACCTCTATGGCGGGTATGGATCTTGGGCAAATTCTTTTACTGGCGTTTGCTTTGTCATTTTCGAGTACCGTTTTTGCAGTTAAAACACTGCAAGAAAAAGGTGAGATGAGTGCCACTTACGGCACCATCGCGATCGGTATTCTGGTAATGCAAGATATCTTCGCAGTTGTATTTCTGACGGCTTCTACCGGTAAAATTCCTGAATGGTACGCCATAGCACTGTTCGGTCTTCCCCTCCTTCGACCAGTTTTTTACAAATTACTAGACAAAGTAGGCCACGGTGAGATGTTGGTCCTATTCGGTATATTCTTCGCGCTTGTCGTCGGAGCTGGTCTGTTTGAGCTAGTAGGCATGAAGCCAGATCTTGGTGCACTGATTTTAGGCATGTTACTGGCTGGTCACCGAAAAGCCTCTGAGCTCTCAAAATCCCTGTTTAACATGAAAGAGCTCTTCTTAGTTTGCTTCTTCTTAAATATTGGGTTATCGGCATCGCTGAGTTTTACTGGCATCGCACTCGCCATTTTATTTATTCTGCTGCTGCCGATTAAGGGCTTGCTGTACTTTTTAACCATTAACTACTTTAACTTTCGGGTCCGCACTTCATTGCTCGCGTCACTATCCCTGTTTAACTACAGCGAATTTGGCCTGATAGTTGGTGGTCTAGCGTATAAAATGGGCTGGATGCCAAGTGACATGCTCGCTGCCATTGCTGTTGCTGTGTCACTTTCATTTATTATCGCTGCGCCACTAAACCGTTTGAGCAATAAAATCTATCAACACTCAGGCAAGTGGCTACAAGAGACCGCCGCGGAGAAACTGAATCAACGTGATCAGTTAATCAATCCAGGACATGCTCAGGTACTAATCCTTGGTATGGGCCGCATTGGCACGGGTGCTTACGATGAGTTATGCGCTCGTTACGGGAAGATATCGCTTGGGGTCGAAATTCGCGAGGATGGCGCAGTTAAGCACCGTGAAGAAGGTCGTAATGTCATTTCCGGTGACGCAACTGACCCAGATTTTTGGGAACGAATTCTCGATACAGGACACGTCCAGCTGGTGCTATTGGCAATGCCTCACCACCAGGGTAATCAGACCGCATTGGAACAGCTGCAACGCCGTCACTATAAAGGCCAGATAGCCGCAATTGCAGAGTATCCAGACCAACTAGATGGCCTTCTGGAAAACGGCGTACATGCTGCATTCAATATCTATAATGAGGCTGGTAGTGGTTTCGCAAGACATGTTTGTCAGCAATTGCAGCCTAAATTCACACCAATAAAGTAAGCACTCATGTGAATAAGCAATAAAGCCTTCGTTCAAAAAGAAGGCTTTTTTTGTCTTCTTTTTATACCAAACCTTAATTTCATTCATCAAAACGGACGAATAATTAGAAATCATTCACCGGCAAGGGGATTTTATAAATTTTTTCATCACAAAGCGTTGCTTTTTTTACTCAAACTGGCAAATTGAAGCCATACCGATTAGAAATTGTTTAGTTTAAAAAGGAAGTTGTATGTGTTCAGTATTTGGCATTTTAGACATTAAAAGTGACGCAGCAGCGTTACGCCCTATCGCATTAGAAATGTCGAAAAAGCTTCGTCACCGAGGCCCAGACTGGTCTGGTATCTACTCTTCAGATAGAGCGATTCTGGCTCATGAACGCTTGGCAATTGTTGGCCTAAATAGCGGAGCTCAGCCACTGTACAGCCCTGATAATAAGCTAATCCTTGCGGTAAACGGCGAAATCTACAACCACAAAGAGATCCGCGCACGCTACGAAGGCAAATATGAATTCCAAACGGATTCAGATTGTGAAGTTATTCTAGCGCTTTACCAAGACATGGGCGCAGATCTTCTTGAAGAACTGAACGGTATCTTCGCTTTCGTTCTGTACGATGAAGAGAAGGACGAGTATCTGGTTGGCCGTGACCACATCGGTATTATTCCTCTTTACCAAGGTCACGATGAGCACGGTAACTACTACGTGGCTTCTGAGATGAAAGCGCTAGTGCCTGTATGTAAAACAGTGAGCGAATTCCCTCCAGGCAGCCACTACAGCTCTAAAGACGCAGAGCCACAACGCTACTACGTTCGTGACTGGAACGAATACGCTGCAGTTCAAGGGAACAGCACAAGTAAAGAAGAGCTAACTGAAGCGCTTGAAGCAGCAGTTAAACGCCAGCTAATGACTGATGTACCATACGGTGTACTTTTGTCAGGTGGTTTAGACTCTTCTATCACTTCTGCGGTCGCTAAACGTTTTGCGGCGATGCGTATTGAAGATGACGAAAAATCAGAAGCCTGGTGGCCACAACTGCACTCTTTTGCGGTCGGCCTCGAAGGCGCACCAGATTTGAAAGCTGCGCGTGAAGTTGCAGACCAAATCGGTACTGTACACCATGAAATGACTTACACAATTCAGGAAGGTCTTGATGCGATTCGTGATGTGATTTACCACATCGAAACGTATGACGTAACCACAATCCGTGCTTCAACGCCAATGTTCCTGATGGGACGTAAAATCAAAGCGATGGGTATCAAAATGGTACTTTCAGGCGAAGGCGCAGATGAGATCTTTGGTGGTTACCTATACTTCCACAAAGCACCAAACGCGCAAGAGTTCCACGAAGAAACCGTTCGTAAACTGCTTGCTCTAAACATGTTTGACTGTGCTCGTGCAAACAAATCACTTGCAGCATGGGGTGTTGAAGGCCGTGTACCTTTCCTAGATAAAGAGTTCATTGATGTAGCAATGCGTCTGAACCCAGCCGACAAAATGTGTGGCAACGGTAAAATGGAAAAACACATCCTACGTGAGTGTTTTGAACATTACTTACCAGAATCAATCGCTTGGCGCCAAAAAGAGCAGTTCTCTGACGGTGTAGGTTACAGCTGGATTGATACTTTGAAAGAAGTAGCAGAACAGAAAGTAACGGAGCAACAAATGGAAACGGCTAAATTCCGCTTCCCTTACAACACGCCAACCACTAAAGAAGGTTATGTGTACCGTGAAATCTTTGAAGAACTATTCCCACTGCCATCAGCAGCAGAATGTGTTCCGGGCGGCCCATCTGTCGCTTGTTCTTCAGCAAAAGCGATTGAATGGGATGAGTCATTCCAAAACTGTGTAGACCCATCTGGTCGAGCAGTACAGGCCGTTCACAACGACGCTTACTAATTAAAAGACACGAATGAAAAGCAAAAGGGCTGGTTTAACCAGCCCTTTTATTTATATATCAATATGTTATTTTAAATCTAAATCATTATTGTCAATACTGACTGGAACACGTTTGGTAATCATCTGCACGAGCATAATTGAACGCTTCTCCCCATCTTGCTCCTGGAAAATAGCATCAATGCCAGCAAACTGACCACTTTTGACCCGAATCTGATCACCACGCTTGGGCATGCCTTCGCAGGCCACTTTTTCATGAACGCACTTTTCTATTTTCTTCAGTTCAAAAACCAAATCGCCCTGAATTTCTTTTGGCTGAGCGCCAAAGCGGACAAAATCAATAACCCCACGGGTGGAACGAACTGATGTAAAGTTCGGCCCTTCCTCGTAATCAAAACGAGCAAACATATAAGAAGGGAACAGTGGTTCTTCGACTTTCTGTCTTTTACCACGTAATATTTTTTCGACTTCAACAGTCGGATAAAAGCACTCCACCCCTTGATTTTCAAGGTGTTGCTTCGCCCTAACCTGCTCTCCTCGTTTACAATAAAGTAGATACCAACGTTTCATTTTTTACTAGCCATTTATCTTTTTCATGCATCCTAGCATTAAGCCAAAGATGAGTCATGAGCAATTCATTCATCTATATAATTATAAATAAATATCGCTCGCATAACCCAATTTCTCTTTGATGGTTGTATGAATATTACACACAACCAAAAATGAAAAATTAGTTTTAACTACATGCCAATCCTTCAATTATTCCATAAATAAAATTAAAAACAGAGACTTATACAGGTGTAGATGCAATTGTATAAAATTTTTTGTTTGTTAATTGTTAAATTTAAAGGTATATATTTTCCTCGGAAAATGTAACAACTATTATTAAAAGATCCTATGACAAACCAACATCAATATTTTGGCCACCCTCGTGGCTTATTTTTACTGTTCGGCACAGAATTGTGGGAGCGCTTCTCTTACTACGCAATGCGTGCCATTCTCGTACTTTATCTCACAGATACCACAATGAATGGCGGTCTGGGCTGGTCGACTAAAGACGCACTAGACCTATACGGCATTTATACTGGCCTTGTTTACATCACACCTCTGATCGGTGGCTACCTGGCAGATAACTACTTAGGCCAACGCCGCTCCATTTTACTCGGTGGTGCATTAATGGCTATTGGTCAATTTACCTTGGCATTGCCAGCCGATGCACTGGGCCTTGGCTCTCTTCACACCTTTTATTTAGGTCTTGCGCTTCTGATCTCAGGTAACGGCTTGTTTAAGCCGAATATCTCAACGATGGTGGGTGACCTATACAACGAAGGTGACAACCGTCGTGATGGCGCATTTACCATCTTCTACATGGGTATCAACCTTGGCGCTCTGCTCGCTGGTGTCGTTTCTGGCTCGGTGACCAACTCATTCGGTTGGAAAGCTGGTTTCGTTGCTGCAGGCATCGGTATGCTTATGAGCCTTGTGATGCAAATAAGCTTCGCTCAATCCTGGCTAGGTGATGTCGGCCGCGAACCAGCAGCCAAACGCGCACTAGCAAATCAGAAATCAACCAAGAAGCAGCCACTTACTAAAGAAGAAGTGGACCGCATTAAAGTCATTCTGGTCATGAGTCTTTTCACTATCGTATTCTGGGCTGGCTTTGAGCAAGCAGGTGGCCTGATGAATATCTACACTCAGCAATACACTGACCGTATGATTGGCAGCTTCGAAGTTCCTGCGGCTTGGTTCCAGTCACTTAACCCTTTCTTTATTATTACGCTTGCACCTGTGCTTGCGGTACTGTGGGTTAAGCTAGGTAAACGTGAGCCAAATTCACCAGTGAAATTTGCAATGGCGATGTTCTTCCTCGCTCTGGGTTTCCTATGTATGGTTGGTGCGGTACTTGAGCAAGGCGGTGATACCACAGTGAAAACATCAATGCTGTGGTTAGTGGGTGCTTTCTTCTTCCATACACTGGGTGAACTTTGCCTATCTCCAATCGGCTTGTCTCTGGTAACCAAACTTGCGCCTCTGCGTTTGGCATCATTAATGATGGGTGCATGGTTCGGCTGTAATGCGATTGCAAACTACGTAGCTGGCTATGTGGGATCCCATGTTGGTGAGCTAGGTGCGATGGCTATCTTTAGCGGTATCGCAGCGAGTGCGACGGTCAGTGGTCTAATTTTGCTGTTGTTCTCTAATACGCTAGTGCGCTGGATGCACGGTGCTGAAAGTTCAGCGAGCAACGCGGAACAAGTAGAAGAGCAACAAGTACAAGTTGCTTAATACGTCATTCAAACTAAAAAGGGTCGCACTTGCGACCCTTTTTGTTAAGAACATTTCATGACAACGATTATAGCTTATTGCGAACTAACTCCGCCATCATCTCAATATGTCGATCATCATCATTCAGGCAAGGAATGTAATTAAACTGCTCACCGCCTGCTTCTAAGAAAATGTGTTTGTTTTCTCCCGCGATTTCTTCTAGCGTTTCCAAACAATCCGAAGAAAATGCTGGTGTCATTATATCAATCTTTTTAATACCCTTGGCAGGCAACGTTTCCAGAGTTTTATCAGTGTATGGCTGTAACCACTCTTCACGCCCAAAACGGGACTGATAAGCCATCCCTATCTGCGTTTCATTCAACCCAAGAGCTTCACCCAGCAAGCGAGTCGTCGTTTCACAATGTTGAGGATAAATGTCACCGTTATCTGCAAAACGTTTCGGTATGCCGTGATAGGAACATAGCAGATACTCCCCTTGTCCATGTTCAGCCCAATACGCTCTTACGGATTGAGCCAAGGCATCAATGAACATTGGATGGTCGTGATAATCACGAATTAAGCTATATGCCGGTATGACGGGTAATTTCTTAAAAGCTTTGGTTATCCCATCAGACACCGCCGCTGTTGTTGTACCTGAATACTGAGGATACAAAGGCAATACGATGACCTCATCGACCCCTTGCGACAGTAAGGCTTCAAAACCCGCGTGTAAACTTGGATTACCATAAGTCATGCCAAGCTCTACGGGAATATCTAACTGCTTAGCCAGTTTCTTCGCTTGGCGCTTTGAGTACACCATCAGAGGGGAACCCTCTTCCATCCAAACGGACTCATAAAGCTTGGCAACTTTTGGCGCACGTATTGGCAAAATAACCCCGTGCAAAATTGGACACCAAAGCCATCGTGTCATGTCGACCACACGGTGATCATGAAGAAACTGGCTCAAGAAGCGCTTTACAGCAGGAGCAGTTGGTTCGTCAGGTGTACCCAAGTTAACCAGAAGCACACCTTGTTTTTTTATTTTTTGCATAGCGTCCCTTTGTTTCCAGCGTGTACCAATGCCAGCTATTTTAATCAGCAAGAATGATAAGATATGACTGGAATTGGTATCATAAAAATGTATAAAAAAAGCGACCTTACGGTCGCTTAACTATAACAAAATTCTTAAAAATTTTGA
Source organism: Vibrio sp. YYF0003 (assembly GCF_036350715.1). NCBI lineage: Bacteria > Pseudomonadati > Pseudomonadota > Gammaproteobacteria > Vibrionales > Vibrionaceae > Vibrio > Vibrio sp. YYF0003. The sequence goes on from NZ_JAZDWA010000007.1 coordinate 127,272, forward strand.
TAATAGGTATTACCTATTATGCTAATGCCTTCTCGATATCAGCACTTACTTCAGAAACTTGCTTAGTACCATCGAATTTTAGGTACGTAGTTTTACCAGCTTCTGCTTCTTTACCGTAGTAGTTGATAAGTGGCGCAGTTTGCTCATGGTAAACACCTAGACGTGCACGTACTGTTTCTTCTTTGTCGTCATCACGAACAACAAGATCTTCACCAGTTACGTCATCTTTACCTTCCACTTTAGGTGGGTTGTAAACAACGTGGTAAGTACGACCTGAAGGAAGGTGAGCACGACGACCAGCCATACGCTCAACGATCACGTCATCAGCAACGTCGAATTCAATAACGTAATCAACGTCAACACCCATTTCTTTTAGGCCATCAGCCTGAGGGATAGTGCGAGGGAAACCGTCTAGTAGGAAGCCTTTTGCGCAATCGTCTTGAGCGATACGTTCTTTGATAAGGCCAAGGATGATTTCATCAGAAACTAGCTGACCAGCGTCGATAACAGCTTTCGCTTGTTTACCAAGCTCTGTACCTGCTTTGATCGCCGCACGAAGCATATCACCAGTAGAGATTTGTGGAATACCGTATTTATCCATGATGAAGTTTGCTTGTGTGCCTTTACCTGCACCTGGAGCACCTAGAAGAATGATGCGCATGATTTATCCTCTTTAATATTTAAGATTTATACCGAAGCTCACAATAGCCTGCCTACTCAAGTTTCAAACCTAAGAAGCAATCGCAACGATAAGTTTCGGTATAACGTTAGGCGGCAAAAATACACGCCTTGTGACTGACATTCAAGTTACAGATTCTACCACAGGTTATGTGAGCAAAGAGTGAATTAAGACTAAAGAATGTTAACAACCGCATCTTTATGCCACTATTGACTATTAACTCAACACCTACAATGCAAATTTATGCGATAACAAACAAAAAGCTCGCTATACGCGAGCTTTTTAATGTGTATTGACTATTAAACCTTAGTCAAAAGCTGGTTGATCGCACCTAAGAACTGCGCAGGGTCTTCCATTGAACCGCGTTCAGCAAGCATCGCCTGCCCTAAAAGTACCTCAACCCAGCGGCCAAACGCTTCCTCGTCAGCTTCATCAGCCATGCGCTTAACCAGTTCATGCTCCGGGTTGATTTCGAAGATGTACTTCACTTCTGGCACTGCCTGACCTGCTGCCGCAAGAAGCTTCGCCATTTGAGTCCCCATCTCGTAATCATCCGTCACCACAACCGCCGGTGTTGAAGCCAATTTGAACGTTGTGCGAACTTCTTTTACGCGATCGCCTAAGTAAGACTTAGTGCGTTCCACAACCGACTTAAACTCTTCCTCAGTCTCTTTCTGCTTTTCTTTCTCGGCTTCATCTTCGAAGTTGCTCAGATCCAGACCCGCTTTAGTGATTGACTGGAACTGCTTACCGTCAAACTCAGTCAGGTAGTTCATTAACCACTCATCAATGCGGTCGTACATCAGGATAACTTCGATGCCTTTTGCTTTGAACTGCTCTAAGTGCGGGCTGTTTTTCGCTGCGGCGTAGCTGTCTGCTGTCAGGTAGTAGATCTTATCCTGACCTTCTTTCATGCGCTCAACGTAGTCAGCCAGTGCGACAGTTTGCTCAGCAGAGTCAACTTCAGTAGACACGAAACGTAACAGACCAGCGATCTTCTCTTTGTTTGCGAAGTCTTCAGCCGGACCCTCTTTCAGTACAAGGCCAAACTCTTTCCAGAATGACTGGTATTTTTCTGAGTCATTCTTTGCCATGCGCTCTAGCATCGTCAATACGCGCTTGGTACAAGCATTGCGCAATGACTGAGTCACTTTGTTATCTTGCAGAATCTCACGCGATACGTTTAGCGGAAGATCGTTTGAATCTATCAGACCACGCACAAAACGCAGGTAAGACGGCATAAACTGCTCTGCGTCATCCATGATGAATACACGTTGAACATAGAGTTTCAGACCAGATTTATGGTCACGGTTCATCATGTCCCATGGTGCTTTAGACGGGATGTAAAGAAGACTCGTGTAGTCGTTTTTACCTTCAACGCGGTTATGACTCCAGGTCAGTGGGTCCGCAAAGTCATGCGAAACGTGCTTGTAAAACTCTTGATACTCTTCTTCTGAGATATCAGATTTATTGCGAGTCCATAGCGCTTGAGCCTTGTTAATTTGCTCCCACTTTTTCTCGCCAGTTTCATTGCCTTCTTCATCACGTACCGCTGTTTGGATAGAAACCGGGATACCGATATGGTCAGAATACTTACTGATCACTTCGCGCAGACGCCATTCACTCAGGAACTCTTTACCTTCTTCACGCATGTGCAGAATGATGTCGGTACCGCGAGCGTCTTTTACGATGTTTTCAATCGTGTACTCACCTTCACCCGCAGAGTGCCATTGCACGGCCTCTTCTGCTGAAACACCTGCAGCACGAGTGCGTACCGTAACAGCATCTGCCACGATAAACGCAGAATAGAAGCCGACACCAAACTGACCAATCAATTGTGAGTCTTTGCTTTGATCTTCCGACAGTTTTGAGAAGAAATCTGCCGTGCCAGATTTCGCAATAGTACCCAGATGCTCGATCACATCATCACGGCTCATGCCGATACCATTGTCAGAAATCGTTAAGGTATTTGCGCTCTCATCAAATGACAGTTTTACGCCAAGGTCAGCGTTACCCTGATACAAATCTGGGTTAGATAGCGCCTGAAATCGCAATTTGTCTGATGCATCTGATGCGTTAGAAATCAGCTCACGCAAAAAGATCTCTTTGTTGGAATAAAGAGAATGGATCATTAAATGCAGTAGTTGTTTTACTTCTGATTGAAAACCACGAGTTTCTTTATTTTGAGATACAGTTTCGCTCATGTTTGCTCCATAACATCTAATCTAACAAACCATCTCAGGGAGAAAAGTAAACACCTCAACTCCAAGAAATAGCGTTTCTAATATGTCATGTAACATGTGGCTGACAAATGTAAATTCAAGGTCAATCCAACTAAAAACAGTGTTTTTTTACAAAAATTTAATTATCCTACCCGGCTAAAAGCATCTAAAACGTCGTGCATATCCTACGCGCATAGCATGAATTTGTGATATAAATCACCATAATTTCAACATCATCCATCTAAGAAGAACTAAATGACTAGCATTGGCACCAAATTTCTACTTGCTCAAAGGTTTACTTTTGACCCAAATAGTAATTCGCTTGCTGACCAACAAAACGACAACGACGTTGTACGTTTAGGAAGCAACGAAAGTCGCATTCTCCTGATGTTGGCAGAAAGACCCAACGAAGTGTTAACCCGTAACGAACTCCACGAGTTTGTCTGGCGTGAGCAAGGTTTTGAGGTGGATGACTCAAGCCTTACTCAAGCGATCTCTACCCTGCGTAAGATGTTGAAGGACTCAACAAAATCTCCAGAGTATGTAAAAACCGTACCAAAGCGTGGCTACCAGTTAATCTGTTCTGTAGAACGATTGAATCCGCTTTCCTCTGTTGTTAACTCAGACTCTGAAGAGCTAGCTTCAGACGTTGAGCCAGACAAAGCAAAAAGCACGGATATTTCTGAAGAGCCACCAGCAGAGCCGATCTCCGAAACAAAAGTAGAGCACGAGTTTCGTAGTGAACAAGCTCAGGTTCAGCCGCAAAAGAAACCAAATATGTGGTTGCCACGGCTGATTTTATTGGTAGCTATATTGTTTCCAGTTGGCGTACTGCTATTCACGAATCCCGCGGAGTCCCAATTCCGTCAGGTAGATATTTATCAAAATGTACCTGTGCTAACGCCTGTGAATCACCCGCAAATTAATGACTGGTTGCCGTCTATCAAGCAATGTGTGGAACGCTACGTTGACCATCACACAAAAGATTCATTGCCTGTGCAGGTCATCGCAACCGGTGGCCAGAACAACCAACTGGTGCTGAACTATATCCATGACATCGACCACTCTTATGAGAATGTCACTTTGCGTATAGTTTCTGGTCAAAGTGACCCAGCCGATATCTGTAAATAAGGGGAGGCCATTATGAAGATAAAATTTGCATCTGCGGTTTTGGCCGTATCCATGCTTTTCAGTGGCTGGTTATACTGGGGCAGCGACCTCAAAATTGAACAGGTTCTGACCGCAAACGAGTGGCAATCTGCCATGGTGACACTCATTACTGATAAGTTGCCGAATGACACGGTAGGTCCGCTGCGTAAGGTCAATGTCGAGTCCAACGTGAAATATTTGCCTAATGGCGAATACATCCGTGTAGCGAACATTAAGCTTTTTGCCCAAGGCTCTACGGCGGAATCAACCATCAATATCTCAGAGAAAGGTCGCTGGGAAGTGAGCGATAATTACCTGCTCGTTTCACCGTCTGAATTCAAAGACATTTCATCTTCTCAGTCGAGAGACTTCTCTGAAGAACAGCTTCGCTTGATCACTCAAATATTCAGGCTGGATGCCGAGCAAAGCCGCCGTATTGATGTGGTTAACGAGAAAACTCTGTTATTAACTAGCCTGAATCACGGTTCTACGGTACTGTTTAGAAACTGATTTACTGATTAAAGGGGGCGAAATGTCCCCTTTGTTGTGCACATGGACTGGCTAGATACCCTCACGCTCTTTTTGGGCTCTCTTATCGCAAACACGTTAGCGTCACTTTCTGGTGGCGGAGCAGGTTTGTTGCAATTCCCCCTACTGATTTTTTTAGGTTTGCCTTTTTCTGTTGCTCTTGGCACTCATAAAGTCGCGTCCGTTGCCTTAGGTTTAGGCGCAGCCAGTACGCATTTAAAAGCTGGCACAATAAAACTTCCCGTAGCGCTGTATTTAATACTGATCGGCAGTATTGGTGTCATTATTGGCGCTAATATCATCGTTCATATTCCTGATGGTATTGCTGAGAAGATGTTGGGCTCCATGATCCTTGCTTTGGGCATTTACTCACGGCTTAAAAAGCAGTTAGGACAATCTGAGGTGAAGATGCATCGCGATCGAGCCGGTTGGATCGTTGGTGGTTTTGGCATCATGCTGATTGGAATCATTAACGGTTCACTCACCGCTGGTTCTGGACTACTGGTTACTCTATTTTTGGTTCGCTGGTTTGGGTTTGATTATAAACAGGCGGTCGCTTACACCATGATTTGCGTCGGGTTGTTTTGGAATGGCATTGGAGGCGTCGCTGTCGTTCAAGCCGGTGCCCCTATTCACTGGGCATGGTTACCCGTATTGCTATTAAGTTCCTTTTTAGGCGGAAGCTTGGGCGCTTGGGCTGCCACCCGATACAGTAACCGCGTGATAAAAATTGCGTTTGAAATTCTCACCTTTGCCGTTGGGTTTAAGCTGCTGGTTTAATGCCAGGCTTAAGAATTAACGGGCTATTTTAGTTAAAAGGAAAATAAAATGGAAAAAGCTGTGATTAACATCTACTACTGTCGTCAGTGTAATTGGATGTTACGTTCAACCTGGCTTTCGCAAGAGCTGCTGCATACGTTCAGCGAAGAAATCGAATCTGTTACCTTGCATCCAGATACTGGTGGTCGATTCGAAATCTTCTGTAATGGACAGCAAATCTGGGAGCGTAAAAAAGATGGTGGTTTTCCGGAAGCAAAGGTATTGAAACAGAAAGTCAGAGACATTATTGCACCGGACAGAGATCTAGGACATTCGGATACAAAATAAGGGAGTGCTGTACTCCCCTAATCATGTAAACAAAACCATTCTCTCAGTCGGATCTCAAACACTATATCTCTGTCTGAGCCAACACTTCGCCCTCTGGCGTCTGCACTGTCAGTGTCTTCCCATTCATCAAGCCGTAGCTTCGAGGTAAGTCATTGCGCGGAAACGTCATAGAACCAGGGTTGAAGATAGTAACGCCATCTTGTAACTCTGCGACAGGTATGTGAGTGTGACCATGGGCGATCACATCCCCTTCTTTCAGCTCTGGGCGATGGCTACTGTTGTATATATGACCATGGGTTAAAAACAGACGCTGACCGGATTCAAGCAACACCCAAGCATAATCCATCATCATCGGAAAGGTTAATAGCATCTGATCCACTTCACTATCGCAGTTACCTCGAACCGCAATAATCTGCTTACTGTACCGATTTAAAAGCTCAGCCACTTGTGCTGGGTTATAACCTTCTGGAATCGGATTTCTTGGTCCGTGGTAGAGAATGTCTCCCAACAGAACCAAATGATCCGCTCCAGATTCAACAAACAAATCGATGGTTTCTCTCGTCGCAGGTAAAGAGCCATGCAAATCTGAGGCAAAAAATAGTTTCAAAGCATTATCTCCTCATAATAACAGAGGCTATTCTACGCCATTCTTACTACAGCTCAAATTACTGGTTACGAACAAAATCGATCAACATTGGCAGTAAATAAACCCACGCAGCATAACCAGCGCCTACAAGTACCAACAACCAAAAAACCATTGAGATAAACTTCGACTTTGCTAAGTGATTCAGCGGATCCGGCTCCCCACACCCAGGACAGGTATGAGCTCGTTTAGAAATCTGTTTCTCACAGACCGGACAAGCAACTAAAGGCATGATAAAAATCCTCGACTATAAGCGTAAGGCACAAAGGATAAGTGCCAACGGACACATATGCAACATCACAAGTAATCAATGCAATATAGATGGATAACTGTCGCCGATCTGAGAGAAGTAAAGCTGAGCCTCGATTTACCTTTCGACTTAATCTCTTACCATGCCATTGATTACGATATTGTTGTAACTGACCATACCAATCACCTCGCCGTCTTCAATAACCGGAGCGCGACTAATGCCAAACCGTTCAAACAATCTGGCGCAATATTTCACGTTCATGTCCGGCCCAACACACAGAGCTGGCTTGGTCATAATCTCATAAATATTGGTTCGTTGAGGTGCACGGTTATTCGCCAGCACTTTTTTGGCAATATCATTCATTAATACTATGCCGAATTCATCATTGTCATCGCGCTTTTTAACCACCAGCGCTTTCACTTGATATTTTTTGGCTAGTGTAATCCCTTCGTACACCGTCATCAGCCCATCTACCATAACGTAAGTTGCAGCCATGACGTCTCGAACCCGTACTATCGCCTGATTACTCATAACTCGTCCTCTACAACCTTAGCCAATGTCTCTACCTGATGGGCGACGCCGACCGCATCTTCAATATCAATTTGAATCGCAATGCCCTGTCCGGATTCCTTGTCAAATTCACCGACATCGCTGATGGTTTCTAAAATGTGTCGAGAGAGATGCTCCTCGACCACAAACAGCAGAACATCTTTTTGTACTTCCAAGGTCAATCCAAAAAACGTCCGCTTCTGGTTTAACCCTTGCCCTCGAGCATTATTAATTACCGTAGCACCCGTTGCTCCAGCATCCCGAGCAGCATCAAGTACCTTATCTGTTCTGGCATCCTCAACAAACGCAAGTATCAATTTAAAGCGCATTTTCTTCGTCCTCCGAGGTGTCTTTATTAAGCCATTGAGTAATTTGCGCATATCCCATAACGGATATCATCGGAAACAAACTGGCAAAGGCAATCAAACCAAAGCCATCTATCATAGGGTTTCTCCCGGGCACAGTAGACGCCAGGCCTAATCCCAGAGCGGTCACGAGCGGTACAGTAACAGTCGATGTCGTCACACCGCCAGAGTCATAAGCCAAAGGGACGATCATCTGAGGGGCATAAAAGGTCTGGGCGACAACTACGATGTAACCAGCTATGATGTAATAGTGAATAGGGTCCCCGACAACAATCCGGTAACTGCCCAATGCAATACCAATCGCCACACCTAATGCAACCGCGACACGCAGACCATTCACGCTAATACTGCCACCGGAAACTTGATTTGCCTTGATTGCTACCGCAATTAATGACGGCTCTGCAATCGTTGTACTGAAACCAATAAAAAATGCGAAGGTGTACACCCAATAATAGTCGATCCACTCCAGTTGCTGCCCTACTGATACTTTGAACTCTCTGACAAAATCCGGGGTGGTAAGTTGTACCGCCATGGTTTCGCCAAGCGGAAACAATGCCATTTCCAACCCGAGCAAGAACAGGGATAAACCCAAAATAACGTAGGCAAAACCAAACAGCACTTTTCTCAGGTTATTCACCGGACGGCGAAGTACCGCGAGTTGAAAACCAAAAATGATGGCAGCAATTGGGATAACATCGCGAATGGTGGATAGAAGCGTGTCAAAAAAGTGCTCGAACGAAATCATGCCACGACCATCCCATAAACCATGACAAACATCATTGGCAGCAACGATGCAAAAGCAATCAACCCAAATCCATCGACCATGGGGTTGCGTCCTTTAATTGCTGAAGCGAGACCGACTCCGAGCGCGGTCACCAATGGAACGGTGATCGTCGATGTCGTTACTCCTCCCGAGTCGTATGCCACGCCAATAATCGACTCAGGTGCAAACCAAGTTAACACTACGACGCCCACATACCCGCCTATGATCATGTAATGGATAGGCCAGCCTTTCAGAATACGAAGCACACCAACCACAATAGCGATGCCGACAGATAACGCCACTGTTACCCGAAGCCCAGTACCATACTCCTGGATCGCCAACTCCGAGTTGTTAATCATTCCTCCCTCAGCCGCCACCCGAGCCGCTTTATCTGCTACAGCAGTCAGTGCAGGCTCGGCGATTGTGGTGCCAAACCCTAAACAAAACGCGAAGACTAAAAGCCAAAAAACGCTGCCCTTTTTCGCAAACGCCTGAGCCATGCTCTCGCCTATCGGAAAAAGACCAAGCTCTAATCCAAAAATAAAAAACGTCAATCCTAGTACGACGAGCAGTAAACCAAAAAGAATAGATACTAGGTTAGGCAAAGGTTCCTGTAATACCACCAGTTGAAAAAAAGTGATGACAAGAACGATGGGCATCAGATCGCGCGCACTGTTAAGGAGAGCTCGAAAAAGAGCAATAAATGCTTCCATATCTCCTCCTTATTGAATGCTTTTGAGTAATCTAGCGATAATTAACTGAAATGATTTAACCGACTCATATCAGTCTGACATAAAATTCTTGATGCAAATGTGAAGGAACCAATGTCACCAATAACAACTAGTTACAATTTTTCAATATGTGAAGTTGGTGCGGAGCAAAAGCTTTCAAATCGAATGGTGATTTACGGCGAATACACGGGAGAATATGATCATGCAGCAAACAAAGTGACTATAATGTTTTCATGTTTTTGTCATTCAATGAGACGCCATGAAGATATTATTAACAGGCGGAACAGGATTTATTGGCTCTGAGTTGCTCAAGCTACTCACCACTCATCACGTGGTGCTATTAACGCGTTCACCACAAAAAGCGAAACAGCATCTTCAGCATGCTGATGTAGGTAATATTGAATATATAGACTCTCTTGACCAACTTGCCGATCTTAATCACATTGACGCGATCATCAATCTCGCGGGTGAACCAATCGCAGATAAGCGTTGGACTCAAAAACAGAAGGACAAAATTTGTAAAAGTCGCTGGAAAATAACCGAACAAATTGTCGAGCTTATCCATGCGAGCACAAAGCCACCATCCGTGTTCATTAGTGGATCGGCTGTGGGCTATTATGGCGACCAACAAGAGCACCCTTTTGATGAATGCCTTCATGTTAACAGTGAAGCGTTTACGCACCTTGTTTGCGAAAAATGGGAACAGATTGCTAAACGTGCAGAATCCGAGGATACACGAGTGTGTTTATTGCGGACTGGCGTGGTTCTCGGCCCTAACGGTGGCGCTTTGGCAAAAATGTTACTCCCTTATAAGCTAGGATTAGGCGGACCACTTGGAAACGGCAACCAATACCTGCCCTGGATTCATATCCTGGACATGGTGCGTGCCATCATGTATTTACTGAATACCCCTCATGCCCATGGCGCGTTCAACATGTGTGCCCCGCATCCAGTAAGTAATCGTATTTTCAGCGCGACATTAGCAAAAACTCTGAAACGACCGCACATACTGTTCACACCTCAGTGGGTCATGGAGTTGGTGATGGGAGAATCAGCTTGTTTGTTGTTTGACAGCATTAGAGCAAAACCGAAAAAACTGACAGAATTGGATTTCCAGTTCAGCTATTCGAGAATTGAACCCGCACTTAAGCACTTGCTTCATGAGCGAAGCTGTTGAATGATAAACGTTAATATACGTTTATCTGAGCTTAATTTATGAACAAGTCGATTCTTATCACTGGTTGCTCAACCGGTATTGGTTATGTGTGCGCTCATGCCCTGAAAGCACAAGGCTTTAATGTTATTGCCTCGTGTAGAAAACCTGACGATGTCCAGCGACTGCAGGCCGAGGGCTTAACCTGCATACAACTCGACCTCAATGACCCCATCAGCATTACGCAAGGCGCTGAGCAGGCGATAAGTTTAGCTCAGGGGAAACTGTACGCTTTATTTAACAACGGCGCATACGGTCAGCCAGGAGCGTTAGAAGACCTTCCAACCGAAGCGCTCAAAGCTCAATTCCAAACCAACTTTTTCGGCTGGCATCAACTGGTACAAGAGATTCTTCCACACATGCGCGCCCATGACGAAGGCCGCATCATTCAAAACAGCTCAGTACTTGGCTTTGCCGCAATGAAATATCGCGGGGCTTATAATGCGTCAAAGTTTGCTCTGGAAGGTTGGACAGATACCTTAAGACTTGAACTGGCCGACACCAATATCAAAGTTGCGCTTATAGAGCCGGGCCCTATAGAAACTCAATTTAGACAAAATGCGCTTGCCGCCTTTGAAAAGTGGATCGACACAGAATCCAGTCCACATCGCGTCGCCTATGAAGCTCAGAAACAGCGCCTAGATAATGACAAATCAAACAATAAGTTTGTGCTACCAGCAGAAGCATGTATTGAACCGGTCCTACATGCACTCACCAGTGATTCACCCAAAATCCGTTACCGTATTACCACACCAACCAAGCTGTTCGCAGTGTTGAAGCGGGTGTTACCAACTCGACTGCTCGATAAAATTTTGCGACAAGCAGCATAAAATTCTTTTGTCGTAGTGTAATTTCATCGTAACAATGTGATGTCATTATGAACATGTAGGTTAAAAAAACCTCACCTGTTCGAATCAATATCTAGGCAAACCTCACGCCAAAATGAATGCATTTTGTGTACAGGTTTGATTAGATTTGGTATCGCCACCCGATCTGTTTTGTAGCAATACTTTGTTCCAATGCGAGACAATAATGACATTAAATCAGCTTAACTGGCTTAGTGTGGGTGTAGTGGTGACCTTGTTCATCCTATTCTGATACCACACCCTGCATGATAAAAATGATAATCACAGTGCAGGAGTCGCCACTTTAATACGCTATTAGGACAGCGCTGCTTGGGCAGCGTTTTTCCTTTCTACGTAATCTAAATCTCACCAATTCATACATCTCGATCTTATTTAGCGATACTGCTTGATTTTCCACTAAATCAACTCCATATCTACATGCAACGACAAGAAACAAAAGCAAGGATACTCTGATGCAATCCCCATTTATCGTTGAGATCACAGAACAGAACTTTCGCGAAACGCTTGAAGGATCAATGAACACACCCGTTCTGATCCACTTTTGGGCTAATGCTCAGCCAGAAAGCGCACAAATACTCCCTGAGTTACAAACGCTTGCTCAACAGTACAATGGTGCTTTTACCCTTGCTCTACTTAACTGTGAAGACCAGCCAGCCTTAGCGTCTCAGTTTGGCGTTCAGGTACTTCCGACGATTGCATTGTTTATTAATGGTCAAGCTGTCGATGGATTAGGTGGCCCTCAACCGATAGACGCCATCGCAGCCATGCTCCAAAAGCACCTGCCAAGCCCAGATGAGCAACTACTTAAACAAGTTACTGAACTATTGGCACAAGGTAAGCACGCAGAGGCTCTGAGTATCATCCACACACTGCCTGCAGAGCTGCAATCTCGTGGCGATGTCAAACTTGCTACGGCAGATTGCTTGTTGGAAACGAAACAGTTTGATGTTGCTCAAGAGCTATTAGGATCTATTCCACTTGAGTATCAGGATAATTACTACAAGGGCTTAATCGCTAAGCTAGAATTGCATCTTCAAGCGGCTGACAGCCCAGAGCTTCAACGCTTAGAACAAGAGTACGCAGCAAATGCAGACAACCTGGAATTGGCGTGTGAGTTAGCCGTTCAGTACAACCAAGTTGGTCGTGATGAAGAAGCATTAGAACTCCTTTGGAACATTCTTAAGGTGAACTTAGGTGCTCAGGATGGCGAAGTCAAGAAAACCTTTATGGATATTCTTAGCGCGTTAGGTCAAGGAAATGCTTTAGCGGGTAAGTACCGACGTCAACTGTACTCGATTTTATACTAAGTTCGTCAAAATATAGATTTGAGATAAAGGCCGGACTATTTCGGCCTTTATTTTGCCTCACATCAAACTACTTCACCTGTTCTCACTTCTTAAATTGTCTAATCGTGATAAATGAGTAAAAATGAATCAGACTTTATGCATTTAAGGGAATATTCCATGCCAATTGATTCGTTGATTACTATCGGTATTTTTGTTGTCCTTGCCATTATTATTCTTTCATCCGCGATAAAAACCGTTCCTCAGGGGAGCAACTGGACCGTTGAGCGATTTGGACGTTATACCCACACACTCAAACCCGGGTTAAATTTAATCATCCCTTTCATCGATCGTGTTGGTCATAAAATAAGTATGATGGAGCGCGTATTAGATATCCCGGCACAAGAGGTTATTAGTAAAGATAACGCTAATGTCACTATTGATGCCGTCTGTTTCGTACAAGTCGTCGATGCCGCAAAAGCTGCCTATGAAGTTAACGATCTGGAGCATGCGATTAGAAACCTCACTCTTACTAATATTCGTACTGTATTAGGCTCAATGGAACTCGATGAGATGCTAAGCCAGCGCGATATGATCAACTCAAAGCTCCTGCTCATTGTTGACCAGGCTACCAACCCTTGGGGTGTAAAAGTGACGCGTATTGAAATAAAGGATGTACAGCCACCAGCTGATTTGACCGCCGCGATGAACGCCCAAATGAAAGCCGAGCGGAACAAACGCGCAGAAATCCTTGAAGCGGAGGGTGTTCGTCAAGCCGAGATCCTAAAAGCAGAAGGCCACAAGCAATCACAAATACTGAAAGCTGAAGGCGAAAAGCAGTCTGCTATTCTTCATGCAGAAGCTCGTGAACGCGCTGCTCAGGCAGAAGCCAAAGCGACCTACATGGTTTCTGAAGCAATAGCAAAAGGTGACATGCAAGCTGTGAATTACTTTATCGCTCAGGGCTACACAGACGCAATTAAGAGCATTGGACAGGCTGAAAACGGTAAGATCATCATGCTACCTCTGGAAGCAACGGGGCTAATGGGATCCGTTGCAGGTATTGCTGAAATGTTTAAACAACAAAACAAAGAATAAGACCTGCCTATGGATTTTATAAGCTTACTTGATGGGATCACCTTTTGGCATTGGCTCGCACTGGGGTTTGGTCTACTTGCTGTAGAATTACTCGGAACCGCGGGTTATTTTCTCTGGCTTGGTCTGTCTGCCCTGTTGGTTGGTATTTTATTGTCTCTGATACCGATTAGCTGGCAGCTACAATGGTTGTCTTTTGCCACGTTCAGTCTTGTCACCACTTGGTTGTGGTGGCGACGTCAATGGAAAAACGACGAACAAGATGATCTCTCCAGAGATCTAAATCAGAAGTACAAGCAACTGATTGGACAAACTCTCACAATAGACGAAGACTTCTCGGTTGGAGTGAATAGAATCCATGTTGCAGATACCACCTGGTCTGCCCAAAGTGACCAAGCCCTTCCTGCAGGGACCAGAGTAAAAATCGTTGCTGTAAAGGGTATTATTTTAGTCATCGAACCGGTTGATGATTAATTTATGTCAAAATAATGGAGCTTACATGGCTCCATTATTATTCCCCCTCACTACTTCTTTTATTTCATCACCTTAATTTAATTCCCAATAAAAATTAAGTTAAAGGTTACTATTATTATCCTATCTATAAATTAAAAATTAATATTAGTCTATGTTATAAAATCAAATAGATATTAAAGAGTCTCGTAACTATATTTACTCTATTTTAAAATTAAAAAATTAACTAATCATGAATAATTTTTTGATCTTTATTGGTCTACATACATACTTAATGAATAAGCATTGTCATTTAGTGCTTATATTTTAGGTAAGTAAAAGATGTACTATGAAATATGATATTGTTTTAGCTTAACGATGTGTACCACTCGTCACCATGAGCATATACCAATAGCCGTGATAGAAACATCATCACACAAGCACTAGTTCAACCCCTTAATGCAATGGCATGCTTATAGTGAAATACGAATACTTAACATCCTAACGAAGCTATATTCAAGCTTAGTCTTCTTTTAAGAATTAATCTGGTTATAAATTAATAGTATAGAGACGACTCTATACTCATTAATAAGTATGAGGTTTACCATGAAACGAATTATTACTTTAATTTTTGCTTGCTTGGTATTTTCTTCTCCTATTTCGTTAGCTCAAAATGCCGGTCATGTATTTGGTGCAGGTGTAGACTGCACTTTTAGTGACGGCACGGTTAAGCAACTTCCTCGAGAATTGTGCAAGATGTATGGTGGAGTATTTAAATAAAGATGAATGTTAATTATACGAAGTTTATCTGAGAGCAACTAAGGCACTCAGATAAACTTCATCATCCTCGCCAAAAATGCCGCTTCATTGTTAGGAGTAAACTAGAGCTTGTAAAAGTCAGAGCCGATAAAAGCTTCCCAACCTCTCTGCCACTCAGCTTTAATCATGATTTCTTGAGGTTGACCGCTACACTGTCCATCATAGCGGATGCCTTGTCTACCCCTCTCAAAAGCTTTAAACGGGTCACAATACTCCGCTTTACCCGCTTTATAGCCATTTTTATATGACTGCTCATCAAAAGCCACCGACTCTTTGAGCGTCTCTAAAATTCCGTTGTCATACGAGTATCCGTTAGCTCCGAATCGCTCGCCTTGACCATACCAGTATTCTTCGGCTGTTTTAGGATTGCTGCTGCATGCTTGTAGAGTAAGAACTAAGACTGAAACTAAAAGAACTTTCTTCATAAAACCACCTAATTACATAATGAAGAGGTACAGTGAAAAACTGATGGCTAAGAACAAAAAAAGCTGGGCGATTGCCCAGCTTCTCCTTTATTCACTAATTATTTTACGCCGAATGGCATAGTTAGAATTAGTTTAAAGTCTGTCTCATCGTTAAATGCGTTTGAGTATGGCCCCCAATCTGGCGCATCTGAATCATTGTAGAAGTTAGTGTAGTAGAAGCTTATGTTAGCATCTTTAAGCGCGCCACCTTGAATAGCGTAGTTTGCGAAGAAGCTGTATGCGTACTCTACCAACTCATCGTAACCTGAAGCTTTCGCTCCAGCGCCGTATGCACCGCTTAGACCCGCGCTAAACCCGTTACCACCGATGTCAGCAAAGTCACGAGAAGCAGATAGGAAGAACGCGTACTCACCATCGTGGTTAAAGTCAGAACGGTTGTTCCACCAAACGTCGTATGAACCGTTTGAACCACCGTATTGCTCAGTCAGGCGGTAAGCCATGTTACCTACTTGACCACGCTTGTCATCAGAGTCTGCTGATGTGTATGTTGCGTCAGCACGGAAGCTGTATTGACCCATTGATTTAGACGTTAAAAGCGCTACCTGGAATGCAGTGCTGTCGTATTGGTTGTCATCATCAACTACGTACAATTGCGGAGACCAGTATAGACCACCGTCTGTTGTACCTTTCACTTTGAAATGGAAGTTCTTACGGTCGCCATCAGTCAGGGCACCGTAACCTGCGTCAAAAGAGATGCCGTTGTCTAGCGCGTAACGAGCACCGAATGAGTAAGCATCGCCTACGTCTTTACCTGCACCACCCCAGAACGTACCTTCGTTGAACTCGTAAGTTTCTTTGAACCATGGAGCCTTGTATTCATCTGCGTAAACAAAGCCTAAAGCAAGTTTGCCAAAGTTCGCGCCAATTTGACCACCACGGTATGTACCTGGAGCAAATGACCAGTTCACACCTAGCGTGCTAGGAACAGATGGTTGGAAATAACCTAATTTAGCGTTAAAGTTTTCACCGAACTTGAATTTCAGTGCCGCTGACGCGAAAGATACACCGTTGTCAGTTTTGTATGAATCACATGAGTCACCAGCACCGTAAGGAGAATCACAGTCAAAGAAGTTCATTTCGTGTTCAAATGAACCACCTGTATCTTCACCAGCCCACATGTCGAATGTAGAGTAAATTACTGTATCAAAACCGATTGTGTCAGCCACGTAACCAGAGTGGAAGCCGAGGTTGGCAAAAATTGAGCCGTGGTCTAGGTTTGTAACTTTAGAAGTATCATTTCCGTTTGCATCCATACCCGCGCGGTCACGTGCACGCATAAAGAAGTTAACGTTACCGCTGATAGTAGATTCAGAGAAAAACTCTGAAACTGATTCCGCGTAGGCTGGGCCGACTGGGTCTTCAGCCATTGCAGGAGCTGCAACTACTGCCCCCATCATTGCCGCAGTTAGGGCAGATACCTTAAAAAATTTGTCCATGGATAAACTCCTAAAAATAGATATAGCTGTTTTTTTATCTCACCTTTAGTTGGCCGCCGAAGGAGAGAAGTAATTTCGCGGTAAAGCTTCGTTATTTCTAACTGGGCTTTTTTTAGTTCCTGCATACACACCGTGTATAACACGTTATTAAGACTAACTTCGCGACTAAAAACATCCAAATGGAACTTATTTTTTTTCTAAAAAAATATGAGCCACAACAAAGTTCCATATAAGTTATTGATCCAGATCTTACTTTTACAACCCTTACGTCAATAAAGAAAAATAGCCTTATAAATCAATAATATAAATACAAACACAAAACTCAACATGAAGTGCCTCGCAGAGTATGAAACAAAACAATTTCAATCCGCAAAGGGGAGATCTTGATCACTGAAAAGATTAAATCACTCTAATAATAGAAATATTAGAACTTAATAAGAGGCATTAAAAAGCCCCAGAAGCTTAGCTACTGGGGCTTTTTAGAAAGGTATTTAGGTTTTGGCTAAACTTAATTCATTAAGTCGAGTAAGTCTTGTTCGGTTTTAATTTCAATTCCCAAGTCTTGCGCTTTTGCTAATTTAGAACCCGCATTTTCACCTGCGAATAAAATATCCGTTTTCTTCGAAACACTGCCGGTAACTTTAGCACCCAGCGCCTGTAGTGCCTCTTTTGCTTCGGATCGCCCTAGTTGAGAAAGCGTACCAGTTAGTACAACCGTTTTGCCTTCTAACGGCAGTTCAACACCTTGTTCAGGAGCACTAATTTCTGGCCAGTGAATACCTTGCTCTAGTAAGTCTTTCACTACTGCTTGGTTTTGCTCTTCACCAAAGAAGGTGGTGATATGCTTAGCAACAATGACGCCGATGTCCTGAACTTCAATCAACTGTTCTTCTGTCGCAACCTGAATCGCTTCTAGCGTTTTGAAATGCTGCGCTAAGTTAGCGGCTGTCGCTTCGCCGACTTCTCGAATGCCTAGTGAGTATAAAAAGCGAGGTAATGTGGTTAACTTCGACTTGTCTAACGCATTCACAATATTCTGCGCTGATTTTGGCCCCATACGCTCTAAAACCGTCAAAATGCCTGCAGACAACTTAAACAGATCCGCTGGAGTTTCGACCATTTCTCGATCAACAAGCTGTTCTATCACTTTATCGCCAAGACCATCGACATCTAACGCTTTACGCGACACAAAGTGCTTTAGCGCTTGTTTACGTTGAGCTTGGCAAACTAAGCCACCCGTGCAACGTGTTACCGCCTCTCCTTCGATCCGCTCAACATGCGAACCACAAACAGGACACTGAGTTGGAAAAATAATATCTCGCGCTGTTTCTGGTCGACGCTCTTTGATGACAGAAACGACTTGAGGAATAACGTCACCCGCTCGACGAATCACAACGTGATCACCGATCTTAACTTGCAGACGTTCTATCTCATCTGCGTTATGAAGCGTCGCATTACTTACCGTTACCCCGCCAACAAATACAGGCTCTAGTTTAGCAACAGGTGTAATCGCACCAGTACGACCGACTTGGAATTCCACCTCATTCAACGTCGTCATTTCTTCCTGAGCCGGGAATTTGTAGGCAATCGCCCAACGTGGAGCTCTAGCAACAAATCCAAGGCGCTCTTGCACGGCAATATCGTCAATTTTAATGACGACACCATCGATCTCATAAGGAAGGGCATCACGTCGCTGTAAAATATCTTGGTAGTACGCTTTGACATCCGCCAGGCTACCTACACGCTTAGTCTCAGGGCACATTGGCAGCCCCCATGACTTAATTTGCAGAAATCGTTCATAGTGACTAGACGCTAATTCCGCTCCCTGAACAACGCCCACACTGTAGGCATAGAAACTAAGCGGGCGTGAAGCGGTAACACGTGAATCTAACTGACGTAAGCTACCAGCTGCGGCATTACGAGGGTTAACAAAAACTTTGTCTCCCTTTTGACGAGCCAGTTCGTTGAGTTTTTCAAAACCCGCCTTAGGCATGAAAACTTCACCACGAACTTCAAGACGCTCAGGCCAATCATTGCCTCTTAATTTGAGAGGGATGGCGTTGATGGTACGAACGTTTTCAGTAATGTTTTCACCGGTTGTACCGTCACCACGCGTCGCGGCCTGGACGAGAACACCGTTTTCGTACAATAGACTTACTGCTAAGCCATCCAGTTTTGGCTCACAACAGTATTGTTTAACACTTTGATTGCCAACTCTGTCTTGTGCTCGTTTGTGGAAGCTGTCCAGCTCACTGTCGTCAAAGGCATTGTCTAATGACAACATCGGAACTTCATGCTTAACTTCGCTAAATTCAGATAATGGTTTTCCACCAACACGCTGGCTAGGCGAATCTACTGTAACTAGGTCTGGGTGTTGAGCTTCAATATCCAGCAATTCACGCATGAGTCGATCATATTCAGCATCCGGAATCTCTGGGTTATCTTCCACGTAGTAACGAACGGCGTGGTAATGCAACGACTCTTTTAATTCTTCTAGTCGTTGAAGTACTGATTCAGACATATTAAAGCCCCGTGTGTTGTCAATCGATGAGGTTGGGAATCGAAGAAAAAGGGCTCCAATCGGAGCCCTTTTAAAAATTGGTGTTAAGATTATGCGTTCGCCGTCTTAAACTCAACTATTTGACGTCGATAAGCCGCTAATCGGTCAGGAGTCATCAAGTTTCTTTGGTCATCAAGAACATTACCTCCCATGTCGTCAGCAATCTGTTGTGCTGTACGAAGCATCAGGTTGAAGTTCTGTTCCGCTTCACCAAAACAAGGTAGCGTCATAAAGAATGAGATGCCTTTAGTCGTAAACTCCGCAGGGTCTCCATGCTCTAAGGTTCCCGGCTGCATCATATTAGCAACGCTGAACAACACTTTTCCGTTACCCGACAGATCAACGTGTCGATGGAAGATATCCATCTCGCCATAAATTAGGCCATTTTGCTTCATGCTATCAAATAGCTCAGTGCCAACGAATGGTTCTTCACCCGCACAATGCACATTGAGAACAATCACCTGCATTTCTGGCTCAGGTTTAGGCTCTTCTTGCGGCTCAGAAACTGCTGCAGGTTGCTCTGCGACATGCATTTCAGCCTTCGGTTCTTCAAACGCTGAAGGTACCGTTTCCTCAACTACTGGCTGAGCTGGCTCTTGCATCACAGGTTCTTGAACTACGACGTCGTCATCATGACTCTTCTGCGCAACAAATGAAGGGATCTCTTCCGGCTCTTGCTTAAATGGCTTGTCTTCCGGGACACCGCCAAGCAAAGGATCCGCCTCAAACTTCGAATCAAACGCATTGTCCATACCGAAGTCTGGTTCTTTGCGGTCTTTACGAATAATTTCAAAATCGTCTTCAGGAGCAGAGGCGAAGCTTCGCTCTTGCTCTACTGAATCTGCATCCCCTTGGTCAACCTCTAATTTACCCAGAGGCTTGTTACCAAATTTCGCTTTGCCTTCCTTCTTACTGCTCCATAAACCATGAAACAGTAATGCCGCAATGGCTAAAACGCCAACAACAATGAGTACGAATCGCAATTCCTGCATTATTTACTCTCAATATACTTGTTTGTACTACTCGCAGTTCCTTGAGCAGCAACCCAAGTGTAATTATTCTGAATGATACGTTTACTTTACCAAAACTATATGGAGGTTTAGAACAACTTAATGCAAGAAGTTCACTTTTTTGTTGTGATTCTTGCCACGATTCCACTTTACGAGAGGCCTTTTGTTAAGGCATTGAAAGAAAAGTCGCGACAGGTACAATGAGTTTTCTTTCTCTCAACACGAAATGGATATGACGCTAAACAATCAGCCAAGAACCGGATTCGGTTATTTCCTGTATGGAATAAAGCTAGCACTATCTCCAAAGATCAGACGTTTTGTTGTATTACCACTATTAGCGAACGTTCTCCTTGTCGGTGGTGCCATTTTTTATCTGTTCTCTCACCTAAATGTATGGATTGAGAACTGGATTGGTCAATTGCCAGAGTTTCTATCCTGGCTAACTTATGTGCTTTGGCCTCTGCTCGCGCTAACCATACTTGCCACGTTCTCGTATTTCTTTAGTACTTTAGCAAACTTTATCGCCGCGCCGTTCAACGGACTGCTGGCTGAAAAAGTAGAAGAATACCTGACCGGACAAAAAATCAATGATGACGGCTTCACTGCTGTGATTAAAGATGTTCCTCGAGTCTTAGCACGAGAGTGGCGTAAACTGCTTTATGTGCTGCCTAAAGCGATTGGTTTATTTTTGCTACTGTTGATACCCGCGCTCGGTCAAACGGTTGGTCCAATACTTTGGTTTATCTTTACAGCCTGGATGTTAGCTATCCAGTACTGTGATTACCCGTTTGATAACCACAAAATTCCATTCAACGATATGCGTTACAAATTGAAACAAAAACAAGGCAAAGCTTATGGGTTTGGCGTTCTTGTTTCTGTGTTCACCACCATCCCAATTTTGAACCTTATCGTCATGCCCGTTGCGATATGCGGTGCGACTGCAATGTGGGTCGCTGAGTTCAAGCACCAAAGATAAGCTATGCTTTCCCTGAAGCACGGGAAAGGCATCAGCTTTTCCCAGTTCCCTAGCTGAAATCTGGACAACCTAATAAGATATAACTTTTTAATCCTTTTCCCTTTTTTTTAGACCGAATATTCTTCTAACTATATTCACAAAACGTGTAATGAAGGAACATAACTATGAGCAAGATCTACGAAGATAACTCTCTTACTATTGGTAACACTCCCCTAGTTCGCTTAAACAAAGTGAGCAAAGGCAACGTTCTAGCAAAAATCGAAGCGCGTAACCCAAGCTTCAGTGTTAAGTGCCGTATCGGTGCGAACATGATTTGGGATGCAGAGAAGTCAGGTAAGCTTAAGCCAGGCGTAGAGCTAGTAGAACCAACCAGTGGTAACACAGGTATCGCATTAGCGTTCGTAGCAGCGGCTCGCGGTTACAAACTGACTTTGACAATGCCTGAATCTATGAGCCTAGAGCGTCGTAAGCTACTTAAAGCACTTGGTGCAAACCTAGAGCTGACTGAAGCGGCAAAAGGCATGAAAGGTGCGATTGCTAAAGCAGAAGAAATCGTTGCTAGCAACCCAGACAAGTACCTACTTCTTCAACAGTTCAACAACCCAGCGAACCCAGAGATTCACGAGAAGACGACTGGCCCAGAAATCTGGGAAGCAACTGACGGTGAAATCGATGTGCTTGTAGCAGGTGTTGGTACTGGCGGTACGATTACAGGTACAAGCCGTTACATCAAAGGCGAAAAAGGCAAAGCGATTACTTCTGTTGCTGTAGAACCTGCAGAATCACCAGTGATTGCACAAGCGCTAGCAGGCGAAGAAATCCAACCAGCACCACATAAAATTCAAGGTATCGGCGCAGGTTTCATCCCAGGTAACCTAGATTTAGAACTTTTAGACCGCGTTGAGCCAGTGACTTCTGAAGAAGCGATTGAGATGGCTCGCCGTCTAATGGAAGAGGAAGGTATCCTTGCTGGTATCTCTTCTGGTGCGGCAGTAGTAGCAGCGAACCGCATTGCAGAACTTCCTGAATTTGAAGGAAAAACTATCGTAACAATACTACCAAGCTCTGGTGAACGTTACCTAAGTACAGCACTGTTTGCTGGCATCTTTACGGAAAAAGAGAACGAACAGTAATATGTGTTCAAATCAATTTTTCGTCTAAAAAAGCCCCGTTCAGGGGCTTTTTTGTTGATCCCTGCCCCACCTTTGGTAATATCAGGGCGTTTTATTTCTAGCTTCAAAATAAAGAAGCAGAACACAAAAAGGTTTCAAAGTGATTACGCACGCAAACAGTTGCGCAATCGCAAATCTTTTGACTAGTATCAGAACTAACGCGCTTTGAACTCTCCCGTGCTAGCGCACGAGGTATAAAGCAGTTAAGCTCAAACTAGTCACTACTAACAAAAAAATACATTTATTGGGGTATATCACATGTACGAGAAGCAAGTAGAAATCACAGCAGAAAACGGTCTTCACACTCGTCCAGCTGCACAGTTTGTAAAAGAAGCAAAAGCATTCGATGCAGACATCACTGTGACTTCTAACGGTAAAAGCGCTAGCGCGAAGAGCCTATTCAAACTACAAACACTAGGCCTAGTAAAAGGTACTCAAGTAACTATCTCTGCTGAAGGCCCACAAGCTCAACAAGCAGTTGATCACCTAGTTGCTCTAATGGACCAGCTACACTAATCGGTGTCACCTACTCCAAAAGCCATTTTGTGAAAACAAAATGGCTTTGTTGGAAATAGGCTCAAAACTAAGCTAAAACTATTCGTTAGCACACCCATTATTCTCCCGTTTTATAAAGTTGACCAAACTTAAGGTAAGGCTATGATTTCAGGCATCCTAGCATCTCCTGGTATTGCAATCGGTAAAGCACTACTACTTCAAGAAGATGAAATTGTCCTAAACACAAACACTATTTCTGATGATCAAGTAGAAGCTGAAGTTCAGCGTTTCTTCGACGCTCGTGAAAAATCTTCCGCTCAACTAGAAACTATCAAGCAAAAAGCGCTTGAAACGTTTGGTGAAGAAAAAGAAGCGATCTTTGAAGGTCACATCATGCTTCTTGAAGACGAAGAGCTAGAAGAAGAAATCCTAGCACTAATCAAAAACGAAAAGCTGACTGCAGATAACGCTATCCACACCGTTATCGAAGAGCAAGCATGCGCTCTTGAGTCTCTAGACGACGAATACCTGAAAGAACGTGCAACTGACATCCGTGATATCGGTTCTCGTTTTGTTAAGAACGCACTAGGCATCAACATTGTTTCGCTAAGCGACATCAATGAAGAAGTTATCCTGGTTGCTTACGACCTAACTCCATCTGAAACAGCGCAAATTAACCTGGACTACGTTCTTGGTTTTGCTTGTGATATCGGTGGTCGTACTTCGCACACTTCAATCATGGCTCGCTCTCTTGAGCTACCAGCGATCGTTGGTACTAACGACATCACTAAACAAGTTAAGAACGGTGACATGCTGGTTCTTGACGCGATGAACAACAAGATTCTTGTTAACCCATCTGAAGCTGAAGTAGAAGAAGCGAAAGCAGTTAAAGCGGCATTCCTAGCTGAAAAAGAAGAGCTAGCAAAACTGAAAGATCTGCACGCAGAAACGACTGATGGTCACCGTGTAGAAGTTTGCGGCAACATCGGTACAGTTAAAGACTGTGACGGCATCATCCGTAACGGTGGTGAAGGCGTTGGTCTGTACCGTACAGAATTCCTATTTATGGACCGTACTGCGCTACCAACTGAAGACGAACAGTACCAAGCGTACAAAGAAGTTGCGGAAGCAATGAACGGTCAAGCTGTGATCATCCGTACTATGGATATCGGCGGCGACAAAGATCTACCATACATGGATCTACCTCAAGAGATGAACCCGTTCCTGGGCTGGCGTGCAGTACGTATCAGCTTGGATCGTCGTGAAATCCTTCGTGACCAGCTACGTGGTATCCTACGTGCATCTGCACACGGCAAACTACGTATCATGTTCCCAATGATCATCTCTGTTGAAGAAATCCGTGAGCTTAAGAAAGCAATCGAAGAGTACAAAGCAGAACTACGTGCTGAAGGTCATGCTTTCGACGAAAACATCGAAATCGGTGTAATGGTTGAGACTCCAGCAGCAGCTGCAATCGCGCACCACCTAGCGAAAGAAGTGTCATTCTTCTCTATCGGTACTAACGACCTGACTCAGTACACACTAGCGGTTGACCGTGGTAACGAGATGATTTCTCACCTATACAACCCACTATCACCAGCGGTACTAACTGTGATCAAGCAAGTTATTGATGCATCTCACGCTGAAGGTAAATGGACTGGTATGTGTGGTGAGCTTGCAGGTGATGAGCGTGCAACACTGCTACTTCTAGGTATGGGTCTGGATGAGTTCTCTATGAGCGGTATCTCAATCCCTAAAGTGAAGAAAGTTATCCGTAACTCTAACTTCGCAGAAGTGAAAGCAATGGCGGAAGAAGCACTTTCTCTACCAACTGCTGCTGAGATTGAAGCAGTCGTTGAAAAGTTCATTGCTGAGAAAGTTCAGTAATACGTAGTACCAAGTAATTCAATACTTAATGGCCATTAGACGGCGAAAAAAGTCGTCTAATGAGCTATATTGGTATACTATAATTCGACAGAATAAAACTAAACCTTAGGAGCATGACACAATGGGTCTGTTTGACAAACTTAAGAAGCTTGTATCTGATGACAGCGCTGACGCTGGTGCAATCGAAATCATCGCACCACTATCTGGTGAAATCGTAAACATTGAAGATGTGCCAGATGTTGTTTTCGCTGAGAAAATCGTTGGTGACGGTATTGCTATCAAGCCAGCAGGCGACAAAATGGTAGCTCCTGTAAACGGTACTATCGGTAAGATCTTCGAAACTAACCACGCATTCTCTATCGAGTCTGACGACGGTGTTGAGCTTTTCGTTCACTTCGGTATCGATACAGTTGAACTTAAAGGCGAAGGCTTCACACGTATCGCTGAAGAAGGTCAATCAGTTAAAGCTGGCGACACTATCATTGAATTCGATCTAGCTCTTCTTGAAGAGAAAGCGAAATCAACGCTAACTCCAGTTGTTATCTCTAACATGGACGAAATCAAAGAGCTAAACAAGCTTTCTGGTTCTGTAACTGTTGGTGAAACTCCAGTTCTACGTGTAACTAAGTAATTATTACTTAAGTTCAAACACGGATAAACGCTGCCAAATGGCAGCGTTTTTTATTGCCTGCTATTTACGTCAGGTCTGTAACTCCAGACTACTGGAACAGTAAATGGTCAGCTTCTCGCGCTGAGATCAAACTGTAGATATTCATACCCCATAGCCTCCTCCGCAACCTATCACGCTTTAGATTGATATCGCGACTGACAGAGATGTTAACCAGGGAATAATTCGCACTTGTTTTGATTAGACTTAGAAGAGAGGGAAAAGAAAAAGCCCCTTTTCCTTTGAGAGAACTGGGGCTAGGTTGGTTGCCAGAGCCTATGTGGAGATCAAGAGAAATGAACACATTTCCGGCATACCGGGTGCAACTTTACATTGAAAATGATTGGCAGGTGAGAGATGAGAGAGCCGCTCATTCTGTTATAAAGTTGCTTGCCAAAAGCCCATACTCGTATCCACGTCTGGATATGTTGAATACAGGCTCGATAAACTACTGCAATAGTGTCATTGCAGAGTTTGGCAACTGTTTCGCTTGAGCAAGAATCGATGTACCTGCCTGTTGCAAAATTTGTGCTTTAGTCATTTGCGTGGTTTCTTTCGCAAAATCAGTATCTTTAATTCGGCTGTTTGAAGCGTCAACATTTTCCTGGATGTTCGCCAGGTTATTGATACTGTGGCTCAAACGGTTCTGTTTCGCGCCTAAATCAGCACGTTGCGAGTCGACATACTTCAGCGCAGAATCCAATACAGAAATCGCATTTTGAGAGCCCTGAACCGTCGTCATATCAATATCTTGTACCGATGTTCTAACTGGTTCGCTGTTTAAGCCTAACTCAGATGCGAGACCACCGGAGATAGAAATATCGCCTTGAACATTTGGATGAGCCACAAAAATCTGTAGCTCGCCATCTTCGCTCACTGACGCGTTAATCATATCAGACTGGCCGTTGATATACGTCGCAAGCTCTTCAATGTCATCACCCGCTTTAGCCGTAATGCTAATGTCTAGATCATCAACATTTCCGTTCTCATCCTTGCCCATACCCGGCAGGGTAATGTTGAGATCTGCTTTAGTCGGATCGACACTCCAATCTTTGCCCTTACCAGATTCAGAGAAGAAGGTTACGCCACCCATACGCGTATCGTCAGCACGGATACTGGTGAGGCCCATGATCATGGCTTCACCCGAGCTCGCACCTATCTGGAATGCCGCGTCACCAAATGAGCCGTTAAGTAGACGACGGCCACCGAATGAGGTCGTTTCTGCAATTCGGTTTAACTCATCAATCAGAGCTGAAGACTCTTGGTTAATCGCTTGGCGCTCTGCCGGAGAGTTAGTCCCGTTCGATGATTGAATCGCAAGATCGCGCATACGTTGCATCACTGATGAAGCTTCATTCATCGCACCTTCAGCTGTCTGCGCAATCGAAATACCATCGTTCGCGTTACGCATAGCCACATCCAGACCACGAGATTGCGCAGTAAGACGGTTCGAGATCTGTAAACCAGCCGCATCATCTTTCGCACTGTTAATCTTGTGACCTGTAGATAAACGCTCCATCGAAGTATTTAACTCGTCAGTCGCTTTGTTTAAATAACGCTGCGCGGTCATCGCGGAGACGTTAGTACTAACTGTTACAGCCATTTTGCTCTCCTTTTGAGTTCGCAAGCTTTTGCGAAGCGGCCAGCTTTACTCTCATTTGGATAAGCACTGACCGTAAAAATTACCCGCTAAATCTACCTGGATGCAGGGTTTAGAATTTAGAAATCCATACTGACAATCTCAATACAATTTGTATGCCAACTTATGAACCACATAAAAATTAAACAACAATCCAATTTGAAACAATCAGTTACATCAACACAGCAACCAACGCCATCCACCCAATAGCAAATACGAGTCACGTATGTTTGCCGCTTTCGGTAACAATATGCCGCTCAAATACCTTAACGCTGATTGGAAATTTCTCGCACTTAAGGCATGGCACATAAGGCATTAAAAACTTTCCAAACCATTCAGATAAAGCTGAGTATCGCACCTAGATATAATTAAATAACGTCAGGTCTTTGGTTTTACCAAAAGCTTGTTGTGAGGCTTGCAAAGCACGTGAATTCTCACTGAATTCAATCACGGCTTTCGAGTAATCTAAATCTTCAAAATTGCTCTTTGCCTTGGCCAGCGACAGATTAAAGTCTTCGTGGTTTTGCTCCTGAATATCGAGGGTACTTAACCTTGCCCCGACATCGGTGCGCGCCTTGTTGAGATGAATAAACGCCGCCTGAAATTCTTCGGTCATTTGATGTAATTTCGCTGTCGAGGATGTATCCGAAACAGATTGTTCAGACCATGACATGGCTTGCTTAAAGGTGTCGAAAATATTGAAAGATTCACGCTTTTCAATACCAATGCTGTCGCCGGGCGTAATCTGCCCTTTTACATGCATTTTTAACTCTTTGTACTCAATGCCTTTCTCAGGTGAAAATTCATCCGCTTTAACGACCGAACCATTACGCTCTAACTGATAGCCAAACTTACCGTTATTCATATCAACAAATGTCACCCGGTAAGAAGCCGTATCTTCTGTGTCAGCATTGGTAGCTTTGCCTAACAACAACTCTGAACCGTTCTGCAACTCGTAATTCGGCTGATAATCACCAAACGGGTTAGGGATTTCCATAAACAATTTGCTGCCAGGGTCGTTCATCGGCATCTCAAGCATGTTGGATACTTTCATCTTGCGCTGATAGTCATCACCGGCGTACTGCACACTGCCGTCTTTGTCGCGATAAAAAGGCTGACTTTTCGACTTTGTACCGGCAAATACATAATTCCCCGACTCATCTTGCGCATTCACCAAGCTCAGAAAGTTATTGGCAATTTCTTCCAGTTCACGCTTCTTAGCTTGTCTGTCCTCGACAGAGAGCGCACCGTTAATCATTTCCATCGTGAGACGTTTTGATTCGTCTGCGAAACTCTCTGCGTTGGCGATGTTCACTTCGTGGTTTTCTAGTCGGTTACGTACCAAAGTTATCGAGCTTAAATACTGCTGTATTTGCTCTTGCTGCTGACCAATATTCTGAACGTAATGCGCAGCCAAAGGGTCATCACTTGGCTTAAGCAACTTCTTACCCGATGCAAGTTGTTCTTGATTGTGATGAACCTTGTTCTCCTGGCGGCGCAAGTCATTTTGTACGGACTGATAGTTATGGAAACTAGAAATTCGGGTTAACACTTATTTCTTCTCCTTACCTCAGTTGTAAAATGGTGTTGAAGGTATCATTCGCCGCCTGCATCACACGTGACGACGCCATATAAGCCTGCTGAAATTTCATCATGTTGGCGGCTTCTTCATCTAGATTGACGCCAGAAATGGACGCTACACGTTCTTGTGCGGATTCATGTTCCAGCTGAGCAACCGATGCCAAACGGTTAGCCGTTGCCGATTTCAGCCCCACCTCGGTATTTAGATTGTGGTAAACATCAATCAGAGTGCTCGACTTGCCATCCATCATTTTGTCAGTCTGCAACTGCTGCATTTTCCTCAAGTTGCCGTTGCCACCTGGAGACGGTACTAAGTTGGCCGTAAATTTGTCGTTCAGCAGTGCGCCTTCCGTGAGTTCAAAGATCGTTGCATCACCATTTTTATATAACGGATGGCTCTTCGGCACTGAAATTTCGATGATTGGATTGTCTTTCTCCAACGGATAGTCGTAGTTATCGGACAATAAATTGCCTTTGTTATCAGTGATTTTTAGCCACGCTTTGTCGTGTTTTTCATCCGCAGGCTGCACCGTCACCTCAAACTCTCTAACGTCACCGGCTTCATGAATTTTGAATTTGGCGCTGCCTTGAGCAAACGTGGTAGACGCTTCATAGCTTTGCGCCGCAATGGATTTTGCGTCGTTGGTTTCCATTTTTATGATGGCGGCACCGCTGCGGGTAGGACGTAAAAGTACACGTTCGCCAGTGGCAAGGCCTTCACCAATTTGAACGTTCATACCGTCCAACACGAAGGAAGAATCCGACTGATCGATATCCAGCTTAAGCTGCTCACCCTTAGGGGTCGTGACGCTGTACTGGTCGCCATCATAGCGCAACGTATATTCCCCGCCTTTGAGTGCCGAGATATCATCCACATAAACCGCGACTTCTGCCTGAGAGTCAGGCGCGGCGAACACTCGTGATTGTGCGACCAGTTCCGAGTTAATATCGGTAAATACCTCTTTACCAATTTTGCCGTTGAGATCCAAACCTTGGGATTGCAACTGATTCACTTTGTATGAAAAACCGGTAGCCAATCGACCCATCTCATCAAGTAACTGTGGAATGTGCTGGTCACGCATATTGAGAAGAGCACCCATTTTTCCGTCGATGTCGTCTGATTGAATCGCCTTGATGCCGCCACCTTCCACCATCGCCAAACGTCTCTGGAGAACGTCTGGATACCCATCAATCATTTTTAACTGACTGGCTTCGGTGCCTGAGACTAAAGTGTGGCCATTACCAATGTGGACGTTAAACCCTTCCGCATTTTTGCGCGGGGTAACTGTGACCTTGGTGTATTCAGACAGTTCCTTGATCAGCTTCTCATGTTGGTCCATCAGATCATTGTGCGGCCCCGGAGTACGCATCATGAGACGATGAGTATCGCGAATCTCCAGCGCGATCTGGTTAATACGCTCTATCCCCATATCCAACTTTTTGTTGGTTACATCAGACTGTAATCGAACCGTTTCATGGAAATCGTTCAATGTGTCAGAAAAGATCTTTGACTTCTCAAGCACCACTTTACGCGCGCCTAAATCATTTGGAGTGTCAGACATGGTTTTAACCGCATCAAACCATTCATTGAGGTTTTCAGGAATCTTCTTTGAGGCAACCGAGCTCAGCATGCCTGACAGCATGTCGAGATTATCTTGGGTATCGGTTTTGTTGGCATTGTTGGTCGATGCCATATTGAGTTCATTAACGGCAAACTGATCCCAAGAGCGGCGAACATTTTCCACATGCACGCCCATGCCATAAGTGGCTCCGCCAAACTGACGCGGATCGTTAGTGCCTTGAACCACAGACTGACGGCTATAACCCTCTGTATTAACATTAGAAATGTTATGACCAGTGGTATTCAATTGTCTCTGAGCGGTAAGCACACTTTGAGTACCTACATTCAGAAGATCTGACGCCATACATGCCCCCAAAAACGAAAAAATCGGTAAAAGTCCGATTGCCTACACAAACAAAGCAAAAGGTATGCCAAGCAAAGAAACAAGTAGGAACTATCGATAAAATAAAGGCTTGCACAATGGCAAGCCTTAAAGATGAGAAAAAATAACGAGGGACTACATGCTTTCTATTTTCTGCTGCACTTGCAGAACTTTATCCGCGTAGTCAGGATCAGTGGCGTAACCAGCATGTTGAATGTCACGAATGAATAATTCGGAATCGCCACGTCTTTGCAGAGCGACCTCATAACGCGGATTATCGTTTAAGAATCGAACGTAATCGTTGAAGCTGTCTTGGTAGCTTGAGTACGAGCGAAACGCGGCCGTTTCTTTCACTGGCGTATTGTCATGAAACTCTAATGTCTGAGTGGTGACTTTCTCCCCCTGCCAACTGCGATCCGCTTTGATATTAAACAGATTGTTGCTGCTGCCACGTGCGTTCTTAACTACTTTTTGTCCCCAGCCTGTTTCTAACGCGGCTTGAGCAAGAAGCAGAGATGGCTCGACCCCTAACGCTTTAGCTGCCTTTTCTGCATAAGGCATCATTGAACTGACAAAAGATTCTGGAGAGTCAAATCGAGTCGGAGCTTGAATGTTAGCTAGAGTACGGTTTGGACGTTCTAACTCGCCAGATTCAATCAAACGCTGCTCTGTTTCACGTGCTTTTTTCGGGTCAACACGGCGATACTCCACGGCATTATTTGCCGCATCACGCACAGCGGTTTCACTCTTATCGCCGCCCTGTCCTGCTGTCAGCTGAGCGACAATCATATCTGCGAGCCCCATTGAGCCCGAAGCACTCAGTTCACTTGCCATCTGCTCATCCAACATCTGACGGTAAAACTTTTCGTTCTGACTGTTCATGAAGTTCGACTCGAAACCTTCGTTTGCTTCACGCATCGACTTGAGCATCATTGAGGTAAAAATGGATTCGAACTGACGCGCTGCTGCACGCAAGGCTTCCTGCTCACCATCTTTGCCCTCTTTGACGGCTTTTTGTCTTAGAGTATCAAGTGAGCTGATGTCGTGGATAAAGCCGATATCGTTAGGATTCTTAATCATTGCCGCCTCCTAACGACTTAGATGATGATCAACTGGCCTTCAATCGCACCAGCTTGCTTTAATGCCTGCAAAATAGCCATCAAGTCTGAAGGCGCAGCGCCAACTTCATTGACTGCGCGAACCAAATCGTCCAGCGTCAGACCCGGCTCAAACTTGAACATCTTGCCCTGCTCTTCGTTCACTTCAATGTCAGAATCCGGAACAACGACCGTCTGGCCGCCCGAGAAGGCATTCGGTTGACTCACACTGAGGTTTTCTTTAATGGATACCGTCATACCACCGTGCGTCACAGCAGCTGGCTTAAGACGCACATGCTTGCCGACAACGATGGTACCTGTACGGGAATTTACGATGATTTTTGCGGCACTATCCGCTGGGTCGAATTCCAGGTTTTCAATCGCAGACAGAAACGCTACGCGCTGGCTCACATCACGCGGCGCGCGCACACGAACAGATGTCGCATCAACCGGACTCGCCATTTGAGGACCAAGGAAATTATTAACCGCATCAGCCATGCGTTGCGCCGTGGTGAAATCAGACTCTAGCAAGTTGAAAGTGATGTAGTCACCACGGCCAAACGGGTTAGGAATTTCACGCTCTACCGTCGCACCACTAGAGATAAGGCCGACGGTTGGGTTATTACCGACAATCTTTGAGCCATCGGCACCTTCCGCACTGAAGCCACTAACGACCAAATTACCTTGTGCAACGGCATACACCTGGCCATCTAAACCTTTTAAGAAGGTTTGCAGTAACGTGCCACCACGCAGGCTTTTCGCGCTTCCGAT
Organism: Vibrio sp. YYF0003; assembly: GCF_036350715.1. Lineage (NCBI taxonomy): Bacteria > Pseudomonadati > Pseudomonadota > Gammaproteobacteria > Vibrionales > Vibrionaceae > Vibrio > Vibrio sp. YYF0003. Next base: position 159,703 of record NZ_JAZDWA010000007.1, read on the forward strand.
GGATGACACCGTGACGTCGACTTGCTGACCTGGCTTAGAAAAAGGCGGCAATGTTGCCGTTACCATCACAGCGGCAACGTTTTTGATTTTTGGCTTGGTACCCGGCGGCAGTTGAATGCCGAAGTTTTGCAGCATGGCCGCGAAGCTTTGTTCCGTAAACGGGTTAGACTCCCCAGTACCCGGCAAGCCTGAAACTAAACCATAACCTACAAGTTGGTTGCTACGTACCCCTGCCACTTGCGCGACGTCTTTGATACGTGCGGCTTGAGCAGCAGTTGAAAACAGCGCAGCGCTCAGTAGGAGTAAAAAGATTTTTTTCATGCTTACCTATCTCTCGCAATTAAATTGCCGCTGTACGGCACCTTAAAGCGCTACATTAAAGAATCGTGCCAAGAAGCCAGGCTCTTGCATATCTTGTTGCAATCCGGTTCCCGAATACTGAATGCGGGCATTCGATACCCGGTTAGAAGCAATCGTATTGTCAAAATTAATGTCGTCAGGGCGAATGGTGCCACTTAAACGAATGTACTCATCGCCCGTATTCAGAGTCATCCACTTCTCGCCACGGATAACCAGATTACCGTTGGCCAGCACTTCAATTACTTCGACAGTAATGTAACCGCTGATGCTGTTACTCTGCTTCGCTGAAGAGTCACCAACAAAGCTGTTACTGCTGTTTAAGTCATAAGAAAAGTTGTAATTGCCGCCGATTTGCAGCTCTTGACCACCGACTGATAACGGGTCCATGGTCGAGTCATTACTTTTCGACAAATCCGCGTTTGCACTCTTAGTCGCGCTCGTGGTTTCATCTAACGTGACAGTGATGATGTCACCAATACCACGAGGTTTGGAGTCGTCGTAAAGATCGGTAATGTGCTCGGGACTGAATAATGACCCTGTTGCCGCAGCATAGTGCTCCGGTTTCTGTTTGGGATGGATTGGAGCCCATGCAGGATCGCCAGCCACCGGATCAGTTCTGCCGCGTAAAGTGTCCACAATGCCGCTGCTGTCTTCTGATTTGTCGCCTTCAACGGCATCAACCACCGTGGTTGCTTGAGAGACTTCATCGTTTTCAATTGGCTCTAGCATGGCACAACCAGACATGGTGCTGATAAGTGCAAGCAGGTAAATACGTTTCATCATAAGATCCTTAATCTCGATGCTTAAGCGTTACAGCTGCTGGTTCACGAAGCTCATCATCTTATCGACGGATGAAATCACTTTAGAGTTCATTTCATACACACGCTGCGCTTCGATCATATTGACCAACTCTTCGGTCACGTTAACGTTCGATGCTTCCAGCATGGATTGGCGAATTTCACCCAAACCGTCCAGCCCTGGTACCCCTTCTTGTGGGTCACCACTCGCGCCAGTCGGCAAATAAAGGTTCTGACCGATTGGCTCTAGACCTCCCGGGTTAACGAAATCGGTAATGGTGAGCTGACCGACGACTTGGTTGTCTTGCTGACCACGAACACGAACTGACACTTCACCGTCCGTACCCACAGTGATTGAGATTGCGTCTTCAGGAATGACGATTTCTGGCTCTACCGGGTAACCAGAGCCTGACGTCACGAGCGTACCTTCACCATTGAGCGTGAATTGACCATTGCGCGTATAACCGATGTTGCCATCCGGCAAAGTCACCTGAAAGAAACCATCGCCTTCCACCATCATATCCAGCGCATTCGTGGTCGTTTGCGCGTTACCATGGGTGTGCACTTTTTGCGTGGCAACCACTTTAGAACCGGCACCCAACATCAAACCACTTGGTAATTCTGTGTTCTGAGAAGACTGACCGCCTGGCTGGTTAATGTTCTGATAAAACAAGTCTTCAAATACGGCACGGCTTTTTTTGTAGCCAACCGTTGAGGCGTTCGCCAGGTTGTTTGAAATCGTTGCGATGTTGGTTTGTTGGGCGTCTAAACCGGTTTTACTAACCCATAGTGCTGGATGCATTGTGAACCTCTAACTCTGTTAACTCATACGAAGCAGTGAATCTGAAGACTTGTCCATCTCTTCAGCGGTGCTCATCATCTTGACTTGCATTTCAAACTGACGCTGAAGGTCAATTAATGCCGTCATTTCACCCACGGCATTGACGTTACTCCCTTCAATAGCACCAGTTTGGATGCCGATGGTTGCGTCTGCTTCGTAAGGCTGGTTTGGAGTTTTATGGCGAAATAAGCCATTGGTGTCTTTAAATAAATTGCGGTCGTCAGTTTTCACAAGCTTGATACGATCAACCTCTTGTAATTCTTCTGCTGGAGCACCTTGTGGAAGTACAGAGATGGTGCCGTCACGACCGATTTCAATTTTAGATAGAGGGATAGGTAAAGTAATCGGGGCGTCATTCTCACCCAATACGGCATGGCCACTCGCATTAGTTAGCAAGCCATTTTGATCGACTTTTAAGTTGCCGTTACGGGTCAACCCTTCTTTGCCCGTGTGGTCTAAAACAGACAACCAACCGCTGCCTTCGATAGTAATATCCAAATCGCGGCCAGTGGTGATCACACTGCCTTGAGCAAAGTTATGTCCCGGACGCTCTGTCATGCTAAACACACGTGAAGGGAGCCCTTCTCCATACGCTTGCATCGAACGAGCCTGTGCCAAATCCGCACGAAAACCCGTGGTGCTCACGTTGGCCAGGTTGTTGGCACGCAATTGCAGAGCCTGCATGTTTTGCTTGGCGCCACTCATTGCGAGAAACAGTGCGCGATCCATAAATTACTCCCTAAAGTCCTCTGTACTTGAGAGTAAAAGCAATACTTATGCCAAAATAAAATACACTTAATATTCAATAAGTTGATTTAAAATCAAACCAGATAAAGGCAAGTTTTCTAGGATAAATCCGGAAAGAGGCAAGTTTTTGATCCTCTGAGCGGCAATGGCGGCAACTAAGCGATCAAATCATACCTAGCCCAAAGTAAAGACTTTTAGGGCTAAGCATCTGATGAGTGTCATAAAGTCATCAAGTGAGCTGCCGAGCAGCGTCACTTGATAAAGCAGATTATCGGGCTCGCGATCTAGCGGATCTGCAGAATATTTTGCTGTAGCTGGTTATGCACTTCTAGCGAACGCGAGTTAGCCTGGAAGTTACGCTGAGCCGAAATCAGATCTACCAGCTCCTGAGTCATGTCAATGTTTGACTGCTCCAGCACACCGTTATTGAGGGTACCAAACGAACCTTTATTGGATTCGCCCCAGATTTTGTCACCAGAGAACTGAGTTGAATCCCATTGAGTGCCGCCTTTCTTATCCAGACCTTGTTCGTTAGGAACACGGACGAGCGCAACGCGGCCCAGGGTAACGTTTTCACCGTTTGAGTATGTGCCCAACACGCTGCCGTTTTCATCAAAGTCAACTTTAGTCAGGAAGCCCGTCGTTGCACCATCTTCATCAAACTTGGTCAGTTCAAATGGCGCCGCAAACTGAGTTGATGCATCCAAACCAAAGTTCAGAGTTTGCATCGGATCAGCGCCGTTAAGGTTGATACCAGCATTTTCTGCCGCCGCACCACCTTCACCAACCGAAGCACCTAACGCCACTGAGCGAATAGGGTTGCCACCGTTTAGGTTCGCCAGAGTACCATCATTGTTGAACCTCATCGTGTGACCAACATGGCCAGATGCGGTTGTTGCATCACCTTGAGCAATGTTAACCGGCTTCTCACCATCTTTGTCCGTTACCGTGTAGTAGGTATTCCAGGTATTCGGCTGAGTCTGGTCTTTCAGGTAGTAAGTGGTCAACTTGTAAGACTGACCCATTGAGTCATATATGGTTGAAGACGTTGAACGGTTATAAGTATCTGGATCAGAAAAATCAAACTGAGTCGGATCTTTCAAATCACCATTAGCAGGTAAGTTTACGCCCACTTCAATGTTCGCCGTTTGTTTTGGCTTACCAAACTCAGCTGGAATATTGATTGGCTGTGGCTCGTAAGATGACACCTCACCAGAGTCTGGATTTACCTCATAACCAAGCAGAAACTCATCGTTCGCCGTTACCATGTAGTTGTCTCTGTTCAAATGGAACGCACCGTTACGTGTCATTTCATTTTGCTGCGGCACGAGACGATCTTTCGCCACAGCGAAGAAGCCCGTTCCTGATACACGCAAATCCATCGGGTTATTGGTGTAAACACTTGAACCTTCGTGGAATTGCTGAGCAACCTGGCCAGCCTGAACACCACCACCTGGTGTGGTTTTGGCGTTGGTAAACAAAGAGTTTGAGTAGACATCCGCAAACTCGGCACGAGACTCTTTAAAGCCATACGTATTGGCGTTCGCAATGTTGTTACTGGTGGTGTTTAAATCCAATTGAGCGGCGGACAAACCGCTTAAAGATACATATGACATTCCAAAGTCTCCTGATCTCGCGTGTTATGCGTTACGCTTTGCCGACTTCCAATACTTCTGCAAGTCGAACTGGCGATTCAAAACCCGCCAGATTAAGTAATACGTTTCCGTCGCCCTTACCGAGTAATACGCTGTTTACATTGGCATAAGTGGAGACTGGGAACTCTTGCGACGCCCCATCAACTAAGCCAGATGCTTTCACTTTGTATTTACCGGCAGGCAATGGGTTCCCGCTTTCATCATTACCGTCCCAGAGTACACGGGTGTCACCAGCTGGTTTCGCCCCGACCTCAAAAGTACGAACCAGTTGGCCAGCCTCGTTTTCGACACGAACAAATAAATTGTCGATAGACTGCGAAAGCTTAACCATGGCTGCCATTGGGGCTTCGTCTTGCTTCACACCCGCAGCGCCTGGGACCAACACATCGCGCCCAACCAGAGAAGAAGCCTGTAATGCTTGGTTCGATGTCATCGACGAGTTCAAACTCTCAAACTGAGTGTTCATTTTGCCGATGCCATCAACGGTCGCAAATGACGCCATCTGCGCGATCATCTGGTCATTACTGACTGGCTTAAACGGGTCCTGCTGAGACAATTGCTTGGTGAGCAAAGATAGGAAGTCTTCCTGTTTCAGGTCCTGCTTACCTGTACTCTCTTCCGCTTTTTTGTTCTCTTGTAGGCTTTTGAGCTGGTCGATGTAGGACAAGCCGCTTTGACCAACGTTGTTAAATCCGGCCATACGCTACCTCCTTATCCTTATTGACCCATCTGCAGCGTACGCAGCAGCATTTGTTTACTTGAATCGGCAACTTGAACATTGGTTTGATATGCGCGAGAAGCCGAAATCATGTTTGCCATTTCTTCCATTACATTAACGTTTGGCTTGTAGATGTAGCCTTGTTCGTTTGCAAGAGGATGATCAGGGTTGTACTCCGCATTTAGCGGTTTATCACTTTCTACAATTCCCAACACTTTTACTGGCACCGTATTACCGTTACGCATGGCGTTACCTAACTCGGCACCAAATACAGCATGACGCGCTTTGTAAGTGTCTTTCGCAGAGCTGCTGACACTATCCGCATTCGCCAGGTTGCTTGAGGTAGTATTCAGACGAACAGACTCAGCGCTCATTGCGGAACCTGTCACATTGAAAACGTTAAATAAGCTCATCTAAATTAATCCCCTTTGATTGCCTTGGTTAAGTTCTTAAATTTGCCACCTAGAAAGTCGAGTGATGCCTGGTGTCTGATTTGGTTCTGCATGAACAGGTTACGTTCTAAATCCAAATCTACCGTATTGCCATCCCCCGTATCAGGTTGGGTAGGAAGACGATATAGCTTGTCCCCTGTCAAAGTTGTAGTGGCAGGAATATGCCGACCATCGGTTCGATTAAGACTAATGCTTGCCCCAGATGTTGCCGCTTGTAATTCCTTTGCAAAGTCTAAACCTCTTGCTTTGTAGCCAGGCGTGTTTGCTTGCGCGATGTTGGTGGAGATCACCTCAGCATTGCGCTCACGTACGCCCACCGTGTGTTGGTGGATGCCTAGTGCATTGTCAAAAGATATAGCCATGTTTGCCTCTACAATTAGAACTGACCGGTATAGATAACTAAAAAGCAATTACTATGCCAAAAACTGGTACACGTTTACGGCTAAAAGTTATCGACGCTTTGAACTGCAATATGCAAGCCAAGGTGATTGATGGAATGTCAGTGTCAATCCACTCGACTTAAGCGTAAAGATACCTTTGTTTGAGGGAGTAGGCAAAAATGAAGGGGAAGATCAGGTATTGGTTTAAGAGAGATCCTAGGTCTTGACCCTAGGATCTTTAAACTATTTCAATTTATAAATGATACCCGGATTACAACGCACCATTTCAAAACGATCCGTCAGCCCGGTTAACGACTCAGATGCCCCCAGCAGTAGATAACCACCCGGATTGAGCTGGTTTGCCATTTGATTGAGTACTTTCGATTTCATCTCCGGTGAGAAGTAAATCAGGACATTACGGCAAAAGATAATGTCAAACTTACCCACCAGCGCGTAGCTGTCGAGCAAGTTTTGCGGGCGAAAGTTGACCAGACGTTTTACATTGTCTTTCACTTTCATGCGTCCATCTCCGTTGTCTTCAAAAAAGACACGACGACGTTCCGGAGAGAGACCACGCCCCAACGCTAAATTGTCATACACGCCAGCGCGACACATCTCCAGCATACTGCTCGAAATGTCGGTTGCGGTGATAGAAACGCTTGGCAACAATCCCGGTTTACGCTGCTGCGTTTCCAAAATCGTCATTGCGATGGAGTACGGTTCTTGACCCGATGAACTGGCGGCTGACCAGATTTTAATTGGGCGTTTGTTTGCCGCGACTTCCGGCAATAATTTCTCCGCTAAAACCGTGAACGGATACGTATCTCGAAACCATAACGTTTCGTTGGTTGTCATCGCATCCACAGCCGCAATACGTAGTTCCCGATTGCGGCCTGAGACCACATCACGCAGCAAATCAGACAACGAAGTGAGCTTAAACTTGGTCACTAACGGACTTAATCGACTGCGCACTAAGTACTGCTTACTATCGCCTAGCACAATGCCACATTGCGCTTCGAGAAAACGGCTAAAGTCACGATACTCTTGATCGCCAATTGTAATAGCAGTCATTCATGTCTCTTTATTGTATTAATGCAGATTTAACCGCGTTACCCAGTTCGTCTGGATTAAATTTCGCAATGAAGGTGTTCGCTCCCACGCGATCAACCATAGCTTGGTTAAATACGCCACTTAAGGAAGAGTGGAGAATAACATAAAGATCTTTCAAATCCGCATTTCTGCGAATTTCAGCGGTTAGGGTGTAGCCGTCCATCTCTGGCATTTCGATATCAGAAATCACCAAAGAAATTTGCTCGTAGATGTCCCCCTCTCGAGCCATCTCAAGCAAGGTATTGTATGCCTCTTTACCATCTTTCACCGACAACACCTCGAAACCGATCGAACGGATAGCTCGCTCGAGTTGTTTACGTGCAACAGTAGAGTCATCGGCAATCATAATACGGCGTACAATTGGTTTCACCTGCTCTGCCTGAGCGATTTCTTCACCAATCGAAGCGTCCATTGTTTCATCCACTGGCGCAATTTCAGCCAAAACTTTTTCTACATCGAGAATTTCAACGAGCTCGTTATCAATGTTGGTTACCGCGGTCAGGTAATGTGCTTTACCCGCGCCTTCCGGAGGCGGCAAAATCGCTTCCCAGTGCATGTTTATAATACGCTCAACCGACGATACTAAGAACGCCTGAATAGAGCGGTTGAACTCCGCAATCACCACAAAGCACTTATCAATTTCCGTGGTTGGGCGGCCACCAATTGCCAGGCTTAAATCAATAACGGATACGGTATGGCCACGAATATGAGCAACACCTTTTACTAACGGATGCAGATTTGGCATTACTGTCAGCTTTGGACATTGCAGCACTTCCCGGACTTTAAATACGTTAATGCCATAACGCTGCCGCCCCATCAATCTAAAGGTCAACAATTCCAATCGGTTCTGACCGACGAGTTGCGTACGCTGATTCACTGAGTCAAGAATCCCCGTCATATGCTCATCTCCATCTCAAACTTTTTGTTTTTAAATGATACTCTACCACTGGCAAGCATTGTTCCAGGGAGACCTTATGGCGTATTTCACTATCACTTCGACTACATTGACTAAAACAATATGTAGATCGGTATTCACAAAGTACGCTAAGGCTATCGGCATTTTGCTCAGTATATTTAGCTTTTTTGTTCATTCAGCCACTGATAATCAGCTCGAACAGATAAAAATGGCAGCAGAACAACATGTTCTAGCCACCGTCGAGCAACCTGCAGGCGGCGAGTTAACCGTCAATGCAGCAAATATCGACTCACGGATTAAAGCTACCGACTGCCCAGAGCCTCTCGACACTTCGGCTTCAACCACCAACAGCACGCGCAGCAATATTAATGTATTGGTTGAATGCTCTGCTGATGACTGGAAAGTCTACGTCCCAGTGCGTATGTCAGTTTCGGTCCCGATGCTTGTCAGTACTCGCCAGCTCGTTCGAGGGGAAATCATCAGTGCTTCAGACGTCACCACGTCAATGATTGAGTTACAACGCTTTCGCAAAGACGGCTTTACCGACCATTCTCAAGTCGTGGGCGCGAAATTAAAGCGTAGTGTTCGCCTTGGAGATGTCGTGGAGCGAAATGATGTGTGCGTGGTGTGTCGTAACGAGAGAGTGACAATTCAAGCGGTAAAAGCGGGGATGACAATCTCGACCCAAGGCACTGCATTGCAAGACGGCGCAGCAGGTGATCAAGTGAGAGTGAAAAATGATAAGTCACAACGTATAATAGAAGGCATAGTGACTGGCATTGCAGAAATCACCGTCAACTTTTGACCTTCGGCGAACAACAGCACGAGATGAAAATCGATCAATAAAAGTGCACAAAATGATTAAAGTTATTTTGGCGTTGGTCGATAGTCTGAGTACCAGTATTACGATACAAGGCAAAGGTAAAACATGGCAGGTATAGACAATATACGTTCAGGTCAGATAATGACGACTAATAAAAGTCGCGCACCTGCACGTAATGAATCGAATGCGACCAACACAACAGATTCGCATAAAGTGTCAGCGCAACAAGATGCAGTATCTTTGAGCCAACAAAGTAAAGACGTCAATAAACTCCAGAAGGATATGGCAGCTTCACCGGCTTATGACACCGCAAAAGTGGCCGCAATCAAAGAAGCAATCGCAAACGGCTCATACAAAGTTGATCCAGAAAAACTGGCCGACAACATGATTAAGCTTGAAAGCGAATTGCAAGGCAAAATCTAACTGACTTAGGCTCAAGGTAAGTATTCATGGCAGCATTAGTCGATCTCGTAAACTTCCAACTAGAAAATGCAAAAGCACTTTCTGTCGTTTTACGTCAGGAAACACAAGCCATCACTGCGCGTGTTTCTGCTGATATCGAAAGTATTGCCAAACAAAAGATGACACTCATTGATCAATTAAAGACGACTGATCAGCGAATCGCCTCTCACCCGCATGTCAATCAGCTTACCGAAGATGAACGCCTAAGTCAGGTTGTAAACCAGATCCAATCTATCGTTATTGATTGCCAACAAGTTAATCAAATGAACGGTGAATCGCTCAATCGAGCGCAGCTGAGCTTCACCAAGCTCAATAACATGCTTCAACGCACCCACGGTAAAGTCGGTATGACTTACAACGCCGGTGGGCAAACTCACACTATTTCGACATTAGGCACCAACATCAAAGCCTGACTTTTCTCTTCGTGATACCCCTATCGTTTAACTACTCTAAGTTTTACGCACAAAAAAACGACCCAATGTTACCAATGAGCCGCTAAAGAGATTATCTGACGTTATTTAGATATCAGAACAGGGTCTGCTGACGCTTCTCAGGTACCTGCTGAACTTCACCATAGTCTCGTAGCTTATCCATTTTGCGGATATCCAGACGAAGCTCTGTTACATAACTGTCTTCGACCAAGTAGCTTCTCACCACTTCCGCGCCGCGAATAACGCCGTCAACCGCACCGGTTGTGCTTTCCGTCCCTAAACGCTGATCTTGCAGCTCTGCTCGGCCACTGACACGCATACCATAGACCTGCTCTGCCAGTTCACGGTAAGCATCAATTTTCGACGCGCGCATTGCTCGAACACGTTTTTCTTCTACAGTGCGACCAGTTTGTTCACTCACGCTGGCATAACCTACGGCAACGAGCAGTTCATCCTGACGCATCTGCTGTAATGGTTGGCACCCCACCAGCACCAAGGCGGCGATAATACATAATAACTTTTTCATGGCTCTGTCCTATGGGCGGAGAATCACAGTGTATGGCTGACGAATTGTTGGATCTGAACGAATCAGCACGCCATCTTGAGTACGAATACTGTTGAGTGTATCTAAGTCGCGGCCAATACGATCCGCAGGCAAAAAGCCCTGTGCCGTTGCTACGACAATTCGGCTTTGCATCCCAACCACGCGGGCGTTTACAAGCACACCACCTTCCTGGCGCAGCATGGTGCCGGTTAACACGTATTGGATTTCCTGCTCTTGAGCGAGATCGCTCCAGTCTCTGCTCAATGCAAAGTCACCTTGTTGAGTGACTTGAATCGAGCCCGTCGTTTTGAAGTCCACCACTTTAAATCCACGACGCTGGAACTGATGGATGAATCCTTCAGATACCGAGTTCCCCAACCAATTGGTTGCATCCATATTCTGTAAATCAACGAATGATGTGATCGCAATAGGCGTACGCGCAGAGACCGCGACGTTAGAAACCATCAACTCTTCCGTCATGCTTTCAATAAAAAAGTCCATCGTATGACGCGGGCTATCCATCAGCATGAACTGACTGCCTGAATAGGGTTCTTTACCATTGTAAATTGGTGAATACGCGCACGATGTCAAAAGCGTCATCATCGATGCGGCAGCAAGCCATTTTTTCATGGATTGATTCTCCAGATAATCTTGGGTGTCACTGTTCCTTGTCATTCATGACAAGAAACGAAATCTTGGAACAGTCTTTGCTTTTCTTTTGCCTGTCCAAACTAGAAAGCGCTACCAAACTTCACTGATGTTTGTTTTAGCAATATTTATACCTGAACGGTTACAAGCCATGAAAAAAATATTAATCAGCGTATTATCAATCACTTTCGTTCTGCTTCTGCCTTTTCGCGCAGTCGCCGCATGGTACGAAGTGACAGGCGTTGCCACGATCGTATCTTCGGACGATGCGGCAAGGCTACACGCCTTAGAGGATGCGCTTTTTAAAGCCGTCAACTTTTCGGGGGCAGATATTGGCAGCATCAGTAATTTAATGCCGCTATTAGAAGAAAACCGCAAAGAGTATCAGTTCACTAACCATGAAGTACGCTACATCCTGGTTGAATCAGAACGAAAGCGAAGTGGTAAGATGGAGATAAAGCTCCGTGTCGACATCTACCCATCGGCAATGGGTTGCCACACGGCTCAATACAAAAAAACCATCCTGGTTGGGAATATTGATGTCGCCTCTCCTCAACAAGCCGTGATGGGACAAATTTATCAAGTTGGTGATGACTTTAGTCACGTTGTGAATCGTCAGCTCGATCAGACCTCGCACAGTTTCGTTTCTGTCGGCACTACCGACTACTCGATTAGCCGCAACTACCCTGCTCGCACTCAGATGATTGCCGAGGACAATGGGGCACAGTACATCATTGGTGGCGTCATTACTGACTTAACCGCGACGATTGAATCTAAAGTACTCAAAGATGACATCATCAACCGGCAGTTTGCCTTAGAGATGAAAGTTTATGATGGTAAAACTGGCCATGAAGTCTTTTATAAAACCTACCGCGAAGTCGCTCGCTGGCCGTTTGCAAAAACCAGTCAGGTCGACACACGAAGCGCGCGATTCTGGGCCTCTACTTATGGTGAAATGATGCTGCGCGTAAGCCGTAACATCATGTTAGATTTGGAATCAGAACTGTCTTGTAAGATAACCTTGCCGGAAGTAGTGGCTGTCTACGGAAACACCGTCACCATGGATTTAGGCCGTATGCACGGTGTTAAAGAGGGCGACAAATTACAATTGTGGCACACCGCATCTTTTATCGATCAAAGTGGTTTACCGCGCAACAAAGTATCGCAAAGTGAAGTGACCTTAACCGTGTCGCGCGTTTATGAACACGAAGCAGAACTGAGCATCGATCAACCCCACCTGTCATCAAGCGTTCAAATTGGCGATGTAATGAACAAGATACTCTAAAAGACAACATTAGGCCTTGAGATATGCGTACTTTTGAATATTATAGATGACGCATCTTATTTGATTATACCAACTGCAGTAGCTGGTATTACGCCCTCATGGCACAGCTGGATAGCGCAGTCCCCTCCTAAGGGACAGGTCGTAGGTTCGAATCCTACTGGGGGCGCCACATCAAAACCTTAGTTCGCGATTGAACTAAGGTTTTTTTCTTTTCCCTTGATCTGACATCACTTGAGACGATTCATTAGAAGCTCACTCAGCGTCTTTTTCTAGAACATTCACTAACGGCACAAAACCAATTTTAAACGCAGCTATTTACAGTTTTATATTTTATGACTTTAATTATTGATGAGTTTTGCTTACCCTTTTTGGCTATTAATAAGAATATTAGTTAGCGCTATGTCTAAGAGCAATTTAATTACAAATACCGGACACCGTTTTATATCCAAAGGCAAAACAGCCTTTAAGATCCACATCCACACCCCAGAGGATACGGTACTTCACCGCTCTGTAGGGTTCGTGCGCATTGGAGAGGAGAAGGGACTAAAGAAAGCCATTAAATTGAGAAATGAATTGGGACAGCAGATGTGGGGCAAGTTTTGGCGGCGCCTTTTGAAAGATCCCTATCTGATGACAAGATTACCGCACAGTGTTGAACCTAAAATCGTTCATAAACCCAATCCAACTCTAGAGAATCCAGACAATCGAGACACTTGTTACATTGCCAAGTGGCGAGAGTTTAACGAACACGGAGAATATAAGTACAAGACGGTTGTGCGCTCAATCAGTAAATACGGCAAGCTTGCCGCATACATGCAAACCAAAAAAGCACTGCTGGAAGCTCACAAGGAAAACCTGGAAATACTTACGTTCATGGGACGCCTAAACAGTATCGATCTTAAATAACCCAATGTACTACGTCATTTTTGAGTGTGACTGTTTTTTGCATCGACAATAGATATAAAAATGCCCCAAAGCGCTAACGCTTTGGGGCATTTAAATTCAGGACTCTATTTGTTTAAATAGTATCTTATTGCTGAACTTGGTATTCAAATTCAGGAACAATCACTTCTACGCGACGGTTTTGTTGACGACCTTCACGCGTTTCGTTTGATGCGATAGGGTTGTTTTCACCTTCACCACGAGCGTGGATGCGTGATGCATCAATGCCTTTTTCTACTAGCGCGTTAGCAACAGATTCTGCGCGTTTCTCAGAAACTTTTTGGTTGTATGATGCAGCGCCAGAAGCATCTGTGTAGCCTACCACTTCAACATTCGCTTGTGGATGCTCGTTTAGGAAAGCAACCAAGTTGTCTAGTTTAGCTGCGCTTTCAGGTTTTAGTGTTGTGCTGTTTAGATCGAAGCCGCCCGTACCGATAGTTTGAGTTTCGAATGTTTTCGTTACAACGACTGGCTCTTCTACAACAACCACTTCTTCAACGATTGGCGCTTCTTCAACAACTGGCTCTTCGCTGCCACCGAACTTGAATGAAACACCTAGGGTCGCTGTATTGCCTGTTGCGCGAACTACATCGTTGTTGATGTCAGTAATAGTTTGGTATTCCGCACGAGCTGTAACATTTTGGCTTAGGTTGAACTCAAGGCCTGCCGCACCAAGGTAAGAGTAATCGTCTTTACCGTCGAACATTACGTAAGCGCCACCCACTTTACCGTAAAGTGCGATGTCTTCAGTAATTGGTAGGCTGAATTTAGGCGCAAGGGTGATAGCTTCTACGTGACCACCGAAAGAGGTGTTATCAAAATCACCAACATTGTCAAAACCTGCTTCAACGGCAATGTAGTCATTGAATTCGTAACCAACAAAAGCACCAAGAGTCGAGTCATCTTTATCGCAAGATTGACCTGCTACACAAGCATCTTCCAACCAAGATTTACCCATTTTACCGCCAACATAAACTTCGGCTTGAGCCGCTGTTGCCATAAGTAAAGATGCTGAAATTACCGCTGCTAGTTTTTTCATTATTGATTCCTATTAAGAATTACTTTTATTAGATCACGAAATGCGTCGCCGACTGACGTTGTATTCCAATTTGATTCATTCCTTGAGCGTATTACCGAAGCCAACTTCGTGCATATGCATGCAAATTATTTATCAAAAGTTGCTCGGGTATCATTCCTGTACAGTATTCGGGACCGTTATTTGGGTCCCACTGACGAGATGAACTATAACGATAAGAAATCTCGAGAAAAATCCCAAAACTGTCAATTTAGTGTCATCAAAACCGCAAACATTATGTGACATAGAGCACCAAAAGCCTATCGTGACAACGACGCAAACGTTTGCGTTAAAAGTCACAACAAAGTAACTAATGCAGATATTTGTCTCACTATTGAGATGCTACTTGGGAAACTTTATAGATAGTAGATATTAATCAGAGGGATAGTTTGAAAATCAGCCATTGAATAAGCACTAAAAATCACGATCTTTAATTACAAAAAATTATCATAAAACAAACATCAACACGCCGACATAGCATGTACATCAGTCAAATCTGTTCACTACTTTCGCTTTTATTACATTCTTTAGACATAAAAAAACCGCGGAAATTACCGCGGTTTTTTGAATATCTATGCAATTGAATTATGCATTAGCTTCACGTTCAGCAATAAACGCTAAGGCCATTTTAATACGAGCAATACAACGCTCTTGACCAATTAGAGCCATAACTGCGTCAACAGATGGAGACTGACCACCGCCTGTTACTGCTACACGTAGCGGCATACCAATTTTACCCATGCCGATTTCTAGCTCTTCGCAAACGGCTGTAATTGCACCATCTTTGATGCTTTCAGTTGTCCACTCAGTTAACGCTTCTGCTTTTGCAAGTGCAAGCTCTAGAGGCTCTTTTGCTACACCACGTAGGTGTTTCTTCGCAGCGCCCGCTTCAAACTCAGAGAAATCTTCGTAGAAGTAGCGAATCTGCTCAGCCAGTTCAACAAGTGTATTACAACGCTCACCAACCAATTTGATCACTTCAGTGATTGCAGGGCCGCTTGTCACGTCCAGCTTCTGTTGGTCTAGGTGCCATTGTAAGTGCTCTGCAACGTACGCTGGATCAGAGCTCTTGATGTAGTGGTTATTTAGCCACTGCAGCTTATCTGTGTTAAATGCAGACGCTGACTTAGATACGGCGTCCAGACTAAACAGATTAATCATTTCTTCTTGAGTGAAGATTTCTTGGTCACCGTGAGACCAACCCAGACGAACAAGGTAGTTGTTTAGGGCAGCTGGTAGGTAACCCATATCGCGGTACTGCATTACCGATACAGCGCCGTGGCGTTTAGACAGTTTCGCACCGTCGTCACCCAGAATCATTGCACAGTGAGCAAATGTAGGTACTGGTGCACCTAGTGCTTCGTAAATGTTGATCTGACGAGGTGTGTTGTTGATGTGATCCTCACCACGAACAACGTGTGTGATGCCCATATCCCAGTCATCAACCACAACACAGAAGTTGTACGTTGGTGAACCATCAGTACGGCGAATGATCAAGTCATCCATCTGCTCGTTACGGATTTCGATACGACCACGGATTTGGTCTTCAAATACAACACTACCCTCTTTCGGGTTGCGGAAACGAATTACGCAAGGATCACCATCTTTCGCCGCATCGTTTGCCGCTTTGATTTTAGGATGGTTAGCATCGTAGCGAGGCATTTCTTTGTTCACTTCTTGCTCTGCACGAATCTCATCCAGTAGCTCTTTAGATGCGTAACATTTGTATGCTTTGTCTTCAGCAACCAGCTTATCAACCATTTCGTTGTAACGGTCAAAACGTTGAGTTTGGTAGTAAGGACCTTCATCCCACTCCAGACCTAGCCATTCCATACCTTCCAGAATCGCATCAACCGCTTCTTTAGAGTTACGCTCAAGGTCTGTATCTTCGATACGCAGAACGAATTCACCACCTTGGTTTTTAGCATATAGCCAAGAATACAGTGCCGTACGCGCACCACCAACGTGTAGATAGCCAGTTGGGCTAGGAGCAAAACGAGTTTTAACCGTCATTTGAGTTCCTTAGGGTTAATGTTCAACGAGAGGGTTCTCGTTGTATTGTCAAGGATAAAAGTGGCGACATTTTACCATCGTAAGTCAATACTACAATCCTTCCGTGTTCATATACCCAAATAACCTCTCGATGCGGGGTTCAACGAAATTCACTTCATTGATAACAAACCTTGACCTTACCCTTGCAGTAAGGTTTAAGCTCACTATATTACGATTAGTGAGGACAAGTTATGAATCAGTTTGTAGTACCGTTATCAGGGCTTAACTGCATGGGTTGTGCAAGGAAAGTTGAGAAAACTTTACATGCAAACCATAGTGTTGAAATCCTCAACTTGTCCCCGACCTCTGTGGAAGTCAAAACCGATGCCTCTTTAAACGAGATTGTTGAGTCTATTGAGTCCTTAGGCTATCAGGCTGGTCACGCCTATGACTTTAACTTGTCCGGATTAAGCTGTGGCGGCTGTGTCAGAAAGCTCTCTACTTTATTAGAGTCAAATGCAGACGTTATCTCATTTGAAGCTTCGACGACGCAATTAAATATCCGAACTCTTCTTTCTGAACAGCAAGTCATCGATCTTGTCGCGAGCTTAGGCTACACCGCGAGTAAAGAAGTCATCACAGGCACCGAAAGTACAGAAGCTAAAAGTGCCGAGCCTGAAGATGAAACCCAACCAGCACAAAGCGAAGCACCAGATAAACCACTGGAAGACATTCCACCAGCCAGCAGCACTCAACTGCAAATGCTAATCCAGGGAATGACCTGCGCAAGTTGCGTTTCTTCAGTCGAAAAAGCATTAACTAAGGTTGAAGGTGTAGAAAAGGCTCAGGTAAATCTTGCTGAACAAAGTGCCTTAGTGTTCGCGATTCAGGATTCAGAAGACTTACACCAAGCGATTGTCGAGTCAGTAAAACAAGCAGGATACCAAGCGGAAATCCTACAAGACGCCGCAACACAACAAGAAAAGCAAGCGCAGCAGCAATTGGCACAGCAAAAACGCTTTAAATTTGATGCCATTGCTGGCTTAGTGGTGGGTGCTCCCTTAATGCTGTGGGGTGTGGCTGGCGGTAACATGATGATTCGCCACACCAGTGATCAGTACATTTGGGGTGCGGTCGGTCTTTTATGTTTGCTGCTTCTGGCAACTGCTGGTCGCCACTTCTTCAGCAACGCTTGGTTAGCGGCGACTCGCAAACGCGCAACCATGGATACACTGGTTGCATTGGGTACAGGTGCAGCTTGGTTCTACTCCATGCTCGTAGTGGTTTTCCCAAATTGGTTCCCGCTCGCATCACGTCACGTCTATTTTGAAGCAAGTGCAATGATCGTTGGTTTGATTTCTCTCGGTCACTATATAGAAGCCAAAGCCAAGGCCAACACGACTCGCTCATTACAAGCTTTAATTAACTTGCAACCACAACAAGCGACGGCTATTACAGAGAAAGGCGATCAGACCATCAGCGTTGAGCAAATAACGCTTGGTATGAAATTAAGAATTAAGCCCGGCGAGAAAGTGCCAGTAGATGGCACCGTACTCGAAGGCGAATCCTATATAGACGAGTCAATGCTAACCGGAGAGCCTGTCCCGGTACTAAAAGGGCTGGATGCAGAAGTCTCTGCTGGTACGCTAAACACCGACGGTAGCTTGGTTATCGCAGCCACTGGCATTGGTGCAAATACGATGCTTGCGCGCATCATTCGTATGGTTAGAACCGCTCAAAGCAGTAAACCTGCCATCGCCAAATTAGCCGACCAAATCTCAGCGGTATTTGTACCTGTCGTGGTTGGTATTGCCTTACTTGCTGCGTTGGTTTGGTTTGCAGTAGGTCCAGAGCCTAAAGCCAGCTACATGCTCGTGGTGACAACAACCGTACTCATCATCGCCTGCCCTTGTGCGCTTGGCTTAGCAACACCACTTTCCGTCACAGTTGGCGTAGGCAAAGCCGCCGAGTTGGGCATTTTAATTAAAGACGCTGATGCACTGCAGTTAGCCAGTAAAGTCGATACGGTCGTCTTCGATAAAACCGGTACGTTGACACAAGGAAAACCATCGGTTCAGCAAGTTTTTACTCACGCGACCAGTCAAGACGAACTGCTTGCTATGGCCTATTCGGCAGAGCGTCAGTCTGAGCATCCACTTGCCAAAGCCGTGTGTGATTTTGCGAAACAACAAGACGCGCGAGAAGTCACGTTAGACAAATTCGAAAACGTCCGTGGACGCGGCATCTTAGCGACTTACCAGGGTAAACCATTGCTGATCGGTTCTTTGCAATTTATGCAAGCCGAGAACATTGACACAAGTAACCTAAAACAAGCGATAGAAGAGAGTGCAAAAAACGCTTGGACGCCTGTCGCTGTAGCTCTGGATAACGAGTTAGTCGGACTCATTGCGATTGCTGACCCAATCAAGTCAGACGCTAAAGAAGCGCTTTCAGCCTTAAAAGCTCAGGGAGTTAAAACCGTGATGTTAACGGGCGATAACCAGCACGTTGCCGATGCGATCGGTAAAGAGCTCGGCATTGATGAAGTGATTGCACAAGTGTTACCAGATGAAAAAGCCCAGCACATCGAGCAACTTCAATCTAAAGGCCATATTGTGGCGATGGTCGGAGACGGCATTAACGATGCGCCTGCTCTTGCGCTTGCCAACCTTGGTATTGCAATGGGAAGTGGCAGTGATGTCGCGATAGAAAGTGCGCAAATGACGATTCTCAACACATCACCAATGGCCGTGGTGCACGCAATAGAGTTGTCGCGCGCTACACTTAAAAACATGAAACAAAACTTGTTTGGTGCCTTTGTTTATAACTCGTTGGGCATACCTGTTGCGGCAGGTGTACTTTACCCAGCATTTGGCTTTTTACTCAGTCCCGTAGTTGCAGGCGCAGCGATGGCACTGTCTTCAATTACTGTCGTTAGTAATGCAAACCGACTACGACTGTTTTCAGTAAAATGACGACTTCTTTCTGAGGGTATTATGAAATTGAAACTTGTAACTTTTGCAATGCTTGCGACCGTATCCGCCAATGTATTGGCAGCCGATGTCATTAACCACAAGTCGCCATATTGTGGCTGTTGTGGTGACTGGACAAAACACATGGAAGAGAACGGCTTTACGGTCGAAGAAAAACTGCATGATGATATGAATGCCATCAAACGCGAATTAGGCATGAAAAACCAACAGCTCTACTCTTGCCATACGGCAGAAATAAACGGTTATCTGTTTGAAGGACACGTGCCAGCAGCAGATATTAAAGCCTTCTTGGAAAACCCTCCGAAGAATGCGAAAGGTCTGACGGTTCCTGGAATGCCAGTAGGCTCCCCAGGTATGGAGTATGGCGATAAAAAGGACAGTTACACCGTTTACGCTTTCAATGAACAAGGTCAGGTTTCGGCCTTTAGTCACCACAAAGGTAACGACAAATAAAATAAAGCCCAGCTCTTAAAACAGATGCTGGGCTTTTTCTTAGCAACTTAATGGACAATTAAGACGAAATCGTTAGAAACCGTAAGAAGCACCAAATACAAAGGCGTTGTTCACTAGGCTGTCTCCATTCGCATTTTCTGCGCCATGAGCCTGAGAGCGAAGTTCAAAGTATGGTTGAACACCTTTACGAGTCCATGTCGCACGGAACTCGTGGTCCATTGTATCGGCATCAATCATGTATACATTGTTGTAGCTTAGCGTCACATCTTCATTCATCACGTAACCGATGCGGTTATCCATGCGGTAGTCCGTATCTGCATCTGCGTCTGTTGCATCAATGTGTGCACGCGTGCGGTTGCTCAGAGAAATACCGTTATCGAAGTTGTAACCAATTTTCACCAGTGGACGGTATTGAATGTTTTCGCCCGCTGAGAACAAGTGTTGGTAACCTGCTGCAACCCAAAGACGATCAGTGATATTAAATGACTGCTCACCCCCTACCGTAATGTAAGGTGTTATATTCCCTGCGCCACCATTTTTACTTTCTAGTTTGCCAAGTTGAATACCATCAAACTCAGTGTAAACCGTAAAGCCACCAAATGAATTATCGAAAGTATGACCAGCTTCGAGTGTAGAAGTCACGTCCGAGCCGTGAATTCGGCCATCATCGTGAAATTGAACGTTACCTGTTACGTAAGAAGAACCAGCAAATGCGCTAGACGCGAAAGCGAGAGAAAGAGCACTCAGTGCAAAAATGTATTTCATAATTACTGCCTTTATTTATTCACGTTATGTGATGGTTCCAGACTCGTAGGTTCCTTTACATAACAAAATTTGGAATCTGCCTTAGTGGGCGGAGGCAATACTGAAACAATTAATTTTCGATGAAAAATAAATCCTTTAAAAAGGTGATCATGTTCAAAACGGGAAACCAGACAATAAATAAAACCCATAAAATACAGTCAATTACAACTGAACTGGAAAATCTTTCAAAAAAACCATATCCGACCTACATCACAACAAACTACATAAATCAGAACTATTTACCAATTAAGATCACATTATTAATTTAAACTTTCACCCCAATCTTTTTTATCAGAGCGAAATAATTAGATTTCGATCACACTTAATTTACGCATAAAAATAAATACCCCATCGCAAAATGGTGAGTTTATCGTGACAATTCTATCTGCCCCCTATTAAGCGGCTCGTATACACACGAGTTATTGAAAACGTGTTCTATGCTCAATATGGCATCTTGCTCCAGTTTCGGTATAAAGTGATGTGCAGATGCGCTTTCAAGATGCTGGATACAAAATGTTATCCGGGATTCAGTTCGAGGATAATAATATGTTCCGCATAATGACCTTTGTATCATCGTTTTTCGTTCTTTTTACTTCCTTTTCGTCTAGCGCTGAGCCACAACATTGGTTAGCCAAAAAAGGCGAGACAGAATATATGATTATCGGCTCAGTACATGTGGGAGATAAAACCATGTATCCCTTGCCTAAAAACCTACTGGAACACCTTAGCGAAAGTTCGGGGCTGATCATTGAAGCGGACGTAAGAAGTAATGAGGGTGCTGTTTACCCGCCAGTGTCTAAGAGAACCAAAACGATACTGAACAAAACGCAGCGTCAACAACTGATCAAAATAGCAAAAGATTTGCAGATACCAGAAACTCAGCTGCTGAATGCCCCACCATGGAATACCGCTCTCACCATCCAACTCGCTTTAGTGAACAAACTGGGGTATGTCTCAACAGAAGGCGTCGATATGCACTTAATTGGCTTGGCCGACAAAAACGGCATTCCTGTCATTTCACTCGAAACCGTACAGTTTCAAATCGATTTAATTACTGGTCAGCCTGATGAAGGTAAAGAAATGCTGCTGTCATCCATCAATGAATATGAAGCAGGAGAAGAGCTCGTCGAATGCCTGATTGAAAGCTGGAAAAGTGGCGATGGTAGCATGTTGGAAGAAGCCTCTTTAACTGACAAAGCAACAGAAGAGTTCAATGAGGCCTTTTTGTATGCACGTAATAAAGACTGGGCAGAAAAGCTCGACATCGGCAGCATACTCCCGCAAAAGCAAGGCCGCTATACCGTTGTGGTTGGCAGCCTGCATCTCGTCGGTAAAGATAACCTAATTGATTTGCTGGCCGAGCGAGGTTTTGAAATTACACCGCTTGGTAAAACACGCAAAGCAAAGTGCAATATCCAACAGATGTAAATACAGATAAGCTCAATGCAAAAAAGGCTCTGTATTTCTGCAGAGCCTTTTTTAGAAAATAATCGATGAAGAGCCATATTCTAACTTCAGGCGAACCCTCACTTTGGTTCGAATCCGTCAGTACGAATTTTATGAACTCTAAAACGACGAAAGCCTGCTTTAAAAGCAGGCTTTCTTAATGTGGTCGGTGAAGAGGAATTCGATCGGACTGGCGTTCCAGCCCACGACCCTATGCTCCAACGCGCATTAAAAATGCAAAAAAGGCTCTGTATTTCTACAGAGCCTTTTTTATAAAATGGTCGGTGAAGAGGGATTCGAACCCCCGACCCTCTGGTCCCAAACCAGATGCGCTACCAAGCTGCGCTATTCACCGAGATGTTGACTTGGAATCTTGCTAAAGCTAGAGGGTGACCCTCTGGTCCGCTATTCCTAAACCCCGAGATGCGCTACTAATCACGCTAATCTTCGAGATGTTTAACTGAGGACTTGTCCCCGTCAACGAGGTGGTATATTACGGATTCTGATCCGAGACGCAAGTGCTTTTTCTAAAAAAACGTAATGTCTTAATCTGTTTGGTGAATAACTGAACACAAGCACGCAAAATGTGACTGACAACCCACAATAAAATACAGTTTATTAACCTCAGCAACATAATTGATCCAGATCAGTGTGCGAAAAAACACCAACAATTAATTTGTGTCTATCGGGAATATCTTGGAGGAAACATATGGACTTTTGGCTTGATCTCCTATTTGGTAATGCAGTAGGTCTATCATCGATGATAGTAATCTTCGGAGCGATCGGTCTAATGTTGTTTTATGGCGGTTTCTTCATGTACAAGATCATGAACGATAAATCTCCTCACTAGATCTCGCTTAGCCCTATAAACGCTTTGCACCGGAGTCGGTTACTTGCCTACTCCGGTTTTTTATTGATCTTTTCCCTCATCTCATTGATATAATCACCTGTACCTATCCTGTTCTTTATGAGATCGCCACTATGTCTCACGATGACGATTTTGAGTTGTTCCAACAAATGATGGGTGATGTAAAGCCAATCACTCAAGACACCGCAGAGCACAAGAAAGTTCACCAAGTAACCGATGCACACCTTGCTAAGCGAGAAGCGGCTATATGGTTAACAGAGGACGACCCAGAGTACCTCTCTCTCGATCATGCAGAAATGCTCAAGCCCGACGACTTTGTCGAGTTCAAACGTGATGGTGTGCAAGACGGCGTATACCGCAAACTACGCTTAGGCAAGTACCCGATTCAGGCACGTTTAGACTTGCACAGAAAAACTCTGAAAGAAGCACGTGATGAAGTCGTAAAATTCCTGAAACAATGTATATCAATGGACATCCGCACGGTTGTCATTGTTCATGGTCGAGGTGAACGGTCTAATCCACCAGCGTTAATGAAGAGCTTCGTCAGCAGTTGGCTACAGCAAATTAAAGAAGTGCAGTGTGTTCACAGTGCGCAGCGCTTTCACGGTGGTAGCGGTGCCGTCTACGTATTGTTAAGAAAGAGCGCAGATAAGAAGCTGGAAAACCGAGAACGCCATCAAAAACGTTTAGGCTAAGTTTCTTGTCGGTGCTAGAATGCCCGACCTTATTTTCCCCTTCGCTAACATTAGCTGGGATACTTTATTCACCGCCGTTGTGAAACGTTAGGAGTACAACATGTCACAAGATAATTCAAAACGCTTAAATAAGTTTATTAGTGAAACAGGCTTTTGTTCACGCCGAGAGGCCGACAGACTGATCGAGCAAGGTCGTGTCACAATTAATGGTAAACAGCCAGAAATGGGGTCAAAAGTCTTACCAGGTGATGATGTTTGTGTGGATGGCAAACCTGTCGCTGCAAAAGAGAAGCCTGTTTATATCGCGTTAAACAAACCGACCGGTATTACCTGTACTACAGAACGTGATGTACCGGGCAACATTGTCGACTTTATTGGACATAAAAAACGCATTTTCCCTATTGGTCGCCTAGATAAACCGTCTGACGGTCTGATCTTTTTGACTAACGACGGTGACATCGTTAACAAAATTCTTCGTGCAGGTAACAACCACGAAAAAGAGTACGTGGTGCGCGTCGATAAACCAATCACTGGCGAGTTTCTTAAACAGATGTCGAGCGGTGTGAAAATCCTCGATACGGTAACGCTTCCTTGTAAAGTGACCAAAGAAACCAAGTTCTCGTTCCGAATTGTGCTGACTCAGGGTTTGAACCGTCAGATCCGCCGTATGTGTGAAGCTCTGGGTTATGAGGTATACAAACTACGTCGCGTGCGTATTATGAACATCTCCCTAGATGGTATTCCGAACGGTAAATGGCGTTACCTGACGGATGCGGAAGTCGCTGAAATCATGGCGATGTGTGATGGTTCGGTTGGTACTGAAGAAGCCTCTAAAGTGGATTCCAAAGGGCGTAACATTCGAAAAGCAACAGACGCTAAACTGTTTGACAGTCGTGACGAAAACCAAGATTCAACCGCTCGTCGTAACCAAAAGCCACGTACATTTCGTGGTAATAATGCCGATGAGTTCCGTCATGCACCTAACTCTAAGAAAGGTCAACAAAGACGACGTCCGGACAATGACAACTCTCGTCCAAACAAAGAGAGCTTTAAAGCGAAAGCGCAGGACTCCGATCGTAAACCGACGAAACAAAAAGTGCGTTACGACAATCCAAACGCGGCTAAGCCATCTCAACCAGTAAAACGTAGTGGCAATACATTAAGCTTGAAAAAATAATTTATCGCAGCATGAAGAACAGAAAGGACGCCAATGCGTCCTTTTTATTTGTCTGTCACTCTTAGGTTGCCACTTATAAACACAAAGGTGCAAATTGACCACGAGTTAAGGTCAGCAAATCTTGTGGGGCCAGCTCTATTTCCAACCCACGCTTACCAGCACTCACACAAACGGTTTCTTGCTCTTTGGCGCTTTCGTGTAAAAAAGTGGGGAGCGCTTTCTTTTGTCCAAGCGGGCTAATACCGCCCACCACATAGCCCGTTGTTTTCTGAGCGATGTCTGGGTCTGCCATGTCCGCCTTCTTTCCCTTTGCCGCTTTTGCTGCCAGTTTAAGATTCAATTTCTGGTCAACAGGAATGATGGCTACTGCAAGATTTCTAGGCTCGCCGTTTAAACAAAACAGCAAGGTTTTAAATACTTTTTTTGGATCTTGTCCCAATACTTCAGCAGCTTCCAAGCCGTAGCTATCGGCTCTTGGATCATGTTCATACTGATGTATGGTATGTGGCACTTTTTTCTTTTTCGCAAGATTAATGGCCGGAGTCATCAAGATTCTCCTTATCAAAATAAAAAACGCAGCTTGCGATAAATGAAGCTGCGTTTTTAGTTAATGATATCAGCGATTTTGAGTCAATCGCTTTTTCGCTATCTGGCGTTATTGATAAATAACATTGTCAGTTGCGTATTTGATTTGCCCGGTAGGTGCGTAACGGTTGACATCGATCGGACTGTGAGACTCGAGATAATCTTTTAATACTTCAGCATCGGTAAAGCCTGTATTCACGTAGCCTGCATGGTTATCAATTTTCGGATAACCATCACCACCCGCCGCGTTATAACTTGGTACGGTAAAACGATAGTTGCCATCCAAGCGAAGCTGTTGGTCACCAATAAAGACGTTGGTCACCTTGCCATTTTCAATAGTCAAAGCGATGCCCGCAAACTGAGCGTAAGCGCCAGAATCAACAGGTTTGGTCGCGACAACATTCAGATAGTCCAGAACTTCTTGGCCCGACATGTCTACGTAAGTCACCATATTGCCGAATGGTTGAACAGTCAGGACGTCTTTATAGGTAATGTCCCCTTTCTCAATCGAATCGCGAACACCACCTGAGTTCATCACCGCAAAGTCTGCTTTGGCGCGTTCCATATGAGCAGTTGCAATCAGACGGCCAAGATTGGTTTGCTTAAATCGCACCACA
Source organism: Vibrio sp. YYF0003 (assembly GCF_036350715.1). NCBI lineage: Bacteria > Pseudomonadati > Pseudomonadota > Gammaproteobacteria > Vibrionales > Vibrionaceae > Vibrio > Vibrio sp. YYF0003. Next base: position 185,519 of record NZ_JAZDWA010000007.1, read on the forward strand.
TCACGATCACCTTCCAGCTTGCCATTTGACTCCGCAATTTTTACATTCAGCTGCCCCTGACCTTTCTCTTGATAAGGACGCAGGAATTCCAGCAGCGATTCATCCTGAGCAATTTCATCTTCAACTAAAATGCGCTCTGACTGCCCATTAATTTCCACTTTCTTCTTCAAGTTGACCGGAATAAGGTCGTAACTCACCATCGAAAGCTCACCGTTACGAAACTCGTAATCTGCACGACCGACATACTTACCCCACTCATAGGCTTGAACGATGTAAGTCCCGTTTTGTTGATCTGGCTGGCACTCATCACCCGGCTTGAAGTTTTGCTTCATGACGTTTGGGCCTTCCATACAAACAGGCTCTTGCGAGTGGCCGCCGACAATCATGTCCAAATCACCTTCACTTAAATAACGCGCTAACGCTACATCACCCGGCGCATTAATACCACGGTTGCCGTTTTCATAGTGTCCCATATGAGTGACAGCAAAGATCAAATCAGGATATTCGGTCTTTTTCAGCTCCGCGATCAGTTTTTTCGCTTCCTCTTTTGGATCACGGAAGTCCACTTGACCTATGTATTCAGGGTTACCTAACTTCGCGGTATCTTCTGTTGTCAGACCAATAACCGCAATCTTAATGCCTTGCTTATTGAACATCGCATAAGGCTGGAACATGCGTTTACCGGTTTCTTTCGAATAGATATTGGCGGACAACATTGGGAAAGTCGCCCATTCCTGCTGCTTAAACAAAACGTCTAACGGATTATCAAACTCATGATTGCCGAGTGCCATCGCATCATAGCCAATTTTGCTCATGCCTTTAAAGTCAGGTTCCGCATCTTGTAAATCTGACTCAGGAACACCCGTGTTGATATCACCACCAGAGAGAAGCAAAAGACTTCCCCCCTCCGCTTCTACCTCTTCACGTAAATCATCAATCAGTGTTTTACGTGCTGCCATGCCGTACTCTGCATATTTGTTCTGCCAAAAACGACCATGGTGATCGTTAGTATGCAGTACCGTTAACCGGTATGTGGTATCTGTTTTCCATTCATGGGCGGGTTGGGTTGCACATCCGGCAAGAGTAGCCAGAATGACCGCACTCAAGGCGGTTTTTACCATCAGACGCTGCTTCATTGTTTTACCTTTTCTTTTATGAATCCACTGCTGTTGTACTTTATTAAATACGTTTATCGGCCACTTCACGAAAGTACGAAACGACAAGTGGGCTATTCTAACGTATTGATTTTTAATTATGGCCAATTGTCATCTGATCTCAAATTTAACAATGACAGTTTGAGACTTCGGTTATTCCAGACAAAAAAATAGCCAACACAGAGTTGGCTATTTTCTCGTTTGGTAACATTAATTATTTAATGTCGATGTCCGCAAAGCTCTTGATAAGGTCGTCAAGTGATTTCATTTGCGCCAAGAATGGTTCTAGCTTGTCCAGTGGCAGCGCAGAAGGACCATCACAACGTGCTTGATCTGGGTTCGGGTGGGCTTCGATGAATAAGCCCGCAATGCCTGTTGCAAGGCCTGCTTTTGCCAATTCAACCGTCTGTTCACGACGACCGCCAGATGCCGCGCCTGATGGATCACGCATTTGTAGAGAGTGCGTCACGTCAAAAATGATTGGGCTGCCTTTTGAAGCGTTTTTCATTACGCCAAAACCAAGCATGTCTACCACTAGGTTGTCGTAACCATGGCATGAACCGCGTTCACATAGAATGATTTTATCGTTACCACACTCTGCAAACTTCTCAACGATGTTACCCACCTGACCAGGACTCATGAACTGAGGTTTTTTCACGTTGATAACCGCGCCTGTTTTTGCCATCGCTTCAACAAGGTCAGTCTGACGTGCTAGGAACGCAGGAAGCTGAATAACATCCACAACGTCTGCAACTGGCTGTGCCTGAGCTTCAGTGTGAACATCCGTGATAATTTTCACGCCAAAGGTGTCTTTAAGCTCTTGAAAAATCTTCATACCTTCTTCAAGGCCAGGGCCACGGTATGAATGAACAGAACTGCGGTTTGCTTTGTCGAACGACGCCTTAAATACGTAAGGAATACCCAGTTTTTCAGTTACTTTTACGTAGTGCTCACAGATCTGCATCGCAAGATCACGAGACTCAAGAACGTTCATACCTGCAAATAGGGTGAATGGCTTGTCGTTAGCAACCTGAATGTCGCCAATATTAACGATTTTCTGTTCCATTTTGATTCTCTTTTTCTATTCTCAATAAGCTTCTAATCACTTATCGGTAACATTAGTGAAGTGTGATGTGCTTTTCAGTCATCACGTTTACTTGTGATTTTAGTAGCTCTGACGCCGGATCATCCGGGCACTGGTCAATAAAGTACTGGAAATCAGACGCCGCGACCTGATGGCACTCTAACTGCTGAAAGATAAACCCGCGATCTCGAATCTCATATGGGTCATCTGGTACAAACGTCAGTGCGAGGTTGGTACAACGTAGTGCCAACGTGTAGCGCTCTTCACGTAGCATGGCACTTTTGATCAGCGCAAGCCAACGGCCAATAACTGTCGGATTGTCCGCTTCTTCGAAATGCTCCGGCTTGAGCTGTGCTAGTGGGCCGTCTTGGCCAATTAACCAAGCCTGAAGAATTCGTTCGCCTACGTATTCGCCGTTAAACGGATTAATGTAATCTGGCGTCTTGTGCATCCAATCAATTTTAAGCAAAAACTGCGTTGGAAAAGTTATGCCTTTTAACGGGAAACCGAGCTTGTTACCCAGATACAATAAAATCGAGCCCAAACTGACTGGAATGCCTTTTTTACGCTCTAACACTTTATCGATAAAGCTGTTATCAGAGTTAAAATACTCTTGGTCATCACCTTTAAAGCCCCACTCCTGGAAGAATAGGCGTAAAAACGAATCGAAGCGCTGCTCTTCATTCGTTTCATGAACCAAAGCCACTTCGGCTTCTTGGTACAGGCGTTCCAGCTCTTGTTTTGCCCAATGTACATTCGTCTCAGGATCGACAGACTTGTTAAGCTCTAACGCGCCTTCCACCAACGCCATATTGTCAAAATCTTCGTCAAAAAACTCAACCATGACTGTTACCCAAATAAAGTCGGACTCTTAGACACTGCAATATTAGCGGCCATCACTAACCAGCCTAATGCGCCGAAGAAACCGAAAATTTGTAGTAGTTTGTTTTTGGCTAACTTCAAAGCGAAGAAGCCCAGAGCAATGTACGCTAACACGCAAGTGATCTTGTTGGTTAACCAAGGCGCTGCGTCAGTAAATGGAATGAAGCCAGTGACGAAGATCAGAGCGATACCAGATACGAGTAGCGCAGTATCAACAATATGCGGGAACACTTTCAAAAAACGATTGTTACGTTTTGGCGAGTTCATCATCATCAACACAAAGCGAATCGACAACAATGTCGCACTAAGTGCAATGGTCACGAGGTGAATATGTTTTAGAGCTACGTACATTTTTCTTCTCTTAGTTTAAATTTGCTGACTTTCTCGTTATTGTTCTGCGGCAAAACAACCAAGGGTCACCCGGTCATTGCCAGCGTAATCTTGTTCAGTAACGACGTGTTGATAGCCAAAGCTACACATGATGTCTCTCACAGCTTGCCCCTGATCGTAGCCGTGCTCGAAAACAAGCCAGCCGCCCTCTTCAAGGTACTGACGAGCAACATCAGAGATATGACGAATATCCGCTAACCCACCTTCATCAGCCACAAGTGCAGATTTGGGCTCAAAACGCACATCACCTTGAGCCAAGTGCGGATCTTTCTCATCGATGTACGGGGGATTAGAAACAATAAGAGCAAACTTTGTTCCCGGAGCTACAGGTTCGAACCAACTTCCCTGAGCGAACGTCACATTTTTGATATTGAGTTGCTCAGCATTGTACTCGGCCAACTCTTTCGCTTCTTGCTTAAGATCGACACCCATCACCTGACGATTCGGCATCTCAGAAGCCAAAGCTAAAGCGATGGCACCCGTTCCAGTACCCAAATCTAGAATAGAACCACTCTGCTCAAAGGTTTTATCTAAGGCGACTTCCACCAAGCGCTCGGTATCCGGTCTTGGAATCAAAGTAGAAGGGGAAACTTTCAGTGGCAAAGACCAGAACTCACGCTCACCAATAATATAGGCAACCGGTTCACCCGCTAAACGTCTCTCAAGCAAAGCATCAAACTGCACTTGTTGCTCAGCTTCTAGGATTCGTTCAGGCCAGGTAAGTAGATAACTTCTTGGTTTGACAAGGACATGACAAAGCAGGACTGCCGCATCGAGAGAAGGCGACTCTTTGCCGCCCTCTGTCAGTTTTGCTGTGGCACTTTTCAGTGCTTGCTCAATAGATTGAACTTGAGTCATCGATTAAGCGTTCTCAGCTAGCGCCGCTAGTTGGTCTGCTTGGTGCTCTTGAACAACAGGGTCGATCAAGCTTTGCAGGTCACCTTCCATCACTTCATTCAAACGGTAAACCGTCAGGTTGATGCGATGGTCTGAAACGCGACCTTGAGGGTAGTTGTAAGTGCGAATACGGTCACTACGGTCACCAGAACCTAGCAAGTTACGACGCGTGTCTGACACTTCAGCCGCGCGCTTCGCTTCTTCAGCCTGAATAATACGTGCAGCAAGAACGGCCATCGCTTTCGCTTTGTTTTTGTGCTGTGAACGCTCGTCCTGACACTCTACCACGGTACCCGTTGGTAAGTGGGTAATACGGATTGCAGAATCGGTGGTGTTAACGTGCTGACCACCCGCGCCAGATGCACGGAAAGTATCGATTTTAAGGTCTGCCGCTTTAATCTCTGGGATTTCAGCTTCAGGAATTTCAGCCATAACTGCAACGGTACAAGCAGAAGTATGCACTCGGCCTTGAGATTCAGTTGCTGGAACACGCTGTACACGGTGGCCGCCTGACTCAAATTTCAATACACCGTAAGCACCATCGCCGCTTACTTTGGCAATCATCTCTTTGTAACCGCCGTGCTCAGCTTCATTTGAAGACATCACTTCAATGCGCCAGCCTTTTTTCTCCGCGTACTTGCTGTACATACGGAACAGGTCACCCGCGAAAATACCCGCTTCATCACCACCGGCACCTGCACGAATTTCCAGGAAACAGTTGCGATCGTCGTTTGGATCTTTTGGCAGAAGAAGAATTTGCAGTTCATCAGCAAGGCGCTCGATAGTAGCTTTCGCCTCTTTGATTTCTTCTTGCGCCATTTCACGCATTTCTTCGTCGTCTTCGTTAGCCATCTCTTCAGCGGCGATAAGATCATCTTGCGCTTGTTGATAAGCCTGGAAGCACTTAGTTACTTCTTCTAGCTGAGAGTACTCTTTGGATAGAGCACGGAATTTGTCCTGATCTCCAATTACGTCAGGATCACCAAGAAGATGTTGAACTTCTTCGTAACGTTCTACTAGCGTTTCTAGCTTAGTCAGAATAGAGGCTTTCATAGTGTCGTTTTCTTAATAAAAAGCGTGAGTTATAGATCATCCAAACCGAGTGTTTGGCGGATAATCGTTAATTTTGCTGGTTCGCCTTGCTCCGCTGCACTCTGAAGTGCTCGAGTTGGGGCGTGAATCAGTTTATTGGTGAGTTTATTACTGAGCTCGCGCAGAACTTTTTCCGGGTCTGTGCCAGCCGCCAATGATTGCAGGCTTTTGCTCAATAAATCTTCACGTATATTGTTTGCTGACTCGCGATAATCGCGAATACTGTCGACCGCTTGTAGTGAACGCAACCACGTCATAAACGCAGCACTTTCCTCACTCACAATCGCTTCTGCCTGAATGGCTTCTACTTTTCTCTGCTCAATATTGCTGTCAATAATCGACTGCAGGTCATCAACAGAGTACAGGTAAGCGTCATTAAGCTCACCAACTTGAGGCTCTACGTCGCGCGGTACCGCAATATCAACCAGTAAGATAGGTTGATGACGACGTTTTTTCAGCGCCGTTTCGACCATACCTTTGCCAATAATAGGCAGCGGGCTTGCCGTAGAGCTAATAACAATATCTGCTCTGGCAAGGTGTTCAGGAATTTCGTTTAAGCTGATCACTTCTGCTCCAAACTGGTCCGCTAAGCCTTGTGCGCGCTCTTTGGTGCGGTTAGCCACAATCATTTTAGAGCAGCCGTTAGAGGCTAAGTGCTTGGCAACCAATTCAATGGTTTCTCCCGCGCCAACTAAAAGCACCGTAGAGTCAGACAGTGATTCAAAAATATGTTTCGCCAGTGTACATGCCGCATAGGCCACCGACACGGCATTGCCGCCAATATCCGTCTCTGTACGCACACGTTTCGCAACAGAAAAGGTTTTTTGGAAAAGCTTATCAATCGACGCATCAACCGTTTGGTGTTCACGCGAGTCGGAAAAAGATTGCTTCACTTGTCCTAAAATCTGCGGCTCACCCAATACCAGAGAATCGAGACCGCATGAGACGCGCATTAAGTGCTTGATAGCAGATTGCTCTTCGTGCACATACAAACTCGGCATCAGCTCTTCTCGGCTCACGTCATGAAACTCGACCAGCCAATCGATTAACTTGTTACGTGCCCCTTGCTTTACGTCGCAATACAACTCGGTTCGGTTACAGGTTGAAATAATAACACTGCCGTTTACCGCTTCGTGCTTTCTAAGTTGCTCGAGGGCCGGGCCGAGTTTATCCGGTCCAAACGCCACCTTCTCGCGCAAGTCGACAGACGCTGTATTGTGATTAATTCCAATAGCAAGCAAGGACATCTAACGTGGTATCTCTGAGATCGATTATGAAATAGGTTCAGAATTTTACTGTAAGCACGCATTTATTGAAAGGGCAAGCCGGATTTGTTTTCCTAACTGCGACTTTTCAATGCTATAGTTGTGAGCGAATACCGATGAAACTGATTAATAAGCCATCAAACATGACCTTACGCCCCTTTATAATATTTGTCTTGTCGAGTCTGATACTCGCTGGCTGTAGCTCTGTTCCGGAAAGTATCACCAGCGTGGAATGGCAAACACACGAAAAAAAACTTGAAGCGATTCATGATTTTCAAGTAACTGGCAAACTTGGCTATATTGGGCCAGACCAAAGACAAAATCTTAATTTCTTCTGGAAACACTCAACGGCACTCAGTCAACTGCGTTTGACGACGATTCTTGGTCAAACCGCATTAAACCTAACCATCACTCCAGACGGTGCTACGGTAGAGACTTACGATGACCAGGTGCTTTCTGCGCGTCATGCCAACCAACTAATATTCCAATTGACCGGATTAATGATGCCGGTAGAGCATATGCCTGACTGGCTACTCGGTTTACCAACCAACGCAGACACGTTCAAACTCTCCTCAACCAATACACTGCAAGCCTTGAATAAGCAGATTGGCTTAAACGACTGGAACATCGATTACCAACGCTACAGCGATGTAAAATGGCATGAGCAAGCACTGCCGCTACCAAACCGATTAAAGCTGACTACGTCGGACGTTAAAATAAACCTCCTGATCACCAAATGGAACATCACCCAATGATCGACATTTCAACCCGCTGGCCTTCACCGGCGAAATTGAATCTCTTTCTTTACATCAATGGCCGAACTGAAAACGGTTATCACGAACTCCAAACGCTTTTCCAATTCGTGGATCATGGTGACGAACTCACCATTCAAGCCAATAAAACAGGAAACATCACTCTAACTCCGGAAATTGAAGGTGTTCCTCTTCAAGATAATTTGATTTGGAAGGCCGCGACTGCGCTGCAAGAATACGCACAATGTCATTTAGGTGCGCACATTTATCTTAAAAAAGTTTTGCCGATGGGCGGTGGGATTGGTGGAGGTTCATCGAACGCCGCGACAACTCTGGTGGCACTTAATTACCTTTGGCAACTGAATCTCAGTGATGATGAACTTGCTCAAATTGGCTTGAAACTTGGCGCTGACGTGCCAGTATTTGTACGTGGGTTTGCTGCCTTTGCTGAAGGTGTCGGAGAAAAACTTTCTCCGGCTTATCCGGAAGAAAAGTGGTACCTCGTCGTAAGACCTAACGTCTCGATCGCGACCGTTGACGTATTTCGTCACCCAGATTTAACACGAAACACCGCAAAACGAGATCTAGCCACACTTTTGGACACACCAAACGTAAACGATTGCGAAAAAATTGTCCGAATGCTCTATCCGGAGGTTGATAAGCAACTTTCTTGGCTGCTACAATACGCGCCGTCAAGATTGACTGGGACAGGATCTTGCGTTTTTGCTGAATTTTCGAGCAAATCAGAAGCAGAAACTCTCCTTGCGCAACTCTCTGATGATGTCTCGGCATTTGTCGCTCAAGGGCGCAATATTTCGCCATTAAAAGAGACTCTGGCTGAATACCAATCAGCCACACACCGACCTAATTAAAACTGGACGCAAACCCGAGGTTTCCACCGTGCCTGATATGAAGCTATTTGCTGGTAATGCAACACCTGAACTAGCCCAACGTATTGCTGATCGTCTTTACATCTCTCTTGGTGATGCATCTGTTTCTCGCTTTTCTGATGGCGAAGTTGCAGTTCAAATCAATGAGAATGTTCGTGGTAGCGATGTTTTCATCATTCAATCCACTTGTGCACCGACTAACGACAACCTAATGGAATTGGTTGTTATGATTGATGCAATGCGCCGTGCTTCAGCAGGCCGTATCACTGCAGTTATCCCTTACTTTGGTTACGCTCGTCAAGACCGTCGTGTACGTTCTTCTCGTGTGCCAATTACTGCAAAAGTTGTTGCTGATTTCCTATCTAACGTTGGTGTTGACCGCGTTCTGACTATCGACCTACACGCAGAGCAGATTCAAGGCTTCTTCGATGTACCTGTAGACAACATCTTCGGTACTCCAGTACTACTAGAAGACATGCAAGCTCGTGGCCTGGAAAACCCTGTAGTGGTTTCTCCTGACCTTGGTGGTGTTGTCCGTGCTCGTGCAACGGCAAAAGCGCTAGGTGATATCGATATCGCTATCGTTGATAAGCGTCGTCCACGTGCAAACGTTTCTGAAGTGATGAACCTAATCGGTGATGTTGAAGGTCGCGACTGCGTGATCGTTGATGACATGATCGACACTGGCGGCACACTATGTAAAGCAGCAGAAGCGCTGAAAGAGCGCGGTGCTAAGCGTGTATTCGCTTACGCAACTCACGCTGTATTCTCAGGTAACGCGGCACAAAACATCGGCAACTCTGTACTAGACCAAGTGATCGTAACCGACTCAATCACGATGTCTAAAGAGATGGAAGCGACAGGTAAAGTAACTACACTAAGCCTATCTCGCATGCTGGCTGAAGCGATTCGTCGTATCAGCAACGAAGAGTCAATTTCTGCAATGTTCAACTAATTCGGACATTTCAGTTACACTGATTTTTAAAACACCCCTTTTGGGGTGTTTTTTATTTGTGCGCAGGACACAGCCAATGGTGGCTCATTGAGGAAATGATCAATCTCAACCGAGTTCCCCCACTGTCAGTTTTCTGTGCTATCATACTGCGCTTTTTGAGATTCCAGAGAGATCCTAACCTTGAGTCAACCAATCAAACTTCTCGTTGGTCTTGCTAATCCGGGACCAGAATACGCCAAAACTCGCCATAATGCGGGCGCTTGGGTTGTAGAAGAATTAGCACGCGTTCACAACATTACGCTGAAGAACGAACCAAAGTTCTTCGGATTGACCGGACGTATCATGGTCAACGGACAGGATCTCCGTTTGCTTATCCCAACCACTTTCATGAATCTTTCGGGAAAATCCATCGCCGCGATGGCGAAGTTTTACCAAATAAAACCAGAAGAGATCATGGTTGCTCATGACGAGCTAGACTTACCGCCAGGTGTCGCTAAGTTTAAAAAAGGTGGCGGTCACGGTGGTCACAATGGCCTGCGTGACACAATAAGCAAATTAAGCAACAACAAAGATTTTTATCGTCTTCGTATCGGCATTGGCCATCCGGGACACAAAGATAAAGTGGCAGGTTTTGTACTAGGTAAAGCTCCAGCTAAAGAACAAGAGCTTTTGGACGCCGCGACCGATGAATCGGTACGTTGTCTAGACATTCTGATCAAGGATGGCCTATCAAAAGCACAAAATCGCCTCCACACGTTCAAAGCTGAATAAGGTTACTATCATGGGTTTTAAATGTGGCATCGTTGGTCTACCTAACGTTGGTAAATCAACTCTGTTTAACGCACTAACTAAAGCAGGCATCGAAGCAGCAAACTTCCCGTTCTGTACGATCGAACCAAACACTGGTGTAGTTCCTGTGCCAGATCTACGTCTAGATGCACTAGCAAAGATCGTTAACCCACAGAAAGTGCTGCCTACTACAATGGAATTCGTCGACATCGCCGGTCTGGTAGCGGGCGCATCACGTGGTGAAGGTCTAGGTAACAAATTCCTGGCAAACATCCGTGAAACTGACGCTATCGGTCACGTTGTACGTTGTTTCGAAAACGACAACATCGTTCACGTAGCAGGTAAAGTATCTCCAATTGAAGATATTGAAGTTATCAACCTTGAGCTAGCAATGGCTGACCTTGATTCTTGTGAGCGCGCGATCCAGCGTAACGCAAAGAAAGCAAAAGGCGGTGATAAAGACGCGAAATTCGAGCTAACTGTTCTTGAAAAGCTGCTTCCAGTGCTAACAGAAGGCGGTTCAGCGCGTACCGTTGAGCTTGCTAAAGAAGAGCTAGCTGCAATTGGCTACCTAAACTTCCTGACGCTAAAGCCAACCATGTACATCGCTAACGTGAACGAAGATGGTTTTGAAGACAACGCATACCTAGATGCTGTACGTGAATTTGCAGCAAAAGAAAACAACGTTGTTGTTCCTGTATGTGCGGCAATCGAGTCAGAAATGGCTGAGCTAGAAGATGACGAGCGTGAAGAGTTCCTGGCTGATCTAGGTATCGAAGAACCAGGTCTGAACCGCGTGATTCGCGCAGGTTACGAACTGCTAAACCTACAAACTTACTTTACCGCTGGCGTAAAAGAAGTTCGTGCATGGACAATCCCTGTCGGTGCAACCGCGCCAAAAGCAGCAGCGAAGATCCACACTGACTTTGAAAAAGGCTTCATCCGTGCGGAAGTTGTTGGTTACGACGACTTCATCGAATTCAACGGTGAAAGTGGTGCGAAAGACGCAGGTAAATGGCGTCTAGAAGGTAAAGAATACATCGTAAAAGACGGTGATGTTATTCACTTCCGCTTCAACGTTTAATTAAATGAATAAATTTTAAACACTTCATTTACATAAAAAGCCAGCATGATTGCTGGCTTTTTTTATCCCTTCAACAAAAGACCTGAAGTTAACTACCTAGCTGCAAGCGATTTTTTTTCCAGTTTTAGATCATAAACACGCCTCTTTGTTTAAAAAGGAAGCGAACGAGGTTTTTTCCGAGATTTATTTAAAAAAACTGTTGACGGATCTTACTCAACTTCGCATAATGCGCGCCGTTCCCGACAACAAGGCAACGAAGTGTTGAGAACGAAAAATATGGTTTTGGCTACGTAGCTCAGCTGGTTAGAGCACATCACTCATAATGATGGGGTCACAGGTTCGAATCCCGTCGTAGCCACCATTCCTAAATGCTCTTTGAAAGAGTGATTAGGAATAGATGCGGAAGTGGCGGAATTGGTAGACGCACCAGATTTAGGTTCTGGCGCCGCAAGGTGTGAGAGTTCAAGTCTCTCCTTCCGCACCATATTTTAAGTAGTTGTAAGACTACTGCCTGCAGGTCTATCGCCAAGCGGTAAGGCAGCGGCTTTTGATGCCGCCATTCCCTGGTTCGAATCCAGGTAGACCTGCCACTATTCAAAGTGGAGATTCCTTGATAAAGGGGTTGTCACTTAGAGCGCGAAGGTTTATATTGTCTCGCTCGAAAAGATGGCTACGTAGCTCAGCTGGTTAGAGCACATCACTCATAATGATGGGGTCACAGGTTCGAATCCCGTCGTAGCC
>NZ_JAZDWA010000008.1:0-189343 GCF_036350715.1 Vibrio sp. YYF0003
CGGAATTGGTAGACGCACCAGATTTAGGTTCTGGCGCCGCAAGGTGTGAGAGTTCAAGTCTCTCCTTCCGCACCATTATCGGAAAACCCAGCATTAGTTTGCTGGGTTTTTTCTTTTTTCTGTTTCTGGACTCGATGAATCTCTGATTTGTCGAATTAAAAAAGCGAGCTCTTGGCTCGCTTTTTTTCTATCTGCTATTTATTTCTGATCACATACCCAACGCGTATTTCAACACTTGCGCTTTAATTGGCCCTGAATGTTCAGCCAACTTTAATGCCGCATTGCGTGCAAGCTTCAAAGGCCCTAAATCATTGCTAAAGCCTTTGTAGAAAAAGTCCATACCCGTTTGCATTAACAGATTATCAGGACGACGTGCTCGCTCATATTTGGCCAAAAGCGGCTCAGTGAGTTCTTCCTGACCTAGTGTAACCGACAGCAACACATCAACATCTTTAAAGCCTAGGTTCACACCCTGCCCAGCTAACGGGTTAATGGTGTGAGCGGAATCTCCGACGAGTACGCAGCCTCTATTCGAATATGACTGAGCATGACGGCGAGTTAAAGGGAACGAACCAAACTGCAGAACCTCTATATCCCCTAATTCTTTCGGGAAGTAACTTATAATTTCGTTTTTTAATTGTGGCTTGGTCATGGCACCAAGTTGCTTGATGCGTTTTGGCGAATCATACCAAACCAGAGATCCTTGCCCTACTTCCTGACCATCTTCAGTAAGTGAACATAAAGGTAAGAAAGAGCGAGGACCACTTGGCGTAAACTGTTGCCAGGTAATATCTTGTTGAGGCAACTCGGTCTTTACGTTGATCAGCATACAGTGTTGGCGATAATCCCAAGCCGTGATCCCGATTCCGGCAAGCTGACGCACTTTTGAGTTAGCACCATCGGCGCCAATCACCCATTGGGCCTCAAATTGCTTACCACTCTCTAAAGTCACTCGATTAACGTCACCAAATTCGATTGTTTTTAGGCGTTCAGGACACTCTACAGTGAGGTTGTCATGGTTATCGAAGGCTTGCCATAAACCTAACTGAATCAGGCGGTTTTCAACAATATAACCAAGTTGCTCTAGAGACAGTTCATCGGAATGGAATCGTGTGCGACACTCTGGATGCTCCCATGTTTCCAAACGACGGTAAGGACAGACACGCATCGCTTGGATCGATGCCCATGCACCCAGTGATTCAAGCAACTTAACGGATTGGTGTGAGATGGCGGATACACGAATGTCCATCGCTTGTGACGGTTCAAACGCCTTTGGCTCTGTGCCTTCGACAACAACAACACTTCTGCCCTGCTGTGCGAACCCTATCGCGATTGCCGCTCCAACCATGCCTCCACCGATTACGGCGATGTCATATCTGTTCATTTTTTGTTCTTCATTATCTTGATTAAATTGCCTTTTCAATTGTACTTTCAGCCAATCCATTTACAAAACGGTTTATTTTCCCTCTTCCTAAAGATGCGGACTCTGCGTAAATTTACCCATTTGTAAACCGAGTGTTTCTGCCTGATTTGCGAGCTAAAAAACCTTGTTCGATATAAGGCAAAAGCCTAGATTTCATCAGGCTTTGCAGAGAATTAGCCAGATCACTAGTCAGGTGCTTTTTAAAGCAGTACAATACGCCGCTTACCGCCGTGATGGCGGCTATAATTTGAGCAATAGCTCTCCGATTTAAGTACAACTGAACGAGCGAAAGTGAGATGAGTAAGAAACTGCTAATTAAAACCTGGGGCTGCCAGATGAACGAATACGATTCATCAAAAATGGCCGACCTGCTTAATGCTGCAAACGGCTATGAGCTGACGGAAGAGCCAGAGGAAGCAGACGTACTTCTACTTAACACCTGTTCGATCCGTGAAAAAGCGCAAGAAAAAGTTTTCCACCAGCTTGGCCGTTGGAAAACACTAAAAGATAAAAAACCTGGCGTAGTCATCGGTGTGGGTGGTTGTGTAGCAACACAAGAAGGCGACCATATTCGTGAACGTGCACCATACGTTGACGTTATTTTTGGTCCACAAACTCTGCACCGCCTGCCAGAGATGATCAAACAGTCTCAATCTGACGATGCTCCAGTCATGGACATTTCTTTCCCAGAAATTGAGAAGTTCGACCGCCTGCCTGAGCCACGCGCGGAAGGTGCAACGGCATTCGTTTCAATTATGGAAGGCTGTTCTAAGTACTGTACTTACTGCGTAGTACCATACACACGTGGTGAAGAAGTTAGCCGTCCGATGGATGACGTATTGTTCGAGATCGCTCAGTTAGCGGAACAAGGCGTACGTGAAGTTAACCTACTAGGTCAAAACGTAAACGCATACCGCGGCCCAATGCACGACGGTGAGATTTGTTCATTCGCTGAACTGCTTCGTCTGGTTGCATCTATCGATGGTATCGACCGTATTCGTTTCACGACTAGCCACCCGCTAGAGTTTACAGACGACATCATTGCTGTTTATGAAGATACACCAGAGCTAGTAAGCTTCCTGCACTTGCCAGTACAAAGTGGTAGTGACCGTATCCTAACCATGATGAAGCGTCCACATACAGGCATCGAGTACAAGTCTATCATCCGTAAATTGCGTAAAGCGCGTCCTGATATTCAGATCAGTTCTGACTTTATCGTTGGTTTCCCTGGTGAAACAGACAAAGACTTCCAAGACACAATGAAGCTGATCAAAGACGTAGACTTTGACATGAGCTTCAGCTTTATCTTCTCTCCACGTCCTGGTACACCAGCAGCGGATTACCCATGTGATGTATCTGAACAAGAGAAGAAAGAGCGTCTATACGAACTTCAACAAACGATTAACCAACAAGCTATGCGTTACTCTCGCTTAATGCTTGGTACAGAGCAGCGTGTACTGGTTGAAGGCCCTTCTAAGAAAAACCTAATGGAACTGCGCGCTCGTACAGAAAACAACCGTGTAGTAAACTTTGAAGGTAGCGCCGACCTAATTGGTCAGTTCGTAGACGTGAAAATTGTAGACGTATTTGCAAACTCATTGCGTGGTGAGCTAGTACGTACTGAAAAAGACATGGACCTTCGTAGTGTGATTTCACCAACGCAAATGATGGCGAAAACACGTCGCGAAGATGAGCTGGGTGTAGCTACTTTTACGCCTTAAGCTCGTACAAATAGCCATGGAGAGCCTGGTCGTTATCAGGCTCTCAGTAAATGGCAAAAATGAGAGGCAACATTGAGCAATAAAATAGTAACTCTAGAAATCAACCTAGAACCTTCAGACAACCGCCGACTAGCTAGCCTGTGCGGTCCTTTCGATGACAACATCAAGCATTTAGAACGCCGTCTGGGCGTTGAAATCAACCACCGTAGTGACCACTTTACCATTGTTGGTAAACCACACACTTCTGCTGCTGCTCTGGATATCCTGAAATCACTTTATGTCGATACCGCACCTGTGCGTGGCGAGATCCCAGACATCGAACCTGAGCAGATCCATTTATCGATTAAAGAATCAGGCGTTTTAGAACAAAACACTGAATCAAACATTGAACACGGTAAAGAAGTGTTCGTGAGAACCAAAAAAGGCGTAATCAAACCACGTACTCCTAACCAGGCTCAATACTTGGTTAACATGGTGACTCACGATATCTCGTTTGGTATTGGCCCGGCAGGTACAGGTAAGACTTACCTTGCAGTAGCGGCAGCGGTTGATGCTTTAGAGCGTCAAGAAATCCGTCGTATTCTTTTGACTCGTCCAGCGGTTGAAGCGGGTGAGAAACTGGGCTTCCTGCCTGGCGATCTCAGCCAAAAGGTTGACCCATACCTTCGTCCACTGTACGACGCACTGTTCGAGATGCTAGGCTTTGAGCGCGTTGAAAAACTGATTGAGCGTAACGTGATTGAAGTTGCACCACTGGCTTACATGCGTGGTCGTACCCTGAATGATGCCTTTATCATTCTGGATGAAAGCCAAAACACGACGGTTGAACAGATGAAAATGTTCCTGACGCGTATTGGTTTTAACTCACGTGCAGTCATCACTGGTGACGTGACTCAGATTGACTTGCCACGCGGTGCAAAATCAGGCCTTCGTCACGCAATCGAAGTACTGAGCGAAGTCGACGACATCAGCTTTAACTTCTTCCAGGCAGATGACGTTGTGCGTCACCCTGTTGTGGCTCGTATTGTTAACGCGTACGAGAAATGGGAAGCGCAAGACCAGAAAGAGCGTAAAGAGTTTGAAAAGCGTCGCCGTGAAGAGCGTGATGCCAAACTGCTTGAAGCGGCAAAAGCTGAACTAAGCGCTCAAGTTACTGCGACTAAGGAATAAAGATGGCGATTGAACTTGATCTTCAACTGGCAGTCGAAAACGAAGAAGGCTTGCCTTCTCAGGAAGACTTTCAACTGTGGCTGGATAAGACTATTCCTCTGTTTCAGCCGCAGGCAGAAGTCACCATTCGTATTGTCGATGAGCAAGAGAGTCACACTTTAAATCACGAATATCGTGGTAAAGATAAACCGACTAATGTGCTATCTTTCCCATTTGAAGTCCCTCCGGGTATGGAAATGGATCTGCTTGGTGACTTGATTATTTGTCGTCAAGTAGTTGAAAAAGAGGCGATAGAACAGAATAAACCTCTGTTAGCACATTGGGCGCATATGGTTGTACATGGCAGCTTGCATCTGCTAGGTTATGATCATATCGAGGATGACGAAGCCGAAGAGATGGAGTCCCTCGAAACAGAAATCATGCAGGGTATGGGTTATGAAGACCCTTACATTGCTGAAAAAGAGTAACCTCGGTTGCTCAACAGGGAAAGGCGAATCACCTACATTACCCTCGTGTTCGTCTTTCTACGTGAGCTATCACACTTCTGATAGCGTTACTTAATTGAGAAACAATGAACGAAGATAATTCTCCCTCTTCTAGCGAAGGTAAGAAAGAAAAGGCAGAAGGTCCGAGTAGAAAGTCCTTCTTTGAACGTCTAGGTCAACTTTTCCAGGGCGATCCTAAAGACCGCCAAGAGCTTGTGGATGTTATCCGCGACTCAGAAGAAAATGACCTGATTGACCACGACACCCGCGATATGCTCGAAGGTGTTATGGAAATTTCCGAAATGCGCGTGCGTGACATTATGATCCCGCGTTCGCAAATGGTTACTGTTGAGCGCACTTACGATTTAGATACGCTAATCGCGCTAATCACGGATGCTCAACACTCGCGTTACCCTGTTATCAGCGAGGATAAAGACCATGTGGAAGGCATTCTACTTGCGAAGGACTTACTCAAATACTTAGGCTCAGGCAGCAACCCATTTGATATTGAAGAAGTAATTCGACCTGCAGTCGTGGTTCCGGAAAGCAAACGGGTCGACCGCCTGCTAAAAGAGTTCCGCGAAGAACGCTATCATATGGCGATTGTTGTCGATGAATTCGGCGGCGTTTCAGGCCTCGTAACCATTGAAGATATCCTTGAAGAAATCGTTGGCGATATCGAAGATGAGTTTGACGAGTCGGAAGAGACTGACATCCGTAAGCTAAGCAAACATACGTTTGCTGTCAGAGCTCTGACAACGATTGAAGAGTTTAATGAGACATTCGGCACCAACTTCAGCGATGAAGAGGTGGATACCGTAGGTGGTATGGTAATGACTGCCTTTGGTCACCTGCCTTCTCGTGGTGAACTGGTTGAAATTGAAGGCTATAACTTCAAAGTCACCGCTGCCGATAACCGTCGTGTCATTCAACTCCAAGTGACTATTCCAGACGAAGAAACACTGGTTGAAGCCACTCAAGAGTAACGCGATACCCTACCGGGAATATCAGAAAAATATAATGATGAATGTACTCTTTCATCGCCTCAAGCGGCCTTTAGTGGCCGCTTTTGTTGGCGCTTCCACAACACTGGCTTTTGCTCCTTACCAACTATGGCCTATCGCTATTCTTAGCCCTGCGATACTGCTTATCCTTCTTGCCAACCAAACGCCTAAACGCGCACTTTGGATCGGTTATTCATGGGGCCTTGGCCAATTTGCTACCGGCGTCAGCTGGGTATACGTCAGTATTGCTGGCTATGGCGGTATGCCGCTGATTGCCAATCTATTCTTAATGGGTCTGTTAGTTGCCTATCTGGCGATCTATTCGGGTCTGTTTGCCTGGCTAAAAAACAAGTTCTTTCCTCAATTCACCTTAACTACCGCACTACTTGCCGCGCCTGCTCTTTGGTTGATTACCGATTGGCTACGTGGCTGGGTAATGACAGGTTTCCCATGGCTATGGCTCGGATACAGCCAGATTGACGCCCCGCTGGCGAGCTTTGCTCCAATTGGCGGTGTAGAGCTTCTCACTCTGTTTATTATCATCTCTGCTGGCGCATTGGCATACGCTTGGTTACATAAACAGTGGCTAGTGGTGGTAATACCGGCTGTACTTTTGAGCACAGGTTTTGGTATCCGTCAGTATGATTGGGTGACGCCTCGTTCTCAGGACGTCACCAAAGTCGCGCTGATCCAAGGCAATGTCGACCAAAAACTGAAATGGCTGCCAACACAGCGCTGGCCAACCATTATGAAGTACACCGATTTGACTCGTGAAAACTGGGATGCGGACATCATTGTCTGGCCAGAAGCGGCGATTCCCGCTTTTGAGATAGAAGTGCCTTCATTTCTACAGAACTTAGACAGTGCTGCAAAAATGAATCACAGCGCCATTATCACTGGTGTAGTGAATCAGGACGAAGACCGACAGTTCTACAATAGCATTCTTTCTCTCGGAGCGACGCCATATGGCGATTACAGCTTTGACTTAACAGAACGTTACCATAAGCATCATTTGCTGCCATTTGGTGAGTTTGTGCCGTTTGAGGACATCTTACGCCCACTTGCGCCTTTCTTTAATTTGCCGATGTCTTCATTCAGTCGAGGGGATTTTGTGCAGCCAAACATCGTCGCGAATGGCATGCATATGGCACCTGCGCTGTGTTATGAAATCATTTTTAACGAGCAGGTTCGTCAAAACGTCAACGACGAAACAGATTTCATCCTCACGCTTTCTAACGATGCGTGGTTTGGGCATTCGATTGGTCCACTTCAGCATATGGAAATCGCCCGTATGCGTGCACTGGAGCTAGGCAAGCCTCTGATCCGCTCAACGAATAACGGATTAACTGCCGTCACAGACCACAAAGGTAAGATTATCGAGCAGGTACCGCAGTTTAAAACTGCAGTGCTGCGTGCAGAACTGACTCCAACCGATGGGAAAACGCCCTATCGACTCGTTGGCACCTGGCCATTGTATATTTGGGTAGCATTAAGTTTGATGCTCGCTTGGTGGACACCAAGAAAGAAAAGCTAATCAACTAAAAAGAGGCCAAACGGCCTCTTTTTTCATACTTGTTAAGGTTTTAAAGACTGACGACTAAAGCCAGTATGACCACATTTGATACACGGAATAATAACGGTTGGATGGTTATACGTGGTTTTATGACCACATTCATCACACACTAAAGTACCCAAACCAATCACATCACCAGCTTCATACAGGCCTTGATGCTCGAGGTCATCAAATAACTCAACCCATTCAACCTTGGTCCGGTCAGTAATTTCTAACAATCCTTGCCAGATTGAATCTGCAATCGTGAGGTAAAAAGGGCCACTTTTACTGTCTTCGTAATTTTCTGAAAACTCTTTTAAGTCAGATTTGACGTACGCTTTAATCAAAGCCAACTCATCTTTAGTCAGGTCATTCGCGGCTTCCACCACTTTGCCTGACGTCTCTATCGCTTTGTTAACTTCTTCAGGACTGTGCTTCAAGGTTTCAATCACATCCTCGAGCATTTCCTCATAACCTGTTTTACGTTTAGGCATAACTGACCTCCATCTTTCTCCTACCTGCGTGACTTGAGTACGCAAGGGTACAGATTGGCTATTGTTGTGATCCCTAGCTTTAGGTATTCTATGACGATCTATTTAAGTCTGTTCTAACCGAACTCACAAATTCCAAGATAACCGGATATCATCGATGCAAGAGCAATACAACCCACAAGACATTGAACAGAAAGTTCAAAAGCACTGGGATGACAACAAGACCTTTGTTGTAAGTGAAGACCCAAATAAAGAAAAATTCTACTGTCTATCTATGTTCCCATACCCAAGTGGTCGACTGCACATGGGTCACGTGCGTAACTACACCATCGGTGACGTAGTATCTCGTTTCCAACGCCTACAAGGCAAAAACGTGATGCAACCTATCGGTTGGGATGCATTCGGTCTGCCTGCAGAAAACGCAGCAGTAAAAAACAAGACAGCACCAGCGCCATGGACTTACGAAAACATTGAGTACATGAAGAACCAGCTTAAGCTTCTAGGCTTTGGTTACGACTGGAACCGCGAATTCGCGACCTGTACGCCAGAATACTACCGTTGGGAACAAGAGTTCTTCACTAAGCTTTACGAAAAAGGCCTGGTTTACAAGAAGACCTCATCAGTGAACTGGTGTCCAAACGACCAAACCGTTCTAGCGAACGAACAGGTTGAAGATGGCTGCTGTTGGCGTTGTGACACGCCTGTAGAGCAAAAAGAGATCCCTCAGTGGTTCATTAAGATCACTGAATACGCACAAGAGCTACTGGACGATCTAGACAACCTAGACGGCTGGCCTGAAATGGTGAAAACCATGCAGCGTAACTGGATTGGTCGCTCTGAAGGTGTCGAGCTTAAGTTCCAAGTGAAAGACCAAGCTCAAGATCTAGAAGTTTACACAACTCGTCCTGACACACTTATGGGTGTGACTTACGTGGGTATCGCAGCAGGCCATCCTCTTGCAGCATTAGCAGCAGAGAACAACCCAGAGCTTGCAGCATTTATCGACGAATGTAAGAACAACAAAGTTGCTGAAGCTGAGCTAGCGACAATGGAGAAGAAAGGTATGGCGACTGGCCTTACTGCGATTCATCCATTGAACGGCCGTGAAGTACCAGTATACGTAGCAAACTTCGTACTGATGGACTACGGTACAGGCGCGGTTATGGCAGTACCTGCTCACGACCAACGTGACTACGAATTTGCAACTAAGTACGGTCTGGACATCGTTCCTGTAATCAAACCAGTTGACGGCAGCGAGCTAGATGTTTCTGAGGCAGCATACACAGAGAAAGGCGTTCTGTTCGATTCTGGTGAGTTCGACGGTCTTGAATTCCAAGCAGCATTCGATGCAATCGCAGCGAAACTAGAAGCAGAAGGTAAAGGCACTAAGACTGTTAACTTCCGTCTACGTGACTGGGGTGTATCTCGTCAACGCTACTGGGGTGCACCAATCCCAATGGTAACGACTGAAGACGGTGAAGTTCACCCAGTACCTGCTGACCAACTACCAGTGATTCTTCCAGAAGACGTGGTGATGGACGGCGTAACGAGCCCAATCAAAGCAGACAAAGAATGGGCGAAGACTACATTCAACGGCGAACCAGCTCTACGTGAGACTGACACGTTCGATACGTTCATGGAATCTTCTTGGTACTACGCGCGTTACTGTTCACCACAAGCAGACGACATCCTGGATCCAGAAAAAGCAAACTACTGGCTACCAGTAGACCAGTACATCGGTGGTATCGAGCACGCTTGTATGCACCTATTGTACTCACGCTTCTTCCACAAGCTTCTGCGTGATGCGGGCTACGTAACGTCTGATGAACCGTTCAAGCAACTACTATGTCAAGGCATGGTACTGGCAGACGCGTTCTACTTCGAAAACGAGAAAGGCGGCAAAGAGTGGGTTGCACCAACTGACGTGAAAGTTGAGCGTGACGGTAAAGGCCGTATCACCTCAGCTACCGATAACGAAGGTCGCAACGTTGAGCACTCAGGCATGATCAAAATGTCTAAGTCGAAGAACAACGGTATCGACCCTCAAGAGATGGTAGACAAGTACGGTGCTGACACAGTACGTCTGTTCATGATGTTCGCTTCTCCAGCAGACATGACGCTTGAGTGGCAAGAGTCTGGCGTAGAAGGTGCAAACCGCTTCCTGAAACGTGTTTGGAAACTAGTGAAAGAGCACACAGCAAAAGGTGCAGCAGAAGCCGTTAACGCAGATGCACTTTCTGGTGATCAAAAAGCACTACGTCGTGACGTTCACAAGACCATTGCGAAAGTAACCGATGATGTAGCTCGTCGCCAGACATTCAACACGGCTATCGCAGCAATCATGGAACTGATGAACAAGCTAGCGAAAGCGCCTCAAGAGTCAGCACAAGACCGTGCTATCCTTGATGAAGCTCTTAAAGCAGTAGTTGCAATGCTTTACCCTATCACTCCGCACATTTCATACGAGCTATGGACTGCACTGGGTGAGACTGACATCGACAACGCGACTTGGCCAACTTTCGATGAGAAAGCACTGGTTGAAGACGAAAAAACAATCGTTGTTCAAGTTAACGGTAAGCTACGTGCGAAACTGACTGTTGCAGCAGACGCAACTAAAGAGCAAGTTGAAGAGCTTGGTCTGAACGATGAGAACGTAACTAAGTTCACCGAAGACAAAACCATCCGTAAAGTCATTTACGTTCCGGGTAAACTTCTGAACATCGTTGCAAACTAATCATAGTCTGCAATTTCTCTCAGCTTAGCGAACTTATTCGCTAACCAAGAGTCATTAAACAGGGTAGTCCTCTACCCTGTTTATTTACCTCAAACCATTCCCACTGAGTGGTTTAAGGTAAATATCCCCCTTATGCAATTTAGGATGAATACAATCAATGCGCTTTTTCTCTTTGATTAAACTACCTGTGGTATTGGTATTAGCCGGACTTCTCTCTGCCTGTGGTTTTCACCTTCGCGGCGAATACTCTGTACCGGAAGAGCTGCACACCATGTCATTCACCAGTTACGATGAATACAACCAGCTAACCCGCTACGTGAAATCTCAGCTCACGCTGAATAAAGTAGAATTAGTTCAACCATCGTCAAGCGTACCAAACTTACATCTGATTGAGACAAGCCTTGAAGAGCGCACGCTATCGCTTTACCAAAACAGCCGTGCGGCAGAGAAAGAACTGACTTACGTTGTACAATACCGTGTCACGATCCCGGGTTATGGCACGAAGAACTACACCACTACAGTCAATCGCAACTATCTGGATAACCCACTGACAGCCTTGGCTAAGTCGGTTGAACGCGACGTGATTAAAGATGAAATGCACTTACAAGCTGCCAAGCAAATGATGCGTCAGTTAGGACGAGTGCGTGCAGAATACGAGTCTGGCGAAATTAACCAGCCAACTGCGAACACGAATTCTTAAGTAACATGCGAGTATATGCTGACAAGCTGGCGGATCATTTAGCCAAGCACATCAAGCCGATTTACCTGATCTTTGGTAATGAACCACTATTAATTCAAGAAAGCCGTCAAGCAATCCAAAAAACCGCATTCCAACACGGTTTTGAAGAAAAGCATCGCTTTGCGGTTGATGCGAGCTTAGATTGGAATCAGGTTTATGACTGCTTTCAAGCGCTCAGCCTGTTCTCCAGCCGCCAACTCATTGAGCTCGAAATACCAGAAAGTGGCATCAACACCGCAATAAGCAAAGAACTGCAGGCACTGTCAGACATGATGCATGACGACATCATGCTGGTCATCATCGGTAGTAAGCTGACTAAGGCGCAGGAAAACAGTAAATGGTTTAAATCGCTCAGCGCGAAAGGTGACTGGGTAAGTTGCCTGACACCAGACCTCCAGCGCCTGCCAATGTTCATTCAGGCTCGTTGTCGCAAACTTGGATTAAAACCAGACCAGCAATCGCTGCAAATGCTCGCTCAGTGGCATGAGGGCAACCTGTTTGCACTGTCGCAAAGCTTAGAGAAACTCGCTCTGCTTTACCCTGATGGCGAACTCACCATCGTGCGTTTAGAGGAAGCGTTAAGTCGACACAACCATTTTACAACGTTCAACTGGATTGATGCTTTGCTTGCAGGAAAAGCTAACCGTGCCCAACGTATCTTACGTCAGCTTGAAGCTGAAGGCGTGGAGGCGGTGATTCTTATTCGTAGCGTGCAAAAAGAGTTCAACCAACTGCTGAGCATGCATCAGGATTTGACCAAGATGAACATAAACCAAGTGTTTGAAAAATACCGTGTGTGGCAAAATAAACGCCCTTTGTATAACGCAGCCTTGACTCGTCTTTCAGCCAGAAAAATCTTTAAGCTTGTGTCTCTTCTTACTCAGGCAGAGATAAAAGCTAAAACCCAATATGACGAATCCGTCTGGCCAACTATGCATCAATTGAGCCTGGAAACCTGCTCTCCTGATATTAAGCTGGCAATTTAAAAACCAAAGCGTGATATAGTGCGCGACCCGTTTTGCCAGATTAGCGCAAAACTATTTAGAGATAAGAGACAAACCGAGGAAAACCGAGTGCTTCGCGAAGAACTGAAAGACTTTCTAGCTGATAAAGCCGACGATATGAAAGCGGAAGATATCATCATCCTGAATGTGGAAGGCAAATCAAGCGTGACAGATTACATGATCATCTGCACGGGCACATCTAAACGCCACGTTTCATCCATCGCTGATCACGTTGCGACTGAAGTAAAAAAAGCAGGTCTTGAACCTTTGGGCATGGAAGGTGAGAACGAAGGTGAATGGGTGGTTCTGGATATGGGCGATGCCATGCTGCACGTGATGCAAGAAGAACACCGCGAGCTATACCAACTAGAAAAACTCTGGGGTTAATCTTTTGAAAATTCAACTCATTGCTGTTGGTACAAAAATGCCAAAGTGGGTCGAGGAAGGCTTTCAAGAGTATCGCCGTCGTTTCCCGCACGATATGCCACTTGAACTCGTGGAGATTCCTGCCGGAAAACGTGGCAAGAACGCTGACATAGCTCGCATTCTGCAAAAAGAAGGCGAAGCGATGCTGGCCGCAGTGCCAAAAGGGAGCCGTATCGTCACTCTGGATATCCCTGGCAAAAAGTGGGACACCCCACAACTGGCTGAACAACTGGAAGCCTGGAAACTGGATGGGCGTGACGTATCGATTTTAATCGGCGGCCCTGAAGGTCTGGCTCCAGCATGTAAAGCAGCTGCAGACCAAAGCTGGTCATTATCAGCCTTAACGTTACCGCACCCTCTGGTACGTATTGTTATGGCTGAAAGCTTATACCGAGCGTGGAGCATTACCGCTAACCACCCTTACCATCGCGAATAATCGCTGTTTAACTTTAGAGCCAAGCGTTAATGATTCATAGACGCCGCAGTCAAATTCGAGATTATCAAGCCGAAGCGCGCCTGTTTGCCAGCCGCGCTATCGTTGCATTTATCGGTATCGTCATTTTGATGGGAGCCCTGGTCGCCAACATGTACAACATTCAGGTGAACCAGTTCCAAGATTACCAAACTCGCTCTAACGACAACCGTATTAAAATCGTACCAATTGCGCCCAACCGCGGGCTTATTTACGATCGCAACGGTGTGTTACTGGCGGAAAACCGCCCTGTCTTTAACTTGGAGCTGACTCCAGAAAAAGTGAAAGACATTGATGAGACCATCAAAGAGCTGCAAACCATTCTGGAAGTCACACCAGAGCAAATTGAACGCTTTCATCGCGAGCGAAAACGCACCCGTCGCTTTAAATCTGTTCCTCTTCTCACTCAGCTGGACGAAAAGCAGGTTGCCGTATTTTCAGTCAACCAATATCGCTTTCCCGGCGTAGAAATCAGTGCGACCCTAAAACGTTACTACCCATTTAGTGAAGTGCTTACCCACGTGATTGGCTATGTTTCTCGCATCAACGATCGAGACATACAACGGCTGATTCGTGAAGAAAAAGCCTCGAACTATCAAGCGACCCGTGACATCGGTAAGCTCGGCATTGAGAAATATTACGAAGATATTCTCCATGGAACTGCTGGCTACCAAGAGGTCGAGGTGAACAGTCGTGGTCGGGTGATCCGTACACTGAAATATGTCCCACCCGTTCCTGGCAAAGATATTGTATTGAACCTGGACATTAATCTGCAGCTTTATGTGCACCAGTTGCTTGATGGTCGTCGCGGCAGTGCCGTGGTTATCGACCCAAGAGATAACGGTGTGCTAGCGATGGTATCTAGCCCGAGCTACGATCCCAATGCCTTCGTTCATGGTATTTCTGGTAAGGCTTACCGTGCGCTACTTAACGATAAAAACCGACCTCTGGTAAACCGAACGACATTAGGTATTTATCCACCAGCGTCAACCATCAAACCATTTATGGCCGTTGCCGCGCTACAAGAAGGCGTTGTGACTCCACAAACAACCCGTAATGATCCAGGCTACTGGCGTATTCCAAATTCAGACACTCGCCCATTCCGCGACTGGCTACGTTGGGGACATGGCCGTGTTGATATCATCAAATCAATTGAAGAGTCAGTGGATACCTTCTTCTACCAAGTGGCTTACGATATGGGCATCGATCGCATTTCCAGCTGGATGATGATGTTCGGCTTTGGTGATTACACCGGAATTGATATTTACGAAGAAAGTAAAGCAAACATGCCAACCCGTGAGTGGAAAATGTCTCGCCACAGAACACCTTGGTATAAAGGCGATACGATCCCGGTAGGTATTGGTCAGGGTTACTGGACTGCAACGCCGATGCAAATCGCTAAAGCAACCTCAGTGCTGGTCAACGACGGAGCCGTTACCGCGCCACACTTGCTTAAAGCTTCCATCAACAATGGTGGCGATTTCGACGAGCAGCACTCAGAGGAATACTTGAGTTATCCGCCGATTAAAGACGTACCGAAAAAGTACTGGGATATGGCGAAAGAAGGCATGCGCCGTGTAAACCATGGGGTTCGAGGTACAGCTCGTCGTTCGTTTTACGACATGAGCTACGAAACCGCAGGTAAATCCGGTACCGCTCAGGTATTTGGCTTGGCTGAAGACGAAGAGTACAAGGCAGATGAAGTTGCCGAACATTTGCGTGACCACGCCTTATTTACTGGTTTTGCACCGTTTGATGATCCAAAAGTAGTCGTGACTGTGGTACTCGAAAACGCGGGTGGCGGCTCAAGTAATGGCGCGCCTGTAGCAAGAAAAATCTTTGACCGTGTCGTACTCGGCCCAGAAAAAATCGAGCCTGAAGAAGATGAAAACAACGTTAAGCAAGAGGCTACTCAATAATGAAAATGGATCCCTCTACAGGTAAAAACCGAGCCCTGTTTGAACGCTTCCATATCGACTTGCCACTCCTGCTAGGCATTTTAGCGTTGATGGCATTTGGCTTGGTGATCATGTACAGCGCGAGCGGCCAAAGCCTGGCGATGATGGATCGTCAGGCCATGCGTATGGTGCTCTCTCTTGTGGTGATGGTAGTGCTTGCACAACTTTCTCCACGCACCTACGAGAGTCTCGCGCCCCTGATGTTTGCGTCAGGAGTCATCCTGCTTTTTGGTGTGCTGTTTTTTGGTGAAGCGTCCAAAGGTGCCCAACGTTGGCTAAACCTTGGTTTCGTCCGATTCCAGCCATCTGAATTACTCAAGCTGGCCGTGCCGCTAATGGTGGCTCGTTATATTGGTCGTCAGCCACTTCCGCCAACCTTCAAAACCTTGATGGTTGCCTTAGTCATGGTGTGTGTACCGACCATTTTGATTGCGAAACAGCCTGATTTAGGCACTTCGATCCTGATCGCGGCATCCGGTATTTTCGTTATCTTCCTTGCAGGCATCAGTTGGAGAATCATTGCAGCTGCGGCTGTTGCTCTGGGTGGCTTTATTCCAATTCTGTGGTTCTTCCTGATGCGTGAGTATCAGAAAACGCGTGTACGAACCTTGTTTAACCCAGAGTCTGACCCCTTAGGTGCGGGCTACCATATCATCCAGAGTAAAATTGCGATTGGTTCTGGTGGTATTTCAGGTAAGGGCTGGTTACACGGGACACAATCTCAGCTGGAATTTTTGCCAGAGCGACACACTGACTTTATCTTTGCAGTAATTGCTGAAGAATGGGGTATGATTGGTTTTCTTTGCTTATTAGCCATCTATCTCTTCATTATTGGTCGAGGCCTGTACCTTGCTAGCCAAGCACAGACCGCATTTGGACGAATGATGGCAGGCAGTATTGTACTTAGCTTTTTTGTGTATATTTTCGTAAATATCGGCATGGTAAGTGGCATCCTGCCTGTCGTAGGCGTACCGTTACCTCTAATCAGTTACGGTGGCACTTCAATGGTGACCTTGATGGCTGGCTTTGGTATTTTAATGTCAATTCATACGCACAGAAAAGCATTCTCTAAGGCGACCTAGACATGCAAAAACGCGCTTTATATTCCTTAGTTTTTTCTGCAGTTATTTTGGCTGGATGCTCATCAACCAGCCAGAAAACTCAGCAAGATGGCCGCTACGAACTTGAGTCTGATGTCGCGCCAGACACACCACTTTCAGTGGATCATATTGAAGACGCCTACCCTAAGTACGAACCATACAGCTTAGGCGGCAACAGAGACTACCATCTCCTCGGTAAGAACTACCAAATTGTACGCAACGCGAAAGGCTTTACCGAACAAGGACGAGCGTCCTGGTATGGTAAGAAATTTCAGGGCCATTTGACGTCCAACGGTGAAATCTACGATATGTACTCAATGACAGCGGCACACAAAACACTGCCTCTACCGAGCTACGTCAAAGTGACTAACACCGATAACGGCAAAACAACGGTAGTACGCGTGAATGACCGAGGTCCATTCCATGATGGCCGAATTATTGATTTAAGCTACGCGGCGGCACATAAGTTAGATGTACTTAAAACTGGCACCGCGAATGTCAAAATTGAAGTCATCAGCGTAGATAAACCGACCGACAAAAAGTCTTTGGACGAGCATCCTAAATACGTAATTCAGGTCGCATCTTCAAAAAATGAAAATCGCGCCCGAACTTTAGGCTCAGAACTCGGTCAAAAGCTGGATACGGATACTTTCCTTGAAAATGCGAAAGAATCGTATCGCTTGTTATTAGGCCCGTTTAGTGACTATTCCCTGACGCAAGCCACACTGGATAAAGTAAAATTGCTCGGCTATTCGTCTGCATTTATTAAAAAACACAACACTGTAAAATGACGTAGGTTCATGGATTTCTCATTGAATCCCCTCTGATTATCGCTGGGGATTCTGATAAGATGTCCGCAGTTAAACCCAAAAATTTGAATTACCATGAATAAAAATAAGTTTGTGAAATCTATTCTCGTCTCATCCGTTGTTCTTTCAGCAACCTTTGCTCAATCAGCTCTTGCCGCACCGATCGTGGTACCAGACTCTCCTCAAATCGCAGCGAAAGGCTACGTACTGATGGATTACCATTCAGGTAAAGTACTGGCAGAGAAAGAGATGAACACAAAGTTGTCTCCTGCTAGTCTGACCAAAATGATGACCAGCTACGTTATTGGCCAAGAGCTAGCGCGTGGTAATATTTCAGAAGATGATGATGTAACCATCAGTAAAAACGCATGGGCAAAAAACTTTCCGGACTCTTCAAAGATGTTCGTCGAAGTTGGCACCACTGTAAAAGTAAAAGACCTGAACCGTGGCATTATCATCCAATCAGGTAACGATGCATGCGTGGCAATGGCAGAGCACATCGCCGGTTCGGAAGATGCTTTCGTTGATCTAATGAACGCATGGGCAAACACGCTGGGTATGAGTAACTCTCATTTTGCCAACGTGCACGGTTTAGATAACCCAGAACTTTACTCAACGCCATACGACATGGCACTGCTAGGTAAAGCGCTTATCCGTGATGTACCAAACGAGTACCGCGTTTACGCTGAGAAGAAGTTCACCTACAACGGCATTACCCAATACAACCGTAACGGCTTGCTTTGGGATAAGAGCATGAACGTTGACGGTATCAAGACAGGCCACACAAGTAACGCTGGTTACAGCTTGGTAAGCTCAGCAACTGAAGGCCAAATGCGTCTGGTTGCGGTAGTGATGGGCACTAAAGATGCAAACGCTCGTAAATCAGAAAGTAAAAAGCTGCTAAGCTACGGCTTCCGCTTCTTCGAAACTGTTGCTCCACACAAAGCTGGCGAAACATTCGTAGAAGAAAAAGTATGGATGGGTAACAAAGACACTGTGGCACTGGGTCTGGATAAAGATACTTACGTAACCCTTCCACGTGGTGAAGCTAAGAATCTAAAAGCAAGCTTCGTACTTGAAAAAGAGCTAGAAGCCCCAATTAATAAAGGTGATGTAGTTGGTAAGCTATACTATCAAATCGATGGTGAAGATATTGCCGAATACCCGCTAATGGCACTGGAAACCGTAGAACAAGGCAGCCTATTCAGCCGTATGTGGGATTACATCGTATTGTTAGTTAAGAGCTTCTTCTAAAGACAGCTAAAGATTAACAAACCGATTCATTAAGCCGCCGACTATGGCGGCTTTTTAAGTCAATAATCCTTGCCTTGAGTTCACCTTAAATTGACTGTACTATTTCGCACCGCAACGAATACCAACTGGAGTTACCGATATGCTAACCATCAACTCTGATGCTAAATTAAAAGACCTGCTTGAGTTCCCTTGTTCTTTTACTTACAAGGTAATGGGTCATGCAAAGCCTGAGCTTCCAGAACTTGTTCTTGAAGTCATTCAGCGCCATGCACCTGGTGACTACAGCCCAACAGTAAAACCTAGTGCGAAGGGCAACTACCACTCGGTGTCTATCAATATCACAGCGACCTCAATCGAGCAGGTTGAAGTCCTATATAAAGAACTGGGCGAAATCGACATCGTTCGTATGGTTCTATAAAAATTTGATAAATTAAATTTTTTTTGAAAGCAGCTTCGGCTGCTTTCTTTTTATATATCAACAAGATAGTAGAAAAACACTTACCTTTGAGTTAAAAAACTGTTACTCAATGGTAGAGTAGAAGGATTATCCAGTTTATAATCCAAACACTTTATATAATCGCGACAGGAAATGCCATGCAACACCAACTTGTTGTAAAACGACTTGGCCGCCAGGACTATGAGCCCGTATGGAAGGCAATGCATGAGTTCACAGACCAACGTACAGAAGAAACACCTGATGAAGTTTGGTTGGTAGAACATAACCCAGTATTTACTCAAGGTCAGGCAGGTAAAGCCGAGCATCTGATCAACACTGGTGATATTCCTGTCGTGCAAAGCGACCGCGGCGGTCAAGTGACTTACCATGGCCCAGGCCAGTTAGTCGCATACTTCCTGATTAACCTGCGTCGCAAAAAATTAGGAGTACGAGATCTCGTTACCAGCATAGAGAACCTCGTGATCAACACGCTAAAAGCATACAATATCGACTCTGCAGCAAGACCAGACGCTCCTGGTGTCTACGTCGATAGTAAAAAAATATGCTCTCTCGGCTTACGTATTCGTAAAGGCTGTTCCTTCCATGGCCTCGCCTTAAACGTCAATATGGATTTAACACCATTCCTGCGCATTAACCCTTGCGGGTATCAAGGCATGGAAATGGTTCAGGTAAGCCAATTTGGTGGACCGGACGATGTGGAAGCTGTAGAAAAGCAACTAATAGAAGAACTCGTTACTTTGCTCGACTACGAGCAAGTGGAATTCAGCACAGAAGCACCTTCTCAAGGTAATAAAGCATGAGCAAACCAATCCAGATGGAAAAAGGCGTTAAATATCGTGACGCCGACAAAATGGCATTGATTCCAGTAAAGAACATGCCTACAGAGCAGAAACAAGTGCTGCGTAAGCCTGATTGGATGAAGATCAAGCTACCAGCCGATAGCCAACGAATCCAAGACATCAAAGCAGCAATGCGTAAGAACAAACTTCACTCTGTATGTGAAGAAGCATCTTGCCCGAACCTGGCTGAATGTTTTAACCACGGTACTGCAACCTTTATGATTCTGGGCGCAATCTGTACTCGTCGTTGTCCTTTCTGTGATGTTGCTCATGGCCGTCCATTACCACCAGAAGCGGAAGAGCCACAAAAGCTGGCGAAAACCATCGCTGATATGAAGCTGAAGTATGTAGTAATCACTTCTGTAGACCGTGATGATCTGCGTGACGGTGGTGCACAGCACTTCGCTGACTGTAACCGCGAGATCCGTGCGTTGAACCCTAACATCAAGATTGAAACTTTGGTTCCTGACTTCCGTGGTCGTATGGACGTCGCACTGGATCTGATGAAAGATAACCCGCCAGATGTTTTCAACCACAACTTGGAAACTGCGCCACGTCTTTACCGTAAAGCTCGTCCAGGTGCAAACTACAAGTGGTCTCTACAACTGTTGAAGAAATTCAAAGAACAGCACCCAGATGTACCGACTAAGTCAGGTCTGATGATGGGTCTTGGCGAGACTAAAGAAGAGATCGTCGAAGTACTGAAAGATCTGCGCGAACACGGCGTAACGATGCTAACGCTTGGTCAGTACCTGGCGCCAAGCCGTCACCACCTGCCAGTAGAACGTTACGTTCCACCATCAGAGTTTGATGAGCTTAAAGAGATCGCACTGGAACTTGGTTTTACACACGCAGCGTGTGGTCCATTTGTTCGCTCTTCATACCATGCCGATATGCAGGCTCAAGGTATCGAAATCAAGTAATCAATTGATTATTAAAGCTAAAAAGGTTGGCACTTCGCCAACCTTTTTTTGTGTCTGGCATTTTTTGTATCTAGCAAATGATGCTAAAAAGTCATTCCAAACGCCAGACAAACAAAAGGCCCTCAATTGAGGACCTTTAATATATCAATGTTCAAAGTAGATGAGTCGAGTTCTAGGAGAACACACGGAGTTTGCGCGAGCAAATGAGTATGTTCGACACCGAAATCGGCTCACTCTATGAAGAACAATTATGCGTAAACTGGTAGACGCTTACAAATATCTAGCACTTTCTGTTTTGTCGCTTCGATAACTTCTTCGTTGTCGATGTTATCAAGAACGTCACACATCCAGTTCGCTAGCTCTTTTGCGTCTTCTACTGTGAAGCCACGGCGAGTGATTGCTGGCGTACCTACACGGATACCAGACGTTACGAATGGGCTACGTGGGTCATTTGGTACTGAGTTTTTGTTTACTGTGATGTTCGCTGCGCCTAGTGCTGCGTCAGCTTCTTTACCAGTAATGTTCTTGTCGATTAGATCAACTAGGAACAGGTGGTTTTCTGTACCATTAGAAACGATTTTGTAACCGCGTTCTTGGAACTGAGCAACCATTGCTTTCGCGTTTTCAACTACGCGAGCTTGGTATGCTTTAAATTCAGGTTCCATAGCTTCTTTGAACGCTACTGCTTTACCAGCGATAACGTGCATTAGAGGGCCACCTTGACCACCAGGGAAAACAGCTGAGTTCAGCTTTTTGTACATGTCTTCGCCAGCGTTAGACAGGATAAGACCACCACGTGGACCTGCTAGTGTTTTGTGCGTCGTTGTTGTTACAACGTGTGCGTATGGTACTGGTGTTGGGTAAACGCCTGCTGCGATAAGACCAGCAACGTGAGCCATATCTACGAATAGGTAAGCATCAACTTTGTCTGCGATTTCACGCATGCGTTTCCAATCAACGATTTGAGAGTAAGCTGAGAAACCACCGATGATCATCTTAGGCTTGTGCTCAATCGCAAGCGCTTCCATCTCGTCGTAGTTGATTTGACCAGCTTCGTCGATACCGTAAGGGATAACGTTGTAGTGCTTACCAGAGAAGTTTACTGGTGAACCGTGAGTCAGGTGACCACCGTGTGCCAGGCTCATGCCTAATACTGTATCGCCTGGGTTCAGAAGCGCCATGTATACTGCGCTGTTTGCTTGAGAACCAGAGTGAGGCTGTACGTTTGCGTATTCACAACCGAATAGTTCACATGCACGATCGATTGCTAATTGTTCCGCTTTATCTACGTACTCACAACCGCCGTAGTAACGCTTGCCTGGGTAGCCTTCAGCGTATTTGTTCGTTAGCTGAGAACCTTGAGCTTCCATTACACGTGGGCTTGTGTAGTTTTCAGAAGCGATAAGTTCAATGTGTTCTTCCTGGCGAAGAGTTTCTTCCTGGATAGCTGCGAACAGTTCCGCATCGTAATCTGCGATGTTCATATCACGCTTAAGCATCTGTATCTCCTGACTCAGATTAGTACTGAAATTGGCAAAAAAACTGTTTAATGACCGAGCGCAAACGTTTCCGTCACCCTAATGGCGCGCATTCTACATAATTTGATCTGGGTCATAAAGAGAAAATTTAAATTTTTCTCATGCAGTTTCTTCATGATGACAAGTAATAAATATCATGTCGATGTTGCAATCATTTAAACAACAGTCATTACTGTCAATTTTGTGCTTTACACCCTGTAAAACAGCAATTACATAGGTTTACCGTAAATTTTAGCCTCTAGCTACCGAAAAGATCATCTTTTTACTATGATGCCAGCCTTATTTCTCACCTATGACTGCAAATTGATGGAAAAACACTCGTTAAAAGAAGACTGGATAGCAATTCTCACAGGTACCTTTTTGGTTGCTCAAGGCGTTTTCTTTCTCCAATCCGCGCAACTCCTTACTGGAGGAACCACCGGGTTGGCTTTGCTTATTAGCCAATTTACACCTTTTACCTTTGGTGTGCTGTACTTTTTAACTAACTGCCCTTTTTATCTGTTAGCTTGGAAACGCTTTGGACGTCACTTTGCCATCAATAGTGTTATTTCTGGTGCTTTAGTTTCAATTTTTGCCGATCATCTTTATTTACTGATTTCATTAGAGTCAGTCAATGAAATCTATTGTGCTGTCGCGGGCGGGCTACTGATGGGGTTAGGCATGCTAATCTTGTTTCGTCATCGCTCTAGCCTGGGCGGCTTTAATGTTTTGTGTTTGTTTATCCAGGATAAATTTGGCATTTCTGTCGGCAAGAGTCAGATGGCGATTGATGTGTGTATTGTATTAGCGTCGATGTTCTTCGTCTCACCTTGGGTAATCGCTTTGTCCGCCTTAGGGGCGTTTGCGCTCAATCTGGTACTCGCCATGAACCACAAACCACATCGATACTCTGTTACCTACGGCTCTCAGTAACCCCGACGAAAAAAGGCTTTGGGGAGCATTCCAAAGCCTTTAGTGGGGGAGACAATATCAGGAAAAGTTAAGCTACTCTTCAATCAACAAAATTCGTGTTTCATACGGACGCAGTGTCTGATGTCGAGAGGCAACCGAACTTACCGAATTATGGTAGTTGGACAACAAACACTTCGCTTTCGCCATCTCAAAACGCTCTGGCAAGACACATTCCACCTCTTCCCCATAGTAATTATTGATACACAACAACGTCTGGGATTCATTCTGGCGAGCGTAAGCAAAAATACGCAAATGCTCTGGCAGCAAATCTTCATAGCTGCCGCCCGTGATGACCGGGATCTGTTTGCGCAGTTCAATCAAGCGCTTGTAGAAATAAAATACGGAGTTTAAATCTGCTACAGCAGACTCGGCATTGATTTGCGGATAATTCTGCGCGACCTCGAGCCAAGGCGTGCCTTTGGTGAAACCTGCATGCGGTTGGCCATTCCATTGCATAGGCGTTCGCGAGTTATCACGAGACTTCTGAGCCAGAATAGCCATCATTTCTTGGTGTGAAACACCATCACGATTGACCATGATGTCGTACATGTTGGTACTTTCGACATCGCGATATTGACTGATCTCGGTATAACCCGGATTGGTCATGCCAATCTCTTCACCCTGATAAACATAAGGTGTGCCCTGCATCATGTGAACAGACGCAGCCAGCATCTTCGCCGATTCAACACGGTAGTGCTGATCATCACCAAGTCGGCTGACCACACGTGGTTGATCGTGGTTACACCAGAACAGCGCTCCCCAACCTTTACCGTTTAACCCTGTCTGCCAGTGATTAAAGATTTGTTTGAGCTGAAGAAAGTCAAACGGTGCTTTGGTCCACTTATCACCGTTAGGGTAATCTACTTTCAAATGATGGAAATTGAACACCATAGAAAGCTCTTCGCCGTCTAAAGAGGAGTATTGCTGACAGTGCTCAAGGGTTGTCGAAGACATTTCTCCAACCGTTACACTGCCGTACTTTTGAAATACCGCTTGGCTGATTTCCTGCAAGTACTCATGCACTCGTGGACCATCGGTATAAAAACGACGTCCATCGCCACGCTCATCACTCGGGAAGTCTTGCTGTTTAGATATCAGGTTAATGACATCAAGACGGAAACCATCCACGCCCTTCTCTGCCCAAAAGCTGATCACGTCTTTGACTTCTTCACGCACTACTGGGTTTTCCCAGTTTAAATCCGCTTGCTCCTTGGCAAACAGGTGCAAGTAGTACTGATCGGTTGCTTCATCCAGTTCCCATGCGTTTCCACCAAACTTGGATTGCCAATTGTTGGGCTCTGCCCCCTCTACCGGATCTTTCCAGATGTAATAATCGCGATATGGGCTATTTTTATCACCCAGCGCAGACTGGAACCATTTGTGCTCAGTCGAGGTATGATTGACGACGATATCCATGATAATTCGGATACCCAGCTGGTGCGCCTCCGCCAGTAACTCATCGAAGTCCGCCATGGTGCCGAAGTCAGGATTGATCGAGTAGTAATCGGATATATCGTAGCCGTTGTCGATCATTGGCGATGCGTAAACAGGCGTTAGCCAAATCGCATCCACACCAAGGTGCTTTAAATAATCCAGTTTAGAAATGATCCCTTTGATATCACCCGTGCCTTTGCTGTCACTATCGCAAAAACTCTTCGGGTAAATTTGGTAGATTGTTGCGGTTTTCCACCAGCTGTTATCTTGCTTGGTCATTGCCATTTCTAACACCCACTTACCATTAAATTAAAAAGTCACCATGACAATCATGGTTAAAGTTCAAGCACTCCTGAACTCAAAATGACGTAGTCAGGAATGGCTGTTTTCAATTGGGAAACAAGCGATGGCATGACATTCTCCATTGCCATCGCTGATTTAAGTTTTTATGCGTTTGCCGTTTCAAGTTCACCTTTCGCTTTTGCGCGCTTATAAAGAATCAGCGTCAAGCCAGCTGGGACCACTATCGCCACCAACATTGCTAATGCGAACACACCCCAGAACTGAGGCTGAATAGATAAGATGCCCGGCAAACCACCCACACCGATACCGTTCGCCATTACGCCAGCGCTACCACAAACTGCCGCCGCACAAGCACTACCAATCATTGCGCTTAGCATTGGGAATTTGTATTTCAGGTTGATGCCGTACATTGCAGGCTCAGTCACACCCAGATAAGCGGAGATTGCCGCCGGAACGGAGATTTCACGCTCATCTTGTTTTTTACTGATGATAATGATGCCAACCACTGCTGATGCCTGAGCAATGTTTGAAAGTGCAATCAAAGGCCAGATTGGGGTACCGCCAAGCTCTTGCATCAGCTGTAAATCAACCGCGTTGGTGGTGTGGTGAATACCTGTAATAACCAATGGCGCGTACAAGAAACCGAAGACTGTCGAGCCGATGATGGCAAAGTCTCCCGTCATGGCAGCCTTAGCAGCGAATGCCACACCGTTACCTAACATGCGGCCAAATGGACCAATGATAGAATGCGCCAGAATCACCGAGATAATGATGGAAACAAATGGCACCACGACGAGATACAAGTAAGACGGAGTGATACGTTTAAGGTATTTTTCGATATACGCCAGTGCGATACCCGCGAGCATGGCAGGAATCACCTGTGCCTGATAACCCACTTTTTCAATCACAAACCAACCGAAATCCCACACTTCCGGTACTTGTTTACCAATCAAATAGGCGTTCATTAACTGCGGAGAGACCAGAGTCACACCGAGAGTGATCCCCAGAATCGGCGTACCACCGAGCTTTCTCACTGTTGACCAACAGACGCCAACAGGCAGGAAGAAGAAGATCGCTTCACCAATCAGCCATAGGAATGAATGGACCGTCGCCCAGAACTGACTGATTTCGGTCAGCGTTTGGCCATCAAACATCTTGATGTCGCCAATCACATTACGGAAACCAAGAATCAGACCACCAGTGATAATCGCCGGTAGCAGAGGCACGAAGATTTCAGCAAGGTGAGAGATGCCACGCTCAACAATGTTCATGTTCTGACGCGCAGCATTTTTTGATTCATCTTTGCTGGCTTCGCTTTTACCCGTCATCTCGATCAGTACCTTGTACACTTCATCGACTTCAGTACCGATAACGACCTGGAATTGACCTGCGTTGGTAAAACAGCCTTTTACTATAGACAGAGCTTCTAACTGCTTGATGTCAGCTTGCTCAGTATCATTAAGTACAAAACGTAAACGAGTTAAGCAGTGACTCACACTTGCAATATTGTCTGGCCCACCGACCAGCTCAATAAGACGCTGTACATCTTGACGCGCAATCTTACTCATAACTTTGCCCACCCTGTATTGGATATGTTTAACTTTTCTTTGTATTTATTATTAATGGGAACATTCCCATGAAGTGGTTTTATATTGCCACCTGAAGATAAAAAACAAAATGGGAACAGTCCCATTAATTGAAAAGGATCACAAACTAAGTCTAGAGCAGAACACTCATTATGCGACTATGGCATATATATCTAACCGTGGTGGCTGACAGGTTTCTGGGTGAAGTGGAGTAAAGAGTCATTGCCGCTCAACTGATTAATCAGCATGTTAGCGGCTTTTTTGCCTGCATGCGTATAACCAGGATCGACACTGAAGATATTCGGGAAAAGAAAAGAAAGGAGTTCATTGCCGCCCACGCCAGTGACGACAACATCTTCGCGCCCTAACTCTTGTAGACGTTTAATAACCCCAAGTGCAAGCGTATCACTGGCACAAACAATGGCTTGGGTGTCTTGTTGTAATACGTGATCGACCAACTGATAAGCACTCTCATGGCTAAGTGCTCCGGTCTTAAAGCAAGGCAGGATATTTCTGCTCTGGCACCACAACTGGTAAGCATTCAAACGGGCAAACCCCGTGGTTCTGTCATCAGAATCCACACCGATATAGGCAATACGAGAAAGCGATTGCTGCTCTAAGTGAGAAAGCGCCATATCGATAATGCCTTGGTTATCATAATTAATAGAGGAAACCTCATTCGTATCCATGGCAATCACCACAATACGACTGCCCCACTCAGCGAGGGCCTTCTCATCGCAACCTGTAAAACCAAATACAATCACGCCATCTACATTGCGACGTCTAAGAACCTCAAGATGCTCAATGGTTTTTTGGCGATCAAACTGGCTTTCCATGATCACCACATCATAACCAGCAGAATATAACTCACGAAGCATGGTGCCTACGGCTTGGTTTTCTGATGGTGAATCTAAACGAGAAATGATCACGCCCACCACCTTTTGACTTCCTCCACGCATCGACTGAGCGGATTTAGAAGGAACATAACCTGAATCACGAATGATTTTTTCAACCTTCTCACGCGTTTCTGGCTTTACCTTGGGATCGTTCGTGAGCACACGACTTACCGTCGACTTACCAACGCCAGCCAGTTTTGCGATATCAAGAATGGTGAGTTTTTTGTTCATAGGTGATCAAACTAAAGTGGGTAGAAACTTAGGTAAATGAACTTTAACAACAAATAGAGAAAAGGGAAGCCAGTGCTTCCCTTTAAAAATACAGCGATAATGTTATTTGTTTAAATATGCAGGAACGTCAGCAATGCTATCTAATACTACAGTCGCTAGCGCTTCACCCTGCTCAGTAATTGGTTTGCCGGTACGTACAAGAATCTTGGTCCCTACGCCAGCTGCTTCTGCTGCCATCATGTCTTCCGCTTTGTCGCCAATCATGACCGATTTTTCCATGTCGATCTTCAGGAAGTCACGTGCAGAAATGAACATACCCGGCTTTGGCTTACGGCAGTCGCAATCTTGCTTGTATTCGCCAATCCCCTCTTCAGGGTGATGCGGGCAGTAATAGAAGCCGTCAAACTCAACGCCGTGATCAACAAA
The DNA here is from genome assembly GCF_036350715.1 of Vibrio sp. YYF0003. Lineage (NCBI taxonomy): Bacteria > Pseudomonadati > Pseudomonadota > Gammaproteobacteria > Vibrionales > Vibrionaceae > Vibrio > Vibrio sp. YYF0003. The sequence goes on from NZ_JAZDWA010000008.1 coordinate 27,927, forward strand.
GTTCCAATCCATCCATTGAGTCAGAGATAAAAATCGGTCTTCACTGAATTTACCGCGTGCGATACCAGATTGATTCGTCACAAGAACCAACATGTAACCTTGGTCTTTCAGCGCTTTCGTCGCTTCAAACACACCGTCAATGTACTCAAAATCATGTTCGTCATGAACGTAACCATGATCGACGTTAATCACGCCATCACGGTCGATAAAAACAGCAGGTTTTGCCAAAACGTATTTCTCTATTAGCTCGGTTTAAGCAGATTATTACATACCTTATAAGCTTCAACACTATCTATTTAGATTGACATTGAGACAAATCAGCACGCTACGTCTCAAGAATCGTTGAATCTCGGGGGCTTTCATCTTATGTTCGAAAATACACCTCTGACAGAACCAAGTTCCGATATCAGAACGTTTGCACATTTAGACGTCTAGACGTAAAAATATCTATTGACTTAAATCATCTTAACCCATAGCATCAACTGAAAATTGAGATAGAGCTCAAAATTAAGTTCTGTCAAAAGCCGTTTTTGACAACGAAGTTCCCCATATCTCTATGCAGGTTGAAACATGATAGAAATAGAAAACGTCAATAAAGTGTTCTACCAGGGCAGCAAAGAAATTCTGGCTCTGAAAGACATTAACCTACATATCGCCAAGGGCACCATCTTTGGGGTGATCGGCTCGTCAGGTGCTGGTAAAAGTACTCTGATTCGCTGTGTGAACATGTTAGAGGCTCCGACCTCTGGCTCCATCATCGTAGATGGCGTTGACCTGACCAAACTAAGCAAAACACAACTAGTAGAAACACGTCGTAATATCGGCATGATTTTCCAGCACTTTAACCTGCTGTCGTCTCGTACCGTTTTCGATAACGTTGCACTACCTCTTGAACTCGCAGGTAAAGATAAATCGCATATCAATGCGAAAGTCACTGAACTACTGAAACTAGTAGGATTAGAAGACAAACATGAAAGCTACCCAGCGAACTTAAGTGGCGGCCAAAAGCAGCGTGTAGCCATTGCTCGTGCATTAGCCTCTGATCCAAGCGTTCTACTTTGTGACGAAGCCACCAGCGCATTGGATCCGGCAACGACTCAATCAATCCTTGAGTTATTAAAGAAGATCAACCGTAAACTCAACATCACTATTTTGCTAATCACTCATGAAATGGAAGTGGTTAAAAGCATCTGTCACGAAGTGGCGATCATCGGTGGTGGTGAACTGGTTGAGAAAGGCACCGTGGGTGAAATTTTTGCTCACCCGAAAACAGAACTGGCGCACGAGTTCATTCGTTCGACTCTGGATCTGTCTATTCCTGAAGATTACCAGGCTCGACTTCAATCAAGTCGTGTTGAGGGCAGCTACCCGCTAGTCCGTATGGAGTTCACTGGCGCAACGGTTGACGCTCCATTGATGTCTCAGATTTCACGCAAATACAATATTGATGTAAGTATCCTAAGTTCAGATCTTGATTACGCCGGTGGCGTGAAATTCGGCATGATGGTCGCTGAACTGTTTGGTAATGAACAAGATGACAACGCAGCAATCGAATACCTGCGTGAGCACAACGTGAAAGTAGAGGTACTTGGTTATGTCCTTTAATACGGCTTCTGAATGGCTGAGCCTAAATAGCAATCTACTTCTTGGGGCAACCTGGGAAACGGTATACATGGTTGCAGTTGCGGGTATTGTCGGCTTTGCTATTGGTATTCCTTTAGGCGTTATTTTGCACATCACTAAAAAAGGTGGTTTGCTAGAGAACACTAAGCTTAATAGCATTCTAGGCGCGATTGTTAACGTGGGCCGTTCTGTGCCATTCCTTGTACTGATGGTTGCAATTATCCCAGTGACTAAAATGCTGGTCGGCACCTTTATTGGTACAACCGCAGCAATCGTACCGCTCACCATTGGTGCCATTCCGTTTGTTGCGCGCCTTATCGAAGGTGCCCTACTTGAGGTACCAACTGGCTTAGTGGAAGCGGCACAATCTATGGGTGCCACACCTGTACAAATCATTACAAAAGTTCTGCTACCTGAAGCAATGCCGACTATTGTTAACTCAGTGACAATTACACTCGTAACCTTGGTCAGCTACTCTGCAATGGCAGGTACCGTTGGCGGCGGTGGTCTGGGAGACGTTGCAATCCGTTACGGTTTCCACCGTTACGATGTGACAATCATGGCTGTTACCGTCGTCATGCTCATTGTTCTAGTACAAATTATTCAGTCTATCGGCGACGCAGTGGTACGCCGCGTGGATCACAGATAAGCATCAAATTACATAAATTATAAGGAGATACCGATGAAATTTAGCCTTAAAGGTCTTTTGACTGTCGTAACAGCCGCTTCTGCTCTAGCACTTACTGGTTGTGGTGATAAAGAAGTTGATGTGAACAAAGTAAAAGTGGGTGTTATTGCTGGCGCTGAAGCACAGGTTGCGGAAGTTGCAGCTAAAATCGCAAAAGAAAAGTACAACCTAGACGTTGAGTTGGTGACATTTACTGATTACGTTACACCAAACGCAGCGCTAGACGACGGTTCAGTTGACGCTAACGCATTCCAACACAAGCCATACCTTGATCAACAGATTAAAGACCGTGGCTACAAACTGGCTATCGCAGGTAACACATTCGTTTACCCAATCGCTGGTTACTCAAAGCAAGTTAAATCTGTTGATGAAATCCAAGATGGCGCGCGTATCGCAGTACCAAACGACCCAACTAACCTAGGTCGCGCACTGATCCTTCTACAACAACAAGGTTTGATTGAACTACGTGACGGCGTTGGTCTGCTTGCAACGGTACGTGACATCGTTGGCAACCCTAAAAACATCGAAATCATCGAACTTGAAGCGCCACAACTTCCACGTTCACTAGACGATGTAACGCTATCTATCATCAACACAACATACGCAAGCTCTATCGATCTGTCTCCAGAGCGTGACGGTGTGTTCGTTGAAGACAAAGAATCTCCATACGTAAACCTAGTTGTAGCGCGTGAAGAGAACGTTAACGCTGAGAACGTACAAAACTTCGTGAAAGCTTACCAAACTGAAGAAGTTTACGAAGCAGCGAAAGAGCTATTCAAAGGCGGCGTTGTAAAAGGCTGGTAATATAACCCGTCTTAGCAAACATCTCTGCTGACCATTACAAAAAGGGCTGATGTGAAAACATCAGCCCTTTTTCTTTTCGATTCAGCAGGAGATACAAAAACCGTTACTTGAGATGGTCCCAAGAGATATTCGAAACAATTCTGCAGTCATCGCACTTAAAGTAGAAGATGTCATGCAAGGGCTCGTCTAATAGCCAGTCACCACCACACTTAGGACACTTACGTGCTTTTTCACTTTCAAGTGACTGGCCACCAACGCGGTATTGATAGTAGTACGTCGGAATTTTAGTGATGTATTCAATACGGCCACGTAAATCCCAACCACGGCGAAACAGGACACTGTCAGAATCACATATCTCGTGCAGCGCGGCATGCTCAGCACGGCATCCGCCCGCCATTTGAATTTCATCACACGCCTGCCATTCCGTTTGCCACTTAATGACCGCTTTATGGTCGCCGTTGAGTGTTGGATCATTGCGGTACAAAGGGATTGGTAATAAGGTTTCACCGCTTCGCAGTGGCGAACAAGTATGTACGTAAGTGGTATAAAGCACCTGCCAGCTTGGTGTCTCTTCTTCTGCTGCTTGTTCAGAGTTCAGATCACGACCAAGCAAGCGCATTTTCGGCGCGAGCAAAGAGGCTTCCGACAAACGATTCATACACACTTTGACAAAGTCTGAATGGTAACGCGGGTGTAGGCTGTCCTGCTCCGGGCAAACCACACGCACAAAAAACTCGCCATCGCCCATCACAATAGGAAACTCACGACCAAGTACCTGGCCGTTATAACGCAATGCGTCCATTAACCCATTAATCGCCTTATCAACCGCGCTTACGGTAGTGTTATCAAAACACTCAAACTGCAATTCAACAACGTACATGTTTACACCGCAGCTTCTAAATTGGTCAGGAACTCACTGACATTATCGGCAAGAACATCACGCTGAGAAGTACCCAGACGCTCAAGAATGACATTGCCCGTCAAGTTACAGATAGAAATAACATCCAGCTCTGCGTCTGTTGCAGCAATAAAAACGGTTGGTTTAAGCTTCAGGCGACGCTGTGTCACCAGATGACCAAGAATATTTTCTTGCAGACGATCAAAATCATCATCGCTCCACACCTGCAACAACGTTAGTTCGTTACCCTTCCAGGTCGCTTCCATGTCTGCGCTGTATTGCGAACCATAAAAAGTTTTAATGTCATCATGCAGTGTCAGCTCAATCGCATTTTCAACGTTGGTGAAATCAGCTTGCTCTTCACGCAGACACGCTTTCCATAAGACCGCCCCATCTCGTTTCTCTTCAACACATGGAGATACAAGATCAGCAAGCTCTTCACTGCGTGGCAATTCATTGTGCTTATTTTGCCAAGCTTGTTGATAGCGTAGGCTAAAATCTTGTAGCGCCTGAGTAACGGTTTGGGTCATGAAGGTCTCCTATTCCTTGTTTATCTGCCTGCAATATTTGCCAGATAGCAATTAATCAGCGGATTCAGTAAAATTCTCTCCATTCTAATCGAAAACGACCACAAAGTATGAGCAAATATTCCAACGCTAAGGAGCTCGCAGGGCTGACTCTGGGTAAAAAGACCGAGTACGCGAACCAATATGATGCGAGCTTGCTGCAACCTGTACCGCGTAGCCTTAACCGCGATGATCTTGAATTAGGTGAAGCGCTGCCGTTTATGGGTCATGACATCTGGACCTTGTATGAACTGTCATGGCTCAATAGCAAAGGCCTGCCACAAGTGGCCGTTGCAGAAGTGTACATTCCTGCGACCAGCGCTAACTTAATTGAGTCCAAGTCATTTAAGCTGTACCTGAACAGTTACAACCAAACCCGTTTTGCAAGTTGGCAAGACGTGACCGAGCGTTTAGTACAGGATCTTTCGGCTTGCGCTGGTGAACAAGTCATTGTTGAAGTAAACCCGGTCACTCATTACACCAATCAGCCTATCGTCACGATGGAAGGTGAATGTATTGATGATCAAGACATTGAAATCAACAGCTACGATTTTGATGCATCCTTACTGGAAGGCGCTGCTGGTGACGAGGAAGTCGAAGAGACGCTACATAGCCACTTGCTGAAATCAAACTGCCTGATCACCAACCAGCCAGACTGGGGCAGCGTTGAAATTCGCTATCAGGGCGCGAAGCTAGACCGTGAGAAGCTGCTGCGCTACCTCGTTTCTTTCCGTGAGCACAATGAGTTTCATGAGCAATGTGTCGAGCGTATTTTCACTGACCTGATGAAATATTGTCACCCAAGTAAACTGGCCGTGTTTGCTCGCTATACTCGCCGTGGTGGTTTGGATATCAACCCTTACCGCTCCACCGAGAACGCCAAGCCAGAGCACAACCACCGCATGGCTCGTCAGTAATTATTTAGTAGCAGAAACAAGTTCGGCAATCTATTGGATTGCCGAACGTTTTTAATACCTAAGCATGGTATTATCAAAAAATCTAAACCGGTTCGAGGGAACGAAAGGATGTTTTGGGACAGATCGCGTCTATTCAAATTGATTGGCTTTTTCTGCTTACTGCTGGCACAGCCGCTTCACGCGACCATTTTATCTTCCACTTTACTTAATGAAGCCCAACAACTGGCAGAAATCGATCCTTCACAAGCAAGACAAGCTGCAACCAACTACCTTTTACAGCGAGAGTTGATAGAACGCAGTGAAAGTGATGGTCCTTCTGCCATGTCTCGTGAAGAAACCGACCGTAGCATCCGAACCCCGAACAGCACCATCGAAGCACATAAAATTATTGCCCAAGCAAACTTCGCTTTGGGGGATGTCAGTGCAGCAATCAAAAGCCTCAATGAAGCGCAAACTCTGGCACAAAAATACGAGCTTCCATACCTGTATCTGGATGTGCAACTGATCCGAAACCAGATGATCTGGACTGGAAATAAAAATTACGCTGCCGCGGAAGAAGCTCTGGACCAAATAGAGAATACGCTTAATCAAGAGGATGCCGTTTTACAGCGTGCTGATAGCATTCGTTATCGCTTGGTCATGCAACGTGCGCTTTTAGCCTCCTATCGTGGTGATAGTGTCAAAGCAGAAAGTTATTATGCCGAAGCAAAAGAGATGCTGGAACAAACTCGCTCCAGCTTGGCACTCATCGATTACTACACCACGGTTGGCGAGTTTTACCTCAACGAGAAAAAATACAACCTTGCGCTTTCTGAGCTTTTATACGGTTACTGGCAATCGATTGAAAGCGATAGTGGGGCCAGGCTGGCCAAAGTAAACCGATTACTGGCAAGACTATTCCAAGAGCGACGCGTATACGATAAAGCAGTCGAGTACTTATCTCAGGCTGCAGACTTTTATGACTCTTACCCAAACTCACCTATCCTGGCGGATGTGCTTGAGCAGATGGGTGACATTTACTTTTATCAGGGTAAATTTAACTTGGCACTGGTCCACTACTTCAATGTATTGGATCACGAGAGTACGAGTAAAAGTATCAACCGTATGATCAATATTCGTCTGAGCCTTGCCGCGACTTACCTTCAACTCTATAACTACGCTCTGGCGGGGCAATATCTGGATAGCTCGACTGAATTGCTCGAATATGCCGACATTCCAGCGCTTAAGGCCAAAGCTGCCCTACTTCACTCGGGTCTGGCTTATCATCAGAATGACAGTAAAAGCGTAATTGAAAACGCGCAAAAAGCGCTTATGTTCATTGACGCGACGGCTACAGGAAATAACTTTATCAAGCAGCAGTCTTACCGTTATCTTGGACTGGGTTATGAACAGGCAGGTGAATACCAGCTTTCGCTACAGGCGTATAAAAAATACACCAACTTAGTAAAACTGGAGCAGGTGCAGTTAAACCAGATCAGCGAAGATGCATTCCGTCAGCAAAAAGAGTTCGCAGAGCAGACTATTCACTATGTAGGACTAACCGAACGCTTGGCACAAGTCGAAGGAGAACACCGTAAATTCCAAAAAATCTCTTTCGCTCTGTTTATTACCGTCTTAGTGATGTTTTTGTTCATCATGCGCCGTGGCGTCATCATTCAGCGCCAGTCAGGTCAGATAGATAAACTACGTAATGACCTGTTCACCCACTCACGCTCTCGCCTGAATAACTTACGCATGTTGAATGTAAAACTGTCGCGCTCTTTGAAGAAATCGAGTGACACCTTCGAACAGTGGCAGCTTGGTGAGTTAATCCACGAGCCTCTCAATGACCGTCTGCGCTTTGTGATGATCGACCTGCCTTTCTTACGCAGTATGTACGTTCAAAATGGTTACAAAGCAGGGCTGGAGTTAGAGCGAGCGTTTGGTGAGTTCCTGGCAGAAAAGATCAAAAAGCCCGCTCGTTTGTATCACTTCTCAGATGCGAACTTACTTTACATCGAACCCAACGCTGATAGAGATGCGTCAGCAGAAATGATGTTTGATAAGTTTCAGGCTTGGGTGGATGACTTTGCGAATCAGCATAATGTTAATCGTACTATTCGCATGGGAATCAGTGACTACCCGTTCCTGCCACGAGCCTACACGGCAATTAATGATGCAGAGCTGCTGGATTTACTCCTACTCGCAACGCATATTGCGCGAGAAATCAGCTTGCAAGATAAACAAAGCCATTGGGTATTCCTCAAAGCCATTGATAACGCGCCAGCAGCAAGCTTTGCAACCGGCGACATAAGAAAAGCGTGTCAGCACGCTATCAATCAAGGGTTAATCAAGATTCACTCTTCATACAAGAATGAGGATGACATCAAGAAAATATTAAAAAATGGATAATTAAGCGCCACTTAGGATTAATAACTGATGACGCTATTAGGTTTTTTGTTATTATCAAGTGACCGTCATCTCACATGGATTTAAACGTAGTCGTTTCATGGGAATCTTGGAATCCGATATTCAGGCACAGCTGCATCAGTTAAGTTGTCAACTTGATCAACTTAAACTGACACATCGCGATAGTTCGCTGAAGTTTAAACGTGAGCAACAAATCCTTAAACGAGTTCTGGCGTCTTTATCGTCTGCATGTCCCGGTTCTGATGCGCAACTATCCAGCTACTTGTCAGAGATTCAGCAAGAGCTACAGCATAAAACGGATATCAGTGCGTTAATCCCTCGTTTGGCGATATTAGAGAGAAAGCTTAAACAGCAATCCAGAACCATGGAAAAACAGAGCGACCATCTCGACGAACAAATCAAACGCAGTGGTGAAACGCTGCAACGAGTGACCGGTTTACCCGCCCAACTAAAGCGCGAACTGCGTAATCTGATGAGCTTTTCTGAAGCGAACTCTGTGACTAATGTCGATCAAGCGACCAAACTGCTCAGTATTTATGAACGTGCGCTGAAAATCATCGCTTCTAACTCACGTTTACATTTAACCGAATTTGAGAACACTCCAGAGAAGTCTCAGCTTGAGTCTCTTGCGAGCGATCTGCAGCATACCATTACGGAACTGGATTTTGAGGGTGAGTGTGGCGAAAAACTACTCGATATCCGCGCTAAGCTCCTGATGGGAGTGAATGCAGAGTCTTTAGTGGAACTAACTCTGGTAACCTTAAAGTTAGTGGTAGAAGCCACTAAATTTGAACGAGAAACCTCCAGTCAATTTCTCGACCAACTCAATACAGCCCTTGCAAGTAACCTGAAAACCATCCATCAAAACGCCGATCAGCATCAAACCTATTTTGAGCACCGCCACGAGCTAAACTCGGAAATGAATAGTTTGGTTGAGCGCAGTCAACGCTCGTTGAATCAAGCTCAGGATTTATCAGAGCTCAAGAAAGAGATGGCACCACTGCTGGCTAAAATGGCGTCACTATCGGAACGTTTGGAAATGACGGAAGCTCGTGAACAAGCATTGCAAGAGCGAATGACTTACAGCAAAAACCAGCTGGAAGCCGTCTTTGAAACCACACAAGACTACCGCCGCCGCTTGGATGACCAGACTCAGCGCCTTCTGCTTGATCCATTGACCAAGGTATACAACCGCACCGCATTTAACGATCGTCTCGAACTGGAATACCGACGCTGGGTACGTTCTCAAAGAAACTTACGTCTGGTCATGTTTGATGTCGACAACTTTAAAGCCGTAAACGATAGCTATGGCTATACCGCCGGCGACAAAGCACTCAAAATCATTGCCCGTACCATCAGTAAACGAGTCTCCGAATTAGAGACGGTTGCTCGCTTCGGCGGAGAAGAGTTTATCTTGCTTATTCCGGAGCAGTCGGAAGAGTACACATTAGAATTAATGAAAAGCATCCAGCGTGAAATCGGCCAGCTGCCGTTTAAATTCCGAGAGCAAAGCATCATGATCACCCTAACCGCGGTTTCTACTTCATTTAGAGAGTCTGACTCTCCGGAGCAGGTACTCGGTCGTCTCGGAAAAATGGTACGCGAAACTAAAAAGCTTGGAAAAAACCAACTCAACTGGAGCTGAATCGTTCAAAATATAAGCAAACAAACAGATTTCATCCCTTAAGTTTACTTATATCCACCATTTTTCAACGAGTTATCACATTTCTTCCATTCCAGTCTGCTAAGCTTCAATTATCCAGCCTTCCAATCACCACTCACAAACGACACGTATAAACCAAAGGTGATGGAGTACTTTACCTCAAATATAATCACAACAAGGAGGCGCTATGATTACCCATATCAGCCCCGCAGGTAGCATGGATTTGCTATCCCAACTGGAAGTTGAGCGTTTAAAAAAGACCGCATCGAGTGATCTTTACCAACTTTACCGAAACTGTACATTAGCGGTCTTGAACTCAGGCAGCCATACCGATAATTCAAAAGAGCTGTTAGACCGATACCAATCCTTTGATGTTGATGTGCTTCGCCGTGAACGTGGCATCAAATTAGAGTTGACCGATCCACCAGAGCACGCTTTTGTCGATGGTGAAATGATTAAGGGGATACAGGAGCATCTGTTTTCAGTCTTACGCGATATCGTGTATGTGAATATGCACTTGGCTGACAGCCAACGTTTAAACCTGACGAATCCTGTTCATATTACTAACCTGGTATTTGGTATCTTACGCAATGCCAGAGCACTTACGCCCGGCATCGCCCCTAATCTGGTGGTTTGCTGGGGTGGACACTCTATCAACGCAGTAGAGTATCAATACACCCGAGAAGTGGGTAACGAGTTAGGCCTACGAGAACTGAATATTTGTACCGGTTGTGGACCTGGTGCGATGGAAGGGCCAATGAAAGGGGCAGCCATCGGCCATGCTAAACAGCGTTATACCGAGCAGCGCTACTTAGGCCTGACCGAGCCGTCTATCATCGCGGCTGAACCGCCAAATCCGATCGTGAATGAATTGGTGATCATGCCAGACATTGAAAAACGTCTGGAAGCCTTTGTCCGTATGGCGCATGGCATTGTGATATTTCCGGGTGGTCCTGGAACCGCAGAGGAGCTGCTCTACATTCTGGGTATTATGATGCACCCAGAAAATGCCGATCAACCAATGCCAATCGTACTGACTGGGCCTAAGGAAAGTGAGGACTACTTCCTTGCGATCGATGAATTTATTCGTGACACGCTTGGAGAAGAAGGTCGAAAACATTACCAGATCGTGATTGATAATCCGTCAGAAGTTGCCCGAATTATGAAACGCGGCATGGACGATGTTCGCACACATAGGAAAGAAAAAGGCGATGCCTACAGTTTCAACTGGTCACTAAAAATCGAGCCGCACTTCCAGTTACCATTTGAGCCAAATCATGACGCAATGGAGCAATTGGATCTGCATATGGATCAGGAGCCTCAAGTTCTCGCAGCAAACTTACGTCAGGCGTTTTCAGGCATTGTTGCAGGTAACGTAAAAGCGGAAGGCATTAAAGAAATCGAAGCGAAAGGTCCGTTCACCATCCATGGCGAACCAATACTGATGAAGAAGCTCGACAAATTACTGCAAGACTTCGTCGATCAACATCGGATGAAATTACCCGGTGGCACCGATTATGAACCTTGCTACCGAATCGCTCATCCTGAAAATGATGGTCGATAGTCAGGCTAGCATTCGTTACACTAGGGGCATTACGCCCCTTTTTTATTGCTAAGTCATTATGTCTATTCATCTTGTTATTATTGATGCCCTAAATCTGATCCGTCGAGTGCACTCCGCTCAACCCGATCCCACTGACATAGCAAGAACCATTACCACTACCCAAAGAACGCTGACTCGGATCCTGTCTGAGGCGCAGCCAACCCATATCATTGCGGTATTTGATCATCATGAGCAAGACCGAGGTTGGCGTGCCGAGATACTGCCGGACTACAAACAAAACCGTAAGCCAATGCCGGAGCCGTTAATGCAGGGCCTCGATGCGATTCAGCAAGCTTGGTGGGAACAAGGTATTGACTCATTGCTGTCTGACGGCGATGAAGCCGATGACTTAGTAGCAACACTAGCAACCAAAGTCGCTGGGCATGGAGAAAAGGTCACCATTGTTTCGACCGACAAAGGCTACTGCCAACTGCTTTCTCCGACATTACAAATCCGAGATTACTTCCAGCACCGTTGGTTAGATGAGCCATTCATTGAAAAAGAGTTTGGGGTTAAACCAAGTCAGTTGGCTGATTACTGGGGGCTGGCTGGCATCAGCTCGAGTCAGGTTCCGGGCGTTCCGGGTATCGGACCTAAAGCCGCAAAAGAAATTCTGACCCAATTCGACGATATTGAAGCAGCTTACGCCAGTGACGAATTAGTACCAAAGTATCGAAAAAAACTGGATGAGCATATCGAGTCAGCCCGCCTATGTAAGAAGGTCGCAGCACTAAAATGCGATATTGAGCTTGGCTTCAATCTGCAAGATATTCGCTTTACTGGGCCAAACAAAGCCGAATAAAATTGTTCCAGCCAATAAAAAAGCTCCTGAAAATAGGAGCTTTTTTAATATCTGTTCAACTCGCTTAATTAGTATGGCGAGATGTTCGATAAGCACTGGATGTGAATGGTGATCTCTTCACGGTCATGGTACAGGTGCTTAGCTTGCAGCTTGAACTTCACCTTGTTCTCAATCAGGAACATTTTCAGGTTTTCAAGATCTTGCAAAACCTCGTCATAACGACCTTTCATTGGCAGCTTGAGGTTAAAGATGGCTTCTTTTGCCCAACCTTTTAGTAACCACTGTCCCATAAGATGTGCCACGCGCGCAGGTTTCTCAACCATGTCACACACAATCCAAGTGACATTCTTGCGGTCTGGTTCAAACTTAAAGCCATCCACCATGTGGTGTTTGATCTGGCCAGTTTCCATCAGACTGTCTGCCATCATGCCATTATCAACACAGTGAACAAACATCGAACGCTTCACCAGTTGGTAGGTCCAGCCACCCGGACACGCACCTAAGTCTACACCCCACATACCCGGAGCCAAACGCTCATCCCACTCTTCACGTGGAATAAATACATGGAAGGCTTCTTCAAGCTTCAATGTTGAACGGCTTGGTGCATCTGCCGGGAACTTCAGACGAGGAATCCCCATGAAGAATTGTGAGTTATTACCCGGGAATGAGTACCCTACATAACAATGACCCGGTGCAACAAAGCAGATGTGTAATACTGGCTTCTTAGCGTTGTCTTTATCCCACATCAGGCCTTTTCCACGCAGAGCCTGACGCATTGGCACAGTAAATTTACGGCAGAATTTTAGTAGCTCTTTCGCTTCATTAGTGTCCGGCGTTTCAATACGCAGATCACCACAACGAGGGAAGCTTTCGACTTCAGACAACGCCTCAAGAATTGGGCTGATGCGGTCATCGCTTGGCAAAGATTCACATTCGGCTGCAACAGCAAACATTTGGCGAGCAAAGATCAACGAACTGAAGTCGAGACCTTTTACCAGTTTGTCTGCGTCTCCATCCTGGTAACACTCGAAGACAACATAACCTGAGTTTTTCTTCACACGAGGGAAGCCGTACACTTCCAACTGTGTCGCTTTGTCCTGAATTTCACCAGCACACTCTTTCTCAAAGCCTGAACGGCAATAGAGCATTAGTTGTTTCACTTGGAGACCTCTTTGATATTAAACGCAGCAAAAAAGAACAAACACCAGCCGATCATAAACATCAACCCTCCCAATGGAGTAATCGGTCCAAACCATTTAATGCCTGTCAGCGCCAGCGCGTATAGACTGCCGCTAAAACAAAAGATGCCGATGATAAAGCAAATTGCAGCGATGAAAAAATACTTTTGCGCTTTTTGTTCTAAATTCACCAACAGTAGAATGGCACAAAATGCGATCGCTAAAGTATGGATGAACTGATACAGCACACCCGTTTGAAATACATCAAGAAGATACGGCGCAAGTGTCGCTTTTAAACCGTGGGCAGCGAATGCCCCTAGCGCAACAGAAACTAATCCAGACAAACCTGTAAAGGAGAGTAACCACTTACTTTTCACTGTACACCTCGTTAATAAAACGCGCTAAGTGTTCAACCGCTAAAGCAATATTGCCCTCTTCGGTATACCCCGAGCGCTTGCGTGGTTTAAAACTGTGGTCACCATCTGGTACAAAAGTGACTGACACCTGATCAGATAACGTGAAGTTTTCAAACTCTTCACGCTTTCCAAAGGTATCCCGCTCGCCTTGAAGAATCAGTGTTGGTTTCTCAAGCGTTGCCAGATGTTCACCTTTGTAGTTTTCTGGCTTGCCCGGTGGGTGAAAAGGAAAACCTAAACAGGCAATGCCCGCCACCAGCGTATTTTCAGCCAACAAACTCGACATACGCCCGCCCATAGATTTACCGCCAATAACAACTGGTGTACTAGCAAAGTGAGTGATCACTTCTTCGTAGGCATCGAGCAGCTTTGGCGCACGATCTGGCGGACGCTTTTTGCCATCTTCGGCACGTTTCATCATGTAAGGGAAATTAAACCGGACGACACGAATGCCCTGCTCAACTAACCCTTTAGCAACTGCGGCCATGAAGTCGTGCTCCATCCCTGCCCCAGCGCCATGGGCAAAAATAAATAACGGTCCGCTTTCCGGCCCCTCAACTATCCACTGGCTCATCCAATACTTCCTCTTGTTCTTTTCTCGCTGTTGCAAGCATCCAGTCACGGAACGTTGCGATACGCCCCATATCCGCTTGCTGCTCATGACAAACCACGTAGAACGCATTCTTCGATATCAACACCTCATCAAATGGTGCGATAAGTCGTCCTGCTTCCATTTCTGGCTGAGCTAACACGTTATTTCCTAGCGCAACACCTTGTCCATGCACTGCCGCCTGTAACACCATTGTTGAATGGCTAAAAATAGGGCCATGATTTACATTGATGCCTTCGATGTTGTAGTGGCGAGTAAACTGCTTCCAATCTTTACGCGAAGTATCATGTAACAAAGTGTGTAATCTAAGGTCATTGAGAGATTCTAACGGCTTCGTCCCCAATAGTAATGAAGGCGAACAAAGCGGAATCAAAAATTCTTGATACAACTTGTCTGCACGTAAACCAGGCCAGTTACCACGTCCGTAATAGATAGCGACATCGACGTCGTCAGTCAGTGAGCCTTCATCCATGTCTACCGCTTTAATCCTGACATCAATGTCTGGCTCCTGAGCGTTAAAGTCGGCCAACCGTGGCACGAGCCACTGAATAGCAAAACTTGGCGGCAAACTGATCGTCAAAGCACCTTTTTCACTACGTTCCAGTACTTTATCGGTCGCTTCTGCAATAGAAGTAAAAATATCCTTGATGTCTAAAAAGTAACTTTGACCTTCTTCCGTGAGTAGCAAAGAGCGGTTTCTGCGGCGAAATAGCTTGAGTGATAGAAACTCTTCCAGCGCTTTGATCTGGTGACTCACTGCAGCTTGGGTGACGAAAAGCTCTTCGGCCGCACGAGTAAAACTAAGATGACGTGCTGCTGCTTCAAATACTCGAAGAGAATTCAAAGGAGGCAATCTGCGAGACATAAGGAACCTCAAATAGGATTAGTTTTTTTTATCTGAAACATTATAAAATCTCCGTTGCCGAACAGCCAGATAAATTCTATATTTCACCCCGCAACACGGGCCTGAACGGCTTGATTTCTCTATAAATCAATTGGCTTCGTTGTTGCGATGTTGTGTTTGCAAACTCGTTTTTCGAGTTAGGTAGATTTCTACCAAAATGTTTTGTCTACTATCCCTGGGACAAAACAATACTTCCTGTATTTATTTTTGACCTGTCTGTCAAATTTCTTACACCGCCTGTTTAGGCGGTGTTTTTTTATCTGAATTATCTAAGTTTAACAAAATAACAAACTAACCCATAAAATAATGTCAGTTTGATTCACTGCCGGGTCAACTCAACCTTGCAAGACTGCCTTAGTGACACTTCAACTATCCCCACAGCGTCATTACACTAACTAGCATTGTGATAGATACTGAACAACCTAGCATCTCTCCTACCTAGATAAAAATCTCTCGACTTCATCCTTGGAATAGAGCTCATCGTTTTTCGCTCTGTTCGGATTAATTAACGTTATATCAGTAGTCATTATAAAGATTGCGAGTCACTTCAATTTAACCACTTAAAATCCTTTCTTACGACAGAATAACAGACATAAAAAAACGCAAACTGATCACTCAGTTTGCGTTTAGAAAATCTTCTTGTTTTCGCCTTACTATGGGCGATAAACCTTCACGTTGTTAAAGCCCTGCTCTTGCAAGTAAAGCGCTTGCAGTCGGCTCATCACACCACGGTCACAGTACAACAGGTAAGTCTTGTCTTGGTCCAAGTCACCAAACTGAGTACCCAGCTTGTAGAACGGGATGTGTTTGATATCAACGCCGTCAATTTCTAGAGGGTTATCGTCTTCCTCTTCAGGACTACGGATATCAAGAACAATCGCATGCTCTTCAACAGCCTGAACCTGTTCGACTTCTGGTGCCGCTTTTTCAGATTCTTTCGCGATATCACGAATATCCATAACACGCGCTTCTTTCACCACATTTTCCAAAATGGTGAAATCAAAATTCGCTTCTTCAGCTTCCAGCTTCGCTTTGACTGCTTTAACTGTCGGCTTCTTAGAAATGACACCACAGTATTCAGGCATCGTCTTCGCGAAGTCTTCAGTACCAATTTCACGCGCCAGGTTGATGATGTCTTCTTTGTCCCAGTTAATCAGAGGACGCAGAATCAGAGTGTCTGTCACGTTATCAATGTGGCGAAGGTTTGTTAGCGTTTGGCTAGAAACCTGACCCAATGCTTCACCTGTTACCAGAGCTTCAATCTTGAATTTCTGAGCAACCATACCTGCGGCACGCATGAACATACGCTTCAGAATGACGCCCATCTGGCCATCATCTACTTTCTCAAGAATCTCAGCCACAACAGGTTCGAAATCAATCGAGATAAAGCGAACTTTTGCTGAAGAACCGTACTTATTCCATAGGTAGTGGGAAACCTGTTTAACACCGATTTCGTGCGCAGGACCACCTAAGTTAAAGAAGCAGTAATGTACTTTTGAGCCACGCTTAATGTGCAGGTAGCTTGATACGCCTGAGTCAAAACCACCCGAGATCAGGCTTAACACATCTTCTTGTGTACCTAGCGGGAAGCCACCAAGACCTTTATGACGCGCAAGAACCTGGTTCAGTTTGTCACCCGACACTTCAACCTTTACGGTTACGTCTGGGTTGCGCAGTTTCACGCTCGCGCTTTCGACAGCTTGGTTCAAACCACCACCAACGTAACGTTCCAACTCAATCGAGGTAAAGTCATGTTTACCACGACGCTTAGCGCGAACCACGAAGGTTTTGTTTTCAATCAGAGGACGGCTTAGCTCAAGCACTTGCTCAAAGATATCGTGCAGATCTTTAAACTCAGACTGCTTTACTTCCAGTACATGATGAATGCCAGGAGTGTGAGTCAGAATTTCTAGCACTTCCGCGTAGTATTCGTTGCTCTCAGAGGTCACTTCAATGTGATCGCGACGGTTAAATACTGCGACAGATTCCGTACGGCTCTTGACGATATTACGAATGTTACACTCTAAAATCTTTGTGAAGCGCTTACGCACAGATTCACTTTTTACAAAAATTTCTGGATGGGGCTTTACAATAAATTTCATAGTCTTGTTCGCAGGTTAGTTTCGCAATCAACAGAGAGTGATACTCAATTTCGATACTTCATACGCAGCAAAACCACGTCTTGGTCACAAAAGATTGTCTGAGCTCACTTCAAAGGCGCAAGATTATACACCCAAGCGGATTGGAAAGACAAAAAAAGCGAGCAATCTGCTCGCTTTCTTATCTCTCCGCTGACTTTAAACCCAAGCCGAGTTATTGAATAACCGGCACTTCATCGCTGTAGAGTGGTTCACCCTGCATAATGCTGATTTCCACACGTCGGTTAAGGGCACGATTGTCATCGGAGTCATTTGGAACCAGCGGTTCAGTGTCAGCCATTCCTCGCACTCGTAAACGTTGATGAGAAAACCCTCTCACCTTCTCCATCTCCTGCGCGACAGAGACTGCACGCTGAGAGGACAGATCCCAGTTAGAGCGGTACAGTTCAGAATCCAGCACTTGGTTATCGGTGTGGCCAGAGATTCTCACAATGCCCGGTACGTCTTTGACCAGTTCAGCAATTTGGCGTACCAAAGGACGGAATTTAGGCTGTAAGAATGCGGAGCCTTCTGGGAACGCGCCCTTTTCACGCATGCGAATCACGATCTGTTGACCTAAGTTTTCGACTTCGATAGCACCCTGATCGATCTCTCGCTCTAGCGCTTTCTTGATGCTCTCCATCAAGGTTTCCATCTCTTGCGACATCATTTGCGACTGCTGCTGTTGCAAGTCGGATTCTGCCGCCTGGTTGTCTCTTGTCGATGTCTCCGGTGACTGGCCACCTGTTAATTTTCCTTGGTCACGCTTACTTCCACCTGAACGATCCGATTCACCTTCATGGAATTCCAATGTTTGCTGCGTGATGTCCATGGTTTGCTGCATAATAACGTCGATCGGCGTTGGTTCTGGACGTCCCGGTCTGAACTCCTGAGCAATAATGCTGGTTCCTTTCGGGATATCTTTTACTTCGAGCTGACTTTGTACACCAAAGGCGAATTTCATTGAGCCTGCAATCTGCTTAAATTTGAGCACATCCATCTCTGAGAACGAGAGTAGCAGTACAAAGAAGCACATCAATAGTGACATTAAGTCAGCAAATGTCCCCATCCACAAAGGAAGCCCAGGTGGCGGACAATCACATTTATTATCTTCATCATCCATCACAACGCTCCTGATTACTCACCGATCTCTAGGGCGCGCTTGCCTTCATTGAGATAGTTCTTCAGGTAACTGTCGATGACTCGCGGGTTCTGACCGTCCTGTATGGCGAGAACACCATCCATAATAAGACGACGATTCAACGTTTCTTGATCTCGTCTTAAAGAGAGTTTGTCAGCGATCGGGAAAAACACCATGTTAGATAAGATAGCGCCATAAAGCGTGGTCAAAAGCGCAACGGCCATCGCGGGTCCAATGGATTTAGGGTCATCCATATTCGAAAGCATTGCTACCAGACCCACTAACGTACCAATCATTCCCATCGCTGGCGTAACATCACCAAATGCACGGAATACGCCAGTACCTTGTGTGTGTCGCTCACCAGTCAACGCAATATCTTTTTTTAAAGCAGCACGAACCACATCAGCATCGTGACCATCCACCAACAGGTCGATGCCTTTTTGCATAAAGCTGTTATTTATTTCCATCTCTTCTAATGCGAGAAAGCCACCTTTACGTGCCGCATCTGCCATCTCTACAATTTTCGCGATCAAGTCTTCTGGCTCGTCCGCCTTGAAAAGAAATGCTTTACCCGCAATTTTTGCCGCCCCAAAGAACTGCCCGATGGTGAACTTCATCAGCACGACAAAGGTAGAGCCGCCAACAACGATAAGGATTGATGTTACATCGACGAACATACCGATGCTGCCACCGAGCACCATCGCCATCACAACGAATGCAATACCACCTATCAAACCTATTAGGGTTGCTAAATCCACAAAGCACTCCTCTCGCTCTTTTTATCTATTGCTAACGAATTACTCCTTGTATCGACAACTTGCGGAGAACTTTTAGAAAAATCTTAGCTAGCAGATCACAAATTGATACCAGTAATCTTTAGTAAAATGGGCACTTTCGTCGCTTAGACACATTTAGAGCCAATTTTGTGACAATTATGTAAGGTTAAATTTGACCAAGTTACTAGGCTAAGGTAACTTTCGTGCATCTTATGAGAGGCTGAATTAAGGCAGAGAAGAGATGGCGGTTAAGAAACCAGAAAACATGACCTTCGAAGCAACCATTGAAGAGCTTGATAGCTTGGTTGATCAATTAGAAAATGGCGATCTTGCTCTAGATGATGCCTTACGTAAATTTGAACGAGGTATTGCCTTAGCTCGTGCTGGCCAAACAAAGCTAAGCGACGCTGAACAACGCGTAAGTATTCTTCTCAGCGAAGATGATGAAGCACCACTGAGTGACTTCAATCCAGATTCAGAATAATTATTAGTAGTGAGCGATGTGATGCAACAGACATTGACTTCTTTCCAACAAAGAAACAATCAGCAATTAAACTTGTGGCTAGAACAGCTTCCTTATCAAGAACTTCCATTGATTGATGCAATGAAATATGGCCTTTTGCTAGGCGGGAAACGCGTTCGCCCTTTTCTTGTTTACATCACAGGCCAAATGTTCGGTTGTAAACCTGAAGATCTGGACACACCAGCCGCAGCAATTGAATGCATTCACGCTTACTCACTTATTCATGATGACCTGCCAGCGATGGATGACGATGAGTTACGCCGTGGTCAACCGACTTGCCATATTAAGTTCGATGAAGCGACCGCAATACTGACTGGTGACGCTCTACAAACGCTCGCCTTTACTATTTTGGCAGATGGTCCTTTAAATCCAGAAGCTGAAAGCCAGCGTATCAATATGATAAAAGCTCTGGCTCATTCGTCTGGCTCCAACGGCATGTGTGTCGGACAAGCACTGGATTTAAGTGCAGAGAATCGTCAAATTTCTCTCGAAGAAATGGAAGAAATCCATCGTAAAAAGACCGGAGCCCTAATTGACTGTGCGGTTAAATTAGGCGCTTTGGCCGCTGGTGATAAGGGTATCGCAGTTTTACCTCATTTAGAGCGCTATTCGAAAGCAATTGGTTTGGCGTTTCAGGTTCAAGACGATATTCTTGATATCATTAGTGACACAGAAACATTGGGTAAGCCTCAGGGTTCTGATCAAGAACTCAATAAGAGCACTTACCCTTCCCTGCTGGGTTTAGAGGGAGCGATAGAGAAAGCTCACTCTCTGTTACAGGAAGCACTTCAAGCATTGGAAGCTATCCCATACAATACTCAGTTACTTGAAGAGTTCGCCCGATATGTCATCGAGCGCAAAAATTAACACTATAAGCGCGCATTTATATGACTCTTGATATTTCAAAGTACCCAACACTGGCGTTAGCAAATACACCGGAAGAGTTGCGTCTTCTTCCTAAAGAAACATTACCTGCACTGTGTGATGAGCTTCGAACGTATCTGCTAAATTCAGTGAGCCAATCAAGCGGACACTTAGCGTCTGGCTTAGGCACAGTAGAGCTCACAGTTGCCCTGCATTATGTATATAACACACCAGTAGACCAGTTAATCTGGGATGTTGGTCATCAGGCTTACCCACATAAAATCCTGACCGGACGTCGCGACAAAATGCCGACCATCCGTCAGAAAGGTGGGCTTCACCCATTCCCTTGGCGCTCAGAGAGCGAATACGACACGCTGTCGGTAGGTCACTCTTCGACTTCTATCAGTGCTGGACTTGGCATGGCCATCAGTGCACAGAAAGAAGGTAAAGGGCGTAAGGTCGTGAGTGTTATTGGTGACGGCGCCATTACCGCGGGTATGGCATTCGAAGCAATGAACCACGCTGGCGATGTTCATCCGGATATGCTGGTGATTCTGAACGATAACGAAATGTCGATTTCAGAAAACGTTGGTGCGCTGAACAACCACTTAGCGAAATTACTGTCTGGTAGCCTGTATACGTCGATTCGCGAAGGCGGTAAAAAAGTGCTTTCTGGCGTTCCGCCGATCAAAGAGCTGGTTCGTCGTACTGAAGAACACCTCAAAGGCATGGTTGTCCCTGGCACGCTATTCGAAGAGTTCGGATTTAACTACATCGGCCCAATTGATGGGCATGATGTCAATGAACTGGTTCAGACACTGAAGAACATGCGTGAGTTGAAAGGCCCTCAATTCCTGCACATCATGACCAAAAAAGGCAAAGGTTATGAGCCAGCAGAGAAAGACCCTATCGGTTACCATGCTGTACCAAAGTTCGCACCATCAAATAACAGCCTGCCAAAAAGCAGCGGTGGCAAGCCAACGTTCTCAAAAATCTTTGGTGACTTCCTGTGCGACATGGCCGCGCAAGATCCTAAGCTAATGGCGATTACGCCAGCAATGCGTGAAGGTTCTGGCATGGTGCGTTTCTCTAAAGAGTTCCCAGAACAATATTTCGATGTTGCTATCGCTGAGCAGCATGCAGTGACGCTCGCTACCGGTATGGCGATTGCTGGCAATAACCCAATCGTTGCCATTTACTCGACCTTCTTACAACGCGGTTATGATCAGCTCATCCACGACATCGCAATTATGGATTTGCCAGTCATGTTCGCTATCGACCGAGCCGGTTTGGTTGGTGCTGATGGTCAGACTCACCAAGGTGCGTTTGATTTGAGCTTCATGCGCTGCATTCCAAACATGGTGATCATGGCACCAAGCGACGAGAATGAATGTCGTCAAATGCTATACACTGGTCACAAGCACACGGGTCCGAGCGCAGTTCGTTACCCTCGTGGAAACGGCATGGGAACCGACATCGAAAGTGAATTTACCGCACTTGAGATCGGTAAAGGCCGAATCGTGCGTCAAGGTGAGAAAGTCGCCATCCTGAGCTTTGGTACCTTCCTGGGGAGTGCGTTAGAAGCGGCTGAAAACCTTAATGCAACGGTTGCTGACATGCGCTTTGTTAAGCCGTTAGATGAAGAACTGATTCGTCAGCTAGCGAGCGAACACGATGTACTCGTGACTCTGGAAGAGAATGCGATTGCTGGCGGTGCCGGTGCAGGTGTTCTTGAATTCATGATGAAAGAAAAAATCATCAAGCCAGTTCTCAACCTTGGCTTACCTGATAAGTTTGTTCATCAAGGCACTCAGGATGAGCTGCATGAAGAGCTTGGTCTGGATGCGAAAGGGATTGAACAATCCATCAACGATTATCTGGCGAAGTAGTCTTCACTAACGTTAACTTACTGATACTAAAAAGGGATGCATGATGGCATCCCTTTTTATTTTGCTCAGATGTAGTTTAAAGCCTATTAGTTCATCCAGCCTGCGTAGTGGGCAACTAAAAACAGTACAATGCCCGCCATAACACCCGCGACAATGTCATCGATCATGATGCCTAATCCACCATGCACACGCTTATCAAGCCAACCGATAGGCCAAGGCTTAACCATGTCGAAGAAACGGAACAAGATAAAACCAGTCAGCAGCCACTTCCATTCAGTTATTGGGATATTCAGTGCCGGCATAATACTCATCGTAATCCAAAAGCCAGCGAATTCATCCCAGACGATCGAACCATGATCGTGAACTTTCATGTCATCAGACGTCACCTGACAGATTTTCACGCCAATTACGCATGATATGAGTACCACGACGACATAAGCAGAAAACGGCAGTTGAGCTAACAACAAAAAGAAAGGTACCGCAGCTAATGTCCCCATCGTTCCCGGAACAACAGGCGACAAACCGCTACCAAACCCTGTTGCCAATAAATGCCACGGATTCTTTAACGAAATAAGAGAAAGAGGGTTGGTCATATCCTTAAACCTATAACTGCTAGTTTGGTTTCAATCGTGGTTACTTAAAGTGGTCGAAACCGCTTAAGTCCCAGTCAAGAGGTTGATTGTTGTCATGAAGCTCAAAAGTACCATTCGGTCGAATCTGACCAATGCATGTCACCTTACACCCAATATGGGACAGAGTACTTTGTAACGAGCCATGGTTTTGCTCTGAGACGGTAAAACACAACTCGTATTCTTCACCACTCGATAAAGCATACTGCTGTGCGCTGACCTTATCATCTAAAAACTGCGCCAGATCCGAAGATATAGGCAATTGAGAGACATCGATACTGACACCGACCTGTGACCGCTTCAGTATGTGCTTGATATCGGATATCAAGCCATCGGAGATATCGATAGCAGAAGATGCAAGACCAACTAGAGCTTGTCCCGCTAAAACACGTGGCGTACTCAAGTAATGCGCTTTTTCCAAACTCTCCGCACCTACGCGTGTACGAAGAGAGTTGTCTAAGATAACATCCAGTCCAGCTTTCGCATCGCCAAGACAGCCTGTTACATAAACCCAGTCGCCTACTTTAGCCCCTGAACGAGTTAATGCTTTTCCTTGCGGGACAAATCCCTGCACAGTCAATGTTAAACTCAAAGGCCCTTTGGTGGTATCCCCGCCGATAAGTTGAATACCAAAATAATCAGCAAGTTCAAAGAAGGCATCACAGAAAGGCGCAAGCCACTCTTCGTCAGGCTCCGGCATCGTTAACGCAAAACTCACCCACGCAGGCGTCGCGCCCATCGCGGCTAAGTCGCTGATGTTTGAAGCGAGTGCTTTGTGCGCGACCCAAGCAGGGTTCGCGTCAGGAAGAAAGTGTGTCCCCGCAACTAAGGTATCGGTGCTGATCGCAATATGCACATTATCTGGTGCTTTGACCAGTGCACAATCATCCCCTGCAGCAAGGTGAACATCTTTTCGTTGGTTTTGACGACCAACAAAGTACTTGTCTATTAAGCTAAATTCACCAGACATAATTTGTTTTTCTTTTTATATAAACGCTTTTGATATAAAAAAGGTCAGCATATGCTGACCTTTTTACTGAAGAAATCGTTATTTCTTACGTACGTGAGGTGCTGCTTTATCCAGCACACCATTCACAAACTTGTGACTGTCTTCCGCAGCGAACACTTTTGCAAGTTCAATCGCTTCGTTGATCACGACTTTGTAAGGCACATCTTCGCGACGAGTCATCTCGTACATAGCAAGGCGAAGAAGAGCAAGTTCCATCATATCCAGAT
Source organism: Vibrio sp. YYF0003 (assembly GCF_036350715.1). Taxonomy (NCBI): domain Bacteria; kingdom Pseudomonadati; phylum Pseudomonadota; class Gammaproteobacteria; order Vibrionales; family Vibrionaceae; genus Vibrio; species Vibrio sp. YYF0003. The sequence continues at coordinate 52,204 of NZ_JAZDWA010000008.1, forward strand.
CCTGCATTGGACGTGAAATGTATGGACGAATTTTACTATCTAGCTCAGCGTGGCTAAGTACAACACCGCCTAGTAGTTCACGAAAGTACTCTACGTCAGTTTCTGGCGCTGCTAGAGCTGGCTCTGATGCGTGAAGTTCTTCTTCATCGTATTTGTCACCAGACAAAAACTGTTCTTCAATCTTGGCAACATTCTCTTTAGTAATTTGCCATGAGTAGATCGCTTGTAGAGCGAATTGACGTGCATTACGACGTGCGGCTGGTTTCACACTGGCCCCCATTAGGAATCAATTTCAGATAGTACATTAATCATTTCAAGTGCGCTTAGTGCAGCCTCTGCACCTTTATTACCAGCCTTGGTTCCTGCGCGTTCAATCGCTTGATCGATAGTATCAACAGTCAAAACACCAAATGCGACTGGAATGCTGTATTCCATAGACACTTGTGCCAGACCTTTGTTCATTTCACTACAAACATAGTCAAAGTGAGGCGTTCCACCGCGAATAACTGACCCTAAAGATACGATAGCGTCGAATTTACCGGTTTTAGCAACACGTTGAGCTACTAGAGGTAGTTCTACGGCACCTGGACAACGAACAACGGTAATGTTGTCATCGCTTACTTGCCCGTGACGCTTTAGTGTATCGATCGCACCAGAAAGTAGGCTTTCGTTAATAAAACTGTTGAAACGAGAAATAACGATAGCAATTTTTGCATTTGGCGCTGGGAAGCCACCCTCGATCACTTTCATAAGCTTTCCTTTAACTCTATTTTTAAGTGAAATATGTTCATCAAGTGAGAATCGCCGGATTCTAGCACAATTGTGTGAGCAATATCTAATGGAAATTGGCGGGAGCAACGAGTTACTGGCCTAGGACAGCATAAGACTATTCAAGACCAGTAACTTATCGTTCAGTCGTTACTCACAGACGTATTCAACGACGTTTAGGCCAAAACCGCCTAACGCGTGGTATTTTTTATTGCTTGACGATAACAGACGCATGTCATTCACGCCAAGGTCAGCAAGAATTTGAGACCCAACCCCTACACGACGAGAAGTGCCTTGTTTCTTCGCAAGCGTAGGAGCTTCACCTTTATCTTGCGCTTCAAACATCTTCACGCGATGGATAAGAAGCTCACTAGAATCTTCATGACCAAGCACAACTAAAACACCGCCTTCTTCACCGATGCGCTTCATCGCTTTATCCAGTGTCCAGCTGCGCTCAGCATTGCGGTCACTGCGAAGTAAGTCGGTAAACACATCTTGAAGATGTACGCGAACTAATGGTGTGTTTGCTTTCAAATCACCTTTACACATCGCGTAATGGACTTGGTTATCAATCGTGTCTTTGTAAGTCACCAGATTAAACTCACCAAATTCGGTCGGCAGCTTACATTCAGCAACACGCTCAATGGTTGTCTCGGTATTGTTGCGGTATTCGATTAAATCAGCGATCGTACCCAGCTTGATGCCGTGTTTTTCACAGAAGATCTCAAGATCTGGTCGGCGAGCCATCGTGCCGTCATCATTTAGAATCTCAACAATAACCGACGCAGGTTCCAAACCAGCAAGACGAGCTAAATCACAGCCTGCCTCAGTGTGGCCAGCGCGCGTTAACACACCACCATCTTGAGCCGCTAGTGGGAAGATATGGCCTGGTTGAACTAAATCCGCTGCTTTTGCATTTGGCGCTACAGCCGCTTGAACAGTGCGTGCTCGATCCGCAGCTGAGATACCCGTTGTTACCCCTTCTGCTGCTTCAATAGAAACCGTAAAGTTTGTCGTGTATTGCGCGTTATTGTCTTGCACCATTGGCGGCAAACCAAGACTTGAGCAACGCTCCTTAGTCATAGTAAGACAAATCAAGCCACGTCCATGGGTAGCCATAAAATTGATCGCTTCCGGCGTGATATGCTCGGCAGCCATGATCAAATCACCCTCATTCTCGCGGTCTTCGTCATCCATCAAGACGACCATTTTACCTGCGCGAATGTCATCAATAATTTCTTGTGGTGTACTGATTGGCATATTCTGTTTCCCGTTATTCTAAATTTATTTTCGGCAACAATTTGTTGGGGCTTGAGTACAAGCAGACTTACGGCAATAGTTTGAGCTTTACAAACGGTAAGTCAATTGCCCCACGGATGTTCTGTGAATACTGTCTTAGGCGAATCCGTTCTGCTGCAAGAAATCCATAGTAATACGCGACTCTTGCTTCTCTTCTTGCTGCCCCTGAAGTAATCGCTCCATATAACGAGCTAATACATCCACTTCTAAGTTAACTTTGCGACCGACCTGAAATTGATCAATCGTGGTTTCTTCGCTCGTGTGAGGAACAATCGTTAACTTGAATGCATTTTTACGTAAGTCATTTACCGTAAGACTAATACCGTCTACGGTGATCGAGCCTTTTCCTGCAACATATTTGCTGATTTCGGCAGGCATCGCCACCCAAAACTCGATTGCTCGACCCACTTGATTACGTTCTACAATTTCGCCAACACCGTCAACATGACCAGACACGATATGTCCACCAAAGCGCGTGGTGGGCAGCATGGCTTTTTCTAGATTAACCTTGTCACCGACTTGATATTGTGCAAAACCCGTCATTTTCAGTGTCTCTAACGACAGATCCGCACTGTAATAATTGCTGCCAAAATCAATAACCGTCAAGCAAACGCCATTAGTCGCGATACTGTCGCCCAACTTAACGTCAGACATATCTAAATTGCCCGTTTCGACGGTTACGGTGATGTCTTCGCCTTTCGGCGTAATCGCAGTAAGTTTACCTACTGCTTCTACAATGCCTGTAAACATAATTGCTTCTTTTCTATCTATTTTCGTATAAGCGTTGCGGTAATTCGAATATCTACCCCAACCATACGAGCATCGGTAATGTTCAGATCGATAACGTGATCCATTGACGTTAAACCAAGTGCCCCAATCAGCCCGCGACCATCACTGCCCATCAACTTTGGAGCAAGATAAACGATCAGTTCATCTACAAGATTAGCCTGTATGAGTGCACTCGCGAGCGTCGCACCCGCTTCAACCCATAAATGATTGACTTGATGCTGATTGGCAACGGCTTTCAACGTCGTCGCGAGGTCAATCTGGCCATCTTCATTCAATTGAGGGGCGATATCACCGTCTTGACTGACAATGATGCGCTCACCATCGGTATTAAACAACTTGAGATCATCTGTCAGCTGGCATTGGCGATCTAAAATGATGCGTACTGGCTGACGTACAGCTTCGGGTTGATACTGCTCTCGTATCGTTTGAGGCAAATCGTCCCAGCGAACATTCAATGAGGCATTATCGTCAATCACCGTTTTGCTGGTCGATAATATCCCACCACTCATAGCACGATAACGCTGAACATCCTGACGAGCCCGTGGGGAGGTAATCCACTGGCTCTGTCCATTACTGAGTGCGGTTTGACCATCGAGACTGGCCGCCATCTTTAATTGGATGAAAGGCATACCCATCTGCATAAATTTGATGAATCCTCGATTCAACTCGAGAGCGTCGCTTTCCAGTAAGCCAACCTGAACCTCGATTCCTGCATCGCGAAGCATTTGAATACCTCGCCCTGCGACTTTTGGGTTCGGGTCTTGCATCGCACAAACAACTCTCGCCACCTTCGCTTTAATCAGCCCTTCGGCACAAGGAGGCGTTCGCCCATGGTGAGAACAAGGCTCGAGAGTAACGTAGGCCGTCGCGCCTTCGGCTTTACCTTCAGCCATTCGCAGGGCATGGACTTCGGCATGTGGCTCTCCAGCTCGGAGATGATAACCTTCCCCGACTATCTGTCCATCACGAACGATGACGCAACCAACATTTGGATTAGGAGCCGTGGTATAGATGCCGCGCTTAGCGAGCCTAATTGCGCGCGACATCATTGAGAAATCTTGAGGGGAGAAGGTAATTTGAGGCGTGTTTTGATCCATGTTTAATCAGTCTTCCAGACGGGCAATCTCTTCGCCAAATTCGCGGATATCTTCGAAACTGCGATAAACAGACGCAAAACGGATGTAAGCCACTTTGTCCAGTTCTTTCAGCTGATCCATCACCAAGTTGCCAATCATCTCACTTGGTACTTCACGCTCACCCGTAGCGCGTAGCTGGGATTTAATCATACTGATCGCCAGCTCAATTGCATCAGCGCTGACCGGACGTTTTTCTAATGCACGCTGAATGCCACCGACCATTTTATCTTCGTCAAACGGTTCGCGGTTGCCATTGGATTTAATCACCTTAGGCATCACCAGCTCAGCGGTTTCAAACGTCGTAAAGCGTTCACTACAAGTCAGACACTGGCGGCGACGACGAACCTGATGGCCATCTGCAACCAAGCGAGAATCAATAACTTTTGTTTCGTTTTCCGAACAAAAAGGACAATGCATATCACCTCCAATCAATGCGCTCTTAAAAGCCAAACTAGTGTAGCGGAATTGGTATGCGAGAGAAAACAAAAAGGGGCGTTATCGCCCCTTTTTCAATCAATATCGAGTGGAATATGTTAACTACGTACTAAGTAGTTGGCTTTACCTACCCATTTGTAGCTGGTCAGCTCTTCTAAGCCCATTGGACCACGCGCATGAAGCTTCTGAGTAGAAACGGCAACTTCAGCGCCGAGACCAAATTGTGCACCATCGGTAAAGCGTGTTGCCGCGTTAACATATACTGCCGCAGAACCCACAGAGTTGATGAACAATTCTGCATTTTCTAAGCTGTTAGTCATGATCGCATCTGAGTGGCTGGCGTTATGTACTCTCATGTGGTCAATGGCGTCTTTTACATCATCAACGACTTTCACACCGAGCGTGTAGCTCAACCATTCTGTATCAAAATCACCTTCGCCCGCATCGCGAATTTGCTGCGCGTTCGCCATCAGCGCTTTAGCTTTTGGTTCAGCAACAAAAGTCATCTTCTCGCTCATGCGCTCAACCAGCAAGGCTAAGAATTCAGCCGCCACGTTTTTGTGCACTAATAAGGTATCAAGTGAGTTACATGCCGATGGACGCTGTACCTTTGAGTTTTCAACCACGTTAAGTGACTTCTCAAGATCCGCCGATTCATCAACAAAAATATGGCTGATGCCAAAACCACCGATAATAACGGGAATAGTACTGTTTTCTTTACACATTTTGTGTAGGCCAGCACCACCACGTGGAATGATCATATCCACGTAGTCGTCCAATTTTAGCAATTGAGAAACTAGCTCACGGTCTGGCTTTTCAATGTATTGAACTGAAGCCGCAGGCAGGTTCGCTTTAGCTAATGCAGACTGGATAACTTTGACCAGCTCCATGTTAGAGAAGAAGGTCTCTTTACCACCACGTAAAATGCTGGCGTTTCCGGTTTTCAGACACAAGGCTGCGATATCAATCGTTACGTTCGGACGTGCTTCGTAAATCACACCAACAACACCAAGGGGAACGCGGCGACGAGCCAAAGACATGCCATTTTCTAGCACTTTACTGTCGATTTCGCTACCAACAGGATCATTAAGGCTGATCACGTTACGTACGTCATTCGCGATACCCGTTAAGCGCTCTTCATTCAGCAGCAGACGGTCCAGTAATGCATCCGTCAGACCTGCTTCACGGCCAAGTGCGATGTCTTTTGCATTCGCAGCCAAAATAGCCGCTGAGTTTGCTTCCAGCTCATCGGCAATGATAGCCAGAGCTTGGTTTTTCTGTGATGTTGACGCTGTCGCCAATTCAAAAGCTGCATCTTTAGCAGCTTTACCCATGTTCGTTAAATCCACTGTGCTTCCCTTAATTTCTATTCCTGAATGACGACAAGATCATCGCGGTGAATGACTTCTGAGCCGTAATCGTGCCCCAAGACAGTGATGATATCTTTGCTGTGCTTACCAGAGATTTTAGTTAAATCCTCGCTTGAGTAAGCACTAATACCACGAGCCACTAACTTACCATGAGTATTGGTAACACGTACCACCTCACCACGGGCAAAATCGCCACTGACCTTAGTCACCCCTTTGGCTAACAAGCTGCTGCCTGTGCCAATCACTGCGTTTACTGCACCATCATCGATAATAATATCGCCTGATGCAGCAGGACCAGCCAAGATCCAACGCTTACGGTTTTCCAGAGCTTCAGAACAAGGTAAGAAACGTGTGCCATGTGGCTGTGGGCTCAATGAATCAAAAATCACGTTAACGGCACTACCCGCAGCAATGATAACTTCAATCCCTGCGCGACGAGCGATATCTGCCGCTTGAAGCTTAGTCGCCATACCACCAGTACCCAGCGTCGTGCCACTGCCACCTGCAATTTTGCGTAGCGTGTCATCAATCGTCTTAACTTCTTTGATCAGCTCGGCATTTGGGTCTTTACGTGGGTCGGCAGTAAACAGTCCTTTTTGGTCTGTAAGGAGCAGTAATTTATCTGCACCACATAAAATTCCCACTAGAGCCGACAAGTTGTCGTTATCTCCGACTTTAATTTCGCTTGTCGCTACGGCGTCATTTTCATTAACGATCGGAACGATATCGTTTGCGACTAAAGCGTTAATCGTATCGCGCGCGTTTAGAAAACGCTCACGATCTTCCAGATCTGCACGAGTCAGTAGCATTTGGCCGATCTTGATATCGTAAATACTAAACAGAGACTCCCACGTTTGAATCAAACGAGTTTGCCCGACTGCAGCAAGTAATTGTTTACTCGCCATTTCGTTGGGCAATGCGGGGTATCCAAGATGCTCACGCCCTGCTGCAATTGCACCAGACGAAACCATTACCACTGAATGGCCTTGTTTCTTAAGTTCAGCACACTGGCGCGCCAGCTCAACCATATGAGCACGGTCTAGCGCGAGTGTCCCGCCTGTAAGCACACTTGTACCCAGTTTCACAACGACGGTTTTTGGATGTGAAACGACTGCATTTTGTTGATTCGTTGTCATGATGTCTTCTGAAGTGAAAAACAAATTAAAGGAGAGTTTTAACAATCAAATTGGGATTTAACAAGAGAAAAGGTGCGAAAACGCACCTTTTTGTTTTTCAGCGAAGAAAAAGGGCTGAATCAAGCAAAGTCAAACGACTCTGTATGGTATTCAACCTCTAATTTGAAATGCTCTTCGAGGGTATCGACCAGTTTCTGATGGAAGGTACTTTGTGTTAAGTAAACTTCCTCTACCGATTTTTTAGGCAACGCTTCCGAGTCCCATTGCCCTTCTTTATTGTATTTGCCAATGTGGTATTTGGCAGTAAAGCCCCCTTCGATGGCCTCTAAGTCCATCCACCAGCCCCAAAACTCTCGTTTTTCTGGTGATTTCTTATCGTCGACGCACACCGACAAACAATCAAAATAGTAACGACCTTCTTCTGATTGCGGTTCTCGTAGATAAGGCCCTATCGCCTTTAACTTAGACATCAAGCGAAAGTGAGTTGGCCCCTGAGTCGTCTCTGGCATATGAATCTCCGTTTCCATAATAAAAAGTGAATACTCAAGAATGATTATTATTTGATTATCATGAGCTTAATTTTTGCTCAGGTATTCACTTTAACTCAATGGGAAGGTTTGTCATCTTAATAATTCATCTTCCAACCACTTTATGGCCAAATCGAGGGATTGCTCATAACCTTTTGAAATAGACTTGGCGCTGATTTTTTTCGCCTGGCCATACTGACTAAACAGTGCAACTAACTGATTATCACTATGTGGTGAAACCGGATCGCCTTCCAAGCCCAATGCCAGAATTGGCACCTTAGTTCTACGGTTGGTTAGAAAGCCCTGAACTTTCAACGACCAGGCTTTCATTTGCCCTGCCATGCTGTTGATGTCTACCGCACTCTTGCCTAATCGTGATGCCAATAAATCCAGGTACATTTTCGGCATCTGCTGTAATTTTTGAGACGAGGTAAATAGATCGTGTACAGGCGCGCCCATCGCAACGCAGGCTTTGATCTTTTCCTGCTCAAGAAATGAGAGACGAACCATTGCATTGCCGCCAAAGCGAAATCCAACTAAACCCACTTTATGGTGATCAACGTAAGGAATCGAATAGAGCTCATTCAGGACTGCCTGATGGATACAGCTCGTATCTTCAGTCAGAGGCCAGTGTGAACTGTGTCCAATCGAAGGCATATCAACCGTTAGCATCGCAATATCTTTCGGCGCAAAATGATGACGGAACAGTTGCCACATGTCAGTTTGCAGACTATCCAACCCCGCACTAACCATCACCACAGGCAATTGCTTATCCGTTCTAGGCAGATGTAAATTCGCGATAATTTTTCGATTCTGGTACGGCACTTCGATTTGTTTGATCGTGTATTGGGTTTTCTCTGCCCCTTCCGAATACGCTTTGTTGGCCAGTACTTGAGCCTGCAACGCTAAGTTATCGTTCTTTAAATGCGGGTAGCCAGCGATACTGAAACACAAAGAGGCAGTAAAAAGCTCATCAGCAGCTGCTTCTCCTTGCAAATTTTCAGAGCGCTTTTGATGCTCCATGCCCAACTTGATCCACTCGAACGTCCAGTTTCCACTGTGGTAACCCATAACGGTATCTAACCATTCATCTTTAGTACGAGAGTGCTTTGATGACGCTATTTTAGATAATACCGATTCTATATCGATAGGAGGTACACCTTGCCATGCCCATTGCAGACGGAGTAAATGACGATACCAGGCACTATCTCCCTGCTCTTCTCTTTCATCGAGGATTTTCTGGCTAGTTGGCATGTACTGAGTCAATGCCGAGGTTTCTTTGGCTTGCTTGTGTTTGACAAACAAAGTTTCGGATAGGTTTTTACTGATATCTTCCGGCATACGAAGCGCCCTAGACTATTTGCAATATTTACAATGATAATAAAAAAAATGCCCCTAAACAGGGGCATTTCTCAATATTCTTTGACTGCAATTATTTTTGCTTGCGGTTTACCGGCTCAACGTACTGGATAGACATATCCCACGGCTGCTCGATCCAAGTATCTTGCTCAATATCAACAACGTAGTCATCAAGAAGCTCTTTACCTGATGGCTTAGCGCATACAGCAATCATTTTTGCTTTAGGGTACATTTCACGCAGTTGACGTGCTGTATCACCGCTATCTACTAGGTCTTCAACGATTAGGTAACCTTCACCGTCACCTTCTGGTGCTTTAAGCACAGACATATCACGCTGATGGTCATGGTCGTAGCTTGAAATACAGATAGTATCAACGTAACGAATGCCCAGTTCGCGAGCCAGAATTGCACCAGGAACCAGACCGCCACGGCTTACTGCCCAGATACCTTTCCACTGCTCAGCTGGCATTTGCTTTTCAGCCAGTTCACGACAGTAAGTCTGCATCGCATCCCAAGTGATAATGAATTTTTTACTCATTGTAATAACCTAATAATTTAAAAATATGTATCCCCAATATTCAGTGAAAAAGGCGGATAAACGACATATTCACTAAGCTCTCAAACTAAATTTGAGGCGGGGCTTAAAGCAGCGCAAACGATTATTCTACCGAAAGCTAATATTAATACCAATGGTGATATCAAATTTCTCCACATAGAGCGCAGAAACATCGATTTCGGTGAACAAAATAAAAATAAAAAGCCAGTAAGAACAGATGTCCTCACTGGCTTGGAACCAAATAGAATTAACCTACAAGGTATTTCACGATAAAGATGGCTGACATCACCCAAACACTGAGCGATACATCACGGCCTTTACCACTAAATAGCTTGATAGCAGAGTAAGCGATAAAACCTAGAGTGATACCTTCAGCAATTGAGAAAGTCAGTGGCATAACCAGACAAGTAACAACCACTGGTGACGCTTCAGTCAGGTCGCGCCAATCGATACTTACTAAGCCAGACAGCATTAGGATCGCTACGTAAAATAGAGCGCCTGATGTTGCGTATGCTGGAATCATACCTGCAAGAGGTGAAAAGAATAGAGCCAGTAGGAATAATACGCCAACAACCACAGCCGTCAGACCAGTACGACCACCAGCAGCTACACCCGCAACACTCTCAATGTAAGAAGTGGTGTTTGATGTACCCAGTAGAGCACCTACCGAAGTTGCAGTTGAATCAGCAAGCAAAGCTTTATTCAGGCGAGGAATGTTACCGTTTTCGTCGGTTAGTCCTGCTTTTTGAGAAACGCCAACCAGCGTACCTGCAGTGTCGAACAAGTCAACGAATAGGAAAGCAAATACAACGGAGATCATGCCAACTTCAAACAAGCCAGAGAAGTCTAGTTGTAAAAACGTAGGAGCAATACTTGGTGGTGTCGACATCACACCGCCCCATTGTACATCACCGAAAAGTAGTCCTAATGCAGTCACACCAAGAATGGCAATCATTACCGCACCTTTCACACCACGGTGAACAAGCGAAATAGTCAGGAAGAAGCCGATTGCAGCAAGTACTGATGGTAACGACGTAATATTACCCATCGAAACCAGTGTCGCTGGGTTATCAACTACGATACCTGCATTTTTTAGTGCAATAAACGCAAGGAACAGGCCGATACCCGCTGAAATACCGGTACGTAGAGAGTGAGGAATTGAGTTGATGATCCATTCGCGGATCTTGAACACACTTAATAGAATGAACAAAACACCAGAGACAAATACGGCAGCGAGTGCCACTTGCCATGTGTAACCCATTCCCAATACTACAGAGTAGGTAAAGAACGCGTTAAGCCCCATACCCGGAGCCTGTGCGATTGGATAGTTTGCTACCAAACCCATAATGAAACAGCCAATGGCCGCAGCAAGACAGGTTGCTACAAAAATAGCGCCACGATCCATGCCTGTGTCAGATAGGATAGCTGGGTTTACAAAGATGATGTAAGCCATGGTCAGGAAGGTAGTAACACCTGCGATGATCTCAGTGCGCACATTTGTGCCATTTTCACTGAGCTTAAAGAGCCTTTCGAGCATGATCGAATCCTGTTAAAGGTAAAAAGTAAACGGTTGCGTAATCGATTGTGTGAATTATAAAGTTATCAAATAGCAAATTCTAGATAGAATCTTCACTCTAAATGGATTTTTTTGCAGGATATGAAACCCATTCGCTAGGATTCTTCGCACGAAAAAAAATTAAGACTTAATAAACAATGACTAGCGAGTTAGGACACAAAACGTACAAAGAATACAAACTGAACAATGTTCTAAACTTTCAAAAGGAAAGCTCGATTTCTAGTTAGCTTTTAGAGCGTATTGCGTGAAGATATCGCATTAGACAGGACAAGCGATAAGGGAATTGGCACTTAGTGATGAATTTTTAGACAAGCCACGAAAAAGAACATAAAAAAACGCCACTCAAAATGAGTGGCGGCGAATCATGTCAGAACTATTACTGAAAAAAAATTCCAAATTATAGGGGTGAACAAACTGTTCAAGTCACATGCGTTGACAACTTACTTAGTAGCCAAAGCTTGTTGGGTATACAAAGTTACCGGTATATACAGATTTGCTATTCCAGAACATTGTACTTGGTAAACCTTTCATAACTATCACCTTCTTAATCAATTAATGCAGTCGTTGATTCTCAGTTCCTTGGAGGCGATTAACGGACTCATCCTTTGAGCATTTTATTCTTCTCTCTGAAGATGGTTATAAATATACCACCAAGAAATTTTATTACAAGGCTTTTAGTGACTCAAATCACAAAAATTAACCCAGCACACAGATAAATTGCGATTATTGTAACTAAATTACACTTTTATAAATAAACGTGTGAGGAAATATGACAAAAATCTCATTGTGTCGTGATTCTCATTCATAAACTGTGACAATACTGAAAGAAATCCTTCGGTCGCCGACTACTAGTCGCGTTCTTCAGGTGGTATCCTTGGGCTATTCAAGCCAGATGGCACTAGCAGTTTATGCTAACCATATGTAATTTTCACAATGCATATCTGGAAATATAGATAAAAAGGAGCTTTCCGTGTCTGAATTCCATTCTGAAATCAGTACCTTGTCACCCACTCCACTTTGGCGCTTTTTCGATAAGATTTGTTCTATCCCTCATCCATCGAAGCATGAGGAAGCACTGGCACAATACATTATCGGTTGGGCAACAGAGCAAGGATTTGACGTACGCCGTGATCCTACTGGTAACGTCTTCATCAAAAAGCCAGCCACTCCAGGTATGGAAAACAAAAAAGGTGTGGTTCTTCAAGCACACATCGACATGGTGCCGCAAAAGAACGAAGACACTGACCACGACTTTACTAAAGATCCAATTCAACCATACATCGATGGTGAATGGGTAACCGCAAAAGGCACTACTCTCGGTGCTGACAACGGCATCGGTATGGCATCTTGTCTTGCGGTTCTTGCTTCTACCGACATTAAGCATGGCCCGATTGAAGTGCTGCTGACCATTGATGAAGAAGCAGGCATGACAGGCGCATTCGGGCTTGAGTCTGGCTGGTTAGAAGGTGAAATTCTGCTAAACACCGACTCTGAGCAAGAAGGTGAAGTCTACATGGGTTGTGCTGGCGGTATCGACGGTGCAATGACATTCGATATTACTCGTGATGCGATCCCAGCAGGCTTTGTCACTCGCCAACTAACACTAAAAGGCTTAAAAGGCGGCCACTCTGGTTGTGATATTCACACGGGTCGCGGCAATGCCAACAAATTACTGGGTCGCTTCCTGGCAGGTCACGCTCGTGAATTAGACCTTCGCTTGGTTGAATTCCGCGGTGGTAGCTTGCGTAATGCGATTCCTCGTGAAGCATTCGTTACTGTTGCACTTCCAGCAGAAAACCAAGACAAGCTTGCAGAGTTGTTCAACTACTACACTGAGCTACTGAAAGCTGAGCTAGGTAAAGTAGAAACCGGTATTGTTACTTTCAACGAAGAGATTGCAACCGACGCTCAAGCGTTTGCTTCTGTAGACCAACAGCGCTTCATCGCGGCGCTTAATGCATGTCCAAACGGCGTTATTCGTATGAGTGACGAGATCGAAGGTGTCGTAGAAACCTCTTTGAACGTTGGTGTCATCACCACCGAAGAGAACAAAGCAACCGTACTTTGCCTAATCCGTTCTTTGATTGATTCTGGCCGTAGCCAAGTGGTTGGTATGCTGCATTCCGTTGCGGAACTGGCTGGCGCTCAAATCGAGTTCTCAGGTGCCTACCCTGGCTGGAAACCAGATGCGGATTCAGAGATCATGGCAATCTTCCGCGATATGTACGAAGGTATCTACGGTCACAAACCAAACATCATGGTGATCCATGCAGGTCTAGAGTGTGGCCTATTTAAAGAGCCTTACCCTAATATGGACATGGTATCTTTTGGTCCTACGATCAAATTCCCTCACTCTCCTGACGAAAAAGTGAAGATCGATACCGTTCAGCTATTTTGGGATCAAATGGTCGCTCTACTGGAAGCGATTCCTGAAAAAGCATAATCACTTATTGCGTGAAAATAAGATAAAGTCAAAAAAGGGTGCAATCGCACCCTTTTTTATTGCAGATGATGCTAGCTGATTACACACGCGTTTGTGCGTAGGCTGCCAACTCATCCATTGAAGTCTTAGCTACCACTGCACCATCAATGTAGTAAGTGACAAAGTCGCCTTCACGTACGCCAGTCAACAATGCTTTGTCACCATTACTGTAAGTAATGTCCATTTGAATGGTGTTTTCGTCGATTTGTTCCATTTGGCCTTGCTCAATCACGCGATTATTCGCAAGAGGGCTAATTGGAGCTGTTGTCAAAGACTTATCTAATTGATGGTTTACATCAATGTAAGTATCCACCTTAGAATCAAAAATATGCGGCTTACCGTTTAACGGGTTTTTACCTGTCCAAAATTCCAATGAGTTAAATACGATATAATCAGCTGCGATCGCTACACCATAAACGGGTGCCATAAGCATGTTCAGACCACCACGAGCATAACGGTTATCAACAGCTTTTAAGTTAAAGCCCATAACATAACCAGTCACTGCATTACTGCCCACACAACCTGAAAGCGCAACTGCCACAGCAGTCATTACGCCAATTTTAGCTATTGCCTTTTTCATCAAAACCTCAGAGTAGAGTTTATTCGGTCAAAATCCGGCGCGGATATTAGCTAAATAAAAATGAGGAAAAAAGCCATATTTTGTCACTAAAAGTTTTATTATTACTTTTAAGACTCAATTAGTTAGAGGCTAAATAGTTACCTGCCAATATATAGAAATAACAAGATAAAACCGTTATAACTGGCGTCATATTTACAACATAAATCTCACACAAGAGTGATTACTCGCGTTAATTAAAATAATTTGTCGTATCCTTAATCAAAATGATTAGTTTGATTATGACGCGATTGTTACATTGTTGAAAAACTATTGGAAAGAGATGGTTTTATGGTTAGAAGTAAAAGAAGCAAAACCTTTGAGCTCCTCGGATATCAAGTACAACCAGGTCAGCGATTAGAGATCGAATTCGAAGCCGCACAGCTTTATACGCACTCTCCTTTGTCGATTCCCGTAGAAATCATCCACGGAAAACAAGACGGCCCAGTACTGATGGTTAACGCTGCCATTCATGGGGATGAGCTCAACGGCGTTGAAATAGTACGTCAGATGATTAACCAATTAGATCCACAGAAGCTGAAAGGCACAGTCATCGCTGTTCCAATAGTGAACGTATTCGGATTTATCCATAAGTCTCGTTACTTACCAGACCGGCGCGATCTCAACCGTTGCTTTCCGGGTAGTGAGAAAGGCGCGCTCGCATCGCGAATGGCATATGGCTTCTTTAATAACATCGCGAAACGTTGTAACTATATTATTGATTTACACACTGGTGCTATCCATCGTACCAACCTGCCACAAGTACGGGCGAATCTTAGTAACCCGGAAACATTACGAATAGCGAAAGCCTTTTCCACTCCAGTCATCATCGACTCAGCATTGCGCGACGGCTCTTTGCGCAGTGAAGCGGAAAAATGTGATATTCCGGTGCTCACCTACGAAGCGGGCGAAGCGTTACGCTTTGATCCACTCTCAATCAGTGCAGGTGTGTTGGGTATTCGTCGTGTCATGCAGGCAATAGGTATGTTGCGGGCAAGCCGTAAAAAATTCCCAGAGCCAGTGATCGCGAAGTCGACCAGTTGGGTTCGTTCACCAGGAAATGGCATTTTGCGTACTGTGGTGAATTTGGGAGATAAAGTTGAACAAGGCGAAACCCTCGCCTATATCAGTTCTCCCCTTGGGCATATTGAGCTGGAACTCACCGCACCTAAAAGCGGTCTGGTCATTGGCCAACACACGCTACCTTTAGTAAATGAAGGTGATGCTATTTTCCATCTGTCTTACTTCAAGCATGGTGACGATGAAGTTGGTCAAGCCGTGGAAAACTATATTGAAGAGCTGAACGAGTATGATGTTGAACAAGTCACGACAGGTCAAATACCACTCGACGTTCAGTAAAGTACAAAGTTAGAAAATCGAAGCCTAGTTGTGTTAACGCTGGGCTTTTCCCTCCCAAAAGTAAAACTATGCTTCCTCATCAGATTGCCAAGCTATTAAAACAAAGGTTAGCCTCTGACTAAGTATCAACTCCCAACAGAGATACCTCGTGCAAAGAAACACAATTGCACAGTGTTTTATTTATTTGTATGATACCTGCTTTTGCTTGCATTCATACTATGTACAAAACCTTTTCTATTACTCTGATGAGTTTCGTATTCTCGACGTACAGTTTTGCCCAGTCATCAGATCTTATTGCCCAATACTTACAAGAACAAAACCAGCAGTCATCTTATGACGATCACTACGCCCATCCCGTTGCAGCGCAGTTAGATACAGAGGCTAAATCCACAGGGGTAATCTGGCGCGAAGATGGCAAACCAGATCACTGCCAATACGTTAAAAACCGATCTGCAGCTACAGGTAATTTTGACTACGGTGAAGCGACCGATCTGTCCGATGGCTTACATCATTTCGATTTACCGCCAGTACATTCACCCAATATAAAAGTATCGCATCGCGTTTATGCCAATTCGCCAAATTTATTGCCAGGCAACCAGCAGTTCTCGACACCATCAGAAGGTTCAATCAGCCTTTCAATCTCATCGGACTGTTTTTGACTAACATAACACCTATAAAAAAGCCCTGAACAATACGTCAGGGCTTTTTAACATCACAAGTTAACTTGTCTAAATCGAAGTCTTATTCTTCGTCAGCTTCTGCTTCAGCATCACGCGCTTTACGAGCTTCTTCTTTACGAACTTTAGCTGCAAGTTGCTCAGCTTCACGCTCTTGACGTTGAGCTGCTTTACGTTCGTTGCGAACTACTTGGTTTTGAACAAAACCAGCCAGCTCTTGTTCAGCCCAAGCTTGAGCTTTCTCTTCACTTTCAAAACCAGTTTCACGCTTTGATACTACAGTTTTACGAGAAGTTACTTGGCGAGTGATCTCTGCGCTCCAGCCGTTACGTTTTTCAGTTACGCGGATAGCAAATTTTTGATTTTTTGACATTTAATTCATTTCCTAAGGGATTAATCAGGGATTCGGTCAACTTGATAACTCCATCTAAGCTGAGCTGTTTAACACCATCCCTTGGTAAGCGCGGTATTAGAGCATAAATCACCGTTGTTGGCTGCAAATTTTTTCCTTACTTTTTTAACTTCAGCGATTCATGGGGAATAGCCATGATAACAACGCGACTCAAGCTCATTTGATTTTTTCAAAGAAATACGCCACTCCGCAATTCCGTATACGCCCCGCTTAAAACCCACAAGGTAATTTCACTTTGACCACTTTAAATTCTCAGTGTCAATACAAGTGCAGTGATGTAATCAAGGGAATATATGCAGAAACGAGTAAGACTGACACGGTTAAATTTAACCCAGCTGAGTTAAAGGCAGGTTAAAAATGTGAAGAGAAACACAATAAACCATCATCCATATGGATTAATTACTCTAAAAAACATATATAACCAACCGTAATAAAAACAATTCTCAGTTAGATTATCAAATGAAATTAACAAAGACACTTTTGGCAGTACTCGTTACTGCCCTTGCAGGTTGCGATTCTAATGACGAAGCGACCACTGCTAACTCTGGACCAGATACCCAACTAACCAAATCGTGGGATGCTCATAGTACCTATGCTTCGGAAACAACCGTTTCCGGGACCAGTAGCGACACTGACGGTGTGGAGTCAGTGACCGTTTCAATCAATGGTACTGTTCATTATGCTGACTTCGATGGCCAAAACTTTTCACTAAAGATCAACTTGGTACCGGGCTTAAATAACTACACCGTGACGGCAACAGATTCACTAGGCAATCAAACATCATTGGAAGATCAAGTCTATTTCGGTCATCAAGTATCTGCTGGCGGCGCTCATAGTGGCGCTATCTTAGACGGAAAACTATGGACTTGGGGTCGTAATAACAAAGGACAAACTGGCCACGGGTATGTCAGTACTCTTGAAGAAGAAAACCACCCAACTACTCCAACGGAACTGACCGTTATTAGCGAGGAACAAGCCGTCTCATTTGTATCATTGGCATTCAACCAAAATGCCTCTATTGCACTTGATAGCACAGGTCAGGTTTGGGCTTGGGGTGACGGCGACGGAGGCCAACTTGGTTTGGGTGAAGACGATGACATATTGAGCGAAGAAGATGTATTAAGTCCGCAAAAAATATCCTCTTTGGAGAATATTATTTCTGTCGCTCGTGGATATGATCACACTGTAGTTCTCGACGAACTAGGCCAAGTGTATACCTTTGGTGAAAACGACAAAGGACAATTAGGTAACAACTCGCTAGAGGACTCCGACTTCCCGGTAAAAGTTGAGATATCAGATATTATTCAAATTGAAGCTGGATCAGACAGTACTTACGCACTAGATATTAACGGCAACCTATACGGATGGGGGCAAAACAACAATGGTCAGCTCGCACAAGGACAAGACTATGTTGAAGATATCCTTATCCCTACTCTGATTAACTTACCTGAGAAAATCACCTCATTTTCAGCGGGTAAAGCACATGTCATCGCAATTGGGGAAAGTGGTCAGCTTTATGGTTGGGGTCTGAACGCAAGCAATCAATTAGGTAATGATGAGGACGAATCATGGCCAAGAGAGCTTTATGAAGCAACAGTATTACCTTGGGTTGAAGATGGCGTCATGGTTTGGGCAAACGGTAACCAAAGCTTTGTTGAAAGATCAGATGGCCAAATATACCCGTGGGGTAACAATGGTATGGGTACATTAGGACTAGAAACTGATGAGAGCCCTATCGCTCCGACGGTTGCAATTACAGACCTGTCTTCGGTATTAGACATCGGTGCTGGCGCATTACACACCGTGGCTCTAAGGTTCGACAGCGTATTGTTCACTTGGGGCTGGAGCTTTGAAGGGTCTTTAGGGATCCCTGATCCAATTAATGCTTGGGGCTACTCTTTGCCACAGAAAGTGAAATGATGAAAAAGTCTTTATTATTTCTGTGCAGTATTTGGCTTTTTGGTTGTGACGGTTCATCGTCACAATCAGAAGATCAGCCAGCATACGTTGAACTTGGGCCTGCAGGTGGCGTAGCCACTGTTAGCTATGATGCAAACAACGGCTTTTTGCAATTTATTCCTGAATTGGACATTCAAGACTATCACGGAGCCTCTCAAGGCAGGGAGCTGTTCATCGCTACATGGCTTCCTGCTCCCGGAAGCCGTGAACTGCTCGATGGTTTAGGCCCTTTGGCAATAACGGATTCATGTACAGGTTGTCATGAAACATCAGCCAGAGCTGAATCACTGAAAAGTGATGGCAGTACGGGAGACGGCATTTTATTCCGCTTGGCAGATAAAAACGGTGCCATCGACCCATTCCTTGGTGGACAGTTGCAAACTTTTTCTGCCGATGGGTCTCCAGAAGGATCCGTGACTTGGACTAAAGGCAGCAGTGACGAAATTCTCTTTCATCTTAATGATGCAATGAATCCTCTCGCGGAAGGGGTGTCTTTGGGGCCTCGCCTCTCACCACAGCTAATTGGCATGGGGTTGCTGGATTTGGTTCCAGAATCAGTCATTCTTGACTATCAAGATATCGAAGACAGTAACTCTGATGGTATTTCAGGGCGGGCACATCAGCTAGAAACATGTATCGGACGTTTCGGCTGGAAAGGCGTTCACTGTACTTTAGAAAGCCAAGTAGCAGGTGCTTTCCATCAGGATATGGGACTCACATCCAGCTATAACCCTGCAGAGCCTTGTACTGAACAACAAGAGGTTTGCGAATTGATGCCATCTGGCGGTTCGCCGGAAGTATCCGATGCTTCACTCGAAGCAATTAATGACTTCCTGACCATTCTTGCAGTGCCTGAACGACGCAACGGAAGCAGCATTGCTTTCCAGCAAGGTCGAAAGCTGTTTATGGATGTAGGCTGCAACGCTTGCCATCGAGAGTCACTGACGACAGGTGAAGTCTCTCGTTTCCCTATTTTAAGCAATCAAACCTTCTATCCATATACAGATTTGTTATTGCACGATATGGGAGCTGACTTAAGCGATGGTGTGAAAGAAGGCAGTGCAGAACCAGCAGAATGGAAAACCCCACCCTTATGGGGACTTGGTCTTATCGAAGGTGATGGTCAGAGCCGATTTTTACATGATGGTCGCGCTGAAGATCTGCAAAGTGCCATTTTGTGGCATGGCGGAGAAGCGCAATCCGCTAAACAAGCGTTTGTAGAGCTAACTAAAGAAGACAAACAGTTACTCTTAGATTTCCTTCGCTCCATTTAGCTAACAGCCGCGTTTAAATGCCAGTAAGCAATTGCTTACTGGCATTTTTTATTGCGTAACAACTAGAAAATACGCTGTAAACCAGTCACTCAGACCCAGAAGCAGAAGTCATCACCATCAAAATTTCAAAGACACTATCGAGCATACTCTTGGTGAGAGTTTGGTTGGTAAAAACAAAAAGCGCAGACCTTTCGATCTGCGCTTTACGGTTTGTTAGCTGTTTATATAAAAAACAGAATTAACCGATGTTCTTACGTGCGTTTTGGAACATACGCATCCAAGCGCCGTTTTCACCCCAGCCTTCTGGAGACCAAGAGTTTGCAACCGTACGGAATACACGCTCTGGGTGAGGCATCATAATGGTTACACGGCCATCTGCTGTAGTCAGACCGGTAATCGCATTTGGCGAACCATTCGGGTTGTTCGGGTATTGTTGCGTTGGGTTACCGTTATTATCAACGTAACGTAGTGCTACAGTACCTGACGCTTCAATTGCGTTTAGGTGCTCACCGTCACGTACTTCTACACGACCTTCACCGTGAGAAACCGCGATAGGCATACGTGAGCCAGCCATGCCGTCGAAGAACACAGAATCAGACTTCTGTACTTCAACCAGACTAAAGCGTGCTTCAAAACGCTCAGATTCGTTGCGAACAAAACGTGGCCACAAGTCTGCACCCGGGATAAGTTCTTTCAGGTTAGAAAGCATCTGACAACCGTTACACACACCTAGAGAGAATGTCTCTTCACGGTTGAAGAACGCTTGGAACTGCTCACGAGCTTGTGCGTTAAACAGGATAGACTTCGCCCAACCTTCACCCGCACCTAGTACGTCACCGTAAGAGAAACCGCCACACGCTACCAGACCTTGGTATTCATCCAGTGCCGCTTGGCCTGTCAGAATGTCGCTCATGTGGATGTCGGTTGCTTCAAAGCCAGCACGGTCAAAGGCTGCTGCCATTTCAACGTGAGAGTTAACACCTTGCTCACGAAGAATCGCCATCTTAGGTTTCGCGCCTTTCGCAATGTAAGGTGCTGCGATATCTTCATTCACATCAAAGCTTAGAGATACGTTCAGACCTGGGTCCGTGTTGTCTTTCTTCGCTTCAAATTCTTGGTCTGCACATGCTGGGTTATCACGTAGCGCCTGCATTTTGTGCGTTGTTTCAGCCCAGATAACACGTAGGTCTGTACGTGAACGCTCAAGTACAACTGCATCACCAGACGTGATAACAAAGTCGTCTGAAGCTTCAACAGAACCAATCACATGTGAACATGCTTCTAAGCCATTCGCTGCTAGCGTAGACAGAACTGAATCCAGCTCTTCGTTCTTAACCTGAACAACTGCACCTAGCTCTTCGTTAAATAGAACTGCCAGCGCATCTTCGCCCAGACCTTCGATGTTCGCTTTCACACCACAGTGACCAGCGAATGCCATCTCAGCAAGTGTTACGAACAGACCGCCGTCACCTTTATCGTGGTAAGCAACAAGCTTGTCATCACGAACCAGTGTTTGCATTGCATCGAAGAAGCCTTTTAGCTGCTCTGCGTTGTCTACGTCTGCAGGCTTGTCACCAAGCTGCTTGTAAACCTGTGCCAGTGCTGTTGCACCCAAACGGTTTTTGCCGTTACCCAGGTCAACAAGAACAAGTGAAGAATCACCTTTGTCAGTGCGTAGCTGAGGCGTTACTGTCTTACGTACGTCTTCAACACGGCCAAACGCAGTGATTACTAGCGATAGTGGCGAAGTCACTTCTTTGCTTTCGCCATTTTCTTCCCACTTGGTCTTCATCGACATTGAGTCTTTACCAACAGGGATAGTCAAACCTAGCGCCGGACATAGCTCTTCGCCCACAGCTTTCACTGCTTCGTAAAGACCTGCGTCTTCACCTGGGTGACCCGCTGGAGACATCCAGTTCGCAGACAGTTTAATGCGCTTAATATCACCGATGTCAGTCGCCGCGATGTTAGTTAGTGACTCACCAACAGCCAGGCGAGCAGACGCGCCGAAGTCTAGTAGAGCAACCGGAGTACGCTCACCCA
The DNA here is from genome assembly GCF_036350715.1 of Vibrio sp. YYF0003. Classification (NCBI taxonomy): domain Bacteria; kingdom Pseudomonadati; phylum Pseudomonadota; class Gammaproteobacteria; order Vibrionales; family Vibrionaceae; genus Vibrio; species Vibrio sp. YYF0003. The sequence goes on from NZ_JAZDWA010000008.1 coordinate 73,977, forward strand.
TCGACATCGCTTCACCGTGGTATGTGTCGTAACTTGCCGCCGTAACTGCACAGTTCGCTACAGGAACCTGCCAAGGACCAACCATCTGGTCACGAGCGACCAAACCTGTTACTGAGCGGTCACCGATAGTAATCAGGAACGTTTTCTCAGCTACAGTTGGAAGACGAAGTACGCGATCTGCCGCTTCGTTGATTTCAATACCGTCACGTGTAATCGCTGGGCTATCTACTTTCAATGTCGTTGCTTCACGGTGCATCTTCGGTGTTTTACCAAGCAAGATATCCATTGGCATATCAATTGGCGTGTTGTCGAAGTGAGAGTCTTCTAGTGTCAGATGACGTTCTTCTGTTGCCACACCAACCACTGCGTAAGGTGCACGCTCACGCTTACAGATTGCATCGAATGCTTCCATATGTTCTGGCGCAACTGCAAGAACGTAACGTTCCTGAGATTCGTTACACCAGATTTCCAGCGGGCTCATGCTCAATTCATCATTTGGTACATCACGTAGCTGGAACTTACCGCCACGCTCGCCATCGTCACAAAGCTCAGGAAGTGCGTTAGAGATACCGCCCGCGCCCACATCGTGGATAAATGCGATTGGGTTCTCTTCACCTAGCTGCCAACAACGGTCGATAACTTCCTGACAACGACGTTCCATCTCTGGGTTTTCACGCTGTACTGAAGCAAAGTCCAGATCTTCTGCTGACTGACCAGACGCCATTGAAGACGCAGCGCCGCCACCAAGACCGATGTTCATTGCCGGGCCACCAAGTACGATTAGGCTCGCACCTACTGGGATCTCTTTCTTCTGTACGTGTTCGTCACGGATATTACCCATACCACCAGCAATCATGATTGGCTTGTGGTAGCCACGAATTTCTTCACCTGCGTGAGAAGTCACTTTCTCTTCGTAGGTACGGAAGTAACCTAATAGGTTTGGACGACCAAATTCGTTGTTGAATGCCGCGCCACCCAGAGGGCCTTCAAGCATGATATCTAACGCGTTTACGATACGACCCGGCTTACCGAAGTCCGTTTCCCAAGGCTGTTCAAAACCAGGAATACGCAAGTTAGACGTTGTAAAACCAACCAGACCCGCTTTAGGCTTACCACCGATACCTGTCGCGCCTTCGTCACGGATTTCACCACCTGAACCGGTTGATGCGCCTGGCCATGGAGAGATAGCCGTTGGGTGGTTGTGCGTCTCTACCTTCATCAAGATGTGCGCATCTTCATGGTGGTAAGTGTATTGACGTGATTTAGGATCTGGGAAGAAACGACCCACTTTAGAACCTGTCATTACCGCTGCGTTATCTTTGTAAGCAGACAGAACGTGGTCTGGCGTCGTTTCAAATGTGTTTTTGATCATCTTAAACAGAGACTTCTCTTGGTCTACGCCATCGATAGTCCAGTCTGCATTAAAGATCTTATGACGACAGTGCTCTGAGTTCGCCTGAGCAAACATCATCAGCTCGATGTCGTTTGGATTACGACCTAACTTAGTGAAGTTCTCCACTAAGTAATCAATTTCATCTTCTGCTAGCGCCAAGCCAAGTGAAACGTTTGCTTCTTCAAGCGCAAGACGACCACCAGCTAAGATATCAACGTGCGCCACTGGAGCTGGCTCTGCCACAGTAAATAGTGCAGAAGCGGCTTCAAGCTCGGTAAACACCGTTTCCATCATGCGGTCGTGGATTAGCGCTTTAACTGTGTCGATTTGAGCATCAGAAAGTGTCGCAGACGTTTCTACGTAGTACGCTGTACCACGCTCCAGACGCTTAACATTGTCCAGACCACAGTTGATAGCAATATCGGTAGATTTAGAAGACCAAGGCGAAATAGTGCCAGGACGAGGCGTAACAAGAAGTAGAAGACCTTCAGGCTCGTGCTCTTCGATCGTTGGACCGTAAGTCAGCAACTTTTCAAGCTTTTCTAACTCTTGGTCATCAAGGTCAGATTTTAGATCCGCAAAGTGCATAAACTCGGCGTAAATGCCGGTTACAGGCAGATCTTGTTCACGACAAAGTTCCAATAGTTTGTTAACACGGAACTCAGAAAGAGCTGGGGAGCCACGCAAAATTCTCATGTGCTTAGGTCTCTTATGCAATTGATTAAGGTGATATTGGAATAAATTCAGCCACTTAGGCGTAAAAACCCGAACTTATACCGATTCCACCTCTCCTTTGCGAGCGCATTATATAGCAATTGTTTTTGTGATGTAACACCAAAAGCAACCGTTTGCGTCAATTTTTTTATCAAATTTGAATTATAACCAAAATGTCGATAAAACACGCAATGTCGCACTCTATGTGTGCGATTCCCTTTGCCCCACCACTTCCCTTTGATATAAAGGTAGTTAGAAATTTCTCGAGAAGTACCAATTAATGCAAATTAGCCAGCTCAACCGACTTAAGCGCAGCGTCCTACTTTTCGCTTCTGTGCTACTACTTTCTGCCTGCCAAATTGAGTCGACCCCAAAAAGTGAATTCCAAAAAATCCAGGAACGTGGCGTTCTTCGAGTTGGCACACTGAATAACCAGCTCTCTTATTACATTGGTCCCGATGGCCCTGCGGGCTTGGACTATGAACTTGCACGTCAGTTCGCAGAAGAACTCGGGGTGAAGCTAGAAATTAAACCCGCTTTTCGCCAAGCCGATCTTTTTCCAGCACTCAAGAAAGGCGATATTGATATTATTGCCACAGGTTTGAACCAGACTTCTCAAGCGGTAAAGCGTTTTCGACCTGGCCCTGCCTACTACTATGTCAGCCAGCAAGTCGTGTATAAAAAGGGGCAGCTGAGGCCTCGTAGTATTGAGCGATTGATAAAATATCAAGCGACTCAGGCTGACGAAGCCGATGCCGATAGCAACGCGGCAGCTAATACACTGCAAATCGTCGAGCAATCACAATATGTTCCGACACTAACGGCATTAAAAAAGCAGTATCCTGAGCTACAGTTTGAAATCGTTGGCAACGCCGATACCAGAGATTTGCTGAAACGCGTATCCACAGGCGAATTGCGCTTCACGGTGACGGACTCAGTTGAGCTTTCACTGGCCCAGCGCCTTTACCCTGATTTAGCTTTAGCATTTGAGTTAACGGAAGACCAACCGGTGTCTTGGTTTACCCGCCGTTCCGAAGATGAAAGCTTATACGCGATGCTGATAGAGTTTTTCGGCAACATCAAGCAATCGGGTGAACTCGCCTCCTTGGAAGAAAAATACATTGGCCATATTGAAGCGTTTGATTATGTGGATACTCGGGCTTTCATTCGTGCACTGGATGACAAACTTCCTAAATGGTCTCCCCTATTCCAAAAGTACAGCGAAGAGTTTGATTGGCGCTTAATCGCAGCATTGGCTTATCAAGAATCTCACTGGAAACCAAAAGCGAAGTCTCCAACTGGCGTGCGCGGCATGATGATGCTCACCTTACCTACGGCGAAAAGCGTCGGCGTGACCAACCGTCTCGATCCTGAGCAGTCTATCCGTGGTGGTGTCGAGTACCTGCGCCGGATTGTCGCTCGCGTACCCGAAACGATCAGTGATCACGAAAAGATTTGGTTCGCGCTGGCGTCTTATAACATTGGTTATGGTCATATGCTGGACGCTCGACGCCTGACAAAAGCTCAGGGCGGCGATCCCAATGCGTGGGCGGACGTAAAAGACAGGCTACCATTACTGCGTCAAAAGCGTTTCTACAGCCAAACGCGTTACGGTTATGCCCGAGGAGATGAGGCGCGTAATTACGTTGAAAATATTCGTCGTTACTATCAGTCAATTATCGGCCACGTCAGTCAGAAGCCAGCTACCGATGAAAGCACTGAAGATCTGCAAGTCATCCCACCGCTCAATCCCGACACCCTCACGTCAGGTGCAGTAGAAAGTATCGCTGAGACAGTATCGGGCGCTGTTGAGAGTGTATCGGAACCAACAACAGAGCAGATAGAGGATGAAAAACCCGAGGTTTCAGGCGCTTCTGGTACGACAGAAGAAAACGAAACAACGTCAGAAGTCATTCCCGAATAAGACTCAAACATCGAATTAAAAATGGCGAGTGAATAGCTCGTCATTTTTTGTTGAGTCTTTGAACAAACTTATCTAGAATCGATCTTTCCGAGTTCGGTCAGCATCATAAAGTAAGTGCAAACAAACTTAACGACCAACATTGTAAGCCCTTAATATTTAAACGTTAGTTAGATATTTTGAGCACAATATACTCGGCTGGCTACCCTCTCCCGATTAAACATGACACTGATTATTAGAATGTCATCTAATGGTTGTCCACTAATCTGAGATCGGGATATGAATGTCATTGCGATTGAAAATCACATCGATGACGCTCGGCCCATTATCAGTGTTGCAATTTCCCATGCCTAACTGGACGCCAACTACACACCACGTTTTGTGTTAGCGGGGTTGATTATGTTGTGCATGAAAAAGTGAATTGTTTAACGTGATAACGATGAGTTTAGGTTAGTTAGACACAATCAGTGTCTACTTGAGGGTGTTCGTAGTCTTGTCTGCTAGAGGTTTAGAATATGAGAAGACGTAAGGTTCAGTCAAAGCGTTTGCATAATACAGTGGCGGCAATTCGTCGTAAGCGCAAACTGACGAGCATGAAAAAGAAAATCAGTGAACGCCATCGTGTTTTCATTCACTTAGTGAATCACTGATCAAGAAGCAAACATCTACCCGAACGTAGATGTTTGCTGAATCTCTCTTCCTCAATTCCCATTCTTTGTCTGATCACTCTGTAACGCTTTTTCAGCCTGTTTCTTTGCCTTAATCTCTTTACGGCGGCGTTTAAAAAAAGCTTGGAGCTGATCTCGGCACTCGGCTTCTAACAGCCCTTTTTCAACCATTGCATAATGGTAGGCTGCCTGACTTTCGAACAGGTTTAACACTGTCCCTGCGGCTCCGGCTTTCAGGTCCGGCGCACCGAATACCACTCGCTTAACACGGCTGTGTAACAGCGCTCCAGCACACATCGGGCAAGGTTCTAACGTCACATAAAGCGTTGTATCCAATAAACGATAGTTCTCTAATACTTGTCCCGCTTTGCGCAGAGTCTGAATTTCTGCATGGGCAGTCGCGTCATGAGTACAAATAGAGCGGTTCCAGCCCTCTGCAATAACCTCTCCATCTTTTACTAAGACGGCTCCAACAGGCACCTCTCCTTCCGCTTCAGCCAGCTCAGCCAATTGGATGGCTCTACGCATAAATTGTTCGTCTTGGGGCGTAAATTGAAGGTCTGACAAAGGGACTCCAGATTAGTGAATGTGCGACGGGCCAATATTACCACTAACTTTCGACACGCTACAGTCACGTTAGAAATTACCGATGTCCTCCCCAAAAGAAAGAACAAAAAAAAAGCGCAGACCTTGCGATCTGCGCTTTCAAATTTAAGCTTTTGCGACTTACATGGTGTAAGTGTACGGCGCTTGAATACCTAGAGGAATACCAATCATCCAGTAAACAATCAGGAAGATTGACCAGCCGATCAGCATAGCGATCGAGAATGGCATCATCAGTGATGCAAGCGTACCAATACCGGTCGACTTCACGTAACGCTGACAGTACACCACCACTAGTGGGAAGAATACCATCAGAGGTGAAATGATGTTCGATACAGAGTCACCGACACGATATGCCGCCTGAGACAACTCAGGAGAGATGCCAACCGCCATTAGCATAGGAACCAGAATTGGACCAATTAGAGCCCATTTCGCAGACGCAGAACCAATAAGCAGGTTTACCGAAGCCGTTAGCAAAATCATACCAATGATCGTAGCTTCACCCGGAAGGTTCATTGCTTTCAGACCTTCAGCGCCGTATAGCGCCAGCATCGTACCAATGTTTGACTGAGCAAATGCTGATAGGAACTGAGCACAGAAGAAAGACATAACGATGTAAGCACCCATCGTCGACATGGTGTCTGCCATCGCCTTAATGATGTCGTTGCTGGATTTGAATGTACCAGAAACTTTACCGTATACGTAACCAGGGATGATAAACAGAATGAAGATCAGTGGAACGATCGACTTCATGATTGGTGCAGAGAATGCAGTAATCTCGCCTTCAGGTGAGCGTAATGCTGAAGTTTCAGGAATTAACGCCACAACAAGAAGAGCAATACCAGCCAGCATCGACCAACCCGCGTAGCGGAATGCTTTTGATTCAATTTCAGAGAATGAACCTAGGTCAGGAGCGGCTTCTGCATCTTCATCTACTGGGGTTTTCGCTAAACGTGGCTCAATAATTTTCTCAGTAACGTACCAACCGATAGCCACAATGATTACTGATGAGATACCAGTAAAGAAGATGTTTGCTAGAGGGTTAACAACGTATTCAGGATCGAGAACTTGTGCTGCTGTTTGCGTGAAACCAGCCAACAGTGGGTCGATACCAGAAGGAATAAAGTTTGCAGAGAAACCACCTGATACACCCGCGAACGCTGCCGCAATACCCGCTAGAGGATGACGGCCTGCTGCATGGAAAATAATACCACCCAGAGGGATAACCAGGACGTAGCCAGCATCTGCTGCAGTATGCGATACAATAGCAACCAGAATAAGCATTGGAGTAAGAAGCTTCGCAGGTGTAAAGCTCAGCATCTTCTTAAGGCCCGTGGTGATAAAGCCTGAAGAGTCAGCAACACCCACGCCCAACATAGCGACCAATACGATACCTAGTGGTGCAAAGCCAGTGAATGTCGTCACCATATTTGCAAGGAAGCTAGCCAACGCTTCCCCTGTCAACAAGTTAGTGATGATTAAAGTTTCACCAGTTCTAGGGTTTACAAGATCGAAAGAGACATTCGATAAAAGTGCAGATGCCGCCCAGGTAATGACTAGTGCCCAAAAGAACAAAATCGCAGGATCAGGAATTTTGTTACCTGCACGCTCAATAAAGTTTAGAAAGCGATCCATCCCACTCGGCTTAGAAGATGGCGCCTTATTAATTGCTTGGTTACTCATGGTAACTCCATAATGAATGATGTTGGTGCTATGGCCTTTTGGAATAATTTATTGCGGCCTGTTTTCAGCCAAGTATTCTAGTTAAAACCAAGATAAAAAGTACAAGATGCTAGTATTTTTTCATATTTGGAGACACATTTTGCAAAAATGGCAACCGGATGAAACATAATAAAAACAGCAGCACATCATTCACGTTAACAGTTCTAAAACCCTCCATTAACTGATGGAAATAAACCTGAAAAGGACGTAGGAAAAAGCGACGATGCTTTTTAAAGCAATAATGACGCACTGGAGAAGCGTTATTTATCAAATTCACTATAACGAGAAATCATCGTTTTCAACTGAACAGACTGGGTCTGCCCCATCCTGTCTTCCCAGCTTGAAGTAACAGTAATCGTTTTAAGAGACCCAGAGATTGTTGCGGGAGGCACCACCCACTCCACTGTGTAAGCTCCCGCAGCGGAAGAGCCTGTAGCGATAGAATCAAAGTCGGCGATGGGTATTACAGAAACGGCAGAAGATGCACCTCGGGTGCGGAACCATTCGAGTTTGTTTTCGGCCAGACGAAGAGCCTCGATACTTTGAATCGCATAGTCCGATTCGCGCTCTAAGTACACATTTAGCTTTGTTAAACCTAATGCCCCTACTCCGAGAAGCAGAAAAGCAACTAATACTTCGAGTAAACTAAATCCTTGCTGTTTAGAGATCATTCCAGGAGCCTTTTTTCCAATATACTTTTTTGATCTTTTTCAATGGTTCATCAATCACATCACGATTGTACTGAAAATCTAATGCGGCGTTGAAAAGAGCGAAAGTGCCAGGGGCATCCATTACAAAACCTCCTAGAGGGTTAAAAGAGCCATGTTGGAAGTAGCCGACTCTTTCCTTTTTCATTGGTACGGTAGCAGCAAGCGCAGAAATCACCCCTTTTAAATCTTTATGGTTCTCAAGTTTATCCCAACCAACAAAGTCCGGAACAACCCCCTTCGGATCAGCATATAGGGGGGAAATAAAGTGATAGAGCATGCCAGTAAAGTCCTGAGTTCCTCTCGTAGATAAAATCCCGTCTTGAACGACTAAAATAATGCCACTACCACTTAAGTGTTTATCAATAGCAGATTTGATGCTGGAAAATCCTGCCGTATCTATTTCACATCCACCGTAGACCCAAACCAGATCTTTGCCGGCTTTAATGTTGTCTACGATATTTTCCGCACACTTGTCGTTGAAACTAGGCTTAGGTAAATCTTTCTCAGAGTCCAATTTGGCAGGGTTTAATGAGAGTGGCACATAACCAAACAGCGAGTTGTCAGACATCACATCAAACCATTCGCTTCGTGGCACATCAAATACATCCTTAAAAGGATCCATGCTTGAAGATTTTCGATAGTCATCTTCAGAGTTAGCAACACTCTTTGCCCAACTGTAATGAGTTGTTGCACATTCTTGCAATTGTCCAGGGTTGCTATCTGGAAATTTTGCGTAAGGCTTTTTAGACATTTGATAGGGATGACGTGTGCTCACGCTTGTAGCATAGAAATAATTGGAGTAGAGAACCGACGTGCATTCCCATAAATTATTTCCGAGACTTTTTCCGGGATCAGCAGAACTCGTATAGGAACCATTAATAACAAGATCAGAAGTAGATTTTATAGCCCCAGCCCCGCCAACAGCTGGAAACTTGATGATTTTCCGAAGCCTTGCGTTTTCTAATTCAGAAGTAACGACACTAAATTCTCCAGCAGAAAAAGTTAATCCATTGAGTTCCATTGCAGTTTTACAATCATCTACCGTGACGGGTATCTTTTTCTCTAGTTTAGCTTTAGAAAATGCACATTCCAGCCCACCCTCAGCTTTCCAATGCGCCTGTCGAGCTCTTAACTCATTCTGAGCAACTTTGATTTGAAAAAAGATACCTTTTGATGAAGCAAGAACCACAATCAAAGCAAGCAGCAAAAGAATGGAAGTCACCAGCAGTGCGACATAGCCTGATTGATTAGACTTAAATTTCATTGCCAGTTCCTTTGCTTAATTGAGACTGTTTCCACTTTGCTAAAAGAGCCATCAACCGTTTGTAAACCTAATTGGATGTCGGTTAATGCACTTGTCGTTTTTCCATTCGTAACGGTTCCTGAACTCACTGAAAATTGAGTGACGTGCAAAATATCTTCATCAAATAAAGATCGACAAAAATCTATACCATCAAAAGTTAATATTTGAGCTTGTGAAACCACACCTTTTTCGCATATTAAAAGTCGAGTATCGCGCTTCTCATACTTAATGTTTCGATAGTCTTTGTTACCCGGAGAGCCTTGTTTGAAATAAACAAAACCAACAGAAGAAGCGCCGCTCAACGTTATTGTATTTATAGAGCCAGATACCTTGAGCGAATTACCGTTTCCGCCATCGTAACCAGCTCGTTGAATATCTTCTTTCATCATTGCAAAAGTAAGGTTAATCCCCTGTAGGAGATGCAACTCCAAACTTTTATCTCTTGCTGTTTTTTGCAAGCTAAGAAAGACCGAGCCAATCACACCTAATAGAATTAAACCAATTAAAGAACTGATCATTAACTCGATTAAAGAGCTGCCTCTTTGATAGCGCAGCCTAACATTTAGAGTAGTCATATAATTTTGCTCCCGACATACTGCAAACTTTAATACGACCAGGAGGGTTAGAAAGTTTGATTTTCAGTTTGGAATTCTGATTGTTAGTCGAAAAGAACTCTATATTCCCAGAGTTCGGCCGTCCTCTTACTTCTTCAAAGCTTATATATTTCGCGTCATAGTTATGATTTATCGATAGCTCTGAATAAGGTGAACCGGATAAATGTAAAATGCTCATTCCGCCAGCAACGGAGGAATCCGTCAAGTTAAGTGACCAATTTCCTTTATTAATGGTGTTACCTTTATCCATCGAAAAATGTACATACAACTTTTTATTTCTCATTACCGCTTCTGACCTACTTTGATTCAGAAAACCAAAGAGTTCTGTTGCAAGGCCTTGCATCTGTACTGTTTGTGAAACACGACTAAATCTTGGTGCCGCAACTGCCAATAAAATACTCAGCACCGATACCGTAATAAGTAGCTCCAATAACGTAAACCCGCGAGGCATTTCCCAAATTCCTATGCAAACATCTAGTCAACAGTAATTCATCTTGCACAGATGCTATCACCTGCGAAAAATAGCCGTAAAAGTGAAAAGGGAACTACTCGTAATGATTCGAATATATTGTTGTAACAGAGACAAAATAAGATTAAGCGGGATGACATTGATCGAATTACTGATAGCCGTCGTGATTGTCGGGATCATTTCTGCTATCGCTTATCCCTCGTACACAAATCATGTCATTAAGTCGCACCGAACGGTGGCACTGAGCGATATCAGCCGTATCCAACTGGCTTTGGAAACCTCTTATGATGGAGGGTATGACTGGAGCTCTATTATTTCGGGAGGCAATTGCTCGATCTGTGATTCTGCAAATGATCGCTTTACTTTTTCTATCGTGAGTTCCGCAACCACGGCTTATACCATCACGGCAACAGCGAAATCCGATCTCGGCCAAGATAAGGACAGTTGCTTCCCCTCAGGAGTCAATGCACTCAAACTTACTGCAACCAATGTTGAGTCACCAAGTACATGCTGGAACTGAGCTTCGTCTAAAAACAAAAAGGCCTGCATCTCTGCAGGCCTTTGTGATTTTGAATTGTGGGGCGCTTTAGCTCGTCAGGTCATCGAAGAACTTTTTAACGCCATTGAAGAAACCTTCTGACTTAGGCTTGTGTTTTGTCGCCGCTTCGCCACCACAAGATTCTTCAAACTCTTTTAGCAACTCTTTCTGACGTGAACTTAGGTTCACCGGAGTTTCTACAACCAACTTAACGATCAGATCACCGATACCGCCGCCACGAACACCTTTCACACCTTTACCGCGCATACGGAACATACGGCCAGTTTGCGTTTCTGATGGTACTTTCAGGCTAACTCGGCCATCCAATGTTGGTACTTCTACTTCACCACCTAGTGCTGCCATGGCAAAACTTACTGGTACTTCACAGTATAGATTGTTGCCATCGCGCTCAAAAATATGGTGGTCTTTTACGTGTACCTGAACATATAGGTCACCTGCTGGTGCGCCCATTTCTCCCGCTTCACCTTCGCCAGACAGACGAATGCGATCACCCGTATCCACACCGGCAGGGATCTTAACGTTAAGTGTTTTGGTTTTCTGTTTGCGGCCCTGACCATGACACTCGTTACAAGGGTCTTTGATGATCTTACCTTTACCATGACAGGTTGGACAGGTTTGCTGAACCGCGAAGAAACCTTGACGCATTTGTACTTGGCCGTGGCCATGACAAGTACCACAGGTTTCAGCTGACGTACCTTTTTTCGCGCCGCTACCATCACAAGTATCACAGTGAACCAGTGTTGGAACTTCGATTTCTTTTGTTACACCGCGAACGGCTTCTTCTAGAGTCAGTTCCATGTTGTAACGAAGGTCAGCACCACGTTGTGCACGATGACCACCGCCACCACCACGGCGACCGCCACCAAAGATATCACCGAATACATCGCCAAAGATGTCGCCGAAATCAGCACCGCCGCCACCAAAGCCGCCACCACCGAAACCGCCGCCGCCTTGTTCAAAAGCAGCATGACCGTACTGGTCGTAAGCCGCTTTCTTCTGAGGATCAGTGAGAATTTCGTACGCTTCTTTTACTTCTTTAAACTTATCCGCAGCAGAATCATCACCCTGGTTACGGTCTGGGTGGAATTTCATTGCAAGACGCTTATACGCCTTTTTGATATCACGTTCTGATGCATCACGGCTTACGCCTAATACTTCGTAAAAATCACGTTTTGACATGTTCTTCGTCACCAATGTAGTACTGCAAACGGCCGCTGCCGCTTGGTGTTAATATCGTTTTAGATAAAAGCTTTCTCTGAAAAGCGCTTAGCTAGAAAGACTGGGCTATTTACAAACATGCGGGCGTTAGAGTCACCTCAAACGCCCGCAAAGATTCCAATAAGTGTTTCCAACAGGGTAATTTTCTACCAAAGTATCAAATTACCCTAATGTTGAATTACTTCTTATCGTCTTTAACTTCTTCGAACTCTGCATCTACAACATCGTCATCTGCAGACTTTTGAGCGCCAGCTTCAGCACCTTGTTGTGCTTGAGCTTGTTGCTGAGCGATTTCCATCAGTTTTTGAGCAGCAGTCATTAGCGCTTGAACTTTAGCGTCGATAGCTTCTTTATCTTCGCCTTTACGCGCTTCTTCTAGCTCAGAAATTGCAGCTTCAATCTTCTCTTTCTCTTCAGCTGGAAGTGCTTCACCCGCTTCTTCCACTTGCTTACGAGTACCGTGAATCATTTGGTCTGCTTGGTTACGTGCAGTTGCTAGCTCTTCGAACTTTTTGTCCGCTTCTTTGTTAGCTTCTGCTTCTTGTACCATTTTCTCGATGTCTTCGTCGCTTAGACCGCCAGAAGCCTGGATAGTGATCTTCTGCTCTTTACCAGTCTGCTTGTCTTTCGCTGATACGTGTAGGATACCGTCCGCATCAAGGTCGAAAGTTACTTCGATTTGTGGCATGCCACGTGGTGCAGGCTGGATGCCTTCTAGGTTGAATTGACCTAGAGACTTGTTGTACATCGCTTGCTTACGCTCACCTTGTAGAACGTGGATAGTTACCGCGCTCTGGTTGTCTTCTGCTGTAGAGAAAACTTGGTTCGCTTTAGTTGGGATAGTTGTGTTCTTCTCAACTAGCTTAGTCATTACGCCACCCATTGTCTCGATACCTAGAGACAGTGGAGTTACGTCTAGAAGCAGTACGTCTTTAACGTCACCAGCAAGTACACCACCTTGAACTGCAGCACCCATAGCTACCGCTTCATCAGGGTTCACGTCACGGCGAGCTTCTTTACCAAAGAACTCAGCCACTTTCGCTTGAACCATAGGCATACGAGTCTGACCACCAACTAGGATTACGTCAGTGATTTCGCTTACTGATAGGTCAGCGTCAGCTAGAGCTACTTTTAGAGGCTCAAGAGAACGTTGTACTAGGTCTTCAACTAGAGATTCTAGTTTCGCACGAGTCACTTTGATGTTCATGTGCTTAGGACCAGTCGCATCTGCAGTAACGTAAGGTAGGTTTACGTCAGTTTGAGTAGTAGAAGAAAGCTCGATTTTCGCTTTTTCTGCTGCTTCTTTAACACGCTGCATTGCAAGTGGATCGTTCTTAAGGTTGATACCTTGCTCTTTGTTGAACTCGTCAACCAAGTAGTTGATCAGACGGTTATCAAAGTCTTCACCACCTAGGTGAGTGTCACCGTTAGTTGCCAGAACTTCGAACGTTTTCTCGCCTTCAACTTCATCGATTTCGATGATTGAGATATCGAATGTACCACCACCAAGGTCGTATACAGCGATAGTGCGGTCACCGCCTTTCTTGTCTAGACCGTAAGCTAGCGCTGCTGCAGTTGGTTCGTTGATGATACGTTTAACTTCTAGACCTGCGATACGGCCAGCATCTTTTGTTGCTTGACGCTGAGCATCGTTGAAGTAAGCAGGTACTGTGATAACTGCGCCAGTTACTTCCTCACCTAGGAAGTCTTCAGCAGTTTTCTTCATTTTCTTAAGAACTTCAGCAGAAACCTGAGGAGCAGCCATTTTTTGGCCTTTCGCTTCTACCCAAGCGTCACCGTTGTCAGCCTTAACGATTTTGTAAGGCATGATTTCGATGTCACGCTGAACTTCTTCGTCTTCAAAACGACGACCGATTAGACGCTTAATTGCAAATAGCGTGTTTTCAGGGTTAGTTACTGCTTGACGTTTTGCTGGCTGACCTACTAGTGTCTCACCATCAGTGTAAGCAATAACCGATGCAGTAGTACGTTCACCCTCTGCGTTTTCAATTACACGAGGTTTGTCGCCGTCTAATACAGCAACACATGAGTTAGTAGTACCTAAGTCAATACCAATGATTTTACCCATCTGGCTATCTCCGAATAAATTCTATTTTCGTTTGGTTATAACCCCAATGTGGGGGGAGGAGAATCGGGTTTCAACCCTTGCTCACAAACAAAAATAATCAATGTTTGCTTCTCTATGCCACATAGATAAGGGCGGTAAAATGCTTTTCAAGGGCAGAATTGAAAAAAAGCGTTTTTTTTCTGATTTAATCGCTTTCTTTCTGATTAGTTAGGATTAGGTCACATCAAAGTCGTTCAATAAAGCAACACTAACCAAGAGAAAATGGGCACTCATGGCCCAGAAAACAAGAAAGCGAGCCGTAATAGCTCGCTTTCTTGTTTATTGGGTAACGCTACTATGCATTTGCCTGTACTGGCTCAGCATCAACGCTCTCCTCTTTACCAATCTCACCTTCTGTTTTTGCAACAATAGTGTTGACTGCGGTATCACCCACCACGTTTGATGAGGTACAGAACATGTCATTGATACGGTCAACTGCGGCAATAATTGCCAGGCCTTCTGGTGGTAAACCGAGTTGGTGAAGCAGAACACCAACCATCACAACACCACCGCCAGGAACACCACCCGCACCAATCGATAACAGAAGAATCGTCAAGCCTAGGGTGAAAATGTCCGAAGTATTAATAGGCTGACCAAAAGCGTTGGCGACAAACAATGTAGCCAGTGCAATATAGATAGACACACCTGACATGTTCATTGTCGCGCCTAGTGGCACACCAAAGCCTGCAACTGATTTAGACACCTGTAGCTTGTCTGTCAGAGTACGCATCGTTACAGGAATTGTCGCGTTTGAGCTTGCCGTAGATAGAGAAAATAAAATCTGCTCGCGAGTCGCACGAAGAAATGTCTTCGGAGACGTGCCTGTAGCAAGACCTACCGCCATTGGATAGAAAACGAAAATCCAGAACACAAGCATAGTCACAACCAAAGCAACATAACCTGCAACGGACATTAGCGTGTTTGCATCCAGCGTCGCACCTAATTGAATCATCAGCGCGAATACACCGTAAGGCGCAAGGCTCATCACCAACCCAACCAGCTTCATCATGATCTCATTAGCCATCTTAAAGGTACGGATAGCAGGACCACCACGAGAATCCAAAGCTTGAATCGCCAAACCGGTCAGAATTGCCATAAAAATGATTTGTAGCATGTCGCCATTAGCAAATGCCTGAACTGGATTGCTAGGGACAATGTTAACTACGAGAGAAAAGATATCTGGCGTTTCAGTTGTGGTCAGTTTAACGGTTTCAGCAACGGTACCGGCTAAATTAGCACCTGCACCAGGTTGGAAAATAAGGCCGACTGTCAGAGCAGCTGTAATCGCAATAATTGTGTTAACGATATAAAGCGCAAAGGTTTTACCACCAAGGCGACCAAACGCGCTGATATCTTTAAGATCAACAATGCCACATACGATTGAGACATAAACCAAAGGAACAACCAACAATTTAATCAGCGAGACGAACATGCCGCCCACACCTTCTGCCGTTCCAAGTAAGTAAGTGTCAAAAATCGCAACACCGTTAAATAAGTATTGGATTGCAGTTCCCAAAATGAGGCCGGCAAACAAGCCGACAAAAATCTTACTAGAAAGCGATTTATCCATCGTAAATCTCCGATATGTTGTGTTTGCTATTAACGCTTTTGTAGTTATATATGCTTACTTTTAAAGCATTCGTCGCAAATCATACACAGAGAAGTTACAAAATAAAGAGAAAGTTTACAAATTTGTTAACACTGAATATCAGCAAAATTCACTAGTTATCTCCCCAACATCCAGCACAAGCTTTCACAAAGTAAGTAATTACAGGAAGTTATGAAGCTTGAGTTCGAAACACAGAGCAAAAACTGAACTAATTTTCACTATAAGAGAAATAATCCCCAATAAGAAAATATTTGAAGAAGATCAACTTTCAATTTCTAAGGGAAAAAATAAAACAGTGCAATTGATGGAATAAAAAAATGCCCATCACCAATGTGATGGGCATTTTCAAATTGTTTTCAGCGGTAGTAAAGCTTACTTAGCAACCATAACCATTGCTGGACGAACAACACGGCCGTTTAGTTCGTAACCTTTTTGCATAACGAACATAACCGTGTTTGATTCGTGATCCGGGCTCTCTTGGATAGACATAGCCTGATGGAATTCAGGGTTGAATGCCTCGCCTTCTGGATTAATTTCCTTCAGGCCAAATTTAGAAACCACATCAACGAAGGTTTTGTGAGTCAGTTCCACACCTTCAAGAATCGGCTTAATGACCTCATTTTCTGTGTCTGCCGCCTGAATTGCGCGCTCTAAGTTGTCAATAACAGGAAGCAGTTCCTCTGCGAACTTGTTCAGAGCGTATTTACGCGCTTTATCGATCTCTTGTTCGGTACGACGACGCATGTTCTCGACATCAGCTTTTGCACGCAGAACCGCGTCTTGCTGATCTTTCACTTTTGTCTCGCTAGACAGTAGTGCTGCTTCTAGTTGAGCAATTTTAGCGTCTTTCTCGTCACCAACTTCTTCCAGCTCCGCTTCAGCTTCTTGAGCTGCTGCTTCCACTTTCTCAGCCTCTTCGATGATTTGATCAAGCTCTTCTTCTGTAACTTTGTTTTCTTCGTTGCTCATGATATCTCCAGAATTCAACGTAATGCCCTTCAAGCCATGCGTTTTTTTGCGGGCTTTAAACACATAAAAATTCGCATATTTAGGTAACTTGCCATTATTATGGGGATGAAGATTCCTGATTCAAGCCTCTTTAATGCGGAAATGCTATGAAAAATCCATGTAACGTGATCGCGATTATCGGTAAACCTAGAGATCAACAAGCTATTCAGACTCATAGTGAGCTGTACCAATGGCTGACATCAGAAGGTTACCAAGTATTTATTGACGATCGTCTTACTGCAATTTTAGACGAGATCCCGCCAAAGCAGTTTGCGAGCTTAGTTGAGCTAGGACAAAACGCAGATCTGGCGATTGTGGTCGGTGGTGACGGTAATATGCTCGGAGCCGCACGAATTTTATCTCGTTTTGACGTTCCCGTAATTGGTGTCAACAGAGGTAACTTAGGCTTTCTGACGGATTTAAATCCAGATGATTTCCAAGCCGCCCTTAAAGCTGTACTGGACGGTGAGTATATTGAAGAAGAGCGCTTTCTACTTGAAGCTGAAGTGCATCGACATGGCCAAATTAAAAGTCACAACGCCGCTTTAAACGAAGCTGTACTCCACCCTGGCCAAATCGCACATATGATTGAATTTGAAGTTTATATCGATGAAAGCTTCGCTTTTTCATTGCGTGCAGATGGCTTAATCGTATCGACTCCGACAGGTTCTACCGCCTACTCGCTTTCTGGTGGTGGTCCAATTCTTTCACCAAGCTTGAACGCGATCTCTTTGGTACCGATGTTCCCTCACACACTTTCCAGCCGACCTTTAGTCGTCGATGGTAACCGCCGTATCAAATTGCTGGTATCTCCAGAAAACCGTGGCACGCAAGAAGTCAGTTGTGATGGCCAGGTATCTTTGCCTGTTTCTCCGGGCGACGAGATCCACATTTACCAGAGCCCGAATGTGCTCAAACTTGTTCATCCAAAAGACTACAGTTACTACCACGTTCTGAGAAACAAACTAGGCTGGTCGAGCAAGCTCTTTTAACCTCTGTTATTCTATTTACAAACGCAGGTATCCACATGCCTGCGTTTTAATCTCTGTAGTTAGAAAGCATTAAAACCTCCCAATTACCGTCGGCTATCTTCCTAAGTCCTTTTATTCAATATCCCCCTAACTCTTTCAATTTAAATAAGTCGTTGTCTCTCATCGACGTGTTTTTCCTAACCCATCACAAAAATCCATTTCACCAACAAAAAATTTAAAGACCACCTTTACTGTATGAACAAACAGTATATACTGTTTTCTTATACAGTATTGTTCAGTTATACAGGTAAATAAAAATGCTGGCTCATCTAAGTGTTAATAATTTTGCGATTGTTAAGTCTTTACAACTCGAGCTGTCTAAGGGCATGACCACCATTACGGGTGAGACAGGTGCGGGTAAATCTATTGCTATTGATGCGCTCGGTCTCTGCTTAGGTGGGCGTGCTGATGCAGGCATGGTTCGACAAGGTGAAGAAAAAACCGAAGTGAGTGCCGCTTTTTTACTGGATAACAACTTACATGCAACGCGTTGGCTAGAAGATAATGATCTGCTCGATGGCAGTGAGTGTATTTTACGTCGCATCATTACAAAAGAAGGCCGTTCAAGAGCTTTCATTAATGGCAGTCCGGTACCACTTTCACAACTCAAATCTCTCGGACAGCTTCTGATCAATATTCATGGTCAACATGCCCATCACCAGTTGATGAAAAGTGATCATCAAATGGCCATGCTGGATCAATATGCGGGTCACCTTAATCTACTAAAAAGTACTCGCAGTGCCTATCAGCACTGGCGTCAGGCAGACAACAACCTCAAGCAACTAAAGGAAAACAGCCAACAGAATCAGGCACAAAAGCAGTTGCTTGAATACCAAATCAAAGAACTGAATGAGTTATCGCTAGGTGAAGAAGAATTTGCAGAACTCGAACAAGAGCACAAACGACTGTCCAATAGCGGTGAACTCGCCGCTACCTGTCAACAAGCCATCGAACTTATTTACGAAGGTGAAGAAGTCAATGCGCTTGGTATTTTGCAATCGGCCAATCACTCCCTGATTCAATTAGCTGAGTTAGATGAAAAATTAGCAGAACTGCCAAATATGCTGGCAGAAGCCATGATTCAGTTGGAGGAAACCAAAAACGAACTCCGCAGCTACCTTGACGGCATTGATGTCGATCCGGGTCGCATGGCTTATGTGGAAGAACGTTTCTCCAAAGTCATGTCTATGGCACGTAAACATCATGTTATGCCAGAGGAACTTTACCAGCATCATCAAGACCTTCTGGCCCAAATAGAAGCCTTAGATTGTTCTGATGAACGATTGGATGAACTCGCACAGGAAGTAGAACAAAAGTATCAAAGCTTCTTAACTGCAGCGGAAAAATTACATAAATCACGCAGTCGTTACGCTAAAGAACTGAATAAACTAATTAGCCAAAGCATGCACGAACTAAGCATGGAAAAAGCGGTGTTCAGCATTGAAGTTAATAACGATAATGCCCATCCTTCTCCATTGGGTATGGACAGTGTTTGCTTCCTGGTTTCAACAAACCCGGGCCAGCCACTGCAACCAATCGCTAAAGTCGCGTCCGGTGGTGAGCTATCACGTATCTCGCTAGCCATTCAAGTCATCACCGCTCAGAAAGTCGATACTCCAAGCCTCATCTTCGATGAAGTCGATGTAGGTATCAGTGGCCCGACCGCCGCCGTAGTAGGTAAAATGCTGCGTAAATTGGGAGAGTCAACTCAGGTACTGTGTGTCACTCACCTTCCTCAAGTGGCAGGTTGTGGACATCAGCAAATGTTTGTAGCAAAGCAGACTAAAAAAGGTCAGACGGAAACCCAGATGCACGCTCTGGATGAGCAACAACGCGTGGCAGAATTAGCCCGTCTGCTAGGTGGCAGCCAGATCACCGACTCGACCCTTGCAAATGCTAAAGAGCTACTTATCGCCGCTTAAAAAACATTCCCTGGAGCCATGGAGAAAACATCCATGGCTTTTTGTTTTCTACTCACTTTGAACGACGTTTTGGTCTTGCATTCAAATTATCTGTCAGAATAGACACAAATGAATATCTGCCAATAAATGCAACTCAACTCAAAATTCGTTGTCAGATTCCCTACCATACGACGCATAGCTTTTTACATCTGCGTCGAGCTTGTTTATTATCAGCGCAGTATTTTAAAGGTTAGTAAGAAATTATTATGCAATTAAAGAAGTGGTTAGTTGCCGTACCATTAGCAATGACATTGCTTACAGGATGTTCGGTAGTAGAAAAACTGGTTTATCGCATTGATATCAACCAAGGCAACTATGTAGAACAAAGTGCGGTAGATAAATTAAAGTTTGGGATGACTAAAGCACAAGTTCGCTTCGTACTTGGCTCACCAATGCTTATCGAA
Organism: Vibrio sp. YYF0003; assembly: GCF_036350715.1. Classification (NCBI taxonomy): domain Bacteria; kingdom Pseudomonadati; phylum Pseudomonadota; class Gammaproteobacteria; order Vibrionales; family Vibrionaceae; genus Vibrio; species Vibrio sp. YYF0003. Next base: position 94,012 of record NZ_JAZDWA010000008.1, read on the forward strand.
AACGGCTATCCAAACACATGGTATTACATATACCACCATACTCCGGGCCATGGCGATCCAGTGCAAAAAGACCTTGTTGTTAATTTTGATGATCAAGGCACACTTGCTGATATTGCTGGCGACTTCCCGAAAAGTGACGCGTTTTACGAGCAAATTCAATAACAAAACCTTTATACAAAAAAACCTCCCATCTGGGAGGTTTTTTAATGTTTGGCATTTACAAGTTAATCGCTTTTACGCATAGCGTTAGGCTTGCCACCTGTAACGGGATCAGCATTACCTGCGGCTTTAGCTTGTTCAGCACGTTTACGGCGAATCTCTTTGGGATCGGCGAGAAGCGGACGATAAATCTCTATACGGTCTCTGTCGCGTACAGTGGCATCCAATTTTACATTGCGGCTAAAGACACCAACTTTATTCTTCGATAAATCAATCTCCGGGTACAACTCAAGTACGCCAGATTGACTAATAATCTCTTCCACCGTTTCGTGTTTGTTCACAACTAAATTGAACACACGTTGCTCATGCGGTAAGGCGTAAACGACCTCAACATGAATCATGTCTGATTCAATACTCATAACACTCGTATACCTGTTTCGCGCGTTTTGTAAAAGCATTGACCATGTTACTGGTTAACTCATTAAAAATCTTACCAAAGGCCATTTCAATCATTTTACTAGAGAATTCAAATTCAAGCTTAAGTTCAACCTTACATGCTTGCTCATCTAGTGCAGTAAAAAACCAGCCACCACGTAGCGTCTTAAAAGGACCATCGACCAGATTCATCATAATGGACTGACCAGGAATAAGTTCATTAGACGTGGTAAAGGTTTTACTGATCCCAGCTTTCGCGACATCCACAGAAGCCACCATACCATCGCCAGAAGCGTCAATGATTCTGGAACCTGAACAACCAGGCAGAAACTCTGGGTACTTAGCAACATCATTGACCAGATCAAACATCTGCTCTGCACTAAACGACACCAACGCAGAACGGCTGATTTGCTTCATACTTACTCCTATCGATACATGTCCAGATGAAAAGCGAGCCCCAATTTTACTTTTATTCCGCGATTGCGCAAATAAAAGGATTTCCTAACCGATATCCAAGCCGTATAATGACGCCATTATGGCAAAGAAAAAATCAAAACAAAAAGCGGGTAGTAACACTATCGCGCTGAACAAAAAAGCTCGCCACGAATATTTTATCGAAGATGAAATCGAAGCTGGCATGGAGCTCCAAGGTTGGGAAGTGAAAGCCCTTCGCCAAGGTAAAGCCAATATTTCTGAAAGTTACGTATTTATGCGTGACGGTGAAGCCTTTGTGAGTGGCATGACAATCACTCCTTTGAATCAGGCATCGACACATGTAGTGGCGAACCCTACTCGTGTGCGTAAACTACTCATGAGTCGTCGCGAACTTGATAACCTACTCGGACGTGTTAACCGTGAAGGTATGACGTTAACGGCACTCTCTCTGTACTGGTCTCGCTCTTGGGTGAAACTAAAAATCGGCGTAGCAAAAGGTAAAAAGCTGCACGATAAACGTACGGATTTAAAAGAAAAAGATTGGGCAAGAGAAAAAGCGCGCGTAATGAAGAGTTCACTGCGTTAATCTTGACCACTTAAACGCATAGTGCTGGACAGCTAATACTTTTCTGTTACTATGCGAACAATACCTTGGGGCTGATTTAGGATTCGACGGGAATTCAGAAGTCTGAGGTGCATGCCGAGGTGCGGTAGGCCTCGTTAACAAACCGCAAAAAAATAGTCGCAAACGACGAAAACTACGCACTAGCAGCTTAATACCCTGCTCAGAGCCTCTTTGCCCTAGCTTCCGCTTGTAAGACGGGGAATAACAAAGAGTCAAACCCAAACTAGCTAGCCCGGATTCTCCCGCCTGAGAGATGAACGGCGAATTATAATTCAGGATAGTCATTCATTAGCGTGTCGGTTCGCAGGTGGGTGGTGAATTTAAAGATCGACTAAGCATGTAGTACCAATGATGAAAGGTTTTCGGACGGGGGTTCAACTCCCCCCAGCTCCACCAAACGTTTGGAAAGGGCGATAACTCCTAGAGTTATCGCCCTTTTTGTTTTTTTATTATTGTTTTGTGCCAACTGAACTAAAAGGGTTACCGAAATACTTTGCATCCACTGGGTGGCAGCGTTGCTCTCAGTAGCGCCCTTTTCGTTGTTGTTCTTAACATTCCCCCTTTTACCAAAAGCATCATACTCTTTGCATTAGGAGGAATGATTCACAGCCTGGTACTCACGTTGTTGGAACCAAGAGCTTGTTCTCAATGGCAAAGCGAACAAGATTTGGAATATCTTTAATATTCAACTTCTTCATGATGTTGGATCTGTGTGTTTCAACGGTTTTGATACTAATGCATGTATCGTCAGCTATTTTGTTTGTGGAATACCCTTCGACGATTAGCTGAAGTATTTGCCGCTGTCTGCTTGTCAGTAAATCCAAAGGTACTGCATCTTGCGTTTTTCCTAGCAAGTCCTTGAGCATAGGCTTGTCGATTTTTTGGCTGATATAGCTTCCACCACTCATAACGGATCCAACCGCTAGCTCCAGCTCTTCCACTGCAGAATCTTTAAGTAAATAACCTTGAGCACCATTTCTTAAGCATCTTGCAACATACTCAATATTTTTATGCATCGATAGCATAAGGATGTTAATTGGTATCTTGTGCTTTCGGATCATACTAATCAGCTCTATTCCATTGATCCCCTTAATTGAGACGTCCAGAATAAGTAGGTCTGGTTTAGACTTTTTCAGATTTGGGATCAAGTTGAGCCCCGTTCCACTTTCACCAACCACTTCAACACTTGATAAGGTGTTTAAAATACTGCATATACCCGCTCTGACGATATCATGGTCATCAACAATAAATACTCTACTCTTATAGATCATATTTAAATTCCGCCAATATTCTTGTTCCAGTATTTAGCTCTGATTGGATATGGATTTTTCCGTTGTGACGCCTAGCCCTTTCCTCCATACCCAGCAATCCTAGGTGTAGGTTGGTGTTTACTTTGCGCTTTATGCTGGTTATTTCAAAACCATTACCATTATCCGAGATAGATACTGTTACTTTTTCTCTGTCAAAGTCTAAATTAACGAAGATGTTGGTCGCGTTAGCGTGGCGGATTGCATTATTTACGGCTTCTTGGATTATTCTGAACACGTCAACTTTTAATTGTTGACTGACATCAGGGAAGTTATTTCTATATTTAAAATCTATTTTATTCTCTTGAGATATAGACATTTTTTCAAGAAGACGTTTAATTGCATCAATAAAACATAGCTCACTAATAACACCGGGTCTTAACTCGGCAGATTTATGGCGAACTTTCTCTATAATGTCTTCAATTAACTCTATTGAGTCATTGACGCGGTCACTACGATTACAACACTCCTTCCGGTGCAATTGTAAGTTGATTTGAATAGCGGTTAATATCTGCCCGAGATCGTCATGCAGTTCCCTAGATATACTTGCTCTTTCTTCCTCCTTACTGTTTTGTAATTTTTGATTAAGAAAACGTATCCATCTATCTGGATCTTCAAAACTTACACAATCCATGTGGCTCTTACCCCGATTCATAGAACCATTTTACTAGCAAAAAACTTAACACTCTACTAAACTAGTGCGCTAGTACACTTACAAATTATATGCTTCTATAGAGTGATGCATTAATCCTTTAATGCATTGATTAACATTTGAATAACACCATTATTTTTTTACATCAACTTAAATAAATAGAAGAAGAACCATTATTTTCACAGCAATAAGTAGTGATAAATCTATTTTTATCGAACTACTATTCCCTGAAATAAATAATTTTTGATAATTCCAACTAATTATAGGGAGAAAAATAGATATTTATAACACTCAAATTTCAATTGGCAATCGCTATTTTATGGAAGCAAGGTCAACACTTGCGTAGATTAAAATCTGAGCAAGAGCTCTAGCCTTAAAAAGCAGATAAAAAGAGAGGAAAATTCACCATAACGGTTATCCCTTTCAAAAACAAGCATATATCTAATAACAGTGCATATGTAGCCCGTAATATTCCCATCTACCCTTCAAACAATCCCTTTGTAAATAAAGCCATCATGGTTTTGTAGTTTTTAAAAAATCAGGGAATCCCTGATATCGCAATTTAATACCATTCGCTATTTTGATTCGATGGTAGAGGATCTACCTGAATAAATTGCTAAAAAATATATAGTCAAGGATAACTAATGAAACTCAGATCAAAGATGGCTGTGCTGCTATCAGCGTTTACGCTGTTTGCACCTATCGCACAAGCAGCCCAACTCCAATCGCAAAACCTTAAGCAACTCATTGCCGAATCTGAAAGCATTATTTCAGGTCAGGTTCAAACCGTCACTGATGGCATTTCTGATCAGGGCTTACCGTACACAGAAGTTACTATCAAAGTTAGCGACGCGGCATTAGGTAAACACGCCGAAGGTTCTGAATACACGTTTCGTCAATTTGGCTTACTAAAGCCTCGTACTCTGCCAAATGGCAACCAAATGCTAGCGGTAGCACCAGAAGGCTTCCCTCGCTGGAACCAAGATGAAGTCGTTGTCGTATTTATGCATAAACCAGCATCACTTACTGGTCTTCAAACAACGGCAGGCATGGCTAACGGTAAATTCGTCATCCAAGGTGGCAAAGTAGTAAATGAGTTTGATAACCAAGGCATTTTCGAAAACCTAGAGTTTGCTGAAGGCGCGCTTGCTCCATCTGAGCAACAAATGGTGAATACAGAAGGTGCTTACAACGCAGTGGCTTTCATGAGCCTACTAGGTAAAGCAGTGTCAGAGCAATGGATCAGCAATGGGAAGATGAAATAATGAAACACAGTACATTAACAGTTGCGATTGCCGCTCTACTCTCTGCAGGTGCCGTTCAAGCAGGTGGTCCACTATATACGACAGAGGATGGTAACCCGACACCTTTCCTATGGGACACGTCTAATGGCTCTATTCCAGTCTATGTTGACGGCGGCGACGCTTTTACTTACGACTACGACGGTTCAGTATTTTTATCGATTGAGCGAGCACAGCAAATAACTCAATTTGCTTTCAGTCAATGGAATAATGTTAAAACTTCTACATTCCAAGCAGATGTAGCGGGCACCATTGAAGAACAAACGGGTATCGCTGACGTAGATGGATCTAACGCCCTTCAGTTTTATACTCAGCAGAATGGCTACGGCTTCTGGATGCTTTACGATACAGATGGCAGCATCCTAGAAAACGTGTTCGGTGTTCCTAAAACTGCAGTACTGGGTATCGCCTTCCCTGAGATTGCGGACGGAAACAACGTGATTATCGAAGCAACAGCGGTAATCAATGGCTGGAACGTGTACGCCAACGATAATGCAGGTCTCCAAATTGCTGGCGTGTTCACTCATGAAATCGGGCACGCAATTAACTTATCTCACTCTCAAACGAATGGCCATATTGGTTACAGAAGTAACCCTTCTTCACCATTATTCCCAGGTGTGAAAGGCTGTAACGTAGAAGCAGTTCATGCGCATGATACGGGTAACTGGTATTTAGGTGAGATTAACCGCGCCGACCCAGAAGTGATTGAGACTATGTACCCGTTCATCGGTCACCACGGTGCAGGAGCGGTAGCACAAAGTACGGTTAACATCACTGATGACCGCGTGGCCATCTCTAACCTTTACCCTACTCAAGAGTACTTGAGCCAATTTGGCTCTATTGAAGGTACGCTTCGCTTAAAAGACGGCTCTACTGAATACAGCGGTGTAAATATCATCGCTCGTAACATCGATGATCCTTTATTTGATGCGGTATCAGCACAGTCAGGTAACTTGACACAAGGTAAAGTCGGTCCTGATGGCTACTTTAAAATTAATGGTCTGACTCCTGGCCAAAGCTATGTACTTTACACCGAAGAAATCAACAGCGGTGCTTATCCTACCGCTACATCTGAGATCCTATCGGTCGCGGAATACTGGAACGACAACGAAAGCAGCAACCCAGCGTCTGATGATCCATGTGACGTAACACCAATCGTTGCGGAAGCAGGCCAAACCAAAACAGCGGACTTAGTGTTTAACGGCTATCAAGATGGTGTTGACTTCAAACAAGTGGTTTATGCACACCTAAGTGACTTAGCAAAAAATGGTAAGTCTTCAATAGGTATGGCAGGCAGCACTCCATTTATTTGGGATGAAAGTAAAGGCTTTAAGCTTCTTCCTGATTATCTAAGCACTGGCTCAGCCAAAATGAGCGCAAATGGTAACAAACTTCTGGTCAACTCTGATCACGACAGAAACGGGATTAATGCACCAGTTATCTGGACGGATGCAAATGGTGTAATGCCATTAGGTGACCTTACGGGCAATGCGTGTGGTGGGTCAAGTGAGCAAGGTAAATCAGCAGCAACAGGTTGGGATATTGATGCATCAGGAAATACGGTAGTTGGTACCGCTTATAAAGATGCTGATGGTAATGGAACCTGTACTACTTACTTTACCGGTGATGTTGTGCCGTTCATCTGGACACCTAAAGAAGGTATGCGCGAGCTAGATACCAGAAATGTTGACTGGTCAAATGCAGCTTGGGCTCGTGCACATGCTGTTTCAGGTAACGGTGAAGTGGTAATGGGCGCTCTTGGCGGCTACAAAGCAGTTGCATGGGTCAATGAAGGTGAAATGATCAACCTTTATGACGCTGTTGGTGCAATGGGCGCGTACACCTCTTCTCACGATGGCAAGCAAGTAGCACTACAAACGAGAACAGGTAACGTTCTGTTGTGGGATCACACTAAAGAAGGCGATGCAGCATTTACTGATATTGGCGGCTTAGAATGGTGTAAAGATGTACCGCTAGTCATGCTAGGCAGTGACTTCTGTGAAACGCGAGGTATTGATTGGGTTCATGCTGCGATTGGTAAATACACTGGATTAATGCCTGCTGACATGAGCGACAACGGCGACGTAATCATCGGCCGCGCTGGTGATATCCGTACTGGATTCACAGGTGCAATCTATATCAAAGGCCTAGGCTGGATGAAACTGGATGAGTTCTACGCAAAACAAGGTGTATTAGAAGCTCAAGACGCCTACATGGATAACCCTATGTCACTTTCTGGCTCTGGCGCAAAAATGACAGGTGGTGTAACTGGTTATTCTGTCGCTTTCCATGTCGATATGTCTCACGTATACGTTTGTGAAAACGGTGCTTCTGTCAAAACAGGCTTCCCGAACGGATTAATTAACAAGATGAACTCTGGCGCGGAATTTGGCCGCTGTGAGCATCTAAACGATTAATTTTACGATGAAATAGCAAGGTGGCTAACAGATTGATAGCCACCTTTTTCAAAAGAAATAATTTCGACGGACACCTTATTACTCCTTAGAAAAGGAGTAATGAATAGAAGAAACACACCAAACCGCTTTGATTAAAGATCAAGTGGATAACTGGACGTTACAATCTTTAGGGATGATTATGAAAATATTAAATAAGTCGCTAATTGCAATGGGTATTTGTTTATCTTTTAGCGCGCATGCAGCCGATGACCGTTATATCATTCAAGTTGATAGCGCAAATAAAGGCGTTGTTAAAAACCTGGCCAAAAAACTGGGTGCAGATATCAATGTCGAAGGTGAAGAGTTTTTTGCCGCGACCTTCACTGGCAAAGACTTAGAAACCGTTAAAGGGCTTCTTAACAACCCACATATCCAACTTATCGAAGAAGACGCAAAGCGTAAACTGCTTAGCTACAGCGATGACATCGGTGACGCACGTGAAACTCAGTTAACTCCATATGCTGTATATCAGTCTCAAGCTGATCAACTCACTTTACAGCCTAATGACTTCATTAAAGTTTGTGTTATTGACTCTGGCTTAGACCGTTCAAACAATGACTTTGAGTGGACAAATATTACTGGCGACAACGACTCTGGCACTGGTAACTGGGATGAAAACGGCGGTCCACACGGCACGCACGTAGCTGGTACTATTGGTGCGGCAGACAACGGCTTTGGTATTATTGGTATGGCACCAGGCGTACCAATGCATATCGTTAAAGTCTTTAACTCTGATGGTTGGGGATACTCTTCAGACTTAGCGTACGCCGCAGAAAAATGTGCGGATGCTGGTTCGAATATCATCAATATGAGTTTGGGTGGCGGTGCGCCAACAACGGCAGAAGAGAATGCGTTCAAAGCCTTCACTAACGACGGCGGTTTAGTACTCGCAGCAGCAGGTAACTCTGGTAATGATGTTCTTTCATTCCCGGCAGGATACCAGTCAGTCATGATGGTCGGTGCAAACGACAATAATGATCAAATCGCGGCGTTTTCTCAGTTCCCTGAATGTACCATCGTGTACAACGGCAAGAAAGGCAAAAACAGCCAGGAAATCATTGATTCTACCTGTGTTGAAGTCACAGCAGGCGGCGTGAACACACTTTCAACTTACCCGGCAAACATGGCCTCTACGTCAGTCTTAGCGGCGGGTGAGCAAATCATTGCTTCCTCTAGTTTTACCTTTTCAGGTCAGGGTGATGTTTCAGGTGAAGTTCACTACATGGGGTTAGGCAACGCGGTTGATACCGACGCTAACGGCAAGATTTGTCTGATGGACCGTGGTGAAATCACCTTTGATGAAAAAGTACTTAACTGTGAAAACTCAGGTGGTATTGGTGCCGTTGTCGTAAACAATGTTGATGGCATGCTTAACGGTACATTGGGTGAGGCAACCACGACCTCTATTCCAGCTGTGGGTACCGACCTAAAAGATCGCGCTCTATTGCATGCATCTTCGACTATTGGTGTTGAGGTTAGCACTTCTGATTACGGCTTTATGAGCGGTACCTCAATGGCGACACCTGGCGTAGCGGGTATGGCTGCGTTACTTTGGTCAAATCATCAGGAATGTACTGGTACTCAAATCCGTGATGCACTAAAACAAACTGCGTTTGATGCAGGTGCGTCAGGCCGAGATAACTACTTCGGTTATGGCATTGTGAAAGTTGCGGATGCTAACGAATACTTGTTAGCGAATGGCTGTGATCAACAGGCAGCAGCGTACATTGAACTGGCTACGTCAACTTACACTGCAAAACAGGGTCAGAAAGTTAACCTAGAATGGTCAAACGCTACAGCACGTAAAGTAGACGTTTACCGCAACGGTGTGATTGTATCTACAACTGGTAATGATGGTTCATTTACAGATACATTAGCAAGTGACGCCTTCGGCATGTACACATATAAAGTATGTGACCAATCAAGCGGTAACTGTTCAAATCCGTCAAGTGTCTCATTTGAGTAAAGATACCTGAGCGTCAGGCAATGACGCTCACTTCTATTTTCATTTGATAGTTACCCCGGCTATCACAATCCGCTCCAATTATTTAGCCCACATAAACTAAAGACCACCCTAGGGTGGTCTTTTTATTTGTTCATTGTCTTACATCCGGATTTTATAATTAAGCCCATGCAATTAGAGGCTAGGATAAAAGATTAATTACCGGAATGGCGCATTCGTGCTTCTCGTGGTGTCTGATTAAAGACTTGCTTGAATTTAGTCGAGAAGTAATTACTGTCCTGATACCCAACCCCAAAAGCAATATCTGTAATAGATTGATCAGTGTATAGAATATCTGAAAACGCCTTGCTGGTTCGCGTATAATGTAAGTACTGATTAAAGTTCATCCCAGTCAGTTTTTTTATACTGTTTGTTAATTGACGCGATGAAAGCTTAACGGCATCCGCTACTTCTTCTATTTCATTCACTCCAGCGTAATGCTGTTGAATATGGGACAAAGCATAAATCACTTTATCATTGTTATTTAACAGATCGACGTCTTTTATTTTTCCTCGCCAAAGCTCAACAATAATCTGCTGGAAAATGAATTGAGCAATCATTCTCGACTCTTCACTATTAATATGAGACTCAATATGCAATCGATCTATTAGTTGACTCACTTGCTGTGCCGTCTTTTGATTAATAAACCAGCCCGTTTCTTTATCTGATTCACTAGGCATAAATCGCTTAAGCTCCGAGCAAACTTGGAGTTTCTCCTTTTCAAACAGGATATTACTCAAATACAGATCATCGACGGAATCAAATAGGTGACGGTCTTCTTTCTTAACAAAGCAGACGTAATTTTTGCTCAGATTCATAGGCACATCATTCATGACATGTGTACCACAACCCTCTGAAACAATAATGATTTCTTCAAAGGAGTGCGCATGCTCAGGATAAGGTTCCTGAGGAGCTCTAAGCTCGGTAGTGACCGGACTATTTGAGTTCATAAAGAACTCTCTCGATTTAAGATAGATCATTTTACACCTCTTTATTCTACGGGCTAAATGTAGAGGCTTAGACTTCTGTTTACCTAGTCGAATATCTCACTTTTGCTCACTCTTTTATTGATATTTTCAAAAGTGTGAAGGCAAAGTTGCTCACCTTAAAAAACTCACCAAAATACCCTCTTATCTATGTTAATTCTCCAAGGTTAAAATTTGCCAGGTTTGTAAGCTGACCTTAATCCTTCTGATGACAAACATTACGAACGTCAGCATTTCAGAGGGAAACGTAAAATAAAAGTTTAAACAATAAATATAAAGACATAAGAAACAAAAGCTTACGAATAGCAAGGAGACAATCATGTCTGAAACTATTACCTCTACACAAACACAAGAAACAGAAGCTGCCTTAAATGAATATGAACAAGAGCGAGTGCCCAAACATAAACTGCTTGGTTGGCGGCACTTTCTCGGCTCTTATTCCGGCGAACACGTAGCGGGTACCGAATTTGTTATCGGTGCCGCTTTTGTCGCATGGGGAGCAAGTACCTTTGATATCCTGATGGGCCTGCTAGTTGGTAACCTAATGGCAGTACTTACCTGGGCATTGATCACCGCGCCTATAGCAACCCAATCTCGATTAACAGTTTACGAATATCTGCGCAGAGTGGCTGGCCCTGGATTTAACAAAGTCTACAACGTGGTCAACGCCGTGTTGTTCTGTGCATTAGGCGGGGCAATGATTACCGTGTCAGCCTCTGCAGTACGTATTTTATTTGATATTCCAGCGCAAACTCACTGGTATCCAAATAGTGCTGCGTTTATTGCAGTTGCACTCGCAGTGGGTGCCATCGTTGTCGCCATTGCGGTACTGGGTTTTCAAAAATGTGCTCAGTTCGCAACGGTTTGTTCACCTTGGCTGCTGATTATCTTTGTGACTGGTGGCATGGTCGCCCTTCCAGCACTGAGCAACGTTGGCAATGGTGAAACCTTTACTGGGTTTGGTCAGTTCCTTTCTCTGGCGGATCAATACATCTGGACCGGACAAACACCAGATGGCTCACCATCAATGACGTTCTGGCAGATCGCAGCTTTCGCTTGGGTATGTAACCTGGCAATGCACGGTTCTCTGGGTGATATGGCGCTGCTACGTTTTGCGAAAAGCGCAAAATACGGTTACTTCTCAGCATTTGGTATGTTCTTCGGCCACTACATTGCATGGATTTGTGCTGGTGTAATGGGCGCAGGTGCCATGCTACTAATGCAAACCAGCATGTCTAACCTAGACGCAGGCGGTATCGCATACGCTGTGCTTGGTTCAACGGGTATTATTGCTGTAATCATCGCAGGTTGGACAACCTCAAACCCAACTATCTATCGCGCAGGTTTGGCGATCCAAAGTATCTTCCCGAATAAATCACGAGCATACATCACGACTATCGTTGGTGTGGTTACTGCGGTTATTGCTTGTTTCCCATTTGTATTTACTCGCCTATTAGACTTTGTAGGTTACATGGGCCTATTGCTTGCACCAGTTGGCGCGATCATCGTTTCGGAGCATTGGGTATTTAAGAAAATTGGTCTGACGCCACTATGGTCAAAATACCAAGGTAACGACCTAAACAAAGCCGCTCTTATCACTTGGGCAATTGGCGTCGTCTTCGCCGTGACTTGTGAACAGTTAGGCTTCTTGCACCTGTTCTTCCTATTCGTCCCAACTTACCTGCTATCGATGGCGATCTACATCATGCTAGCAAAATCAATGGGCGCAGGCGATGACTACACTCAGCAGGAAGCGGAGTACCAAGAAGAGCTAAAACAGCGTGAAACGTACCATGCGGAGCTAGCAAAACGCGAAGAAGCACAGCAAACAGAAGCAAAACCAGCCAGTATGCTGGAGAAGGTATCTGGCGCAGTTGCCCTGGCTTCCTTGGCTGCCATCGTGATTTCGGCACTGAACGTGTGGGGAGCTGGCGCTGACTATCAAGTCGCCTTCGAATCCTTTAAATCTTTCGCGATTTATCCGACCATCATTTACTTTATCACCGCAACCACCTGGATCACGCTACGTGATAAAGCATAGGAGACTCAGCTAGTGGAAAATCTGATTCGAAAAGCCTTTGTCATGCAGTTAAATGAAGGCTGTAAGGCGGAATACAAAAAGAGACATGACGAGATCTGGCCAGAGTTGGTGGATGTATTAAAAAGTCACGGTGGCCACAATTACTCCATCTTTCTTCATGAAGACACCAACCAGCTGTTTGGCTATGTCGAAATCGAGAACGAGGAACGCTGGCAGCAAGTTGCCGAAACGGAAGCTTGTCAGAAATGGTGGTCCTTCATGCAGGACATTATGGCAACCAACCCGGACAACTCTCCTCAATCGATTGAGTTAGATTCCGTTTTCTATCTTGCTTGAAACACACTCTAACAACCAAGCCCCGCAATTCGCGGGGCTTATTATTTTTAGCCAGCCAAATGTTACGCCCTCCCCGTTATTTCAAACAGTAAATAGCTTGAATAAATAAGAAAAACCACACCTTTTACACGCCTACTCCACTTCACTTAAACCCAGGTTTTATCTGGCCTCAACGCACGAGTTGTCAAAAGTTTGAATTACCGCAAGAGCTTCTTGAGAAAAACGCATCGAATACGTTTTTTCAGGGGGATTTTTGAAGTTATTTAGTGCGGAAAAACGGTGTAATACCTCTAAAGAACAAGAGGTGTTAATCATGATGAAGGCTGTGATTGCAATAGACCTTGGGGCGTCAAGTGGACGCGTCATGGTCGGTTATCTGAACAACGGAAAAATCGATCTCGAAGAGTTTCACCGTTTTCAAAACCAGCAAGTGATGCATGGTAATGAGTCGTGCTGGGATCTCTACTCAATCTTGGAAGAGATCAAAGTAGGCATCAATAAAGTACTTGCGACTGGAATAGAGATTACTTCTCTGGGCATTGATACCTGGGGTGTAGATTTTGTCTTGCTGGACAAGTTTGGCCGCCACCTAGGCGAGTTCGTCAGCTATCGTGATGCGCGAACTGAAGGTACGTTGGAAAAACTACTTGAAGATAGCCAACTGACACGTGAGCAAATCTATCAGCAAACTGGGATTCAGTTTCTACCGTTCAATACACTTTACCAGTTAAAAGCGATTGCTGATCAAAAACCGGAATGGTTCTCAGATATCGATACTCTGTTGTTTATTCCGGACTACCTGAACTACAAACTCAGTGGCGTTAAGCATTGTGAGTATACCAATGCGTCCACCAGCCAATTGCTGGAATGCAAAGATAAGATCTGGAACAAGCCATTACTGGATGCTTGTGGCGCGAAGATGGAATGGTTCCTGCCACCTAAAATGCCTAACCGCATTATCGGCCAATACCATGTAGGCGACATACAAATTCCGGTCTGCTCGGTAGCAAGTCACGACACCGCTTCAGCGGTAGCAGCGACCCCTATCGCACATGACACCATGGCTTACCTGAGTTCAGGCACTTGGTCTCTGGTAGGGATTGAAAGCTTCGAACCGTACACCGGTGAGCTCGCATACCAATACAACCTGACTAATGAAGGTGGAGTCGACGGTCGTTATCGCGTGCTGAAAAACATCATGGGTTTATGGCTAATTCAGCGCATCAAAGCAGAAAACCCATCACTGACTTTCCCTGATATTGCCAGTCTTGCACGTCAAGCCGAGCCGTTTAAGTACATCGTGAACCCAAATGACAACGATTTCTTAAACCCATCATCCATGACGCAAGCGATTAAAAACTGGTTTAAAAAACGTGACCTTGAAGCGCCAGAAACCCTGTCCGAAGTCATTCGCTGTATCTACGACAGCTTAGTACTGGCGTACGACAGGGTACTGACTGAGCTATCAGAAGTCACCGGCAAACCAATTACTGAATTACGCATCGTCGGTGGCGGTACACAAGACCAGTTCCTTAACCAACTTTGTGCGGATGTGTGTCAAATCAAGGTTTCGACCGAACCGACAGAAGCCTCCGCACTGGGCAACGTGATTAACCAATTTATCGCGTCCGACATTATTACCTCACTGGAAGAAGGCCGCCAAATTATCGATGCCTCTTCTGACGTGAAGAACTTTACTGCAAACCCTATTGAGGGATTGGAACAAATCAAATCCCAATTCCAACAAATTACTAAATAAGGTACCTGACCATGAGCAAAGAGCAGATCATTTCAGCTTACGAGCAAGCAAAAGCGGTTTTCGAAAAGTACGGTGTGGATACAGACAAAGCACTAGAACTACTTAACCAAACGCCAATCTCTATGCACTGCTGGCAAGGCGACGATGTACGTGGTTTTGAATCTCCAGATACGGCATTAAGTGGCGGTATCCAAGCAACAGGTAACTACCCTGGCGCAGCAAAAACGCCTGCACAACTACGTGCAGATATGGAAAAAGCCTTCTCGCTGATTCCGGGTAAAAAACGTGTCAACCTGCACGCTATCTACATTGACGCTGATGAATACGTAGAACGTGATCAAATCAAACCTGAACACTTTGCACGTTGGGTTGAGTGGGCAAAAGAGAAAGATCTTGGCCTGGACTTTAACCCGACTTTGTTCTCTCACCCGAAAGCAGATGACGGCCTGACGTTGTCTCACCCAGATGAAGAGATCCGTCAGTTCTGGATCGACCACGTAAAAGCGAGCCGTAAGATTTCTGAATACTTCGGTCGTGAGCTTGGCTCGGCTTCATTCATGAACATCTGGATTCCTGATGGCATGAAAGATCAACCCGTTGACCGCCTGTCTCCACGTGCTCGTCTACAAGACTCTCTGGATAAAGCACTGGCTGAGAAAATCGATACGGCATTCCACAAAGACGCGGTAGAAAGCAAACTGTTCGGCATAGGCGCAGAAGCGTATACGGTTGGTAGCAACGAGTTCTACTTAGCATACGCAGCAACTCGCGGTACAGCGCTATGTCTGGATGCGGGCCACTTCCACCCAACAGAAGTCATCAGTGACAAAATCAGCGCATGTTCTCTGTACGTAAACGACCTGCAACTGCACGTAACGCGTCCGGTTCGCTGGGACTCTGACCACGTGGTTTCTTTCGACGACGAAACTCAGGCGATTATGCGTGAAATCGTACGTAACAACCTGCTCGACCGCGTCGCTATCGGCCTGGACTTCTTTGATGCATCAATCAACCGCGTTGCAGCTTGGGTTATCGGCACCCGTAACGCGCAAAAAGCATTGCTAAAAGCCCTGCTAGAACCAGTAGCGCAATTAAAAGCGGCAGAAGAGTCATTCGACTACACCACTCGTTTGGGTCTAATCGAAGAAACACACTCTCTACCATGGGCAGCAGTATGGAACTACCACTGCCTACAAAACGAAGTCCCTGTTGGCTTTGATTGGATCAACGACGTGAAAGACTACGAAGCAACCATTCTGGAAACACGTTAATTCAAATCGCTCAACAACAAACAAGTCAGATTCACTATCTGGCTTGTTTGGTTAACTAGATATAAAAGGCTAATACTATGATTCAATTAAACGATGCAGTAATGCTCGAAATAGAGAAAGTCAGCGAAGTTTCTCAATACCTTTGGCAACGTGAATGGGCAGAGCGCAACGGTGGTAATATCTCTGTTGATGTGACTGATCTGTTCGATGAAATTCCTCAAGTAGACGTGCAAGAAAAAGCACTGCCACTGCAATTGCCAATCGAAAGTGCGAACCGCATTTACTACGTAAAAGGTACCGGTCAGCGTATTCGTGAATTACGTGATCCTGCCTATGCTGGTTGTGTTCTTAAGATCAATGATGCAGCTAACGGCTACCAAATTCTTTGGGGTGGTAAAGCGAGTGATGATTTCGCACCGACCTCTGAGTTCATCAGTCACATCAAGATCTTGGTTGATAAAATCAAAGCAGGCTCTGACCACAGATCAGTGGTTCACACTCACCCACTAGAGCTGATCGCTTTATCTCATCACCCAGATATCTCTAAAAGCAGCGAACTGTTCACGCATACCTGCTGGAAAATGCTGCCAGAAGTACGCGCATTCGTACCTCGTGGTATCGGTATGATCCCGTACTGCCTGCCTTCTTCAGAAGAGATGGCAGATGGCACAACCGCGTCACTGCAAGAACATGATGTCGCTATCTGGGAAAAACACGGTGCAACCGCTTCTGGCGCAGATGTTCTACAAGCATTTGATTACATTGATGTGGCAAACAAAGGTGCCAAGCTGTACCTGATGTGTACTTCAGCTGGTTATGAGCCGGAAGGTGTCACTAAAGAAAACATGGAAATCCTTAAGAAAGAATTCAACTTATAAGGTGTAAAGGTTGGCTCTTGGTGATGTAAGGGGCACAGAGAGCAAACCATCAACATCCGTTGAAGCGTAGGGGGCAAGGTCTGGTATTTATCCAGACCTTTGCTTTTTTAGCTTCCCTCGTTATTTACCTCTACTGCCACTCCAATGTCTGATTCAGTTACTTTGCTTCAACAGACAAATCCTCTACTCTGTGAATAATTACCTCTCAATGGACCTGAAGGCATGTTAAAAGGCAGTGAGTACCCTTCCATCCGAGCATTAAGAGCTTTTATTGCCGTCGCTAACCACCTGAGCTTTTCCAAAGCCGCAGATGAACTGTGTTTGACACAAGGTGCGGTAAGCAAACAAATCGCCTCGTTAGAGCAGCTGGTGGGATTACCATTGATTAAACGTGGTCTGAGTGGCGTGGAACTCACCGCTGAAGGTAAACGGTACTTACCACAGATAACGGAAGCGCTGGAGATCATTCAGCATGCCACTGCGAGCCTTATTCAGTTCAATACGGAACAGGAGCTATTGACGGTTGATGTTACGCCTTCTTTTGCCAGTTTGTGGCTCGTGCCCAATATTGACGACTTCCACCAGCAACATCCGAATATAAGAGTCAAAATTCGCACTGGTGATGGTGCCATCACGAACCTCAACAATGACAGCGATCTCAACGTGAGGTGCCTATCGCTTTCAACACACTATGATTACAGCTACTTATTGTGTGAAGAAACCTTACTGCTGGTTGGCAGTACCAACATGCCACCGTTGCAAAGCCGACAAGCGGTAAGTGATTATCCGTTTATCCCCCAAACCACTCGCCCTCAGCTTTGGGAACAATTCAAGATTGAACACGCACTAGAAAACCCGATCACTTATCACTCGGTCGGATTTGAGCATTTCTATTTAGCTTGTGAAGCAGTAAGGATGGAAAAAGGTCTGGCACTGTTGCCTGATTTTATGGCGCAATTTTCTATTCAGCGCGGCGACATTCAGCATATCCAGAACATGACCCTGCAAAGCGGGTACGGCTATTATGTGGTCATTCCAAGTTACCGCTTAAACACCAGAAAAGTGTCGCTGTTCTACGATTGGCTAAAAAGTAAATTGATGCACAACGCCTAAAAGCGAAGGCAGTGATTACATAACCTTAACCGTGGTCGGGTGTATGTATGGTTAAAAATATGGCATTCTCATCCATACTGTTTGAAAAGGATAAATGGAAAGTAGTATATGGACAGCAACACGCCGAAACTCTCTTTACGCACCATTGAGCCTACGGACTACCCAGAGCTCGCAGAATTGATGGATCTGGTATTTCCGGATGTTGGAGGCTCATGGCCGCGCCTGACCATCATGGATCTTATTCATCAGTTCCCTGACGGGCAAATTTGTATTGAAGATAACGGTAAGATTGTCGGTGCTGCGCTGACGATGAAAGTCGATTACAATCGAATCTCACTCCCTCACCTTTACAGTGACATCATCACTGAAAACAACGTCATTCAAAACAAAGTCACTGGCGATGCCATGTACGGGCTTGATGTATTTGTCCATCCAGATTATCGCGGATTGCGCTTAGGTCGTCGTCTGTATGATGCGCGTAAAGAGTTATGTCGCAGTAAAAACTTTAAAGCGATATTAGCCGGTGGGCGTATCCCCAATTACCATAAATACGCGGATGAACTCAGCGTTGCCGAGTACATCGATAAAGTTAAGCGACGTGAACTTCACGACCCGATTCTGTCATTCCAACTGGCCAACGATTTTGATGTAAAGCGTATTATGCGTGGTTATCTGCCGGAGGACGATGCGTCCATGGGCTACGCAACGCTACTTGAATGGGACAATTTTTTCTACGAAGAGGATATTCAGTCTGTCCACGATGTCGAAAAAACGCTGATTCGTATTGGTGTTGTGCAATGGCAAATGCGCGCAATGAACGATTTGGAAGATTTGCTGGATCAAGCGGAATTCTTCATCTCTTCTTTGGCTAATTACAAAGCTGACTTTGCACTGTTCCCGGAGTTCTTTAACGCTCCGCTGATGGGACTACAAAAAGATCAAAACTCCGTCGAGGCAATCCGTTTTCTCGCCAGCTTCACAGAAGAAATTAAAAATCGCTTCTCACAAATGGCGGTCACCTACAACATCAACATCATTGCGGGAAGCATGCCGGTAATTGAAGAGGACGGAAAACTCTACAATGTCGCCTACCTGCTTCAGCGCGACGGTGAGATAAACGCCCAGTACAAAATTCACATCACACCCCACGAGCAAAAAGACTGGGTCATCGACGGTGGTGACAATGTTCAGGTATTTGAAACCGATGCAGGTAAAGTCGGCATTCTGATTTGCTACGACAGCGAGTTCCCGGAATTGGGTCGAATGCTGGCCGAGCAAGGCGCTCAAATCGTATTTGTTCCATTTTGGACGGATACCAAAAACGGCTATCAGCGCGTACGAATTTGTTCTCAGTCTCGTGCGATCGAAAACGAGTGTTATGTGGCGATTGGCGGCAGTGTAGGTAATTTGCCTCGCGTCGACAACGTGGATATTCAATATGCCCAGTCAGCCGTATTTTCACCTTCTGACATTTACTTTCCACACGATGCAACGTTGACAGAAGCAAGCGCGAATACCGAAATGATCATTTTCGCGGATGTAGACTTAACTAAGCTGAAGCAACTCAATACGGAAGGCTCGGTGACGAACTTACGTCATCGCCGACTGGATTTGTACGGTGGTTTTACCAAAGCAAAAGATCAATAACAAACTTACGCCAGCTTCTTTTATTTAAAGCGGCTGGCGAATATTCTGTGCAAACTTTATCGGCCTGTCTTCGAGACGCGATGCCAACACACTATGACAACCAGACACTAAGGCTTCGCGGCCTTTGTCTTTATTCCGAGACAGTACGGGAAAGCTTTTGGAACAGATCAACGAACTACTCATCTCTATGAAGCCCCTGCTTGAGCAGTATGGTTACTTAGCGCTGTCTGTCAGTATTTTCCTTGAAGGTATCGGAATTCCTATGCCCGGTCAGTCGCTCATGGTCGCGGCTTCGATTCTCTCTTCAGAACAAGTGATGAACCTCACTTTAGTGATGGCGGTATCCTGGCTGAGCTGCTTTATCGGTAATACCTGCGGTTACTTAATTGGCTACTACTTTGAAGGCTGGTTAGATGAAAAAGGCTACATCTCTGGACCAAAAATGCAGAAACTTCAGGGAGCGATACTAAAATACGGGCCTGCTTGCCTGGTCGTCAGCCGATTTATTGAAGGTATGAAGCAGTTTATGCCGTTGGCTTGTGGTATCGCCAAAATGCCCCGTAAAGAGTTCTTGCTTGGCAATGCCCTCGCAGCCACCATTTGGGTCATGGTATTTAGCTTGCTTGCGCACTTTGCGTTTGAGCACATGAGTTCACTCAGCCATCTTTATACTCAATACAAGTACTTTGTCTGGGTAATAACTGCCGCCTTATTTGTATGGATGGTACTCTGGATTATCAAACGAAAAAAATCAAAAACTGCCGAATAATTAGACTCATAATTAAAACGAATAGTATCAATAAGATAAAACCCAAATCTTTATGTTCTATTCTCTCGGAGTGCACGTTTACCCAGCCATTTAGACGTCTAGACGTTGACTTCTCTTGGCTGTGAGATTAGTCTTCACGCCTTTCTCGTTTTAAGATTTGTCGTTTACATGTCCGGTTCTCAGCACACTACTAAAGCAGTTGCACCTTCTGCGGTCGCACTCATTCCACTTCTTGTCTTTCTTGCTCTATTTATTGGTGTAGGTACCTACCTATCGCTACAAGGCGTAGAATTTGCGTTCTACCAACTACCAGCGCCAATCGCTGTGTTGCCAGCGATCATCATCGCCTTTTTGTTGAGTAAAGATAAGCTCAATCGCTCTATCGAACACTTTATGCGTGGTGTAGGTCACCAAGACATCATTGCTATGTGCATGATCTACCTGCTTGCGGGCGCATTTGCGGCGGTAGCTAAAGCCTCTGGTGGTGTTGATGCGACGGTGAATCTGGGCTTGTCAGCGATTCCGACCAGCATGATCTTGCCGGGTCTGTTCCTGATCTCGGCATTCATTGCGACGTCAATGGGTACTTCGATGGGTACAATTGCGGCAGTGGCTCCGGTTGCGTTAGGTATTGCGGAATCGGCGGGAATGAGCTTGCCATTAACGGCAGGTGTCGTACTCAGTGGCGCCATGTTTGGTGACAACTTGTCGATCATCTCTGATACCACCATTGCAGCAACGCGCTCTCAAGGCTGTGAAATGAAAGATAAGTTCAGAGAGAACATCCGTATTGCCCTGCCTGCGGCACTGGTTGCGATTGCGATTTTTGCTTACAACAGCACAGCGACACAAGTACCAGAAGCGGGACCAATTGAGTGGCTGAAAGTGCTGCCATACGTCACTATTTTGGTGTTAGCGGTATCTGGCCTGAATGTATTTGTGGTTCTGACTATCGGCATTTTACTGGCGGGTGGTGTTGGTCTTATCTCTATCGATGGTTATGGCCTGACGAATATGGCGCAAGATGTTTACACTGGCTTCGGCAATATGCAGGAGATCTTCCTGTTATCGATGCTTATTGGTGGCCTGAGTGAACTGATGCGTCGCCAAGGCGGTCTTGCATTCTTGACTAACTTAGTAAGCGGCATGATCAAGACTTTTGGTTCAAGCCACTCTAAGCATGCAAACAGTCGTGCAAGTGAGTTGGGTATCGCTGGACTGGTTTCTCTGGTCAACGGTTGTACTGCGAACAACACGGTGGCGATTATTGTATCGGGTAGCGTTGCGCGTCAGTTAGCCGAAGAGAACAATGTCTCTCCTCGCCGCTCAGCAAGCTTGTTGGATATTTTCTCGTGTGTTGTGCAAGGTGTCTTACCTTACGGTGCACAGGTGCTGCTGCTAGGCTCAGTATTTAATTTGTCACCGCTGGAAGTGGTAGCAAATTCTTACTACTGTTTTGCACTGGCCATTGCCGCTATTGCTGCAGTATTTGTTAAGCACAAAGCTAGACAGCCAGAAGCGCAAACCGAACAATAACGACAAATTCAGAAGAGGCTCCAACAGGAGCCTTTTTTCATTCTGATAGAATATCTTTGCCTAACTGCAGATAGAAGATCTCAAACTACAGGCATCTTCCAAAGGAATATTCAAGTGTTGGCTTAGTTCGCTGAGCAGGCTGACTTGAGCCGCATTACTCTCGGCCAATCTTCCATTAGCGTCGAGATGGTTATTCTCAAAACCAACCCGAACATCGAGACCAAGCAGCATCGCAGACGTCAAACAATCCAACTCTTTTGCCCCAAAAGCACAAACGGCGCAGCGAATGCTCTCTTGTTTAAATCGCTCTAAATTCAGTCCTCGCAAATCCCACGGTGAAGACTGTTGCTGTTTGTGATACCGACCCAGTACAACAAGCGCATGTTGGTTAAAATTGGGCAATGCGCCCAATTTACGTAGGTGAAAGTAACGCTCAATATCCGCCTCATCGTAGAGAATTATTTGGCTGAGTATATTTTGCTCAGCAACCCAGTGGAAAAAGGCACTGCCTTCTCTTTCACTCTGCTTGTCAGGAAACAGCTCTCTTAATGCAAATGAAGCCGCTTCCGGCTGCACCGCTTTAATCAACGCTATCTGCTGCTCTGGGGAATACTGACCGACCGCTTCTGTGGTTAACTGAACCAGCATGTTCTCACCAACCGCTTCTTTCACGGCGTGATAAAGAGGCTCATTATCGTCAATGTCTAGCGAGTGCTTACCGTGGCCATCACGCGCATGCAAATGGATCATCGTAGCTCCTGCCGACTGACAGGCTCGCGCTTCAGTAATCAACTCCTCAGTGGTCATCGGCAAACTGACATGATCTTGCTTGGTTTTTCTCGCGCCATTCGGTGCCACTATTATCGCGACGGCCTCTCGATGAGGTGCTGAATCTATTGCCATGTACTTGATACCTCATTCAACGTGCGGGTCAGTTTTTCTATCAGTTCATCGACGTGAGCTGGCTGAAAAATGAAAGCCGGAGCGAGCAAAATATGGTGTCCGTTTACGCCGTCAATAGTGCCGCCCATGGGATAGCACATTAAGCCATTTTCCATCGCTCGCTGTTTAATTCGCTTATCTGCCATCGTGGCTTTGTTTAAAGGTGCTTTGCTCTCTTTATCCGCCACCAGCTCAATCCCTAAGAATAGACCTTTGCCTCGAATATCACCGATAAAAGGCAGTTCCGAAAGCGCTAAATTGAGCTCATTTCGCAATAACGCACCTTGTCGATTCACGGCTGTGAGTAGATCTTCCTCGAAGATCGTTTTGACGGTCGCAATCGCGGCTGCACAAGCAACGGGATGGGCCATAAAGGTATGACCGTGCTGGAAAAAACCACTTCCCGACTCAATCGCCCGGTACACTCTGTCGTTAGCCACAACGGCACCAATTGGCTGATAGCCCGCACCTAACCCTTTTGCCATGCAGACTAAATCTGGCTCGGCTTGCTCTTGTTCAAAAGCGAAGAAGCTACCACTACGACCAACGCCACACATGACTTCATCCATGATCAGAAGCACATCATATTGGTCGCAGATTTCTCGAATACGTTTGAAGTAACCGTCGGTTGCAGGTACCGCCCCGGCAGTCGCCCCCACGATTGGCTCAGCGATAAACGCCATCACATTTTCCGCGCCCAGTTGAAGAATTTTGACTTCTAACTCGTTCGCAGCGCGCAGTGAATATTCCAGCTCTGACTCATCCGCTTTCTGATAGCGGTAAGCGTAACAAGGCGCAATATGTTGGCCAGAGTGAAGAATTGGCCTGAACGGTTCACGTCGCCACTCATTCCCTCCTACCGACAATGCCCCAAGGGTATTGCCGTGGTAACTCTGTTGGCGGGCAATGAAATATTTTTTCTCTGGCTTGCCGGATTCGACAAAGTACTGGCGCGCCATTTTTAGCGCCGATTCAACCGCTTCAGAACCACCACTAACAAGGTAAACATGGTTGAATTGTTCTGGCATGTGCTGGCAAATTAACTCAGCAAGCTGTTCTCCGCTTTCGCTGGTAAAAAAGCCCGTATGAGCAAAAGGAACTCGCTCTATCTGCGCTAGCATCGCTTGTTTAACCGCTTGATGGCTGTGACCGAGGTTCGATACCGCAGCGCCGCCACACGCATCTAAATATTGTTTACCTTGTTTATCAAACAGGTACACCCCTTCTCCGCGGTCGATTACTGGCAACGTATTGTGACAATGACGATGAAAAACATAAGACATGTGAGTTCCTTCAAGTGAATGCCGTCTCGTCCCATCATCTTGAACAAACGTGATTCTCACAAGGGAATAAAATTCGACTGGTATGAGCTTTTGGAATACAGGAAACCCAAAACTATTAATTAATTGAAAATAAAACAATAAACATAAAAAAGACCAGCTTTATTAAAGGCTGGCCTATGGGTGACTAAAAGCTCTGTTCAGGTACGATGTTAGGCGTTTAGTGCCTGCTCTAAATCGGCCAAGATATCATCAATATGCTCAATACCCACTGACAGGCGAATCATCTCTGGCGACACGCCGGCTTGCTTTTGTTCTGCTTCGCTTAATTGGCGGTGAGTCGTAGATGCCGGATGACAAGCCAGTGATTTGGCATCACCGATATTGACCAAGCGCTTAAAGATTTTTAGTGCATCATAAAAACGAACACCCGCTTCGTAGCCGTCTTTGAGCCCGAACGACAAAATCGCTGAAGGCTTGCCTTTCATATATTTCTGCGCTAATTCATGGTGCTCTGATTCTGGCAAACCTGCGTAGCTGACCCAACTGACTTTCTCATGCTGGTTGAGATATTCCGCCACTTTCAACGCGTTCTCGGTGTGGCGCTCCATGCGTAAAGATAAGGTTTCTAATCCCTGCATTAACATAAACGCATTCATTGGCGAAAGCGCCGACCCCGTATTTCGTAACGGAACGGTTCGCGCGCGACCGATAAAGGCCGCATCACCAAATGCTTCGGTATACACCACACCATGATAGGACGGTTCAGGTTGATTAAACACCGGGAAGCGGTTGCTGTGCAGTGCCCAAGGGAACCTACCCGAATCGACAATCACTCCACCTAATGTCGTACCATGACCACCGACATATTTGGTCAGAGAGTGCACCACAATATCGGCTCCAAATTCGATTGGCTTACACAGCACCGGCGTTGCAACGGTGTTGTCCACTATCACAGGCACACCCTGTGCGTGAGCAAGATCGGCAACGCGCTCTAAATCAATGATGTTACCAGCAGGATTACCAATGCTTTCGCAGTACACAGCTTTGGTATTTTCATCGATAAGTTCAGCCAGACTTTCCGGTTTGTCGTCTTTGGCAAACTTCACTTGGATGCCCTGATTAGGCAACATGTGGGCGAACAAGGTGAAAGTGCCACCGTAAAGTTGCGGAGTCGATACGATGTTATCGCCCGCCTGTGCCAAAGTCAGAATCGCATAGTTAATTGCTGCACTGCCTGCGCTCACAACCAAACCTGCAATACCACCTTCCAAGGCGGCCATACGCTTTTCCAGAACATCATTGGTTGGGTTCATAATGCGTGTGTAAATATTGCCAGGTACTTCCAGGTTAAAAAGATCCGCACCATGCTGAGCGTTATCAAATTCATACGCGACGGTCTGGTAAATTGGGGTCGCCACGGACTTAGTGGTAGGATCCGTTTCATAACCAAAATGGATCGATAGCGTTTCGTCTTTCATGTTCTTCCTTGTGCGTTATCTCTAAAAATAGCCGTATTCATCATGCCTATTTTTCGCTCAAAGAACCTCGCTATTGGTCACAATGCATATCATTAACCCTGTCACTGTTATGGTAATGGGCAGCAGAAAATCACTTACCCAGTTGCCACTTGTTGTAGTAGCCAATGACGAAACTTTACTGTCGAGTCATTTTTGGTATTGGTGATCAAATAGTAACCGGCGTTGGCAGGTATTGGGGCAAAAGGCGATACCAAGCGTCGAGTGTCCAATTCATCTTCGATTAGCGCCATCCTTGCCATTGCGATTCCCACCCCCGCTTCTGCCGCAGACATGGCCATGTCAGTACGGTTAAAAAAGTGTCCGACATCGGTTTTAAAATCGAGCCCCATTGCCGAAGCCCAATAAAGCCACTCATAATCACGGGTCGCCTTGTCCCACGGCAGAGCATCATGCAATAACGTCGCCTCTTTCCACTGAGCACTTGAAGCTAAAGCATTATTTTTGTCTGACGTAGCTTTCAGCCATGCATGATCCTCAAGGTATTTAGGGCTCATCACTGGCAATAACTGTTCGTCTAACAGCAATTCAGCGTCTTTATGTCGATAAGGGTGTAACCCGTAATCGATAGCGACGTCGTAATCTTTCAAATCGCTGTTAACCAATGCCACTTCTGCAAAGATCTGCACTTGGATATCTGGGTGTTCCAGATGGAAACTCTCTAGCTTTGGCACCAGCCATTTGAAGGCAAACGACGGCGTCAGTTTGAGTTTAATTTCATTGTTTTGCTTGTCGACTTTCAGCTCATCAAGCAGTTTTCCCAGCTCATTAAAGTGAAACTGAGCCGCTTGTTGCAACTGAACTCCCTTTGCCGTTAAGCGGATACCACGAGAGTGGCGTTCAAATAGATTAAAACCTAATGTCTCTTCTAAGTGAATAATTTGTTGACTAATTGCCCCCGTAGTCAGGTGCAAAGACTTTGCAGCACCAGTAAAACTGCTATGTTCAGCAACTTGACTAAATAACCACAAACCGCTTACTAGATTACCTCTCATACACAACCCTATAGTTTTTCTAAACTCTATATGTAATTTATATCGATTGTTAACAAAAGGTAAGCAAAAGAAACTAGCGACAAATAATTATTGTGTGTGGAGTGCAAAATGGAAGTCATCGTATTAGGCAGCGGCGTTATCGGTTTAACATCGGCTTGGTATTTATCTCAGGCAGGTTACCAAGTAACTGTCATTGACCGTCAAGCAAGCAGTGCTATGGAAACCAGCTTTGCCAACGCTGGGCAAATTTCTTATGGCTACTCTTCGCCTTGGGCTGCGCCGGGTATTCCGCTTAAAGCGATCAAATGGCTAATGGAAGAGCATGCTCCGCTGAAAATAAAGCCAACGCTAAATTCGGACATGATCAGCTGGGCATCAAAAATGGTCGCTAACTGCACTTTGCCACGTTATCAAGTTAACAAAGCGCGTATGCTTTCTATCGCGAATCACAGCCGCGCTTGTCTTGAGCAGCTACGTAAAGAACATGCAATTGAATACCAAGGTCGCCAGTTCGGTACTCTACAAGTATTCCGTACAGAGCAGCAGCTAAAAGCTATTGAAAAAGACCTGAAACTACTTGAGCAAAGCGGTACACGTTTCCAGTTGATGGACGTTGAACAGTGCATCAAACAAGAACCTGGGCTTGCTCTAGTGCAAGAGAAGATCGTGGGTGGTTTGTACCTTCCAGATGATGAGACGGGTGACTGCTTCCAGTTCTGCCAACAGCTTACTGAGCTGGCAAAAGCACATGGTGTTAGATTTGAATTCAATACTGAAGTGAGCAATTGGGTTACTGAAGGCAAAAAGATCACAGGTGTCCAAACGAACCGTGGCCTGTTCAAAGCGGACCAATTTGTCGTGGCTTCAGGAAGCTATTCAACAGCGTTGCTTAAACAGCTAGATGTGAATATTCCGGTTTACCCAGTCAAAGGTTATTCACTGACGGTTCCAATCGAAAACGAGCAATACGCACCTCGCTCTACGGTAATGGATGAGACGTACAAAGTCGCCATGACGCGTTTTGACGATAGAATTCGTGTTGCAGGCACTGCAGAACTTGCTGGTTTTGATGGCTCTATCCCACAGAAAAGAAAGAACACGATTGAAATGGTCATTCGTGATCTATTCCCTCGTAGCGGAGACTTTAGCCAAGCTGAATTCTGGACAGGTTTCAGACCGATGACACCAGATGGCACGCCAATCATTGGAGCAACGCCGTACGAGAACCTGTTTACGAATACCGGACATGGTACGTTAGGCTGGACAATGGCATGTGGTTCAGGCCAGCTTTTAGCAAGCATAATGACGAAAGAAAACTCCAAGGTTATTGAACAATCAGAGCTTAACTTATTCCGTTACGCCTGATTAATAAACAGCCTATTAAACCACAATATGCATTTACGTTAGCATAATTAACTTTTGCATTTTTGAGTAAATTTTAATAAAGATATACTGCATACTTAGTCAAACAAGGAATCTTAGCTAGGAAATACATTGAATAAGCAATGGTAACCAGATATGAATGGTAGTCTATCATTCTGTGTTCACCGTCACGCTATCAAGGATTTTAAGCTAAAAAGGTTAACAATTACGTTACAAAAAAAGGTAATGTGTTGTTGGGAAAATAACCGCAAACACAACTAACAGGGAAAATACTCATGCAGTCATTAGTTGATTTTCTGAATGGAATTATCTGGAGCCCAGTACTTATCTACTTGTGCCTTGGTGCTGGTTTATTCTATTCAATCATGACTCGTTTCGTTCAAGTTCGTCATTTCTTCGAAATGTGGCGTTTATTGCTATCAGGAAAGAGTTCAACAAAGGGGATTTCATCATTTCAGGCACTTGCCGTATCGCTATCTGGCCGTGTAGGTACAGGTAACATTGCCGGTGTTGCAGCCGCTATCGGTTTTGGTGGCCCGGGTGCCGTATTCTGGATGTGGGTAGTTGCGTTCTTCGGTGCTGCAACTGCTTACGCAGAATCAACACTAGCTCAAATTTATAAAGAAGAAGACGAAGGCGAATTCCGTGGTGGTCCTGCTTACTACATTGAAAAAGCAATGGGACAAAAATGGTACGCTTGGATCTTCGCAATCTCGACTATCTTTGCGTGTGGTGTTCTACTTCCAGGCGTTCAATCGAACAGCATTGGTAACGCAGTAGAAGCAGCATTCGGCACTGGTGACATGATCGAAACCGCTATCGGTACCATCAGTTTTGCTAAAATTTTAACTGGTACGGTTGTCTGTGTCATTCTTGCTTTCATCATCTTTGGTGGTGTAAAACGTATTGCAAACTTTACTCAAATCGTTGTTCCGTTTATGGCACTGGCTTACATCGTTACTGCCTTTGTTATTATTCTTCTGAACATCGGTGAGGTTCCACGCATCTTCGGTATGATCATTGGTGACGCGTTCACACCAATGGCAGGTATCGGTGCAGCTATCGGTTGGGGTGTAAAACGTGGTGTTTACTCTAACGAAGCTGGTCAAGGTACTGGTCCTCATGCAGCGGCAGCAGCAAGCGTAGAGCACCCAGCTCAACAAGGTCTTGTTCAGTCGTTCTCTATCTACATCGATACACTGCTTGTTTGTTCAGCAACAGCATTCATGATTCTTATCACTGGTGCTTACAACGTTCACGGTGCAGTGGAAGGTGCCTTCCTGGTACAAAACCTACCAGCAGATATTGGCGCTAACGGTCCTGTATTTACTCAGATGGCGATTGAAAGTGCGCTTCCGGGCGTGGGCAAATCATTTATTGCTGTTGCTCTGTTCTTCTTCGCATTTACAACGATTCTGGCTTACTACTACATTGCAGAAACAAACATCGCTTACATTCGCCGTACGTTTAAAGTGGATGGTCTAATGTTTGTTCTGAAGCTAATCCTTCTGTCAGCGGTATTCTACGGAACAGTGAAAACCGCAAACCTGGCATGGGCGATGGGTGACGTAGGCGTAGGCTTGATGGCATGGTTAAACATCGTCGGTATTCTGATTATCTTCTTCATGTCTAAGCCAGCACTTAAAGCGCTGACCGATTACGAAAGACAACAGAAAGAAGGCGTGACTGAATATACGTTCAACCCGGTAGCGCTTGGTATCAAAGGTGCTGATTACTGGGAAGAGAAATACAAACGTAAGACAGGTAAATCTGCTCACACTGCCGCTGTTGAAGCGACACAAAAAACAGCAGAAGAAACGTCTCTATAAATTTACAAAAATAAATACAGCATTACACAACAACAAGGGCCAGCAATTCGCTGGCCCTTTTATTTTCTTCATCAGAAACCGGCAGACTAGAAGTCGGGGTAGATATCTCGCATATCCTGCAATATGCCATCAAACAGCGCTGTCGCGCTCTGCGTCATAATATCCCTCTTCGGACGTACGACTGAAATGACGCTATCTGGGATATTGTCCAGCAGTGGCACTACCGCAAATTCATTTTTGATGTAATCCAAATCAAGCGATTCAGTAGAAAACAGGGCGGAAAAATCGGCGTTTTGAATCAGTGAACGGGCTAACGTCATCGAAGTACATTCACGAATACGCGATGGCAATGGTAGGCCATTAACGGAAAACAACTGGTAAAAATAGGTACTCGGATCATCGGGAGAGTCCAGCGTCAGCCAGTCACTCTGATGTAATGTCCTCAACGACCGAGTATTACACAGCGGATGGGACTTACGGGTCACCACGACATTAGGGATACGACAAACCGCTTGCCACTCCAGCGCACTATCAATCACCGGTATTTGCGATGTGATAGCAAAATCCACTTCTCCCTGACGCAAATGTGTCAGTAGAGGAGCAGGACGCAACTCTACGATACGCAGAGAAACTTCCGGATAACGCTGCATGAACGTGTTCAGACTGGAAGCCAATGACTTAAGTAATGAAGCAACGGGGGTCACTCCTATAGTTACGCTGCCGTTAGGAACCCCGCGCATGGTGTCAATCTCTTGCTTGGCGCGTCGGGCGGTTTCGTTCATTAAACGTGCGTATCCCATCAAGCGCTCACCATATGGCGTGAGAGTTAACCCACCAGCAGAACGCTCGAATAGAGCGACACCATATTGCTGTTCCAGTTCTTTAATGGCTTTGCTTAGGGCGGGCTGCGTCAGATGCAGTTGTTCTGCTGCTGCTTTCAGGCTCCCCGCCTGACTCACAGCCAGAAATGCTCTAACTTGATGTAACTTCATCTGTTATATACCCTCATTGTCCTTAATCAAAGCCATTCTACACCACTTATTCGCTGCTCAGGTATTCACTCACCAGCTCAACCCAACAAGCCGCACCAATCGTAACTAGCTGATCATTAAAATCATAGCCAGGGTTGTGTACAGAACAGCCATGCCAGTCGCCTACCCCATTAGCGAGGAAGAAATAACATCCCGGACGTTCTTTCAGCATCCAGGCAAAATCTTCACTGCCCGGAACAACTGGTGCTTCATCGCCAGCAACATTGTCTTCACCAAGCACAGCCTTGACCACTTTGCGAGCTCGAAGAGTTTCCTCTGATGAATTGAACACTGAAGGCACCTGACGCAGGTATTCAACTTCTCCCTGGATACCAAACGCCTGACACTGTCCAGCCACTACCTCACGAATTCGCTGCTCAATCAAATCCTGATTCGCTTCACTGAAATTACGTACTGAAAGCTTCATTAACGCATCATTTGGAATCACATTCGCTGTTTTTCCTGCCTCAATCTGACCAATGCTGATAATACTTTGGTCAGCTGGGTTTATATTGCGCGACACAATGCTTTGCAGCCCAAGAATGATATGACCAATGGCAATGGTGACATCATTTGATAGATGGGGCATTGCTGCGTGACCACCCTTCCCTGTCAGACGAATAGTCACCTTATCTGACGATGCTAACGATGCTCCACTGCGTACGGTTGCCTGCCCGACCTCATTGCCCGGCATATTGTGCAAAGCGAAGACCGCATCACAAGGGAAGCGATCAAACAAACCATCGTCAATCATCGCTTTTGCTCCCGATAACCCTTCTTCATCAGGCTGGAAGATGAGGTTAATCGTGCCGTCAAAAGAGACATGCTTCGCGATGTAATGGGCCGCAGCCAGCAAGATTGCGGTATGACCATCATGACCACAAGCGTGCATGTGTCCATCTATCTTACTGGCGTAAGGTAACCCTGTTTCTTCCTGAATAGGCAGAGCATCCATATCTGCACGGATACCAATACAGCGCTGCGAAGTGCCCTGCTTTAGAACACCGACCACACCATATCCGCCAATACCAGTATGAGTTTCATAGCCCCACTCTGTTAACAGTTCCGCCACCAGCTTAGCCGTGTTAGGAACTTCTGCTCCCAGCTCTGGATGGGCATGAATGGCATGGCGAGTCTGAATAAATGGCTCACAACTGGCAACAAAATCGGCGTTTTTGAGTAGCGATAATTCAGGTAATGTCATCATCAATTCCTTTTATTAATTTGGTTCTTTTAGCGGAGAGGATTATTGAGGCGCTTTCGCAGGGAAACGCCACATGGCCAGAGAGCTCACCACAATCGCAGTCATCAGATAAAACGCAGGGGCCATTTTATTGCCGCTAAACTCGATCAAAGTAGCGACTAACAGTGGAGTGAAGCCACCGAAAACGGTCACGCCAAAGCCATAAATCATTGAGATGCCACTCGCGCGGTACTGCTGAGTAAAGGCTTCCATAATCAGCACCAGTAACGATGCATTAGCCAGAGCAAATAACGTGATTAAACCACCGATGATCAGTAATGCTTTAGGTAGAGAGGCTTCACCACCAAGCAACGCGAACGCAGGATAAATACAGACAAAAGCACCGAACATACCAACCAGCGGCAAGGTTTTACGACTTTGCAAACGATCTGCCCATTTACCAAATAAAGGCATCAGCATCATCAACATAAAACCCGCCATCACCGCGACCGCAAAAGCCGTCGTCGGCGCGTAGCCCAACTCTTTAATCAGGTAAGTTGGCATGTAGAACACTTCAATATACATACATGCAGTACCACCCCAAATCATTAACATGCCAGTTAAGATCGTGCGGCCTTGTTTACGCAGAACGGTTTTAAATGGAGTATCTTTCGCGTGGGAATCTGCCTGATGTGACTCTTTTAGATGACGACGGATGTACCAACCTACAGGACCGATCAATAAACCAAGGATAAATGGAATACGCCAACCCCAGCTATGCACGTCCTCGGGTGTGAGCAGACCATTTACCGCAAAAGCAACGAGTGCACCAAACAGCGCAGCTGCACCTTGGCTTGCAAGCTGCCAACTCACCATGTAACAACGGCGCTTGTAGTTGTTTGACTCCATCAATGCCGCAGACGCAGCGCCAATTTCACCACCAGCAGACAAGCCCTGTAACAGGCGTCCAACCACCAAAATAATGGTTGCGGCTATACCGATACTTTCATAGGTAGGCGTCAGTGCAATCATGCCAGTACCGATCGTCATTAAAGCAATCGTGAGGGTCAGAGCGGCTTTACGTCCATGTTTATCCGCATAGTTACCAATCAGTACCGCACCGAGTGGACGCATAACAAACCCAACACCAAACGTAGCCAGTGATAACAATAACCCGGCCGCTGCACCACCGACGTTAAAAAATAACTCGCCAATAATGACGGCAAAAAAGCTGTATACCGTAAAGTCATACATCTCTAATCCATTGCCAAGTGAGATGGCAAAGATCGCTTTACGAGGTTCTGAAGAAGACTTATCGGCTTGACCAGCCGCGGTGGTCAATTCTGGTTCCAGTGAACTTGATAGTGTGCTACTCATGGTTTCCCTTCCTTGTACTAATGGCGACTCATTCGACATTGACTGTCTAGATAATAGCCAAGACAAGAAGCCTCACCACAAACCAAAAGTTATCCTCATAACCAAACATAAAAAACAAATACTCTTCTAAATGATCGCTCAGTGATCATGCGCTCTTGAACGGTGCAAACCCAATAGAGCAACAGAAGAAAAATCTGTGTAAGCAAAATAAAAACAGCAAAATAAACAAAAACACAAAATAAAAACTAAAGTGCAGTAGATTAACTAAAACTCATACTGATAAAAAAAAGAAAGGGGTTACCCTATGGATAACCCCTTTCTTATACAGAGATAGCACAAGCTATTTCGACGGATATATTTGTACCCAATCATTTTTCATATCCGCAACTAACCAGCCTTTCTCTTTTGCTTCGTCGAGACCCTTATCGAGTTTGCCTACGCTGGACTCACGATCGTACTTCCACTCTCGTTTCTCATCAGTATGGTGAACATACATTGCAAGACGCGGTCCGGGACCAGAGGTGGTCCACTGCAGCATTTGCAGGTCACCATCCGAGTTGCCAAATGAAGCAATTGGACGCTTACCGATGTGTTGATAAATCTGCAGTGGTTTTTCTACTTTGTCATTATTCACCACAACGCCCGGCATTCGCTTAACTTGATAGCTTCCGTCCACATTCACAAACTCAGTTGCAAGTTGGGTCCCAATAATTCGCTCCGACGGAATGTTATAGACATCGGAAGCCCAAGCGCGCATAAAAGCATTTCCTCCGCCAGAAACGATAAAGTTTTTGAATCCATTATCTTCCAAGAAATCTAAAAGCTCTAACATCGGCTGGAAAACCATGTCGGTGTATGGCGCGCCTGTTACTGGGTGTTTTGCCGTATTGATCCAGCTTTTAACCATAGCGGTAAATTCATCACTGATCACACCTGTATGAGTTTGTAGCACTAATTTGATGAGATCGTCTGCAGTCAATTTATCCAACTGGTCGTTCAATACGAGGGAGTAAGGGGTAGTGATTTTCCACTCTGGATGGTCCGCAGCTTGTGCTTTAATTTGGTCCAGAGCAAACAGTATCTGGAAGTACATCGGCTTTTCGGACCATAGCGTTCCATCGTTATCAAACGTAGCAATGCGATCCGCTGGAGCAACAAAATTAGCGGAATCTGAGTCGGTAACTTCGCTAACAAATTGGATGATAGCTTGTTTTGTCGAACCTTCATTCCAAGAAGGTAATGGATCGCTACTCTGAGCTAAGAGTGGAGATGAGATCACCGCAAAGGCGAATGTGAGAATAACTGACAAATGCTTTTTCATAGAATGTAACTCGTTGTATATGGATACGTAAATAATGAATTATTCTTTGAGAAAAAGCTCGCGTAATGTCACAACAATATATAAATCAGATAATTCCCACTTGGTGCAGTTAAGTTCAGACAATAAAAAAGCGGACCTGAGGTCCGCTTTTGAAATCTGCAAAATGTAGCGTTTAAGCCATTGCAACCGCTTCAACTTTACGAGCGATTTTAGCTTTGCCAACTGGTAGAACTTCACGACCAAACTCATTGTTTAGTACTTGAGCCATTGCGAAGTAAAC
The DNA here is from genome assembly GCF_036350715.1 of Vibrio sp. YYF0003. Taxonomy (NCBI): domain Bacteria; kingdom Pseudomonadati; phylum Pseudomonadota; class Gammaproteobacteria; order Vibrionales; family Vibrionaceae; genus Vibrio; species Vibrio sp. YYF0003. Next base: position 128,879 of record NZ_JAZDWA010000008.1, read on the forward strand.
CGCACTAGCACCACAGAAAATACCTTCAAAGCCAGCAATTGTACCGATCAGCTCGCTACCAGTGAAATCGCGCGCAGCAAGCAAGAAGAACAGAATAGTCAGAGAACCAAACACAACCTGTTTTGCTGTTGGGTAGCAAAGAGAGCCAATGAACATAAAGCCAGTAAAGATACCCCATAGTGCCAGGTACCAACCCATGAAGCTCGCTGGGCTTGCTGGTAGTCCCATGTGAGGCATAACAATCAGACCTACTAGAGTCAGCCAGAATAGGCCGTAAGATGTAAATGCAGTTGTACCGAACGTGTCACCGCGCTTAAAGCACATGATGCCAACGATAACTTGACTAAGGCCACCATAAAAGATGCCCATCGCTAGAATCATTGAGTCCAGTGGGAAAAATCCTGCATTATGAATGTTTAGCAGAATCGTGGTCATACCGAAACCCATTAGACCTAGCGGTGCTGGGTTAGCCAGTTTTGTCGACATGTACAAATACCTTTAAAAAAAGTTGATAAAAAATGCGCGCAAATTTTAATGGAGGCAGTCACAAAAGAGAAAAGCCGTTACTGGAAACTTAGATTTCACAAATAACCACCCACTGATTAAGAAACAACCTAATAACAAAGACGAAACCACCATCTACAGGTTTACTGGGGGAGTTACTGAAGGTTCAAGTTAGCGTGCTCAACTTTCTTTATCGTTGGCTAAAAAAGCGGGAGCTTAATAGCTCCCGATTTATGGTGACTTTTGCGCTAGCTCTCTGAGGTAAGCGGCTCGGCTTCCCTGTGTTGATTCTGTTTTGAGATGATAAAGTAAATAGCAAACTGCGCAGCAACTGCCAGCAATACAATAATCGGTGATGCGGCCACTCCTGCGATAAGAAAACACACCAGCGCTACAGCACCATTCAATAAAGCGTATGGTAGTTGAGTTCTAAAGTGCTCATATTGCTCACATCCAGCCCCTGTAGAAGACAGAATGGTGGTCTCAGATATTGGCGAGCAATGATCACCAAACAAGCCCCCAGAGAGTACTGCACCAATACAAACTAACAATGGGGCATCAATAGCGATGGCTGTAGGAATCACCAAAGGCATCATAATCGCAAATGTTCCCCATGATGAACCTGTCGCAAATGAAATAATTCCCGCTAATAGGAAGGCAACAGCAGGTAACAACCAATTAGGAAAGCCCGTTTGTGCCTGCTCGGCAATATAAGCAGCAGCCCCAAGCTCTTTGCCAACAGAGCTTAGTGACCATGCTAATACGAGTATTACCGCAACCGACATCATGTTCGACATACCTTTTAAGTACACCTGAATGCCATCTGATAACTTTCTAACGCCATAAAATGCCATCAGTGCAATAAGAGTAAATGCGGCAAAAAAGTAGGCTGATGAAAGCGCGGCACGGAATGTCGAACCCGCTACCTTTTGCAAAGGGAAACCATGCGGTACGAGAATAGTGCACAGAACAAGCAACATCACCAAGAGTGGAGCCCACACAAAGCTAGATTTTGCATTTTTATGCGTAAACACATTTAGTGACTCTTGAACTTTCCCAAAATCATCGCCCTGCTCTGCGAGTTTTTCTGCTTTGGCCATTGGTCCGAAGTCGAGTTTAAAAAAGGAAACGATGGGTACGATAGCAATCGCTAAGAACGCATAAAACTGGTAAGGAATGGCTCCAATGAAAGCATCCCAATCACTCATACTCACATTCAGTGCAGTGAACTCTTTTTGGATTAAGCCCATGATGTAAACGCCCCACCCGATAAAAGGAATCAAGATTGCGACGGGAGAGGAAGTGGAATCGATAATAAAAGCTAATTTTTGACGTGATACTTTTAGCTTATCAAATAAAGGTCGGAACACTGGGCCAACAATCAAGGGCGTACCAAGGTCTGAGAAGAATATTACTACACCGCCAAACCATGCAGAGATCTGAGCTTGGCATTTACTCGCCACCCATTGCGTTACCTTTTTAGCAAAGGCAACACCACCGCCAGACTTTTCCATTAAAGCGACGAAACCACCGATAAAGACTAATAACAAAATCACACCAGCGTTATAGCTGTCGGTAAGTTGCGGGAGTAGGTAACTTTTCATCAATGCACTAAACGATTCTAGCGGCCCTTTTTCAACAAATGTGCCTTCAAGCATGGCGACACCACTAACCACACCCGCGAATAAACCAACGACAACATTTCGTGTAGTCAGAGCGAGAAAAAGAGTAATAAGGATGGGAATGAGAGAGGTAACTTCAGCCTGTTCCATAGCAATACCATTTATATAATTAAACAATAAATATGAATATACATTCATTTTAACTGAGTGTATATAATCGCTAAGAAAAAACTGACGATTTCGATTCGAAGATTTTAGATATAAAAAAACCAGCCCGAAGGCTGGTTCTATCAAACAAAATCTTTGGGAATTATTCCCACTCGATTGTCGCTGGTGGCTTACCAGAAATGTCGTAAACAACACGTGAAATGCCATCAACTTCGTTAATAATGCGGTTAGAAACCTTACCTAGGAAGTCGTATGGTAGGTGCGCCCAATGCGCTGTCATAAAGTCGATGGTTTCTACTGCACGTAGAGATACAACCCAATCGTACTTACGGCCATCGCCCATTACGCCAACTGAACGTACAGGTAGGAATACCGTGAACGCTTGAGATACTTTGTTGTATAGGTCTGCTGCGTGAAGCTCTTCAATAAAGATAGCGTCAGCGCGACGTAGCAAATCACAGTACTCTTTCTTGATCTCGCCAAGAACACGAACACCTAGACCAGGACCCGGGAATGGGTGGCGGTAAAGCATGTTGTAAGGAAGACCTAACTCAAGGCCAATCTTACGAACTTCATCTTTAAATAGCTCACGTAGAGGCTCAACAAGACCCATTTCCATATCTTCAGGTAGGCCGCCCACGTTGTGGTGTGATTTAATCACGTGCGCTTTACCAGTTTTAGAAGCTGCTGATTCGATTACGTCTGGGTAGATAGTACCCTGAGCTAGCCATTTTGCATTAGCCAGTTTCTTAGACTCTTCATCGAATACGTCTACGAATACGTGACCGATTGTCTTACGCTTATCTTCTGGGTCAGACTTGCCTTTTAGCGCGTCAAGGAAACGATCTTCTGCGTCAACTTTGATGATGTTTAAACCGAACTTGTCGCCAAACATATCCATTACTTGCTGGCCTTCGTTTAGACGAAGTAGACCGTTGTCAACGAATACACACGTTAGCTTGTCGCCAATAGCGCGGTGAACCAACATAGCAACAACCGATGAATCCACACCACCAGACAGACCTAGGATAACTTCGTCGTCACCTACTTGCTCTTTAATGCGAGCGACTGCGTCTTCGATGATAGATTCAGAGGTCCATAGACGCTCACAACCACATACGCCAAGAACAAAGTTCTCTAGAATTTGTAGGCCTTGTTTTGTGTGCGTTACTTCTGGGTGGAACTGAACGCCGTAGTATTTCTTCTCTTCATTCGCCATCGCAGCGTAAGGACATGTATCTGTCTCACCTACTTTTACGAAGTCTGCTGGGATTTCTACTACTTTGTCACCGTGGCTCATCCATACGTCTTGAGTTGCTTCAAGATCTTTGAATAGTGCAGATTCGCCAGAAACTTTAACTTGTGCGTAGCCAAACTCACGCTCGTTTGAGCCTGCGACTTTACCACCTAGCTGCTCTGCCATGGTCTGCATGCCGTAACATACACCAAGAACAGGAACACCTGAGTCAAATACATATTGAGGAGCGCGTGGAGAGTTTTCTTCCGTTACGCTTTCAGGGCCGCCAGATAGGATGATGCCATCTGGGTTGAATTCACGAATATCCGCTTCTTCTACGTCCCAGCTCCATAGTTCACAGTAAACGCCGATTTCACGTACGCGACGAGCAACTAATTGAGTGTACTGAGAACCGAAGTCCAAGATCAGAATACGTTGGTCATGGATATTTTTAGTCATTTTGAGCAGTCTTTTTAGGCTAAGTGATTAAAACCGAGGCGAGTGTACTCGCCTCTTCTTAATGCTTCAAGGAAAAAGCAAACGTTTACTCTAGGCAATTAGTTACCTAGGCGGTAGTTTGGCGCTTCCTTAGTAATCTGAACGTCATGTACATGAGACTCTTGCATACCTGCACCAGAGATACGTACAAATTCAGCTTTAGTACGCATATCTTCGATAGTTGCAGACCCCGTTAGACCCATGCTTGAACGTAGACCACCCATTTGCTGGTGTACGATCTCTTTCAGACGACCTTTGTATGCGATACGACCTTCGATACCTTCAGGTACAAGCTTGTCTGCAGCGTTGTCAGACTGGAAGTAACGGTCAGAAGAACCTTGAGACATTGCACCCAAAGAACCCATGCCGCGGTAAGCTTTGTAAGAACGGCCGTTGTAAAGAATAACTTCGCCCGGTGCTTCTTCTGTACCTGCAAACATAGAACCAACCATCACACATGATGCGCCAGCTACGATTGCTTTACAGATGTCACCTGAGAAACGGATACCGCCATCTGCGATAACAGGAACACCGTATTCATTCGCTACTTCAGCCGCATCTGCGATTGCTGTAATTTGAGGAACACCAACACCAGTTACGATACGAGTCGTACAGATAGAACCAGGGCCGATACCAACTTTTACTGCGCTTACGCCAGCTTCGATAAGTGCTTTCGCGCCAGCACCTGTTGCAACGTTACCGCCGATGATATCTAGATCTGGGTAAGCAGCACGAGTATCACGAATACGTTGTAGAACGCCTTCAGAGTGACCGTGAGAAGAGTCGATTAGCAGTACGTCAACGCCAGCTTCAACTAGTGCAGCAACACGTTCTTCGTTACCTGCACCAGCACCAACTGCTGCACCAACGCGTAGACGACCACGTCCATCTTTACATGCATTTGGTTTACGTTCTGCTTTGTGGAAGTCTTTCGCTGTGATCATACCAGTCAGTTTGAAATCATCATTTACAACCAGTACTTTCTCTACACGTGCTTCGTGCATTTTTTCCTGCACTTCTTCACGAGTCGCACCTTCTTCTACAGCCGCCAATTTTTCTTTTGGCGTCATAACAGAAGATACTTTCTTAGAAAGGTCAGTAACAAAGCGAACGTCACGGCCAGTGATGATACCAACAAGTTCATTGTGCTCAGTGACAACAGGGAAGCCAGCAAAACCGTGTTTTTCAGTCAGTGCGACTACGTCAGCGATGGTTGCATCAGGGTTTACTGTCACAGGGTCTGTAACAACACCTGATTCGAATTTTTTAACTTTACGAACTTCAGCTGCCTGCTGCTCAATAGACATGTTTTTGTGGATAAAGCCAATGCCACCTTCCTGCGCAAGTGCAATAGCGAGACGAGCTTCCGTCACGGTATCCATAGACGCAGAAATCATTGGAATATTCAGAGCAATATTTTTCGTTAGCTGAGTGCGAAGATCAGCTGTGTTTGGGAGAACGGTGGAGTGTGCTGGCACTAGCAGTACGTCGTCGAATGTCAGCGCTTCTTTGGCAATTCTTAGCATTTGCAATATCTCACAATTAGAGGAGTAAAAAAAACAATCCAAAGTCTCATCGTTTCGCATAATGAGGGTAACCGTTTTGGTCAACGAGTTACATTTGGATTAGATATTGCGGAGGGATTATACGTTCAAGACAATCGATTGACTACAAGTTTTTTAATTTTTTTCTTGCAATTACCCCCTTGCTATGTATTATATTGCCGCTAATTTCCATACTCACGTCTACGAGATTAGCTGTGCTCTCCCAGACCAATCAAAACATTTTCACCGTTTCTCGTCTTAATGCAGAAGTCCGCCTCCTGTTGGAAAATGAAATGGGGATCGTCTGGCTTGTCGGAGAGATTTCAAACTTCTCAGCCCCTGTCTCTGGTCATTGGTACCTCACGCTAAAAGACTCTCGCGCGCAAGTTAAATGTGCCATGTTTCGTGGCAACAATCGTCGTGTGACTTTCAAGCCAGCAAACGGTAACCAAGTATTAGTAAAAGCACGCCTGTCTCTGTATGAGCCTCGTGGCGACTACCAACTTATCATCGAAAGTATGCAGCCAGAAGGCGATGGCCGTCTGCAGCAAGAGTTTGAAGAACTCAAGATGAAACTGGCAGCAGAAGGTTTGTTTGCCCAAACGAACAAACAGATTTTGCCAGAGCACCCAAAACGCGTGGGCGTAATCACCTCTAAAACCGGTGCGGCACTTTACGATATCCTCGATGTATTAAAACGCCGTGACCCTTCTCTTCCCGTTGTAATTTATCCGACCATGGTTCAGGGAGAAGATGCCGCTATTCAAATCGCACAAGCAATCGGTCGTGCAAACAGCCGTAATGAATGTGACGTGCTTATTGTTGGCCGTGGTGGTGGTTCATTAGAAGATTTATGGTGCTTTAACAACGAGATCCTTGCGCGTACGATCTCGGCCAGCCAAATCCCAATCATTAGTGCCGTGGGCCACGAAGTCGATGTAACGATTGCTGACTTTGTTGCCGACGTACGAGCACCGACGCCTTCGGCAGCTGCGGAGCTGGTGAGCCGCGATAATAGTCATAAAGATCAAGCCCTCGTTACTCGTCAACATAAATTGGCGAGCGCAATGCGTTACTATTTGGCGGAACAAAAACAGCAAGCAGCGCAACTTCTCCACCGTTTAGAGCGTCAACATCCCAGCTATCAGTTGCAGCGTCAATCGCAGCAATTAGATGAACTAGATGTACGACTGCGCAGAGCAATGCAACGCTTCATCGATACTCGTCAGCAAGCGATTGAGCGTAAACACCACCGTCTGCAATTGAATTCTCCTGTCAGGCACTTAGCTCAGCAAAAATCGAGACTAGACCGTGTCGAGCAAAAGCTGTTGGATGCCATGGATCGCAAATTACTGACTGTGCGTCATCAACTGGCAATGGCTGCAGAAAAGCTGGAGGCAGTGAGCCCTCTTGCAACTCTCAAACGTGGCTACTCCATCACGCAAACAGAGCAAGGCAAGGTGATTACCCAGGCTGAAGATGTGAAAACGGGCGACCGTCTGGTCACCCGTTTAGCAAATGGCGAGATTCGCTCGACCGTCAACTAACCCAGTTTAGCGTTAGTCAATCTTTTGAAACTCAAATCGAACTCGAGATTTTGATTTGAGTTCATTACAAGTATTACAGAAGTAGTTCGCCGCCCCACAAGCCTGAAGCTTTTCCAGTTCAGCGTCACAACCGGGACAAAACCCTACCTTTTTGAAATCGGACTCACACTGGTTACAGTGATACTGACCCGTCCACTCTAATTCAACGTCACAAGTCGGACAAATATTCTGCTGCATACGCCTTTACCTTACTCATTTCTTAATCTCATTATTCAAAATTTGCCACACTAAACAATGATCGCCGTCACTGCTTTTGAGATCTCGGATTGATGCGTCATTCGTTCAGGCATATAAAGATCTTATTCTGATCGTCGGATATTACCCACTTGATCAGCGATCACCCCCTAAAAGAATATTTATATAACCACACACCGAAAGCATAAGTTACATATTCTGCATTTCAATTTAAATCAGATAAAAACCCCAAACATAAAGTAAAAATACAAAGTAGGCAGAATTTAATAAAAAGATCTAATTGTCTGAAAACGCTTTTACTTCGGTGTGCATTTCAATAGTTTGTGGGTCACATTCTATTAAGGTTACTTGTATTGAGGCAAACTCATTTAAGTGTCCGGCATGCGTTCCACCACAAGGGATCACAGCGATTTCCCCTTCTCCCAGATCGCACTTCCAATAGCGAGAATCGGTAAGATTATCACCATGACACTCTATAATAATCGTCTCATTGTTCTGAAGCCATTCTGACAACTGAGCATTGACCTTATGTTCTATTTCACTGAGGTCCGACAGCATATCTGCGCTGTTTAGCCCTCTTTTTCGGAGTGTTTTACCTAAACGATACGTATCCACGCACTTGTCCGGCGTAACGAAGCTTGTCTCCTGAGCATAGCTGTTAAAATCATAATAACCATGAGGGTCTTTACGGTCGGCGTCTTTACGCCAATAACCATCGGCCAGTACTTTATTTAATGCTAAGTAAGCCAGATGTCCGGCACTGTGACCACGACTCAGAGAAAGCTGATAGGATTTATCCACTTGCAAAGCAACCATCATATCTGGCTCAAGTGAGTCGACTCTTGGTAGCACATGCACGACAACAAACGTCCAGCCTGCTGTATCTCGTTTTACAGGAATTGCAGTTCCAACATACAGTGTGTTGGAGGCTTGCTCTACCGCACCAACCTGACAGTCGAGAACCGTGAATAACGTTCCGTCTATCTCAATCGAGCCTTTATCAGCAGGGTGATCGGGCCAAATGTGGCTTACGGGATGAAAAGGAGTGGTTTCAGTCACCAGATAGCTTACATCATCGTTATGCTCGATGAGTTGAATTGGGGATTCTAGCTGCCATGTCTGATGACAGAAGCGAATTTTAGTCGCAGTAATCGTCATAGTTGTTGTTCTGTGTTTTGAAGATAAAAAAATACCCAAGCAAAACTTGGGTATTTTTGAACTCGATTATTTATTACGGTTTTTAACCGCAGACATCATACGCTTGCGCTTACGTTCCTGAGAAAGCGTAAGTTTGTTGGTACGGTTCTCAAATGGGTTCTCACTGTTCTGGAAGTTAATACGGATTGGTGTACCCATGATTTCCAGAGACTTGCGGAAATAGTTCATCAGATAGCGCTTGTACGAATCTGGTAACTCACGAACCATATTACCGTGAATGACCACGATTGGTGGATTATAGCCACCAGCGTGTGCGTATTTCAGTTTAATGCGGCGACCACGAATCATAGGTGGTTGGTGATCATCAACGGCCATTTTCATGATACGAGTCAGCACTGAAGTACCGACACGTGTCGTTGCTGATTTATAGGCTTCCTGAATTGACTCAAACAAGTGACCAACACCAGTACCGTGCAACGCTGAGATGAAGTGAATACGAGCGAAGTCTACAAAGCCCAGACGACGGTCTAGCTCTTTCTTCACGTTCTCTTTCACGTCGTTATCCAGGCCATCCCACTTGTTTACAGCAAGTACGATAGAACGACCAGCGTTCAGAGCAAAACCAAGCAGACTCAAGTCTTGATCCGAAATGTTCTCACGCGCGTCGATAACGAGCAGAACCACGTTGGCATCTTCTACAGCCTTCAACGTTTTAACTACTGAGAATTTCTCAACCGTTTCGTTGATACGACCACGACGACGTACGCCCGCTGTATCAATAAGTACGTATTCACGACCATCACGTTCCATTGGAATGTAGATAGAGTCACGTGTAGTGCCTGGCATGTCGTAAACAACAACACGCTCTTCACCCAAAATACGGTTGGTCAACGTTGATTTACCAACGTTTGGACGGCCAATGATTGCAAGCTTGATTGGCTGATCTTGCAAACGTTGAAACTCTTGTTCCGCTTCTTCTTCGCTGTACTCTTCTTCGAGGATTTCCGCATCTTCAAATTCAGTCAGATCTTCAATCTCGCCTTCTTCTGACTCGCTGCCCAGCAAGTCATCAAAGAACGGTGCAAGAGCACGCTCAAGAAGAGCAGTCACACCACGGCCATGAGCGGCAGCGATCTGGTACATGTCGTCGACACCCAACTGCCAGAAATCGGCACAAGCAGCATCGGCATCAATACCGTCAATTTTGTTTACTACCAGCATGGCTGGCTTTTCAATTTTACGCAGGTGCGCCGCAATCGCTTCATCAGAAGGCGTAAGACCAGCACGACCGTCAACTAGGAATAGCACAACGTCAGCTTCATCAATGGCCGCTAAAGACTGCTCCGCCATCTTTGTTTCAACGCCTTCTTCCGTACCGTCAATACCACCGGTATCGATGACGATGAATTCGTGCTCTTCACCAAGTTTAGCTTGGCCATATTTACGGTCTCGCGTCAGGCCAGGAAAGTCCGCAACCAAAGCGTCACGAGTGCGTGTCAATCGGTTAAATAGTGTAGATTTACCTACATTCGGACGCCCGACTAGGGCCACAACAGGTACCATAACAACCTCTACAATAATCTTTCTTCTGTAGTTATAGGTAACGACTTGCCCAATGCCAAATCAAACCAGGTTTTACCTATAACCACGTCAGGAATAACTTTTAATAAATAAACAATAATTTCAAACAACAAAACGGCTCCTAACTGTCACCAGCCAGGAGCCGAATGTGAATTATATCACGATATTATTCGTTAATGGTTAGTTTCTTTACATCGCCGTTGCGAGTAGTAAGGACATAACCATCAGACAGCAACGTTGGACCAACAGCAAAACCACTGTCATCAATATATTGCTGTGCTACGAATTCACCAGTTGAGCGATCCATCCAGTGCAGGTAACCCAATGTGTCACCAACAACCAGATAGTTACCTATCACAACCGGCGCCGTCAGTTGACGGTGCTCTAGCAAGCTGTTTTCCCACAACTCAGTGCCACTTCGCGCATCAACGGCGACAACATGATCTTTTTCAGTAATGACAAACAGACGGCTACCATCCGTTGCCATGTCATTCGCCGATGAGTAATTACGCTTCCAAATCGGGTTTGCAGAGCGCAAGTCAACCGCAACTAGCTGACCATTAAAACCGATGGTGAAAAGAGTGCCGCCAAGTACGATTGGTGAAGCGTCAACGTCAACCAGACGGTCGATTTCCGTTGCACCTTTTGGCGTACCGATTGGTTGTTGCCAAATAAGCTGACCACGTTCCACAATCGCTGCTGCCAATCGGCCATTTGCCGTGCCCCAGAAAACACCACCACCAATCGCCACAGGTGTACTGTCACCACGTAGAGTCAGGTTAGGTACTTCAGTGCTCAATGCCCAGCGTTGCTCACCAGTGCTTTCGTTAAGAGCAACAAGTGTGCCTCGGCTGGTATTAATGATGATCAAACCAGAGTCAGCAACCGGTTTTGCGAGTACTTCTCCGCCGACCTTAACACGCCAGTTCACTTCACCAGTCTCTTGGGAAAGTGCAATAACATCACCGTTGTCAGAACCTATGTATAGGCTTCCGTAAGCGGCTGTGATACCTCCAGATAGACGAGCTACAACGCTCTCTTCTAGATCAACTTCCCAAAGCGGCTTGCCGTTTTCTGGATCCAGCGCTTTGACAATACCGTCACGACTTGCAACAAATAAAGTACCGTTGGCATAAACTGGAGACAGTTTAGAGAAGTAATGACCAACGCCATCACCCACCGACGTGCTCCATTCTGTATGAGTCGTAAACTCACTATCGACTTGAGGTAGCGGCGCCATAACAATGGTATCTTCTTCACTCGCACAACCTGCGAGGATGCCCATCGTTAACGCCCCTAACAAGGCTTTTTTAAAGACTCTTTTCATCCAATGCGGTCCTTATTTCGCCAGATCGTCCAATTTCATTTGCAGTGTCGGGCTTGCATCTGTCGCTTGCTGCGCTTCAGTATAAGCGGCATAAGCGGCATCTTCGTCACCTTGACGAAGCGCGATATCACCTCGAAGCTCCGAAATACGACCATTCCATGCGGCATCGGTTACTTTGCTTAGTTCAGACGTTGCTGCATCAAAGTTACCCAGTTCCGCTTCAATACGAGCAATGCGGTAACTGATAAGTGGTGACAATGCTGCATCTTTAGTGCTGCTTTGTGCCCACTTTAGTTGCTCAAGCGCAGCAGAAAGATCCTGTGCTTCAACTTGTGATTTCGCGAGTTGCAGAGCGGCCAATACTGAATATTCTTTTACTTCGCTTGAATCGATGAATGCCTGAACTTCAGCCTGTGCATCAACACCTTTTTCTTGCAATGCACTAATCGCTGTTGTATAGCTCTGTGAAGCTGCTTCACTCGCCTGAATCACTGAATCCTGGTAGTAACGCCAACCAAATAGACCACCTAAACCAACAACAGCACCGATGATGACGGCTTTACCGTTCTCTTTCCACCAGTCTTTAATGGCTTCAACTTGTTGTTCTTCAGTATCGTAAAGTTCCACTTCCTGTCCTCTTAAAACATGTAAATGGCAGCAAAGCTGCCATTGTTCCCATCTCGTTTAAAGGCTCCACATGTGGGAGCCTCAAATAACGAACCAGGATAAAATTACTAGCTTACTAAAAGACTTAAATCAGTGCTGCGATCTTTTCAGCAACTTCTGCTTGGTTGTAAGTGTGTTGCTCACCACCAGCCAAGTCTTTCAATACTACGGTGTTATCCGCAACTTCGTTCTCACCCAGAACCAATGCTACTACAGCACCAACTTTATCTGCGCGTTTAAACTGTTTCTTGAAGTTACCGCCACCAAAGTGATTCATCACACGTACGCCAGGTACTTCTTCACGAAGCTGCTCGGCAAGTTTCATCCCTGCCATCATGGTACCTTCGCCCGCGGTCACAACGTATACGTCAACGCTACGACGTACTTCCGTTAACTCTAGTGTTTCCAGCATAAGCACTAGGCGCTCAAGGCCCATAGCAAAACCAACTGCTGGCGTTGCTTTACCACCTAGCTGTTCAACCAGACCGTCATAACGACCACCACCACATACTGTACCTTGTGCACCTAAGCTTTCAGTGATCCACTCGAAAACAGTACGGTTGTAGTAGTCCAGACCACGAACAAGACGTTCGTTAACAGTGTATTCGATGCCTGCAGCATCAAGAAGTTCACACAGACCTGCAAAATGTTGCTTAGATTCTTCGTCTAAGTGCTCAGAAAGACGAGGAGCGTCACCTAAAATCGCCTGAACATCAGGGTTTTTAGAATCAAGAACACGCAGAGGGTTAGTGTGCATACGACGTTTGCAATCGTCATCCAGTACATCGATATGTTGTTCCAGAAACGCCACTAAAGCTTCATTGTAGTTTGCACGAGCTTCAGGCGAACCAATAGAGTTCAGCTCAAGACGAACGTGCTTGTCGATGCTAAGTTCACGCCACAGACGAGCGGTCATCATAATAAGTTCAGCATCTACATCAGGACCATTCAGGCCAAATACTTCCACGCCACACTGGTGGAACTGACGGTAACGGCCTTTCTGAGGACGCTCGTGACGGAACATCGGGCCCATGTACCAAACGCGTTGTTCTTGGTTGTACAGTAGACCGTTTTCGATCCCAGCACGTACACAACCTGCAGTACCTTCCGGACGAAGCGTCAGGCTATCGCCATTGCGATCTTCGAACGTGTACATCTCTTTCGAAACCACGTCAGTCTCTTCGCCAACAGCGCGGCTGAATAGATGGGTCATCTCAACGATTGGCATGCGCATTTCGTTGTAACCGTACGCGCTAATTACATTTTTCACTGTGTTTTCTAGCTTTTGCCACAGCGGTGATTGAGTTGGGAGGCAGTCGTTCATGCCTCGAATTGCTTGAATTGTTTTTGCCACAATACTTACCGTAATTCTCGTTGAGATTAATCTTGTACTTTTACTTCGATGCGACTTTCGCTGTCCATCATAGACGCTTTCGCACGGATTTTAGCTTCTAGCTGATCCACAAGGTCGTTGTTATCAAAGCGCTCTTTCTGACGTTTACCATCTTCATAAAAAGCACTCTTCTTGTTACTGCCCGCCAAGCCTAAATGAGAAACTTCCGCTTCACCAGGGCCATTGACGACACAACCGATAATCGAAACATCCATTGGGGTGATGATATCTTCTAAACGCTCTTCAAGTGCGTTCACAGTCCCGATAACATCAAATTCCTGACGAGAACAACTCGGACACGCAATGAAGTTGATTCCACGTGAGCGAATGCGTAGGGACTTAAGAATATCGAAACCTACTTTGATTTCTTCGACGGGATCTGCAGCAAGAGAGATACGCAAAGTATCGCCAATACCTTCAGCCAGCAGCATGCCCAAGCCTACAGAAGACTTCACGGCACCTGCACGTGCACCACCGGCTTCGGTAATGCCTAAGTGCAGTGGTTGGTCAATTTTCTTCGCTAACAGACGGTATGAGTCTACCGCAAGGAAAACATCGGATGCTTTCACGCTCACTTTGAATTGATCAAAGTTAAGACGATCTAGGTGATCCACATGACGCATTGCCGACTCAACCAACGCTTCTGGGGTTGGTTCACCGTACTTCATCTGCAGATCTTTTTCTAAAGAACCACCGTTGACACCAATACGGATTGGAATGTTTTTGTCACGGGCACAATCAACTACAGAACGAATACGCTCTTCATTGCCGATGTTACCTGGGTTGATACGCAGACAGTCAACACCGTACTCTGCTACTTTAAGCGCAATACGATAATCGAAATGAATATCAGCAACCAACGGAACAGACACTTGCTGTTTGATCAGTTTGAAGGCTTCAGCTGCATCCATTGTAGGTACAGAAACACGGACGATGTCTGCGCCCACTTTTTCTAGTGCTCGGATTTGTGCGACTGTCGCTTCCACGTCAGTCGTGCGAGTGTTGGTCATTGACTGTACAGCAATTGGAGCACCATCACCAATTGGCACATCACCCACATAAATACGCGTCGATTTACGACGAATAATAGGAGATTCGTGTTGCATAATTTTTTATAACGGTAAAGTGAATCTAGCGACTTTGCCTGAAGTATACCCAGAAAGGTCGACAGGTTCACTCGCAAATGTCATTGTAACCCCTTCCGGTGCGCCCAAAATCACTTTAAATGGTGCTTTTCCGGTAAGTTCTACATCCTGACCTGGTTTATGGGTGCCGCTCACCAGCGTTTTGCCATTGGTATCTTTCACCTGAATCCAGCAGTCTGCTTTAAATGTCATAGTGAGAAGGCTCATTCCCTCCGGCACGATGATAGCTGGCTCTTCAACGACCTCAGCCTCTTCAATCACTGCTACAGGCTCTTCAATATCTGTACTTGCCAGTTGATCACTAGGCAATACTTCTGTTGCTTCAGCAGAACTTAACGCTTCATCTGCTGCTACAGGCTGTTCAGCGGAAACTGTAATATCAGCGGGAGCGCTTGCGATTAATTCATCGGCACTCATCTGATCTATGTCCGCCAACTCTTGTGCGCTAGGCTCTGGCCCTTCTACACTGGAATCCGTCACAACCTGAGTCAGGCTATTATCTTGTTGGTTCTGCCACCACCAGGCAGCAGAGATCCCGGTAATCACGATGGCGATAACCCAGGTCAGGAACATAATTCGGCTGTTGTGCTTTTCATGCTTAGTTTTGCGAGAAAAGCTCTGCATTTCGATTTCTTGATCTTTCGGCTGGATATCGGCGGTTTGCTCTAGTGCTGTTAGTACTACTTTTTCATCAAGACCAACCACTTTGGCATACGAGCGCAAGTAACCACGAGTAAAGGTCGCTACTTGTTGTGATTCAAATCGATTGTTTTCAATATCTTCAATAACAGAAACGCGAAGTCTCAGGCGATCAGCAACTTGCTTTTGTGTCATTCCTAAAGATTCGCGTTTGTTTTTCAATAGTGTGCCCGCTTCAATGGAAAGCGGTACTTCATTTGTGTTTTCGTGTTCTGTCATAATGATGGTTTTTAGTCTGTTTTAGTGGCTAACACTGTTATTTATTTTCGTTGTTTTTCTTAAGACTCACTTAAAGATAGCCAGCCCAATCGTGTTAACCAAAGTAATAATTTTAAGAAATTCTCGGAGCTTTGAACGTGAATACTCGCCCTGCCGATATCAGCAAAACGTATGAGAGAATAAGCCGAGATTTCCCGATGCTGTCGTAAATGCTATACAACATGATAAGACAATGTATAACAAAGACAAAAACTCTTTCCACTCAAACTAACAGATTGCTCAAGCTTTTGTCCAAACTTTGACACTGTAATTGGAAATTATACGCAATTCCACTCTAAGCACAGGGTTATGATGCGAAACAACCTTCAGTAAGCGCCTCAGCATTGTTATTTTCCCACTATCAATGTAGTTGAAAAAACTATGCATCACCTCTCATGACAGCTATTTGCTTATCGCAATTTCTCTAAACAAAATAGCCAGAGCAAAAGGCTCTGGCTATTTTAAAATTCACACAACTTATACTGCTTTGACTTCAATGGTATCCGCGCCACGTGCCGCTTTTAACGCAGCGGTACGCTTGGTACGGTCAATAACGTCACCAACAAGCTGACCACATGCCGCATCGATATCGTCACCACGAGTCTTACGAATGGTAACAGTATGCTCGTACTGCATCAGAGTCTTTTGGAAGCGGTCAATACGAGAGTTGCTTGGCTTCTTGTACGGTGAACCTGGGTACGGGTTAAACGGAATCAAGTTGATCTTACATGGCGTGTCTTTCATCAGTTCAGCAAGCTCACGCGCGTGGTCCATGTCGTCATTGACATGATCAAGCAATACGTATTCTACCGTCACTTTGCCACGGTTTGCGTTAGACGAAGCGATGTAACGACGCACAGAGGCTAAGAAATCTTGAATATCCCAACGATCGTTGATTGGCATGATTTCACTGCGCAACTTATCGTTCGGCGCGTGAAGAGAGATTGCTAATGCAACATCAATTTTACCTGTCATCTGATCAAGACCAGATACAACACCCGATGTCGATACCGTCACACGGCGCTTAGATAAACCGAAGCCTAAGTCATCCAACATGATTTCCAGCGCAGGGATCAAGTTCTTCATGTTCAGAAGAGGCTCGCCCATGCCCATCATTACCACGTTGGTAATTGGACGACGTCCTGTTTCCTTCTCAAGGCCAACTTCACGTGCAGCACGCCACACCTGACCAATGATTTCAGACACTTTAAGGTTACGGTTAAAGCCTTGTTGAGCCGTTGAACAGAACTTACATTCCAGTGCACAACCAACCTGAGAAGACACACACAATGTAGCGCGATCATCTTCAGGGATGTAAACCGTTTCTACGTCTTGATCGCCAACCTTCATAGCCCATTTAATAGTGCCATCAGAAGAGTGTTGCGCTTCAGCTACAGTTGGTGCTTTGATTTCACACTTGTGCTGCAGTTTTTCACGTAGTTTCTTGTTGATGTTCGTCATATTGTCGAAGTCATCAACACCGAAATGGTAGATCCACTTCATAACCTGATCAGCACGAAACGCTTTCTCGCCTAGTTCTTCCGCGAAAAATTGACGCATGCCTTTGCGATCAAAGTCGAGTAGATTAATTTTTTCAGTAGTCATGTTGCCTCTCAATGACTGAAACAAGAATAAGGGCGCGAATTGTACAGCCTTTATGCAGCTACAACAAGGGGTCTAAAACCCTGAGTTTGCTAAGGCATTAAAATTATTCTGATTAAAATTTAAACAACTTTACTGTTGGAGCGAGTCTTCCTTCATAAACTAAAAAGCCCCGGAATTATCCGAGGCTTACTATCTTTACGAGCACAGGTTAATCCAAGATTAACGTGGGCAAATCTCCGACTCAGGGAAGAAGAACTCAATCTCACGAGCCGCCGACTCAGGGCTATCAGAGCCATGTACTGAGTTGTGGCGCATGCTTAGCGCGTAATCACAACGAAGTGTGCCAGCAGCCGCTTCTTCTGGGTTAGTTTTGCCCATCAGTTCACGGTAACGCGCAATTGCATTTTCACCTTCTAGAACCTGAACCATAATAGGGCCAGAGGTCATAAACTCTTTTAGAGGAGGGAAAAATTCTTTGCCTTCATGTTCTGCGTAAAAACCGCTCGCCTGCTCTTCAGTCAGATGAACCATCTTTGCAGCCACAATACGCAGACCCGCTTTTTCAATACGGTTGTAGATTTCACCGATTAGATTTCGTTCCACAGCGTCAGGCTTAACAATTGAAAACGTTCTTTCTAGAGCCATAAAGTTTCCTTTTTTGTACTTGTAATAATAGTTTTGTATCAAAGTGACTGATTAATGCGGCATCGGAAAGCCCAATGCCGCACATAAATTACTTGTCAGCTTGCTCGTTAAGAAGGCGAGCAAGAGTGCGAACACCCATACCAGTTGCACCAGCAGCCCATTTTTCAGACGCTGATTTACGGTACGTACCCGCACAGTCAAAGTGCAGCCAGCCTTTCTTGTAATCTTCAACAAAGTAAGACAGGAATGCCGCAGCGGTACTTGCGCCAGGTGAGTAGTCACCAGAGCTGATGTTTGATAAATCCGCGAAGTTTGATGGCAGCATGCCACGGTGGAAATCAGCCAGAGGCAGTGGCCATAAGCCTTCTTTCTCTTGATTTGCCGCCGTCAGAGCTTGATGAGACAGCTCGTCATCGAAACTCATTAGCGCGTGGTAATCATTACCCAGTGCGTTTTTCGCCGCGCCAGTCAATGTTGCGCAGTCAATAATGAGTTCAGGGTTCTGCTCGCTTGCGTAGATTAGACCATCTGCCAATACCAAACGACCTTCCGCATCGGTATTCATGATCTCAACGGTTTTACCATTTTTGTAGGTAATGATGTCACCCAGTTTAAGGGCACGACCTGATACCATGTTTTCCGCACAGCAAAGGATCAGTTTCACACGTTTATTCAACCCACGCAGAATCGCTAGGCCTAAACCACCGGTGATGGTACCAGAGCCGCCCATATCCGCTTTCATTGCGCTCATAAAGTTAGAAGGCTTTAGGCTGTAACCGCCCGAATCAAAAGTGATGCCTTTACCAACTAAACATGCGAATACTGGTGCGTTTTCATCGCCAGTTGGGTTGTAGTCCAACTGTAGCATTGCAGAAGTGCGCTCAGAACCACGGCCAACGGCATAAATACCTTCCCAGCCTTCTGCTAGAAGATCTTTGTCTTTAACGATACGTGCGGTAACGGTACCTTCTGGCGCGACAGATTTAATAAATTCCGCCGCCATGGTCGCAAGTTGACGAGGTGCAACCTCTTCGGCTGTTTTGTTGATGATATCGCGAGTGAAATCAGTAGCGGTAATACGCCCCTGAAGCTCAGCTTGATCGTCTTCAGATAACGCAACCCACTCTAGAGAGCCGTGTTTTTTCGGGTTACGGTAGCCTTGATGGAAAGCCCAGATACTCTCCAGGTCCCAGTTGTCACCAGAAAGTAGAATCGAATGAATTCCCTGACCATCAAGCTGACGAGCTGCGCGTTGAATTGCACCAAGATCATGGCCTTCACCTAAATGAATAGTCGCGCCAGTCTCGGCGAACGAAAGCAGGGCCTTTTCACCCCAATGTGGAGCTGCAGAATCTTGGCTTAAAAATACAGACATCTGTGTAGACATGGTTTCTCCTTGTCTTATAACGGCGTTGCCTACGCCGCTTGTTTTTTAGTAACTCACGGATGTTAGCATTATGTAGGGCAAAAATGTCAAAATGATAAAAAAACGGACCGAAGGGTCCGCTTTTTTTAGTAAAAATTGTTAACTCGGCTGCGTTTTACCGCCGAATTGAGCATCAGTCAGCTTCATCCATCCAGCACATAATAACGGCTTCCAGAATCTTTTCGTTGCAATGGTTTGGGTCATCCTCAAACTCATCCAGCTCCATGATCCATTGATGAAGGTCGGTAAAACGTACGGTTTGTGGGTCCACATCTGGAAACTTGTCACAAAGCTCAATCGCGATATCGCGAGAATCTGTCCATTTCATGCTCATCTTCCTTTTCTTTCCCTTATAACTTAAGGGATAGTTTTTAGTGATCTTCTGACGCGTGGTTTAGCGTGTATTTAGGAATCTCTACAACTAAGTCTTCATCCGCAATTCTTGCCTGACAACCAAGACGAGATTCAGGCTCAAGACCCCATGCTTTATCTAGCATGTCATCTTCTAGCTCTTCACTCTCTTCAAGAGAATCAAAACCTTCACGAATGATCACGTGGCAAGTGGTACAAGCACAGGATTTTTCACACGCGTGTTCAATACCGATACCATTCTTTAACGCTACGTCTAGAACCGTTTCACCAGTATTAGCTTCCAGCACAGCACCCTCTGGGCACAAATCTTCGTGTGGTAATACAATAATCTTAGGCATAACTACTTATCTCTTATATATCGTCTACTGATTGACCTGACAACGCAGCTCGAATCGATTTATCCATACGACGCGATGCAAAGTCTTGGCTCGCTTTATCGGTATCTTTAATGCCCTGCTCTATCGCATCAGCACTATCACCATTGCGCAGCTCAATCAGTGCTTCAATGGCTTTTATTAGATCTTGTTTCTCTTGCTCTGATAGTAGTTCATCACCATCAGCTTGCATTGCAGCAATCAGACCTTCAATAACGCGGTCAGCTTCGACGCGCTGCTCTGCTAACGCACGTGCTTGCATGTCTTCTTTCGCATGACTCATTGAGTCTCGCAACATGTTAGCCACTTCTGTGTCGCTCAAGCCGTATGAAGGCTTCACTTGAATTTCAGATTGCACACCAGTGCTCTTTTCCATTGCCGTAACAGAAAGAAGGCCATCGGCGTCGACTTGGTAGGTTACACGGATGTGCGCCGCACCTGCCGCCATTGGTGGAATGCCTTTAAGCGAGAAACGAGCCAGTGAACGACAATCATCAACCATTTCACGCTCACCTTGCACAACATGCACACTCATTGCCGTTTGACCGTCTTTGAATGTGGTAAATTCTTGTGCGCGTGCAACAGGAATCGTGGTGTTGCGAGGAATGATTTTTTCAACCAAACCGCCCATGGTTTCAATGCCCAATGACAATGGAATCACGTCCAGCAGCAGCATTTCAGAATCTGGCTTGTTACCTGCCAAAATATCCGCTTGGATACCTGCGCCAATTGCGACTACTTCATCCGGGTTAATGCTTGTCAGAGGTGTACGACCAAAGAATTCGCCAACCATCTCGCGAACCAATAGGGTACGAGTTGAACCACCAACCATGACTACTTCAAGTACTTCGTCGGCATCAACGTCAGCATCTTTCAGTGCACGGCGGCAAGACATGAGTGTCTTCTTCACTAGCGGACGGATCAGCTCTTCGAACTGCTCACGAGTCACTGTGCCTTTCCAGCCAAATACATCAACTTCTACGCTGTCTTGCTCGGAAAATGCAATTTTAGTTGCGGTTGCGATGTTCAGCAGTGTGCGGTTTTTCTCTGCAGAAAGAGGAGCTTCAAGACCAGCTTGCTCCATTAGGAAGTCAGCAAACAGATGGTCAAAGTCATCACCGCCTAGCGCTGAATCACCACCAGTTGCCAATACTTCAAAGACACCTTTAGACAGACGCAGGATAGAGATATCAAAGGTACCACCACCCAAATCGTAAACCGCAATCACGCCTTCCTGACCGGAGTCGAGACCGTAGGCGATTGCTGCTGCGGTAGGTTCGTTAAGAAGACGAAGAACGTGCAGACCAGCCAATTTAGCGGCATCTTTGGTACCCGCGCGCTGCGCATCATCAAAGTATGCTGGCACTGTGATCACCACGCCAGCAAGCTCACCGCCTAATGATTCTTCAGCACGTTTACCAAGAACTTTTAGGATATCAGCAGAGACTTCAATCGGGTTTTTATCACCTTGAGGCGTTTGTAGAACTGGTAGACCGTTATCGCTCTCTTTAAACTGGTAAGGTAACGACGGGTAACGAGATTGAATGTCTTTCAATGAACGGCCGATTAAACGTTTTACCGAGATAATGGTATTTTCTGGTTCAAACTCTGCCTTCGATTTTGCGTCATCACCTACGATGGTCGCTTCTGCTGAGTAGTTCACCACGGACGGCAGAATGCTGCGGCCCTGCTCATCCTGTAAAGTCGTTGCATCGCCACTGCGCACGGAAGCAACCAATGAGTTGGTCGTGCCTAAGTCGATACCTGCAGCTAACTTATGCTCATGAGGTGCCGAGCTTTGGCCCGGTTCTGCGATTTGAAGTAGTGCCATGATTGGTCCTTGTCACACTAACTAGCCGAGGAGTCTCTCTTCAGCCAGCTCAATTTCGTTCTTTAGTTTGGCAATGAATTTCAGCTTACGGACGCGGTCTGCGGCTTCTGCCCAAAGACCGTCATTGAGCTCTTGCTCGACGCTTGCCAAATGCTGTTTGTACATTTTGCTGACCTTAGAATCGAAGTCAAAAAGCGCTGATTCAGGATCAGAGCCGCCAGCAATATCTTCCAGTTCTTCACGCAGTTCCATTTGCTCCATTAAGAACATAGGATCTTGCATGGTTTGTTGTTCGCCACGAATTTCCGTACCCTGCTCAGCCAAGATGTACTCCGCTCGAGAGATTGGGTTTTTCAGGACTTGGTACGCATCGTTAATCTGCGCCGCTTTTTGCACGGCCATCAAGCGATCACGCTCAGACGCAGTAGCAAAGTTATCCGGGTGGAAACGTTTTTGTAGTTCTCGGAACTGAGAAGAAAGAAGGCTACCATCCAGCTTAAACTGACGTGGTAGCCCAAATAATTCAAAGTGATTCATTAAGTTCGGGTCCTAGTAAAGCCTTCCGGACTCGTTTGCCCAGAAGGACAATCAATTAGACGTTGAAGCTTTCACCACAACCACATTCACTTTTCGCGTTAGGGTTGTTGAACTCAAAACCTTCATTCAACCCTTCTTTCACGTAATCCAATTCGGTACCGTCTAGGTACACTAAGCTCTTTTTGTCGATGATGATCTTTACCCCTGAGAGGTCAAATACTTCATCTTCTTCAGCATTAAGCTCGTCAACAAACTCAAGCACATACGCCATACCGGAACAACCAGTCGTCTTCACTCCAAGACGTAAACCGATACCTTTACCTCGGTTATCCAGGAATGCTTTTACGCGACTTGCCGCTGTTTCTGTCATTGTGATGGCCATACTGCACCTTAGTCTGTCTAAATTTCGATTGGAATGGGAGCGTTAAAGGCTCCCATTATATTACGGAATAATTATTGTTGGTGTTTTTTCTTGTAGTCTGCAACCGCTGCTTTGATTGCATCTTCAGCAAGAATTGAACAGTGAACTTTCACAGGTGGAAGTTCTAGCTCTTCTGCAATTTCAGAGTTTTTGATTGCAGCTGCTTCATCAACAGACTTACCTTTAACCCATTCAGTTACTAGTGAGCTTGATGCGATTGCACTACCACAACCGTATGTTTTGAACTTCGCATCTTCAATGATACCTTCTGGTGTCACTTTGATTTGCAGTTTCATCACGTCACCACAAGCTGGAGCGCCAACCATGCCGCTACCTACTGATGGGTCTTCTTTGTCAAATGAACCAACGTTACGTGGGTTCTCGTAGTGATCAATTACTTTTTCGCTGTATGCCATGATAAATTACCTCGAATCCTCTATCTATCCCTGAGATTAATGGTGAGCCCATTCAACTGTGCTCAAATCAACCCCTTCCTTGTACATATCCCATAGAGGAGACATGTCGCGTAGCTTAGTCACTGCAACGCGGATCTGTTCAATTGCGTAATCAATTTCTTCTTCCGTCGTGAAACGACCGAATGAGAAACGAACCGAGCTGTGAGCCAATTCGTCGTCCATGCCCAGGGCACGTAGAACGTAAGATGGCTCTAGACTCGCAGAAGTACAAGCACTACCAGAAGATACCGCTAGATCTTTTAGCGACATCAGCAGTGATTCACCTTCTACGAAAGCAAAACTGATGTTCAGGTTTTGTGGTACGCGTTGCTCTAGGTCGCCGTTCACAGTCACAGCTTCTAGATCTTTCACACCATTCAGAAGACGGTTGCGAAGTGCAAGTGCGTGATCGTAGTCTTTCTGCATTTCTTCTTTTGCAATGCGGAAAGCTTCACCCATACCAACAATTTGGTGAGTCGCAAGTGTACCAGAGCGGAAACCACGCTCGTGACCACCACCGTGCATTTGCGCTTCAAGGCGAATACGTGGCTTACGACGTACGTAAAGCGCACCAATACCTTTAGGGCCGTAAATTTTGTGAGCTGATAGTGAAATCAAATCAACTTTCATTTCTTGAACGTCGATTGGCAATTTACCAGCAGATTGAGCCGCATCGACGTGGAATACGATTTTACGCTCACGACATAGCTCACCAATGGTTGTGATGTCTTGAATAACGCCGATTTCGTTGTTCACGTGCATGATAGAAACCAGTACGGTGTCATCACGCATTGCTGCTTTAAGTTTTTCTAGATCGATTAGGCCGTTTGATTCTGGCTCTAGGTAAGTCACTTCAAAACCTTCGCGCTCTAGTTGACGACATGGGTCAAGAACGGCTTTGTGTTCTGTTTTACAAGTGATTACGTGCTTACCCTTTTTAGAGTAAAAGTGAGCTGCACCTTTGATTGCAAGGTTATCAGACTCAGTCGCACCAGATGTGAATACGATTTCGCGTGGATCTGCATTTAGAAGGTCAGCAATTTGCTCACGAGCAGTATCCACTGCTTCTTCTGCCTGCCAGCCGTAACGGTGCGAACGAGACGCTGGGTTGCCAAATGTGCCATCCATTGTCATGTACTGAACCATTTTTTCAGCAACACGTGGATCAACTGGACATGTAGCGGAATAATCAAGATAAATCGGCAGTTTCATTCTCTACTCCAATGTAAAATGCTGACCGCTAAGAGCGGACGTTGATACCGATGGGCGCGGTAGTTGTATTTTTGTTGGAAAGCCCATTAGTCACCGCCAGATCAATATCCTGACGATCAGAAATTTCTAGTACTTCGTTGTCTTTCATCAACTCGCCGAGCGTGATGTTATTCAAGAAGTCACTGATACGAGAGCTTAAGTCACGCCAAAGTGTATGAGTAAGGCAACGAGTACCGCCTTGGCAGTCTCCTTTACCTTGGCATTTAGTTGCGTCGACTGACTCATCTACAGCTGCAATCACAGTACCAATTGCGATGTCGTTTGCGTCAGTACCAAGTCGATAACCACCACCAGGACCGCGAACACTGGCAACAAGGCCCGCTTTACGCAATTTCGAAAACAGCTGCTCTAAGTAAGAGAGCGAGATCCCCTGACGTTCTGAAATATCAGCAAGAGGTACAGGGTTTTGTTGCGAATGCAGTGCCACATCCAGCATGGCTGTCACCGCATATCTTCCTTTAGATGTAAGTTTCATACCACACCGTATCCACATGGTTTGTAATGATTATGATTTTTCCATACCTGAGTGTTTTAGTCAAGTATTTATCTGACCATTTTACTCAGGTATTTACCCTTACATTAAAGGCGGCTATTTTTTACTCAGCGCTTCTTCTCTATTGAGGTCAGGATGCCTCGAAGAATATTAAGCTCTTGAGCTTCAGGTCGAGCTCGATTGAACAAGCGACGCAGTTTATTCATCACCTGCCCCGGCTGTTCTTTACTAATAAACTGGGTTTCCACGATCACCTTTTCAAGGTGTTCAAAGAACATTTCTAGTTCTTTATGGCGTGGGTACTCTTCTTGCTCAACCGGAGAAAACTGACTTTTTTCCAGATTAAGATGAGCAACGCGAACTTCATAGCTGAGGGTTTGCACCGCCATAGCTAAGTTCAAGGAACTGTATTCCGGATTAGCTGGAATGCAAACATGATAGTGACATTTCTGTAACTCTTCGTTGGTCAAGCCTGTTCTCTCACGCCCAAATACCAGCGCTACTGGGTGCTTTTGACCTTCAACAGCGAACATCTCACCACACTCTCGCGGCTCCAACATTGGCCACTCTAAGGTACGTGAGCGCGCACTTGATCCTACGACCAGTCCACAATCCTGAACGGCTTCATCCAGCGAGCTAACAATCGTCGCATTTTGAGCGATATCACCGGCTCCGGCCGCTAATGCCAACGCTTGTTCATCCACTTCACATTGCGGATCAACCAATACAAGCTGGCTTAACCCCATGACTTTCATTGCACGGGCTGCAGAGCCAATATTGCCTGAATGAGAGGTACCTACGAGTACGATTTTTACTTGATCCAACATCTGTGTTTGCTACCTAATTAAAAACCGCAGGATATTAACATAATTTTTTAACACACCCTAGGGCGAAGCCGTGCCCTATTCGCATTCTCGTTAATTGATGTCGTATACCAAACAATAACAACTCTTCCTTGTTGCTTTTTAGCGTAAAAAATAACCACTTCCTTTTTCGTTTATCTTTGGTATACTCGCCGCCGCTTTTATTCGTTCTTTAACATCCGTTGGGAAATTCGTATGCATCCAATGCTAAACATTGCTATTCGCGCTGCGCGAAAGGCAGGCAATCATATTGCTAAATCATTAGAAAACACAGATAAAGTAGAATCTACACTTAAAGGCACTAATGACTTTGTCACTAACGTAGACAAAGAAGCAGAATACATCATCATCGATACAATCAAGCAGTCTTACCCTGAGCACTGTATCGTTGCTGAAGAACAAGGTCTTATCGAAGGTAAAGATAAAGACGTACAATGGATCATCGACCCACTGGATGGCACTAATAACTTTGTAAAAGGTTACCCACACTTCGCTGTTTCTATTGCAGTTCGTATCAAAGGCAAAACTGAAGTTGCTTGTGTATACGATCCAATGCAAAACGAGCTATTCACGGCTCAACGTGGTGCTGGTGCACAGCTAAACAGCGCACGTATCCGTGTTACTCCGCTAAAAGACCTTCAAGGTACTGTTTTAGCAACTGGTTTCCCATTCAAGCAGAAGCAACACTCTGAGTCTTTCATCAAGATCATCGGCTCTCTATTCACTGAGTGTTCTGATTTCCGTCGTAGCGGCTCTGCTGCACTTGACCTATGTTACGTGGCTGCTGGCCGTGTTGATGGTTACTTCGAGCTAGGTCTAAAACCTTGGGATATGGCTGCTGGTGAGCTTATTGCTCGTGAAGCTGGTGCAATCCTAACTGACTTCTCTGGCGGTACTGACTACATGAAGTCTGGCAACATTGTTGCTTCTAGCGCTCGTGGCGTGAAATCTATCCTTAAGCACATTCGCGAAAACGGTAACAGCGCGATCCTTAAGTAATAGATTTTGAAGTCATACTAGCCCGTCACGCTGATGACTTTGAATAGCCCTGCTCTTTGAGCGGGGCTTTTTTATATCTGAATATCACTATTTAGGGCTGGCCATCTAAAAGCTTCCCCAATAGTTTTTCCTTTAAGTATAAAAAAACCGCTGATTGCTCAGCGGTTTTTAAACTTCGATTCTTAATCTGCCTTATGGCATTTCGTCGAACTCTGCACCTTCTTTTTCTACTTGAGGTGGCATTAAGTGCTCTTTCTGGATGCCCAGTTTTAGCGCTAGTGCCGATGCAACGTAGATAGAAGAATAAGTACCTACCGTGATACCAAGTAGCAATGCGGTTGCGAAGCCGTGAATCATAGCGCCGCCCTGAACGAACAGTGCGATAACTACGAACAACGTAGTACCAGAAGTAATCAATGTACGGCTCAATGTTTGGGTGATGGAAGCGTCCATGATGTCAGCTGGTTCACCCTTACGCATTTTGCGGAAGTTCTCACGAATACGGTCAAATACAACAATGGTATCGTTGAGCGAGTAACCGACAACCGTTAGTAGTGCTGCAACGATAGTCAGGTCAACCTCGATTTGCATGAACGAGAACACACCAAGCGTAATAATGATATCGTGCGCCAGTGCCAATACCGCACCCGCCGCAAGACGCCATTCAAAACGCATTGATACGTAGATCAGAATACAGATCAACGACACAAGTATTGCCAGACCACCAGCTTCTGTTAGCTCATCACCAACGTTTGGACCGACGAACTCAATTCGGCGCATCTCTACGCTTTCACCAGTACCATCTTTGATTGCACCAATGATTTGGTTACCCAGTGTTTCACCAGATACATCATCACGAGGACGAAGACGAACCATCACATCGCGTGCACTACCAAAGTTCTGTACTGTTGCGTCACCGAAACCTTGTGCATCCAAAGCCGTACGGATTTTTTCCAGATTAGCTGGCTTTTCAAAACCAACTTCAATCAGCGTACCGCCTGTGAAGTCCAGACCCCAGTTCAGCCATTTGGTTGACAACGTGAAGATAGAAGCAGCAATCATAAAGATTGAGAATACGAAGGCTACTTTCGACCAACGCATAAAGCCGATCGTCTTCTCTGCTTTTAGAATTTGAAACATATTAATTCCCAGCCTTAGATCGACAGTTTATCAACGCGTTTGCCACCATACAGTAGGTTCACGATACAACGTGTACCAATGATAGCGGTGAACATTGAAGTTAAGATACCGATGGATAGTGTTACCGCGAAACCTTTCACTGCACCTGTACCGACGGCAAACAAGATGATTGCAGTGATAAGTGTCGTGATGTTCGCATCGGCAATGGTACTGAACGCGTTCGCGTAACCTTGGTGAATCGCTTGCTGCGGATTGCGGCCATCGCGAATCTCTTCCCGGATACGTTCAAAGATCAGCACGTTTGCATCGACAGCCATACCAACGGTTAATACGATACCGGCGATACCTGGCAGCGTCATCGTTGCACCTGGAATCATCGACATCACACCGATAATTAGGACTAAGTTAGCCATCAGTGCGATGTTGGCAATCAGACCAAATCCACGGTAGTAAAGCAGAGTAAATAGCATTACCGCTACCATACCCCAGATACATGCCTGAATACCCATATCGATGTTTTGCTGACCCATTGATGGACCAATGGTGCGCTCTTCAACGATAGAAATAGGTGCGATTAGAGCACCTGCACGCAGTAGTAGCGCAAGGTTGTGAGCTTCTGCCGCAGAGTCGATACCGGTAATACGGAAGTTACGACCAAGCGCAGACTGAATCGTCGCTTGGTTGATGACTTCTTCGTGCTTAGTCAGGATCACTTTGCCTTCAGGCGTCTTACGGCCGCTATCTTTGTACTCAGCAAACACGGTAGCCATCAGCTTACCGATGTTCTTTTTCGAGAACGCAGACATCTTGTTACCACCTTCGCTGTCTAGCGAGATGTTAACTTGAGGACGACCATATTCATCAACACTTGAGCTTGCATCCGTGATGCTTGAACCACCCAGGATAACGCGCTTTTTCAATACAACAGGACGACCATCGCGATCCTGTTTGATTTCGCTGCCAGCTGGCGCACGACCATTGGCTGCCGCTGATAAATCAGCTTTATCATCAACTTCGCGGAATTCCAGTGTTGCTGTCGCACCCAAGATTTCTTTCGCACGAGCGGTATCCTGAACACCAGGAAGCTCAACCACGATACGGCTTGCACCTTGACGTTGAACAAGTGGCTCCGCAACACCGAGTTCGTTTACACGGTTACGTAGAATAGTAATGTTTTGTTCTACTGCGTAGTTACGAATCTCTTGTAGACGTTGCTCGGTGAAAGTAGCGACAAGTGCAAAACGACCATTAGAATCAGAATCGACAAAGTTCATGTCAGGGTGATTCTTTTCTAATGTACTTTTCGCTTCAGCCAATTGCTCTTCATTACGAAGTAGTACTTCAACTGATTCATTTCCTGAAGGGCGAATAGCACGGTAACGAATCTTGGCATCGCGAAGTTCGCTACGAAACGCTTCTTCTTGCTGACCAACCAGTTTTTCCATAGCGGCATCCATATCCACTTCCATTAAGAAGTGAACACCACCACGCAGGTCAAGACCCAGTTTCAGTGGAGACGCGCCAATCGCTTCTAACCAGTCTGGAGTAGAAGGAGCAAGGTTAAGTGCAACAATTTTGTCTTTGCCAAGCGCTTCGCTGATGACATCACGGGCACTAATCTGAGTATCAGTGTCGGTAAAACGGACAAGAATTGATCCATTCTCTAGAGCAATGGATTTATGAGAGAGTTGCTCTTTATCAAGAGCAGTAGTGACAGCATCCAGCGTTGACATATCTACAGAGGCGCCACGCGCCCCTGTAACTTGAATAGCCGGATCTTCACCGTAGATATTTGGAAGTGCATATAATGCAGCGGTAATGATGGCAAAAAACACCATCAAATACTTCCATAATGGGTAACGGTTTAGCACAGCGAGGACCCTTTAGCTGTTTTATAGAGACTTAAGCGTACCTTTAGGCAGCACTGCAGTTACGAAGTCTTTTTTGATTACAACTTCATTGTTTGCATTAAGCTCGATTGAAATGAAATCATTGTCTTCAGCAATCTTAGTAATTTTACCTACTAGACCACCGCTTGTTAGGACTTCGTCACCTTTGCCCATTGAAGACATTAGGTTCTTGTGTTCTTTTACACGCTTGCTTTGTGGGCGGTAAATCATGAAGTAAAAGATCACTGCGAACATGCCAAGCATGATTAGCATTTCAAAACCGCCGCCTGCTGGTGCGCCTTCTGCTGCTGCGTGAGCCTGAGAAATAAACATTAATACATCCTCATTATATTTTATTGATAATCCAACAAATTGGGCTTTCGCAGTTAAGATTCAAGTCTGAATGTGACTAATAGAGATCACTCTCTCAAAAATAACGTGCGTTAGCCTACTTTATTAGCAAAAGCCTTTGGCGACATGCCAAAGGCTTTAATTCTTTTAAGCTTTGCTTAGTGGTGGAACTTCGCGGTCACGACGAGCGTAAAACTCTTCAACGAACTCATCGAAACGATCTTCATCAATCGCCTTACGAATACTTTCCATCAAGCGCTGGTAGTAGCGCAGGTTGTGAATGGTATTCAGACGAGCACCCAGAATTTCGTTACAACGCTCCAGGTGGTGAAGATACGACTTGCTGTAGTTTTGACAAGTGTAACAGTCACAGTGCGGATCTAGCGGTGTAGTATCCGTTTTATGTTTCGCATTACGGATCTTGATCACACCACCAGTCACAAACAGGTGACCATTACGCGCGTTACGCGTTGGCATCACACAGTCAAACATGTCGATACCGCGGCGTACACCTTCTACTAAATCTTCTGGTTTGCCAACACCCATTAAGTAACGAGGTTTGTCTTCTGGCAATTGTGGGCAAGTATGCTCAAGAATACGGTGCATGTCTTCTTTCGGCTCACCAACGGCAAGACCACCAACTGCATAACCATCAAAACCGATTTCTGTTAAGCCTTTTACAGAAACATCGCGCAAGTCTTCGTAAACACCGCCCTGAACAATACCGAACAGGTTATTTGGGTTTTCTAGCTTATCAAAGTGGTCGCGTGAACGTTGAGCCCAACGAAGTGACATTTCCATCGATTTTTTCGCTTCGTCGTGTGTCGCTGGGTATGGCGTACACTCATCGAAGATCATCACGATATCAGAACCCAGGTCTTTTTGGATTTCCATCGACTTTTCTGCGTCCATGAAAATTTTGTCACCGTTTACCGGGTTACGGAAATGCACACCTTGTTCAGTGATGGTACGCATTTTACCCAGACTGAATACCTGGAAACCGCCTGAATCAGTAAGAATAGGACCATGCCAGTTCATGAAATCATGCAGGTCACCATGCATTTTCATTACTTCTTGACCAGGACGTAGCCATAGGTGGAATGTGTTACCTAGCAGAATTTCTGCGCCTGTACCTTTTACTTCTTCAGGCGTCATACCTTTAACGGTACCGTATGTACCTACTGGCATAAACGCTGGAGTCTGCACAGTGCCACGTTCGAAAGTCAATTGACCACGACGAGCAGTGCCGTTTTTCTTTTTAAGATCGAATTTTAATTTCACGATGCCTCCGGATGTCAGAGAAACAGTCTGACGATATTTTCGGGGTAATCCCCACTAAGGAGCGGTCGCCTTTCCTTGCGAGAGACAAAGCAGATGTTCTGCTTTATTTCCTAGCCTACTGCTAGCACTCGTAAATCTATTTTTAACTACGCAGTTTTCTTCTTGATGAACATTGAGTCACCGTATGAGAAAAAGCGATATTTATTTTCTACCGCATGCTTATAGGCATTCATGGTGTTGTCATAGCCTGCAAACGCACTCACCAACATGATCAAGGTTGATTCTGGTAGGTGGAAGTTAGTGATCAGACAATCCACCAGCTGGTATTCGTAACCTGGGTAGATAAAGATCTCGGTATCTCCAAAGAACGGAACCAGTTCGGTACCTTTTTTCAGCGCATCTTGCGCCGCACTTTCTAGCGAGCGAACTGAAGTCGTACCCACTGCAATGATGCGACCGCCACGAGCCTTAGTTGCATGAATCGCATCCACCACTTCTTGCGGTACTTCTACATACTCTGCATGCATGTGGTGATCATTGATATTGTCGACTTTAACTGGCTGGAACGTACCTGCACCGACATGCAAGGTAACATACGCAAACTCGGCACCTTTTGCTTTGATTTTGTCTAAAAGTACATCATCAAAGTGTAGACCTGCTGTTGGCGCAGCTACTGCACCCGGCTTTTGGTTATAAACCGTTTGGTAGCGTTCTTTATCGGCGTCTTCATCTGGGCGGTCGATGTACGGTGGAAGCGGCATGTGGCCGATTTCTTCCAGAATATCCAGAACCGTCTTATCAGAGTTAAACTTCAGCTCAAATAGTGCGTCGTGACGAGCCACCATTTCAGCAGCATATTCATCGTTCTCGCCAACAATAATGGTTGTGCCTGGCTTTGGTGACTTTGAGCAGCGAACATGCGCTAAGATGCTCTTTTCATCCAGCATACGCTCCACCAGCACCTCTAACTTACCGCCAGACTCTTTACGGCCAAACATACGTGCAGGAATAACACGGGTATTATTGAAAACCACTAGGTCACCCGGTTGAACTTGATCCAACACATCGGTAAATGTGCCATCAAGAATCTCACCAGTATTGCCGTCCATTTGTAATAGTCGGCTGGCAGTACGCTCCGGCTGTGGGTAGCGAGCGATGAGTTCATCTGGAAGGTCGAAATGGAAATCTGATACTTGCATGTTACTTGTCTTATATATTGGTCAAATTACGTCTAATACGACGATAAAATTGCGACGAGTTTTTCGCAGCAGACTAGTATATGGTTAGATGCTGCAATAGCAAGTGAATCCCCAGAATATCGCTGTAAAAGCTGCCTTAAAGAGTGTAATAAACAGTGAAATTAGAAGGTATGCAGGCAATAAAAAAGCAGCGTTCATCGCTGCTTTTCTATTGAAGCTTGACGAACAAGCTTTAGGTGTTTTGTTGTCTACGCCATGCTAGCAGCCCCAACAAGGATAAGAAGCCAAAGTTGAGACTACCACCGCCATCACTCGTGTCTCTGAAGTTACAATTATTGGTCGCAATACCGTCGTTGCAGTCATCGGTATTACCGTCTTCGATATCAGTAATAAACTCAGGTGCAATAATGTAACGACTTGGAGGGCCATCAGCCGTAATGTATGACTGCACCCAGTCATAATACTGACTGACTTTGGTATAAAAGCTCGGAATAGTCAGTGAGCCACAGGTCGGCAAAATCAACGGCGCACCGCTCACAATGCCAATTTGTTTTCCAGTTGTAATATCCACAAGCGGACCGCCGCTATCCCCTTTACACGCCGAATTTCCATATTGAGTGCGGCTCTCCTCTTCCAGAACG
Source organism: Vibrio sp. YYF0003 (assembly GCF_036350715.1). Lineage (NCBI taxonomy): Bacteria > Pseudomonadati > Pseudomonadota > Gammaproteobacteria > Vibrionales > Vibrionaceae > Vibrio > Vibrio sp. YYF0003. The sequence goes on from NZ_JAZDWA010000008.1 coordinate 162,275, forward strand.
GTGTTGAAAGTGGGCAGCGTACAGATTTTTGTAACGTTTTTTCGGGAGTTAATGGTCCCAGGAAAGCTGCTGCCAATTTCCAAACGTTCATAACACTTATCCATCGGCAAAAAGCCAATCGCCGTCTTTTTCAATGTTATTGAAGCTTCATCTGCCATTGGCGTTGTCGCCCCCCAGCCAAAGACTTGTACATTAGCGGTTCGCTGATTGGTTTCATAGTTGTCGTTCCAATCGGCCGTAAGCCGAGCTTCTATGTCGACCATATCTTCTTTGGTCGCGAGGTTCGCAAAGGTGGCGTTGCTAACGGGGCGAGTCAGATATAACAACGCAATATCGCTGTCTAATGCGGTCTGAATAGGTTTAGCGTCACCATCACTGTCTATTTCAGCTTTCGCTATACGAGTGTATTTGGGATGCACGACTACGTGAGAAACCGAGTAATAGTTATCGATACTGGTGTCGTTTAGATCATGGACCTTCGCGGTAACGGCGAGTTCTCCTGGTTGAGTAACGTAGTAGCTCGCTTCGTTGGCTCCCTCCCCCATCACCACGCAGTGCGCTGCAGTCAACACCCATTGCTCGGTTAACAGGGTGCCACCACAAATCGGAAACTCAGCCATATTGCTGGCGCGAATTGACACTCGATCAGCCGGATTGGTTTCCTCTTGCCCCAGAATAATGGCATGCGCCGATTGCACACTTAGTGCAGTAGCCACTATCGCAAATAGTTTTTTGTACATAGTCGTCTTCAATTTAGTAAGCCTGAGCTTATCTTCTTCGACAGACCAAACAGGGAACATCGGACAAATACAAATGTGCGATTCAATTCATTGGATTACATTTTCCGCACATTCAATATCAGGTAGAAATGCAAACTCGGTCGCACAGAAATCAACCAACGAAAAGTGACAAAATTATAGATAATTCGTCCATTGCTTAGACAAAATATGATGTTATTTCATCTTTCTATTTAATTGATAAAAAACGGGGTGGCTCTCAGATATACAGCAAAATATTCTCTATATTTAAGTAAGGACAATGCTGCTGGAGGTTTCTATGATCAAGGTTGAAGACATGATGACTCGCCACCCTCATACCCTGTCGAAAGCGCATACCTTGCGTGACGCAAAAGAGATGATGGAGGCGCTTGATATTCGACACATTCCGGTTGTTGATGCCAATACACATTTACAAGGCTTGGTAACTCAACGCGATATTCTTGCGGCTCAAGAATCTAGTTTACACCCGGATCAGGCTGAACAATCTTTTACCCTCGATACGCCTCTCGAAAAAATGATGCACACCAACATCATGACTGCCGAACCGCGCGCCGGTTTAAAAGAGAGTGCCATCTATATGCAAAAGCACAAAGTTGGCTGTTTACCTGTTGTGAATAAAGGGCAATTAGTCGGCATTATCACAGACAGTGATTTTGTGACCATTGCAATTAATTTACTCGAACTTCAAGAAGAAGTTGAACCAGAAGAAATCGAACCAGACGAAGAAACACAATAACACCTGCATTGTGTCTAAGTTGGTTGGGGCTGAGAATCGATCCGCTCATAAGATAAAAAAAGAGCGGCAATAATGCCGCTCAATATGCCACTACTGGCGTCGTTTTGGGAAATCGAAATTTTGCCTAAGTAAGAAATTTGCCTAACTAATTAAAATTGGTCTTCTTCAGTCGAACCCGTTAGTGCCGTAACTGATGAGTTACCACCTTGGATCGTATTGGTCATTCTGTCGAAGTAACCTGTACCAACTTCTTGCTGGTGAGCTACGAATGTGTAACCTTTTTCTGCAGCCTGGAACTCTGGGCGCTGTACTTTCTCAACGTAGTGACGCATACCTTCACCTTGAGCATAAGCATGTGCCAGTTCAAACATGTTGAACCACATGTTGTGAATTCCCGCTAGAGTAATGAACTGGTACTTGTAGCCCATGTCTGCAAGCTCTTGCTGGAATTTAGCAATTGTCTCTGCATCCAGGTTTTTCTCCCAGTTGAACGATGGAGAACAGTTGTAAGCTAGCAGCTGATCTGGGTACTCTGCGTGAATCGCTTCTGCAAATTTACGCGCTTCTTCCAAACAAGGTGTTGCTGTTTCACACCAGATCAAATCTGCGTATGGTGCGTAAGCAAGACCACGAGAGATTGCTTGGTCAATACCAGCACGTACACGGTAGAAACCTTCTTGAGTACGCTCACCTTCGATAAAGTCTTTATCGTATGGGTCGCAATCTGACGTTAGTAGGTCAGCTGCGTTCGCATCAGTACGAGCGATAACAAGTGTTGTTGTACCTGCTACGTCTGCAGCCAGACGAGCCGCAACCAGTTTTTGTACCGCTTCTTGAGTCGGAACCAGTACTTTACCACCCATGTGACCACACTTCTTCACTGAAGCAAGTTGGTCTTCGAAGTGAACGCCCGCCGCACCTGCTTCAATCATAGATTTCATCAGTTCGTAAGCATTTAGTACACCACCAAAGCCCGCTTCAGCATCCGCTACGATAGGTAGGAAGTAATCGATGCCACCTTCATCTTCTGGAGACTTGCCGCCAGCCCACTGAATTTGGTCAGCACGACGGAAAGAGTTGTTGATACGCTTAACAACAGAAGGTACTGAATCTACTGGGTATAGCGATTGGTCTGGGTACATTGTCGATGCAGTGTTGTTATCTGCAGCAACCTGCCAACCAGAAAGGTAAATCGCTTCGATACCTGCTTTTGCTTGTTGAACCGCTTGGCCGCCAGTTAGCGCGCCCAGACAGTTTACGTAGCCTTTTTTCGCGCTACCGTTGACCAGTGACCACAATTTGTCTGCACCACGCTGTGCAATTGTGTTTGCAGGAACCATAGAGCCACGAAGTTCAACAACTTCTTCAGCAGTGTAAGTACGTTTCACGTTTTTCCAGCGTGGATTCGTTGCCCAGTCTTTTTCTAGAGCTTCAATTTGTTGGCGGCGAGTTAATGTCATTGGTCTATCCCTCTTTATAATTTGCACTTTTCGTATGTGCGTTGAGTTCTCGTTCTCAGGCAGTACATCCTTATCTGCCGTCAAATTTCTTCACGTTATTGGTTTTGTATTGTTTTCTGGTATTCGTATTCTTAGTCCAAGTAGTCATAACCTGGAATGGTTAAGAAGTTCGTTAGCTCGTCACTGGTTGTCAGCTTCGCCATCAATTGCGCAGCTTCCTCAAAGCGACCGGCTTGATAACGCTCTTCTCCGATTTCTTGTTTCACAACTTCTACTTCTTCTTTCAAGTAGGATTCGAACAGCTCTTTTGTAACTTGCTGGCCGTTATCCAGCGACTTACCATGTTGAATCCACTGCCAGATCGAAGCGCGGGAAATCTCTGCGGTAGCGGCATCTTCCATCAAGCCGTAGATTGGCACACAACCATTACCTGAAATCCAAGCTTCAATGTATTGCAGCGCAACACGGATGTTATGACGCATGCCCTGTTCTGTACGCTCGCCTTCACAAGGCTCAAGCAATTCAGCAGCGGTAATAGGCGCGTCTTCAGAGCGGCTGACTTCCAGCTGATTTGAACGCTCGCCAAGGATATTGCTGAATACTTCCATTGCAGTATCTGCCAGGCCTGGGTGAGCAACCCAAGTTCCGTCGTGGCCATTGTTCGCTTCTAATGACTTATCGTTATGAATCTTATCCAGAACCTTCTGGTTCTCTTCCTGGTCTTTTGCAGGAATGAAAGCTGCCATACCGCCCATCGCAAACGCACCGCGTTTATGACAAGTACGTACCAGTAGTCGTGAGTAAGCATTTAGGAACGGCTTATCCATCGTCACAACCTGACGGTCAGGTAGTACGCGGTCTGGGTGGTTCTTTAATGTTTTGATGTAGCTGAAAATGTAATCCCAGCGGCCACAGTTCAGACCTACGATATGCTCTTTAAGCGAGAACAGAATCTCATCCATTTCAAACACAGCAGGCAGTGTCTCGATAAGCACCGTCGCTTTGATCGTTCCGGTTTCTAGACCAAAGTATTCTTCGGTGAAATGGAACACTTCACTCCACCACTTCGCTTCGTGGTGAGATTGCAGCTTAGGAATGTAGAAGTAAGGGCCGCTGCCTTTTTGCAGTAGCGCTTTATAGTTGTTGTAGAAGTACAACGCGAAGTCAAACAGTGCGCCTGGAATGATCTGACCGTGCCACGTAACGTGTTTTTCTTTTAAATGAAGGCCGCGTACACGGCAGATCAACACCGCTGGGTCGTCTGCCAGCTGATAATGCTTACCGTTGCCAGGATTGGTGTAACTGATGGTGCCATTTACGGCATCACGCAGGTTCACCTGACCATCCAATACCTTGGTCCAAGCTGGAGACATCGAGTCTTCGAAGTCTGCCATAAATACTTTTACGTTCGCATTCAGAGCGTTAATCACCATTTTACGATCCGTTGGACCTGTGATTTCTACTCGGCGATCTTGCAGATCTTGCGGAATCCCTAAGATCTTCCAGCTTCCTTCACGAATGTCTTGTGTTTCTGGCAAAAAGTCTGGCAGTTCACCCGCATCGATGCGTGCTTGTTTTTCTTCTCGAGCTTGCAGCAGTTGTTCTACACGTCCGGCATATTTTTCACAAAGCAGTGATAAGAAGGTTTGGGCCTCTGAAGGGAAAATTGCCTGATGTTCCGGAGCAAGTGCACCAGTAACCTCAAGCATGCCTTGGGTCTGCTTCGTTGGTTGTGTTTTTTGTTCTGTCTGAGCAAGCATAATCATTCATCCTTAACGTGCTTTATCAATCTTGGGCAGTCAGCGAAAAGCTACATTTGTAAGTTACGAACAACAAACTACATCCTGAATATTTGTGTTCATCTCTTGAGGCCGTGTCTAGAGATTGCGTAAAAATGAGTGCGTTTGCAATCTAGACATAAGTCTTACCGGCCGTTAATTAAGCTATATCAACAAAGGGTTTAGAGGAACCCCCAAGATAAACAAAAGTTGAAATTCGAAGTTTTATTCGGCGCGGATCAAACGGTTGATTTTTGATGGTGTTTTGTAAGTTATTACGTAATTAAATTACATGATTTTTTTGATACAAATGTCACTTCAAACAGGTGTATGAATAGTTTGGTAGGGAGGAGATCCTTGTATTCACAAGGGTGGGCGCTAAGAATTCAAACAAAGATTAAACACTATGCATAAGTAGATGTGTAAAATTAACATTGTAAAATTTCACTATTTTATGAAATCTTCATCAAAGAAAAGCTGTAAAATTTTACAAGTCAAAGTTTACGAACAGCATAAAATGCTAAAAAGCACACCATTTACAGTGTGCTTTTGGAAGGATATCAGGACAGATTAGGCTAATACTAATAGCTAAAGCAGTTCAGAAACGACATCTGCAAGCTGATTAAAGGTGTTCGTACGTGACGAACTTGGACGCCAGACCAAACCAATTTCTCGATAGGCTTGTGTACCTGGTGGGTCGATAACCACTAAATTTTGGTTATGTAGCAGTCCGTGCTCAATGGCCATCTGAGGAATAAAAGTCGTCCCCAGACCGTTAGCCACCATTTGTACCAAGGTATGTAGACTTGTCGCCGTGAATGGATTGATTTTTTCTTTGTCCGTTAATTTACACGCAGAGACCGCATGTTCCGTGAGACAGTGTTCTTTCTCTAGAAGAAATACCGACTCATCTGGCAGATCCGCATAACGAATAGGTACCGGTACTGATGACGCTTGGCTAGCACTGATCACCATGCGGAATGGGTCTTTACCGACCACTCGGCTTTCCATTCCCTCAATTTCTACTGGTAACGCCAATATCAGCACATCCAACTCTCCATGCCTGAGGGCCTGTAACAAGTTGCTTGTGGTATCTTCTCTCAGTAGCAGGTTGAGTTGTGGGAAACGATAATTAACTTCCTGAACCAGATCACTCAGCAAAAAAGGAGCAATGGTTGGGATGCAACCGACTTTTAGCTGCCCCTGCATATCATCGCCCTGGCACATCCGTCCTAGCTCAACTAAGTCCTGTCCTTTCGCCAGCAGTTCACGACCGCGCTTCACGACCATTTCACCAGTTTGAGTGAAAACCAACGGGCTTTTTTTATCTTTCTTTTCATATAAAGGACAGCCAATCAAATCTTCTAGATTCTGAATGCCTTTACTCAGGGTAGACTGGCTGACAAAACAACGAACAGCCGCATCGCTAAAATGACGTGTTTCATGTAATGTCACCAGATAATACAGCTGCTTTAAACTAGGCCACTTATTCATAATTTTATTACTACCTACCACTACGGAAGTGATCAAGTTAAGAGTTTTGTGATTATCGCTTTTTTCGATTAACTCAATCTATTTAATTCGCTTTTTTCAATACTACAATCTGTACTATAGTTTGTCTCGATTTAATACGGACCAGGACGGCATAACTCTATTCGTCTTGGAACAAACCATACTTTTTAGGAGCAAAAAAATGGTACTAGTAGGTCGTCAAGCCCCTGATTTTACTGCTGCAGCTGTTCTAGGTAACGGTGAAATCGTTGATAACTTCAACTTTGCAGAATTCACTAAAGGTAAGAAAGCCGTTGTGTTCTTCTACCCACTAGATTTCACTTTCGTTTGCCCATCTGAGCTAATCGCATTCGACAACCGTCTAGCTGATTTCCAAGCTAAAGGCGTTGAAGTAATCGGCGTTTCTATCGATTCTCAATTCTCTCACAACGCATGGCGTAACACTGCAATCGCAGATGGCGGTATCGGTCAAGTTAAGTACCCACTAGTTGCTGACGTTAAGCACGAAATCTGTAAAGCTTACGATGTTGAGCACCCAGAAGCAGGCGTTGCTTTCCGTGGTTCTTTCCTAATCGACGAAGAAGGTACTGTACGTCATCAAGTAGTTAACGACCTACCACTAGGCCGTAACATCGACGAAATGCTACGTATGGTTGACGCTCTTAACTTCCACCAGAAGCACGGCGAAGTATGTCCTGCACAGTGGGAAGAAGGTAAAGCAGGTATGGACGCATCTCCAAAAGGTGTTGCAGCGTTCCTATCTGAGTACGCTGGTGACCTAGCGTAATCAACTAGACCTCACCCAAGCTCAACGGGTGAAATGGTTGGATATATATAAAGCAAAAGCTATAGCGGAAAACCGCAAACGCCAATCAGTCTAAGTAAAGTCTTATAAAAGCCCAGGGCATCTGCTCTGGGCTTTCTTTTTTCACTTTATAAACACAAACGAGGTAATGCCCTAGCGCTAACTTTACCTCTATTTCCCGAAGCGACCGTACAGATTCTCGCTCTTGTCCTTGTTACTATTTATCGAGAACATGCATTTGAGAAAACCACATGATTACTCAATTAGAAGTCTGTATCGACAACATTGAATCTCTCCACCATGCCATTTCTGGTGGTGCTACGCGTATTGAACTCTGCTCCTCACTTGCTTTAGGCGGACTAACCCCGAGTTGCGGTTTTATGCAGCAAGCAGCAAAGCTTTCCACGGTTCCCGTCTACGCCATGATTCGCCCACGTCAGGGAGACTTTCTCTATAACCAACAAGAAATCGAAATGATGCGTTGGGATATCGAAGCGGCATACCAGGCAGGCTTAAACGGGGTGGTTCTCGGCGTACTGACTCAAGACGGTGATATTCATATTCAGTATGCGACAGCTTTGTGTGAATTTGCGCTGGCGCTCGGATTAGGCGTTACATTCCACCGAGCTTTTGATCAGTGCCGTAACGCAGAGCAAGCTCTGGAGGATGTCATAAGCTTAGGTTGTGAGCGTATATTGACATCTGGGCTGGCACCATCAGCGCCTGCAGGCAGCGAAGTGATTAAATCATTAGTACGACAAGCAAATGGACGCATTCATATCATGGCGGGCGCTGGCATTAATTCTGATAACGTACGCGCTTTAGTAGAGAGGACTCTCGTACAAGAAGTGCACCTTTCAGGCAAGAGTACACGCCCAAGTGAGATGAACTTTATCGCCGAACAGAGCAAAATGGGCGCATCCGATGTTGATGACTTTGCGATTCCTGTTACCAGTACAGCCGCCATTGCCAGCGTGGTCTCAGCTCTCAAATAAAAGCCTAGATACCCCGACACCCGAAATTGAATGCTAACATATTGATAATCAAGGATTGAGGAATGAAGTATGTCTAAGCTGAAAAACAAGGAATACGAAAAAGAGCTCAAAAAGCTGCAAATCGAACTGGTTAAACTCCAGGAATGGGTGAAACACAAAGGATTAAAAGTCGTTGTCCTGTTCGAAGGTCGAGATGCAGCGGGAAAAGGTGGAGTCATCAAGCGAATTACCGAGAAGCTCAACCCGCGTGTATGTCGCGTCGTCGCTCTACCTGCTCCAACAGAGAAAGAAAAAACACAGTGGTATTTTCAACGTTATGTCACGCATTTGCCTTGCGCCGGGGAGATCGTCTTATTTGACCGCAGTTGGTATAACCGCGCTGGCGTTGAAAAAGTAATGGGCTTTTGCTCTGCGGATGAATACGAAGAATTCCTGCGTTCCTGTCCTGAATTTGAGCGTATGCTGCAGCGCTCAGGCATCATATTGATCAAATATTGGTTCTCCGTCTCAGATGAAGAGCAGGAGAAGCGATTCCTTGGGCGTATTAACACGCCGATAAAACGCTGGAAGTTCAGCCCGATGGATTTAGAATCCCGCCACCGCTGGGCCGAATACTCAGAAGCGAAAGATAAGATGTTTGCCTATACCGACACCAAAAACTGTCCTTGGTGGGTTGTGCCGTCCGATTCTAAAAAGAAAGCTCGGCTAAATTGCATCAGCCATCTTTTGAGTCAGATTGATTACAAATCACTTGAATATCCACCTGTTGAGCTTCCAGAGCTCAACAAAGAAGGTTACGTCAGAGCGCCAATCGACGATCAAACTTTTGTGCCAGATAAGTATTAGTCTTTCAGTTCAAATAAAAAAGACCAGCGCTATGCTGGTCTTTTTTATTTGATTTCATTTACTTCAAGACATCATCGATGCTCTGATCACCAAGGTGTCTCACATCTTTACCTTTTACGAAGTAGATGATGTATTCACAGATGTTCTGACAGCGGTCTCCCACTCGCTCAATAGCACGTGCTGACCACATCACCTGCAGAATATGTGGGATGTTTTTTGGATCTTCCATCATATAAGTCATTAACTGACGGATTACCGCTTCATATTCCGCATCGAGTTTATCATCCTGCTTGTGTACTTCGGCAGCGGCTTCCACATCCATACGTGCAAACGCATCAAGTACCTGATGCAGCATTTGAATCGCCTGACGGCAAAGTGGCTCTAACGACACCTGGAACTGGCGCTCTTTAGATGAAGGGCTTTCTATTGCGACATAAGCAATGCGCGTTGCTACATCCCCAATGCGCTCTAAATCGGTGATCGTTTTGATGATGGCCATGATTAAGCGCAAGTCTTTCGCTGTCGGCTGACGCTTGGCGATAATACGAGTGCACGCATCATCGATAGACACTTCCATCGCATTCACTTTGTGGTCATCACGCACAACCTTTCGCGCAAGCTCGATATCTTCTTTATTTAAGGCTTGAATAGCATACGACAGCTGCTGCTCAACCAAACCACCCATAGTTAAAACATGAGTACGAATCGATTCTAGCTCTACGTTAAATTGTCCTGAAATATGACGTCCAAAGTGCATAATTGTCCTTCTGTTTAATCTCGTCGCAGGCCTTAGCCGTAACGACCGGTAATGTAATCTTCAGTCTGAGTCTTGACCGGTGACGTGAAGATTGAGTCGGCATCGGAATACTCTATTAGCTTACCCATGTGAATGAATGCCGTATGGTCGCTAACTCGCGCCGCTTGCTGCATGTTGTGGGTAACAATAACCACAGTATATTGAGTTTTTAGCTCATTGATAAGCTCCTCAATAGTCAAAGTGGAGATTGGATCAAGTGCAGATGTCGGTTCATCCAATAAAAGGACTTCTGGCTCAATCGCGATCGCACGAGCGATGACCAAACGTTGCTGCTGACCGCCTGACAAACCAAATGCGTTCTCATGCAAACGGTCTTTCACTTCATCCCACAAAGCCGCTGAACGCAAAGAACGTTCAACCGCGTCATCCAAAGAGCGGCTATTCTTCACTCCTTGTAAGCGAAGTCCATAGACCACATTTTCGTAGATCGATTTAGGGAATGGATTTGGTCGCTGGAAGACCATACCAACGCGGCGTCTGAGCGTTGCTACATCAACATTAGGATGATAGACGTTCTTGCCATGCAGACGCACTTCGCCAGTGACCTTACAGCCTTCAACTAAATCGTTCATGCGGTTAATACAACGCAACAGAGTCGATTTACCACAGCCCGATGGTCCGATAAACGCCGTTACTCTGCCTTTAGGAATGCGCATTGAGATATCATGTAACGCCTGCGTTTGTCCGTAGAAAAGATTAAGTTTCTCTATTGAGATGGCTGTCTGTTCATCCGTCAGGTTATGCACGTCTAACGGCGGCTCATAACCCAATGTATTATCAAAATTAAACATACTTAATCTTGTCCTAACGTTCTGTATTTTTCACGTAAGTCATTACGAATACTGATTGCTGTTAAGTTTAGTCCGACAATCACAGTAATGAGCAGGAAAGAGGTGGCGTACACCAGCGGACGCGCTGCTTCAATATTGGAGGTCTGAAAGCCGACATCATAAATATGGAAGCCCAAGTGCATGAACTTTCGGTCTAAGTGTACATACGGAAACTGCCCATCAACGGGTAAGCTCGACGCTAACTTCACGACCCCCACCAGCATCAATGGTGCTACCTCACCCGCTGCACGAGCGATTGCCAGTATGAGTCCGGTAATAATCGCTGGCGTCGCCATCGGTAAAATCACACGCCAAAGCGTTTCAAATTGAGTTGCCCCAAGCGCTAATGAACCATGACGAACTGAGCTTGGAATCCTAGTTAATCCTTCTTCTGTCGTCACAATCACGACTGGAAGCGTTAATACGGCTAAGGTTAACGCAGACCACAACAAGCCTGGCGTACCAAAGGTCGGTGCTGGTAACTTCTCACTATAGAACAGGTTATCGATCGAACCACCGATGGTGTAAACGAAAAATCCTAAACCAAAGACGCCATAAACAATCGACGGAACACCAGCCAGGTTAATAACCGCAATCCGAATGACTCGTGTCAACGCATTGTTCTTGGCGTATTCATGCAGGTAGATCGCCGCAATCACGCCCAACGGCATGACGATGATCGACATAATGAGCACTAAGAAAACCGTGCCAAAAATTGCAGGGAAAACACCGCCTTCCGAATTAGACTCGCGCGGATCGTCCGATAAAAACTTCCAGACCTGCTTGCCCCAGTGCGCGACTTTTCCTGGCAGCGACATTTGGTTTGGATACCAGTAGTCCAGAATATCTTCGAGTGGAATCGAGACTTGTTCACCAGTCATGTCTTCGACAATCAGAGCATAGCCAGATAGCTGTAAACGAAGACCATCAAGCTGCAAGTCCAGACTCGCCAACTCTTGCTCTATTTGTTCCTTTTGCTTCTGGTTATCCGCTAAAAACGCATCGGTAATAGAGTTGTTCAGTTCATGTTTGCGCTTGTTCAGGCGCAATTGTTCCAACTGCCAGCCGAGATCCTGGAGTTGATTGACCACCAGCGAATCAATCTCATGACGCAATGTTTCCGCGTCATCTATCTTTTCGTCAAGTATCGTCCGAATATCTTTGTCATATCGCTTGTCTCCATCCTGGAAGGCAAGCATTTTGCCAAAGAAATATCCCCCACTGCTGCGTTCGATAACCGCTAACTCTTCAGGTGTGGTCGGTTCATCCAACTGCATTTGTAACACTGAAATGAAGTCCGCTGGATAAAGCTCTCGGTTGGCAATTTTAATACTCAAACGAGTGGCAAAATCCTCATCTTCATCGAGTTTCTGCGCGGCCTCATCTGGTAAGTAACTTTTGGGAACAAAGCTTCGCTCGTAAACCTGACCAATGAGTTTACTGTTTTCCTGCAGCACTTCCCCTTGCACAGGTGTCAGCGCCGCTACATTCCATTGATACAAGGGTGCAGGCCAGAAAAAGGTTAACCCTTTCCAGCCTATAAGCAGGAGCAAACCTAAAACGGAGAGCAAACTGATACTCACCGCTCCACCCGTTAGCCATATCCAAGGTGCGCCTGAACGAATCCAATTTAACACGCGATTACTCGCTCTTTGTTCAAACTACTATTACAACGCACGGTACTTATCTCTCAATCTTTGGCGGACAAACTCGGCAAGCGCATTCACCGCAAAAGTAAATAAAAACAATATTAATGCTGCAAGGAACAGCAGGCGGAAATGCGTACTGCCTACTTCTGATTCTGACAACTCAACCGCAATCGTTGCCGACAAGCTGCGCATTCCCTCTAAGATGTTCCAATCCATTAGCGGTGTGTTGCCCGTCGCCATTAGCACGATCATGGTTTCACCTACAGCACGCCCTAATCCCATCATAATGGCAGAGAAAATACCGGGACTCGCTGTCAGCAGAACCACATAAATCAGGGTCTGCCATGGTGTCGCTCCCAAGGCTAAAGAGCCATCCGACAAGTGCTTTGGCACCGAGAAAATCGCATCCTCAGCAATAGTGAAAATCGTTGGTATAACCGCAAACCCCATCGCAAGCCCGACGACCAATGCATTACGCTGATCAAAACCAACACCATGCTCCGTCAAGAACAAGCGCATATCACCACCGAAGAAACTCTGCTCGATAGTTGGAGATAGCCATACTCCCAATACAATCAGCACTAACAATACCGGCATCAGTACTAAAGCATGCCAACCATTTGGCAGCCTGTTTCTTAGCGACTGTGGGAGTAAAGCCCAAAGCCCACCCATGATCATAGTACTCAGCGGCAATATAAAGAGCATCACCACAACCGTAATCAAATGGTCTTCGACAATTGGAGCAAACCAGAGTCCGGCAAGGAAACCGATAATCACGGTCGGAAGCGCTTCCATTAGTTCTATCGACGGCTTAACCACTCTTCGCATGCGCGGTGACATAAAGTAAGCGGTATAAATTGCCCCTAATACCGCCAGCGGCACTGAGAACAACATGGCAAACATCGCAGCCTTAATTGTACCAAACGCGATTGGCACCAGGCTGAACTTCGCTTCAAAGTCATCACTTGCCGACGTAGATTGCCAGACAAATTCCGGTTCGGGATACCCTTCATACCACACCTCTTGCCACAGAGAAGAGAGCGACACTTCCGGATATGGGTTGTCTACAACGGCAATATCAAGCTCATCATCTTGCCAAGTAATTAAGTAACGTTCATTACTCGACATAGCGGCTAAAGCGGGCGCTTGCTGGTAGGCGCGCTTAAATAACACCAATTTTTCACTGGTGGTGTAATGACTTTGCACGGTGCCATTGGTGTAAAAGCTATAGAACCCTTTGCGGTGAGAGTCTGGCAACAAATACTTGAGCTCTGAAGCCAGCTTAAAACTACGAATGTAAGTCAGCGTTCGATTGTCTCCCTGAAGCGTATCGAACCATTGAGAAACCGTGCCATCATTATGGGTGACAAGCAGAGAATAGGCGCCAGATAACAAATCGATATTTCGTACCGAATGCTTGCTATCGCCTTGTGTCAGGTCAATGACCTCACGTACTACAAACGTGAACTTTTCTTTCTTCAAAATGATCAGCTCTGAACCATCTCGCAGATACAGCGTCTCACCTCCTGGGGTTAGCAAGATTTGATCGGGAGAGTTGAAGCCGGCAGAAAAGGTAAAATCAATCGTAGTTGGCTCGTCACCCAACAAAGAAGATGAGAACTGCCAACGCGCGTGAACCTGACCACTTTGTGTTTGCCAGACAATCGTTGGTGCTTGTTCGGAAGCACTGAAAGCAAACTGAACCACTGGATCGGAGGCGTCGGTTAAAGCCAGATTCATACTGGTGTGGAACGCGACGATCTCTGGTGGACGCGCATTCTCTTTTAAAGTCGCATTAAACTCAGGTTTGAATATATGTGCTTGCCCTTCTTCATCGACCAGACCGTACCAACCTCGGCCCGGCGCTGATTGAGAAAAAGAATTAGGATGGGTGACGAGTTTCTTCGAATACACTGGAGACGATGCACTCTCATCCATCGAGAGGAATTGAGCCACACCATCATCGGAAAGAACAAAAGCCAGTTGGGCATAATCATCAACAGAAATCGCTAACGGCTTACCTACCTGAACGCTTCTGGACGCTTGATTTGTCTCTATTTTCGCATCCGAAAACAGAGGAATAATAACCATAGCGAGATAAACAAAAATCAAAATCAGCGCAGCCAGTACGCCCACTCCACCTGTCGTCACTGCAAGCCTGACCAAACGATCTTTAATCAGTCGCTTCTTATCTTTTTCCTGCAATGAAAACTCGGCTTGTGCCATTTATCTCTCTACCTTTTTTTACTCAGTACCAGAATATGTCTTTTAGATGACAATTATATTACAGATCACATTAACCAACTGAAAAGAAAACAACTCTGGAACCCAACAAGCATGTTGAAATAAAACTGTAACAAAAATCTCATAATGTTCTCATTCAACTATATTTTCCTTGATGAATATGCAAATTTCACCTTTTGGCTAGGTAAGATAATGAGCACTGAAAAACTATATGTAGAAAAAGAGCTTAGTTGGTTGTCTTTTAATGAACGAGTATTGCAAGAAGCCGCAGACAAAACGGTTCCATTAATCGAGCGAATTCGATTTCTGGGGATCTTTTCCAACAACCTTGATGAATTCTATAAAGTCCGTTTTGCGGACGTAAAACGCAGAATCTTAATCAATCAGGAGCGTGGAGGAAATGACAGTTCCAAACGCCTGCTATCAAGGATGCAAGCGAAAGCCTTCAAGCTTAACGAAAAATTCGACGAACTTTACAGTGAATTAATACGAGAAATGGCTCGACGTCGCATTTTCTTGGTGAACGAACAGCAACTTGATGAAGTGCAACAAAAGTGGATAACCAAATACTTCCGTAACGAAGTTATGCCACATATTACGCCGCTTCTGATGAAAGACGAAATCGACGTCCTGCAATTCCTCAAGGACGAATACGCTTATATCGCCGTAGAGTTGCGCAAAGAACAACACTCGCAGTACGCACTGATCGAAATTCCAACCGATCACTTGCCTCGCTTCGTGATGGTTCCTGAGCAAAAAGGCAAACGCCGTAAGACCATCATTTTACTCGATAACATTATTCGCTACTGCTTAGACGAACTGTTTAAGGGCTTCTTCGACTATGACGAGTTGAGTGGCTATGCCATGAAGATGACACGGGATGCGGAGTATGACTTACGTAATGAGATCGAATACAGCTTGCTGGAACAGATGTCAGAAGGTGTGAACCAGCGCCTTACTGCAATGCCAGTGCGTTTTGTTTATGAGCGGGAAATGCCGCAGAATATGCTCGACTTTTTGTGCAGTAAGATGAGAATTTCGAGCTACGATAACCTTATTCCTGGCAGCCGTTACCAGAACTTCAAAGACTTTATATCCTTCCCTAACGTTGGACGTGACTACTTAGAAAACAAACCTATGCCGCCAATGAAGTGTGCTGATTTCGAAGGTTATCCCAACAGTTTCGAGGCGATTAAAGCCAAAGATATTCTGCTTTACTACCCGTATCATACTTTCGACCACATCACGGAACTGGTTCGCCAAGCGTCGTTCGACCCGAAAGTCATTGGAATCAAAATCAATGTGTATCGAGTCGCTAAAGATTCACGATTAATGAACTCATTGATCGACGCCGTACATAACGGAAAGAACGTCACGGTGGTTGTTGAGCTGCAGGCACGCTTTGACGAAGAAGCAAATATTGAATGGTCTAAAGTGCTCACAGAAGCAGGCGTGCACGTTATCTTTGGTGCTCCGGGCCTGAAGATACACTCTAAGTTACTGCTCATCAGCCGTCGTGAAGATGACGACATCGTTCGCTATGCACACATCGGTACGGGTAACTTCCACGAAAAAACGGCGCGAATTTATACCGACTTCGCGCTACTTACCGCTGACCAAGAACTCACCACAGAAGTTCGTAATGTCTTTGGTTATATAGAGAACCCGTATCGTCCGGTAAAATTCAATCATCTGATGGTGTCTCCACGAAACTCGCGTTCACAAATTTATCGTCTCATCGATGGTGAAATCGCCAATGCAAAAGCAGGGAAAAAAGCCAGCCTGACGATCAAAATTAACAACCTAGTCGACAAGGGCATCGTCACCCGACTTTATGCGGCAAGTAATGCTGGCGTAAAAATAAATATGATCATTCGTGGCATGTGTTCTCTGGTACCGGGGCTCGAAGGAGTGAGTGAGAATATCCGTATCATCAGTATCGTGGACCGCTTTCTGGAACACCCAAGGGTGATCATCGCCCACAACGATGGCGATCCTCAGGTTTACATCTCGTCGGCAGACTGGATGACTCGTAACATCGATCACCGCATCGAGGTCACGACCCCAATCCGCGATCCTCGCTTGAAGCAAAGAATTATTGATATAATTAACATTCACTTTACTGATACCGTAAAGGCACGCTTGATAGATAAAGAGATGAGCAATAGCTACGTACCTCGCGGTAACCGCAAAAAAGTTCGCTCACAAGTTGCCATCTATGACTATCTTAAAAATATAGAAAAGCAAACCAGAAGACAAAGGCCAGATGTCTCAGATACTTGAACAAGATGAACGTTATATTGCCGCGATTGATCTCGGCTCGAATAGTTTCCACATGGTGGTGGCAAAAGTTGTCGGTACTGACCTGCAATTAGTCAGCCGCCACAAACAACGAGTTCGTATGGCTTCGGGCCTGGACAGTGAGCTGAACTTAAGCCATGCATCGATGGAGCGCGCTCTTGAGTGCCTGGCTATGTTTGCCGAACGTCTGCAAGGCTTTGACGAGTCTAACGTGCGCATTGCCGCGACGCATACGCTTAGAAGAGCCAAAAACGCACACTTGTTTATCAACCGCGCCAAAGAGGTGATGCCGTTCCCGATTGAAATCATCCCGGGAGAAGAAGAAGCACGCCTGATTTATTTAGGCGTGGCACATACTCAGGTCGAGTCAAATTCTAAACTCGTTGTTGATATCGGTGGCGGCAGTACCGAGATGATCATCGGTCAGGGCTTTGAACCTGAGCTGCTCAACAGTAAACAAATGGGCTGTGTCAGCTTTACTGAACAGTTCTTCAAAAACGGTAAGTTATCGGGGAAAAACTTTAGCAAAGCCATGCTGGCTGCTGAGCAAAAGCTCGAATCTATCGCGAGTAAGTATCGCAAAAAAGGCTGGGACATTGCGCTTGGTTCATCGGGTACGATAAAAGCCATTCAAGAAGTCTTGATTGGTCTGGGCTATGAAGACGGCCTAATTACGTTAAAACGCCTCAACAAGCTTATTGAGGCTTTATGCGCCTTTTCCTCCATTGATGACATTGAACTCACCGGATTAACTGACGAGCGTAAGCCCGTTTTTGCAGCTGGTGTCGCGATTCTTACCGCCATTTTTCAGGCATTAAAAATCGAACAGATGTTCTTTTCCGATGGGGCACTAAGAGAAGGATTGTTGTATGAGATGGAAGAGCGCTTTGCCCGCTCTGACATTCGCATGCGCACCACTGAAAACTTAGCTCAGAAACATCGCGTTGACCTTGAACATGCGGCACGCGTTAAAGGCCATGCCAGAGACATGTTAGAGCACGTTCATTCCGAGCTGGGTATTAAGAAGAAAAGCGATCTGTTTGACTTATTAGAGTGGGCAGCACTACTACACGAAGTCGGCCTGAGCATTAACTTACGCAGTTTTCATCGCCATTCATTCTATATCCTCTTGCACTCAACACTGCAGGGCTTTAACCGAGAGCAGCAGTTGGTGTTAGCAACGCTGGCTCGCTTTCAGCGCAAAGCTTTAAAGCTCAATGAATTGCCTGAGTTTAATCTGTACAAACAAAGTGATGTGCTTAGCTTGATTAAAATCCTGCGGATTTCGATCGTGCTAAATGGCCAACGCAACGACGAGCCACTACCCGACATCACTCTGTCGATCAAAGATGATGTCTGGACGTTAACCTGTACGGATGAAGAGTGGCTGGAAAACAACAAGTTGCTTCATGCAGACTTACAAGAAGAGCAACAGCGTTGGGAAAACGCGAAGTGGGTACTCACCTTTTAAAATAAAGCAAAGTTCATCACTAAAAAGTCGGCTTATAAGCCGACTTTTTTTAACTCTTCTTTTGCAAAATCAGCCGTGATTGGCACGTAACCATCTTTCTCAACTAGCGCCTGCCCTTGAGCAGAGAAGATAAACCGGATGAATTCTGCTTCGATAGGTGAGAGCGGGAAATCCGGATGCTTGTTTACGTAGACATAGAGAAAGCGCGAAAGTGGGTACTTACCCGTCACGATGTTATCCCGAGTTGGACTGATGTAGTCTGTGCCCGTTTTAGCGATAGGTATCAGGCGTACTCCCGATACTCGGTATCCAACACCAGAATAACCGACGCCACTTATTGTGGATGCCACAGACTGCACTACAGAAGCAGAACCTGGCTGCTCATTAACACGGGTTTTAAAGTCACCACCACACAAGGCGTTACTTTTAAAGTAGCCATAAGTACCCGACACCGAGTTACGACCAAATAATTGCACATTCCGTTTGGCCCATTCGGCCTGTACTCCGAGTTGTTGCCAGTTAGTGATGAATTGGCTTTCACCACAACGCAACGTTGCTGAAAACATCGCATCCAGCTGCTTAAAGTTCAGCCCCGATATTGGGTTATCCTGATGGACAAAGATACCAATAGCGTCAATCGCAACACGCAAAGCCGTCGGCTTGTAACCGTGCCCACTTTCAAACGCTTCGATTTCTCTTAAGCGCATGGGACGACTCATCGGTCCGAACTGAGCGGTTTGTTCTGCTAATGCGGGGGGCGCAGTTGACGATCCTGA
Source organism: Vibrio sp. YYF0003 (assembly GCF_036350715.1). NCBI lineage: Bacteria > Pseudomonadati > Pseudomonadota > Gammaproteobacteria > Vibrionales > Vibrionaceae > Vibrio > Vibrio sp. YYF0003. The sequence goes on from NZ_JAZDWA010000008.1 coordinate 181,274, forward strand.
AGCTTGAACCTGGGCATTAATGTTTGGATAAATGGACTTGAACTCTTCGACCCAAAGCGTCGTCATGCCCGCTAACGTATCGGATCCAACAGACAGCAAATTGCCGACAATACCCGTTGTTTTCTGGTAACTAGGCAACGGCTTATCTTTTGCTAAAGACGCACCTGAGCTCATCAATGCAATTAGCGCCACAAGTACTGATTTACTCACTCGGTATACCATTACTTCGCCACCAAACGGCCAGGAAGTACAAACGAGAATTTACTCCCTACGCCGACCTCACTCTGGATTTCTAAATGAGAATCATGATGGCTGAGAGCGTGTTTCACAATCGCCAAGCCCAGACCACTGCCACCCGTATCACGCGATCGAGCCTTGTCTACACGATAAAAACGTTCCGTCAGTCGGTGTAAGTGTTGAGGCTCGATACCATCACCACTGTCTTCCACTTCCAGACAGGCTCCTTGTGCATTCTGATACCAACGCACATTAATACTGGCGCCTGGAGGGGTATATTTCACGGCGTTATACACTAAGTTAGAAATCGCACTGCGAAGCTGGTCGTCATCCCCGAACACGCGCAGGCTTTCATCTACATCGAACTTCAGTTTATGATGATCGTCGCCACTTAAGCTTGCCGCTTCTTTTTCCAGTACTTCGAGCATTGCAGGAACATTGACGATATCTTCTAGTTCATGCATCGGTGCTGCTTCGATTTTCGATAACGTTAGTAATTGATTAACCAATGCGTTCATGCGGTTAAGCTGTTCCGTCATAACACCGTGAGCTTTGGTCCACATTGGACCTACGATCATATCTGGATCTTCAGTCATCTCCAGATAACCTTGCAGAACCGTCATTGGCGTGCGCAGTTCATGAGAAACATTGGCAAAAAAGTTGCGGCGCATGCCTTCCAGTTGTTTTAACTGACTGACGTCACGCACAACCATCAGGTGCTCGCCTTCAGTGTAAGGTACGATACGCAGCTCTAGCATACGCTCCACATTGATAGGTGAACGCATTTCTAGAGGGTCAGAGAAATCTTGTTTATTGAGGTACTTAATGAAGTCGGGCGTGCGAATCAGGTTTGAAATCGGTTGACCGGAATCTTCTGGCCAGTGAAAACCCAAAAGGTGCTGTGCAAGTTTGTTACACCAGACAATATTACCTTCCGCACGGAATACCACCACAGCATCCGGCAGTGATTCTGCACCATTTCTAAAACGACGAATGAGGTTGGTTAGCTCTTTGCGCTTACGGCGTTGACGTTGTTGCAAACGGTATAAGCCATTAAAGAGCGACTCCCAATTGCCACTACCAGAAGGAGGCGTAAGACGCTTTTCGTCCCATAACCAAGAGGACAACCGAACTTGATTATGTAAATGCCACACAAGCTGCAACGCCGTCGCTGCTAATAGCAACCACGGCATATAACCGAATATCCAACCTACTATCACCCAGGGGGTGTAAAAAAAAGCCAGCTCCCAGGCCAGCTTTTTCCACGTTAATCTTTCAACCACTCATTACTCCAAAAATGGGACCGATCAGCTGACTACCAACTTATGCCTTAGTCGAGAAACGGTAACCCGCCCCACGAACCGTTTGAATCAATTTATCATGGCCTGCGGCTTCTAAAGCTTTACGTAGACGACGGATGTGCACATCAACCGTACGATCTTCAACATACACGTTAGTACCCCATACGTTGTTCAGTAGCTGCTCACGACTGTAAACACGCTCTTGGTGTGTCATGAAGAAATGCAACATTTTGAATTCAGTCGGACCCATATCAACAGCACCGTCATTAGCAGTCACACGGTGTGATACAGGATCAAGCTTCAAGCCTTGTACGTCAATTACGTCTTCTAGTGCAGTTGGAGTGACACGGCGGATGACAGCTTTCAAACGAGCGACCAGCTCTTTAGGCGAGAAAGGCTTGGTGATGTAATCATCTGCGCCCACTTCTAAACCACGAACCTTGTCTTCTTCTTCGCCACGCGCCGTCAGCATGACTACAGGAATATTGCGCGTCAGCTCTTCACGTTTCATGTGCTTGATAAAGTTAATACCGCTACCGCCAGGTAGCATCCAATCCAGTAAAACTAAATCAGGGAAGGGTTCAGCCAGTTTGGTTACTGCAGTGTCGTAATCTTCTGCTTCCACCGCTTGGTAACCTTTCTGTTCAAGTACGAAGCAGAGCATTTCACGAATCGGAGCTTCGTCTTCAACAACCAGAATCCTTCTAGACATAATTGAATAACCTTATGTTTGTTGAGCTAATGAATTTTAAGAGACAAAGCGCCCCTCGATGCATAAGCATTATCACTACCAATTATGACACTTTTGTGACCTTTGAAAACAAATTTTCATATAACTTTCTTTTGGGGTTCATCCTGATATTTTTCATTTCTATTAAGACATCAGCAAAAAAATTCCCTATGATTAGTCCCTTGTCATCAAGCCTAGAGAAGATTTATGTGGTTTAAAAACTGTCTGGTATACCGCGTTAACCGCGAGATTAACTTCAATGCAGATCAACTAGAAACTCAACTTGCTGAGTTTCAATTCACCCCTTGTGGCAGCCAGGATAAGCAGAAGTTTGGCTGGGTCAGCGCAATGGGTAGACATGGCGACATGATGACTCACGTATCAGAAAACCGCATTCTGATTTGCGCCAAGAAAGAAGAAAAGATGCTGCCAGCATCTGTGATCAAAGATTCTTTGAATGCGAAAGTAGAGGCGATGGAAGCGCAAGAAGGTCGCCCGCTAAAGAAAAAAGAGAAAGACAACCTCAAAGATGACATCGTGATGGATTTACTGCCTCGCGCATTCAGCCGCAGCAGCCATACCTATGTGTTAATCATGCCAAAGGAAGGTTTTATTCTTGTTGATGCGAGTAGCTACAAGAAAGCAGAGGATGTTCTTGCACTGCTACGTAAAACCATGGGCAGCTTGCCAGTTGTTCCTGCTATTCCAGAAGTAGCAATTGAAACAACATTGACTGAATGGGTGAAAACCGGTGATACGCCACAAGGCATCACTATGATGGACGAGGCAGAGCTGAAATCCGTATTAGAAGAAGGCGGCGTGATCCGTTGTAAGAAACAAGAGCTAACCACGGATGAAATCCGTAATCACATCGCAGCCGACAAAGTGGTCACTAAGCTTGCACTTAACTGGCAAGATCGAATCGAATTCATCATGGCAGAAGATTCAGGCATCAAACGTCTGAAGTTCTCCGATGAGTTGAAAGACCAAAATGATGACATCCCACGTGAAGATCAAGCCGCTCGATTCGATGCCGACTTTTCACTGATGTGCGGTGAATTCAGTGCGTTCCTACCAAGTCTGTATGACGCATTAGGCGGGCTACCAAACCCGAACGCCTAAAATAACCCTACTTTTCACTCGCTACGCCCCTACTTTTTATGGGGCGTTTGTTCACCAAAAGCACAATTCCCCTAGTCACAGTTCACATTTTGACGTAAAATTTGCGCCCCATTTCCATAAGGTGGAATTGGCCTGACTTGTGATCAGATATAAGAGAATTGAGCAATGACAACTGAGAAAGCATTCGTACCCGAGCTACTGTCTCCTGCGGGCAGCCTTAAAAACATGCGTTACGCGTTCGCCTATGGCGCTGATGCTGTATACGCTGGCCAACCTCGCTACAGCCTTCGTGTACGTAATAACGAGTTTAACCACGACAACCTAAAAATCGGTATTGATGAAGCGCATGCCCTAGGCAAAAAGCTTTACGTGGTATGTAACATTCAGCCGCACAACTCGAAGCTAAAAACTTTCATTCGCGATCTAAAACCAGTCGTAGAAATGGGCCCAGATGCACTCATCATGTCTGATCCTGGTCTAATTATGATGGTTCGTGAAGCTTTCCCTGAAATGCCAATTCACCTTTCAGTTCAGGCTAACGCAGTTAACTGGGCAACGGTTAAGTTTTGGGCAGCAAACGGCGTAGAACGCGTAATTGTATCTCGTGAGCTTTCTCTGGAAGAAATCGAAGAAATTCGTGAGCACTGCCCTGAAACTGAACTCGAAGTATTCGTGCACGGCGCGCTATGTATGGCTTACTCTGGCCGTTGTCTACTTTCTGGTTACATCAACAAACGTGATCCGAACCAAGGCACTTGCACTAACGCATGTCGTTGGGAGTACAAAGTTGAAGAAGGCAAAGAAAACGACACTGGCGATATCGTTGAGAAATTTGATCCGTCTGAAGCGCAGCCTGTAGAAGTTCAAGACGAACGCCCTGAAACCACGATCGGTCGTGGTAAACCAACTGACGAAGTGGTTCTTCTTTCTGAAGCTCACCGCCCAGAAGAAAAAATGGCCGCTTACGAAGACGAGCACGGCACTTACATCATGAACTCTAAAGACCTTCGTGCAATCCAGCACGTTGAGCGTCTGACTAAGATGGGAGTTCATTCTCTTAAGATTGAAGGCCGTACTAAATCGTTCTACTACTGCGCTCGTACCGCTCAGGTTTACCGTAAAGCCATCGATGATGCTGTCGCAGGCAAACCATTCGATGAAAGCCTAATGGGCACGCTAGAAAGCCTGGCTCACCGCGGCTACACAGAAGGCTTCCTTCGCCGTCATACTCATGACACATACCAAAACTACGACTACGGCTACTCAGTGTCTGATGCTCAGCAGTTCGTTGGTGAGTTTACAGGTAAGCGTCGTGGCGACATGGCTGAAGTAGAAGTGAAGAACAAGTTCCTTGTTGGTGATAGCCTTGAGCTAATGACGCCAAAAGGTAACGTTGTTTTCACTCTGGAAGCAATGGAAAACCGTAAGTCACAATCAATCGAAGACGCAAAAGGTAACGGCCACTTTGTATTTATCCCAGTACCAGAAGATATGGACTTAGAATACGGCCTGTTAATGCGTAACCTAAACTCTGGTCAGGATACCCGTAACCCAACTGGTAAGTAATCATGGCATTACTCATTACAGATAAATGCATTAACTGTGACATGTGTGATCCAGAATGCCCAAACGGCGCGATCAGCATGGGAGACAGTATCTTCGAAATCGACCCGGATTTATGCACTGAGTGTAAGGGTCATTATGATAAGCCGACGTGTCAGTCAGTTTGTCCTATAACAAAATGCATTATCACCGATCCGAATCACGTTGAAACAGAAGAGCAATTGCTAGAGAAGTTCGTGATTATCCAAGGGTTGGCATAAATCAATAAGGTTCAACTTTGCTCTCAAAGTTGAACCTTAATTTTAGCCCGATTTTTCGATGGGATAGATATTGCAGAATAACTCTTTCTCAAAATGATACTCTAGCCTCTCACGCCAGTTTTCCGCTTGAGATACCGGAACTAAATAGAAATTCTCTCGGCTCGTATCGGTAACGAAAGCCATCCCGTATTGCATCAGTTCGTAATGCACATCATTAACAAACCCCGGATCAAGACGCTGACGCCCTGTCAGGTGATTCAAATCCTCTCGAGTCAAGAAGACTCCCTTGGTCTCACTGCTAAATCTGTGTCTTAACCACTCTGCAAACTCTTTTGCACAAATCATAGTCATGGTTTTATCCTTGATTAACTCTATTGGTGGGTAACACCACTAGGCCCACCTCAATACAATTGTCTGCGTTGCTATTTTTCGTTTTACCAGCGACAGACATATTGAACAGAAATCAGAGTATCGCGACAAAAGAACTTAAAAAAACAGAGGTACTAGTAAAATCCATAACCCTTTGTTTATTCGAGATTCCTATAACATGCCACCCAAACTAATTAGGTTAATTTTTGTATTCGTATTATTCACTGTAGACAAAAGTATGATGTTTCTCCAGTTTCATAACGGAGATTCGCTCAAGGTCATAAGAAGCTAAGCAGTCTTTTAATTAGTGCGAATAAGTGGCTGACATTGCGATGGAATCACTTTCTCACGTTTTGGCTTTACCACCACATTTTTAGCCGAAGGTTTTGCAGGCACTACCGCTTTAGGTTTCCAGCTCGCTAACTCATAGCCACAACCATCGCCAGCTGGCGGAGGAGCTTGGTCAACGCAGTTTAGACTGGAGTCCGGGCAAGATAATCTGACATGAAAGTGATAGTGGTGCCCCCACCAAGGGCGAACCTTGCGCAGCCAAGAGCGATCTTTACCCTCTTCCTGCGAACATAGTTGCTCTTTAATGACAGGGTGTACAAAGATACGTGCAACGCCTTTACTCTGAGCCGCATAACGAATAAGTTCAAAATGTCGTTCATCCCAGCGATGATCAAGTATCGAGTACCCTTGAAGGTCTACCACACTCATTGGCTTGGGAAGTTGTAATTCATTGTAAGAAAGCGGCTGGTCGGCTAACCGAAGCCATATATCAATATCTAAGCCAGTTTGATGGCTAGAGTGGCCAGAAGAGAAACGCCCTCCTCGAGGTAGCGATAAATCACCGATCAACAAATTAGTGCTTAACTCTTTATTCGCTTTCAAGGCAAGGCTTTCAATAAATGAGATCGTGTTAGGATGACCATAGTAGCGGTTCGTTCTACTGCGCAGGACTTGATACCCAGTTCCCTCTAGAGGTAAGGGATAGGCACCATCCAAACAGCCATTAGCATAGCTGCCTATAGCAGAAGAGGAATTATGAGTGGGAGTCGACACCCGCTCCCACGGAGTTGCATATAGTGATGCTGAGAAAATCAAACTCAAACAGGAAAAAACTCTCAGCTTCATGGAACTCACTCCTTAATAGTGCTCACCATTATCATAGTAAGCCTTAGGAGAGAGTGCTGTAAATATCACTGCGACATCAATATCTTCACCCACGATACCTCTGACTTGCTGAGTAATGGTTTTAGCAACTTTATCCTGAACATTCTGGCCACGGTCAAACCAAAGGACTTCTACAAAAGGGTATGCCGCGCTAACTTCTCCCTCACTAAAAAACGTCGTATAGATGTATTCAAAAGTAAAGTCCTCACGTGGACATTCCATCAGAGGTTGCAGTTCATCAGTGAGTGGTTTTGATAGAGCCTGAACCGTTTGAGGCTCTACAGCACGAAATCGAAAATGTGGCATAAACGTACTTTCCATTATTAGAATTAAGCCGTGATCATAACAAGAAGTCCGTTTTTTATCACCCGGCACACACTATGGTCTCATTCAAGCTCCAAGTAGAGCAAGGAATAGACTAAGTTTAGAACTATTTAGGTAAAGGGGAAATGAAACCACCGTGGTATCGATAGTATGGAGAAGAACAAAAAGAAGAAAGGTTGAGATTAAACCGCTAGGACACGATCGGTAATATCTGGTTCAGCTAGTCGGGAAATAGTGCTCTGACAATAGCTATATTCGACATCCCAGTAAGTGACTCTACATCCCCAACCTACAAACGTAAAAAGCCCAGTCTTTAGCCGGGGACGCCCAGCCAGAGGCTCTTAATAATAGCAGTGAGGGAGATTCGATGGGACTTGCCTCCAAGCTCCCAACACGCGCTGATCTTTTGGTATTAGCGGAATCCGCTGCTCTGCCAATTAGAGCGACTCTACAATCTCCAAACTACAGATGCAAAAAAGCCCCGTTCTTTCGACGGGAGCACCTAGTCTGAGGCTTCTTAATAATGGCAGGGGTGGAGAGATTCGATGGGACTTGCCTCCAAGCTCCCAACATGCGCTGATCTTTTGGTATTAGCGGAATCCGCTGCTCTGCCAATTGGAGCGACTCTACAATCTCCAAACTACAGATGCAAAAAAGCCCCGTTCTTTCGAACGAGGCTTCTTAATAATGGCAGGGGTGGAGAGATTCGAACTCCCAACACGCGGATTTGGAATCCGCTGCTCTGCCAATTGGAGCTACACCCCTGCAGTTCGTGTTTAATGAGACGACTCTCAAATAAGTGGCGGAGTGGACGGGACTCGAACCCGCGACCCCCGGCGTGACAGGCCGGTATTCTAACCAACTGAACTACCACTCCGCAGTGGTATCATCCGCTTTAAAGCGAACGTCCAAAATTTAAAGCCTGGCGATGTCCTACTCTCACATGGGGAAACCCCACACTACCATCGGCGCTATTTCGTTTCACTTC
>NZ_JAZDWA010000009.1:0-95347 GCF_036350715.1 Vibrio sp. YYF0003
GTATCATTGAAACCTAATTTGAAACCGAAGTTTCTAATTGGATTATCATCAACGAGTGCCCACACAGATTGATAGGTCTATATTGTTAAAGAGCTTGCTTTGCGAGAAACTTTTCTCTCAAAGCGGAGGTGCATTCTAGCGATTTAATTGTAAGTGTCAAACACTTTTTTCAACTAATTTTTCGTAGAAGCTTTTTACCTCTCCGACCCTGCTGAAGCCTTATCGCGTCTGCCGTGTCGGTGGATGCGCATTATAGGGAGAAGAATTTCTTTGGCAATACTAAAAATGCAATTATTTCAAAAAAACATGCCAAGTGGACATTTTCCATCCAACCTTAAAATTACCCCAAAATAACACTCAGCATTTCTACATATTACCCACAAAACCCTGTGGATAACTAAGCGTCAGTATCGAAGAAGTATGAAATTCGAGAACGCGGATTAAGATACTCTTTTATATTCTCTGGCAGTTTAGAAGGATGTATTGCGTTTACTATCCTTAAATCCTTCGACGCTAAATCAAGTATTGGGGCTTGGGTTCTCGGTACTGAGGGGTCATAAACCAAAACATTAGGGAGTAATAGATTCGAAGCATTCACTGAGATAACTAACCCAATCATGTTATTGGTCAGCTGTACGACTGTTCCCGGTGGGAAGACGCCCATAAACTTAATCAGGAATTTGAGGTTTTCTTCTTTATATAGATGTTTGCAATTCTTATATAGATGGGAAAGTGCGGTATACGGGATCTTTTGTTCTGAAGTAATTCTCGTATGACACAAGTTATCAAATGCATTTGCGACAATAATGATTTGGGCAAACTCGTTTATCTCATCACCTTGCAACCCCTTAGGGTAGCCAGAGCCGTCTCTTAACTCATGATGCTGCTCAATAACTGTCTTTGCCGTTTCAGGAAAGTCCTCTATTTGGTTAGCCAGATCCAAACCATACTTAGTATGCAGCTTTAAATAGTTCTCTTCGGGAACTGTCAGTGGTTCTTGTTTTCTTAATATAGCTGTTGGAATTTTCACTTTACCCATATCGTGAAACAATGCGGCAAAGGACAGCTCTTTCAATTGTTCAGCAGAGTAACCTTTTGCTCGTCCAATCATCATCGCGATAACCGCAACATTCAGCGAGTGAAAATAGATATCTTCATATTCGTTTTTGCCATTCATGAGATGCAGCGTGACATTATCGTCACACATTAACTTATCTACGATATCTTCGGTTAGCTGCTTTGCTTCGTTAACCGCAGCGACCGGACGATTACGAATTTTCATCATTACTGAGCGCATACGAGCGAGAGAACGCTCAAACTCTTTTTCACATTGAATCACTCTGCGTCGATAAGCACTCAGCTTTTCTATTCGTTTCTGCTTCTCTTGCCATAATGCTTTCGTTTCTAGATCTAACGAATCATCGCTCTTTACTTTATCTTCCCTATCTTGGTTGACAGGTAAGGGCAATGAATCGCTTTGCTCAGGATTAAAGTACACGAACTTAACGCCAAGGTGACGAATCATCTCAACTTGTCCCTGATCTTTAATTTTAAAGCTATTAAGTAAGAATGGGTGATCGTTCCATTTCAACGGTAGACGGATATGTAACCCTGGCTGAATGCGATCTACGGTAAGTTTAATTGCTGCCACTATTCACTACTGACTGGGGTTTCAATATAAGCCCTCAATTTTAAGGGAATTTATAATAAAATTCATCAGTAATGATTATCAATGAGATCAATAGTATTCATCACCTAATTGCCACTACTTCTACCAAGTGAAATAACGCTTTTTCTATATTAAAAGATGATGCTTCAAAGCAGAAACTTTGGTCGGTGTTCAGTCACAAATCAATCGCTATCTCAGTTGTAAAGGCTTACTTCCATTTATCGTTCTATTTAAGCAAGGCATAATAAATTTGAACATTCTTTAAAAACCCGGAGTCAGTAAATGAAAATTCTCGTTACAGGTGCCAGCAGCGGTATAGGATTTGAGCTAGTAAAACAGCTCTGCGCGGAACATCACGAAGTTTTTGCTACAGGCAGAAATAAGAATAAGTTAACAGAGCTACATCAACTGACTGGTTGTAAGTTTGCCTCCTATGATCTCACTGAGTCTCAGCAAGTGATGGATATGTTCAAGCAAGCGACTGAAGAACTAGGCGGGCTGGATGTCCTCATTAACAACGCAGGCATGAATACTCGTAAATGTGCAATTGATGAGTTTTCGCTAGAAGAGTTTGAACAGCAGTACGCGATCAACTTAAGAGCGCCTGCAATTCTATGTAGAGAAGCGCTATCGTTAATGAAAGAGCAGAAGTCGGGCTACATCATTAACGTCACCAGTACCGTTGCCAAACGGGCGAGCGAAACGATGGCGGTTTACACAACCATGAAACAAGGGTTAGCAGGTTTTACTGGCGTGCTAATGAAAGAAGCTCAACCTCATGGTATTAAAGTTACCAACTTATACCCAGGCGGCACTGATACCAACTTTAGGGCAGCCAGCCGACCTGAGTACATGCAACCCGAAAGCGTGGCTCGTACTATTTTAGGGTTATTAAAGCTTCCGGAAGATGTGGTGGTACATGAAATGATCTTTAGACCGCTTGTTGAACTTGAATAGCTCAACCGAAAGCACCTATTACCCCCTGAGTAAGATTTAGTATTCAGGGGATAACAGGTGTTTGAAGCCTCAGTAAATACCTAACAAGATAAATACCTCAGCCGATAACTTAACTTGATACTTGTTAATCAGTTGAACCTATAGGCTATTAGTTACAGCTTTAGCTTTACGAGCCTTTTTGCTTGCCCAGTATCCAGCTAATAGAGAACCTGAAATGTTGTGCCAAACTGAGAATATTGTTCCGGCAATTGCCGATGCTGGTGAGAAGAACTTCATTGCGAGCGCCGTAGCCAAACCTGAGTTCTGTAATCCCACTTCAAATGCAATTGTCCGACAAGTCGATTCATTAAAGCCAAGTAGACGACAACAATAGTAGCCCGCCGTCAAACCTAGGCCATTGTGTAAAATGACGGCCAAAGCTACCAATGGCCCAATGGTATTTAAGTTTTCAGCGTTTAAAGCCACAACGATGGCGATAATAACGACGATAGCGAGCATTGATATCAACGGTAATATCGCATTGACCTTAGCAACGGCTTTAGGAATAAAGGTGTTAATAATGACGCCTATTGAGACAGGAAGTAGTACGATCTTAACTAAGCTCATCAACATCCCAGAAACAGGCACATCAACACTTTGACCAATCAACCCTTCTACAAGTAATGGCGTTAATATCACGCCTAATAATGTAGATATAGCCGTCATTGAAATGGAAAGCGCAACATCACCTTTGGCCAGAAATACCATTACGTTAGAGGATGTTCCACCAGCAACGCTACCAACCAGTACCATGCCGACAGTAAGCTCCGTACTAAACCCTAATAAGAAGCTGATGAGCAAAGCGGCAAGAGGCATAATTAAAAACTGAAGAAATACACCAACACCCACCGCCTTTTTATGCTTGAGAACATTGAGGAAATCACTAGGAGATAAACTGATTCCCATAGCAAGCATGATAATCGTAAGTAAAGGGACGATTTGAGATTTTAAATCGACGAAGAGACTTGGTGAAAAGTAAGCGGTTAAGGCGAATATAACTGCCCAAACAGGGAACAGTTGGGTTAATCTCCCTATCATTTAGATGGTCCTTTTCTTTTAATAGTGATGTTGGCACTCCACCAAACTTTGCCTTTTAGTAACAAAGTTTATGACGCCAAAATGTAGATAGTTAAGACGAGCATCTTTTCACATATCTCATTATCAAAAAAGACAACCATACCAATACGGTTTGATATTTCATCATTAAACATAGAGAGCTCAGCATTGCACCAAAGTAGTGAAAGTCACTAGTGCAAAGTTTGCAAACTTCCAGACCATACTAGTGAATACAACTTTCTCTTGGATAGCCTTCCTCTACCTTCGGCGAGCTTAACCAAAAACCTCCAGCGCCAGAAAAATATCGCGAACTTACCTCCGAACCAAACTAGTACACGGAAATGGCAACCGATGAACCAAATCATGAATCATCAGCAAAGTGAGGAAAAAGTTTATAGATAAAACTGGGCAAGCCTTAGATTTTCAAACGCCTAAAACGACGAAAAGTCGCTATAAAGCGACCTTTCTAATATGGTACTGGTGGGCGACTTGACTGGGCTTGCATCCAAGCCGCCACGATGGATTTGAATTCACAAACTCCAGAAACAACAAAGCCCCGACTTTCGTCGAGGCTCTGTCTTAAAATATGGTACCGGTGGGCGGACTGATTGGACAGGCATTCCTGCCGCCACCGCGAAGGCAACGCTTGAACGTCAATTTCAATTTTCAAACGCCCAAAACGACGAAAGGCCGCTATAAAAGCGACCTTTCTTTGTATGGTACCGGTGGGCGGACTTGAACCGCCACGCCCGAAGGCAACGGATTTTGAATCCGTCGTGTATACCAATTTCACCACACCGGCATCTCTGGGCTATTGCCCTTTGATGTCTGGCATTATACGTAAGCTTTTGACCTGCGCAAGCAGAAAAACCTTTAATAACTATCGTTTGCTGATAATTTCGCCACAAACTGTGACAAAGGAGAGCTCGAACCCCGTAATCTTATCTCCGCCCACCTAGTTTACAGCTATCTTCCCAATATCTATGGCGTTTATAACCTGTTAACCGTGATATCAGAAACATAGCCGTTACCGATGCTCGACACCGCATCATGAATCATTTGGGCCGCATCTTCTGCTTTCATAAAACTGCTGAGATCTAATGACTTGCCACTGGTTTCCCAAAACTCCGTCGCCATCCCTCCCGGATAGACCGCAATAATTTTCATTGGTTTGCCTTTTAGTTCTAAACGAACAGACTCTATCAGACCTTTTACCGCCCACTTAACTGCGCAGTATGTGGACTCCTGAGCTTTCGGTTGTTGCGATGCAGTCGACATAATCACAACCACATTTACCGAGTGATCCTTGTAACGCTTAACCAACTCTCGCAAGACATTAATGGCAGAATTAAGGTTGTTGTTAATCAACTTTTGAATCTGTTCTGGCTCTTGATCTTCCAACAGCCCAAAATAACCACTTCCCGCACTATGAATCACTGTTTGGGGAGGCTGGTCTAATTGATCAAATAATTGTCCAACATCCTGATGCAAAGAGAGATCACAAGCTTGGTAACCAATGTTGTTAGATAGTCTGTTTGTGATTTCAGAGAGCTTACCCTCGCTTCGTCCCGTAAGGTATGTTGGCTGACCATCTGAATCGTAAAGCTTAGCCAACTCAGCCCCAAGTCCGCTACTAGCGCCTGTAATTAGAATCATTTTTTTACCTCTCTACTTCACACCATCTGTACGTTTGAAAATATGCTGATATACGTGCCTTTTCATTATGACTCATCAAACATTAATCAGACTTCAAAAAATTTAACCTATGCTTTAACAATACTAACGTTTTGAATTTTATATCCACTTTCGAATTATTGTTCGATAGGAGTCAGAGAATGACAGGATCTAAATGGCAGTGGTTGTTAAAACAGGTAACCCGCAAACTATGGGTTCGAACATCATTATTCGCCTTACTTGCGGTCGCTACCGCTTTGATGTCGATTGTTCTAAACGAATTCGTCGTACTGCCTCCCGCGATTAACGTCAGCAGTGAACTACTGAATAACATACTCAATATTCTGGCGACCTCAATGTTGGCGGTAACTACCTTTTCGCTCAATATCATGGTCTCAGCCTACACCGCCGCCAGTGCGGGAGTGACACCAAGAGCCACGAAGCTATTAATGGAAGACAGCACAACGCAAAATGCACTGGCGACGTTTCTCGGTTCGTTCTTATTTAGTCTGGTGGGGATTATCGCGCTTGGTGTTGGTGCCTATCACGAACAGGCGCGCATCTATCTGTTCATCGTGACTATGGTTGTCATCGTGATGATCATACTTACGCTGTTGCGCTGGATTCAGCACTTATCGGTACTTGGAAGAGTTTCAGAAACAACGTCAAAAGTCGAACAAGCTCTGATAAGTGCGATTCGCAAGCGTGGAAATGAGCCTTGGCTTGGAGCCCGCCCCTGGAGTCACCCTGAGCATAAACCTAGGGGAAGCAAACCTATTTACAGCCAAGAAATTGGTTACTTACAGCATATTGATATGCACCATCTTGACAGCATTGCCGAAGAGAACCAATGTACTATTTACATAGAACGTCAGCCGGGTAACTTTGTTTACTCAGGGCAACCCATCGCTTGGTTATGTGGAGAGCTAGAAGAAGAAAGCGAAGTTAGCGCAGCTTTCACCATTCGAACAGAGCGTTCCTTCGACCAAGACCCTCGTTTTGGCTTGGTCGTTTTGGCGGAAATAGCTTCAAGAGCACTCTCCCCTGCAGTCAATGACAACGGCACCGCCATTGATGTACTCGGGCGCGCTATAAGGGCATTGTCACTTTGGGGGGAGTTACTAAAGCAAAGACCCATAAAAACGCGTTTTCCTCGATTGTTTGTGCCTTCATTAAGCTGCCAAGATTTGTTTGATGATGTCTTTTTGCCGATAGCACATGATGGCGCAGCACAACTCCAAGTTCAGATTCGCTTGCAAAAATCATTGTTAGCGATATCGAGCATGCATCCCAAATTCTTCGCATCTCCGGCCCAAAAACTGTCAGAAAAAGCATTGGAACTCGCAATGTCTCAACATTATACCGAAGACGAAAAACACCAACTATCTCAGCTTTCTCATCAGGTAATAGACCAGAAATTTCATGGCTGAAAACCAAAACGATTCGAACTGAATTGAAGAATTCCCAATACATTCTCTCTTATCCCCGCCCCTATCAACGATAAGTACGGCTGTAAAAGGCTGGATTTCGCCACAATTGGAGACTCTGTGCGTTGGCTCTCTTTTCACATGGGGAGGGAATCTATATTCTGACGCACAATTTGTTAAGGTAAGTGATGGAATTATGACTACTTCTACAACTCTTCCAACGGCAGGACTCTTTCGTCGATTAGCTGCTTTGGTCTATGACTCGTTGATTGTCATTGCGATAGAAATGATGGCAGCCGGCGTGGTTATGGCCATTGTCTTTGCACTCAATGCCGCAGGGTTACTGAGCTATGGGGAATATGTCGATGCTGCGGATATGTTATCGAAGCACCCTGTAATAAGCCCAATCTTTACGCTGTATTTAGCGGTAGTTTGGATCTATTTCTTTGTTTTCTTCTGGACTCGCGCAGGTCAAACACTTGGTATGCGTGCCTGGAAACTTCAAGTACGTAACGCCGCTGACGATGCACCAATCACTGTTACTCAAGCGCTGATTCGTATTGCAACTTCAGGCTTCGGTTTAGCCAACCTGACGGTACCCATCGATCCGCAGAAACGCGGTTTCCACGACATGTGGGCCAAAACTAAAGTGGTTGTGTTACCGAAAGCACAATAAAAAAGGAAGGCATTGGCCTTCCTTTTTCTTTTTACAATTTTCTTCTTAGTAGCGATACCGCAATAGCAAGGAATACCAGGCTTGGTGCCAATGCGCCAAACACGGGAGGTATCCCGTATACCAGAGTCAACGGTCCGAAAAACTCACTGGAAATATAGAAAGTAAAGCCAGCGACTACCCCTGACAACACCCTTGCGCCCATCGTCACGCTGCGCAGCGGACCAAATACAAACGACAACGCCATCAACATCATGACCGCAATGGAGAGAGGTTGAGTCAGTTTACGCCAGAACGCAAGCTCGTAACGTGAAGCATCCTGTTCTGATGCTTTCAAGTAGGTCACGTAATCGTACAAGCCGCTAAGTGATAACTCTTCTGGCTTAACCGTCACAACGGCAAGCTTGTCTGGCGCAAGTGACGTTTGCCATTCCATTTGGTCGACACTTTGCTTGGATATCACGGTCTCACCTTGCATATCGGTGATTTGCACGTCTTTCATGACCCAGTTGTTGTCTTGCTCATAATCCACTTCTTCAGCAAAAATCACTTTCTGGAGGTTCTTATCCTCATCGAAGCGCCACATATTCAGCGCATACAATTTGTCGTCTTCGACTTTGCCGATAAAGATAAAATCGTTCGCATCCCGAGCCCAAACTCCGGCCCGGACGGACACAATACTACCGCCAGATATTGCAAAGGAGCGTAGGTCACGAGCCATCTTTTGAGCTTCTGGCGCGCCCCACTGACCAAGCGTCATAACAATAAGCATTAAAGGCACGGCGGTTTTCAATACGGATAAACCGATATCCAATTTAGAAAAACCTGCAGCCTGCATAACCACCAGCTCAGAGCTTGATGCTAGCATCCCCAAACCAATCAAAGCGCCCAGCAGTGCCGCCATTGGGAAAAACATTTCAATGTCGCGAGGAATACTCAACAGTACAAAGTAAAGAGCATGCATTAGGTCATACACACCTCGACCAACTTTACGCAACTGTTCTACGTATTTGATGATGCCAGACAAGCCAACAAAGGTGGCCAAAACCAAGGCTGTGGTCGAAATAATGGTTCTACCGATATAAAGGTCTAAGATTTTGAACACGGCTTACGCTAGCCTCTTCTTGCGGAATTTTTCTTTCATTCGTCGAGCTGGAACGCTGTCCATCATGTTAGCCAAAATAGCGACTATTAGTAACATCGCATTGATTGGCCACATTCCAACGGTCGTCGGTATAGAGCCATCTTCCAGTGCCGATTTCGTTGCGCTGATCGCCAGGAAGTAAGCCAAATAAATCAGAATCGCTGGGCCCATTTTGGCGAATCGTCCCTGACGCGGGTTAACTGCAGACAGTGGAATAACCAACATCGTGAGCAATGGAATACATACAAACAGTGAAATTCGCCATTGCAGCTCAGCTTGCGCTTCAGGATCCGGGTGACCAATCAAATCGGCCGTAGGGTAAGCTTCCCAGTCCCTGCCTTTCTTTTTCACTTCGCGCTGACCAATCACCCCTTCGTACTGATCGAACTTGGTGATCATATACTCCACGCGAGTAGGCACACCTTCATAGCGCGTACCTTCTTTCATCGTGATGATCTGTCGTCCATCTGACAGCTCTTTCACTTCGCCTGAAGAAGAAAACATCACGCTAGGCAGAACAGAATCCCGAGGGCGCATCTGGGCAACAAACACATTGCTCAGCGTGTTGTCTTTAATATCATCGATGAACACCACAGAAGAGCCATCTGGCGTACCCTGGAATTGGCCTTTTTGAAGAAGGTCGACGCTATTTTCAGCCGCAACCTGCTCGTAGAGCTGTTCCACTCTTTCTTGCGACCATGGTGATAACCAAAGAGCGTTAAATGCCGCCACAGCAGAAGTAATCAGAGCTAAGTAAAGTGCCGCTTGCACCAAAAACTTGTTTCCGATCCCCGTCGCATTCATAACGACAATTTCACTCTCCGCATAAAGACGACCAAAAGTGATCAATATGCCGATATACAAACTCAACGGCAGCATCAATAAGCCCATTGCTGGCATATTCAAACCAACAATTGAGAAGATCAATCCAGCTGGAATATCCCCGTCAGAAGCGTCTGCGAGAACACTAATGAACTTTTGGCTCAGAAACACCAAAAAAAGTACGAAAAAGATCGCAAATTGACTCTTGAGTGTTTCGCGGATCAAATATCTAACAATAATCACGCTGAAATTACCTATACAAAACTTGTTTTTTTGGTCGAATCACTATAGTTTCCCGTTGAACCATTTATTTTTTGAAAAATTATAAACTAAATGTTAGTCGCTTAATTAGCTCTGCATGTAAGCCTGGAGCTAAAATTCAACAAGTAAGCGATCATTATCTAACATTTAGAGCAATTTGTCTTCAGGATGTAGGAGTACGCATGGAGTTCAGTGTAAAAAGTGGCAGTCCAGAGAAACAACGTAGCGCATGTATCGTTGTTGGTGTGTTTGAACCACGTCGCCTTTCTCCAGTAGCCGAACAACTTGATAAAATCAGTGACGGTTACATCAGTTCATTACTTCGCCGTGGTGATCTAGAGGGTAAACCTGGCCAGATGCTACTACTGCATCAAGTACCAGGAGTGTTGTCAGAACGCGTTTTACTTGTCGGTTGTGGTAAAGAACGTGAGCTAGGCGAGCGCCAGTACAAGGAAATCATTCAAAAGACGATCAGTACACTTAACGAAACTGGCTCAATGGAAGCCGTATGTTTTCTGACTGAGCTGCACGTTAAAGGCCGCGACACTTACTGGAAAGTTCGTCAGGCAGTTGAAGCGACTAAAGATGGTCTGTACACATTTAACCAGTTCAAGAGCGTTAAGCCAGAAACTCGCCGCCCACTGCGTAAGCTTGTTTTCAACGTACCAACTCGTCGTGAATTGAGCCTGGGTGAAAAAGCGATCACTCATGGTCTTGCTATCGCGTCTGGCGTAAAAGCGTCAAAAGACCTTGGCAACATGCCACCAAACGTAGCAAACCCAGCATACCTTGCGTCACAAGCTCGTCGTCTAGCAGACGATTACGAAACCGTGACCACCAAAATCATTGGTGAGCAAGAGATGGAAAAACTGGGCATGACATCATACCTAGCGGTAGGTCGTGGTTCGAAAAACGAATCTATGATGTCAATCATCGAGTACAAGGGTAACCCTGACTCAGATGCAAAACCGATTGTACTGGTTGGTAAAGGCCTAACGTTCGATTCAGGCGGTATCTCACTGAAACCTGGTGAAGGTATGGATGAGATGAAGTACGACATGTGTGGTGCGGCATCTGTATTCGGTACAATGAAAGCGTTGGCGAAACTAAACCTGCCTATTAACGTGATTGGTGTTCTGGCTGGCTGTGAAAACATGCCGGGTAGCAACGCTTACCGTCCAGGTGATATTTTAACAACGATGTCTGGTCAAACCGTTGAAGTACTTAATACTGACGCGGAAGGCCGTTTGGTTCTTTGTGACGCACTAACTTATGTAGAGCGTTTCGAACCAGATTGTGTGGTAGACGTTGCTACGCTAACAGGTGCTTGTGTTATCGCACTTGGTCACCATATCAGTGGCGTACTTTCAAACCATAACCCACTTGCACATGAGCTGGTAAACGCTTCTGAGCAAGCAAGTGACCGTGCATGGCGTCTACCTATGGCAGACGAGTACCACGAGCAGCTGAAGAGCCCATTTGCTGACATGCAAAACATAGGCGGTCGTCCTGCTGGTACTATCACTGCTGGTTGTTTCTTGTCAAAATTTGCTAAAAAGTACAACTGGGCACACTTGGACATCGCAGGTACTGCTTGGAAATCAGGCGCAGCGAAAGGCTCAACAGGCCGTCCTGTCTCAATGCTAGTCCAATTCCTTTTGAACCGCAGCGGCCAAGAGACAGAAGAATAATTTCTGAACTAAATCGAAAAGGGCCGCAAGGCCCTTTTTTATTGTCACCATATTCTCTATAACAAGAGTCGTAAGGTGAGATCAGAACTAAGCGAGAGAATGATGCAAACCGCAACTTTCTACATCATCAAAGAAGACAGCCCACAAGCGCAGCTCACTGGCTTTGAAGAGTATGTTGTATTTTTGGCTCAGCACTTTGCCCGCCAAGGCGCTAAAGTATATCTGAACTGCAACGACAAAATGCATGCCGAGCAGCTCGCTGAAGCTTTCTGGCAAATTGATGCAGACAAGTTCATGGCACATAATCTCGTAGGTGAAGGCCCTAAATACGCCACCAACATTGAAATTGGGCATCATGGTGTAAAACCGTCTTGGAATCGCCAATTAGTAATTAATTTGGCGGAAAATGAGACAACCTTTGCGAACAAGTTTGCTCAAGTGGTAGACTTCGTGCCCTGCGAAGAAAAAGCTAAACAGCTCGCAAGAGAAAGATATAAAATTTACCGACAAGCAGGCTACCAACTGCAGACGATAGAAATTCAATATCCTTAAGGGTCAATCCTTATAGTTAAGCTCTCTCTTTAGAGAGTTCACTTATAGAGATTGACTAAGATTTACCATTAACCAGAATCAAACCTCTAAATAGTTGAGCTTCGATTAAGGCAGTTAAAGCCACAATCAGCCCAAATATGACGAGGAAAAATGAGCGCTATGGAAAAGACATATAACCCAACTTCAATCGAACAAGCTCTGTATCAGACTTGGGAAGAGAAAGGCTACTTCAAGCCACACGGTGACACTACTAAAGAATCATACAGCATCATGATCCCGCCACCGAACGTCACTGGTAGCCTACACATGGGCCACGCGTTCCAAGATACGATCATGGATACGCTTATCCGTTGTGAACGTATGAAGGGTAAAAACACCCTTTGGCAAGTAGGTACTGACCACGCTGGTATCGCAACTCAGATGGTTGTTGAGCGCAAGATCGCGGCAGAAGAAGGCAAAACCAAAAACGATTACGGTCGTGAAGCTTTCATTGACAAAATCTGGGAATGGAAAGGTGAATCTGGTGGCACCATCACTAAACAGCTACGTCGTCTTGGCGCGTCAGTAGACTGGGATCGTGAACGCTTTACGATGGATGATGGCCTGTCAAATGCAGTACAGGAAGTTTTTGTTCGTCTGTACGAAGATGACCTAATCTACCGTGGTAAGCGTCTGGTTAACTGGGATCCAAAGCTACACACAGCAATCTCAGATCTAGAAGTAGAAAACAAAGACACTAAAGGCAACATGTGGCATTTCCGCTACCCACTAGCGGATGGCGTAAAAACGGCTGACGGTAAAGATTACATCGTCGTTGCAACCACTCGTCCAGAAACCGTGCTTGGTGATACCGGTGTTGCTGTAAACCCAGAAGATCCACGTTACAAAGATCTTATCGGTAAAGAAATCATTCTTCCTATCGTTGACCGTCGCATCCCTATCGTAGGTGACGAGCACGCGGATATGGAAAAAGGCACTGGTTGTGTGAAAATCACACCTGCACACGACTTCAATGACTACGAAGTTGGTAAGCGCCACCAGCTACCAATGATCAACATTTTGACTTTTGACGCGAACATCCGTGACGCGGCTGAAGTATTCAACACCAACGGCGAAGCAAGCGACGCATACAGCACAGAGCTTCCAGCTAAATACCATGGCATGGAGCGTTTTGCTGCTCGTAAAGCTGTTGTTGCTGAATTCGACGAGCTAGGCCTACTTGAAGAAGTGAAAGATCACGATCTACAAGTTCCTTACGGTGACCGTGGTGGCGTGGTTATCGAACCAATGCTAACTGACCAATGGTACGTACGTACTGCGCCTCTAGCGAAAACAGCGGTTGAAGCAGTTGAAAACGGCGACATCCAGTTCGTGCCTAAACAATACGAAAACATGTACTTCTCTTGGATGCGTGACGTTCAAGACTGGTGTATCTCTCGTCAGCTATGGTGGGGTCACCGTATCCCAGCTTGGTACGACAACCAAGGCAACGTTTACGTAGGCCGTACTGAGGAAGAAGTTCGTAACAACAACAACCTAGAGTCAGTCATTGAGCTTCACCAAGACGAAGACGTACTGGATACCTGGTTCTCTTCTGCTCTATGGACGTTCGGTACTCAAGGTTGGCCAGAGCAAACTGACGATCTGAAAGTATTCCACCCTTCAGACGTACTAGTCACTGGTTTCGACATCATCTTCTTCTGGGTTGCGCGCATGATCATGATGACCATGCACTTCGTGAAAGACGAAGACGGCAAGCCACAAGTACCATTCAAAACCGTTTACGTTACCGGTCTAATCCGTGACGAAAACGGCGACAAGATGTCTAAGTCGAAAGGTAACGTACTTGACCCAATCGACATGATCGATGGTATCGACCTAGAGTCTCTGGTTGAGAAGCGTACTGGCAACATGATGCAGCCTCAGCTAGCGAAGAAGATCGAGAAGAACACTCGTAAGACGTTTGAAAACGGTATCGAAGCATACGGTACAGACGCACTGCGTTTCACACTTGCAGCAATGGCATCAACAGGTCGCGATATCAACTGGGATATGAAGCGTCTTGAAGGTTACCGTAACTTCTGTAACAAACTATGGAACGCTAGCCGTTACGTAATGATGAACACAGAAGAGCAAGATTGTGGCTTCAACGGTGGTGACATTGAATACTCACTAGCGGACAAGTGGATCGAGTCTCAGTTTGAACTAGCAGCGAAAGCGTTCAACAACCATATCGACAACTTCCGTCTGGATATGGCGTCGAACACGCTTTACGAATTCATCTGGAACCAATTCTGTGACTGGTACCTAGAGCTAACGAAACCTGTTCTATGGAAAGGCACTGAAGCGCAGCAACGTGGTACTCGTCGTACGCTAATCACGGTTCTTGAGAAAACGCTACGTCTGGCTCACCCAGTGATTCCTTACATCACAGAGACTATCTGGCAAAGCATCAAGCCACTAGTAGATGGTGTTGAAGGTGAAACAATCATGCTTCAAGCTCTACCTCAATTCGACGAAGCGAACTTCCATCAAGAAGCGCTAGACGACATCGAGTGGGTTAAAGCGTTCATCACTAGCATCCGTAACCTACGTGCTGAGTACGACATCAACCCGGGTAAACCACTTGATGTAATGCTAAAAGCAGCAAGCAAAGAAGATGCGACTCGTCTAGAAGCGAACAAGCAAGTACTGATGTCTCTGGCGAAGCTAGAAGCGGTACGCGTTCTTGAAGCTGGCGAAGAAACACCAGCGTGTGCGACAGCATTGGTTGGTAAGTCTGAGCTGATGATCCCAATGGCGGGCCTTATCGACAAAGATGCAGAACTTGCGCGTCTTGATGGCGAAATCAAGAAAACGCACGGCGAGATCAAGCGTATTGAAGGCAAACTTGGTAACGAAGGCTTCGTAGCGAAAGCACCTGAAGCGGTTGTTGCTAAAGAGCGTGAGAAGCTTGAAGGCTACAAAGAAACACTGGCTAAGCTAGAAGAGCAAAAAACCACAATTGCAGCTCTTTAATCGCTAAAGCAAAACAGAAGCCAAATGCTTCTATGCTTGAATCAAAAAGGTTGGTCATCAAGGCCAACCTTTTTTGTATCTTCCCTTCGCAACGCACTCATTGATAGCTTTCCCCTATTGAATTAATACTCACCACCCATTGGCGACAATGAGAATTATTATCGATAATAAACTCATCGAAACAAACACGATGAGTAATTATCATGAAAAAGACACTAACTTTCGCTGCATTACATTTTACTATCGCATTTAGTGTCGCTTACGTACTTACTGGCGACATCTTGATTGGTAGTTTAATTGCCATGATCGAGCCATCAGTAAACACGGTCGCTTTCTACTTTCATGAAAAAGCTTGGACAAGTGTTCCCGCTTTAAAAGCTCGTCAATTCATGACCAAGCTAAAAACCGCAAGTTTCGCAACAGTACACTTTAGCGTAGCGTTTACGGTGGTTTACTTGTTAACGGGTGATGCATTCATTGGTGGTGTCATGGCAATGTTAGAGCCATCTATAAACACGGTGGCGTACTATTTCCACGAGAAAGTTTGGTTACGTAAATCTGCAAACCAAACACCTTCATCTCACTTTGGTTTGCATCGACATGCCTAACCGCAATATATTGAGCCCTTAAGGGCTCATTTTTGTAGGCAAAGCATGGAACAAATAGCACACTTCACTCTCCGCTCTCTCACACCAGAAGATAACCCAAACATAGCAAGCGTCATTCGTCAGGTCTCAGCAGAGTATGGACTCACCGCTGACAAAGGCTATGGCGTGGCAGACCCAACACTAGATGACATGTATTCTGTCTACAACCAACAAGGCGCAGCGTATTGGGTGATTGAGCACAATGGTGTGATCGTTGGTGGTGGAGGTTTTGCGCCACTGGCAGGAGAGCCTAACGTGTGCGAGCTACAAAAGATGTACTTCTTACCACAAACTCGTGGGTACGGGCTGGCAAAACGTATTGTGGCTCTGAGTCTGCAATTAGCAAAGCAACTTGGTTATCAGAAGTGTTATTTGGAAACCACCGAGTGCTTAAAAGAAGCCATTGGTTTGTATGAGAAGTTGGGGTTTGAGCATTTAGATGCCCCGCTTGGACAAACAGGGCATGATGCGTGTGAAGTCGTGATGCTCAAATCGCTATAAGAATTTAAGCACACCCAATTTTAGAGTACTAAGTGGGTAACACAAAGATCCTGGCTTAATGCCACTGAAAAATCTTGGCGTTGCCCATCTAGCTCTACTGACAATTGGTAGAGATCGCTTGGATTTGGGTTATTGAGATCAGCGTATTTTGGCGCTTCGATCTGAAACAGAGCGCTAGCATGCTCAGCACGCACATCAATTGGTATGTGGTAAGTCATGCCGTTGAATTTGACCGATGCAGAAACCAACCCCGGTGCGAATGTTTGATAATAAAGATCAACCTTAAACTCACAACCACCACCATGGTGCCAGATCTGCTCAGTGGCAACGCGCTCTAAACGAACGTTGCGAATAAATTGTAGGTAAGGCTCCCGCCATACACCTATGCGATCGTCGCTTTTCTTATACTCTTGATCGGTAAGAGCGCACAGTTCCGGCCGATCTTCCTCAAACAGTAAGTCTTCTTCTTCCTCTAAGAATAAAATCTCAAAGCGGTTACGTCCCATCTGCATGAACGGACGAATGTCTTTCTTATACACATTCTGAGTACCATCGCAGTCAAACAGTGCCACGCCGTTCAACCGTACTTCGGCATGGTAGTCGACGCCACCTAATACCATTTCTACCGCAGGGAATGCCATCATGGACTCATCCACTTCAATATCATGCATTAAGTGCCATTCTTGCTGACAGATTACTTCTTCTGACAATTCATCGGGAAGTACCTGACTTAATGGAGCCGGGAAAGTGATGTCATCCTGAGGGATAGATAGGTCCGTAAGTGGAGAGACTTGCCATAAACCGGCGAGTGACTGTTGCATATACACCTTGAGCTAGATCAATTTTCTACGCATTATGGTAAAAAAACCACACAAGCTCAATGTGAATTAGTTTCATACCTTATCGTTATCAATTGTTAGACATAAAAAAACCAGCTAAATAGCTGGCTTTTTCAATCAAGGAGAGACTATTCTTCGTCTTCATCATCTTCGTCAGAGTATAGAGCGTCTTCGCCCTCGTAATAGGTACCCCAACCGTCATAAATAATGTCGTACTTTTCAGCGAGATGAACCAGCTTCTCAACTTGAGCATCAATTGCTTCTGCATCGAGTGCAGATTCCATCGTCGCATCACAGCAAAGTAGTTTGTTGCCGTCTTCGTCTTCTGTCTCTTCTGCTTCAAGTACTTCAAAGCCCATCTTAAATGCTTCAACAACCGCTTTTTCTAGCGTATCGAAATCTTCTGCAAATAGGTGGTGCTCAATTTCGTATAGCGAATCTGGATCGCTGCCATCTTCTAGCAATGCTGCAATGATATCGCGAGTCTCTTCCTTTTGAATCTCAATTAATTCTTCTACTGATAGATATTCATCTTCGTGAGACATGTTTTGGCTCCAGATTAGTTACTTGGTGGAAACGATCCGGTGAAATATGGCACGGATTGCGACGAAAAGCCACTAACAAACACCAAACCACAGTGATTGTTGTCAATTATTCCTTGATAAATATTAAACCCCTCTCACAAGGTCACAAAAAGTTAACAAGAAATGCTGTTTTGTAATATTCAGAAGATCCTAATTCGCATAAATAGGGCACAAACCAGCTCTCAATGCGTGTTTATGGTCCTATATTGAATACCGAGACGCCTTGCATTCTCTACTCAGCGAATAAAGAGAACCCCAAAATGCATATTTTAGAATATATATGCACATTTTATGCACTAAGCATGTAATATGCTCAAGTCAGACCAAAAGAATAAAAACGCACTTAACGCCAAAGCATAAAAACAACACAAAAAACCACCAATAGTATCCAATATCAACAAATCTGGATTTTTAATTTAAAATTAAAACGATTAACAAAATATTATCAAAGTTAACTAACTTGCATCTTATCCATAAGGTTGTCATAAATAGCGGCTGGTAAATCTGTAAGGACACAAAATGAGTAAGCTGTACGTTGGATCAGAAGTTGGTCAATTAAGACGAGTTCTTTTAAATCGCCCTGAGCGCGCCCTAACCCACTTAACGCCATCTAACTGTCATGAGTTATTGTTTGATGATGTTCTTGCGGTAGAAGCAGCAGGCGAAGAGCATGATGCTTTCGCTCGTACTTTACGCGACCAAGATGTAGAAGTACTTCTACTTCACGATTTACTAGTCGAAACCCTCGCGGTTCCAGAAGCGAAAAAGTGGCTATTGGATACTCAGATCTCTGATTTCCGTTACGGCCCGACCTTTGCCCGTGATCTTCGCGCGTATTTTACAGAGATGGACAATGAACACCTTGCTTCAGTATTGCTAGGTGGCTTGGCCTACTCTGAGCTCCCTATCAAATCATCTTCTATGCTACCGAAGATGCGTCGCCCTCTAGACTTTGTTATTGAACCATTGCCAAACCATCTATTTACCCGCGATACATCTTGCTGGGTATACGGCGGTGTTTCTCTGAACCCAATGATGATGCCTGCACGTCAACGCGAAACAAACCATTTGCGTGCAATTTACCGCTGGCACCCAATCTTTGCAGGTCAAGACTTCATTAAATACTTTGGCGATGAAGACCTACACTACGATAACGCTAACGTTGAAGGCGGTGATGTTCTGGTTATCGGTAAAGGCGCAGTTCTGGTAGGTATGTCTGAACGTACCACAGCGCAAGGTGTAGAAAACTTGGCTGCTAACCTGTTTAAAGCGGGTCAGGCAACAGAAGTGATTGCGATTGATCTTCCTAAACACCGTTCATGTATGCACCTGGATACGGTCATGACACACATGGATGTCGATACCTTCTCTGTTTACCCAGAGATCATGCGTAAAGATCTGGATACATGGCGTCTGACTCCGAAAGGCACTGACGGTGAAATGAATGTTGAAGCATCGCACAACTACCTACATGCGATTGAATCAGCACTTGGCTTAGATCAGCTGAAAATCATCACAACCGGTGGTGACAGCTACGAAGCAGAGCGTGAACAGTGGAATGATGCCAACAACGTCCTGACCGTGAAACCAGGTGTGGTAATTGGTTACGAACGTAACGTCTACACCAACGAGAAGTACGATAAAGCCGGCATTCAAGTATTGACGGTACCAGGTAACGAGTTAGGTCGTGGCCGTGGTGGTGCTCGCTGTATGAGCTGTCCGATTGAACGAGACGATATTTAATCTCTTTCCGAATCAGTGAATAAAAACTAAGGTTGATGTGAATACATCAACCTTTTTTAGTTTTTAATTAAAATAATTATTCACAATAAAAGCATTTATATGTTTTAATGCAGTGATTCAAAATCAATCACACGTACAAAGGGACGAGCTATGGCTTTCAATTTACGAAATCGCAACTTTTTGAAGCTGTTGGATTTCTCAACCAAAGAAATCCAGTTCTTGCTCGAACTGTCTGCAGAGCTAAAAAAAGCGAAATATGCAGGAACAGAGCAGAAGAAACTCCAAGGTAAAAACATTGCACTCATCTTTGAGAAATCTTCTACTCGAACCCGATGTGCGTTCGAAGTTGCGGCCTTTGATCAGGGCGCTCAGGTCTCATATATTGGTCCTTCTGGCTCACAAATCGGCCACAAAGAATCAATGAAAGATACCGCGCGTGTATTGGGCCGTATGTATGATGGTATCGAATACCGTGGTTTTGGTCAGGCGATCGTGGAAGATCTCGGTGCTTACGCAGGCGTTCCAGTCTGGAATGGCCTAACCGATGAATTCCATCCGACGCAAATCCTCGCTGACTTCCTAACCATGCAAGAGCATGGACGTGGGAAGAAACTGCATGACATCACCTTTGCCTACCTAGGTGACGCTCGCAATAACATGGGTAACTCACTGATGGTCGGCGCAGCTAAAATGGGCATGAATATTCGTCTTATTGCGCCAAAAGCGTTCTGGCCTGAAGAAGAGCTTGTTGCCACATGTCAGGAAATCGCGCAGCAAACAGGTGCCAAGATCACTCTGACCGAAAGCGTTGAAGAAGGCGTTAAGGGCTGTGACTTCTTGTATACCGATGTTTGGGTATCGATGGGTGAATCTGCAGAAGCTTGGGATGAACGTGTTGCCCTAATGAAGCCTTACCAAATCAATATGGATGTGATTAAACAGACCGGCAATCCACATGTGAAGTTTATGCACTGTCTACCCGCTTTCCACAATGATGAAACCACCGTCGGTAAAGAAGTGGCTGAGAAATACGGCATGAAAGGTTTAGAAGTGACGGAAGACGTGTTTGAGTCTGAATATTCTATCGTCTTCGATGAAGCAGAAAACCGCATGCACACGATCAAAGCCGTGATGGTGGCAACGCTGGGAAGTTAACGGATTTTAGTAACAAAAACCATGATGTAATCGCTTGCACTAGTAAAAGTTAGGCGTATAATGCTCGGCAATTTGTCTGAGGATTAAGAAATGACCACGCTGATTGCTGCCGTAACAACGCGATTTGCTCTAACTAAGCGACTACGCTTGCGTGGTGTTATTTTCGTTAATTCTATCGATTTTTAAACCTCCCTATTTGGGAGGTTTTTTTATGTCCAAAATTCCTCAAGGTTAATTTTGGAGATAGTCATCACTGTTATAGGGAAGAAGATCATGGCGAACTCGCTTTACCAGAAGCACATCATCTCTATTCCAGAGCTTTCACGTGAAGAGCTGGAACTTATTGTCGCAACCGCAGGTAGCCTGAAAAAGAAACCTCAACCAGAACTGATTAAAAATAAAGTCGTTGCGAGCTGTTTCTTTGAGCCATCAACACGCACACGCCTGTCGTTTGAGACGGCAATTCAACGTGTGGGCGGCGACGTCATTGGTTTTGATAACGATGGAAATACTTCATTGGCGAAGAAAGGCGAAACCCTTTCTGATTCCGTACAAGTCATCTCTTCGTATGTAGACGCTTTCGTGATGCGTCACCCTCAGGAAGGTGCTGCACGTCTGGCGTCTGAGTTTTCAAACGGCGTACCGGTGATTAACGCAGGTGACGGTGCAAACCAGCATCCAACTCAAACTCTGCTAGACCTTTACACCATCGCAGAAACGCAAGGCCGCTTAGATAACCTTAATGTGGCATTCGTTGGTGACTTAAAATACGGTCGCACCGTTCACTCACTGACTCAGGCTCTGGCGAAGTTCAATAACATCCGCTTCTTCTTTATCGCTCCTGAAGCACTGGCAATGCCTGACTACCTTTGTGAAGAACTGGATGAAGCTGGTATTGAATACACCCTGCTCACTGACATGGAAACCGTCATTCCTGAGCTTGATATCCTCTACATGACCCGCGTACAGAAAGAGCGTTTTGATGAGTCAGAATACGCACACATAAAATCCGCTTACATCCTGACAGCCGCAATGCTGGAAGGCGCACGCGAAAACCTTAAAGTACTGCACCCTCTACCACGTGTAGATGAAATCACAACGGATGTTGATAAAACACCGCACGCTTACTACTTCCAGCAGGCTCAAAACGGCGTATACGCCCGTCAGGCTTTGTTGGCGCTAGTTCTTAACGAAACACTGTAATCGAGGAGAAAAGACATGGCTAAAGAAACTCAATTGCAGGTAGAAGCAATCAAAAACGGTACCGTAATCGACCACATTCCAGCACAAATCGGCATCAAAGTACTGAAGTTGTTCGATATGCATAACTCGTCTCAGCGAGTGACCATCGGCCTTAATTTGCCGTCGTCAGCGATAGGTCATAAAGACCTGCTGAAAATTGAAAATGTCTTCATCAACGAAGAGCAGGCGAGTAAGTTGGCACTGTATGCACCACACGCAACCGTGAACCAAATCGAAAACTACGAAGTAGTGAAAAAGCTGGCGCTAGAGCTTCCAGAAAGAATCAACGACGTATTTGAATGTCCAAATACAAACTGTATTTCTCACAACGAGCCAGTAGAGAGCAGCTTCAAGGTATTTGAGAAGAAAGAAGAGATTCGCCTGAAGTGTAAATACTGTGAAAAAGTGTTCTCAAGAGAGATCGTTACTGAGCGATAATTCAGTAAACATTTCAGACCTCTAATAAGTTTAAATGCCCTGTATTTACGGGGCATTTTGCTCTTTACCTACCATAGATTTAGAGGCACACTGACACTCTTTATTCGCTAAAACAGATGGAACAAATAAAATGACAAAAGTACTTCACACGGAATCAGCACCAGCAGCAATCGGCCCTTACGTACAAGGCGTAGATCTTGGCAACATGGTTCTTACTTCTGGCCAAATCCCTGTTAACCCTGCAACAGGTGAAGTATCTGCGGATATCGCAGAGCAAGCGCGTCAGTCTCTAGACAACGTAAAAGCTGTTGTAGAAGCTTCTGGCCTTAAAGTGACGGATATCGTGAAAATGACGGTTTTCGTTAAAGACCTGAACGACTTCGGCACAGTTAACGAAGTGTACGGCAAATTCTTCGACGAGCACCAAGTAGCAAACTACCCTGCTCGCTCTTGTGTTGAAGTTGCTCGCCTGCCTAAAGATGTTGGTATCGAAATCGAAGCTATCGCGGTTCGTAAATAAGTTAAACGCGTTAGTTCATTTGAATTAAAAATGGGTAGCCTGAGCTACCCATTTTTATATGCTTGTATTTGGAAGATTAAGCGGCGTTACGCTGTTTAACTTCTTCATCCAACTCTTGCAGCTTCTCTTTCATCTGCTCACGACAAGTGTTGGCTAACTCACGAATCCCTTCTTTGGTACAACCTTCTGTGCTAACTGGTGGCATCATTTCCACAATGACATGGCCGTTATTCCAGCGGTTCAGTTTGAGCTGATCAGTTGAACTACAAACGATAGGGATAATTGGCACGCCCGCACCAATTGCTGCGTGAAATGCACCTGTCTTAAATGGCAGTAAACCACGACCACGAGAACGCGTACCTTCTGGGAACATCCAAACCGACACATCACTCTCTTTCATGCTCTTAACCACTTGATCAATCGTGCCTTTCGCTTTTGAGCGGTTAGCACGGTCAATCAGAATGTTACCCGTCAACCAGTAAAGCTGACCAAACAGTGGCATCCACGCCAGGCTCTTTTTACCCACCGTTACCACTTTTGGTGTTACCGCCGCAGAAACCGTAAACATGTCCCAGTT
This sequence comes from Vibrio sp. YYF0003, assembly GCF_036350715.1. Lineage (NCBI taxonomy): Bacteria > Pseudomonadati > Pseudomonadota > Gammaproteobacteria > Vibrionales > Vibrionaceae > Vibrio > Vibrio sp. YYF0003. Next base: position 23,230 of record NZ_JAZDWA010000009.1, read on the forward strand.
GTTTTGGTGGTTTGCAATGTAAATGTGCTGACCACGCGAGTAAGCATCTTCGGGAAGACGTAGTTCAAGTTTAACCCCAAAAACACGCGACATCTTGGCAAACAGACGGCCAAAGGTGAATACGTGTTTAGGGTTTCGTGGACTTAACAGGCAGTAACCACAACCACCAATAAACATCACAATAGCAAAAATTGCGATAGCAAACACACGTAACAGTGCAATCATTCTTATTCTCCAGAAACCGACTTCTAACAGATACAGCTATTAATTTCTCTTACTATGAAAAAGAGAGTGATATAAAAAAGCCGAAACCTGAGTTTCGGCTCTTCATATCCAAATCATCTGCTGTGCAGTTTAACTTGTCACGCTCACGCGCTCAATATTTGCGCCAAGTGCAGCCAGTTTATTTTCAATTTTGTCGTAACCACGGTCGATGTGGTAGATACGATCGACGATGGTTTCGCCTTTCGCAATACAACCTGCAATAACCAGACTTGCAGAAGCACGTAAATCTGTTGCCATTACTTGTGCTGCGCTCAAAGATTCAACGTCACCACAGATAACCGTGTTGCCTTCGATCTCAGCTTTAGCGCCCATGCGCATCAGTTCAGGAACGTGCATAAAACGGTTTTCAAAAATGGTTTCCGTGATTACGCCGCCGCCTTTCGCCATCATGTTCAATAGCGTGAATTGCGCTTGCATATCGGTTGGGAAACCCGGGTGTGGAGCAGTACGGACAGTCACGGCTTTTAGCTCACGATCGGTCATATCAACAGAAATCCAGTCTTCACCGGTTTCTACCAAAGCACCCGCTTCTTCAAGTTTCGAGAGTACCGCTTCAAGCAAATGTGCGTTGGTATTGCGACATACAACTTTACCGCCAGATACCGCTGCAGCAACTAGGAATGTTCCCGTTTCAATACGGTCAGCAACAACACTGTGCTTACAACCGCCAAGACGCTCAACACCTTCAATCGTGATGGTATCTGTACCAGCACCAGTGATTTTTGCACCCAGTTTGTTTAGGAACTCCGCCGTGTCCACAATCTCAGGCTCACGAGCAGCGTTGTCTAGTGTGGTTTTGCCTTCAGCAAGTGTCGCCGCACACATAATAGTAATAGTGGCGCCTACGCTCACTTTATCCATCACGATATGCGCGCCCTTCAGGCGACCATCGACTTCTGCTTTTACGTAACCATCTTCTAAAGTGATGGTTGCGCCTAATTGTTCTAGACCAGTAATGTGTAGATCAACCGGACGAGCACCGATCGCACAACCACCTGGTAAAGAAACCTGACCTTGGCCAAAACGCGCAACTAGAGGACCTAAAGCCCAGATTGAAGCACGCATGGTTTTCACCAAGTCGTACGGTGCACAGTATTCATTGATGCTGCTTGGATCGACGTGAACCGAGCCGTTACGGTCTACTTTAGCGCCTAAACGCTTTAGCAATTCCATGGTTGTATCAATATCACGAAGGTGTGGCACATTCGCCACTTCTACTGGCTCTTCAGCCAAAATAGACGCAAATAAAATCGGCAGTGCTGCGTTTTTTGCACCTGAAATGGTCACTTCACCGACTAACGGTTTGTCTGACCCAATAACTCGAAACTTTTCCATCAATAAACCTTAAAGCGACATCAGTTTCTTATCACGAGCCCACTCTTCTGGTGTGAACGCTTTAATTGATAATGCATGAATGTCATTACGCTGGATGTAATCCATCAGAGGACCATAAATTAATTGTTGCTTCTTGACGCGGCTCATTCCCTCAAAGCAAGCATCAACAGCAACCACTTCATAGTGGCTACCTTCACCTTTCACATGCACTTCTTGAAGGTTTAGTGCTTCTTCTAATAACTGTTGTACTTTTGCGCTGTCCACAATTTACCCCTGATAATTCTGTATGTGTTTGTCCACTAACGATTCAACGTTACTTAGTTGAAACAGAGTGCGCAGTTGCGCGGGCACGAAACTGAGCATTATATGACAGTTTTGCTTTTTTGCATGCTCTATTAAGTGAATTAGCATCACCATTCCCGCAGAGTCGACTCGCACCACATCTTCTAGCGAACACTCAATCTCCGCTTGAGAAGGCTTCCATTGCAGAGCATGAGCCCACAATGAAGGCACTGAATCTCTGTCCAGCGCTCCAGAGAGCTTCAGGTTATTCGTGGTTAAGTTCCACTGAGCGTGAGACTGCGCCATTACTTTTTCGCCTCAAAACGAATCGGTTCCGCCGCCAATTTCTCAAGATCCTTCGCTACTGCCAAAATACCATCCTGGCGAATTTTCGAGTTCCACTCCGACTGCTTGCTTGATAAAAGGCTTATGCCTTCAGCAATCATATCGAACGCTTCCCATTCACTGGTTTTGTTATCTTTACGCAGTTTAAATTCTAGCTTGATGTTAGGACGCGGAGCATCAATGATATCGACTTTAACACTCGTAATTCGATCAGATGGATCAAGTTTTGGCTCCGGGCCAAACTCAATTTTCTGATCGCTGTACTGAGTCAGCACTTGCGCGTAAGACGCTATCAGGTAACCATGAAACGCATCAATAAACTCGAGCACATCTTCACGTTTAGTCCCTTTGAGATTTGGGCCTAACAATTTTAATGCGGCGTAACGGTAGTTGACGTAAGGCATCAACTCTTCTTCCACAACCACTTTAAGATGGTTGGGATCTTGTTTAATTTTTGGCTGCTCCGCTTTTAAGCGGTCAAACGTAACTTCTGACACTTGCTTCATCATTTGATAAGGCTGTGTTTTATCAACTTCTGCCGCATTCAAGTTAAAAGCTGCGAAAACCGCGACAACTGAAAGTAGTAATCTCTTCAACATAGTTATTCCTTACTTGAATCGTCTGAGCCACCCACGCTGTAAAGCACCTGACCAATTAAGTCTTCAAGTACTAAAGCAGATTTCGTGTCTTCGATGGTATCGCCATCAACCAACATCACTTCGTCATCAAAAACGAAGCCAGGTACCAAGCCAATGTATTGCTCGCCGATCAGTCCCGATGTCAGAATCTGAACACTCGATGTTTCAGGGAACTGATTGTATTGGCTATTGATCGATAAACTGACTTCTGGCAACAGGTTGTCTGGGTTGAGAGTAATATCACTCACTCGACCAATAACAACGCCACCTACCTTGACTGGTGAGCGGACTTTCAAACTACCAATATTATCAAACTCGGCTTTGAGGGTGTAAGTATCACCAGAGCCCATACTTTTTACGTCAGCAACTTGAAAAATCATCACAAGAATCGCGCAAATTCCCGCTAATACAAAGCTGCCAACCCATAATTCTGTTTTACGTGTTTGTTGCATGATTAATTCCCAAACATCAATGCTGTCAGTACAAAGTCTAGCCCCAGTACTGCTAAAGAAGAATGCACAACAGTGCGTGTAGTTGCTCGGCTGATCCCTTCCGAAGTCGGAATCGCATCGTAGCCATTAAACAGAGCGATCCAAGTAACAGTAATCGCAAACGCAAAGCATTTGATCATACTGTTGCCAATGTCCTGCCCCAGTTCGACAGAAGATTGCATCGCCGCCCAAAAACTGCCGTGGTCGACCCCTTTCCAGTCAACGCCGACAAGCTGAGCTCCCCAGATACCGACCGCCATGAAGATCATTGCTAGCAAAGGCATCGAGATAGCGCCAGCCCAAAAGCGTGGTGCAATCACTCGCTTCAACGGATCCACCGCCATCATTTCCAAGCTGGAAAGCTGTTCCGTCGCTTTCATCAAACCGATTTCTGCGGTTAAAGCAGAACCAGCACGTCCGGCAAACAGCAGTGCAGTAACAACAGGACCAAGTTCACGCAGCAAAGAAAGCGCAACCATTTGGCCAAGGCTGCCTTCTGCGCCGTAATCCACCAGTACAACATAACCTTGCAGACTCAATACCATACCGATAAACAAGCCCGATACGACAATAATCGCCAGAGACTGAACACCTACGGAGTAAAGCTGTTTGATGAGTAAAGGAAAGCCCTTCGTTGGTTGAGGCTTTGATAACAACGCGCCCAACAACATTAACGTTGCACGGCCAAAAGCTTCACAGATGGATAATGTGCGTCGACCTAATGAGGCGACAAATTGAATAAAGCTATCGACCATCAAATAAATCCTTTTCGATACTTTGAGAAGGGTAGCTAAACGGCACAGGGCCATCTGCATCGCCCTGTAAGAACTGCTGCACACGCGGATCAGGATTCTTTCTTAGATCATCTGGTGTACCAAAAGCGATGATTTTACCGTTGGCAAGTAAGTAAACCCAATCGGCAATACTCATGACTTCTGGCACATCGTGTGAAACGACGATAGAGGTCAACCCCAAAGCTTGGTTCAGGTTGCTAATCAGTTCGACCAACACGCCCATAGTGATAGGGTCTTGTCCAACAAATGGCTCGTCATACATGATCAAATCAGGATCGAGTGCTATCGCTCTGGCCAGTGCTGCGCGACGTGCCATACCACCAGAGAGTTCACTTGGCATTAACTGAGCCGCGCCGCGTAAACCAACCGCTTCGAGCTTGAGCAGTACCATTGTACGAATCAACTCTTCTGAAAGATTGGTGTGTTCACGGAGAGGAAAAGCCACATTATCAAATACATTCAAATCTGTGAACAAAGCGCCAGACTGGAACAACATGCTCATCTTTTTACGAGCATGATAAAGTTTTTTGCGTGACAGGGTTGGAATGTTATCGCCATCAAACCAGATCTCGCCTTGTTCGGGATACAACTGACCGCCGATCAAGCGTAACAGCGTGGTCTTACCGATTCCCGATGGCCCCATAATTGCGGTCACTTTACCTTCAGGAACGTGCAGATCGATACCATCAAAGATCGTGCGATTTCCGCGTGAAAAAGTGAGATTGTTAACGGTGACTAAATCGTTATTCGACATATCATCCCTTCTACTATCGGAGCGTTGGAACTCGCTGTATCATCAAGCCAACTCACGTCCGAATGTTTTTAATTTGTAACCATCGTGCTCCAACAACGTTAAGGTGTATGGTTGACAACCTTCGTACACAAGAGCGGTGGTTAGAAAGCGAAAAACGGCTTCGGTTCATTTATTAGGCTGCAATCATAAGCACATTAGCTGCGAATTAAAAGCACTGTTCGATTAAATAAAGTCGGTCAAATTCAATCAATTCTTGATGAACGATGACAGAGTCATGGCTTAATATTTAAATCTTAATGCAGAATCATTGCTTTAACAGTAGTGATTAGATGAGAGAAAATTAAACACAATTTCGTTACTAACCTTTAATTTATTCGTTGTTTATCTTCCATTTTCCGCTGCAAAAGGTCAAAATTAGCGGTTACTCATCACTCTCATTTAATAGTTAGGAATTATCATGCTCGAAGCCGTAGCGTTGCTTATCGTCGGTCTTGTTTTACTTGTCTGGAGTGCAGATAAACTTGTTTTTGGTTCTGCAGCCATAGCCCGCAACGTTGGCATTTCACCTCTTGTGATTGGTATGACAATCCTGGCTATGGGCTCCTCAGCCCCTGAAATGATGGTTTCTGCTACCGCAGCCCTGGATGGAAAGACCGACACCGCAGTTGGTAACGTTCTGGGTTCTAATATTGCGAATATTGCATTAATTCTGGGGATCACGGCGCTCATTAAGCCCCTTTCGATCAGTTCTGGAGTTATTCGTCGTGAACTGCCTTTGATGATAGCAGTCACATTACTTGCCGGTGTAATTCTTTGGAATAACCACCTCGGCTTTTACGAAGGTGCCCTTCTGTTTGTGCTGTTTGGGGCATTTTTATTTGTGATGTTGCAGATCAGCCGCAAAGAGCAAAAATCGGGTGACGCATTCCTCGATGATCAGGAATCTGAAATCCCAGAAGGTGTAAGCAACTCAAAAGCCGCAATCTGGGTAGTTCTTGGTTTAGTATTACTGCCTGTGTCAGCGAACATTTTGGTGGATAACGCGGTTATCATTGCTAAGCATTTTGGTATGAGCGATCTCGTGATCGGCTTAACCATCATCGCTATTGGTACCAGTCTGCCAGAGCTTGCCGCTTCTCTTGCTGGGGTACTCAAAGGTGAAGACGACATGGCAGTGGGTAATATCATTGGCTCGAACGTATTCAATATTCTCGCGGTAATGGGCATCCCTGGCATCATCAATCCATCCATGTTAAGTGAGTACGCAATGGGTCGTGACTTCTGGGTCATGCTGGGCGTTTCGCTACTGCTGGTTGCAATGTGTTTGGGAAGATCTCGCAGCATTAACCGTGTGGAAGGTGCCGTTCTTTTTGTTTGCTTCATTGGCTACCAAGTTTACCTGTTCGCGAACATGACCGCTTAACCACCTTATCTTTTCGTAGACATAAATTGGAGCTCTGATATGTCCCGTCAATTTGATTTTCGCGCTGCTGCAAAGCAAGTTCTTGATATTGAAGTTGCCGCTCTGCAAGAGCTGGATAAATACTTTGATGACCAATTTGAACAAGCTTGCGAAATGATACTTTCCAATAGCGGAAAAGTGGTCATCATGGGCATGGGCAAATCAGGCCACATTGGAAATAAAATTGCGGCGACGCTTGCAAGTACAGGGACTTCGGCGTTTTTTGTTCATCCGGGTGAAGCTTCGCATGGTGACTTAGGTATGATCAGCGCCGGAGACATTGTGATTGCCATTTCAAACTCTGGCGAATCCCATGAGATCCTGTCGCTGTTCCCGGTATTGAAACGCTTGAACATCAAGATCATCAGCATGACGGGCAAGCCAGAATCGAACATGGCGCAACTTTCAGATTTGCACTTACAGATCACGGTACCACAAGAAGCCTGCCCTCTTGGTTTAGCACCAACCAGCAGTACAACAGCAACGTTAGTCATGGGCGATGCCTTGGCGGTTGCGCTGCTTCAGGCTCGTGGATTCTCTGCTGAAGACTTTGCGCTTTCGCACCCTGGTGGCGCTTTAGGAAGAAAACTGCTGCTTAAGTTGTCTGATATTATGCATTTTGGAAATGCTCTGCCGAAAGTCTCTCCTGATTCGCTGATTCGCGACGCACTTCTGGAGATTTCTGAAAAAGGACTGGGTATGACCGCCATTGTCGATGAGCACGATGCTATGCTTGGTATATTCACTGATGGCGACTTACGCAGAACTTTAGATAAGCGTATTGATATTCATACAACCGCCATTGGCGAAGTGATGACGCAAAGCCCAACAACTGCGCATCCAGACATGCTTGCAGTTGAAGGTCTCAACCTCATGCAAAGCAAAAATATCAATGCGCTGATTTTATGTAATAACGGTAAAGTGGTCGGTGCACTTAATATGCATGATTTACTAAAAGCGGGTGTGATGTAAACTCATCACAACCACTTATTACACAGATTAAGGCAATAGTCAGGGACGTACTGAGCTAGAAGATAGGCCTCTAATTTATGAGTTTTACTCGCCTTATTTATTTGCTCTTGATATTCGTTATTGCATGGTGTGCTTATTATATAGTGACACCAAAAAGCACAGATACGATTCAAGTCGCACCAGATTCGGAACTGCCCATGTTCAGTGGTACTGGACTGGAAAATATCACCTATGGTGAAAATGGTGTTCGCAGTTACATCATTCGCTCCTCCAACTTAGATTATTATGCTAAGAGTGGAGAAACTATATTTAACAACCCGACATTAATGGTTTACCGTGAAGGTAGTGTCGTTGAGTGGAAGGTGACAGCTACAAGAGCTGTGTTAGATGAAAACCAAACGCTGACCTTATATGACAAAGTATTAATGCAGAACCTATTAGAAGGGGCAAGCTTTGATACCATGGCAACGGATAAGCTGGTGATTAACCTAACCAATCGTGATTTTAAAGCTGACCAACAAGTGATGTTGGTTGGACCACAATTTGAAACTACAGGAGGCGCAATGCAAGGGAACTTGAAACAGCATACTGCGACCCTGACAGATAACGTTCAAGGTCGATATGAAACCGTTACACCTTAGCCTACTAGCACTGGTTTTGGCGGCGCCTCATGCGCTGGCACTTAAGTCGGATACTCAACAGCCGGTTTACATAAACTCTGACACCCAACAGGTGGACATGAAGAGTAACCAGGTAATTTTCAGTGGTGATGTATCTCTTAAGCAAGGTAGCATCAATATCGATGCTGATAAGATCGTTGTCACTCGCGATCCTAAAACAGAAACAATTAATCAAATTCAGGCATTTGGCCAGCCAGCGACGTTCTCACAATTGATGGACGACGGTAAAACATTGAGTGGTCAGGCGACCGAGTTGGATTACCGTATATCGACTGACGAATTAACCATGAAAGGTCACGCTCAGCTAGCCCAAGACGGTAACACCATAAAAGGCTCGACAATCCGTTACCAAATCGGTCAACAAAAACTGGTGGCAGACAGCTCTGAAAACGAGCGTGTCACGACTATTTTGCAACCTAATCAGCTAGAGAAATAATATGGCGGTACTGAGTGCGAAAAACCTGGCGAAAAGCTACAAAAAACGCAAGGTGGTTACCGATGTCAGCTTAGAAGTGGAATCAGGTCAGATTGTTGGTCTACTGGGTCCTAACGGTGCAGGTAAAACGACATCCTTCTACATGATTGTCGGATTAGTGCCTCGTGATGAAGGTGTCATCACCATCGATAACCAAGACATCAGCATCTTGCCAATGCACAGTCGTTCGCGTCTTGGTATTGGCTACCTTCCTCAGGAAGCATCTATTTTTCGTAAGCTGTCAGTTGAAGACAACATTATGGCCGTTCTGGAAACTCGTCAGGAAATGACCAGAGAAGAACGCCAGGATAAACTGGAAGATTTGTTAGAAGAATTCCACATACAGCACATCCGAGCCAGCGCAGGCATGGCACTATCGGGTGGTGAACGTCGTAGGGTTGAAATTGCACGAGCTTTAGCGGCAAATCCTCAGTTTATTTTATTGGACGAACCTTTTGCTGGTGTTGACCCAATTTCAGTTGGTGACATCAAAAAAATTATTGAACACCTGCGCGACAGAGGCCTCGGTGTGCTTATCACCGACCATAACGTACGCGAAACACTAGACGTATGTGAAAAAGCCTATATCGTAAGTCAAGGACACCTAATTGCATCGGGAACTCCGGATGAAGTTCTCAACAATGAACAGGTGAAACAAGTTTATCTCGGTGAACAATTCCGTCTATGATTATATTAGGAACGGTAAGATTCTGAGCATTACAAGGTAAGTAACACTGAATGAAACCTTCATTACAATTAAAGCTAGGTCAGCAGTTAGCCATGACACCTCAGCTGCAACAAGCGATCCGTTTATTGCAGTTGTCGACCCTCGACCTTCAACAAGAAATTCAGGAAGCATTGGATTCAAACCCATTATTGGAAGTTGAAGATGGCCAAGATGAGCCTCTAGCTAACGGTGAAGATAAATCAGAGCTGGATGCATCTGAAAATAGCACCAGCGCTAACGAACCTACAGAAATTGACGTTCCTGACAGTTCCGATGTAATTGAGAAATCTGAAATCAGTTCAGAACTTGAAATCGACACCACTTGGGATGATGTTTACAGTGCAAACACTGGCAGTACAGGGCTCGCTCTGGATGACGATATGCCGGTGTATCAAGGTGAAACGACCGAGTCACTGTACGACTATTTAATGTGGCAGTTGGATTTAACCCCGTTTAGTGAAACCGACCGCACCATCGCAATGGCGATCATTGATGCCATTGACGAATATGGTTACTTAACCCTCTCTCCAGAAGAGATTCATGAAAGCTTCGATAACGAAGATATTGAACTTGATGAAGTAGAAGCGGTACGTAAACGTATTCAACAGTTCGATCCTCTTGGCGTGGCATCGCGAAATCTACAAGAGTGTCTGCTACTTCAATTAGCGACCTTCCCTGAAGATACGCCGTGGCTTGAAGAAGCCAGAATGATTCTGACCGATCACATCGATCATCTTGGTAATCGCGATTACAAACTGGTTATCAAAGAAACCAAATTAAAAGAAGCGGATCTGCGTGAAGTTCTCAAACTCATTCAGCAACTGGACCCTCGCCCGGGAAGCCGCATCACTCCAGATGACACCGAATACGTTATTCCTGACGTGTCCGTATTTAAAGATAATGGGAAATGGATGGTCTCCATTAACCCAGATAGCATTCCAAAACTAAAAGTAAATCAACAGTACGCCCAGCTCGGCAAAGGCAATAGTGCAGATAGCCAGTACATTCGTAGCAATTTGCAAGAGGCAAAGTGGTTAATTAAGAGCTTAGAGAGTAGAAACGAGACGCTACTCAAAGTTGCAAGATGTATTGTTGAACATCAGCAAGATTTCTTCGAGTATGGTGAAGAAGCCATGAAGCCGATGGTATTAAATGATGTAGCCTTGGCAGTCGATATGCATGAGTCCACGATTTCTCGTGTTACAACACAAAAATTCATGCATACGCCACGTGGTATTTTTGAATTGAAGTACTTCTTCTCCAGCCATGTTAGTACAGATAATGGTGGAGAATGTTCGTCAACGGCAATTCGTGCACTCATTAAGAAACTGGTCGCGGCAGAAAATACTGCAAAACCACTTAGTGACAGTAAGATTGCCGCTCTTCTGGCTGACCAAGGGATTCAGGTCGCGAGACGTACGATAGCAAAATATCGAGAATCCTTGGGTATCGCCCCTTCAAGTCAGCGTAAACGCCTACTTTAGGCACTAACTGAAAAGGAAAGTCTATGCAAATCAATATTCAAGGCCATCACGTTGATCTTACCGATTCAATGCAAGACTATGTTCAAACTAAGTTTCAGAAGCTCGAAAGATTCTTCGACCATATAAATCAGGTCCACGTTGTACTAAAAGTTGAAAAATTAACTCAAATCGCGGAAGCTACGCTCCACGTAAATCAAGGTGAAATCCACGCGTCAGCTGATGACGAGAATATGTATGCCGCGATCGATTCGCTGGTAGATAAACTGGTTCGCCAACTTAACAAGCACAAAGAAAAACTACACAGTCATTAATCATGCAACTGAGCGAAATACTGTCATTGGACTGCACGAAAAGTGCAGTCCACTGTACAAGTAAAAAACGAGCCCTTGAAATGATCAGCCGCATCGTCGCCGATCATACGGGTCAAGATTCTACCGAACTGTTCGAGTGCATGCTCAACAGAGAGAAAATGGGCAGTACTGGTATCGGAAACGGTATTGCTATTCCGCACGCAAGAATGCAATCAAGCGATAAAGCCGTTGCTGTGCTTCTTCAATGTGATGAAGCGATTGAATTTGATGCGATCGATAATCGTCCTGTCGATTTACTTTTTGCACTCCTTGTACCAGAAGAACAGTGCAAAGAGCATCTCAAGACTCTATCCTCTATGGCAGAGCGTCTGAGCGACAAGCAAGTACTCAAGTTGTTGCGCAATGCTCAAAGTGATCAAGAACTTTACGACATCATGATTCACCAATAAGCAGGACAATTAACCATGCGACTAATCGTTGTAAGCGGGCATTCCGGTGCGGGCAAGAGTATTGCGCTGCGTGTACTGGAAGACTTAGGTTACTACTGCGTTGATAACTTGCCAGTCAATTTGCTTGACGCATTTGTTCAGTCCGTTGCCGATAGCAAACAGAACGTTGCGGTGAGTATCGATATCCGCAACATTCCTAAAAAGCTCAAAGAATTCACAGGGACACTGGAAAAGCTCAAACAAGAGTTAGACGTGACCATGCTATTCTTAGATGCGGATAAGGAAACGCTACTTAAACGCTACAGTGAAACCCGTCGTATCCATCCCCTGTCACTTGGCAATGAATCGCTCTCGCTTGATCAAGCTATCGAACGAGAAAAAGAGATTTTGAGGCCACTTAAAACTCATGCGGATTTGGTACTTAATAGTAGTGGACAGTCGCTGCATGAGTTGAGTGAGACGGTTCGCATGCGAGTTGTGGCGCGCGAAAGCAAAGGGCTGGTGATGGTATTTGAATCTTTTGGGTTCAAATATGGCCTGCCTTCCGATGCCGATTATGTCTTTGATGTGCGATTTTTACCTAACCCACACTGGGAGCCGGGACTACGCCCATATACGGGTTTAGATGCCCCGATCGCCGCGTTTTTAGAACAGCATCAATCTGTCCTCGATCTAAAGCATCAAATAGAGAGCTTTATTGAGAATTGGCTTCCGCTGTTAGAAAAGAATAATCGCAGCTACCTCACTGTCGCCATAGGTTGTACGGGAGGGAAACACCGCTCGGTGTACCTGACACAACAAATCGGTGAGTACTTCGCGAAGAAGGGACACAAAGTGCAGATTCGTCATACCTCACTAGAAAAAAATGCTAAGGAGTAACGGTGGAATTAAGTCGCAAAGTATTGATCCAAAATCGTCTCGGCCTTCACGCGCGTGCCGCAGTAAAGCTAGTGGAACTGGCACAAAGTTTTGAAGCCGTCATCACCATTGATAACGAAGAAGACATCACCGCGACAGCTGATAGTGTGATGGGACTTCTTATGCTTGAGTCGGCTCAAGGTCAATACGTCACGATTCATGCCGCTGGCGACCAAGCAGAGCAAGCCCTTGACGCGGTGTGTCTGCTCATTGAAGATAAGTTTGAAGAAGGTGAGTAACACACTCACCTTTTATTTAATTTAATCAATGACTTCAAACCAAATCTTTCCAACTCCATTATCCTGAAGTAAGCAAACAACTTTGTGTTTGTCTTCAGTTTCAGTCATATCTCCTTCCGTTCTTTTACTGAGTTGCTTTCTTTTAGCAAATAATTTTGTTTAGTTTCACAAGTTGTTATTAAAAGGCGCCTAGAATTAAGTTATTATTCAACGCATTGTAAACATCAGGAATTGGGAGGAACGAATGGCAGAGCAAATAGAATTCGACCAAGCTCACCAAGCCCTCCAAGAAGTCACAGAAGCGTTGGAAAACGGACGCTTCGTCCATGTTCGCCGTCAACTCCAGGACATGGAACCTGAGGATATCGCTCACCTTTTAGAAGCGGCGCCACGTAAAAGCCGTGACGTGCTTTGGCAACTGACCGACCCTGAAGACTACGGTGAGATTCTTGACGAACTCAACGAAGACGTCAAAGACAACCTTGTATCCAAAATGGCCCCTGAAGCGCTTGCTGAAGCAACAGAAGGCATGGATACCGATGACGTTGCTTACGTACTGCGTAGTTTGCCAGATGACCTCTCACGCGAAGTCCTATCCCAAATGGACTCAGCAGATCGTCTTCGCGTAGAAACGGCCCTTTCCTACCCCGAAGATACCGCTGGTGGTCTAATGAACACCGACGTTATCACTATTCGTGGTGACGTCGACGTCGATGTAGTCTTACGCTATCTACGCATGAAAGGCGAACTGCCAGAAGCAACAGATGCACTGTATGTCATTGATGAAGAAAGCAAACTAATTGGTGAACTGCCAATCACAATGCTTATCACGACCCAGCCTGATGTCAAAATTATCGACATTATGGAAGACGCGGACGAAGCAATCACGGTGGATACCAGTGATTCTGATGTCGCGAGCCTGTTTGAACGTCGTAATTGGGTGTCGGCTCCAGTCGTGGATGAAAACCAACATCTCGTTGGCCGTATTACAATCGATGACGTGGTTGACGTTATTCGTGAAGACGCTGAACACTCGATGATGAGTATGGCGGGTATGGACGATGATGAAGATACCTTCGCACCTGTCGTTAAATCTGCGCGTAAACGCAGTATTTGGTTGGGTGCTAATGTTCTCGCTGCACTAGCAGCAGCCTCGGTTTCTAACATGTTTGAAGCGACTCTGGACCAAATGGCGGCGATTGCGGTCTTGATGACCATCGTACCATCTATGGGTGGGGTTGCTGGTAACCAGACAGTAGCCCTTGTCATTCGTGGCCTTGCCCTTGGTCATATCGGTGACGCAAACAAGCGAGAGCTGTTGATGAAAGAAGCGGCCATCGGTTTGCTTAACGGCATCATGTGGGCGCTGATCATCGGTGGTATTGTCGTAGCCTGGAAAGGCAACTGGATGCTGGGTGGCATTATCTCTGCCGCCATGCTGACCAATTTACTCGTTGCTGGTATCGCCGGGGTGAGCATTCCAATTCTGCTTAAAAAGATGAACATCGATCCGGCTCTGGCTGGTGGTATGGCGCTGACAACCGTCACGGATGTCATTGGCCTGTCGGTGTTCCTCGGGCTCGCAACCATCATGATCTAAAGTTGCCGCTAACGAATAAAAAAAGCCTGATGTTAAGTTAACATCAGGCTTTTTGGTATTTGAATCAGGCTTAAACTTACTCGCCAGCAACCTTCATAGTATCCAGTAAGATAGAGCCAGTCTGAATCTGAGAACGTGTTTCGACATCACTGCCAACGGCAACAATCTTGTTGAACATATCTTTTAAATTACCTGCAATGGTAATTTCAGACACTGGGTACTGAATTTCACCGTTTTCGACCCAGAAACCAGCCGCACCGCGAGAGTAATCGCCCGTGACGACATTCACGCCTTGCCCCATTACTTCAGTAACAAGAAGGCCAGTACCAAGCTCTTTCAGCATTTGCTCAAAGTTCTGTCCCGTCGATTTCACGTACCAGTTATGAATACCACCAGCATGGCCAGTTGGGTCCATTTTCATTTTACGCGCTGCATAACTGGTCAATAGATACGTAGCCAGTACACCATCGGTGATAATTTCACGATCTTGTGTGTAGACACCTTCACTATCAAACGGGCTAGATGCCAATCCGCGTAATACGTGCGGACGCTCTGAAACATTGAACCACTCTGGCAGAATTTGCTTACCAAGATGATCGAGAAGGAAGGACGATTGACGGTAGAGGTTGCCGCCACTTATCGCCATAACCAAATGCCCAATCAAGCCTGTCGCAACATCTGCAGCAAACATTATTGGGTATTGTCCAGTTTTGAGTCTCTGTGCATCCAGACGGTTAACGGTGTTTTCAGCGGCTTTACGTCCTACCGTTTCAGGTGTCCAAAGGTCATCACGATGACGAGCAACCGTGTAGCTGTAGTCACGCTCCATTTCACCGTTCTTACCCACGCCAATCACACAACAACTGGTGCTGTGACGACTCGAAGCGTAGCTTGCCAGCAGGCCGTGACTGTTGCCGTAGACCTTCACGCCATAGTGGCTATCGTAGCTCGCACCGTCACTTTGTTTGATTGCGCTGTCGTAGCTAAGCGCTTCTTTTTCTGCCGCGATCGCCACTTCTGCAGCGTAATCCGGATCTGGAGAGTCTGGGTGGAACAGGTCCAAATCTGGAATCGAGTCAACCATGTACTCTTTTGCTGCTGGCCCTGCGAACGGGTCTTCGGATGTGTAATGAGCAATATCCAGCGCCGCGATAACCGTTTGTTCAATCGCAGCCTCACTCAGATCGGACGTAGACGCACTGCCCTTACGCTGACCTCGGTAAACGGTAATGCCAAGTGCACCATCGCTGTTGAATTCGACATTTTCTACGTCCCCCATGCGGGTAGAAACACTTAAACCAGTGCTTTTAGTAATTGCGACTTCTGCGGCATCAGACTTAGTCGATGCAAGCTTTAACGCTCTTGCGACGGCCTGTTCTAGCTCGGTACGTTGCTCAGCAACCTGCTGTTTAATATCCATTGTCTTTCACATCTTGTATTTGATGTTCAATAGAATAACAAGAATTTCGCTTTCTCCCCACGATTCTTGTTAAAATAGTCATAATATTAATCAAAACACAGGCAACTGAAATGGCACGTAAGAATCAAAAAGCGCCATGGGAACCAGAAGAAGAGATCATCTGGGTAAGTAAATCCGAGATGAAGCGAGACATGGAAGAACTGCAAAAGCTGGGCGAAGAGCTTGTCGGCCTAAAGCCTTCAGTTCTCGAAAAGTTTCCATTGAGCGAAGACCTGAGAGAAGCAATTGCGGATGCACAACGCTTTAAAAACGAAGCGCGTCGTCGCCAATTGCAACGTATCGGTAAACTGATGCGTTATGAAGATCCAGAGCCAATCCAGGCAGCACTGGATAAAATTCGTAACAAGCACTCTCAATTGACGGCAGTCTTCCACAAGCTGGAAGCATTGCGTGATCGTGTAGTGGAAGAAGGCGATAAAGCCATTGATGACGTAGTAGAGCTGTACCCAGAAGCCGATCGTCAACGTCTACGTCAACTGGCTCGCCAGGCAGCGAAAGAGAAAAAATCGGGTAAACCAGCGAAAGCGTACCGCGAAATATTCCAAATCCTTAAAGGCCTTAACGAAGAAGAATACTAATTCTTTGAAAAATAAGCCCAAAAAAAGCAGACGACTTCGTCTGCTTTTTTATTGCGACAATGATGCTTATACAATGCGGTTTACGCTTTCTCCGCGTTCAAATGCGTTAATATTTTCAATTAAGATGTCAGCTAAACGCTGAATAGAAGAGTCACTGCCCCATGCTACATGAGGGGTCAGCAGCAAGTTTGGCATTGCCATGTTTGCGATCAAAGGATTGCTTTCATCAGCCGGCTCTTGAGTAAAGACATCAAAACCCGCCGCCGAAATTTCACCACTTTGTAGTGCATCCACCGTCGCCTGTTCGTCAACCAAACCACCGCGGCCGGTATTAATCAGGATAGCCGTGGGCTTCATTTGCTTTAACTCCGCGTCGGCAATGAGATTACGCGTGTGTTCACTCAATGGGCAATGCAGTGTAATTGCATCCGATTGCTTGAGAACGTCTTCAAACGGTACATAGCCTTGTCGGCATTCAGCTGCACCTTTTCGTTCAGCAAACAATACTTTCATTCCTAAAGCTTGTGCTAATTTTGCTGTTGCCTGCCCTAGCGCACCACTACCAATAATGCCTAATGTGCTTCCACTAATATCGCCAATAGGGTGAGTAAAAAAGCAAAACTGCTTGTTGCGTTGCCACTCGCCTGCTGCGATATCTTGATGGTAGCCGAAGAGGTTGCGGCGTAGCGCGAACAACATAGCAATCACGTGTTCCGGAACGGTTTGGATCGCATAGCCTTGAACATTCGCAACAGCAATATTATGCGCTGAGCAGTAATCCACATCGACGTTATTAAAACCCGTCGCGGCAACCGCTACCATTCGTAGCTTAGGTAATTGAGTCAGCACTTGCTGATCAAGAATGACTTTATTGCTGATGACAATATCAGCATCAGCTAGTCGTTCAACAACTTGAACTGGGGAAGTAAGACCATACTCAACCCACTCATGCTCAAAGCTAGGACGTGGTACTTGAATATGGTCAGGGATCGTAGCTCGATCAAGAAAGACGACTTTTGGCAGTAACATAACGACTCCTTGTTCACTGCCTTAGAATAAGTTTATGGACGTGGCAGTGTTTTGTAATCTGGTAATTTACGCTCTGGGTCGAAATAGTCAAAGATCATCTCTTCCGCTTCCGGATAAAAATCACACGGAACAAAAATACTGCGTAACCAATGGGTTTTTGGATGGTAAAAGCTCAACTCCGCTGCGTGTAACTCTAAGCGTTCTGAGAATGCCTTGGCCTCGTCCATTGCATAGAATTCATCGCCCACAATAGGATGACCCAAAGCTTGCATATGCACGCGGAGTTGATGAGAGCGCCCGGTAATAGGCAATAGACGCACGATCGTCGTCTTAACACCATTTTCGTGCTCTTCGAGTTTCGCAACCTGGAAAAGTGTTTTGGATGGTTTGCCATCTTCAAAGCAGACTTTTTGCAGCGGACGGTTCGGCCAGTCACAGATCAATGGAAGATCAATCTCACCTTCTTGCTGATCGATATGCCCCCACACTCTTGCATAGTAGATTTTGTGCGTTAAGCGAAACTGAAATTGTTTCTTCAAGGCACTCTCTGCTCGCTTGTTTTTCGCTAACACCATCAAGCCTGAAGTCGACATATCTAAGCGATGTACGACCTGAATATCTGGGTACTGCTCTTGCAGGCGGCTCCACATACTATCGTGATGCTCGGCAAGACGTCCCGGAACGGATAATAAGCCAGAAGGCTTATTCACAGCCAAAATTTGTTCGTCTTCAAAAACGATGTCAATCCAAGGGTCGGTTGGTGGCGTGTATTCAAGCATTGCCATTGGCAGAGTCTCAAGAAATTAAAAACGCCGCGATTATAACGAGGCCTTGTCAAAAAGACATTTTATTTGAAATTAAAAACCCCCACAAACTAAAAGGCATTACAATGTCAACAAGGGGGCAAAAAAACAAAAAATATCGGGATGTAAAATTAGTTTGACAAGGTAAGCAATAAGTTTATAGAGTGCTAGAGAAAGCCTGCTATTCCTGATGCTTCATATCCTTGAAGCCTCACTATTAGACATACAAAAAAATAAATACATTCAGGTTCAAACACATCATTTTTAAACATTACCGTGCGCTTAACGCCATTACTTCTCAGATATAGCGAAATAATGCTGTGAGGTGCTCCCCAAGGCTCGCTTGGGAACAAATAAAATAACAAGGACACGAAGCATGGACTCCGCCGTAACATCACCACCCCAATCCAAAATATCCTTATTCTTTCGCTCGCTAGGCCCAGGGATCCTTATGGCTTCTGCGGCCGTCGGTGGCTCTCACCTGGTTGCGTCGACAAAAGCCGGTGCTATCTATGGCTGGCAACTCGCTGCGCTAATTCTGCTGGTAAACTTTTTTAAGTACCCATTTTTCCGCGCAGGCGTGCAATACACCATGGGCACAGGCAAAACACTGGTTGAAGGCTATGCGGAAATGGGCCGCCCTTACCTCTGGGCATTTTTATTCTTAAGCGCCGTTTCCGCCGTGATTAATACCGCTGCCTTGTTAATGTTCAGTGCGAGCCTGCTGGGCTATTTCATTCCATTTTCGTTATCTATGGCTTCGCTGAGCATCATTGTGATCGCGACGTGTCTGATCATTCTTTTTGCTGGGCACTACAAAGCGCTCGACACGCTATCTAAAGTCATCATGTCGGTATTGACCATTGCAACTCTGCTTGCCGCTGCGATTGCGTTTGGCAATCCGGTAGAACAAGTTGCGAATTTTGAATCACCATCAGTGTGGTCCATTGCTGCAATTGGCTTTATTGTTGTGACGATGGGCTGGATGCCAGCCCCTATCGAGATTTCGTGTTTAACCTCTGCATGGTTAAAGCGTCAGTCCAGCGAGCAAGAAGTGACGGCCCGCTCGGCTCTGTTCGACTTTAACGTCGGCTACATTGGTACAGCGATTCTTGCGATTGTCTTTTTATCGCTTGGCTCACTGATGTTGCATGGCTCAGGTGTTGAGCTGAAAAGTTCTGGCGTCGGTTTCTCTCACCAGCTTGTGGGATTGTATGCCTCAACGATCGGTGAGTGGTCTCGTTACCTAATCGCGGTCATTGCATTCTTCTGTATCTTCGGTAGTACGATCACTGTCATTGATGGCTACTCACGCGTGATTTCGGACTCGCAACGTCTGTTACGTTCGCAGCCAGACACAAATCCGAAAGCAACCTCAGCTATCATGCTAGTGGTCTCTTTGCTAGCGCTGGGTATTGTGACCTTCTGGGCTTCGGCACTACTACCAATGTTGAACTTTGCAATGATTCTGGCGTTCATGACCACACCATTCTTTGCGCTATTAAACTACATTCTTGTGAGTAAAACTGACTTGCCTAAAACATTGGCAGTTGGACCTAAACTGAAGTGGTTGTCGATTGTAGGTTTGATTTATCTGTTCGGCTTCCTGGCGGTGTTTGTCTGGTGGAAGTGGCTAATGTAATTAGCTTCAAAGTATCTAAAACGTACGCAGATAAAAAGAAAAAGGCCTTCAATAGAAGGCCTTTGTTATTTGGTTTAAATACGGATTATTAGTTGTGGCTGACAACAATCAAACGTAATGAGTCCAGCTGTACCTGAGCTTGATTAATGTAGCCTGTCAGCTCTTTAATCTGTGCATCAATCGTTTCAATTTCTTCGTCACGAATGTTCGGGTTGACTGCTTTCAGTGCCTGCAAACGCTCAAGCTCTGCGTTCAAGCTATGCTGCATATCTTGCTGAGCCTGCTTGCGCACTTCTTCGACTTTCTGCTCAACCAGTCCATCACCTGCTTCAATCAAACGGTGCACATCTTTTTGTACCGACGTCACTAGCTTACTGCCAAGATGGCGGTTTACCGGGCTCAGCTGACGGTTGAAGCTTTCAAACTCAACTTGCGCAGATAAGTCGTTACCGCGCGCATCCATCATTAGGCGAATTGGTGTTTTTGGCAGGAAGCGGGCAATGCCGCTGCGTTTCGGAGCCTGAGCATCCACAGCGTAAATCAATTCAAGCAGAATCGTACCAACTGGCAGTGCTTTATTCTTCAGTAAAGAAACAGCAGACGTACCCACGCCTTCACTCATCAGAAGATCGATACCACCCTGGATCATCGGGTGTTCCCAGCTGATAAAGTGCATATCTTCACGCGACAGCGCAGTTTCACGATCAAACGTAATGGTCGCACCTTCATAAGGCAGACCCGGGTAGCTCGGTACCATCATGTGTTCAGATGGCGTCACAACCAATGCGTTTTCGCCTTTGTCATCCTGGTTCAGGCCAATAGTATCGAACAGTGACAAAGCAAAAGTCACCAGATTGGTATCACCATCCGTTGAAGAAATTTTTTCAACGATTTGCTGCGCTTTTTCACCGCCGTTAGAGTGCATTTCTAGCAGACGATCACGACCTTGCTCCAATTGAGATTTCAGCTGTTTGTTCATTTTCGCTGATTCTTCAATAATGTCGTCCAGTTCACTGGTGTCACCAGATGCCAGAATCTCAATCAGAGCATCCGAGTATTTATCGTAAACCGCACGACCGGTTGGACAAGTCTCAGCAAAGGCATTCAAGCCTTCGTCGAACCAACGAGCCAGAATCGCTTGTGACGTACCTTTCAGGTAAGGAACGTGAATATCAATGTCGCGGTTTTGACCGATACGGTCTAAACGACCGATACGCTGTTCAAGCAAATCTGGGTTGAACGGCAGATCAAACATCACCAACTGGTTAGCGAACTGGAAGTTACGACCTTCTGAGCCAATTTCACTACAGATAAGAACCTGAGCGCCACCCTCTTCCTGAGCAAAGTAAGCCGCGGCTTTGTCTCGTTCTAGAATTGACATGCCTTCGTGGAACACGGTCGCACGGATGCCTTCACGTTCACGTAACGCCTGCTCTAACTGCAATGCGGTACTGGCACGCGAAGCGATAACCAGGATCTTCTCACTGCGTTTTTCTGTTACTTTTTCCAGTAACCAGTTCACACGTGAGTCAAATTGCCACCAGCTTGATTCGTCACCTTCAAACTCCTGGAAAATCTCTTCCGGATAGAGGTTTTTCATCGCACGAGCTTCAGAACTCATCTTGCCGCCGATCATGCCAGCGACACGCATTGAGGTTGTGTATTGCTGTGGGATATCCATTGGCATCAAGTGCACATTACGCGCAGGGAAACCTTTGATGGCCGCACGTGTGTTTCGGAACAAAACACGACCTGTACCGTGGCGATCCATCAGGTTGTCGATCAATTCCTGACGGGCTGACGCTTTGTCTTCTTCATCGCTGTTGCTTTCAATAATTCGGAAAAGCGGCTCAACATCCTGCTCAGACAACAGTTCAGTTATTTGGTTTTTAGCGTCGTTAGGCAGTTTTTCACCAGTAAACAGTGAAGTAATCGCATCAGCAACGGGTGCGTATTGCTCTTCTTCCTCAACAAACGCTTCGTAATCGTAGAAACGATCAGGGTCAAGCAGGCGCAGACGAGCAAAGTGACTCTCACGACCTAATTGCTCAGGTGTTGCGGTCAGTAGTAATACGCCTGGTGTGCGTTCAGCCAAACCTTCAACGACTTGGTATTCACGACTTGGTTTGTCCTGGCTCCACTCTAGGTGATGCGCTTCATCGACAACCAGTAGATCCCACTCTCCTTCCAGAGCTTGCTCAAAGCGCTTACGGCTTTTGCGCAGGAAATCCAGTGAACACAATACGTATTGCTGGGTATCAAATGGGTTTTCTGCATCCGCGAAGGCTTCAATACAACGCTCTTCATCAAAGATTGAAAAATGCAGATTGAAACGACGCATCATCTCTACCAGCCATTGGTGTTGCAGTGTTTCAGGCACCACAATCAAAATACGCTCAGCGCGACCCGACAAGACTTGCTGGTGAATGATCATACCCGCTTCGATGGTTTTACCCAGACCAACTTCATCGGCCAGGAGTACACGAGGCGCGTGACGGCGACCGACTTCATGCGCAATGTAAAGCTGATGGGGAATCAGACCAGCACGCATACCGCAAAGACCACGCATTGGGCTCTTATGTTGTTCAAACTGATTGGTGAGTGCACGGTAACGCAGAACGAAGTTGTCCATACGATCGATTTGACCTGCGTACAACTTATCTTGAGGTTTGTTGAAGCGAATTTGGTTGCTGAGGAAAATTTCGCGCAGTACGACTGCGGTTTCCTGAGTATCTTCACGGGTACCGAAGTAAGTGTACAGACCTTCATCTTCCAGCACTTCTTCGACCTTCAGAGACCAACCTTCCTGGCAATCGATAACATCACCAACGTTAAACGTCACTCGGGTAACAGGTGCATCATTGCGTGCGTAAACTCGGTTTTCCTCTGATGCTGAAAACATCAACGTCACAGTACGAGCATCCATCGCAACTACCGTACCCAAACCTAAATCGCTTTCCGTATCACTAATCCAGCGCTGCCCCAAAGCAAATGTCATGAATTGACTACCTCGTTATTAATTCTTGATTCGTATTTCTTGTCGGTCTACTCATGCCCTCAGGCATGGATAATAGTTTAGATCTGATTCTGGCTTCTGCTACGCCGATCGCACTTGTCATGCCACTTTAGACTGAGCAATATTTAGTCAGCTCAACATGATAAATTGCTCGTAGCCTATACGCAGAAAAAGGCCGCTAATATTACTTTAAGCTGTGATTTAGGTCACGTCGAAACCGCACTAACAGGGAACTTTTTTTCCCAAATCGTAAGTGCAATCAAATTGTAAAAAAACCATGTCAATTATTACATTGCTGCAAGCAAATATTACGTATACTTTTGATTAGGAGCGTTTAAATTTATTGCATATACCATTGGCATAGAGTTTAAGCGCATAGGTACACGATTAGGATCAACACGGGTTTGCATAAGTTGTCTTGCTACTCAGTTGCACACTAACCGACGATAGCCCGACAACCTCTATTGCAAGCAATCAGAGTTAAGTCAGTTCACCCTTAAAGTGACTTAACAACTCGCAAGCACAGCCGCACTTAGGCAAGGAGACGCTATGGGCGATACCGATCGGAAACTTTTTGTACTTGATACCAATATTCTTCTTCACGAGCCCTTCGCTATATTCTCTTTCAAAGAACACGATGTCGTCATACCTATGACCGTTTTGGAAGAACTCGACCGAATTAAAGACAGCAAACGCGATGTTGCACGAGATGCTCGTGTTGCGATTCGCGCTTTGGAAGACATGTTTAAAGATGCTACGCCAGATGAGATTTCAGAAGGCATTCCAGTATCAAAAGACAATCCAGATCAGGGAGCTATTTCTATTTTGGCGGACTTCGAATTGCAGGAAACCGTCAAAGCCTTCGCCGACAAAGCTGGTGACAACCGCATCCTCAACGCGGTGCTTTATCTGCAAAACAAACGAGCACCACGTGAAGTGGTGTTAGTAACAAAAGACATCAACATGCGTCTTCGCGCCAAAGGAGCTGGCGTACGTTTTGTTGAAGACTACCGAACCGACCAACTGATTGACGATGTTCAATACCTCACCAAAGGCTTTCAGCAACGTGAAGGCGATTTCTGGAGTGGCATTGATGAAGTCGAAAGCTACGCTCTGGGCGGAAAAACCTACCACAAGCTCAGCCGTGAGCCTTTTGATCCAACATTCATAAACCAATATGTGATTGATGAAGACAGCGACTTTGCTGGCCGCGTTGAAACCATCAATGAAGACAAACTTACCCTGCTCGACCTTAGTCGCGAACGTATGATGCATCGCCGAGTCTGGGATATTACGCCGAAGAACATCTACCAAGCGATGGCATTAGATGCACTCGTCGATCCGGACATCGATTTGGTGATCCTGACAGGTGCTGCGGGTAGTGGTAAAACCCTGTTAGCCATGGCGGCGGCCCTTGAACAAACCATCGAGAAAAAGATGTTCGATAAGATCATCGTAACCCGTAACACGCCAGATATCGGCGAATCGATCGGGTTCCTGCCTGGCTCGGAAGAGGAAAAAATGATGCCATGGTTGGCTGCGGTGACCGATACGTTGGAAGCGCTGCATAAGCACGACCATTGCACAGAAGGATCTCTGAAATACATTTGCGATAAAGCCAACATTCAGTTCAAATCGATAAACTTTATGCGAGGCCGTTCGATTCAAAATGCGTTCGTACTTCTTGATGAATGCCAAAACTTAACCGCTTCACAAATCAAGACCATCATCACCCGTTGTGGTGAAGGCACCAAAATCGTCTGTTCCGGTAACCTGGCCCAGATCGATTCCCATTACCTAACACCAGTTACATCTGGTTTGACTTACATGGTTGAACGCTTCAAGAACTTTGAAGGCAGTGCGAACATTCACCTTAACGGTGTGGTACGTAGCCGTCTGGCAGAGTTTGCGGAAGAAAACCTATAGGCTTAAATTCTCTTTTACTCAAAACAAAAGGGCGCTCCAATGAGCGCTCTTTTTATGATTTGTAGCGTTAACGTTACTCTGTACCACCAACCGTCAGTGAGTCCAGCTTCAGCGTTGGCTGACCTACGCCAACAGGAACACTTTGCCCTGCTTTACCACATACACCGACGCCTTTGTCGATGCTCAGATCGTTACCGACCATCGAAACCTGCTGCATGGCTTCTATGCCAGAGCCAATCAGTGTCGCCCCTTTCACCGGACGCGTGATTTTACCGTTTTCAATCAAATACGCTTCAGACGCAGAGAAGACAAACTTACCTGAGGTAATATCGACCTGACCGCCACCAAAGTTTGGCGCGTACAGACCTTTTTCCACAGTAGAGATGATCTCTTCAGGTGTGTGTTCACCCGGCAGCATGTAAGTATTGGTCATGCGTGGCATCGGCAAGTGCGCGTAAGACTCACGGCGGCCGTTACCGGTTGGGTTAACACCCATTAGGCGCGCGTTAAGCTTATCTTGCATGTAGCCTTTCAATACGCCATTTTCGATCAGTGTATTGTACTGGCCATTGACGCCTTCATCGTCGACGTTCAAAGAGCCGCGCAGATCTTTCAGTGTGCCATCGTCCACAATGGTACAAAGCGAAGACGTCACTTGCTGCCCCATTTTACCCGAGAAAACCGACGATTCTTTACGGTTAAAGTCACCTTCTAAGCCGTGGCCTACCGCTTCATGCAGCAAGACGCCCGGCCAGCCAGAGCCAAGTACCACAGGCATCATGCCAGCTGGTGCCGCTTCGGCTTCTAAGTTAACCAAAGCCATGCGAATCGCTTCGTCGGCATAGTGGAAGGCTTGCTTCACGCCGTCCGTTTCAGAAAGGAAAAAGTCGTAACCAAAACGACCACCACCGCCTGCACTACCACGCTCGCGGCGTTCCCCTTTCTGGGCTAATACGCTGATAGACAAACGCACTAATGGGCGAATATCGCCTGCGTAAGTCCCGTCTGTTGCGGCCACTAGCATTTGTTCATGTACGCCACTGATGCTGATAGAGACTTCTTTGATCAACGGCTCTTTAGTACGGATGTAAGCATCAAGCGATTTCAGCAGTTCGGTTTTTTGCTGTTTTTCCCAACCTGCCAGAGGGTTAACCGCTTCATAATAAGCTTGGTTATCCGTGCGTTTAAAGGCCTGCACCTTACCATTTTGACCTTGCTGGGCAATGCCTCGCGCCGCGATAGCACTTTGTTTAAGACCGTCCAGATTAATTTGGTCGGAGTATGCGAAGCCGGTTTTTTCACCGGTTACAGCACGAACACCGACACCACAATCAATATTAAAAGAGCCATCTTTGATGATGCTGTCTTCTAGAACCAGAGACTCATGCCAGCTGGACTGAAAGTAAATGTCCGCATAATCGATCTGACGTGTCGCAATGCTGGCGAGTGTGTCAGCAATGTCTTGTTCTGTCAGACCATTTGGGGCGATGAGTGCCTGTTCTATTTGGTTTGTGCTCATAGTTAGCTCTTTTATTTCCGTCTCAATTCATTTTGAAAGCGACTGTGTTGAGTCAGCGGCATATTCTGCCTTACTTGCTGGGTTTGTGACAAATCTATCTCTGCCACCAACAAACCGACTTGGTCTTGAAATTGTTTGTGAATGCGTCCCCAAGGGTCAACGACCATCGAGTGCCCCCACGTTTTTCGTCCGCAAGGATGGGTACCAGTTTGATTGCTGGCCAATATCCAGCACTGAGTTTCTATCGCTCTGGCACGCAATAGTATCTCCCAATGTGCTTCACCAGTCACAGCGGTGAAGGCAGCAGGAACGACAATGATCTCCGCACCAGCTAAACGCAGCTCTTTGTATAATTCAGGAAAACGTAAGTCATAGCAAATACTCAAACCAACACTGCCGATATCTGTTTCTGCGACCACCATTTGGTTACCCGCTGTAAAGGTATCAGATTCTCGATAGCTGCCATGGCCGTCTGCAACTTCAACGTCAAACATATGCAGTTTGTCATAATGAGCAATGCACTTACCATGCGGCGGAAGGACTACGGTAGTTGTCGTCACGCCTCTGGCCGTTTGAATAGGCATGCTACCGACGATCAAAGTCAGTTGGTTGTGTTTAGCAATATCAGCCAAACGCTGTTGTAACACACCACTTCCGAGCGGTTCGGCATGTTGATGGTACTCTTCACGGCTGGCAAACAATACTGAATTTTCGGGAGTAAGAACCAGTTTCACTCCCTGACTAGCCGCTAATTCACACTGTTTTTCGATAAAGGCCAGATTCTCTTCGATATCTGGACCAGAAGTCATTTGAATGATGCCAACACGTTCCATGTGTTTTTCCTTCCTTAAATTCCTTTGAAAACTGAGGTGGTTTATTGTGCCTGCTCACGCAGCTTTTCTGGCAGCTTATATTCACCCTGACTACGCGATATCTCTTTAACCGTCGGTGATTCGAGCGGCCCTTTGACTTCATAGTTGACTTGAGTAAATACCTCAACCACTGGAGAAATCACCGTCGAGATAGCCAACACGTACAAAGCGGTTTGTGGCGCTACGGCGAAGGCTGTCAGCATTGGTAAACCAGACGTAATATCAGGAGTAAATTTCACCTCAGCATCCACTAATCTTTTCGTTACGTCAGCCATGCCACGAATCTGCATTTCCCCGGCGAGCGCATCCATGACGATATCATTGGTGACGAAGATGCCATCTTGAATCTTGCCCGTGCCAGTAATCGAATTGAACGCCATTCCGTTATCAAATACGTCGGTAAAATCGAGCTGCATCTTACGAATGATAGAGTCCAGACTGAACAAGCCAAGCAAACGAGCCGCTCCACTTACTTCGCTGATGACCCCTTTGCCAAATTCCGTCGATACATCACCCTGTAGTGTTTGGGTTTTCATCGACCAAGGTGCGCCATCCCACTCCATATTGGCATTAAGTTCAAATGGCGCTTGCTGGATCCCTGAAGTAATGCCAAAGCGTTCCATAAGATCGGTATTGTTATCGCCTTTAACCTTGAAGCTCAAATTGGAATGACTGCGCTCGTCAGTCAGTTCCCACCAACCACTCATATCAATGCTGTTCTTGCCACTACTGAAGTTAAGCTTTTTCCACTCCAGACGATCATCGCTACGTTGCAAGTCGACATTCACCTTGCCCACTTTATACCCTTGCAACCAGAAATCATTAATTTTCAGTTTTAAGTTTGGCATTTCATCGTGAAATTGGCGGTCAAATTTGGTGATTAACGGCGCACTTTGATCTTCACTAGCAAAGATGGAGCTTCGCTCTTTCTCGATTTCATCGAAACCTGGAATGTACAAATGCAGATGATCTAACGATACCGACAAGTCATTCGGTTTCAGATAGTTCGCTGTGCCTTTTACTTCCTGACTGTTCACCCGCATTCGCCAGTTTTCTTTCTTTTTACTGGCATTAAGGTCAACGTCATGAAATTCAATCTTGGCGAGCTTTAAGCTCTGAGTCTCAATGTCTACCCGGGTTGGTAACGGGATTGTCGGCGTCTTCATATTGGAGAGTACTGAAGGGGCACTATTCGAAGGTACATTCAGCAATTCTAACCACTTGTCGACATCAATTTCATCAAGACGTATTGAGGCATCATGTCCGATAACTGGGGTCGTCTTGAAACCACCTTGTCCAACCATCAAATTGGTCGCAGTGAGGAGCGGTACCTCACCAGTAATGTCTATCTCCGTCTGGTATTTTGCGTTAGGAATCTCCAAACGGGCAGAAATGTTCTCTTGGTTTCCTGATGCCTGTAACTTCGCCAGACCAGACTCGCCCGCTTTTTTCGCTAGCGGATACGGATACTTACTGACGACTCGATTGAGTTGCGCTAATACGTCAACTTGATAGGTAAAACCCACATCATTAAGCTGTAAGCCGATGTCCATTTGCCACGGTGCGTGACCAGAAACTAAGTTCAGCCATCGCTCCCCAACATAAGGTTTGAGTGGTTCTACGTCCCAGTCGCCCAGCGTATTGATAGTTACATCGTAGCCTTGCTCAGCACTTTCGCCGCGGAAATCGACTGAAATTGGCTGCGTGAGTAATTCTGCTGCGAGGCCTGAAGTCGTGACCACATCATTATCAAAATTGATGCGTCCGGTCGCGTTTTCCAAAGTCATTGGCGGCGCATCAATATCGACGCGATTGTCTTTCAGATCCGCGTAACCCCACGCTCTAGGTTCATTCTCTTTATTAAACGGAATATTGAGCTGGAACTCTGAGTAAACCGAACCACTGACTTGTAACGCCGTCAACGCCGCACCGACCGAGTCAACTAATGGCGTCGCCATCATGTAATCGCGGACTTCATTACCCGGCGCTCTGGCTTTGGCTTCAATCTCAATATGTCCGTCCGGAGCCAGTCTCGGAATGCGGCCAGTAATTCGCTCAGCAGCAACGCCATTGAGTGTCGCCGACTTTGAATCCAGGTACATGACATCATTTTCGAACAACAAATCCAACTGTAAATCGGTAATAGATGGCCAAGCAGTATCAAAGCTGAATTTTGCGTCTTTAAGGCCGACCCAAGCCTGAAACATACCGTCATGTTGCTTATACGGGAAATCGCCAAGTTCGCCGTACCACAGCAACTTGGCGGTATTCACTTTACCGCCTTGAATCGCGGTAGAAAGGTAATCGGTCAGGTCTTGCCCTAAAGCTAAGGTCGGTAAGTAACGCCAGGTTTCGCCAGCATTGTACAGATCCGCCTCGGCGTAGAATGACAGGAACGGACTTTGGTCTTTCGGGAAATCTAAGCGGAAAGCACCCAAAACCTGTAAATCGGGGGTAGCGGCAGTCACTTTATCTGCCCACAAACGCCAGCCTTGTTGGTCTTGTTGCCAGACAATCTCGACTTCGCCTTGTTTAATATTCAGCGGCGCCTGAAAAACGTCACCATAAGGGAAGACATCATCAATCACCGTCACATTGGCTTTAGCCTGATTAACGTTACCCGACACGCTTCCCTGAACATGCTGGAAACCCGGCAACAGCTTCCACTGCGTCAAACCCAGCTCATCAAGTTCAGCGGAATAGCGCAACGTCTCCCATCCACCATTCATTGATAGACGGATATCTTCCAGTCGTCCTTTCGGCTCTATTTGATTGATAAATTTACTGGTCGACTCAGACTCTGGCGCAAGCTTTATCAGCGGCGTGATGGATTCAATATCGATTTCAGAGAGGTTAAGCGCCCACCCGGAAGGCTGCCAGTCAAACGCAACGTCTAGCTCTGGCCATTGCTTTTCATCTGTACGAACTTGAAGTGAGTGACCATTTACTTTCCATCCATTTTTATCGGGTAGCAGCTTAAAGATACCGGATTCAATGAATAGTTCATGGCTGCCATTTTCGTTCCAGACTAACTCTGACGGCTGCAGTTCTACATAAGCATAATTAGGCTGACTGTGTTTCAGGGTTAGCCAGGTATTTAAGCTCACTTTACCGGACTCGACGCCGGATTCCACTTGCATATACGTGGTTAGCCAAGGCGCAACAGAGACATCCTGAGCACTAACATAAAACTCACCCGAGACATCGCGCAATGAACCATGGTCTTTAAAGTTAGCACTTACCAACAGGGAGTTAATCTTAGCATCGGCGATACTAACCGTCCCTTCTGCTAGATGGCGCTTACCCTGATTGCTCCAACGGAGTCTTTCGATATCCAAGCGTCTCGTTTCACCGGAAACGGATTTATACCAGATACGCGAATTCGTGATGGTGAAGTCTTCAAACTGACGCAGCAACAGTGAATCTAATTGGTCGATTAGCTTCACTTCACTTTCCCCGGATGTCGCCACGGGCATTTCGCTTTCAGCATTCGGCAGAAGACTGACGCTGCGAATATCCAGCGCTAAATTGTGGATGGTGAGATCCGCTACGACGGGTTTGAACTGGAGAAGTGACTGAATCAAATCAAATTCAATCTGAAGTTCATCAACGGCGAAACGCGCTTCCTTGTTGTTCGGCAGGTTCGCTTCTAAACCAAGTAACGCAATAGACGGGTGGCTGTTTTGCCAAGAGCCAGCAACGCTGGAGATAGAAAAGTCAAAACCTGTGCCTTGTTTGACCCAGGTTTTGATCTCATCTTGGAAATGGTCGAGCTGTGGTAATGTGACACGCAATGTCGTCACGACAATCGCGAGTAAAACCAAAACAGTGGCTAAACTCCACGCACAAAATCGCCCCAAACGGTTAAAACCAAAATTCACAAATGTCCCAATTACATCATTACAACGTCAAACTGTTCCTGAATGTACAGAGGCTCAGCCTGAATTCGAACTTGCTTACCAATAAAGACTTCGAGTTCTGCCAGCGCATGTGACTCATCACCAAGTAATGCTTCTGCAACGAACGGTGACGCATAAACAACAAAGTTGTCAGCATCGTACGCTCGATTCACTCGGGTGATTTCGCGCAGAATCTCGAAACATACTGTCTCGACCGTTTTCACTGTGCCGCGACCTTCACAAGTAGGACAACCAGAACAAAGAATATGTTCAATACTTTCGCGCGTACGTTTACGAGTCATTTCAACCAGACCCAGTTGCGTAAAGCCGTTAATGTTGGTTTTTACGCGGTCTTTCGATAACGCAGCTTCAAGAGAAGTGAGAACACGTTGACGATGCACTTCAGAGGCCATGTCGATAAAGTCGATAATGATGATGCCGCCAAGGTTACGCAAGCGCAGCTGACGAGCGATCGCCTGCGTGGCTTCAATATTGGTGTTGAAAATCGTCTCTTCTAAGTTACGACGTCCGACAAACGCACCAGTGTTAATATCAATGGTCGTCATCGCTTCGGTTTGATCAATGATCAGGTAACCGCCAGACTTAAGCTCAACTTTACGTTCCAATGAGCGTTGAATCTCGTTCTCCGTATCGTACATATCGAAGATAGGCTTATCGCCTTCATAAAGCTCAAGTTTGTCGGTCAGTTCAGGGACATATTCCGAGGTAAACTCTTGTAGATTGTCATACTCCAAACGCGAGTCGACCAGAATCTTATCCAGCTCTGTGCCAACAAAGTCACGCAGAATACGCTGCGCGAGGCCGAGCTCACCGTAAAGCGTCGAACGCGTTTTATATTTAGAACGACGCTCCATAACTTTAAGCCATAAGCGCTTTAAAAAGGCCGCGTCCTGAGAAAGTTCTTTTTCATCCGCACCTTCTGCCGCGGTACGAATAATGAAGCCACCGTGTTCATCACAGTATTGGTTAACGACTTTCTTCAAGCGTTCACGTTCACGTTCACTTTCAATGCGTTGTGATACGCCTACGTGGCTTGCGCCAGGCATGAAAACCAAGTAGCGGGAAGGAAGGGTAATGTCGGTCGTTAAACGTGCGCCTTTGGTGCCAAGCGGATCTTTAACCACTTGCACAACGATATCCTGCCCCTGGCGAACCAGCTCAGAAATATCACGAACCTGAAACTGTTGCTTTTCGTTTTCGGCAACACACTCTGTATGCGGTACGATATCAGACGCGTGCAAAAATGCCGCTTTATCTAAACCGATATCAACGAAAGCCGCCTGCATACCCGGAAGTACGCGGCTGACTTTACCTTTATAAATGTTACCTACGATACCGCGACGAGACTCGCGTTCGATATGAATTTCTTGTAGCACTCCACCTTCAATCATGGCCACACGAGTTTCACTCGGGGTCACGTTTAGCAGCAATTCTGCACTCATGTGCACACCTCAAAATAATTATAAAAATTCTTGAATTAGCTGATCGGTTTCGAACAAAGGTAAGCCTACTACTGCGTGATAACTGCCTTCGATTCGGGTGACAAAACGTCCTCCGAGTCCCTGAATACCATAACTTCCAGCTTTATCGCATGGTTCGCCTGACTGCCAATATTGTTCGATTTCTTCGTGAGTCAATGGCTTGAACCAAACATCAGTGATAACCACCACTGAATGTTGTTTTTGCGATGAAACGACACTCACCGCGGTCATTACCTGATGGCGACGACCAGATAAGCGAGTAAGCATACGCTTCGCATCTTCGAAATTTGTTGGTTTCTCTAACACGTGGTCATCACATACCACCACAGTGTCAGAGCCTAATACAACGGAATCAGGCTTAGCCAACGCTAAGCCTGCCTGAGCTTTTTCCAGAGAAAGGCGCAACACATAATCTTGCGCCTGCTCATGGGCCTGTTTGGCTTCCTCAACATCTGGCAATACGATGTCAAAATCGTAACCCAGTTGAGCAAGCAACTCCTTTCTTCTTGGAGAGCCCGAAGCGAGAACGAGTGATAAGCTTTTTTTCACACTTTTACCTAACGTGCCATGCTCGACGCACTCGTCGCATTAATAAAAACATCCATGGCCAAAGTATACAGTTTATTGCCGCCGTCCACAGGGATAATGGGTTAAATACTACGTCCTGGTTCAAATATTCCCCACAGAATATCAAAAGTTCCAGTAACACGGTAAAAAACGCAATTAAAATCGATTGTTGCCACAATGCCATATTACGGATTAACAAGAAGTTCAGCGCGACCAAATAGATGATGATCGACATCATCATGCCCCGAATTCCCAACGTCGAACCGACTAATATGTCCCATATCAGGCCCAGAATTAAAGCACTACCAACGTTAACGCGGTTCGGCAAAGCCAACACCCAGTAACAGGTGACTAAAAACAGCCATGACGGACGGAATAGCTCCAGATCTCCCGGCCACGGAATAGTTTGCAAAACCAGCGCAACAAAGAAGCTAACGCCAATAACCATTCGGCTTCGAAATACATTACTCGCCATCAGTTACCTCTTGTTCCACTTGCTCTGCATTTTCATCAACATTGGATTGCAACACTTTGTGCTGACGATCTTCATTTGGCCAAATGAGTAGAAGGTATCGCAGACGATCAAACTCAACCACTGGCTCCGCTTTAATGGACGCGAACTCCTGACGAGTATCGTGATCCACGATAGTGACATTCGCAACCGGATAACCTTCTGGATAAATACCGCCTAATCCTGACGTCACTAACAAATCGCCAACCTGAATATCAGTGCTGGTTGGAATATGTTCGAGTTGGATTTCATCCATTTCACCATTGCCGGACGCGATCACTCTGATGTCGTTACGGATAACCTGAACAGGAATGGCGTTCTTAGCATCAGTCAGAAGCAATACTCGAGCGTTATGCGCTGCAACAAACGTTACCTGACCCACAATGCCTTTTTCGTTGATAACTGGCTGACCCACGTACACACCGTCGATCTGGCCTTTATCTATCACGACCTGATGGCGATAAGGTGACGTGTCGACCGCCATAACTTCTGTCACGACTTTCTTCTCATCGCGGACAAAGGATGATCCCAACAGTTTGCGTAAGCGTTGGTTTTCTTCTCTATATTGATCGAGCAAGATCAGCTCGCTTTTCAGACGTAGCACTTCTCGCTTTAAATTACGATTGCCTTCCACGAGCGTCTGACGAGTATTAAAACGCTCAAAGACACCATCGAACATACTACGAGGTAAATTAGCGGCATACTGAATTGGCGCGACAGCACTGTTCAGTAAAAATCGAACGTTAGAGAACGTATCCAGACGACTATCCGCCAGCATTAAGCTCGCCGACATGATGACAGCAAAAAACAGACGTAATTGCAGAGATGGTCCTCTGCCAAAGATCGGATTCATCTTGTTTTTGACCTGATTGCTTCCATAGCTATTGAGCCTTAATTGGCAACCTGAAATTTTGCATTAAATACGTTCAGGTATGGAGCATATTTGAATTACAGAGAGAGC
This sequence comes from Vibrio sp. YYF0003, assembly GCF_036350715.1. Taxonomy (NCBI): domain Bacteria; kingdom Pseudomonadati; phylum Pseudomonadota; class Gammaproteobacteria; order Vibrionales; family Vibrionaceae; genus Vibrio; species Vibrio sp. YYF0003. The sequence goes on from NZ_JAZDWA010000009.1 coordinate 57,776, forward strand.
AGAAATGAAGGTGAAGCTCGCTTTGAGCTCCACCTAAACTTTTATTCTTCAGAAAATAGATCGCCGCCGTGCATGTCGATCATTTCTAGTGCTTTACCGCCACCACGAGCCACACAAGTCAGTGGATCTTCAGCGATAACAACTGGAATACCAGTTTCTTCCATCAGTAGACGGTCTAGATCTTTCAGTAGTGCACCACCACCAGTCAGAACCATGCCGTTTTCAGAGATATCTGACGCAAGCTCTGGTGGACACTGTTCTAGCGCAACCATCACTGCCGATACGATACCAGACAGCGGCTCTTGCAGCGCTTCAAGGATTTCATTTGAGTTCAGGCTGAAGCTGCGAGGTACACCTTCTGCAAGGTTACGGCCACGAACTTCAATCTCTAGAACTTCATCGCCAGGGTAAGCTGAGCCGATTTCGTGTTTGATTTTCTCTGCTGTTGCTTCACCAATCAAGCTGCCGTAGTTACGACGAACGTAATTGATAACAGCTTCATCAAAGCGATCACCGCCGATACGAACAGAAGACGAGTAAACCACGCCGTTTAGCGAGATAACCGCTACTTCAGTTGTACCACCACCGATATCGACCACCATCGAACCCGTCGGCTCAGACACACGCAGACCAGCACCAATTGCTGCCGCCATTGGCTCATCGATTAGGTAAACTTCACGAGCGCCAGCACCTAGTGCCGATTCACGAATCGCACGACGCTCAACTTGAGTCGAACCACAAGGAACACAAACCAAAACGCGTGGGCTCGGTTTCAGGATGCTGTTGTCGTGCACCTGCTTAATGAAGTGCTGTAGCATTTTTTCTGTCACGTAGAAATCAGCAATCACGCCATCTTTCATCGGACGAATAGCAGAAATATTACCTGGTGTACGACCAAGCATTTGCTTTGCTGCGTGACCGACTGCAGCAACGCTTTTTGCAGAACCTACACGATCTTGACGAATAGCAACTACAGAAGGTTCATCAAGGACAATACCTTGCCCCTTTACGTAAATTAGAGTGTTGGCTGTACCTAAATCGATAGATAGATCGTTAGAAAACATGCCACGAAGTTTCTTAAACATACTCTTCGTTCATCCTGCAAAGATATAAAAGACAAAAATTGTCCTAAATGTACCAATGCCTCGCTGTCACAGCAAGGTATTGGTACACAAACATGGGCGGAAAGCACCAATTTCTTGCAGTTTCCTAACTTAAGCGCAAAAACCGAAGTTTGTTACTGAGCAGTTAACCCCGGCTCACCACGGTAAATCACGCGGTCATTACCACGGTGGATTCCAAAGGTAACGACAGAGGATGGGTTTTCTTCTCCGGCTAGGTCTTTATCCCAGTTGTATTTGAGCCAAGGTAAACCATTTGCTTCCAAATCTAACCAAACGCGAGTTTGCTGACGATACGATTCTGCTTGCGTTGCAGTTACAGAACGAGAAGAACCAAAAGACACTTCACCACCAGCTCCTAAATTAACGTCTTTTGGAGCAGCGCCTTCACCTGTTGGCCAGATATGATCCTGTTCCCACTTAATACCGTTTATATCTGTTTGGCTATCATTTGAGTTAACAACAAATCGGCTGCCATTCCAGTATTCAACATGTAGTGGAACATGTAAGGTGTCCCCTTGACGTCCACCTACATCATCAAGGTCAACACGACCGAAACGGATGTCGGGCTGGACATTAAGTTCTTTTGTACCAATAGTCACACCAGTTTTGTCTACTGAGGATGAGGATTGAGCAATAGAAATTGAGGTATCCGATGATTTCTCTAAGTAGTTCAAAGGACCATCGGGTTTAGACACCACTTTATTCCATACAAGATCATTGGCACTAAATTGACCAACACTTTGCCCTGACACATATGGTTTGTTACTGCTGTTTAACCATTCGCCTGAATATGTGCTTAGAGCACTAAATCTACCTATATATTTAGAGTCACTTTCATACAAGTTAAACTTCGCGAAGTAATCATCGAAATAAGCATAGTTACGCAGGGCTCCGCCCCCTTTCGACAACGCTTCAATGTAGAATTGTTTTAGTCCAAAAGGCTGTCCCATATACGTAAAACTTTGTTCATTGGGGTATGCCCAAAGAGTGGACATACCAGCTTCTACATTTTCGTAAACGCTAAATTGTCCGGGATAGAATCGGCCGACAGTCAAATTGCCATCTTGGATTTTGAACGCGTTACTACCAAGATAGAGTGATTTATCCAATTCATCGCCATTTTCATCGGTTGCAATAGGTGCTTGCACCTTAAACTCAAAAGCCCCCACGTCAGACACAGATTGATCAAACGTCACACTGCCACGAGACCATTGACTTGATTCAGGTAGCTTCTCATTCAGAAGTTTGGCTGATGAGCCAGTTGACGGATACTTAACGCTGTTGCTGATTACAATATTCTTTTCTTGATAGTTCTTAGCTATAGAACCATCACCTTGATAAGCCCTTATCGTCAAGTCAAAAACTTCGCCAGCAGCTGTAAACCCTTTTGAGCAACCAGAATAAAAGTTCTCACACGTACCATTTTTATTACTACTGCTCGCAGTTAACTCAAGCCGAGCAGGGAAACTAACAAAACTGCTAAAGTTTCCAGAGTCAGAATCATCTTTAATTCTTGCTTTAACGCTGATTTTTCCTACCTCAGGATAACTGAGGTCAAAGTTGGCTTTACCATGAGACGTAAAGTACACATCATTGATGGTTGTCCAACCTGTTGTATTGAGCTGTACTGGCGCGCCAAGCTTTCCATTCGAGCCTTTAAAGCGAACAGTAACCGTTTCACCAGACTTTGGCTGCTCATACGCAAACATCATTTCAATATCCTTGACGATGTCTGTTTCTGGCATTGAAGGTACTGACTCACACAAACTGACAAACGGGGTACTGCTGTACTGCTGGCTGCCGTCTTTAGCAAAGAATGGCAGAGCGGCAACTTTATCGGGAACATCTACAGTAATCGAACTATCAAAATGCATGGTACACGCAGGATCAAAATCATTTTTCCCATTTAACTTACATTTTATAGGCTCAATATTCGGTGTCTCGATGGAAGTACGATCAATACCAAGTTTGACACTCTCAGCTCCCTGTGAGCGAATTTGCAAATTCACTTGATGCTTAAATGTCAGTGTATTATTTGAAATGCTCTGTCCATTAGAGAACTGCCACTCAGCATTAGATAAACCTGTAAGTGTAACTTCTAGCTCTTCAGGATTAGTCAACTCACTTGGGGGATAAGTTTCTGTACACTCGGAATCCATGCAAGCAGTTAAAGTCACTCGTTGCGCATCACAAACATCTCCCGAACCGTCATATTCAAACCGGAAATGGTCTATTTTAGGCTCTAGGTTGAATTGGTCAGCACATAACTTTAAATTTGCCACTTCATGGATATTAGTGTTTAAACCAGTACCCGCAGTGATTGAAACGATAAAGTTCTTTGGTGGTTCTGGCTGTCCGAAATTCTTCATTACATCGAATGGCTCTATGATAGATTCCCATTCCGAATTATTAATTCTTCGCTCAATTGATACCCAAACACCACTCGCTCGCCCAGGAATATCTTCTCGGCTATCAACCATCATTCTATAGCGATGAACATCAGATGAGTTTCTACCTGCCAAATAGTTGTCGTGGCTATCGTACCCTCCCTTCTCATCTAAAGAGCCCACATTTGTGTTATTTGCTATAAATTTATAACCACCAAACCAAGCATTGGATGGTGAGCCATTGAAGGATGCCTGATAACCCGCACCACGTATAGCGATCGAGTGCTTTTTCCGCCCCGGACTAGTATCACTAGGTTCAACACTCCCCTGAGAGGAGAAGTTACCATATTCATCAATACCAAATGCTATCCATCCACCCGCAAACCCTTCCATATCGGGTTTGACACCATAACCAAGTGCACCACCCGTTGCGCCTGGCGAAGGGGGTATATTTGCATCAGATAGAACAATAGCAATACCATCACCACCAGGGTTGGTAGTAGAGCTACGTGCATAATGATCAAATTCGATTTGAACTACATTATCATCTGACGGAATCGTCACCTTATATGCGGAAGCTGTCGATTGATCATTTTTGTTGGTAGATACTTGAAAACGGTTACCAACCACCTGTGGCTTAGCCGTACTAGCAGTACGCCCCATTACCGTCCAGTTTTGTAAAGGGTTCTCACCAGTGAAGTCTTCATTAATACAAATCTGAGGGTCGGGAAGTGGCTCTGGCTCCGGCTCCCAACCACAAATCGACTCAACATATGAAATTGGGCACTTAGCAGGGGCATAATCGCAATCAGGCTCATTCACTCCACAATAAATGTCACTCTGCGGATCAGAACTTGGGGTTGGGTTAATCGAGCCGCAGATGTCTGCCTGTTTGAGTATTGGTTGGCCATGAGACTTAATAGCATCGTGCAACGCAAAAACCCCATTTGAATTACCATTACCACTGCCCTGACCATTGCTTTTTGAGTTTTCAACAGTAACCGTGCGCCCTTTAGATTCGAGCGTACCACAGACTAATGTTTGCTTAATGTAAATTGCATGTAAAGCCGTTACATTGCCAAAGATCTTGTTATGAGTAGAGCTCTTAGTTTCATCATCACCAGTCGTTACGTCACCACCATCAGAGGTAATGTTGCCTTGGATAACACTATGTCTTAGCGTCACATCGTTATGTGCATGTATATCACCCCAGACCGTACTTTTGTTACTAATTACTATGTCTCTATAACCACTTGAGTTTTTATTATTTCCTTTGCTGAATCCACCTCGTTTCATCACCTGCAAACGGGAAGGAGAGCTTGAGGTTTTTAGGTTGATTCGCTGCTGTTGGGTACCTACATTGTTCTTCCCTTCAAGAATAATGTTACCGCTCACTGCTTCGAGCGTGATAGGGGCTCCATTTGACTCTCCGGTATAGATTACTGAATCACCTTTCTCTAACGTGATGCCACCAGTGATACATCGATAAACGTTACCGAGTAGCTGACCCGAGCCTGTATCACAAATATTGATACCTGATTCCGCCAGATCATATGTAACGTTCTTGGCATACGAAAAAGCAGACAAAGTAAGAGAAATGAACAGTACTAAAGTCTTTTTCATCATTCTACTCCCTAACCCAAACTTCTTGCTGACGCTGCACTTGAGACAGCCCAGAACCACAAATGGCGGTTGCTTGCACTCTAAATAAAGACTGTGCCTCTGAGGTTCCCTCATTCAGAACCCCCAACTTCAAACAACTCATCTTATTAATCCTACATGCCGTATTCTGTGTAACATTAGGGGTTGCACCGCTGACCTCATTCAAACAAATATCTGCGATATCAGGATCATCATCGTTAAGCGGGTACAACTCTGTCAGCGCCCATTCGTTGGCAGATTGAGCGACAAACCAGGCTTTTGTGCCTAAGAACTCCCGAGTTAGTCCACTTTGATTTGACCAACTGATTCTCATAAGAGAAGCAGCTAAATAACCCATCACGATAATGACAAAAAGCACCACGATAAGAACATTACCTTGCTGATTTCGTTTACGGAACATTGAGCACCTGCACGTCTTGTTGGTAAGCACTTTCTTCACCGTTCTGCTCTAATACTAAGTCCATATGGACAATACCACCTGATTGAAGTGTACGAAGCTGAAACTCAAAAGCTATAGAGCTAACGTTGGCAGAAATGGTTTCCACATTAATCATATCTTCATGATGGGTAACAGATATATTACCCCGTTCAATGACGTTCTTTTGTTCATTCCAACAGTAACGAACACCAAAGTTGGGATTGAACAAATAAAAGCGAGAGCCAACAGAGTCGCTACTGAATGAACTCGCGCCACTAATTGTAAAGACACCAGTTGCACTGGATTTTTCTTCTCCCCCAACATCCATATCACTCGTAGAGTTATATAAATCATCAAAGTAGGAGGGGTTTATAATCATTCTTAAATCATCAGGAACTCTATCGTAAACGGTGCGATCTGCTTTTACATTTCCGACGAGAAATTCAATATTGTCTACGCCTTGTCTACTATAAAAGCCAGCTAGTGAGGTAGGAAAAAAGGAAAGACAACGGCCTCCCTGTGTAACCTCAAAGCTATTCGGCACCGCATGACGAATCTCTCGGGACATTTTTTCAATCACAAACTGCGCTTGAGTTTGCAGCCTTTGCCGCGCAATACTGTCAGAGTACCCTTGGACACCAAGGCGCAAATAAGCTGCGATACCGAGCATAATAATGCTGCCAATGACGATCGTGATGATCATTTCTATCAAGGTAAAACCACGTATTTTCATCAGTAGTTTCCTCGAATCGCAGACAGTATCAAAGGCTGAACTCGCCCAGCGTAAATAGTCATGGTGATCCGTTTATAATCAGTAACATCGGTTGAAGCGCTACCATTTTCCGTAACATAGTTCACATCAACTTCTACACGAAAGTTTTTGTAGTCACTCTGCATGGCATTACCCAGTACATTTTTTAACTGGTAATGCTTACCTGAATACTTTTCGGCACAACTTGATTCAGTGCCTTCGGTATACCAACAACCCATATAATCGTCGACATCATTAAAAGAGCCAGGGTTGGATAATTCTTCTCCATATAGGGTATCGATACCCAAACTCGAAGAACATAAGTTCAAAGGGTTGTCTGGGTGGGGATTATCTTTGGGCTCTCCACAACGTACCAGCCCACCATCAAAATCACTCCATTGATCGAAACCACGTGCAAGAATTTGCGACATAAAGCTTTGGGCTAAAGCTGAGGCACGGGTTTGATAATGGGGATTGGCAGAATCTCTAACCTGAGGAACGAGAACGGAGGTGAATGCCACCATCGCTATGCCCATTAAGACAATCGCGATGATCATTTCAATTAAGGTCATGCCGCGAACTTTTTTCATAAGCACAATCCTTTTGAAACATAACCTTGGCTGTTGATATCAACTTCACAACGGCTACCGCCATTCTTATTCTCAATGAGTATGGAGACACCGCTACTTGCCGAGTTCAGGGGATTTCCAAGTAAGCTAAAATCAATGGGGCTTTCAACATCGCCTTTAATGGAGAACTGAGTAGAATCATCAGCGACAAAATCACTACGAGAATCTTGCTGACTATCTCCAAGCGCACAGGCGGCCACTGAGCCAATACATGAACTTGAAACTTGTAGACGAAAATTGTCATCCGAGTCATCAATATTCGACTGCATTCGATTGACTTGTACCTGACGAATCACAGAAATGACTTGCTCCTGAAGTACAAATGCAGAAAAGCTGCTTTTGCCGATAAAACGGCTAGCCGCAAAAAGAGAAAGGATGGAGAGAAGAACGATCACTAGGATCAATTCTGTTAATGTAAACCCTAATGTAGAGCTGCGAATTTTCATAACCCGACCTTAGGCTAAAACTTAGGACAAGCGACTTAAGTATACGATGAATTTATGAGTATTATGATAGGTTTATCAGTTTTCAATTCGAATTGCGACCAAGTGTACAAATAATCAGCACAGGTTATTTGTCTGCTTTTGAACGTCCTAATTCTTGTTCAATTCTATCGTAGGTTTCTTTATTACTTAGCGTCTCAGAAACATGCTCAGCGGTTTGCTTAGTTTGCTCCCATTTCGCTTCATAAGTCTCTGGTTCAAAACTGATAAATCTTGGTAATACCACATAGCCGATTACACCTAAGATAATTAGCACAACCACAAATTCGATTGCACTAAGACCCGATGATTTACGCATATGAACTATTCCGAGATTAATCAAAATAAAGAGATAAAGGCCAGACTAGCTGGCCTTTATTTAACTTTGAGAGTTTATCCAGCATTACCCGGAGCAGTACAGTTAGTATCTGTAACTACAATCGCAGGAGCCTGATCTTCGCCAACAGAACTAGTGTATTTAACACATTGTTTAGTATATCCAGGAATACCAATAGTGATCCATTTTGTGTCAGTCGTTGCATCAATCACTTCAAAGTCAGTGCCTGCTTTAGCAGCACCAATTCCATCAACAATATGCTCAAGTGAAGCGAACTCTGCTTTTGGGTAACCATAAACAGTGTTTATGGTATTGTCACCAATTTTAATTGACGCATCGTCTGATGCTTCTACACCAGCAATTGCAGCCTTACCATATACAATACCAGCAGCACCTTGTAGAGAACCTTTAAGTCCCTCTAAAGTTGCGTTACGCGCATCATCTTGTAGGTTTAAAAAACGTGGTGCCGCAGTTACCGCTAGAATACCTAGGATTACAATTACCACTACTAGTTCGATAAGGGTGAAACCACCTTGTCTTTTCATTGTTTACTCTCTCTATGTAAGCATGCAGTAAGACTGCAACAGATAAATTTGATGACACCATTTGTAAGGGAGACAAAATGGCGTTGGGCTTTAAAGTTCACTAAGTCAGATAGCGAAATAGAAACGGAACAGCTCGCGAAAAATAGTGACAGTTGACCATCATTTGGTTGCAAACGCAACGCGCTTAATATGCATTCATTTGCTCAACATTACAACTATTTACCTATCTTAATCCGAGTATTATATCTATTTTATCTGCTTGTTTATAGTACTAAAGTGTCAAAAAAATCACTCCGACAATATCTCGACACTTATTAGGTCATTCGTGTTAGCGGTAACGATTACCTTGTAAGATTCTTTGTATATATAGTTGCATATATAAAGGCCATTTTTTATCGCCCCACCTATTTCGGATGGTTCAATAGTCATGATCTTACGCTGAGGGTAATGAACCGCTAACCAGTAAGTACAATCTAAGTCGCCTTGTTTACTAAAGGGAGAGACTAGCCCTCCTTCTGTCATCGTTAGGCGAAAACCGTCCATCTCCAATTGTTTTGGCTCGCCTTGGAGTAGCCAGGCTTCTCTATAGCGCTGAACACTATCGAGCATCCAGACTTTCGCCAACCTTGCACCTGTCACTCGCGCTTCTTCTGCAACTGATTGGAATTTAAACACTAATCCAACAAAAATAATAGCGACCAGACCGCAGAGTATTAGCGTTGCTCGGTTTTGATTTTCAACCACGCATTAGCCGCCTTTGATGATGTCCAGCATCCCCCACATTGGCAGGAATATACCAAGTGCCAGCACCATAACCATTCCAGCCACGATAACCAAAAGTAACGGTTCTATCCGCGCCGTCAGTGTTTTGAGATCGTAATCCACTTCTCTGTCGTAGTAATCAGACACTTCAAGTAACAACTCATCAATGCGGCCCGTTTCTTCCCCCACCGCGATCATCTGGATCACCAATGGGGTAAATATCTTACTGTTGATGGCCGTAACAGAGATTGTGCTACCCGCTTCAATGGCTGACTTCATCTCTAAAATACGGTTTTCTAAAAATCGGTTACCCAAGGCTTCAGCAGAAAGGGCCAAAGACTGATTGAGCGGTACCCCTGATTTCAGCATAAGAGCGAAGGTGCGAGAAAAACGTGATAACTGGGCGCGATTAACAATATCTCCAACGATCGGCAAGCGCAGACGGAATCGGTCAAACGCCTCCCGACCATCTGCCGTCGCAACCCAAGATTTAAAGATAATAAATCCCGCGATCATCATAGCGATAAGTAGTACCCAATAGTTCACAAAGAAGTTAGAGGTCCCAATCAAGATGCGAGTTGGCAATGGCAGATCAACGCCAAAACGCGTGAACATAGAAGCGAACTCAGGAATCACCAATATATTCAGAACAAACATTGCGATGGTAATGAATACGATAACAAACGTTGGATAGCGCATCGCCGCTTTAATTCGCTTACGGGTTTCCAGCTCCTGCTCATAATAATTGGCCAGTTGTAACAACGCCTGATCCAGTCGACCCGTGTTCTCGCCCACGTTAATCATCGACACAAACAGAGGGCTGAAAACTTTGCGGTGTTGCTGCATCGCAGATGACAAGCTGTGGCCATTACTCAGCTCAGAAACCACATCCTCTAGCGCTTCTTTAAGCTGTTTGTTTTCGCAGTTTTGCAGTAATCCCCGCATGGAACGCAGTAACGGCACACCCGCTTTAATCAAACTGAACAGCTGACGGGAGAACAGAATAATCACTTCTAATGGAATAGCCGGAACCAGTAGCTGCGACAAGCTAAACTGGTTTTTCATTCCTTCTTTCTCTAAACGTACATTTAATGGGATCACCCCTTTATTCATCAACGTTTCAGCAGCAGATTCAGAATTAACCGCTTCGATTCTGCCACGGGTTGATGAACCGTCTAGAGTACGACCTTGATAACGAAAAATTGGCATTAACTTACCTATAGTAAAATTGGGTCAGTTTTACCAGAAGCATCCCCTTCACCAAGGGCCATGACTTCATCCAAACTTACGGTGCCTTGCAGTGCGAGCTCCATCGCCGAAGCCAATAGTGGTTTGTATTTTTCGGATCTACGTGCCACCCGTGCAAAGCCAACCGCATCGTTAGCACGCAGTTTATCCATCATCTCGTTTTCTAATTCGAGCATTTCAAATACACCGATTCGACCACGGTAACCCGTTAGGTTACAGTTTTGGCATCCGCTTCCTTTGTAGAAAGTCACGCCGACTTGATTAGGGAAACGTCCAGCTAACCATTGCTTACGTGATTCATCCAAACTCTCTTCCGTTTTACAGTCTGGGCAGACACGGCGGACAAGACGCTGGGCAACCACTGCTCGTACAGCACTCGCCACCAGGTAACCTGGCGCGCCCATATCAATCATTCGCAGGGCACTGTCGATAGCATCGTTCGTGTGCAGTGTACTGAGTACCAAGTGGCCGGTCAGTGCAGCACGTAAACCAATCTCTACGGTTTCTTGATCACGCATCTCACCAACCAGAATGATATCCGGGTCCTGACGCAGAAACGTGCGCAGCACACGAGAGAACGTCAGATCGATACGGCTGTTGATCTGAACCTGAGTAATTCGCGGCAATCGATACTCAACCGGATCTTCTGCGGTGATGATTTTCTTTTCGGGCTCATTTAACTCGCTCAGAGCGCCATACAATGTGGTCGTTTTACCGGAACCGGTCGGCCCGGTGACCAGAATCATCCCGTGCGGGCGAGACAATTGACGTCGTAAGCGAGCAAGTAATTCAGGAGGTAAACCTGACTCTTCCAACGGACGTAGACCCACAGACTGGTTAAGCAGACGCATAACGACAGACTCACCATATTGAGTCGGCATGGTCGACATACGAATATCAATCGATTGTCCGCGAACTTTGATATTAAAACGGCCATCTTGCGGCAAACGTTTTTCAGAAATATCCAGCTGAGCCATTAACTTCAAACGCAGAACCAGCGCAGAAGCAATCTTGACTTCATTTAACAGCGTTTCATGTAACACACCATCAATACGCTGACGAAGACGCAGTACTTTGTCATCAGGCTCAATATGAATATCTGACGCACCGACCTGAACCGCATCTTCAAACATGGAGTTAACCAGTTTTACTACCGTTACTTCTTCGCTGTCAGTTTCGTCGATTCCGTAATCAAAGCTCTGCACATCTTGGTGCTCCGCCTGTAATTGCTCAGCAAATGAAGCAATCTCTTTAGTCCGACGATAGTAACGATCAAAGCTGTCGATCAGTTGGCGTTCCGACGCGATGATAAATTCCAGACTGTATTCGCCAAGCAGGTTCATCAGCGACTCTTGCGTGAACAGATCCGCAGGATCACTCATCGCAACACGCAACGTGTGGCCATTACGAGCAACCACCATCGCGCGCAGTCGACGCGCATGAACTTCAGGTAAGATTTGTACGGCTTCAGGATCGACCGGAGCTCGGCCAAGATCAATCAACGGCAAGCCTAGCTGCTGCGATAAGAAATTGAGCATCTGTTTCTCGGTAATAAAACCAAGATCAATCAGTGCATCACCCAATTTCTGACCGGTACTACGTTGTGCCGTTAGCGCTTGTTGAATCTGCTCTTCGGTTACAATGGCTTCATCAACCAGAAGGTCACCCAAGCGTTTTCTTAACTGAATTTTCATTGCGCATTCTCCAACTGCTTAAGAACCGTCAATCGATCGCGAATAAAGGCTTGTGACTGGTTCGATATCCCAACTTTCCCCAGCGCTTTATTGTATGAGTTGATAGCCGAAGAGAACTGCAGTGCTCGCTCCTGCTGTATACCTAACCCCATCCACCAACGAGCATTTTCTGGATCGCGCTGGGTCAGTAACTGGTAGCTCTCCAATGCAATTTCATCCTGCTTCTGCTTTTGTGCCAACACGGCACGCATTGCCAAATAATCTCGATTTGGCATTGGCGGCATGTGAACCAGCGGGCTAAGCGCGGCCTGAGGCTGTTTGGCTTTGACCAACAGCTTGGATAACGCCAGTCGCAGTGTTTGATTGTTAATGTCTAGGCTGATGCCTTCCTGCATAATTTCATACGCTTTTCGTGTGTCACCTTTTCCAAAATAAAGCGCCGCGAGTTTTTGACGTGTGTCCACATTGGTTGGTTCATAACGCAGGGCTTCTTGGTACGCAGAAAGCGCGGTTTGCATATCATTGGCATCCAAAGCTTTCTCTGCACGACCTAACGCTTTGATCGCTAACTGATGATGCGTCAGCTCAACCTGTTCAATATTCATCGAACTTTCAGTACCAGAGTCCAATGGAGCACTTTCACTTGGAACACTAGTAACTTGAGCAAGCAGAATTGGCGCTTGCGCAACCGCTCTCACTTCTTGTCTTGGAGTAAACGAGTCAACTTCTGGTGCAGGAGTCTTTGTTACTGGTTCACTTTTTGTTACTGGTGCTTCAATAACTTGCTGTTGTTGAGCTGGCGTAGTGTAAACCTGACGACTTGTCTCTGGCGTCATTTTACTGGTCGGTGAATAAGCAGGTTCATCAAGCGTGGATTTAACCTGCAAGCCTTCCCCTGATTGATATTGTGCGAATTCATCTGATGCAACCGGGCCTCGAGATACGGCCCAGCCTCCGACCGCTAGGCTCAATGAAAACCCCGCCACCAGCCATAACCAAGGCTTGCTGCGAGAAACATGGGGTATCTCGGCCCTGGTTAATTCAGACGGTGATGTTTTTTCTGTAATTTCTGATAATGCTTTATTGATGGCACTCAAGGTTGACTCCATCCCCAGAATACGGGTGTTTTAAATTTGGGTTTACGGGCATCAAATGTGTCGTGTATTGCTAGATAAACGTGCTGATTTTTCAATAAAGTACAACCTTCGTTAAACGCCGCTAACAGGGCTTTATGGCAGATTTGATTAATCAGCCTTGGTATGCCCATTGCTGAACGCCAAATCGCTTTTTTCTGCTCTACTGAAAAGATATGAGCTCCATTTCCTGCAATATCCAGACGATTATTGATGTATGCCACTCCCTCATCGAGTGAGAGTGGACGTAACTCACAGCTGAACGTAATGCGCTGGCGAAACTGTCTCAGCTCATGAGTCGCTAAGCGTTCATCAAGCTCTGGCTGACCAAATAACACGATCTGGATCAGCTTGTCATGTTCAGTTTCTAAGTTGCCAAGCAAGCGTAATGCTTCTAATGCCTGAGGAGAAAGTGCCTGCGCTTCATCCACAATCAGTACCGTTTTCTTGGCTGATGAATGAACGCGAATCAAATGTTCCTGAATGAGTGACACAATAAGTAAAGGATCGTTGTTCTCTATCCCTAATTCTCTGGCGACAGCGAACTGTAACTGCTCACCATTTAAGACTGGATTCGGCAGATAAACCAACTCTACTTGTGAGTCCAACTGCTCAATCAGCTTACGGCACACCATGGTTTTTCCGGTGCCGACTTCTCCCGTTACCTTAATTACCCCTTCCCCCATTTGAACTGCGGCCAGAATGGTCTGAATCGCTTCATAATGAGGGACTAACCCCAAAAACATTTCTGTGTTTGGGGTTAGTGAAAAAGGCTGAACTCGAAATCCAAAATGCGACAAGTACATATTCAAATCACAAACATTTTGAACAACTTAACGTCTCAATACCGTTATTCCGCATCAGGGAACCACTCTTGAAGCAGATCACGCGAGCGTTCCAGCTCTTTTTGCCAAGAGTTCACACCAACTACCGTCGGTTTAAGCAAAATCACCAGCTCGGTTTTTTGTGTCACGTTGTTCACATTACGGAACAGGTGCCCAAGAGCAGGAACATCGCCCAAGAAAGGCACTTTAGACACTTGTTCTAAGTTCTGCTGCTTCATCAGACCGCCAATGACGACAACGTCACCATCTTTGGCACGAATAACAGAGTCAGACTCACGAATCGAACTTTTTGCCAGTGGCAACTGCACATCTTCGAAATCTCCGCCAAGGTTCAGAACTTTAGTTTCTTCTTCAACCTCAATCACCGCGGGGTGAACATGGAGGAACACATTGCCTTTATCGTCGATCTGAGGGGTCACATCGAGTGATATACCAGAGAAGAAAGGCGTTAGCTCCACTTCTGGTACAGCATTTGAGTTATCACCGTTACCCACGTTACTTGAGAGCTCGGTAACAAAATATTGGTCTGTGCCTACTTTTATGACCGACTTTTGGTTGTTCGCTGCGGTTATGCGTGGGCTCGATAGCACATTAAGGTCGCCCTGAGTCGACATGAAGCTCAAGACGGCATCGAAGTTACCATCAGAAATGGTGACGTTCGTCTGGCCACCCAGCAAGTTACCGATCGTATCTAACCCCGGCAACGTTGGTATTGTAACTCCAGTACCTGGTAATGTTGTTCCACCAGCGTAAGGACGACCCAAAGAGACACCGCCAGAGCCAATCGACGCAGATAAGTTAGACCAGTTAATGCCTTGCTGATACCCGTCACTCAGCGTCACTTCCAAGATTTTGGCTTCGAGAATGACCTGGCGCTGCATGCGCTCTTGAGAAACACCCAAGAACTCACGCACCTGACGAATGTCATCAGGAAACGCTCGAACCGTAATGACGCTAGCCTGTGGCGTGACGACAACGCTTTGTCCTTTGCCCGAGCCAATCAGGTTTGCGACCGCTTGTTGCAACATTGGCCAGAAATCACTTTCAGTGACCGTTTCAATGCGCGTTCCACCGGTTGGAGACGTTGAGCTATCACTACTGTTTTCAGAGTCTGACGAACTTGAACTGTCTGAGCTTCCTCCGGAGTTGGACGTCCCTGCAGAAGTGACAGAGCCCGTACTGATGCTCGTTAGTGAGCGACCAGTTCGTTTAAACTGCAAATAATCGACAGGAATCGTTACCGTGCGCATGCCCGCTGGATAAACTTGGATCACTTTGCCTGATTTAATCACATCATAGCCGTACATGTTCTGCACAACACTCAGTACTTCATCTAAGGTTACATCAGTCAAATTAACGGTAATGTTACCCGCAACTGCCGGATGAATCGCGGCACTGTATTCAGTTCCTTTGACGAGTGAAGCAAAAAAGCTTCTCGCTTCAACGGCGTTCGCCTGAATACGAAAACGCTTGGATGTCGCTTGCTCCGAAGACGAACTGGTATCTAAGTTCGGCATTAGGTCGGCTTCAACAGAAGAAGGCAGCTCTTCTAAAGCACGACTGTTGGCTTGATTGATCGACTCATTGAGAGCTTGTTTCACTTCAACAGGATCTCGATGCCCCATGGAACATCCCATTAAAGAAGCAGTAATAATTCCTACAACTAATTTGCGCATATCTGATCAGGCTCTGACTCTTATTTTTTTACGTTTAAACCAAAAAGCTCCAGCTTCCACTGACGGTTACTCTGCTTTAAAGTTACAAATTCACTGGTGATACTCACCACGCGATAACCTTTGAACAGTTCACCCTGCTCTACAATTTGGTTATCCATAATGGCGCTACATTGGCTGCCAACTTTACAAACAATGCTGTTTAGTGTCGGTAGCCTCGACCGTTTTTTTGTTGGTTTGGCGTTAGATTCGGCAGCCGGCTTCTGCCAGCCAAGTGGTGCGGTAGGGTCTTGGTCTGCCCATACTCCTCCCGCAATGACCGTTAAGGCTATTGAGATAATGAACTTCTTAACCACCGATAAACGCCTCTCTAGAGCCTAATGTGTACACTTCCAACACTAATGTTGCTTTAGGATATTCATCCACTTTGTAATGAAAACTGCGCCAGTAATAGCTTGCAGGTAGCTTTTCCAACTTACCCAAGTAATTCGCAATAGAGAAGTAATCTCCCGTCACTTCCATACGCACAGGATGTACGTAGTACCCTGAATATTGAGATACTTCTTTGTCGTCAGAGATCGGCTCTGAAGGCAACGTTTGCAAAGAGACTAAATGAATCCCCTTTTGTTGCTCTAACACTTGCTCAAGCAACCCCGCCATCTGCGAAGGGGTAATAAGGTGCTCAATGATCTCTGAAAGCTGCTGCGAAAGGCGCTGGCTTTCAGCAAGCAGACCTGAAACCTGCAAATCAATTTCCGAATTTGGATCTTTCTTTAGCTGCGCTTGTATACGCAAAATATCAATCTCAGTTTTTTGGTTGGCCTGCTTTAAGTTACTCAGCTGTTTTTCATTGTTATTTATTTGGTTAAGTTTAGGTTCGAGCACGAGCGTGAACAGCAGCATCACCACTGTCACCAAACCACACAAGGCGATCAGTATTTTTTCTCGTGCACTCATTTCACCAAAACGTTCTTCCAGAGAAAGCCAGAACTCGTTCATTTCTTTTTCTCCTCCCCGGCCTTCAATTCAAACGTGACAATACCTTTTTCATTGCGACCAATATTCACGTCATCGAAAGTACGACCAACAAGGTTGATCTCATCTTTAAATCGGTTCACCCAGCTAGGCACTGAGCTTGGCGCTTTAGCCAACCCCTTTAAGTTCAAGGTATTATTGTTAATTCGAATTTCTGATAAAGAAATCTCTCTATTGCCTAACTTAGCAAGAGACTGCATGACACCGGAGTACCCTGTCAGTTGTGAATCGTCATATTTCCCGACCGCTTTTAGCGAGTCTCGCTTAGCCTTCACGGTGCGCTCAAGACGCTCTTTCGCGGCTAACTTACTGGTGTCAGGCTGATGCTTGCGTAACTTGACCTGAGCCCTCTCCAGCTCAGATTTCATGATCTCGCCTTTGCTCTTCACAATGGCAATTTCATCTTCTAATCCTTCACTCTGCCAGGTTACGTAGCCATAGGACAGAAAAATAGCCGCCGCCGCAACACCCCAAGAAATCACCACATTTCTTAAAGTCAGAAGCTCTTTTTTCGGCTTTAAGTAGTCAGGGTATAAGTTAACGTGTAGCGCGTTAGCTGCTGTCGCAGTATTGGCCAGCACATGTCCTGATAACTCATTATCTTCATGAATTAATGGCGAAACTTTAGTGCTCAGGCGGTAATTAAGAGATTGAACCAGCTCGTGTTCATCTTCTTCATCACAGCACACTTTCATCTGATGCAGTTGGACATGGCGCAGCTGTGACGACAAGTAGTCAATCGAGCGCTGAAGTTCCAATGACAGACTGTCCATTTGCAGCTCAGTGGAAGGAACCCCAGTCAACGGCGGCGTCACACTGCGAATGGAACGATGAAATGCAATCGTGCGTTCGACAAATGCACTGATGCGGAAGTGTCCTCGAACACTGCGTTGCAGCAAAATGAAATTACCGAGTTCCCCGGCAGTATGACCCCAAACACAGTCTTCAGGAATAATAGCGTCTAATGACAGCTGAGCGTGATTCGCGATCTGCACAAGCTTATCAAGTGTTTTTCTTGATAACACGTACGCCTGAACCTTACTCGAGTTTGGCAGTTCTACAGCGTCCGCAACGATATCTATTGCGCGTTCCGAGATAAGCTCTTTCAACAAAAACGGCAATGCAGCAGGCCACTCGTGACGAGGCATTGCTGGTTTATCGATTTGGTACATCTGGTAGTAGTTGTGAGACAGTACTACCTTTAATGAATCGTAAGAACTGGCTGCGACACTGAGTGCCTGTTCCACCGCTCTCTCCCAGTTTGACTCAGAGACTTCAAACCGGGTCGGTCGGGCACTTTTCAGTGATGATGATAAATAGATTGCGTCTGGCTGAATAACTAAAAAACAAGCGCGACCGCTACCTGACGATCGCACAAACTTGTCTACTACTGCTTTAAGATCCATGAATATTATCTTTATTTTTTACGCCAGCGATTTCGTCTCCCTGGCTTAACTTGGGATTCTGACCGAGTGGGCTGCATCTTTTGCGGACGGGGAAGGAATTGTCGCTCTGTAGCAAAATAGCGACCTTGACCACCGTATACACCTAACTCAAGTAAAGTATTTAATTCATTCCGGTTCTCAATACCCACTGCCACTATTTTGGTTTTACTGTTTGCGGCAGCACCTAACATACTGCGAATAAAAAGCTGGTTTTCATGCCGCTGATCTATCTTGGTCACCAAGCTACGATGGAGCTTAAGGTAACGAATGTCGACCTCTTTCAAATAATGGCTACTGACGATAGTTCGCCCAGCTTGCCCAATCATTAGCTGGCATCCTAAACCTGCCAGCATTTTAGCCACTGGGCGCATAAAGTCTAAGTGTCTTACAAATTGTGCTTCCACAAACTCAAAATTGAGACACTTTCTTTGCTCACGTGACAACTGTAGCAATTCATAACGAAACCATTTGAAATATTCTCGATTAGCAAATGGAACTACAGTTAAACTCAGTGCATATGATTTTGAGTGGTCAAAATTATCCTTAAAACTTCTTAAGAATTTATTAACCACAGCCTTATCCATTTGAGTTTCGTAACCTACCTGTCTAACGGCTGAGATAAACCTGGACGCTTTCACAATGCCGTTTTCCGGGTCTTGAAGGCGGCAGGTTAACGCTTCATACAGCGGCTTTTTATGTGATGAATCATTCATTACAAAAACCGGCTGTGCATACAGTAGCACATTTTCAGGGGTCAGCGCTTTATCAAACAAAGTACGCCATCTAACACTTCCCCGAACTTCCTCATCGTGATTCCACTTTTTGAAGCGACTCCAGTTGTTGTTATTTTGTAGCTGTGCGCTGCGTAATGCAGTTTCTGCTTCATCAATAATCTGGCTATGACGCTCACCTTCTTTAAACATTGTGATACCAATGTGACACCAGTTATCTGGTTCCAATGGTTCTGGTGGCGTCAATTTCTCAAGCTGACGAATACATTGTGAAGCAAGGTTTGCTACCCCTTTTGCATCCTGATGAGGCAAAAACAACGCAAAATCAGAGTCGTAATAGCGCGAAAAAACCACGTCAGGATAACGCTGAACCAGATTAGATAGCAGACTGCCTACCTCAACGATAAAATCATCGGTAACTTGCTTATCTTGTTCCTCTTCAGCTAACTTCCAGTCGTGAAGACGTACAAGCATCACTGCGCCACGCGCACCGCTTTCTAGTAAGGAGGATTCCAACTTACTGTCGAACAGCACTCGGTTCGCCGTTCCCGTTAACTTGTCTAAAAAGGTCTGCGTTCGAATGAAAGTATCAAACCTACTGCGCTCCTGGCGCGCATCTTGTAGCTCTTCAATGAGCACATCGAGCGCTTCACTGGCGGTGTAAGGCCACTCGGATTTATCACCTTTTGCGTATTGCTCAACACGGCCGGCCAAAATCATTCGGCCACGCTCCTCCAGCATTTCTGAACCAGCTAACTGCTCTTTTAACCAAGCGACGCCACGCATCAGACAAAAAATGATCAAAATCACCGCCAGAGTGATCGACCACAGTGCCTGCATTGAATAGCCGTAACCTAAGTAAGGAGGTATCGCCTTAAAATAGATCACATAGTCTTGGTTGTGAGTAAGCGGATACTCTTTTTCAAACAAGACCGACGCGTCCATCTTATGGGACGTGTCTTTAAACCGATATACGACCGCATCATTGGTCGTCAACGTCATTTCAACAATGTTGCTGGCCTGCAGCATTTTGGGCATCCAGCGCTGCATGGAATATGCCGCATCCGGATCTTCCATCTCCTTGTCGACCACCTCAACGATCCCTTCTAAATAATGGGTAAGATATTCTTGCCCAAGCCGTTTAAAAGAGAGGGTGCCGCCGACAAATAAGATAAACATTGCGCATATCACGATCATAGTGACGAAAGCCACCAGCCGCGTGCTTAGTTTAAGAGTTGGGGTATACCTCATGAACACCGAATTCCTTTTCTATTCACCATATACCTTATTGAAATACTTATACTTGATCGATATTTAATAAACAATCTGATTAGTTTGATTGTGAGAGGCATACTGTTTTTACCGCCATAGTTTAGTTAGCGGCAAACAATGTCATCACTTGAGAACATCTCATACTATTCAGTATGGGGCACAGATAATAAAAAAGCCGCGATATTCGCGGCCCTTGAAATTTCAGTGCAATTAAGATTAAAACGGAATATCGTCGTCAAAATCCATTGGTGGCTCATTGTACTGCTGCTGAGGCTGTTGTGGAGCCGATTGCTTTGGAGCTTGTTGCTGAGGCGCATTGTATTGCGGCTGAGCTGGTTGCTGAGGCTGACCCCAACCACCTTGCTGAGGTGCCTGGCCACCCATAGCAGGAGCGCCACCTTGAGCGCGACCACCCAGCATTTGCATTACGCCATTGAAGCCCTGAACCACAACTTCAGTTGAGTAACGGTCTTGACCACTCTGATCTTGCCATTTACGCGTTTGAAGTTGTCCTTCAACGTAAACTTGTGAGCCTTTACGTAGGTATTCGCCAGCAACTTCCGCAAGTTTGCCAAACAGCACAACTCGGTGCCACTCAGTTTTTTCGCGCTGTTCGCCAGTCGCTTTATCACGCCATGAATCAGAGGTTGCAATAGTAATGTTTGCTACTGCACCGCCATTCGGCATGTAACGAATTTCAGGGTCGTTACCTAGGTTCCCCACCAAAATAACTTTGTTAATTCCACGGCTGGCCATGATGTGCTCCGTTTGACTCTGGGTAGTTAAAATTTTAGCGCATTAGAATAGCACGCTTTACTGGATTGATTAAAGTCTAATACGATAGTGTTCTATCTAGTTATTATCTAGAACCAAAATCTCTATACAACCAGCACATGTAGCATTTTTAATTCACGTTGCAGACATCGCAGCGTGAAGCTTTGAATCTGAACGCATTTATTCACCAAGCGTATAGCGCAGACGATTCTTTGATGCCAACGTACAACCTTCACTGAAGATTGGGAGATTTGACATCATGAAAAAATCAGCTTACGCCAGAAAGCTATTTCTGATCAGTATGGAAGAGAATGCGCCCCAAAAGGTAGCGGCACTGGAGAAGTACATCGAGATCGGTATCCCAGTGATCTCGACGGATGCTTTAATGGAAGCGAAGCCTAAACATCGTAATAAAATCTTACTCATCGATTTCAGTGAACATAAATCGCTTGTTCAGTCGATTAAGAATTTGCCACTGGTGTGGAAAAACTTTGAAACAGTGATTTTTAATGTCCCAAAACGCCTGACTACGGATGAGCTGCTCTCTTTCGGCCAGCTAAAAGGCGTATTCTATGCCGACGAATCGCTTGAACGAATTGGGGAAGGATTAAAAGGCATCATTAATGGCCAAAACTGGTTACCTCGCAATGTGTCCAGCCAGCTGCTTCACTACTACCGCAATGTGATCAATACCCATACCGCACCCGCGACCGTGGATCTTACCATTCGGGAATTACAAGTGTTGCGCTGCCTTCAAAATGGGGCATCCAATAGCCGAATGGCAGAAGAGTTATTTGTGAGCGAGTTTACGATTAAGTCTCACCTGTACCAGATTTTTAAAAAGCTCTCGGTGAAAAACCGCGTACAAGCGATTGCTTGGGCTGATCAGAATCTGATGTCTTAATTAACGTAACCTCCCGTTAACTAAGTTAATGCGGTTCTAACACTTAGTTTGATCCGCTCATTCTTTTTCCGGCCCCTGCCTCACAATTTTTCCTACTTTATTCATGATTAAGACATAACACTCGTGTTAAAGTTATGCGCAAATTCTTGAAGATAATGACGAGAAAGGAAATTCCCCCAATGATTAAAAAATGTCTGTTCCCTGCTGCAGGCTATGGTACGCGCTTCTTACCTGCGACCAAGTCAATGCCAAAAGAGATGATGCCGGTAGTGAACAAGCCATTAATTGAATATGGCGTTGAAGAAGCGATCCAAGCTGGTATGAACGGCATGTGCATTGTGACAGGTCGTGGCAAACACTCAATCATGGATCACTTTGATAAAAACTACGAACTCGAGCACCAAATCAGCGGCACTAACAAAGAAGAGCTGTTGGTAGACATTCGTGAAATCATTGAGTCAGCTAACTTTACCTACATCCGTCAACGAGAGATGAAAGGTCTGGGACACGCTATCCTGACTGGTCGTGAGCTGGTTGGTGATGAACCTTTTGCTGTTGTTTTAGCTGATGACCTTTGTGTCAATGAAGACGAAGGCGTTCTGGCTCAAATGGTTGCGCTGTTCAAACAGTTCCGCTGCTCTATTGTTGCGGTACAGGAAGTCCCAGCAGAAGAAACTCACAAATACGGCGTTATCTCAGGTGAGATGATCAAAGATGATATCTTCCGTGTGGATGACATGGTTGAAAAACCAGAGAAAGGCACAGCGCCAAGTAACCTGGCCATCATTGGCCGTTACATCCTTACTCCTGACATTTTCGAGTTAATTGAAAACACAGAGCCAGGAAAAGGTGGTGAAATTCAGATTACTGATGCCCTACTAAAGCAAGCGAAAGCTGGCTGCGTACTTGCGTACAAATTCAAAGGTAAGCGATTTGATTGTGGTAGCGTAGAAGGTTACATCGAAGCAACCAATTACTGTTTCGAAAACCTGTACCTAAAAGACGAGAAGAAGTCTGAGCTAGGCAAACACGCGACTCAACGAGAAGCATAAGCTTTTCAAACTTATCACTTATTCTCACATGATTAAGCCCAGCTCAAATGCTGGGCTTTTGTTTACTGTTTTTTTGTCCAGTATTCCTTTGCACATTTCTCACACTATGTAATACTTGCCCAACTTGGTTATACATAGAGCAAATACGATGGATAAAATAGAAGTTCGCGGTGCCCGAACCCATAACCTTAAAAATATCAACCTGACTATCCCTCGCGATAAACTGACAGTTATTACTGGATTAAGTGGCTCCGGTAAGTCTTCCCTCGCTTTCGACACCTTATATGCGGAAGGTCAACGACGTTATGTTGAGTCTCTTTCGGCTTATGCGCGTCAGTTTTTGTCTCTTATGGAAAAGCCCGATGTCGATCATATTGAAGGCTTGTCACCAGCTATTTCTATCGAACAGAAGTCGACTTCTCATAACCCACGCTCAACGGTAGGTACGATTACCGAGGTCTATGACTACTTACGTCTGCTTTACGCCCGTGTCGGTGAACCTCGCTGTCCGACCCACCACACACCTCTTGCTGCCCAAACCATCAGCCAAATGGTGGATAAAGTATTGGAATTGCCTGAAGGCAGTAAAATGATGCTACTGGCACCCATCGTTAAAGAGCGTAAGGGTGAGCACGTAAAGACGTTAGAAAACCTGGCAGCACAGGGATTTATCCGTGCTCGTATTGACGGTGAAACTTGCGATCTTTCCGATCCACCAACACTTGAATTACACAAAAAACACACGATCGAAGTCGTCGTCGATCGTTTTAAAGTTCGTCCGGATCTGCAACAACGTTTAGCAGAATCTTTCGAGACCACACTGGAGTTGTCTGGCGGTATTGCTGTTGTCGCGCCAATGGATGGTGACGGTGAAGAAATCATCTTCTCTGCAAACTTTGCTTGTCCTAAATGTGGCTACAGCATGCAGGAATTAGAGCCTCGCCTGTTTTCATTCAATAACCCTGCGGGAGCTTGTGGTACTTGTGATGGTTTGGGTGTGCAGCAATATTTTGATCCAAGCCGAGTCATTCAGGATGATTCATTGAGTCTGGCACAAGGTGCTATCCGTGGCTGGGATCAAAAGAACTATTACTACTTCCAGATGCTCACCTCAATTGCGGATCACTATGGCTTTGATCTTCATGCTCCGTTTAATTCTCTGCCGAAGAAGACGCAAGAGATCATATTAAAGGGTTCTGGCCGCACGGAAATTGAGTTTAAGTACATCAATGATCGTGGTGACATTCGAGTTAAACGTCATCCATTTGAAGGCATTCTGAACACGCTCGAGCGTCGTTATCGAGACACGGAGTCCAACTCTGTTCGTGAAGAATTAGCCAAATATATCTCAACTAAATCTTGTTCAAGTTGTGGCGGTACACGTCTGCGTCTTGAAGCGCGTAATGTGTTTATTGCCGACACCACACTCCCAGAGATCGTAGAACTGAGCATTGCGGATGCCCTGAGCTTCTTCCAAACGCTTAAACTGGAAGGTCAGCGTGCACAGATTGCTGAAAAGGTCATGAAAGAAATTAATGACCGCCTGCAATTTTTGGTGAATGTGGGGCTAAATTACCTCAACTTATCTCGCAGTGCTGAAACCCTGTCTGGCGGTGAGGCGCAGCGTATTCGATTAGCAAGCCAAATTGGTGCGGGCTTAGTTGGGGTAATGTATGTACTTGATGAGCCATCGATTGGCCTCCACCAGCGAGATAATGAACGTCTGCTAAAAACACTGACTCACCTGCGCGATCTGGGTAATACTGTTTTAGTTGTGGAACACGATGAAGATGCCATTCGCTGTGCAGACCATGTGATCGATATTGGTCCTGGCGCTGGCGTTCATGGTGGCAACGTCGTAGCAGAAGGCACAATGGCGGAGATCATCGCCAACCCTAATTCACTAACGGGTCAGTATCTGAGTGGTGTAAAAGAGATTGCTGTACCGAAAGAGCGCACACCTCGCGATCCTAAAAAAACCGTCGAGCTTATTGGTGCAACGGGTAATAACCTGAAAAACGTTAACTTGTCAGTGCCAGTGGGTTTGTTTAGTTGTATTACCGGCGTTTCTGGTTCCGGTAAATCAACGCTGATTAATGATACTTTCTTCAAGATTGCTCATACGCAACTCAATGGAGCCACGACCGCACATCCATCGCCTTATAAGTCGATAAAAGGTCTGGAACACTTTGATAAAGTCATCGACATCGATCAAAGTCCAATTGGTCGTACACCTCGCTCTAACCCGGCAACGTACACTGGCATTTTTACTCCAATTCGCGAATTGTTTGCTGGTACGCAAGAATCTCGCTCACGCGGATACAAGCCAGGGCGCTTTAGTTTTAACGTTCGAGGCGGTCGTTGTGAGGCATGTCAGGGCGATGGCGTAATCAAAGTCGAAATGCACTTCCTGCCGGATGTCTATGTTCCTTGTGATGTGTGTAAGGGTAAGCGATACAACCGTGAAACCTTAGAAGTTCGCTACAAAGGTAAAACGATTGATGAAGTGTTGGAGATGACGGTAGAAGACGCGCGCGAGTTTTTTGAACCCGTACCTGTCATTGCACGTAAACTGCAAACTTTAATGGATGTAGGCCTGTCTTATATTCGCCTTGGTCAAGCGGCAACAACCCTGTCCGGCGGTGAAGCACAACGCGTAAAATTGGCCAGAGAGCTATCAAAGCGCGATACTGGCAAAACGCTCTATATTCTGGATGAGCCTACTACTGGTCTGCACTTCCATGACATCCAGCAGTTATTATCGGTACTGCACCGTCTGCGTGATCACGGCAACACGGTCGTGGTCATTGAGCACAACCTGGACGTAATCAAAACGGCGGACTGGATTATCGATCTCGGCCCAGAAGGAGGCCAAGGCGGTGGTGAGATCATTGCTCAAGGAACGCCAGAAGATGTGTCCTTGATCGAAGGTTCACATACGGCTCGCTTCCTTAGTCCTATGTTGAAATAGAAAAAACAGGTAAAGTACAAAGACCAGCCATTGCTGGTCTTTTTTCATTCAAAACAACGCAATGTCTATGGCAACTATACATGTAAGTGGAACAAGGCTTTCTCCGGGAAAAACTCAGGTTCCTCTCAATCGCAAGTTTCTCCTCTCTTTGGCAGTACTGTTTGTGCTGGCGATGCACTTTTTCATGCCAAATCCAGGTGGTTCAGGGTTGGCTTTATCCTTCAATGCGACATCTTGGATAGCGTTTAGCTTTGCGTTAGGGATTGGCTGCTATCAAATTGCCCGTAATCAGGCATTAAGATATTCAAAATTAACTATCGGGTTGTTTATCAGTGTCATCATTATGACCATCCCGATTTTTTACCCAAATGCAAACAGTTACTTAGCTGCAAATAAACTCATTGGCCTGTGGAGTGGTTTAGTGTTTTTCGTTGTATTGCAGCAATTCCATTTCAGCAATAAGCATCGTCAACGAATCTTGTGGTTTATCGTGTTAGCGGTGGTAATAGAGGCTATTTTCGGTCTGACGCAATATCTCTACTTAAAACCCGGAAACCCTTTCGGATACAACACCATTGCTAACCGTCCATACGGCATCTTTCAGCAACCCAATGTCATGGCCAGCTTTCTCGCAACTGGCTTAGTCATTGCCAGCTACTTACTGGCACGTCAGCCATACAAGTACGATCGTAAGCTCAGTGATGTCTATTTACTTTATGCGGTGCCCGTTTTAACTATCCCTTTGATCGTTGCGCTTGCATCACGAACAGGTTGGCTGGCATCTCTGTTTGCAGTCCTTCTGATTATCCCATACATGTACCGCTACAATACCAAGCGGCGCTTTACGCATTGGGTGATTTCACTCGCAGCCGGGCTGTTGTTATCAGTAGTGGTCATGCAAATCGCTTTCCCACAAGGTAACGGGTTAGCCGCCGAGAAAGTCAACATGGAATCGGCTCGCGCTTACACTTTCCCGCAAACGGTAGATATGGTGATTGAAAAACCGTTCACCGGCTATGGTTACGGAAAGTTTGAGTCGGAGTACATGATTTATACCGCTCGCCAACATTCGTTAAATGAGAAATATCCTGCGGGATTGCCTGCAATGGATCACCCGCACAATGAATTATTGTACTGGGCCGTAGAAGGTGGGTTACTGCCAATTATAGGTATCTTCTTGGCCATGACATTAGTGCTGCACAGAATCTATCAGGCCAAGCGCGGGACACGTTTAGCCTTACTGGCATTGTTTATACCCATTGTTCTGCACTCGCAGCTCGAATACCCGTTTTATCACTCGTTAGTGCATTGGGTAATCTTTATCATTTTAATATATTGGGTGGATCAGCGAGTTGCGCGTTATCGCCAAGGCGGCTTTACAAAAATCACGAAAAGCTTGCTGCACATCGTAAGCTTGGCTCTGCCTGCTGTGTTTACGTTCTACATGGTGAGTGCCTTACATACCAACTACATACTAACGAAATTTGAAACCACACGCCCGACAAACCCAGACATTCTTAATCAAGTCAGCAACCCAGTGGTTTGGAAAGATAGATTCGACTGGGATGTGTACAGCACCTTTCTAACTAGCGGGTTGCAAACACAAGACCCAAGCTTGATTCAGCCTTATATCGATTGGTCACTAAATATCATTAAAGATAAGCCACGCCCTGCTTTCTATAACAATTTGATCCTGGCTTACCAGGGACTAGACGATGGCAGTAAAGCCGAGCAAATTCGGGCAGAGGCGCAGTTCTTATTTCCTCGGGTGGATTTCAGTAAAGTAAATTACCAACCACCATCACAAGCTCAATCTGCTTCACCTAAGCAGTCAGACGAGCAGTAAATAAACGAAAAAAAGCGAAGGATAACCTTCGCTTTTTTACTTTAGGTGTCACTACTCTGTCAGCGACTCTTCCAGCGCTTTCAAACATAGCGCAACGTTTTCTGGACGAGCTGCGTAGCCCATCAAGCCGATACGCCATGCTTTGCCAGCCAATGCGCCAAGACCTGCACCAATTTCCAGATTATAGGTTTCCAGCAAGTGAGCTCGAACCTTCTCTTCATCAATACCTTCCGGTACATAAATAGCATTTAATTGAGGCAGGCGATGTGCTTCTTCAACAACAAACTCAAAACCGAGCTTTTGTAGACCTTCTTTTAGTTTTTCATGCATCAATTGGTGACGAGCCCAAGCATTTTCCAAACCTTCATTTTGCAGAATCAATAACGCTTCATGCAAAGCATACAGGCTATTCACTGGTGCGGTATGATGGTAGCTGCGCTTACCCTCTCCACTCCAGTAACCAAGCACTAAGCTTTGATCAAGGAACCAGCTTTGTACTGGTGTTGTTCTCGATTGAATCTTATCAATGGCAGCCTGAGAGAATGTCACCGGAGACAAGCCAGGTACGCACGACAAACATTTTTGGCTACCTGAGTACACCGCATCCAGTTGCCATTCATCTACTTTTAACGGAACCCCACCTAAAGACGTAACTGCGTCGACAATAGAGAGCGCATTGTGTTGCTTGGCTAACTTACCCAAAGCTTGAGCATCGCTGACCGCACCTGTCGATGTTTCCGCGTGAACAAATGCTAAAATCTTTGTGTCAGGATGCTGCTGCAGTGCTTGTTCGACTTTATCGACAGAGACTGGCGCGCCCCACTCGTCATCAACCAAGACAACTTCACCACCAGCACGAACAACGTTTTCACGCATGCGCTCACCAAAAACACCATTTCGGCATACGATAACTTTGTCACCTTTCTCGATAAGATTAACAAAACATGCCTCCATACCCGCACTACCTGGAGCAGAAACGGCAATGGTAAAGTCGTTTTCTGTCTGGAACGCGTACTTTAGCAGTTGTTTCAGCTCATCCATCATTGCGATAAACAGAGGGTCCAAGTGACCAACGGTTGGGCGGCTAAGCGCTTGCAGCACTTGCGGATAGATATCTGAAGGACCTGGTCCCATTAGGATACGGTGAGGGGGAATAAAGCTTTGGATCGGCATGTGAGCTCCTTGTTTGACGTTACTTAACCCGAGCGCGGACAATAGTTTTTAGAATTTTGAATAAGTCTCGGGCATCAAAGAACTCACACTAATGGATTTTATAGTGCTCGGCAATTAGCCGTAGGTATTGAGTTCAAACCACTGTCACAATTTCACTAATAAAAAATCTTGGAATAGTTGAAATATTCATTGACTTTGTGACGCCAAAACCGTTCAATGTTTGAGCTTTATGTGGAAGAGGAGCACTACCCAGGTAGATAATTTGTGGAACCGCAATTCCAATACGAATTATTCAGGGGGAGTAGTGCCGAGGTAAGTCAAATTTGCAGGGTTTGACTTGTCGGTTGACGTGGGTTGAGTCCCATCAACTGTCATCAGCATTGTCTGATGAAGAGCTTCTGAGGGTACATATTTCAAATATCATTCTAAATACCTCTCTTTTTGCTCTGTTCCTTTCCTCACTAAATATCGGATATATTAGTTTAAGAAGTCGTGGGAGAACTCAGTGAGCGCATTTAACGTAGCAAAATTCGGTGGAACCAGTGTTGCCAATTTCGAGGCAATGAGCCGTTGTGCCGCCATTATTGAAAACAATCCAAATACTCGCCTTGTCGTTAGCAGCGCTTGCTCTGGTGTAACGAACTTATTGGTAGAACTGGCCAATGGTGTTCAGGATCAAGAACAGCGTGCCGAGTTGCTACGTAAGCTAGCAGAAATTCATGATGACATCCTTGGTCAGCTAAGAGATGTAGTAGAAGCAAGCGCAGAGGTTTACGCTATCCTTGATACGGTAACCAGCCTTGCAGAAGCGGCTTCTATCCAAGCTAGCTCTAAACTGACAGACCATTTAGTTGCGTGTGGTGAGTTAATGTCGACGCACATTTTGGCTCAACTGATGAGAGAGCGTGGTATCAATGCGGTGCGTTTTGATATTCGTGATGTGCTAAGAACCGACGATAACTTCGGACGTGCTGAGCCAAATGTCGAAGCGATTTCTCAGCTGGCACAAGAAAAGTTAGTCCCTCTATGTCAGGAGTCAGTAGTCATCACTCAAGGCTTCATCGGCTCAGACGAAGAAGGCAACACAACCACATTAGGTCGTGGTGGCAGTGACTACAGTGCTGCACTGATTGCTGAAGGCGTTAAAGCTTCTGGCTTAGAAATCTGGACTGATGTTCCGGGCATCTACACAACAGACCCACGTATTGCGCCAAAAGCGTCTCCAATTCCTGAGATCAGCTTTAGCGAAGCGTCAGAAATGGCAAACTTTGGTGCTAAGATCCTCCACCCTTCTACACTCGTTCCCGCTTTGCGCCACGACATTCCAGTGTTTGTTGGCTCTTCTAAAGATCCAGAAGCAGGTGGCACATGGATTCGTCACCAAGTAGAAAGCTCGCCGCTATACCGAGCTCTTGCATTGCGTTGCAACCAAACCATGGTCACTCTACGTAGTGCAAGCATGTTCCATGCATACGGCTTCCTGGCTAAAGTGTTCGAGATTCTGGCTAAACACAAAATTTCAGTGGACCTGATTACCACTTCAGAAATCAGTGTTTCGTTAACCCTAGACCAAACAGACACCTCTGGTGGTGCACCACAACTACCTCAAGCCGTAAGAGAAGAGCTAGAAGAGTTGTGTAAAGTGGAAGTAGAGCACGACCTATGCTTGGTGGCTCTTATCGGAAACAACATGAGCGGTAGCAAAGGATACGCCAAACAAGTATTCGGCACGCTAGAAGACTTTAACCTGCGTATGATTTGCTACGGTGCGAGCCCGCATAACTTGTGCTTCCTACTGCACAAGTCAGAATCGCAACAGGCGATTCAAAAACTGCATGCTGAGCTATTTGAAAAGTAAACTCTGTTCATCTCACAATATAAAAAGGGCTGCCTAATGGCAGCCCTTTCTCTTTCCGTTGGATTAGCCGTTAATATTCGGACCTAACCATTTTTCTGCTTCAAGCCTGTCCCAACCTTTACGTTCAGCATAGCTTTCTAACTGATCTTCCTGGATCTGAGCGATCGCAAAGTAGCGAGAGTCCGGATGAGAGAAGTACCAACCAGACACTGAGGCTCCAGGGTACATAGCATAGCTAGACGTCAAAGACATGCCGATATTCTCTTCTACGTTCAGAAGATCCCATAACGGTCCTTTTTCCGTATGCTCTGGACATGCTGGGTAGCCAGGCGCAGGTCGAATACCTTGGTATTTTTCACGGATTAGCTCATCGTTAGATAAATTCTCATCTTCAGCATAACCCCAGATTTCTTTACGAACACGCTCATGCAGATATTCAGCAAAAGCTTCTGCCAGACGATCGGCCACCGCTTGGATCATAATGGCATTATAATCATCACCCTTAGCCTTATACTCATCCGCAAGTTCACGCTCACCAATACCACCGGTTACCGCAAACGCACCAATCCAGTCGTGCTTACCCGAGTCTTTTGGTGCGACATAATCCGACAAGCAGTAGTTAAAGCCTTTTGGTTTCTCAGTTTGCTGGCGAAGGTTACACAGGACTTTCGCGACTTCTGTACGCGATTCATCAGTGTACACTTCAATATCGTCACCCACACTCGCTGCTGGGAACAAGCCACACATGCCTCGCGCTTGCATCAGGCCTTCGCTTTCAACGCGATCAAGTAGCTCATTCGCATCATGGAACAAACGCTTCGCTTCTTCACCCACTTCTTCGTGATCGAAAATGGTCGGGTATTTTCCAACCAAAGACCAGGTCATAAAGAATGGAGTCCAGTCGATGTACTTACGTAAGGTCGCGACATCAAAATCGTCGAAAATATGAATGCCCGACTGCTTTGGTGCTGGAGGTGTATACGCCTCCCAGTCAATTGCCACTTTGTTTGCGCGAGCTTCTTCCAGAGTAACTGGCTTGGTTCGTGGCTTTTTACGGTTGTGTTGATCACGAACACGCTCGTAATCGGCATTTAATTTTTCGACGAAATCAGGACGACGTTCATCAGACAATAGTGACGTACAAACACCTACGGCACGTGAAGCATTGTTGACGTAAACGACCGGATGTTTGTAGTTCTGTTCAATTTTAACCGCAGTATGCGCTTTCGACGTTGTCGCGCCACCAATCAGCAATGGCAGATCAAAGTCAAGACGCTCCATCTCTTTAGCTACATGAACCATCTCATCTAATGATGGTGTAATCAGCCCCGACAGACCGATAATATCGACGTTCTCTTCTTTGGCGACTTTTAGGATCTTTTCACATGGCACCATAACGCCAAGGTCAATGATCTCGTAGTTATTACACTGCAGGACAACACCAACGATATTTTTACCGATATCGTGTACATCGCCTTTTACCGTCGCGAGCAAGATCTTACCGTTGGTCTGGCCGACCTGCTTCTCTGCGTCGATAAATGGTTCTAAGTGAGCAACCGCCTGTTTCATTACACGCGCCGACTTAACAACCTGAGGCAGGAACATTTTACCTTCACCAAACAAGTCACCGACCACGTTCATGCCATCCATCAATGGGCCTTCGATGACCTCTAATGGTTTAGAAGCATTAACACGAGCTTCTTCAGTGTCTTCAACGATAAACTCGGTAATGCCTTTAACTAGAGCATGTTCTAAACGCTTTTCGACTGGCCAAGTTCTCCACTCCAGTGCAGAAGCATCTTCCTCTTTACCCACACCTTTATCGGCGTATTCTGAAGCGATATCCAAAAGCCTTTCGGTAGCATCGTTACGACGGTTAAGCACGACGTCTTCTACCGCTTCGCGCAGCTTTTCAGGGACGTTATCGTAGATCTCCAACTGACCAGCGTTAACGATACCCATATCCATACCGTTTTTGAAACAGTGGTAAAGGAACACGGCATGAATCGCTTCACGAACGTAGTTATTGCCACGGAAAGAGAACGACACGTTAGACACACCACCAGATATCATCGCATGTGGCAGGTCACGTTTGATGTCGCCAACAGCTTCGATAAAATCGACAGCGTAGTTGTTGTGCTCATCGATACCTGTTGCAACTGCAAAAATATTTGGGTCAAAGATAATATCTTCTGGTGGGAAGCCAACTTCATCAACCAAGATACGGTAAGCATTGGTACAAATTTCAATTTTGCGCTCACGGGTATCTGCTTGTCCTACTTCATCGAATGCCATCACGATAACAGCGGCGCCATAGCGGCGAATCAGTTTCGCCTGCTCGACAAACTTCTCTTTACCTTCTTTTAGAGAAATCGAGTTTACGATACCTTTACCCTGAATACATTTCAGGCCGGCTTCGATGACTTCCCACTTTGAAGAGTCAACCATGATCGGCACTTTGGAGATTTCAGGCTCAGAAGCGCAAAGGTTCAAGAATCGAACCATACATGCCTCTGCATCCAACATACCTTCATCCATGTTGATATCGATGATTTGCGCGCCATTTTCGACTTGCTGACGAGCAACATCGAGCGCTTCATCATATAACTCTTCTTTGATTAAGCGCTTAAAGCGAGCTGAACCCGTTACGTTAGTACGTTCACCAACGTTGATAAACAAGGATTCTTTCTCGATGGTCAGTGGCTCTAGGCCAGATAAACGACATGCGACCTGAAGCTCTGGTAACTGACGAGGAGTAACCTGATTAACAGCTTCTGCCATTTGGCGGATATGTTCAGGCGTTGTACCACAACAGCCGCCAATCAAGTTCAAGAATCCACTTTCGGCCCACTCTTTAACATGCTTCGCCATATCTTCAGGAGACAAGTCATATTCGCCGAATGCATTTGGCAACCCGGCATTAGGGTGAGCAGACACGAAAGATTCAGAAATACGTGAAAGTTCTTCGACATATGGGCGCAGTTCATCAGGGCCAAGCGCACAGTTTAAGCCAAATGAGATAGGCCTCACGTGGCGTAATGAATTGTAAAAGGCTTCCGTCGTTTGACCTGATAAGGTTCGGCCAGAGGCATCAGTAATCGTGCCAGAAATCATCACAGGAAGCTCGATACCAAGCTCTTCAAATACTGAATCCACAGCGAACGCACACGCTTTAGCATTCAAGGTATCAAATATTGTTTCGATAAGAATTAAGTCTGAACCACCTTTGATTAAGGCTCGAGTAGATTCAGAGTAAGCTTCGACCAATTCATCAAAACTCACATTGCGGTAACCAGGATCGTTTACATCCGGAGAGATAGAACACGTGCGGTTTGTAGGGCCCAGAACACCTGCTACATAGCGTGGCTTTTCCGGTGTTTTAGCCGTCCATTCATCCGCCACCTCACGAGCTAACTTAGCAGCTGCAAAGTTGATCTCCTCACTTAGGCTTTCCATATCGTAGTCAGCCATAGCGATAGTGGTCGCATTAAAGGTGTTGGTTTCTAAGATATCAGCACCAGCTTCGAGGTAAGCGCTGTGTATTTCTTTGATCAATTGAGGCTGACTAAGTACCAACAAGTCGTTGTTACCCTTTAGATCACTGTGCCAGTCCGCAAAGCGTTCTCCTCGATAATCGTGCTCTTCAAGTTTGTATCCCTGAATCATGGTGCCCATACCACCATCAATCAGAAGAATACGTTGCTTCAATTGAGCTTCAATCTGTTGTCTTACATTAGTTCCCACAGTACAGCCTCATTCCTTTCGTTATGCTGTCATCCTATCACACAAACTTCAGGAGTCTAGACGTCTAAATACAGATTTCATGATTATTTTATCGACCTATTCTCTTATCAAATAATCACGAAAAAATGTTTGCTATTTAAGCAGCATCAGCCGAGAATTCCATTCATAAAATGTTACAAACAGAGTGTTCTAATGTCGGTCTATCATACTTTATGTTTTCTCTCCGCTGCTGCGATGCTAATAGCCTTTGTAAACAGCAAAATAGGAAAGATGCAAACCACCATCGCCATTACCGCAGGTTCAATGGTACTTTCTCTCCTCATCCTAATTGCTGGTCAAAATAACTGGTTCCATCTCACAGAGATAGCGACAGAAACAGTAACCAGAATAAACTTCGAAGACTTCTTGCTCAAAGGTATCCTTGGATTTTTGCTATTTGCAGGCGGCTTAGGTATTAAACTACCTAACCTGAAAGATCAGAAGTGGGAGATCACAGTATTAGCACTCGCAGCCACTCTGTTTTCGACATTCTTCATCGGTTTTGCTCTATATGGAATCTGCTTACTGATCGGAATTAAGTTTGACTTAATTTACTGCCTACTATTCGGTTCATTGATCTCCCCAACTGACCCGATAGCCGTTCTCGCCATTGTGAAAAAATTAGATGCTCCAAAACGTATCTCGACACAAATTGAAGGTGAGTCATTGTTCAATGACGGCTTCGGTCTGGTTATTTTTGTCACCTTATTTACTATCGCATTTGGCACTGAAGCACCGACCGTAGGCAGCGTCACGATGCTCTTTATCCAGGAAGCGATTGGGGGGATCTTTTATGGTTTCCTACTTGGCTTGCTGTTCCACTACTTAATTAGTGCGACCAATGACCACTCAATGGAATTGCTACTTACTATTGGTGTTCCTACAGCCGGTTATGCTTTCGCGGAATACCTTCACGTATCAGGCCCATTAGCGATGGTTGTCTCTGGGATTATGATTGGCAACTGGACACGCTTTATCGGCTTCTCTAAAGAGAGTGAAGACCACCTCGACCACTTCTGGGAATTAGTCGATGAGTTTCTAAATGGCGTTCTGTTCCTTTTAATCGGTATGTCGATGCTGCTGTTCAAATTCCACCAAGAAGACTGGATCATGATGGCTATTGCCGTGCCTCTAGTACTGGCATCACGTTACCTTAGTGTATTTTTCTCCTACATTGGCTTTAAGCGATACAGAACATATAACCGTTGGTCAGTAAAAATCCTGACCTGGGGTGGCCTGCGTGGCGGTTTAGCGCTTGCAATGGCACTTTCTATCCCTTCAGGAATATGGGTCGTACAAGACAAGTTGATCGACGTAAAAGAGATCATCCTAGTAATGACTTACGCCGTTGTTGTGTTCTCTATTTTGATTCAAGGCTCAACCATTACACCAATGATTGAAAAAGCCAAAGAAGAAGAAAAGAAGATGGAGGAAGAGCGTAACGCTTTAGCCGCCTCCGAAACCAAAGAGCATAGCGTAGTGCAAGAGCCGAAAGAGCAGCTTGAATCTTAGAGTCGGACTTGAAGTAAAAAAGCAGCCATATGACTGCTTTTTTTATAAAGGGATATTCACCACAAACTCTTAAATATCATTCACCTAAAACGCAGTCTTTATCCTATATATTCACCAGAACTAAACCCAATAGAACACGCTCCCTTTCCTTATTCCCTTAAACGAATGCCATGCTTTATACAGAAAAAGTCTGCTCATCATGTGGGGGAGAGGCTAAGGGCAAGCCTCCTACGGGACTCATTAGTTGAATGACAACTTAACTCAGCATAAACCAAAAGACCCTAGCATTTCTGCAAGGGTCTAGAATAATACCAATCTGGAAAATTAATTGGTCAGGTCTATCCATCTTCTCGAGCACATTTTGGTGACTCTTTTGGAGCTATCCAAAAAACGATTCCATGCATCGCAGACTTTGGAGATGATATCGTCGTAATCAGTAAAAGATTAGTTGGCTAAATAGCGTTGCCTCAACCAACTCCATACTTGATCGATAGGGTTTAGCTCTGGAGAATAGGGTGGAAGTTTGATGACACTGACATTCTTAAAGTCAATGGTTATATCTTCTGTATGCCACCCTGCTCCATCCGTAACAACGACGGCGTGACGTCCCTTCTCCGTGACTGCCGATATTTGTTTTAAGTGCTCTATCATAATGTCTTTACTAACCCAAGGGACAACGATAGCCTCACCAATTCCTTTACTGGGACAAACGGAACCGAACAGATAGGCATACAAATTGTTGTTGCTTCACGGCTCTTGGGCGAGTTCCTTTTTCAGCCCATAAACGTGTGGTCGTGTTTTGTTGCCCAAATCTGGCTTCGTCCTGAAACCAGACATCGACACACTCTAAAGCTATATGTCCTGGGATCTTAAGGATCGTTTCGATTTTAGATTTTTTTAAAATCGTCTTGTGTTTGCTGAGATTGTTTGGGGTGTTTTGATCGGGAAGTTATCCATGAAAAGCCCATGTGGTCGAGCAGGTAATAGATAGAATCAGGGTGGTAGTGCTGGCCAAATTCTTTCACGATATAAGCGTGGATGTCGGCACCAGTCAGTCGTCCGCCTTGTGTATCATTGGCTTTATCTTTTATGTATTGACTCAATTGCTCTTTTTGCTCGGAAGTTAAGAATGGTGGTCTTCCTGTTCTTGGCTTTTCTTGCAGTCCTTCCAGCCCTTCTTCAAGAAAGGCCTGAACCCACTTATTGACACTGGTTCGGCTTACCTTGAGAAACTTGGCGATTTGTGTGCGTGAGTGCCCATCTTTGAAATGAGCGAGGGCCAGCAGTCTCATTTTCATCTGGATGGATTTCTGCTGGCTTGCGAGCTTTTTAAAGTCGATATTATTGAGGCTATCCATAGCGAATCAGTTCTATTGTTGGACGGCCTCAATTAGATCATATTTTTACTTAGATTGGTATAACTCGACTTCCCTGAAAGGGAAACTATACGCCATAAACGACAAAAGCCTAGTCTTTCGACTAGGCTTTCTAATAAGTGGCGGAGTGGACGGGACTCGAACCCGCGA
>NZ_JAZDWA010000010.1:0-80650 GCF_036350715.1 Vibrio sp. YYF0003
TTTATTTGTCGTTTGGGTGTTTTTTATTCTAAAAGGCGAGTTTTTACTACTCTTCTACCCCTATATACCCTTTAATCGCCCATAATAAGGAGAAAAGATGAGTTCAATAAGAAGTTATAAAGGTATAAAGCCTCAGCTTGGTGAGCGAGTTTACGTCGATTCAACATCTGTTTTAGTCGGAGACATCGTTATTGGGGACGATTCTAGCGTTTGGCCGTTGGTTGCTGCGCGTGGTGACGTTAATCATATCCACATCGGCGAACGAACAAATATCCAAGATGGCAGTGTATTACACGTGACACACAAGAATCAGGAAAACCCAAACGGCTATCCATTAATTATTGGTAATGATGTCACTGTCGGTCACAAAGTCATGCTGCATGGTTGTGAGATTCACGATCGCGTATTAGTAGGTATGGGAGCAATCGTTCTTGATGGTGCAGTTATACAATCTGAAGTGATGATTGGCGCTGGCAGTTTAGTTCCGCCTGGCAAAGTATTAGAAAGTGGTTACCTCTATGTTGGTAGCCCGGTAAAACAAGCACGCCCACTGTCAGAAAAAGAGCGCGCTTTTTTACAAAAGTCTTCAGATAACTACGTCCAGAATAAGAACGACTACATGAATGAAGTCGAAATCATTGGTTAGTCATCCGATAATCTAGTTAATCAATTACAATGTGGCCT
This sequence comes from Vibrio sp. YYF0003, assembly GCF_036350715.1. Classification (NCBI taxonomy): domain Bacteria; kingdom Pseudomonadati; phylum Pseudomonadota; class Gammaproteobacteria; order Vibrionales; family Vibrionaceae; genus Vibrio; species Vibrio sp. YYF0003. The sequence continues at coordinate 685 of NZ_JAZDWA010000010.1, forward strand.
TCTTCATTGAAGGCTTCATCTTCTATGAGCTCTTCGGCCATTTCTTCCAGATCAAAGCGTAAGGCTAAAAATGCTTCTACAGCTTTTTGCTCATCTTCAATATCCAAGCCACTCATTTTTGAGAGTTGTTGTTTCGTGACGTAGCATTCAATCAGTGCGCCCGATTGCTGCGCAGGAAAGTGGATTGATTGTGATGATTCATCCCAGGACTGGATGTCTGGGAATAAAATGGATTGATTCATCGATTATTGACCTTCAAGATTTTTTCTAAGCTCACGTAAAATCTGTTTAGCGCCAGGACGCAAACCACGCCAGAGCATAAAACTTTCTGACGCTTGACCGACCAACATTCCTAAACCGTCATAAGCTTGAGCTGCACCATGTTCTTTAGCCCATTGGTTAAACTTGGTATCACCACCGCCATACATCATGTCATAGCTTGTGCTGTTGGGAGCAAAGATAGCTGACGATATTTCAGGAAGTTCGCCACTCAGCGAAGCTGACGTTGAGTTAATAACGACGTCGTATTCTTGAGTAATACTGTTCATCTCTTTCGCTGCCACAGGCCCGTAATCTGAAAACAGCGCTGCCAATTCTTTAGCTTTAGAAAATGTACGGTTGGTTACCGTCAATGAAGCAGGCCTTTGCTCAAGTAACGGAAGAATTACTCCTCGAGAAGCGCCACCAGCTCCGATGATTAGGATACGAGCGCCTTCTAAAACGACTTGGTGCTGCAGTAGGTCTTGCACCAGACCAGCACCGTCGGTGTTGTCACCGATGATTTCACCATCATCAAGCTTTTTGAGTGTATTCACAGCTCCGGCAAGTTGGGCACGCTCTGTTAAACGAGTGGCAAACTGATACGCCTGTTCTTTAAAAGGCAAAGTGACATTACATCCTTTACCACCTTCAGCAAAAAACACGTTCACGGCTTCAATAAACCCGTCGACAGGGGCACATTCGGCTGTGTAAGTCAGCGATTGATTCGTTTGGCGAGCAAAGAGTGTGTGAATAAATGGCGACTTACTGTGCCCGATGGGATTACCAAACACCGCATAGCGATCAACTTGCTGAGTCATTTCCTTACCTTTATTCCTTACCTTAATATAGAGAAAAACAGGGCCATCTGATTAAAGATGACCCTATCACTATCTTTCTATATAGAAAAGGAGATTCAGCGCTTACCAGTCACGTGGTTTTAGGTATCGCTCGTAAAGCTCGGCTTCAGGTGTCCCAGCTTCAGGCTGATAACTGTATTCCCAGCGTGCTAGTGGCGGCATGGACATAAGAATCGACTCCGTACGTCCACCACTTTGCAAACCAAACAAGGTGCCACGGTCGTACACCAAGTTAAACTCAACATAACGGCCACGACGATACAACTGAAACTCTCGCTCTCGCTCGCCAAACTCAATATCTTTACGTCGTGCCACGATTGGCAGATAAGCCTGACAGAAGCCTTCACCCACCGCTTTGATGTAATCGAAACATTTGTCGAACTCCCAATGGTTCAAATCATCAAAGAACAAACCACCGACACCACGAGTTTCGTTTCGATGTGGAAGGAAGAAATACTTATCGCACCAAGCCTTGTGATCCGAATAGACTTCATCACCGAACGGGGCACAGATTGCCTTCGCGGTATCGTGCCATGACTGGCAGTCTTCTTCGAAAGGATAGAACGGCGTTAAGTCGAAGCCACCACCGAACCACCAAATCGGATCTTCTCCGTCTTTTTCTGCAATAAAGAAGCGCACATTGGCATGTGACGTCGGCACATACGGGTTTTTAGGGTGAATAACCAAAGAGACTCCCATCGCTTCAAAACGTCGCCCCGCCAATTCAGGACGATGCGCTGTTGCTGACGCTGGCATTTCTTTGCCTTCTACATGAGAGAAGTTCACTCCACCTTGCTCAAACACGTCGCCATCACGCAGAACACGTGAACGACCACCACCACCAAGACGCTCTCCCGGCTCACGATGCCACGCATCTTCGACAAAGACGGCCTTTCCATCTTCTTGTGCTAACTGCTGACAAATGGAATCCTGAAGCGACATCAGGAACTGCTTTACGGCATGCTTATCGATTGCTGACATACGTTATTACCTATTATCTGGTACCTAATTGAAGGCTGGTAGGCAGGGTTAGCCCTGTCTTAATATTTGCGAGGTTTTGGCGTCACGAATTTCACTTGGCTTATCACGCCCGCTGGTTTCACCACGAAGAATCGCCACCAGCTTATCACCCAGCTGCTGCTCAACTTCTTCTGTCGTCATACACGGCGGCAAGCCTGAAAGATTCGCGCTGGTAGAGGTTAACGGCTTTCCGAATGCATTACACATTTTTTGCACCAAAGGATGATCGGTCACACGAACTGCAATCGAATCAAACTGCCCTGAAACCCAATTAGAGACTTTATCGCTCGCAGGCATGATCCAAGTGTAAGGACCAGGCCAGGTGGCATGAACTTTATCTAACTGCGCTTGCGTCAGCTGAGACTCGTCAATGTAAGGTAATAGCTGATCATAGCTGGCAGCAATAAGGATGAGCCCCTTTTCTACCGGGCGCTGTTTTAGTTCCAGCAGCTTTTGGATTGCCTCTGGATTATCAGGATCACACCCGACGCCAAAAACACCTTCTGTTGGATAGGCAATCACTTCGCCTTGCTGTAGTGCATTGAGCACCTGTTCAAAGTTATCCACCGATTACTTCCTGATTATCTGACTGTATTATTTTCTCTATACCTAAGTGTACAAAGATTCATTCTCAGAGACTAAAGCAATTTTTTTATAAAATGTATCAATAGCATTTACAAAGGCGCGCAAACGTTTGCTTGAGATAAAAATCCCCGTATAATGCGCACAAATTTATCAGCTCACCTAATTTTGCAGCTTGAAGGAGTTTGAGATGAAAGTCGGTATCATCATGGGTTCTAAATCAGATTGGCCAACCATGAAACTAGCAGCGGACATGCTGGATCAATTTGGCGTGTCTTACGAAACAAAAGTGGTGTCAGCTCACCGTACTCCTCAACTATTGGCTGATTACGCAAGCAGTGCGAAAGAGCGCGGCATCAAAGTAATCATCGCAGGTGCGGGCGGCGCAGCTCACCTACCAGGTATGGCGGCGGCATTCACGAGCTTGCCAGTACTTGGCGTTCCAGTTCAGTCACGTGCTCTGAAAGGAATGGACTCTCTGCTGTCTATCGTACAAATGCCTAAAGGTATTGCGGTCGGCACGTTAGCGATTGGCGAAGCAGGTGCGGCAAACGCCGGTATCCTGGCAGCACAAATTCTGGGTACGCATGATGAAAGTATCATGGCGAAGGTAGAAGCATTCCGCAACGAACAGACAGAAACGGTTCTGGCTAACCCAAACCCAGCTGAGGACTAATCGGATGCACGTACTGGTTCTAGGAGCTGGTCAGTTGGCTCGTATGATGTCTCTGGCTGGTGCACCTCTGAATATTCAAATCTCTGCTTACGATGTGGGTAGCGGCAATATCGTTCACCCTCTTACTCAACATGTGCTTGGTCATGGTCTGGAAAATGCCATTGAGCAAGTCGATGTGATAACAGCAGAATTCGAACATATCCCTCACGATGTGCTCGACATCTGTGAAGAGAGTGGAAAGTTCCTTCCGAGCACAGAAGCGATCAAGGCAGGCGGTGACCGTCGTCTTGAAAAAGCTCTACTCGACAACGCTGGCGTGCGTAATGCGAAATACTACGTGATTGAAACACGTGAAGATTTTGACCGCGCGATTGAACACGTGGGTATGCCAATGGTACTGAAAAGTGCATTAGGCGGTTACGATGGTAAAGGCCAATGGCGCTTGAAAGAAGCTTCTCAGGTAGACGCTATCTGGACGGAAATGGCCGAGTGCATCGCAGCAACACCAACCCAAGCTATAGTGGCTGAAGAGTTTGTTCCATTTAACTGTGAAGTATCTTTAGTTGGTGCTCGCGGTAAAGATGGCAGCATTGAAGTTTATCCACTGGCAGAGAACGTGCACACTGATGGTGTACTGAGCCTTTCTACCGCCATTGATGAACCAGAACTTCAAACCCAAGCCAAGCAGATGTTTACTGCGGTTGCAGAAAGTCTGGGTTATGTTGGCGTATTAGCCCTAGAGTTCTTCGATGTAGATGGCACTTTACTGGTGAATGAGATCGCGCCACGCGTTCACAACTCAGGTCACTGGACACAGCAAGGTGCAGAAACCTGTCAGTTTGAAAACCATTTGCGCGCGGTTTGTGGTTTGCCACTAGGCAGCACAAAACTGGTTCGCGAAACGTCGATGGTTAATATTCTCGGTGAAGATACTTTGCCAGAAGCCGTATTAGCGATGGATGGTTGCCATATTCATTGGTATGGTAAAGAAAAACGAGCAGGACGCAAGATGGGCCACATTAATGTGTGTGGAGACTACCCTGGCGAACTTCATCGCAGATTATGTGCGTTAGGCAAAGTACTGGATGCAGAGGCTTTCCCTGCCGTGCATGATTTTGCCAAGCAGTCTCAAGCTTAGAATCCAGCTAAAAACAACAAAGGGTCGCATCATGCGACCCTTTTTAATTGGTAGTTTCGTTTACTTAGCTTGCGTATGCTGACACTTGCGGTTAGCGCACTGTAACTTCACCCCGCTGGCGAGCTTCTTCTCAACCAGCAATGAAAAACCGCACGCTTCGCAACGGCCTTTGACCGGTGGCAGGTTCACGGCAAACTTACATTTCGGGTAGTTATCACACGCATAAAATGTTTTGCCGAAGCGTGTCTTACGCTCAACTAAATGACCTTTACCACATTCAGGACAAGCATGCTGTTCTTGTGACTGCTTTTCCGGTTCAGGCTGGTTAATAGACTCAATATGATGACAAGCTGGGTAACTGCTGCACCCGACAAACATGCCATAACGTCCCTGGCGCAACACCAATTCATTGCCACAGTCGGGGCAAGGTACGCCCAATTCTTTGACGATGTGACCATCGTTACTGTGCAGTGCTTTGATGTAATCACAACCTGGATACTGGCTACAACCAAGGAATGGGCCGTGCTTACCGTGTTTTAGCGTCAAGTCTGACCCACACTTAGGACACGGCTCATGTTCGAGCGCATGTTCATGGGCAGAGAAAAGGCTGTTGTCGATTTTACTACTCATACTTACCGTTTAATTGAAAGACACACCAAATACACAAGCTCGTGTTCACATCCAACGGAACACGAACTTGTTGGGATTAGGCTTAATGAAGGATCCCTTGTTCTTTGGTGTACAACAGCTCTTCCATCAGCGTATAAGCGTTCTCATTACCCGGTACATTGAACAGCACCATCAGAATGATCCATTTGAGGTCTTCAAGCTCAAATTCGTTTGTTTCCAGTCCCATCACCCGATCAATCACCATTTCACGAGTTTCTGTTGTTAGGACATTAATTTGCTCGAGGAATAACAAAAAGCCTCGGCATTCTAGATCCAAACGCTGCATCTCTTTCGCAGTGTAGATACGAGTCGATGACGATGCGATACAAGCCGATATAGCAGAAGATGTATCACTTTGCTGCAGCGCGGCAAGCTCTTCTAACCAGACAAGGGCTTTGTAGATATCTTTTTGCTGGAAGCCTGCACGAAGCAACTCATCTTCCAACTCGTCTTGTTCGACCTGTAACTCTGCATCGCTATGGATGTAGGTTTCGAATAGATACATCAGTATATCCATCATCATAGCTAGCCCCTCCCCTTTCGAATATAGCCACCTGAAACTGCAACAACGTGCCCTGAGAGCTCAAGCTCTAAGAGCTGCATCATGACTTCCTGGACAGGTATATTGGTCCTGCTTGCAAGAATATCAACTGGTGTAGCCTCATTTCCTACGTTAGCTAACAGCTGAGGAAATGGCAATTCTTCTTCATCAATTAAGGTAGAAAATAAATCTCTGCTCTGATTAACAGACCAATCAAGTAATGACTGTATTTCATCGAGTACATCTTTTGTCTTTTCTACGAGGCAAGCACCATTGCGAATCAAATGATTTCCGCCACTGGCATTTTTCGCATTAATAGAAGCGGGCAGAGCAAACACTTCTCGTCCTTGCTCAAGCGCATAACGCGCCGTAATTAAAGAACCGCTTTTCTCTGCCGCTTCGACAACAAACACCCCCAGAGATAACCCACTAATAATTCGGTTGCGACGTGGAAAGTGTTCCGGCCTTGGTTTCGCATTGGGGCGAAATTCTGAAATCAGTGCACCGCTCTCTGCGACGCGCTGCGCCAACCCCCGGTGCCGCGCTGGGTAAATATGAGCTAAGCCAGAACCAAGAACTGCTATCGTCTTTCCTCCCGCTTGCAACGCTCCGTCATGCGCATGACCATCAATGCCCAAAGCTAATCCACTGGTTACAACAAGATCATTACTAACGAAATCTGCAGCAAAGTGTCGGGCGTACTGTAATCCGTCAACACTCGCGTTACGGCTTCCCACCATAGCAATCTGAGGCTGAGATAAACACGTAGGATCGCCTTGCAAAAACAACAGGGGCGGCGGTGCAACAATCTGTTTAAGTAGCGGAGGGTAAAGCGGGTCATCTAAAGTCAGAATATGGTGACTCGAAGCGAGCTCTTTCCAATTGAGGCAAGCTTCAACTTCTTTATCGGCTGACGTCCAAGCCTGAAGTTGCTTCTGACTTAATCCAAGGCGCTGCAGGTATTCATGAGAGGAGTTGATGATGTTTCGAGGCGTGTCTTTAGCTAGTAACTTGTTCAGCTTGACCCCGCCTATGCCTGGCAAGCAACTTAGCTTTAGCCAGGCAACAAGGTCATTCTCATTGAGTGGTTTCATCTGTGACAGGCACTTCAGCAAGAGGCGAAACGACCGTTACCTCGTTACTAATTGGTTTAGTACTGTTAGTGATCAAAGCCAAGCTGAAGTATTCATAAGGACGGATTACCAGCAGTTCACCCACTTTACTTTGGGGCAGAATAATTGCTTTATCGAATAAACCCACCTCTTTTTGGAAGCCATCGCCATCTTTAGCAACCGGATGAGCGTCTTCTTTAAGATCAAAAACACTGCCTTGTTTCAGCTTATCCGCCATTCCTTTATCAATAACAACAACCTGATTGGTTGAACTGAAGCGAATACCTTCGATATTTCCCAGGAGCTTCGCAGTACTACCCTGCGGCGAAGGAAGGGGATAGAACGTCGTGGAAAACTCGCCACTCTCTACCATTTGATTTGGTAAGGCGATGTCATTACGGAGAATTTCTTGTAACTGAGCGGTGATTTTTAATCCAGAAAACGCTTCAGATGCATCCACCAACTCCCCTTTTGCGATCAAGCGCAATGCGGTGATTTCCTTTGAAACGTCTTCACGAGAGTAAGTCTCGACCGGGCGATAAATCGCCCATTCCGTCGCGGTCTGCTCACCGCTGATGTACAACACATCTTCTGCGGTCAAATACCGACTGCCTTTGGAACTGCCCATCACTTTGACTGCATTGTCGAGCGTCTCTTTATCTACCAGTCGGTCAGAACTGAGATAAGGCATCACCAGACCTTCCGCAACCGTCGGCACAGCCTTCTTTTCGGTAATTCGAGCCTGTGGACTCAGTTTTTTAACGGGCTTTAAGCTTAGGACTGGCTGACCGTTAATCCACACCAGTGACAACTTATCGCCGGGATAAATCAAATGTGGATTATCTATCTCTGGGTTAATTTGCCACAAGCGGGGCCACAACCACGGACTGTCCAGGTACATCGCCGAAATGTCCCATAGAGTATCGCCTTTCACTACCACATAGGTTTGTGGGGCATCCGCTTTGACTGCGAGCGGTTTAGAGTCAGCATTTGCTGCTGCAGTGAAGGAGAATAGTAACGGCAACATAATGCTGGAAACATTGCGAAAAATGCGATTCATGCCCCTCATCCTTGGTCTATTAAGCAGTAGTTGGTATGGAAATTAATGCAAGGATGCTGTCATTTAGGTCATAAAATGTCTAGAATTGAGCCAACAAGGTTTGTGCTGTTTCGGCACAGTTCAATATTTCGAGTGAATATGTCTGTATTACAAGTATTAACATTTCCAGATGATCGCCTACGCACAGTAGCTAAGCCTGTGGAAGAGGTGACACCTGAAATTCAAAAAATCGTCGATGATATGATTGAAACCATGTACGACGAAGAAGGTATTGGCCTTGCTGCAACGCAGGTTGATATTCATAAGCGTATCGTAGTGATTGATATTTCAGAAACTCGTGATGAGCCAATGGTGCTTATCAACCCTGAGATTCTGGAAAAGCGCGGCGAAGATGGCATCGAAGAAGGCTGTCTATCGGTACCGGGTGCTCGCGCCCTTGTGCCTCGCGCCGCTGAGGTTACCGTTAAAGCATTGGATCGCGACGGCAAAGAATTTACCTTTGACGCTGACGACCTGCTAGCGATTTGTGTTCAACACGAACTGGATCACCTACAAGGTAAATTGTTTGTTGATTATCTATCGCCTCTGAAGCGTAAGCGCATTCAGGAAAAGCTGGCGAAGATCAAACGCTACAACGAAAAGCAGCTAAACGCTTAATCGCGACCCATACCAATTAAGAAGGAAGTCTACCTTGAGTCAGTCTTTACGTATTGTCTTTGCAGGTACTCCGGATTTCGCCGCCCGTCACTTGGCGGCGTTGTTGTCTTCGGAGCACGAAGTAATTGCAGTGTATACTCAACCAGACCGCCCTGCGGGTCGCGGTAAAAAGCTTACTGCAAGCCCGGTTAAAAACATTGCACTAGAACACGACATCCCTGTTTATCAACCAGAAAACTTCAAATCAGATGAAGCGAAACAAGCGCTGGCTGATCTGAACGCCGATATCATGGTTGTTGTGGCTTATGGCCTTCTGCTACCACAAGCGGTATTAGACACGCCTAAGCTCGGTTGTATTAACGTACACGGTTCTATCCTGCCTCGCTGGCGTGGTGCGGCACCAATCCAACGTTCTATTTGGGCAGGTGATGCAGAAACTGGCGTAACCATCATGCAGATGGATATTGGTCTGGATACGGGTGATATGCTGAAAATCGCGACGCTACCAATCGAAGCGACCGATACCAGCGCATCTATGTACGAAAAGCTTGCCGACCTTGGCCCGCAAGCGCTGATTGATTGTCTGGCAGATATCGCTGCGGATAAAGCAGTGCCAGTTAAGCAAGATGATGAGCTCGCAAACTACGCGAAAAAGCTCAGCAAAGAAGAAGCTCGCATCAACTGGAGCGAAGAAGCAGCACACATCGAGCGTTGCGTTCGTGCATTCAATCCTTGGCCTATGAGCCATTTTGAAGCGGCTGAAAACAGCATCAAGGTTTGGCAAAGCCGAGTAGCAGAGCAAACCAGCGATAAGCCAGCTGGCACAATTGTGCAAGCAGACAAAACCGGTATTTATGTAGCGACAGGCAATGGCGTATTAGTTCTGGAGCAACTACAGGTTCCTGGTAAAAAAGCCATGCCAGTTCAAGACATTCTGAACTCGCGTGCATCTTGGTTTGAAGTTGGCACCCAGCTAATTTAAGCCATACTAGGGTGCGTTATTCCCCTAATAATACGAACTTTTAGAGGGCAGAGATGCCCTCCTTTACTTTAAGGTACTCATCATGAATGTTCGCGCTGCGGCTGCCAACGTCTTGTATCTTGTCGTCGACAAGGGCCATTCTCTTTCTAGCGCTCTACCAGCGGCTCAACAAACCATCCGACCTCGTGATCACGCGCTTTTGCAAGAGATCTGTTACGGAGCACTTCGCTACTTACCTCGCCTTGAAACCATTTCAAGCCAGCTAATGGATAAGCCTCTGAAAGGTAAACAGCGTGTTTTCCATCACTTAATCCTGGTTGGTATTTATCAGCTGAGCTTTATGCGTATTCCTGCGCATGCAGCCGTTGGTGAAACCGTTGAAGGCACTAAAGATTTAAAAGGCCCTCGCCTGCGTGGTCTGATTAATGCGGTATTGCGTAATTACCAACGCAACCAGGAAGAGCTTGACCAGATCGCTGTTAGCCACAACGCTGGTAAATATGGCCACCCAAGTTGGCTACTTAAGCTGCTGCAAGACGCTTACCCAGAGCAGTGGGAAAGCATTGTCGAAGCCAACAATCAGAAAGCGCCAATGTGGCTGCGGGTTAACCACCAGCACCATAATCGTGATGAATATCTGGCACTACTCAAAAATGAAAACATTGAGGCCACGCCGCACACAGAGGCAATGGACGCGCTAAAATTGGCTGCGCCATGCGATGTGACCAAGTTGCCTGGGTTTGAGAAAGGCTGGGTATCGGTACAAGATGCTGCCGCTCAACTTTCAATTAACTACCTAAAGCCAAAAGATGGTGAGTTGATTCTGGATTGCTGCGCAGCACCAGGCGGCAAAACCGCACATATTCTTGAACGTACATCCGACAGTGAAGTGGTCGCGATTGACTGTGACGACACTCGCCTGAAACGCGTACATGAAAACCTGAAGCGTCTCAATCTTCAGGCAAAAGTGGTTTGCGGCGATGCACGTAATCCTCAAGAATGGTGGCAAGGTGAGCAATTTGACCGCATCTTGCTGGATGCGCCGTGTTCTGCGACGGGCGTGATTCGTCGTCACCCTGATATCAAATGGCTGCGCCGAGCCGACGATATTGCGGCATTAGCAGAGCTGCAAAGCGAAATTTTCGATGCGATGTGGACACAGCTAAAACCAGGCGGCACAATGGTTTATGCAACTTGTTCAATCACTCCACAAGAAAACGTAGAGCAAGTGAAAGCATTCTTAGCTCGCACCGCTGATGCGAAATTGCTGGATTCTGACCCTGAACACCCTGGACGTCAAATTCTACCAGGTGAAGAAGACATGGATGGATTCTACTACGCTGTGCTGACGAAAACACACGCGTAACAGCAGGCTAAATAGGGCGATTGGAGTCATTCAATCGCCTTTTTCAGATAACGAGAAAAGAGTATGAAGATCATTATTCTTGGTGCTGGTCAGGTTGGCGGCACACTGGCAGAAAACCTGGTTGGTGAAAACAACGACATCACCATCGTCGATAACAATTCTGACCGATTGCGTGAACTACAGGACAAATATGACCTGCGTGTGGTCAATGGCCACGCAAGCCATCCGGATGTACTCCACGAAGCTGGCGCGCAAGATGCCGACATGCTGGTTGCAGTCACCAACACTGACGAAACCAATATGGCAGCATGTCAGGTAGCCTTCACTCTGTTTAACACGCCTAACCGTGTTGCACGTATCCGTTCGCCTGAGTATCTGGCAGAAAAAGAAGCCCTATTTAAATCTGGTGCGATCCCCGTCGACCACCTAATCGCACCAGAAGAGCTGGTAACCAGCTATATCGAACGTCTGATCCAATATCCTGGCGCACTACAGGTAGTCAGCTTCGCTGAGCAGAAAGTCAGTCTTGTTGCCGTAAAAGCCTACTATGGCGGCCCATTGGTCGGTAACGCACTCTCAGCGCTACGAGAGCACATGCCTCATATCGATACCCGTGTAGCAGCAATCTTCCGTCAGGGTCGTCCGATTCGTCCGCAAGGCACGACTATCATTGAAGCTGATGATGAAGTGTTCTTTGTCGCGGCAAGTAATCATATTCGCTCCGTAATGAGTGAACTACAGCGCCTTGAAAAGCCTTACCGCCGTATTATGATTGTTGGTGGTGGTAACATCGGTGCGAGCTTAGCAAAACGCTTAGAGCAGACTTACAGCGTGAAATTAATCGAGCGTAACTACCAACGCGCTGAACAGCTGTCTGAGCAGCTCGGTAACACCATCGTCTTCTGTGGTGATGCAGCAGATCAAGAGTTGCTGACCGAAGAAAACATCGACCAGGTCGATGTGTTCATTGCGCTGACGAACGAAGATGAAACCAACATCATGTCCGCGATGCTGGCAAAACGCATGGGTGCCAAAAAGGTAATGGTACTGATTCAGCGTGGTGCCTATGTCGATCTTGTACAAGGTGGTGTGATTGATGTAGCCATTTCGCCTCAGCAAGCAACAATTTCTGCATTGCTGACCCACGTTCGCCGTGCCGATATTGTTAACGTATCTTCTCTACGCCGCGGTGCAGCGGAAGCGATCGAAGCCGTTGCCCATGGTGATGAAACCACATCGAAAGTGGTCGGTCGCGCCATTGGAGATATTAAACTTCCACCAGGAACCACCATCGGTGCCATCGTTCGTGGCGAAGAAGTTCTTATCGCTCACGACCGCACTATCATCGAACAAGATGACCATGTTGTGATGTTCCTGGTCGACAAAAAATACGTACCAGACGTCGAAGCTCTGTTCCAGCCGAGCCCATTCTTCCTCTAGGACTCTCTTATGGTCAACTTACGTCCCGTACTGTTCGTTATCGGGCTGGTTTTATCCAAACTGGCCCTTTTCATGTACGTGCCTACTTTGGTCGCTTTCTTCACTGGTACGGGCGGGTTTCTCGACTTTGCCCAAGCCGTCTTGATTACGCACCTGGCTGCGTTTATCTGCCTGAGTATCGGCCGAACGGCTAAATTCAAACTCAGTGTGCGCGACATGTTCCTCATTACCAGCTTAGTCTGGACCATCGCCAGTGCTTTCGCAGCGTTACCGTTTGTTTTCATCAACCATATCAGTTTTACCGATGCCTATTTCGAAACCATGTCGGGCATCACCACTACTGGTTCAACGGTTCTAAGCGGCTTGGATGATATGGCACCAAGCATCTTATTGTGGCGTTCTATTCTGCAGTGGCTTGGTGGCGTGGGCTTTATCGTAATGGCGGTAGCGGTACTACCAATGCTTAACGTCGGTGGTATGAAGCTGTTCCAAACGGAATCTTCTGACTGGTCTGATAAAAGTAGCCCAAGAGCCAAGACCGTGGCGAAAAACATCGTGCTGGTTTATCTAATCTTAACCGGAATGTGTATCGGCGGTTACATACTGACAGGTATGACGGTATTTGAAGCAATAAACCATGCTTTCACCACCCTGTCGACAGGTGGCTACTCGACCTCTGATGGCTCAATGAATCACTTCTCAAATGGAGCGCACTGGGTAGCGACAACCTTTATGTTCTTAGGTGGGTTACCATTCTTGCTATTCGTGGCAGCACTGAGAAAACGTCGCATTGATATATTACTCAAAGACGCCCAAGTTCGTGGTTTTGCTTACCTGTTCCTCTTCTCAAGCCTAGTGATTGCCAGTTGGCTGGTTATTCGCGATGGTTACACCATGGTCGATGCGCTACGTGTATCGATGTTTAATATCGTGTCCGTCGTGACGACCACCGGATTTGGCCTGGAAGACTTCACTGCATGGGGCGCATTACCGACCACACTATTCGCCTTCTTGATGATTGCAGGTGCTTGCTCAGGTTCAACATCCGGTGGGATCAAAATATTCCGCTTCCAGGTTGCCATGACCCTGCTGAACAAGCAGATGCTGAAGCTGGTTCACCCTTCTGGTGTGTTCGTCCAGCGTTATAACCAACGCCCTGTGAATGACGACATTGTGCGCTCTGTAGTTGCATTTGTTTTGATGTTCTTTATCACCATCATCTTTATCGCTGGTTGTCTGAGTGCTCTCGGTTTAGACCCAATCACCAGCATATCCGGCTCGATTACGGCAGTCGCCAACGTAGGCCCGGGTATGGGCTCTGTGATTGGCCCGACAGGTAACTTTGCACCATTACCAGACTCCGCAAAATGGCTATTAAGTTTTGGCATGTTAATGGGTCGTCTGGAAATTCTGACTATTCTTGTATTGTTCTTTCCAGCCTTCTGGCGTCGTTAACGGCAATGAAATAAAAGGTACAACAATGAAAACTTGGATTACATTGGCTACTCTGCTGGCCACATCATCGGTCTATGCTGCCGAGGTAGTAACGTTAGCTGATGGAAGAAACGTAAAGTTAAATGATGATTTTACTTGGGAATATGTGGTTGAGTACTCGGCACCTAAAGCCACTACTGCTTCAGCAACCAAAGCGGTCACCGCAGCGACTGAATCAGTTGCTGTTCCAGTAATAGCGACCATTCCTGTCGTCTCGAAAACCGTGGGCACGACGGTTACCGTCAATGCAAAAAAACCAACCATGCAGCTATCAGATTCAGGTGTGGATATATTGATTGGCTCTGCAAGTTACGAAGGCGGCGAACTGGTTTTTCCTACTTCGATCACTAATCAAAGCTCGCAGTCAGTAATTCAGATTGAAGTCGAAGTTCAGGTGTTCGATATGTCTGGAGAGGCATTGGCGAAAGAAAAGGTCACTGTTTGGCAGTCAATCAAGCGTATGGCGGATACCTATCTTCGCCCACAACAAGCTGAGCAAGGTAAAACCATCAAACTGGCAGTGCCGCAATCGCAGCAATACCAGTTTTCGGCAAAAGTGGTCGAAGTACAAACGCGCTAATACGCCTACGTTGTCGAGCTGATTTAGCCAAGCTTAGATCGGCTCGACAAAATAGTAGATAGCGAAGAAGTGGCACACGCACCCCGCCAGAACAAAGCCATGCCAAATCGCATGATTAAATGGAATGCGCTTAGCCACATAAAATATAACGCCAAGAGAATAGATCAAGCCGCCTGCAGCTAGCAGCGTCAGACCACCGATATCTAGGTTGATCGCCAACTCATAGATAACAATCAGCGATAACCAGCCCATCACCAGATAGCTCGTCAGTGAAAGATGCTTAAAGCGATGAATGAACGCGACCTTCATGATGATGCCAAGCAAGGCAATACTCCAAATCACGATCATCAAACCAATCGCGAGAGGCGTACGTAAGCTCACCAATAAAAACGGCGTGTAGCTACCCGCTATCAATAAGTAGATCGCGCAATGGTCAAACGTTTTCAGCCAGCGTTTGGCTTTCGGGTGTGGAATGGCATGGTAGAGTGTTGATGCGAGAAACAGCACAATAATACTTGAGCCATAGATCGCCATGCTGGTTATGGTCAGGGTATCAGCTTGCTGATCCAATGCTCTTACTAACAGCAGAATCAGCCCTACAATACCTAGAACCATCCCGAGGCCATGGGTGAGAGAATTGGCAAATTCTTCACTCTGACTGTATTCAGGTTTCTGTGATGATGACATCGAAGCACCTATACTAGAGCGTGTGATTTCACTCTAGTATGGCACATTAGGCGTACACGTGTAAGCTAAAATTCAGAGTCGTGAGCGGCCGTAGTTTGGTCGAGATAATTTAGCACCATCTCTCCCACGTC
Source organism: Vibrio sp. YYF0003 (assembly GCF_036350715.1). Classification (NCBI taxonomy): domain Bacteria; kingdom Pseudomonadati; phylum Pseudomonadota; class Gammaproteobacteria; order Vibrionales; family Vibrionaceae; genus Vibrio; species Vibrio sp. YYF0003. The sequence goes on from NZ_JAZDWA010000010.1 coordinate 15,938, forward strand.
TTCAGGGCTGGTCGTCACTGGAATCGTCAATTCTCGGTTGAGCTTACCGCTTCCGAGCAAGCTTGCCAGCATCCCTCCAGCACCGCTGCGCGTTCGGTCAACTTCAAACCATAGTTTCAACTCGTCCTCGCTGCGATGGGCAACAAATTCCAACTCACGCCATACACCATGGTATGGCCCATCAGTTGGCACCATTTCAAATTCCTGAACAAATGGCAGATCGAAGCCATTCACTTCTTCACACTCCACTTGGCGAATACGTAATCCTTGCGCTTCAAATGCCGACAAAATGGCGTCCATAAGCGGATCAGGTCGAATGGTGAGCGTGTCTTTATCGGTTGGATCAAGTGAGGCGGCAACGTCCAGCCCTGTTTCAAGCCACACTTTCGCATCGCCAATCGTGACAGGGGTATTCCAGGGAACATCGAGCTTCACATCAAAGGTACGCTCTTCTGCGGAATGAATGGTGAACGAGTAAGGGAGGCTCCATTCAGCCAAGACATGAGTCTGTGGCACTCGACGCATGTTATGCCCTTCTCGAGAGCCTCGGTCATCAGGTGCCTCAGCAATGTAGCGACAACAGAGCTTCATATCGATGTTATCGATCTTTTGTTCTGTCGCTCCACCATAAACATGGATAGACACATCCACACTCTGACCGGGGTATATCACATCCTGATTGAGGATCGAATCTACCTTAGCACTGCCGATACCAAAACTCGCAAGTGTCTTCTTTAAAAATGACATATGCACCTCCTTTGTAGAGATCTCATACTACTACTGCTGATCAGGGGATCAAAACAAATTTTTGCACTCATTTTCGGTTTAAAATGACAAAATCGAAAGAATTCAATTGCTCAAGTATCGACCAATTATAACAAGAGTGCTAACCTATTATTTGATATGCATGCATATCGTTATTCCTGACTCACTAACTGGATTGGCGCGAGCCAAAAGAGCGAAGCTTTAAGCAGTTTGAGACTAGCTCGTAGTGCTTCAGGGCATTAGAACGGCAATGGATATGCCTGACAGTTAGGTAACTAAATGCGCCCAACAACAGTCAGGTTCGCACACACCAATAGTAGTGCAATGCGTCGCCGCAGTGGCTTTGCTGCTGCACCAAAGGCACACCAAGTTGCGCCTGCTAAAACATTGGTTGAGAAAAAAGCGGTAACGTCGAAAGCTCCGTCCAAAGTTATCAAAGCAGCTTAATAAAAAGCGCGGCATCAGCTGCGCTTTTTCTTTTCCTCTCACGCCTATTTGTATCCTCTCTACAATTTGATACCTTAAACAAAATACCTATAAAATTTGTGGAGAAAGAAATGAAGTGTCATCGTATCGAAGAACTACTTCAGCTGTTAGAGCCAGAGTGGCAAAAAGACCAAGACATGAACCTGCTACAGTTCATCATCAAGCTGTCTGAAGAAGCTGGTTATGAGGGCAAACTGGAAGACCTCACCGACGATGTTCTGATCTACCATTTGAAAATGCGTAACAGCAGTAAAGATGAAATGATCCCAGGTTTGAAAAAAGACCAGGAAGACGATTTCAAAACGGCTCTGTTGCGTGCACGTGGCATCATCAAATAAGCCACCCACCGGCAAAATTCCAAGCGACTCAATTGAGTCGCTTTTTTACAACCGAACGTAAGAGATAATAGGAAGTTAAAACTGTTCAGCCAATTATCAGGTTAACTGTGCTGACTTTTGTTGTTAAACATTGACTACGTTAAAGAAAAGGAAATGTTATTGGTTGTATAATCACCGTTTATCAGCATTAACTAAAATAGTTAACGAATAGCAATGTCATAGAGCGACATCATCAGAAATGACGCCGAACATTATAAAAAGCCTAAGAAGGATGAGTACATGAGTCAGGATAAAATCGACATTAAAGATGTGACTCCGAAAACTTTTAACCCCAAAACCCACAAAGGTAACGGGGATCGTTTTAACCCAAGCAATCGCATCTATGTACGTGAAAGTAAAGGAACCTATCAAAAACTAAGACGCTACGGCGGCTGGTTTTTACTGCTACTGTTTGCTTTGACACCTTGGATTCCGTACGGAGATCGCCAAGCGATTTTATTGGATATCGGTAATCAGCAGTTCAACTTTTTTGGCACCACACTCTATCCGCAAGATCTTACTCTGCTTGCACTGCTGTTTGTTATCGGGGCATTTGGTCTGTTCTTCATCACCACCTTTTTAGGTCGGGTCTGGTGTGGTTATCTGTGTCCACAAACTGTCTGGACTTTCATGTACATCTGGTTTGAAGAAAAACTCGAAGGCAGTGCGAATAAGCGCCGTAAACAAGACGCCAATAAGCTCACCGCCAACCTAGCCATGCGTAAAACGCTCAAGCATATCGCCTGGTTTTCGATAGCGCTGATCACCGGATTCACCTTTGTCGGTTACTTTGTGCCAATGAAGCAACTTGTGATCGACTTCTTCACGTTTAACTCCAGCTTCTGGCCTGTTTTCTGGGTGATGTTCTTTGCAGTCTGTACCTACGGTAACGCCGGTTGGATGCGATCTATCATGTGTATTCACATGTGCCCTTACGCGCGCTTCCAGTCAGCTATGTTCGACAAAGATACCTTCATCGTTGGTTACGATACCAAACGTGGTGAAAAACGCGGCCCACGCTCACGTAAGGCCGATCCAAAGCAACTTGGCTTGGGTGACTGTATCGACTGTGATTTGTGTGTGCAGGTTTGCCCTACAGGCATCGATATTCGCGACGGTTTGCAATATGAGTGCATCAACTGTGGTGCCTGTATTGATGCGTGTGACCAAACCATGGATCGCATGGGTTATGAAAAAGGATTGATCAACTACACCACCGAACACCGTTTATCAGGTAAACATACGAAGGTAATGCGTCCGAAACTGATCGGCTATGGTACGGTATTCCTGATTATGATCGGCTTATTCTTCGCTCAGATTGCGTCCGTTGATCCGGCTGGTATGAGCGTGCTTCGAGACCGTAACCAACTGTTCCGCGTAAATAGCGCCGGAGAAGTCGAGAATACTTATACGCTCAAAGTAATCAACAAGACCCAGCAAGTGCAAGAGTACCAACTGGATGTGAAAGGCATGAGCGATGTGAGCTGGTATGGAAAACAGACCATTCAGGTACAACCTGGAGAAGTATTGAACTTACCAATGAGTCTTGGCGCAGATCCTGACAAGCTAAACTCTGCGATAACCACAATTCAGTTTATACTCACCGATAAGAGCAATGAATTCACCATCGAAGTGGAAAGCCGGTTTATCAAGAAACTCTGATTTCAAATTCGATGACTAACGGAAAAAGGCTCAGTAATGAGCCTTTTTATTTATATGTCCCAAGGTACGTTTAACTTTGACGCCCTTACCCCAGACTTTATGTGGTATGCGTTAGAAAGCATTGGTATTCGCGCAGAATCTGGCTTTCTCCCTCTCAACAGTTATGAAAACCGCGTTTATCAGTTTACCGATGAGGAGCGTCGCCGCTATGTGGTGAAGTTCTACCGCCCTGAGCGTTGGAGCAACGAACAAATTCAGGAAGAGCACGATTTCACTTTAGAGCTAATCGAAAATGAAATCCCGGTCGCGCCACCTGTCATTCTTAACGGTCAAACATTACATCACTACCAAGGCTACGGTTTTGCCCTGTTTGAAAGTGTTGGCGGACGCCAGTTTGAAGTCGACAATCTGGATCAAATGGAAGGCGTCGGTCGATTTTTAGGTCGAATCCATAAGGTTGGTGGTAAAAAGACCTTTCAACACAGGCCAAGCATCGGTTTACAAGAATACCTCTATCAGCCTAGAGAGATTCTGCAAAATTCGAACATGATTCCAATGCATCTGGAGAACAGTTTCTTTAACGACCTGGATATCCTGATCAAAGCTATCGAAAATCACTGGCAGGACAGCTTTAGCTCTATTCGTCTGCATGGCGACTGCCACCCGGGTAACATTCTTTGGCGCGATGGACCGATGTTCGTCGACCTGGATGACGCCCGAAACGGACCCGCAGTACAAGATTTGTGGATGCTGTTGAATGGTGAGCGACAAGATAAGCTAATGCAGCTGGATATCGTTCTGGAAGCTTATCAAGAGTTTTGTGATTTTAACTCCGCAGAATTGAAACTAATTGAACCACTTCGCGGTCTACGAATGGTGCATTACATGGCATGGTTAGCAAAACGTTGGCACGACCCTGCATTTCCGTTGGCTTTTCCATGGTTTAATGAGCCAAAATATTGGGAAGGTCAGGTTCTTGGCTTTAAAGAGCAGATTGCCAACTTAGAAGAAGCACCCCTTTCTTTAATGCCTCAATGGTAAGTCAGCCAACTAATTCAAAATGGAGATATATAAATGAAAAAGCTGTTCGCACTGTTTTCTATGTTGATGCTGAGCCTTTCAGCACAAGCCGCACAATTCAACGAAGGTGAACACTACAAAGTATTAGATCTAGAGGCTTCTAATAAGCCTGTAGTGACTGAATTCTTCTCATTTTACTGCCCACACTGTAATTCGTTTGAGCCAATTATTCAGCAACTTAAAAAGCAGTTACCAGAAGGCGTGAAGCTACAAAAGAACCACGTATCCTTTATGGGTGGCAGCATGGGCCCTTCAATGAGCAAAGCATTCGCAACTATGGTTGCGCTTAAGGTTGAAGATAAAATGGTACCTGTGATGTTTAACCGCATTCACAATTTGCGCAAAGCGCCGCGCGACGATGCGGAACTGCGTCAAATCTTCTTAGATGAAGGTGTGGACGAGAAGAAGTTCGACTCAGCATTCAAAGGTTTTGCTGTCGACTCTATGGTTCGTCGTATGGACAAACAGTTTGAAGACAGTGGCCTGACAGGTGTTCCGGCAGTGATTGTAAACAACAAATACCTGGTACAAGCGCAAAGCATCAAAACCATGGATGAGTACTTTGCTCTGGTAAACTACTTATTAGAACTTAAATAATCCGTCTAGATTGCACAAAGGGGAGCTTCGGCTCCCCTTTGTTTTATCTGTGTATCTCTTGCAGTAACTGGTCTTTCTCTTGCCAGACATCACCCAGCCACTGCTGAAACTGACGCTTGTAGGGTTTATCGTTAAAGTAATCACCCTGCACTTGTTCATCGACCGGCAGTACCTTCACACGAACCACTATCTTGCTCATACGGCCCATTAACATGTCTCTGAATGGTTTATGGGTATTTTCCGGATAAGCCAACGTGACATCAATAATACTATCAAACTGATCACCCATCGCAGCCAGCGTGTAAGCGATGCCACCAGACTTTGGCTGCAACAAATGTTGATATCGTGCTTTGCTCTGGCGTTGCTTTTCTAGTGTAAAACGCGTGCCTTCTACGTAATTGACTACCGTCGTGGGAGTATGCTTAAACTTAGCGCAAGAGCGACGCGTGGTGGCTAAATCCTGACCACGCTTATGCGGATTACGGATCAGATATTCGCGCGAATAACGGCGCATAAACGGCATATCCAGAGCCCAGCAAGCCATACCAATAAATGGCACATACAACAGTTGCTGTTTGAGGAAAAACTTTGGCATTGGGATACGATCTTTAAACACACAACACAGCACCACAATGTCAGTCCAACTCAGATGATTGCTGATCAAAAGGTACCAGCCATCTTTCTTTAGCTCATCGCCACCTTGCACATCCCATTCAACGCGATTGGACAGCGCGAGTATCCCCGCATTTACCGTTGCCCACGCCCACATCACCTTGTTAGCGGCTTCGGTTCCCTTCGCTTTTAGCTTTACGCCTGGAAGTAACAGTTTAATCACGGCGATAAAGCAAATAACCAATGAACAGATCGCCGAATTGATTATGACTAGAGACGCATTAAGAAGAAGTAACAAATATGCCAACATGATAACAGCGCTAAGGTGTGAGTAATAAAACAGCGTGTAATTATACTGTCACATTGCTACATTGAAACATTTATGAGAATGGTCTGATTAGTTACCACTTACCTGCTTGACCTTGCACAATATGAAATAAAGGGAATATATTGTCGTATTGGTTGGGAAAAGAAATTAAGTCCCTCTCCAATACACATGAACGCTCAACCATTGCTCGAACCATTCATTCGCAAATAGGGAGATAATGAATGAAACCAAGACTAACGGTCTTGACCTTGGCCTTTATCGTCAGTTCAGCTCAAGCTCAGCTCACAGAAACCGCTGGATTCAGCGGTGAGATTTCACTTAACGCTGCCTTTATTGCCTCAGAATCTAACTTTAATACCGATAACAGCAAGACCATCGATTCACTCAATCACAGTGCAGACAGCGATAGCTCGGTAGTCGCAGCGCCGCTTGGAAACATCGCCTATACCTTCGGCACGCAGCTCAACCAGCAAGTCTATGCAGGTACCACTCGTTCAGATGTGGCCATTGGTACACTTGCATTTCAGCTAGGCTATCAGTACCAATTGCCATCAGGCACCGTACTCGATGTATCGTACTTGCCAACCATATTAGAAGGCGAAACCTGGCGTAATCCGTATCAGGTTGGCGTGGCTAGGCGCACAACCGATGAGGGTGGTAACGCGTACCGTTTTCAGGTTAAAGGGCTGATTGATAAAAACTTCAATCTTGATCTTGCCTACGCCAACAAAGAAATTGATAAAGAGGAAGTGACGGATCGCTCCTTGGCTCGTGATGCTGATATTTACTACATCAAAGGTGACTATCGAATTTCACTTGATCGGACTTCCATCCTGCAACCTGCATTTACTTACATTAACCAAGATGCCGATGGTAAAGCAGAATCCTTCGACTCGTATGGGTTGGAACTGAGCTGGTTTAAGTTCATCAATCGTCACCGCTTAGCACTCACTGGTGGTTATACCCTTGAGGACTATCAATCTAAAAGCCAGACCTTCACCAAGACGCGCAGTGACGATACGATGAGCCTGTTTGCTGCTTACGAATACCAAAATGTGTTTGATTGGCAAGACTGGTCTTTCATTTCATTCGCTGGCTACAGTCAAACCGACTCAAACATTACTTTCTATGACGAGAAGGAATACCTGTTCTCATTAGGCTTCAGCTATCGCTTTTAATTTTCTGGCCGCTATTTAGGGTAAGGACTGATTACACAGCCTGAGCAGTAAGCTGTTTCAGTAATCGGTCCATAGCACGATATCCGAGGGCTTCCGCCAGATGGGAGCGCTCAATTCGATCTTCCCCGTCGAGATCAGCAATAGTGCGGGCAACTTTAATGATTCGGTGATACGCACGAATGGACAGTCCCAGTCTATGTAAAGCTGTCTCCAGAAACTCTGCATCACTTTTTTGTAACGGGCAAAACGCTTCTATCTCACGACTACCCAGCAAAGCGTTCACCTTACCGCTGCGATTTAACATCTGCTGACGAGCGTCATTAACGCGCTCTTTCACAACCACTGTTGGCTCACCGCGGTCCCCACCCTCAGATAATGTGCCCTTTGGCAACGCTGGAATTTCCAGAGACATATCGAATCGATCCAGTAGCGGTCCCGACAGACGGCCTAAATAACGCAGAATGGCTTGTGGATTGGTACGAGCCTGGTTGCCTTCGTAGTAGCCAGTCGGGCTGGGGTTAAGAGCGCCCACCAGCTGAAAGCGGGCAGGAAATCGGGTTTTGCCCTGAGCCCGAGAGATGATGATTTCGCCCGACTCCAGCGGTTCTCGCAACGAATCCAGCACCTTACGATCGAACTCCGGCATTTCATCCAGAAACAACAAGCCATTGTGAGCCAGAGAAATTTCTCCCGGCCTCGGAACCGAACCTCCGCCGACTAAAGCCGCCATCGAACTGGAGTGGTGTGGAGAACGAAACGGCCGTATCTTCCAGTTATGCTCATTGATTTCGCTTTGTGTTAATGACGCGACGGATGCGGTTTCCATCGCTTCATCATCACTCATTTCAGGTAACAAATCGCATAAGCGCGACGCTAACATGGTTTTTCCTGTTCCCGGCGGTCCAAGGAAAAGTAAGTTATGGTTTCCTGCTGCAGCAATCTCAAGCGCTCGCTTACCCTGTTGCTGGCCAATGATGTCCTGTAAATCTCGGTTATGGCTTTCTGTTGTTTTACGCTTAGGTGATTTATGCAGATTAAGCCGATGTTGACCACACAATTCAGCACACACCTCAAGTAACGACTGAGCGGATTTATGCTGTTCTTTACCCACCAGCGCCGCCTGATCACCATTCACATGTGGCACAACTAAATGGCGCTGAAACTTGCTTGCAGCGAGCGCGGCAGGTAGCACACCTTTTACTGGTCTTAAGCCTCCAGACAATGCTAACTCACCAACAAATTCGTAGTTTTTGAGCTTATCTGTCGCGATTTGCTCTGAAGCGGCCAAAATACCCAGCGCAATGGGTAAGTCAAAGCGTCCGCCCTCTTTGGGTAGATCCGCCGGAGCTAAGTTGACCGTGATGCGTTTGGCAGGAAATTGAAAATTGGAATTGATAATGGCACTACGTACACGATCCTTTGATTCTTTTACCGTGGTTTCTGGCAGCCCGACCAGAGTAAAGCCCGGCATACCGTTACTAATATGTACTTCCACACTAACTGACGGCGCTTGTACACCGACGCTTGCCCGACTATGAATGATTGCCAGCCCCATACGATCCCCAACCAGTTATTGATTGCTTTATAAACAAATGTTTTCACTATGTGTTTATGTTATATACCGCGTCTTAATTGGGAGTTAATGTGAAAAAAGAATGACTTTTTGCTTGTCATGCAGAGGAATTGTGTGATACCACTAGTGACGCAAACAATTTCGTAGAACATTACACAACAAAATTTAACGAAAACAGAACGACAGACAGATGAATCTTTTCGCTTACATTAACTCACTGCTAGCCCTGATTATCGTGGTCATTATTGGCACCGCGCGGGGTATTGTGGGCGAAAGATAACCACAAATTACAAAAAACCCCCGCACTGAAAGGTCCGGGGGTTTTTTTACAACTACAAGTTGTCATCTGTCTAACCCTTAGACAGTTTAACGGGAAGAATGGGAGTGCACATGAAGTGCAAAACAAATGGTAATAGCTACGAGCCGCAACGTAGCAAAGGAGGTTTACGATGACTGGTGCACAACTTGTCGTAGCCGCTTTAAGACAGCAAGGTATCAAGACCATCTTTGGTTACCCCGGTGGGGCGATCATGCCAATCTACGATGCTTTGTATGACGGAGGTGTAGAACACATCTTATGTCGTCATGAACAAGGGGCAGCCATGGCTGCAATCGGTATGGCTCGCTCGACTCAGGACGTTGCAGTTTGTATGGCAACTTCTGGCCCTGGCGCCACCAACCTAGTAACTGGCCTTGCCGACGCTTTCCTTGATTCAGTTCCACTGGTAGCCATCACAGGTCAGGTTGCCAGCTCTCATATCGGTACCGACGCTTTCCAGGAAATGGATGTGATTGGTATGTCTCTAGCCTGTACTAAGCACAGCTATCTGGTTACCGAGATCGAAGATCTTGCCCCGACTCTGGCTGAAGCCTTTGAAGTAGCGAAAACCGGACGTCCGGGTCCTGTCATTGTTGATATCGCGAAAGATGTTCAACTCGCTCAAGCACCAACCGATTTACTGACTCCTTACGTTGCTCCAGCAATCGAAGATGTCGCTGCCGAAGATATTAAACGTGCGCAAGAAGTGCTAGCAGCTTCTACTCGCCCGGTTTTATACGTCGGTGGTGGTGTTCAGTTAGCTAAAGCGACCGATGCAGTACGAGAGTTCTTACGTCTGAACCCGATGCCAGCGGTAAGCACTCTGAAAGGCCTAGGCACGATTGAACGCCATGACCCTCACTATCTAGGCATGTTAGGCATGCACGGCACTAAAGCGGCCAACCTCGTCGTTCAGGAAGCCGATCTGCTGATTGTGGTCGGTGCACGCTTTGACGACCGTGTGACGGGCAAGCTTGATACTTTTGCACCCAATGCGAAAGTGATTCACATCGATATCGATGCGGCAGAAATTCATAAATTGCGCCACGCAAACGCACCACTACGTGGCGATATCAATACCATTCTTCCTCAGCTTGAACTTACACAAGACATCACACCTTGGGTTCACCATAGTGAAAGCTTACGCAGTGGCTTCAAGTGGCGTTACGACCATCCGGGTGAACTGATCTACGCACCACTGCTGCTTAAGCAGTTGTCTGACATGATGCCGGATAGCTCTATCGTCTCAACAGACGTAGGCCAACACCAAATGTGGGCAGCGCAGCATATTCAGCCGCGTGATCCACAAAACTTCATCACTTCTGCCGGTCTGGGCACCATGGGTTTTGGTCTTCCAGCTGCAATGGGCGCTGCAGTCGCACGTCCGGATGATCAGTCTATCCTTATTACTGGTGACGGTTCATTTATGATGAACGTGCAGGAATTAGGTACGCTAAAACGCCGCCAGATTCCGGTGAAGATTGTTCTTCTTAACAACCAACGTCTTGGCATGGTCCGCCAATGGCAGTCATTGTTCTTTGATGGCCGACACAGTGAAACTATCCTGGATGACAACCCTGATTTCGTGATGCTGGCAAAAGCATTCGACATTCCGGGCAAAACCATCACCAAAAAAGAAGAAGTGGAACCGGCTCTGAAAGAGATGCTGGAAAGCAAAACTTCTTACATGCTTCACGTGTTAATCGACGAAGAAGAAAACGTGTGGCCTTTGGTGCCACCTGGCGCATCAAACAGTGATATGTTGGAAAACACCTAGGAGACGATCACATGGACAGATATTTACTCGACATCAAAGCCGATGACAAACCGGTATTGTTAGAGCGCGTTCTACGTGTGATTCGTCACCGAGGCTTCGTGATCAAACAAGTTGCTGCGACTCAAAACCACGAAAGTAAAGTTGCCAGTGTGGAAATCATCGTCGACAGCGATCGACCAATCTCATTTTTGATCAATCAAATTGAAAAACTGTGGGATGTTCGCAAAGTTGAGGTACTAAAAATCCGCAACGATGAACTGCCAAATCACAACTTACAACAACAGGTAAGTGCATAACAGCCCTGTGGTAACAAGCGAAACAATGGAAATGGACAGCGCCGAGCGTTGTCCAACAACTAAACTACTGCAAGAGGCCGACGATGGCCTATTTAACAGCACCACGAAAGAGAAGTGGGCTGATTAGACTGTGTGTACTCAGAGCAGAAGTAAGAAGGAATTAGGAAATGCCAAAATATAGATCAGCAACCACCACACATGGTCGTAACATGGCGGGCGCACGCGCGCTTTGGCGTGCAACTGGCGTAAAAGATGAAGACTTTGGTAAGCCAATCATCGCTGTGGTGAACTCGTTTACTCAATTTGTACCTGGCCACGTACACCTGAAAGATATGGGTCAATTGGTTGCAGGTGAAATCGAAAAAGCAGGTGGCATCGCAAAAGAATTCAATACCATTGCTGTCGACGACGGTATCGCAATGGGTCACGGCGGTATGCTTTACTCACTGCCTTCACGTGAATTAATTGCCGACTCTGTAGAGTACATGGTCAATGCACACTGTGCCGATGCTATGGTGTGTATCTCTAACTGTGACAAAATCACTCCAGGAATGATGATGGCCGCTATGCGCCTGAACATTCCGGTTATCTTTGTTTCTGGCGGCCCAATGGAAGCAGGTAAAACCAAGCTTTCTGATCAAATCATCAAGTTGGATTTGGTTGATGCGATGATCCAGGGCGCAGATCCAACCGTGTCAGATCAACAGAGCGAACAGGTCGAACGCTCGGCCTGTCCAACCTGTGGCTCGTGCTCAGGTATGTTTACCGCCAACTCAATGAACTGCCTGACAGAGGCGCTAGGCCTCTCTCAACCAGGCAATGGTTCGATGCTGGCAACACACGCTGATCGTGAACAACTGTTTATTAACGCTGGTAAACGTATCGTTGATCTGACTCGACGCTACTACGAACAAGATGACGAGTCCGCCTTACCACGCAACATTGCTAACCGCGACGCCTTTGAAAACGCAATGGCGCTGGACATCGCAATGGGTGGCTCAAGCAACACCGTTTTACATCTTTTAGCTGCGGCTCAAGAAGGTGAAATAGACTTCGATATGAACGATATCGATGAAATGTCTCGTCGCGTACCACACTTGTGTAAAGTGGCGCCATCGACACAGAAATACCACATGGAAGATGTACACCGTGCAGGTGGCGTAATGGCTATCTTAGGTGAACTCGACCGTGCTGGTTTGCTAAACGGCAGTACGAGTACGGTATTGGGCATGACTATGCAGCAGCAGCTTGCCGAGTACGACATCATGCAAACGGAAAACGAAGAAGTACTTAAGTTCTTCCGAGCAGGCCCTGCGGGTATCCGCACCACCCAAGCATTCTCACAAGACTGCCGCTGGGATCGCCTAGACGATGACCGTGCCAATGGCTGTATCCGTTCAAAAGAGAACGCATTCAGTCAAGAAGGTGGCCTAGCCGTTCTCTCAGGCAACATTGCGGTTGATGGCTGTATAGTCAAAACGGCTGGTGTTGATGAGGAAAACCTTAAATTCCAAGGTCCTGCAATTGTTTTTGAAAGCCAAGATTCAGCAGTTGATGGCATCTTAGGTGGTAAAGTTAAAGCGGGTGAAGTCGTAGTTATTCGTTATGAAGGTCCTAAAGGCGGTCCGGGTATGCAGGAAATGCTCTACCCAACCACTTACCTGAAATCGATGGGATTAGGCAAATCTTGTGCCTTGCTAACAGATGGTCGCTTCTCAGGTGGCACATCGGGTCTGTCAATTGGTCATGCATCCCCAGAAGCAGCCAGTGGCGGTACGATTGGCTTGGTTCAAGATGGCGACATTATCACCATTGATATCCCAAGTCGCTCTATCACCCTCGATGTAGCAGAAGATGAGCTGGCAGCACGTCGTGCAAAACAAGATGAACTCGGTTGGAAACCAGTTGATCGCCAACGTGAAGTTTCTTTTGCACTTAAAGCGTACGCTAGCATGGCAACCAGTGCTGACAAAGGTGCAGTACGAGACAAGTCTAAGCTAGAGGGCTAGCAATGATGGAATCTCAACCCGCAAAGAAAGTAAATCAAACTGGCGCAGACTATCTGCGCCAAATCCTGCGTGCGCCTGTTTATGAAGTCGCAACGGTTACGCCACTGCAAGATATGCCGCGTCTGTCGGCACGCATTGGCAACAATGTGCAAATCAAACGTGAAGATCGCCAGCCAGTGCACTCTTTCAAGCTGCGTGGCGCTTACAACATGGTTGCCAGTCTGTCTGAAGAGCAAAAAGCTGCTGGTGTCATTGCGGCGTCGGCGGGTAACCATGCTCAAGGGATGGCGTTATCGGGCACTAAACTAGGCATCAAAACCACAATCGTAATGCCAAAAACCACGCCGGACATCAAGGTCGATGCGGTACGTAGCTTTGGTGGTAACGTTGTGCTGCATGGCAACAACTTTGATGAAGCAAAAGCAGAAGCTGAACGCCTGTCAGAAGAACATGGCTACACCTTTGTGCCACCGTTCGATCATCCATTGGTGATTGCTGGTCAGGGCACCATTGGTATGGAAATGCTGCAGCAAAATGGCCATCTGGACTACATCTTTGTTCCGGTAGGCGGTGGTGGTCTGGCGGCAGGTGTCGCGGTATTGGTTAAACAGCTGATGCCGGAAATTAAAGTGATTGCTGTCGAGCCAGAAGATTCTTCCTGTTTGAAAGCAGCCTTAGATGCCGGAGAGCCTGTCGTACTTGATCAGGTCAGTATGTTTGCCGATGGTGTGGCGGTAAAACGCATCGGTGAAGAGACATTCCGTTTATGTCAGAAGTACATTGATGGGCACATTGCGGTATCAAGCGACGAAATCTGCGCAGCCGTGAAAGATATCTTTGAAGATACACGAGCGATAGCAGAGCCTTCAGGAGCGCTTGCTCTGGCAGGTTTGAAAAAGTTTGCTGAACAGAACAAACTTAAAGACAAAAACCTCGGTACGGTACTGTCTGGTGCCAACACCAACTTCCATGGCTTACGTTATGTATCTGAACGCTGTGAGCTTGGTGAAAAGCGTGAAGGCTTACTCGCTGTCACGATCCCAGAACGTCAAGGCGCTTTCTTTGAGTTTTGTAACTTGATTGGTGGCCGAGCGGTTACTGAGTTCAACTACCGTTACAACGATGATGAACTGGCAAACATCTTTGTTGGTGTGCGTCTTCAGGGCGGCCAGGAAGAGCTGGATCATATTATTCGCGATCTACGCGAAGGCGGTTATCCGGTGGTGGATCTATCTGATGATGAAATGGCAAAGCTACACATTCGCTACATGATCGGTGGAAAACCTTCTAAGAAGCTCAAAGAACGTCTTTACAGCTTCGAGTTTCCGGAATATCCGGGCGCGCTGCTGAAGTTCTTAAGCACACTTGGTACCCACTGGAATATCAGCCTGTTTAACTACCGCAACCATGGTGCAGATTATGGGCGTGTTCTTTGTGGTTTCGAGCTAGATGAAAGCGATTTAGCCCAATTTTCCGCACATTTACGCGAACTTGGCTACCAGTGTAAAGACGAAACGGACAACCCATCCTATAAGTTCTTCTTATCATAAACAGCCCAAAAAACACCTCGCTATAGCGAGGTGTTTTTATTTGATATTTAAGCCTGCAGCCAATCCTGATGTAGCTGACTGGATGATCCTAAGTAATCCACCATCCATTGGATCAAATTATGGTTCTCATCTTTACGCCATACTAAACAACAACGGCTTACGGGCTTGTCGTCCGGTAGAACCTTCTCCACCAGCACGCCATCATTGATCAATGGCATTGCGATATGGCGCGGCATAAACCCGACCCCTACCCCATTTTTCAGACATTCAATCGCGGCGTACCAGTTTGGCAGTAATAGACGGCGCTGATGGGGATAATGACCTGTGTGTCGCTTAGGCAATACGTTCGAAGTATCATCCAGACAGATAGCAGGAAACTGGCTGACATAGGCTTCCGTTAACGCCTGCTGACGAACACAGGGATGCGCCGGAGACATAACGAATGCCCAGTCCAGCATTCCCATGTCTCTGACTTCAAAGTCACCACCAACCGGGATGGCACTTGTTGCTCCAATTACAATATCCGCCCGACCCTGCGCAATTGCCTCCCAAGAGCCGTTAAACACTTCCATGTTGATCTGCAGCTCGGCAAACTCAAATTCGCGATAAAAGTCTTCAATCAATGGTTTTAACTTTTCCAGTTTCACCACGTTATCCAAAGTTAGCTTGAGCGTCGTCTGCCAGCCATGTGCCGCCCGGCGAGTTTGAGCTTTAACCTCTTCCATTTGACGCAATAACACTCGCGCCTCTGATATAAACAACTCTCCCGCAGGTGTCAGCTCAACCTTTCTTGGCAAACGGCGAAACAGCACCACGTCCAGATCTTGCTCTACCTGACGGACACCATAACTGATTGCTGAAGGCACTTTGTGCAACACCTCTGCAGCAGCGGTAAAGCTCCCCAACCGGGCAACGGTATCCAGCATTTCTAATGAAGATTTGGAAAACATCACTAAGTACCTTTCAAATTTTTTGATTGATAGTGAACAATTTTAACGTTTTATTTTTTGTAAATCGAAAAATAGAATAAAAGAACAAGTAAATCAGGGTTGGCGCCAACTGATATTGGTTAAAAAGTAATTAAATAATTTGATTGGTTAATAATGAAAATATCAAAACTACAACTCGTTTATCTTGCAGTGCTGTCGATGCTTGGCTTTGTTGCTACCGACATGTACCTGCCAGCTTTTAAAGCAATGGAAATCGACTTCGCGACAGGTCCGGAACAAATTGCCCTGTCTCTTACCGTATTTTTAGGGGGAATGGCATTTGGTCAGCTGATGTGGGGGTTGGCTTCGGATAAGTTTGGCCACCGCAATACACTAGCCGCAGGTTTAGTTGTATTTACTCTTGCGTCATTCGGTCTGGCATTCTGCGATCAGGTTTGGCAGCTACTCTCTCTCCGCTTTGTCCAAGCTATCGGAGTCTGTGCACCAGCGGTTATCTGGCAAGCGATGGTTATTAAACGTTACTCGAGCAGCAGCCAGCAGATTTTCGCCACTATTATGCCTTTGGTTGCCTTATCACCAGCACTTGCTCCTCAATTAGGTGTGGTACTGGCAGACAACTTTGGCTGGCACAGTATTTTTATCACTTTAACACTGGTTGGCGTATTGCTTGTCGTGGCAACCATGATGCAGAAAGACGAAAAGGTGGAAGTAAAGCAGACCAGCATCTCAACAGATATTAAAGCACTGCTGGGCTCTAAGACTTACCTTGGCAACGTGACTATGTTTGCCACCGCTTCCGCTGCATTCTTTGCTTACCTGACAGGTATGCCAGAAATCATGGCGCAACTGGGTTATGAAGCCAAAGACATTGGTATGAGCTTTATTCCACAAACTATTGCATTCATGGCTGGTGGCTACTTAGGCAAAGTCGGTGTGCGCAAATATGGTGACAAAAACGTTTTACGCCAGTTGATAGGCTTATTTAGTGTCGCGGCACTGATGGTATTCGTTGCGTCACAATGGACGTTAACCTCTATCTGGCCAATTCTGGCGCCTTTCTGTCTGATTGCTGTCGCAAACGGTGCGCTATACCCAATCGTAGTAAACCGAGCGCTAGAGAGTGCTCATCAAAGCCCAGCAACCGCAGCTGGTTTGCAAAACAGCTTACAGATCTGCGTGAGTAGTCTTGCCAGCGCATTTGTTGCTGCGATGGCTAGCCAGGCTCAATCGGTCACTGGTATCGCGATTGTGATTTGTATGGCTGGTTTGTGGGTCGGCTACATTCTGTCTAATCGAGAGCTGGCTAAGCACTTTGCTGCACCAGACAATTCTCGCGTGGTCAGCGAAGAGTAACCCTAAACCAGAGTTCGATGACAACCTAGTGATAACAAGAGCCGTTCGATACGGCTCTTTGCATTTTATAAGCTTTTTAAGCCCCACTTTTCAGCAACTTGCTTGAAGAACCCTTGGGTTTCTTTCAGCTTCACCCAGTGATTGATGTAGTTAATCCAGACCTGATCATCTTGTGGCAGTAACATGGCTATCGGTGTTGGCCTGCGCGGTGTTTCGACTGGGACTATCGCCAACTGATTAAATTTCTCCACCAGCGTGGCGGCTTCCACATTCGATGTCACTGACACGTCAGCGCGGCGGGCTAATAGCTCCTGAAAATCTCGCGCGGGCGCTTCTATCACAATATGCTGCGCGGAAGGGAAAAACTCTTTCACCATCTTTTCTTGTACCGTGCCTAATGTCGCCGCGACTTTCACCTCAGAGTTATCAAAATCAGCCCAATCGGTATATTTCTCGAGGTCGCTCTTCTGTACGACTGGCACAAACGCAAGATAGAAATAAGGCTGGCTATAGCCGGCCACTTTGGCACGTGACATATTTAATGACGCGCTTCCGGTGATGTCATACTTATTGGCGGTAATGCCATTAACCAACGTCTTCCAGTCTGTGGCAACGTATTCCACTTTTACCCCGAGATCTTTGGCTAACTCTGTCATCACATCAATATCGAATCCTCGATAACTATTCGTCGCGGGATCTTTCATTGTCATCGGGTTCCAGTCACCCGTAGTGCCGACTCTCAATACCCCTTTATCTAAAATATCTTGAAGACGACTCTGGGCGTACGCAACTTGAGTCATGGTGAGTAAACATATGCCTAAAGTGAGCAAAATTTTTTTCATGTTTATTCCCTTAACATTAATGACCTTATACAGGTTACTGATTAACCTTTATTACAACCCCATTGAAAAACATAGCAGTAACAATGGAAATGTTTGGTTAATTCAGGAAATCAACGTGAATTATCGATATCTATGGCTCACCACTTCACTACTTTTACTCACTGGCTGCTCTGATTATCAATGGGGCTGGTACGTGCTCGCCCCCTCAACAGAACAAGGCCTTACCAATCTTAGATTCCTGGTGTCTGGATTTAATGACACGATTCAAGTATCGCTTCTGAGTATGCTGTTTGCCATGACTCTGGGGTTACTCATCGCCTTACCCGCCCTATCTAATTCGCCTGCGCTTAAATGGATAAACCGTATTTATGTTGAAGTGATTCGCGCAATTCCGGTTCTGGTACTGCTGCTGTGGGTGTATTACGGCATGCCTACGTTACTTTCAGTCTCACTCAATCACTACTGGGCAGGCGTGGTCGCGTTAACCATTGCGGAGAGTGCATTTATGGCAGAAGTGTTTCGTGGTGGGATTCAGGCAATCAGTCGCGGTCAGCATGAAGCGGCAGAGTCGATAGGTTTAAATTACTGGCAAAAGATGCGCTTGGTTATTTTACCTCAGGCGTTCAGGCAAATATTACCGCCGCTGGGCAATCAGTTTGTCTATATCCTCAAAATGAGTTCACTGGTCAGTGTCATTGGACTGAGTGATCTTACACGTCGGGCTAACGAGCTGGTGGTCAATGAGTACTTACCATTAGAGATATACACCTTCTTAGTGCTGGAGTACTTACTATTGATTCTATTGGTCTCTCAGGCTGTACGCTGGCTGGAGAAACGCATCGCAATTCCAAGCTACTAGTCCAAACAGTGTAATCGGGAAGGAAAACAACAAAGCCGCTCAAATTGAGCGGCTTTGGTTTAAATTTGTTTTACGCTGAGATGTGTTACTTTTTCTTTACCGGACGTTGCCAGCCTGTGATTCTGCGCTCTTTAGCACGAGTAATCACTAACTCACCTTCGGCTACGTCTTTAGTCAGAGTCGTGCCTGCACCAATAGTCGCACCATCAGCGATAGCCACAGGTGCCACTAACTGGCTATCCGAACCAACGAAAACATCATCACCGATGATGGTTTTGAACTTGTTCGCACCATCGTAATTACACGTAATCGTGCCAGCGCCAATGTTAGTGCGTTGGCCAATTTCTGCATCGCCCAGATAAGTCAGGTGGTTCGCTTTAGAGCCTTCACCAATACGCGCATTCTTCACTTCCACAAAGTTACCGACGTGAGAGTCGTTACGCATATCCGCTCCAGGACGCAGACGAGTGAATGGACCAACAGTACAATCTTCACCAACGGTCGCGCCTTCAATCACGCTGTATGGACGTACGATCGTGTTGTCATCAATCTCACAATCTTTCAATACACAGCCAGCACCGATAACCACGTTATCACCAAGCGATACACTGCCTTCGATAATAACGTTCACATCAATTTCACAGTCCATGCCGCATTGAAGCTCACCACGTAAGTCAAAGCGAGCTGGATCACGTAGCATAACACCCTGCTCAAGCAGTTTTTGCGCTTGCATCGATTGGAATGCGCGCTCTAGGCGAGCAAGCTGGGCACGATCATTCACACCTTCAACTTCAATTGCATTCACAGGATGGACAGCTTCCACTGCACGACCTTCATCGTGAGCAGCAGCAATGATGTCAGTCAGGTAGTACTCGCCTTGCGCATTATTGTTGTTTAAGCCAGACAACCAGCGTTTCAGATCACCACCAGTCGCAACCATCACACCTGTGTTGATTTCTTTGATCTGTTTTTGTTCTTCGGTGGCGTCTTTCTGCTCGACGATAGCAACGACAGGACCATTCTTACGCACGATACGTCCATAACCAGTCGGGTTATCCAGAACAACCGTCAGCAACGCGATACCCCCCGTTGGCTGGGCATCAAGTAAGCTCTCAATAGTTTCCGCAGAAATCAGTGGTACATCCCCATACGAGATAAGAATTTTTTCGTCATCTTCGAACTGTGCTGACGCCTGATCCACCGCATGACCAGTACCTAGCTGCTCCGCCTGAAGTACCCAGTTTACAGGCTCTTCCGCTAGCACCTGTTTCATTTGGTCACCACCATGACCATAAACTAGGTGAATATTTTGAGCACCAAGACCGGTACACGTATCAATGACATGTTTTGCCATTGGCTTCCCTGCCAAAGTGTGAAGCACTTTAGGCATGTTCGAATACATGCGGGTTCCTTTACCCGCAGCAAGAATTACAGCACTGAATTTCATGGACAACCTATTGACGTTATTTATTTAATCGGCGGATATTTTAGACAGCTTGAAGGGATAAGTTAATGGTGAAAGGTCAATTTCTAACTAAAAATAATCAAAAAGGCGACCATTTGGCCGCCTTTTTCATGCAACGTTGCTAATTGAGCTTAGCGACGCTTTTTGGTCAGCTCGATAACTCGTAGCTGAGCAATGGCTTTAGCCAGTTCACTGGCCGCTTGTGCGAAGTCCATATCGCCATGCTGATTCTGGATATTCTCCTCAGCACGACGCTTAGCTTCTTCTGCCTTCGCTGCGTCTAGATCTTCACCACGAATCGCTGTATCAGCCAGTACTGTAGCAGTACCAGGCTGAACTTCGACCATACCACCAGAGACATAAATGAACTCTTCGTGGCCGTGCTGTTTCACAATACGCACCATACCAGGCTGAATAGCGGTCAGAAGCGGAGTATGGCCATGGAAAATACCAAGCTCACCTTCGCTACCGGTCACCTGAAACGTCTCTACACGACCAGAGAAAATGCGTTTCTCAGCGCTTACTACGTCTAGGTGAAAGGTTATTGGTGCCATATCGCCTCCTAGTTAGCCTTATAGCTTCTTAGCATTCTCAATAGCATCATCGATGCTACCGCAGTACATAAATGCCTGCTCTGGAATGTCATCGTATTCACCAGCTAGTAGACCTTTAAAGCCACGTAGAGTCTCTTTAAGAGGTACGTAAACGCCCGGGTCACCTGTAAATACTTCCGCTACGTGGTAAGGCTGAGTAAGGAAACGCTCAATCTTACGTGCACGAGATACAACTTGCTTATCTTCTTCAGATAGCTCGTCCATACCTAGAATCGCGATGATGTCTTTCAGCTCTTTGTAGCGCTGAAGTGTCTGCTGAACGCCACGAGCGATGTCGTAGTGATCTTGACCTACTACTAGTGGGTCTAGCTGACGAGACGTTGAATCTAGTGGGTCGATCGCTGGGTATAGACCCATTGCTGCGATGTTACGGTTAAGTACAACCGTTGCATCCAAGTGCGCGAACGTTGTTGCTGGAGACGGGTCAGTCAAGTCATCCGCAGGTACGTATACCGCCTGTACAGACGTGATAGAACCTTGCTTAGTTGACGTGATACGCTCCTGAAGTACACCCATCTCTTCTGCAAGAGTTGGCTGGTAACCTACCGCAGAAGGCATACGACCTAGAAGTGCTGATACCTCTGTACCTGCAAGTGTGTAACGGTAGATGTTATCAATGAACAGTAGTACGTCACGACCTTCGTCACGGAAACGTTCTGCCATTGTAAGACCAGTCAGTGCAACACGTAGACGGTTGCCCGGTGGCTCGTTCATCTGACCGTAAACCATTGCTACTTTAGATTCTTCAGGATTCTCAACGTTTACAACGCCCGCTTCCTGCATTTCAAAGTAGAAATCGTTACCTTCACGAGTACGCTCACCAACACCAGCAAATACTGATAGACCTGAGTGTTGTAGTGCGATGTTGTTGATAAGTTCCATCATGTTAACGGTCTTACCTACACCTGCACCACCGAATAGACCGATTTTACCACCCTTAGCGAATGGACAAATTAGGTCGATTACTTTAACACCCGTTTCTAGAAGTGCTGTTTCGTTTGATTGCTCTTCGTAGCTTGGTGCTGCACGGTGGATAGAGTAAGTCTCTTCCGCACCGATTTCACCACACTCATCAATCGCGTCACCTAGGACGTTCATGATACGACCTAGAGTTTTAGTACCTACTGGTACTGAAATTGGAGCGCCAGTGTTAACCACTTCTACTCCACGACGTAAACCATCAGAGCTACCCATTACGATACAACGAACTACGCCACCGCCTAGCTGTTGTTGAACTTCAAGAACTAGACGCTCTTTTGAGTCCGTTACGTTTAGAGCGTCATATACACTAGGTACATCGCTCTGTGGGAACTCTACGTCGACTACCGCACCGATGATCTGTACGATCTTACCTGTAGCCATCGTTAATCCTCTAAACTATTTCGTTTTACCTAAGCTTAAACCGCAGATGCACCACCAACGATTTCCGACAGTTCTTGTGTGATCGCAGCCTGACGGGCTTTGTTGTACACAAGTTCCAAATCATCAATCAAGTTGGTTGCGTTATCCGTTGCAGCCTTCATCGCAATCATTCGAGCCGCTTGCTCACAAGCAAGATTCTCTACCACACCTTGGTATACCTGAGACTCTACGTAACGCACTAGTAGCGTATCCAGTAGAGGTTTTGGCTCAGGCTCATAGATGTAGTCCCATGAGTGCTCACGCTGCATCTCTTTGCTGTCCGATTTAGGCAAAGGTAGCAATTGATCGATCGTTGGTTGCTGAACCATAGTGTTCACAAACTTGTTGAACACTACGTATAGACGGTCCAGTTCACCTTCATCGTATTTCTTAAGCATTACGCCAACAGAACCGATTAGGTCTTCCAGGCTTGGATTATCACCAAGGCCAGAAACCTGTGCCGCAACTTTTGCGCCACCATGTTTAAAGAAACCGGTCGCTTTTGAGCCAATTACCGCTAGCTCAATTTCCGCACCTTTTTCTTTCCATGCTTGCATGTCTGTAACGGCTTTCTTGAACACGTTAATGTTCAAACCACCACACAGACCACGGTCTGTCGAAACGATGATGTAACCAACACGTTTAGCTTCACGCTCTTCTAGGTACGGATGACGGTACTCTAGATTTGCGTTTGCCACATGACCGATCACTTTACGCATTGTTTCAGCGTATGGACGAGAAGCTTCCATTGCATCTTGAGAGCGACGCATTTTTGAAGCTGCTACCATTTCCATCGCTTTCGTAATTTTCTGCGTGCTTTTAACACTACCGATTTTATTACGTATCTCTTTTGCGCCGGCCATCGTTACTCTCCGTTAGTTGGTGGCAGAAACTGCCACCGACCTAATTACCAAGTTTGGGTTGCTTTGAAGTCGTCAGTCAGTTTCTTCAACTGAGCTTCGATTTCATCGTTGTAAGCACCAGACTTGTCGATCTCAGCTGCTAGTTCAGCGTATTGACCGCGAGCGTACGATAGTAGAGCCGCCTCGAAATCTAGAACTTTGTTCAGTTCTATATCATCAAGGTAACCGCGCTCTGCCGCGAAGATAGTTAGCGCTTGGTCAAATACAGACATTGGAGCGTACTGCTTCTGCTTCATTAGTTCTGTAACTTTTTGACCATGGTCTAGCTGTTTCTTCGTTGCTTCATCAAGGTCAGAAGAGAACTGAGCAAATGCTGCTAGTTCGCGGTATGCAGCTAGTGCTGTACGGATACCACCTGATAGTTTCTTGATGATTTTCGTCTGAGCTGAACCACCTACACGAGATACTGAGATACCTGGGTCAACAGCTGGACGTACGCCTGCGTTGAATAGCTCAGTTTGTAGGAAGATCTGACCATCGGTAATTGAGATTACGTTAGTCGGTACGAATGCTGAAACGTCACCTGCTTGAGTTTCGATGATAGGAAGAGCAGTCAAAGAACCAGTCTTACCTTTCACTTCACCGTTAGTGAAACGCTCTACGTACTCTTCGCTTACACGAGCTGCACGCTCTAGTAGACGAGAGTGTAAGTAGAATACGTCACCTGGGAATGCCTCACGGCCTGGTGGACGTTTAAGTAGTAGAGAGATCTGACGGTAAGCCACTGCTTGCTTAGATAGATCATCGTAAACAATCAGTGCGTCTTCGCCGCGATCGCGGAAGTATTCACCCATCGCACAACCTGCGTATGGCGCTAGGTATTGTAGCGCTGCAGATTCAGAAGCGGATGCAACTACAACGATAGTGTTTTGTAGTGCGCCGTGCTCTTCTAGTTTGCGAACCACGTTAGCAATAGTCGATGCTTTCTGACCGATTGCTACGTAGATTGAGAAAATACCAGAGTCTTTCTGGTTGATAATCGCATCGATCGCCAGTGCTGTTTTACCAATCTGACGGTCACCGATGATAAGCTCACGCTGACCACGACCGATTGGGATCATTGAGTCAACTGACTTATAACCAGTTTGCACAGGTTGGTCTACCGATTTACGGTCGATTACACCTGGTGCGATCACTTCTACAGGCGAAGTCATTTTCGCTTCGATTGGACCTTTACCATCGATAGGCTCACCCAGCGTGTTTACTACGCGGCCTAGTAGTTCTGGACCAACTGGCACTTCAAGAATGCGGCCAGTACCTGTAACTTTCATGCCTTCCCTAAGGTCAGCATATGGGCCCATTACAACTGCACCAACCGAGTCACGCTCAAGGTTAAGTGCCAGTGCAAAACGGCCACCCGGTAATTCAATCATTTCACCTTGCATCACGTCCGCTAGGCCGTGGATGCGGATGATACCATCGCTTACCGATACGATAGTACCCTCGTTACGAGCTTCACTAACAACTTCGAAAGATTCGATACGTTGTTTGATCAGATCGCTAATTTCCGTGGAATTAAGTTGCATGCTCCAATCCCCATTAAGACTGCAATGCATCGCTCAGGCGGTTCAAACGACCACGCGCTGAGTCATCGATGACTAGGTCTCCGGCTCGAATAATAACCCCACCAAGTAGGGTCTCATCTACACTGCAATTCAGCTTCACTTTACGTTCAAGACGCGCTTCAAGTTTGCTGCCGATATTTGCAAGCTGTTCATCAGAAAGTTCTGACGCTGAAATTACTTCAACATCAATTTCTTTCTCATGCTCTTTCTTCAGAATGAAGAATTGCTCACAAACATCGGGAAGGGCCGTTAAACGACCATTCTCAGCCATCACCTTTAAAAGGTTTTGACCGTTTGCATCAACTTGGTCACCGCAAACTGCAACAAATATTTCTGCCATTTTTTCAGCAGAGAATGAACTGGTTAGCAGTTCACTCATTTGTTCGTTTTTAGCAACTTCAGCAGCAAAAGACAGCATTTGACCCCATTGGTCTAGTTGGTCTTTTTCTACCGCAAAGTCGAAGGCTGCTTTAGCATAGGGGCGTGCGATTGTAGTCAAATCAGACATATGCGCCCCCAGACTTAAAGTTTTGCAGTAATGTTGTCGAGAATATCTTTTTGCGCATCTTTA
This sequence comes from Vibrio sp. YYF0003, assembly GCF_036350715.1. Lineage (NCBI taxonomy): Bacteria > Pseudomonadati > Pseudomonadota > Gammaproteobacteria > Vibrionales > Vibrionaceae > Vibrio > Vibrio sp. YYF0003. The sequence continues at coordinate 41,090 of NZ_JAZDWA010000010.1, forward strand.
TCGATAGTACGCTCAAGGATTTTCTCAGCACCAGCTACAGCCAGAGTAGCAACTTGTTTGCGCAGCTCATCGCGTGCACGATTACGCTCAGCTTCAAGTTCAGCTTCTGCTTGCGTTAGGATTTTCTGGCGTTCTGCCTGAGCTTCCTCGCGAGCTTCTTCTAGAATTTGAGACTTACGCTTATTCGCTTGCTCGATGATCTCAGTTGCTGTGCGCTTCGCTTCTTTCAACTGATCAGAAGCGTTGGCTTGTGCTAGATCCAAGTCTTTAGCAGCACGTTCAGCTGCTTGAAGACCGTCAGCGATTTTCTTTTGACGTTCTTCGATCGCTTGCATCAATGGTGGCCATACATACTTCATGCAGAACCACACAAATAGTGCGAACGAGATTGCTTGACCTAGCAGAGTTGCGTTTATGTTCACAACAGCTACCCCTCTATTTGGACTTAGTGTTAATCAGTGACAAGCCGAAGCTCGTCCCGAGTTAAAGGTGATTAACCTAGTTGACCAACGAATGGGTTTGCGAAAGTGAATAGTAGCGCGATTACGATACCGATCATTGGAACCGCATCAAGTAGACCTGCGATGATGAACATCTTAACTTGTAGCATAGGAGCCATTTCTGGTTGACGTGCTGCACCTTCTAGGAATTTACCACCTAGCAGTGCGAAACCAATCGCTGTACCAAGAGAAGCAAGACCGACGATAATACCTACGGCGATTGCAGAAAAGCTCAGTAAAGTTTCCATTACTATCTCCAATTTATAGTTGTTGGCTTAGTGCCCAAATAAAAAAGCTAAAAAAATTAATGATCAGGATCTTCGTGTGCCATTGACAGGTAAACAATTGTCAACATCATGAATACGAAGGCTTGAATCGTAATAACCAAGATATGGAAGATTGCCCACGGTAGTGAACCCATCCATTGTAAGTACCATGGTAGCATTGCCGCACAAAGAATGAATACAACCTCACCCGCGAACATGTTACCGAATAGACGCATACCAAGTGATAGAGGTTTCGCAAGTAGCGATACCACTTCAATCAGTAGGTTAAACGGAATCATCAGTGGGTGATTGAATGGATGTAGTGCAAGTTCTTTTGCGAATCCACCTAGACCTTTCACTTTGATGCTGTAGAAAATCATCAATGCAAAAACGCCTAGAGCCATAGCCATGGTGATATTCACATCAGCAGACGGTACGACCTTAAGGTAAGGAATACCAAGCCAATGTTCTGCTGGGTATGGTAAGAAGTCGATCGGGACTAAGTCCATCACGTTCATCAAAAATACCCAACAAAAGATAGTCAGTGCTAAAGGCGCGATCAGTGGGTTGCGTCCATGGAACGTATCTTTGACGTTATCAGCGACAAATTCTACGATCATTTCTACAGCACACTGAAGCTTACCCGGTACACCCGCTGTTGTTCTCTTCGCTACTTTGTAAAAAATTCCGAGGAAAATTAAACCAGTAAACCAAGAAAAAAACAGGCTATCGATATGTACGTTCCAGAAACTTGTCTCCTCCGCAACTAAGCCTAACTTGTATAACGATAGGTTAGAAAGGTGGTGGGCAATGTATCCGGACGATGTTAGCGCTTCACCTGGCGCAGCCATAACTCATCCTATTTTTTGTTGTTAATGAATAGCACTGGTGCAAAGATATTAATACCTAGTACCAGCAAATAGGTTAGTTTGAGGGGAACAAGTTCCACCTGCATATACATGTAGGCGACATAGAACAGTGCAACCGTGATGAGAATTTTCAGTACTTCACCTGTATAGAAGGAGGCAGCGATGCGCTTGGCAGCGCGAGCTCCACTAAACATGAAAGCACATAATGCGAAAACTGCATTGGCAATGACAAAAATGCCCCCACCAATTAACGCTGAAAGTCCCCAATCAGGATTTACGGCTAACGCCATTCCTGCAGCCACAAAAATAACCGCGCCAGACTCGATCATTAACAATTGCCTTGCAAGCTCTCGTCCTGGTCTAGCTAACGCAGCTACCATGTATTCGTACCTCTAGTAATATCCACTTCGCACTAAACTCTCTGTGCAGGGAAATTGGCGAAAATTATACGTTCAGTCCAACCGAATGCAATTAAATTGCATCAAAAACTTACAGTTTTGTTTACAAAACGACAACTTTCGCACAAAATTCGAATTATTCAGTTAATTGACCTAAATCAATTATCTCACTTAGGCCTCAAGCTTGGCAATAAGTTGCTCTAATTTGTGAGGTTCATCAATACTTATCGTCAGTTTCGCTTTTCCGCTTGCAGAACGAACCAAAGAAACTTTAGCGTCAAGCATCTGGCTTAATTTATGCGACATTTGCATAGCTTCGGTATCTTCTTGTTGCCCTTTTTGCTCATTTTGTGGCGCTAAACACTTTTTTACTAACTGTTCGGTTTGACGAACGGTCATTTGTTTGTTTGCAACCTGCAAAGCGACTTCGATTTGCTGCTCACCTTCAAGAGCTAAAAGTGCACGGGCATGGCCCATTTCTAGTTTTTTATCAGCGACTAAGCGCTTTACTTCAAGCTCAAGCTGATTCAAACGCAGTAAGTTACTGACCGTCGTTCTTGATTTACCAATCACGTCAGCAACCTGCTGGTGAGTCAGGGTAAACTCATCTTGCAAACGCTCCAGAGCCTGTGCCTCTTCGATGACATTGAGGTCTTCACGTTGAATGTTCTCAATCAACGCCATTGCAATCGCAGCGCGGTCTTCTACCTTTTTCACTAAGCATGGAACACGCTTCAATCCTGCTTGCTTAGCAGCGCGCCAACGTCGTTCACCGGCAATGATCTCGTATTGGCCACTATTCACCTGACGGACCACAATCGGCTGAATGATGCCTTGTGATTGAATTGAAGCCGCCAATTCTTCCAGCGCTTCTGGTGCCATATCTTTACGCGGTTGGTAGACACCCGGCTGCAATTGACCAATCGCGAGTTCAATTAACTCACCGTCTGCTGATAAGGCTTGGCTTTGCGATGCAATATGCTGTTTCTCACGAGCAAATGAACTGGTCGACAACAACGCATCCAGTCCTTTTCCTAGACCACGCTTAGACATGGGATTGAATTCCTTAGGTTAGAGTTAAACTGGGATTTCTTCGCGGCGAAGCATCTCACCCGCTAAGGCAAGATACGCTTTGGCACCCGCAGAGTACTTATCGTAATACATGGCAGGTTTACCATGGCTAGGCGCTTCGGCCAGACGAACATTACGTGGAATCACTGTGCGGTAAACTTTTGTACCAAAGTGCTTTTTAAGTTGATCGGATACTTCATTCGATAAGCGGTTGCGCGGATCGTACATAGTGCGTAACAAACCTTCAATTTTCAGGTTTTCATTCACTACCGCCGCTAATTTGCTAATTGTATCCATAAGAGCAGTTAAACCTTCTAACGCAAAGTATTCACATTGCATTGGCACCAACACTGAATCAGCTGCAGCCATAGCGTTGATTGTAAGAAGGTTTAGAGAAGGGGGACAATCGATAAAGATGAAATCATAGTTATCACGAACTGACGATAACGCATTTTTCAGGCGAACTTCGCGCGCGAAGACTTCCATCAGTTTGATTTCTGCTGCGGTAACATCACCGTTTGCTGCGATAAGATCATACTTTCCGGTTGTTTCAGAGCACACCACTTGTTCAAATGGCGTGTCTTCCACTAAAAGATCGTATGCAGTGGCATCCACCATGTACTTATCAACACCACTGGCCATCGTAGCATTACCTTGAGGGTCAAGATCGATAACCAAAACTTTGCGCTTTGTTGCCGCCATCGAAGCCGCTAAGTTAATGCACGTTGTTGTTTTGCCGACCCCACCTTTCTGGTTGGCGATTGCTACAATTTTACCCACACGACTACCTCGCTAATTTTCCTTGCGCGATAAGATTACTAGATGACGATCCCCTTCCAACTCAGGAACAGTCAAAGATACGACATCGGTCACATAACACCACTCAGGAAGCAGATCTATTTCATCTTTAGGGTGCTGACCTTTCAATGCAAGAAACAATCCATTTTCCTGTTTCGGCAGATGGTGACACCATTCCACCATATCCGTCATTGAAGCAAAAGCACGACTCAACACACCATCGAATTTTTCTTCAGGCTGGAACTCTTCTACGCGGCTTTGGACCGGAGTGACGTTCTTCAGACCTAGTGTGTGCACGACCTGTTTTAGAAAACGAATGCGTTTACCCAAGCTATCGAGCAGGTAGAATTCTTTGTCCGGATTCATGATCGCTAATGGGATACCCGGTAATCCAGGGCCAGTGCCAACGTCGATAAAGCGCTTACCTGGTAAGTGAGCGCTAACCACTATGCTATCAAGAATATGTTTCACTAACATCTCAAGTGGGTCACGTACTGACGTCAAATTGTACGCTTTGTTCCATTTGTCGAGCAGTTCAACATAACCGACCAGCTGATCACGTTGCTTCTCTGAAACTTCAAGGTCGGTTTGAGCAATCAATGCATCCAGTTTAGTTCGAAGTACACTCATTACTCGTCCTCACCTTTTTTCAGTAAGCCATGCTTCTTCAGGTGAACCAGTAGAATAGAAATAGCAGCTGGTGTAATTCCTGAAATACGAGATGCGATACCGATGCTTTCAGGCTTCGCTTCACTTAATTTTGCCACTACCTCGTTCGATAGACCTTTTACTTGTTTGTAATCCAGCTCAACCGGTAACTTGGTGTGTTCGTGGCGGAGTGACTTCTCGATCTCATCTTGCTGACGCTTGATGTAGCCATCGTATTTCACCTGGATTTCAACTTGCTCAGCAGCCTGTTGATCGTCCAAAGCTGGTGCAAATGCGTCTAATTGAGTCAACTGAGAGTATGAGATCTCTGGACGACGCAGCAGATCCTCACCACTGGCTTCACGCGCCATTGGTGTTTTTAGCAGTTTGTTGAGCTCATCAATGCCCGCTGAGTTTGGATTCATCCAGGTTGACTTAAGGCGTTGACGTTCCGTTTCCATGTTTTCGATTTTTTCATTGAATCGTGCCCAACGCACATCATCAACCAAACCAAGCTCACGCGCTTTTTCCGTTAAACGTAAATCAGCATTGTCTTCACGTAGCAACAGACGGTATTCCGCGCGAGACGTAAACATGCGGTACGGTTCTTTGGTGCCCATGGTGGATAGGTCATCAATCAATACGCCCATGTAAGCCTGATCACGACGTGGGTTCCAGCCTTCTTTGCCCTGGCTGTACAAACTGGCGTTCAAACCCGCCATCAAGCCTTGAGCGGCCGCTTCTTCGTACCCGGTTGTACCGTTAATTTGGCCTGCAAAGAACAAACCATGGATAAATTTCGTTTCGTACGTCTGCTTCAAATCACGAGGATCAAAGAAATCGTACTCAATCGCGTAACCCGGACGCACAATGTGTGCGTTCTCAAAACCTTTCATTGAACGAACAATTTGTACCTGAACATCAAACGGCAAGCTGGTCGAAATACCATTCGGGTACAGCTCGTTGGTTGTCAGGCCTTCTGGCTCGATAAAAATCTGGTGACTGTTTTTGTCAGCAAAACGCATCACTTTGTCTTCAATCGATGGACAGTAACGAGGACCAATACCTTCGATAACGCCAGCGTACATCGGACTGCGATCAAGGTTAGCGCGGATCACATCGTGTGTACTTTCGTTGGTGTGAGTGATGAAACACGGAATTTGACGTGGATGTTGCTCACGATTACCCAGAAATGAGAATACTGGTGTTGGGTTATCTCCGTGTTGCTCTTCGAGTACAGAGAAATCAACGGTACGAGCATCAATACGTGGTGGTGTCCCTGTTTTGAGACGATCCACGCGGAATGGTAGTTCACGTAGACGATCAGCAAGTGCGATCGATGGTGGATCACCTGCACGGCCACCAGAAGAACTTTCCATACCGATATGGATCTTACCACCCAGGAAGGTACCAACCGTCAATACAACCGATTTGGCGTGGAATTTAAGACCCATTTGAGTCACGACGCCAACCACATGATCCTGTTCAACAATCAGATCATCTACCGATTGTTGGAATAGCGTTAGGTTTGGTGCATTTTCTAATGCACTGCGAACGTAGGCTTTGTAAAGGGCACGATCAGCTTGAGCACGAGTTGCTCGTACTGCCGGGCCTTTAGAGGCATTAAGCGTTCTAAATTGAATACCTGCATGGTCAATAGCTTGCGCCATCAAACCGCCCATTGCATCCACTTCTTTAACTAAATGACCTTTACCAATACCACCAATCGCCGGATTACAAGACATTTGGCCTAATGTATCGATGTTATGGGTAAGGAGAAGCGTTTTTTGTCCTGTACGTGCAGATGCGAGTGCGGCTTCCGTTCCAGCATGTCCGCCACCAACAACAATGACGTCAAAATTTTCGTGATAAAGCATGAACCGACCTCAGGTATTCAAAGGATTTATTGGACAGATAAAGGAGCAGCATTTTACCTGCTTTATGCCACAGAGAAAATCGTTTTCTCGCTTTATCCATTTTAAGCTCCAAGTAATATATATATAAGATCTATATATATGATCTTTTATTAGATCTATTATTAGGATCGACCGTTTCTGTGGATAACCGAAAAATGATCAACAAGATCATGGATCTTCTTTGGATCATATCTTGTGATCTTGCTTGGATCTGATCGAGGATTAGCTGGGATCAAAATGGGTGGTTATACACAGGTGGGTAAAACGATCAAAGTTGTTCTTTGGATAACTAAAGGAAAGTAACTGGATATTAGCTTACTTATCCACAGTCTGATTGCTCGTTTTTTAATCGGTTGATTGGCTGTTTAGAGAAAAAGTTATTCACATCGGGTAGGACAGAGCCGCAATGCGACTCTGTAAGTAGGATAAAATGGCAGTTAAAATTGTTCGATGTTCTCTTTTAGCCATTCTTCTGCGGCGTCTTCTGGCACTTCATGGCTAAGGACATCAATCTTTAAGCAGTCTGTGATTGGGGTTGCACCGATGTCTTCCAGTAAATCATACGCATGCTGTCCAGCGGCACAGAACGTATCATAGCTTGAGTCACCAATTGCAATCACAGCAAACCTAACATCCGTCATCTTTGGCGGTGTATTCTGTAGTGCGGCAATAAACGGCTGAATGTTATCTGGGTATTCACCTGCACCGTGAGTAGAGGTGATCACCAGCCAGGTGCCGTGATTGTCAATTGACGCCAATTCCGGTTGGTTGTGGATCGTGGTTTCAAATCCGTTCTCGATAAGTAGATCACTCAGGTGATCCCCCACGTATTCAGCGCCACCCAGGGTACTGCCTGTAATTATGTGGATCATTTATCTTCCTTATAAGCCATACTTGCGCTCGTACAGATGAGCGAGGGTACAAAAAGAAACGCGGTGATAAACCTAAGCTTAACACCGCGCGTTATATTATTTGCCGATACAGAATGAAGAGAAAATACGGCCGAGCAGATCGTCTGAGCTGAACTCCCCGGTAATCTCGTTCAGATGTTGCTGAGTGATGCGCAGCTCTTCTGCGAGTATCTCACCCGCCATATAGCCTTCAAGCTGCTCCTGACCGATTTGAAGGTGCTGTGCAGCACGTTCTAATGCATCCAGATGACGGCGACGAGCCATAAAGCCACCCTCGGTATTACCCGAGAAGCCCATGCACTCTTTCAAATGTGCACGTAAGGCGTCAACACCAGTCCCTGTTTTTGCCGACAGGCGGATCAAAGTGGGGTTATTCACATGACAGATCCCCATTTCTTCACCGGTTTGATCGGCTTTGTTGCGGATCACCGTCATACCAATACTGTCTGGCAGGCGATCGACAAAGTCGGGCCAGATGTCCTTTGGATCGGTCGCATCAGTTGTGGTGCCGTCGACCATAAACAGAACTCGGTCTGCTTGTGCTATCTCATCCCAAGCGCGCTCAATACCGATTTTCTCGACTTCATCGGAGGCGTCACGCAAGCCAGCAGTATCGATGATGTGCAGTGGCATACCATCAATGTGGATGTGTTCTCTCAGTACGTCACGAGTGGTACCTGCGATATCAGTCACGATGGCTGATTCTTTACCAGAGAGTGCGTTCAGAAGACTGGATTTACCTGCGTTAGGGCGACCCGCGATAACCACCTTCATACCTTCGCGCATAATTGCGCCTTGATTGGCTTCACGGCGCACGGCATCAAGGTTATCGATGATAGTTTGCAGATCTCCAGCCACTTTGCCGTCGGCAAGAAAATCAATTTCTTCTTCTGGGAAATCAATGGCGGCTTCTACATAGATGCGCAGGTGAATCAGTGATTCCACCAGCGTTTGAATGCGTTGAGAGAACTGGCCTTGCAGTGATTGCAGGGCTGATTTCGCCGCTTCTTCAGAACTGGCATCAATCAGGTCAGCAATCGCCTCTGCTTGCGTCAGGTCCATTTTATCGTTGAGGAATGCGCGTTCAGAGAATTCCCCCGGACGCGCAGCTCGCACGCCTTCAATGCCCAGAATACGTTTAATCAGCATGTCCATGACGACCGGGCCACCATGGCCTTGCAGTTCAAGTACATCTTCGCCAGTAAACGAATGTGGGTTAGGGAAGTACAGAGCGATGCCCTGGTCAAGCACTGTCCCGTTCTCTGCCTGAAATGGCAGATATTCTGCGTAGCGAGGTTTGAGTGTTTTACCCGTCACTTCCTCTGCCACCAAATTGGCCTTGGGGCCGGAAACACGAATAATGCCGACACCGCCACGACCAGGTGCGGTCGCTTGAGCGACAATCGTATCTGTAGTCATAATCTTGCCTTTTGAGCTGGGCTGTAGGGTTTATCTCCCTAGGGAGCCAGAACCAATTAATTAGCTGAATTGTAATCAGCCAAAAACAAAAAGGCGACCTTTTGGCCGCCTTTCTCAATCATTTCCTAAAGGATTACTTAGTGTGTAAGCCTTTTTTCTCTAATCCTTTATAGATCAGAGTTTGCTGGATAAGCGTAACGATGTTCGAAACCAACCAGTAAAGAACCAGACCTGATGGGAAGAACAGGAAGAAGAAGGTAAACATAACCGGCATGAAGGTCATGATCTTCTGCTGCATAGGATCCGTTACTGTTGTTGGGCTCATCTTCTGGATCATGAACATTGAAGCACCCATCAGTAGTGGCAGGATGTAGTATGGGTCCTGCGCTGAAAGGTCATGAATCCAACCGAAGAATGGAGAGTGACGTAGCTCAACCGATTCCATTAGTGCCCAGTATAGCGAGATGAAGATTGGCATCTGCAGGATAAGAGGTAGACAGCCACCAAGTGGGTTAACTTTCTCTTTCTTGTACAGTTCCATCATCTCTTGGCTCATACGCTGGCGGTCATCACCGATACGTTCACGCATTGCTTGCAGCTTAGGCTGTAGCATGCGCATTTTCGCCATAGACGTGTATTGAGCTTTTGTTAGTGGGTACATTGCACCACGAACCACGAAGGTCAACAGGATGATTGCCACACCCCAGTTAGACACGAAGCCGTGAATCATAGACAGCAGCCAGTGTAGTGGCTTCGCGATGAACCATAGCCAGCCGTAATCCACAACAAGGTCTAGGTTAGGCGCAACGGCTTCCATTTGGTCCTGAAGTTTTGGACCTACCCATAGCGTTGCTTCAAACTTCGCTTGGTCACCATTTGCAATCGTCTTGTTCGGCATACGTACGCCGATATCGCCCATATTACCGATTACACGAGTGTAAAGGTTTGTGCCAGGTTCGTTACGTGGAATCCAAGCAGCAGCGAAGTAGTGTTGGATCATTGCTGCCCAACCTTGGCCATCTGCTAGGTTGATAGACAGGTTACGATCCTGCATATCATCAAAGCTGTATTTTTTGTAACGCGTGTCTTCTGTAGAGAAAGCACCGCCGCGGTATGTTGGCATCGTGATGCTGCCGCCATCGTCCATTAGGTTTTGACGCAGGTGAGCGTACATACCAAATGTTGCGTTGTTACCTGAGTTGTTAACTACATCGTACTCAACGTTAAGTGCGTAGCTGCCGCGCTTAAAGATGTAAGTCTTCGTGTACTCAAGGCCGTTTGCTGTGAAAGTCATTGGAACGCGTAGTTCGTCTTGACCATCAGCAAGCGTAAAGCTGTCTGCACTTACATTGTAGTGAGGGCGGTTAGTGCTGCTAAGATCGATACCCTGTGGACCCACAAGGCCGCTTTGCGCGATGAACTGGTGACCTTGAGTGTCTTTTAGCAGAACAAACGGGTCAGCAGAATCAAGTTCAGCAGAATATTGATTTAGGTCGGCATGTACCACATCGCCACCAACGGTGTCGATCGACAGAGTTAAAACATCAGTCGTTACTGTGATAGTTTTTGCAGAAGCTTGCTGGTGTCCCGGAGCTGGGTCTAGATCATCAGCAAAAGATGGTGCAGGTAGACTGCTGTTTGATTGAGCCTGTTCAACTGCTTGAGGTTCTGGATTCTTCGCTACTTGCCATTGTTGAAACAGCAAAAAAGAAACCAGGGCCAAACCGATGAGCAGGATATTACGTTGAGAATCCATCGTTAGTTATCTCTGTCTTGTTTTTGGACTGGTGGAACGGGGTCATACCCCCCTTCATTCAAAGGGTGGCATTTTAATAGACGTTTGCCTGATAACCAACATCCTTTTACAAAACCGTGAGCTCTCAAAGCTTCTAGCGCGTAAGTGGAACAAGTTGGTGTGAACCGGCAACGAGGACCAATCAAAGGGCTGATAAACCAGCGATACAGATAAACGAGCCCAATGGCTATCCACGTGAAGGGCGAGACAGGCGTTGCCATAGCTTATCAAACAATTTAAATAATTCCTCATTGCTTAAATCTTGCGCGCTTTTCTTCGCGATCACAACAAAATCTTTGTTTGGAAGTTGATGTTGCTTATTACGGAAGCTTTCACGAGCCAGGCGCTTAAATCGGTTACGACCGACGGCAGTTTTAATCTGCTTTTTCGGAACGGCTAGACCTAATCGTGGATGAGAAAGAGTGTTATTGCGAGCAATGATGGTGAAATGAGGCGAGCCAGCACGATGAGCCTGCTGGAAGACGTTTTGATAATGCTCGGGAGTTAACAAACGTAACTCCCGATTAAACGCGTACGTGTTCAAAATAAACTAGCGATTATTTTGATAGGCGCGCACGGCCTTTTGCACGACGTGCGTTGATAACTTTACGACCGTTCTTAGTTGCCATGCGAGCACGGAAGCCGTGAGTACGCTTGCGCTTTAGAACTGTAGGTTGAAAAGTGCGTTTCATGATAATTACCTTTACTGATCAGTAGTTTTAGGTTCTTGTTAAACCCGGCGTGGGCACATGCTTTCTTATATAAAGAAGCTCTTTACATAGAGAAGGCAACCGACGCCTCTCAACAAAGAGGCGGAATTGTAATCACACTCACATAATGTGTCAATGACTCAATGCGTATGAAATTCCGGCCGGGCGATTATACGTAGTGTGAGTAAAATCTCAAGGATCAATCGATCCTATACCTTGATCGTTACTCTATTCCCACTTGGTTAAGGAATTTTTTCAAACGAGGATCTTGTGGATTATCGAATATATCCTGTGGAGAACCTTGTTCAACAATATTGCCTTCCGCCATGAAGATCACCCGATCGGCGACTTCTTTGGCAAATTGCATTTCATGTGTCACCACCAGCATGGTTTGATGCTGGTTAGCTAACTTCTTCATTAATGACAACACTTCGCCAACCCATTCTGGATCCAGAGCGGAAGTGGGTTCATCAAAGAGCAGAAGCTCAGGTTGCAGAGCCATAGCTCGGCCAATGCCGACACGCTGCTGCTGGCCACCAGATAGCGCAGCCGGATAGCTGTCGCCTTTGTCGCCAAGGCCAATATCATCCAGAATCTGCTGAGCACGAGTCAGCGCTTCCTGTTTCTTCCAGCCACGCACGGTAATCAAACCTTCGGCAATATTCTGACGAGCGGTCATATGAGCAAACAGCGCGTAGTTCTGGAACACAAATCCAGTGCGACGGCGTAAAGCCAGTACTTCTGCTTTAGTGTGTTTATTTACATCAACCGACACATCATCAATTGTGATGCGCCCTTCGTCAGCTTGTTCTAAAAAGTTAACTGTGCGTAATAAGGTGGATTTACCGGTACCACTGGAGCCAATGATAACGATGATTTCACCTTGTTTTATGTCGATATCGATGCCCTTGAGTACTTCAGTATCACCAAAGCGCTTATGAATATTCTCTAATTTAATCATCGAACGTACGCCTTATTCAGTTTCGCTTCAGCCCAAATTTGAACGCGGGTCAGAATCACGACCACGCCCCAGTAAATCAGAGCGACGGCAAGGAAAGCTTCAAAGAATCGGAAGCTGGATGATGCTTCCATCTGCGCTTTCGCCATGATTTCTGCCACGCCCAGAGTAAAGGCGAGGGAAGTCGATTTAATCATATCGATGAAGTAGTTCATCAGAGATGGCAGCGCAACACGAGTCGCTTGCGGCAAGATAACTCGACGCATCGCCTGAGTGGTCGTCATGCCCACCGATAAGCTCGCTTCCATCTGGCTGCGATCAATACCTATGATTGCCGCTCGAATACTCTCTGCCATGTAGGCGGCAAAGTGGAGAGTTAAACCGATCACGGCCGCAGAGAAAGCGTCGAGGCCAACCATAAATGGAAAGATTTGCGGTAAGCCGTAATAAAGCAGGAACAGCTGAACTAAAAGTGGGGTTCCTCGGAAAAAGCTGATGTACAGCTGGCTCAATTGATCGAGTACTGGAACCTTAAAAACGCGGATATTGGCTAAAATGATGGAAAGAATCAGTGAGAACACCAATCCCCATGTTGCCATTTCCATGGTTGTGCCAAGATATTTGAGCAATATCGGCAACAGTTCCAACATGTAATTAAAATCAAATCCCATTCGGCATACCTGAACGCTAGAGAAAAGAAAAGGTGGAAAACTATGTTCCACCTTCACGTAAATTTATAGAGGTGAGGAGGGTATCTCTCCGCACCTTATATTTCAAAGTGTTTTATTTGGTAATGTCGGCACCAAACCACTTCACGGAAATCTTCTCAACCGTACCGTCTGCACGCATTTCTGCAAGTGCTTTGTTAACTTCAGCTTGTAGCTTTTGACCTTTTTCGTTGTTTACGAACGGCCAGGCGTTTTGAATGGTTTCAAATGGTTCGCCAGCTAATTCTAGTGGAAGACCGGTTTTCTTGATCAGCTCTAGTGCTGACAGACGATCCATAACAAAAGCGTCAGAACGACCTAAAGCAACATCGTGCTCGATACCGGTATCGTATGTCTTGATGTTGATTTTGCCGTCTTTATCGTACTTACGAAGAAGCTGCTCAAAGTTCGAACCTAGGTTTACTGCTACGGTTTTGCCAGCCAGATCATCGATGCCTTTGATGCTGTCGTTGCCTTTACGTACTGTGATTTGTGCACCGTCAACCACGTATGGGTCAGCAAACAGGTATTTTGCCTTACGTTCTTCTGTCATGGTGATCTGGTTTGAGATCGTATCGATTCGCCCCGTTTCTAACAGACCAAACAAACCAGAAAAGTTCGCAGTGACGTATTCGATCTTGTAATCATTGCGCTTACCAATCTCATCCCACATATCCACTTCAAAGCCTTGTAGCTTATCTTGCTTTACAAAAGTGAATGGGAAGTAGCGGCCTGACATGCCAACTTTTACTTCTGTTGCTGCTTGAACAGTCGCCGCAGATAGTGCAATAGCCGCCACAGCAACCTTAATCCAGTTTTTCATCATAAATCTCCACAATTTTATGGTCAGATATACTACTGTTAAATAACTCAATTAAATAATAACCAAGTGCAATAATCTAGACCGTAGTGTAATAAGTTATTTGTCTAATCTATCATAATTACATTTTTACAAACTACTAACAAAAACGATCTCATCGATGACTGGAGATCAAAAAATCCCTGCCGGAAATAAAACAATACACAGAGTTATCACCAATCACATGATCTGGCCATTTTTGCCCAATTGTGGATCGTTATGTGGGCAAATTTGGGGCAAGGTGTGTTGATCTCACTATGTTTGACGAAATAATTGTGAATAACTTCGATCTTATTCACTGGATCGTCGATCAATTGCTGGCGATCTTGGTTATCAACAGGTAAAATTGCCAGTCTTTTCCGATAATTCAACTACTCAGTGGGGGCGCCGTGTCATCTTCGCTTTGGCTGCAATGCTTGCAGCAGCTTCAAGAAGAGCTACCAGCAACAGAATTCAGTATGTGGGTTCGTCCGCTACAAGCGGAGCTCAATGACAATACGCTCACTCTATTCGCACCAAACCGTTTTGTGTTGGATTGGGTGCGTGATAAGTATCTGAACAGTATTACACGCTTACTGCAGCAATATTGCGGTAACGACATCCCTAACTTACGTTTTGAAGTGGGTAGTCGTCCTGTTTCAGCACCTAAACCTGCGCCGACGCGCACGCCTGCGGATGTTGCCGCTGAATCTTCAGCGCCAGCACAATTACAGGCTCGTAAACCGGTTCATAAAACGTGGGATGATGACGCACAAGCGATCGCAGACATCAATCACCGCTCTAACGTGAACCCAAAACATAAGTTCAACAACTTTGTCGAAGGTAAATCGAACCAGTTAGGTTTGGCTGCGGCACGTCAGGTATCGGATAACCCGGGCGCAGCGTACAACCCATTGTTCCTTTATGGTGGGACTGGTCTGGGTAAAACTCACTTGCTCCACGCGGTGGGTAATGCGATTGTGGATAACAACCCGAACGCGAAAGTGGTGTACATGCACTCTGAGCGTTTCGTACAAGATATGGTAAAAGCGCTGCAAAATAACGCGATTGAAGAGTTCAAACGTTACTACCGCAGTGTTGACGCACTTCTTATCGATGATATCCAGTTCTTTGCCAATAAAGAGCGCTCGCAGGAAGAATTCTTTCATACCTTCAACGCGTTATTGGAAGGCAACCAACAGATCATCCTGACTTCTGATCGTTATCCAAAAGAGATCAGTGGGGTAGAAGATCGCCTGAAATCTCGTTTCGGTTGGGGTCTGACGGTTGCGATCGAACCACCTGAGCTGGAAACGCGCGTAGCGATTTTGATGAAGAAGGCCGAAGATCACCAAATTCACCTGGCTGACGAAGTGGCATTCTTTATTGCTAAGCGCTTGCGTTCAAACGTTCGTGAACTAGAAGGTGCACTAAACCGAGTTATCGCCAATGCGAACTTTACTGGTCGACCAATTACGATTGATTTTGTACGTGAAGCACTGCGCGATCTACTGGCTCTGCAAGAAAAACTGGTGACTATCGATAATATTCAAAAGACCGTTGCGGAATACTACAAAATTAAAGTGGCGGATCTACTGTCTAAGCGTCGTTCTCGTTCAGTCGCTCGTCCTCGTCAGCTGGCGATGGCATTGGCGAAAGAACTGACTAACCACAGCTTGCCAGAAATTGGCGATGCGTTTGGTGGTCGCGACCACACCACGGTACTGCATGCATGTCGCAAGATTGAGCAGCTGCGTGAAGAGAGCCACGATATTAAAGAAGATTACTCTAACTTGATTCGCACCCTGTCCTCTTAATCGGTTAGAATAACGGTATTCTAAGCAAATCATTTATTGAGCTGACAGCGTAAAGAGCCAAGCATGAAATTTACTATTGAACGTAGTCATTTAATCAAACCGCTACAACAGGTCTCGGGTGCTTTAGGTGGCCGACCAACCCTGCCTATTCTGGGTAACTTACTACTTAAAGTAGAAGAGAACGTGCTTTCAATGACCGCGACCGATTTGGAAGTGGAATTGGTGAGCAAAGTGACTCTGGAAGGGGATTTTGAAGCGGGCAGCATTACCGTTCCTTCGCGTAAGTTTCTCGACATCTGCCGCGGTTTACCTGACGATGCGATCATTACCTTCGTATTAGAAGGCGATCGCGTACAAGTTCGCTCTGGCCGCAGTCGTTTCTCATTGGCGACGCTACCTGCGAACGATTTTCCAAACATTGAAGACTGGCAAAGTGAAGTAGAAGTCTCACTGAGCCAGGCTGATCTGCGCACACTGATCGACAAAACCCAGTTCTCGATGGCGAACCAGGACGTTCGTTACTACCTCAACGGTATGTTGTTTGAAATTGATGGCACGACATTGCGCAGTGTCGCGACCGATGGTCACCGTATGGCGGTGTCTCAAACTGAATTGGGTGCGGACTTTGCACAAAAGCAAATTATTGTGCCACGTAAAGGTGTCCAGGAACTCGTTAAGTTAATGGATGCTCCAGAGCAACCGGTCGTATTGCAAATTGGTAACTCTAATGTACGTGCTGAAGTGAACAACTTTATCTTCACTTCTAAGCTGGTTGATGGTCGTTTCCCTGACTACCGCCGCGTATTGCCGCAAAGCACTAACAAAACGTTAATCGCAAGCTGTGATGAGTTGCGCCAGGCATTTTCACGTGCTGCGATTTTATCCAATGAAAAATTCCGTGGCGTGCGAGTAAATCTCGCGGATACGGAAATGCGCATTACTGCCAACAACCCAGAGCAAGAAGAAGCTGAAGAAATGCTGGACGTGAGCTTTGATGGCGAACCGATCGAAATCGGCTTCAACGTCAGCTACGTACTGGATGTGCTGAATACGATACGTTGTGAAAACGTGCGAGTGTCGATGTCGGACGCGAACGCAAGTGCGCTGATTGAAAACGCCGACGATGACAGTGCCATGTATGTGGTGATGCCAATCCGTCTATAAGCGAACAGAATGCCTCTTTCTCGCCTTATTATTCAGCAATTTCGAAACATTAAAGCCTGTGATATTCAGTTATCAACAGGCTTTAACTTTCTTATCGGGCCTAATGGCAGCGGTAAAACCAGTGTTCTGGAAGCGGTCTATTTACTTGGACATGGTCGCTCGTTCAAAAGCTCTCTGACTGGCCGAGTGATTCAAAATGAGTGTGATGAACTGTTTGTTCACGGGCGTTTTTTGAACTCTGATCAATTTGAGCTACCAATCGGCATTAATAAGCAGCGCAATGGTTCAACAGAGGTTAAAATAGGCGGTCAATCCGGGCAAAAACTCGCTCAGTTGGCACAAGTATTACCACTGCAGTTGATACATACGGAAGGGTTTGATTTACTTACTGATGGCCCTAAACATCGGCGCGCATTTATCGATTGGGGTGTGTTCCATACTGAACCCGCTTTTTATGATGCGTGGGGTCGTTTTAAGCGTCTCAATAAGCAGAGAAACGCGTTATTAAAAACAGCCACTAGTTACCGAGAGCTCAGTTACTGGGATCAGGAAATGGCACGTTTGGCTGAAAACATCAGCCAGTGGCGCGCGTTGTACATCGAACAGATGAAAAGCGTCGCAGAAACGATCTGTCAGACATTTTTGCCAGAATTTGAGATCCAATTAAAGTATTATCGAGGTTGGGATAAAGACACTCCGTACCAAGATATACTGGAAAAGAATTTCGAGCGTGATCAGGCATTGGGGTACACCTTTAGTGGCCCAAATAAAGCTGATTTGCGCATTAAAGTGAACGGAACACCTGTTGAGGATGTTCTTTCACGCGGTCAATTAAAACTCATGGTTTGTGCATTGCGAGTAGCGCAAGGGCAGCACCTGACAGAGATGACCGGTAAACAATGCATTTACCTAATTGACGACTTTGCGTCGGAATTAGATAGCCAACGTCGCAAGCGTCTTGCTGACTGCTTGAAAGAGACGGGCGCACAAGTATTTGTAAGCTCTATCACTGAAAACCAAATCGCCGACATGTTGGACGAGAATGGAAAATTGTTTCATGTGGAACATGGCAGGATAGAGTCAAACTAGAAGAGAGAAACTCATGTCTGAAAATTACGATTCATCGAGTATTAAGGTACTGAAGGGTCTGGATGCGGTACGTAAGCGTCCAGGTATGTACATCGGCGATACGGACGACGGGACCGGCCTGCACCACATGGTTTTCGAGGTGGTGGATAACTCAATTGATGAAGCGTTGGCAGGTCACTGTAAAGACATCGTTGTGACAATTCATGAGGATAACTCGGTTTCCGTTAGCGACGATGGTCGTGGCATTCCAACAGAAATGCACCCAGAAGAAAAAGTATCAGCAGCCGAAGTTATCATGACGGTACTTCACGCTGGTGGTAAGTTCGATGATAACTCATACAAAGTATCGGGTGGTCTGCACGGTGTAGGTGTTTCGGTAGTAAACGCACTGTCTGAAAAGGTTGAACTGACCATTCACCGTGGTGGCCATATCCATACTCAAACCTACCGTCACGGTGAGCCTCAGGCTCCTCTAGCGGTTGTTGGTGATACGAATAAAACCGGTACACAAATTCGCTTCTGGCCAAGTAGTGAGACTTTCACTAACACAGAATTCCATTACGACATTCTAGCTAAACGTCTGCGTGAACTATCGTTCCTGAACTCTGGCGTTTCTATCAAGCTGTCAGATGAGCGTGAAGAAGATAAGCATGACCACTTCATGTACGAAGGTGGTATTCAGGCATTTGTTCAGCACTTAAATACCAACAAAACGCCAATCATCGAGAAAATCTTCCACTTCAACTTTGAACGTGAAGACGGCATTTCAGTAGAAGTTGCAATGCAATGGAACGATGGCTTCCAAGAGAACATCTTCTGTTTTACTAACAACATTCCACAGCGTGATGGTGGTACTCACCTAGCTGGTTTCCGTGCTGCGCTGACGCGTACACTGAACACTTTCATGGATAAAGAAGGTTTCTCTAAGAAAGCGAAAACAGCAACCTCAGGCGATGACGCACGTGAAGGTCTGACAGCTGTTGTTTCTGTAAAAGTGCCTGATCCAAAATTCTCAAGCCAAACCAAAGACAAACTGGTGTCATCAGAAGTGAAATCAGCAGTTGAGTCGGCGATGGGTGAAAAGCTTTCAGAATTCTTAGTTGAAAACCCGAGTGAAGCGAAGATGGTTTGTTCTAAAATCATCGATGCAGCACGTGCTCGTGAAGCCGCGCGTAAAGCTCGTGAAATGACTCGTCGTAAAGGTGCGTTAGACCTAGCAGGCCTTCCAGGCAAACTTGCTGACTGTCAGGAAAAAGATCCGGCACTCTCTGAACTATACATTGTGGAGGGTGACTCTGCTGGCGGTAGTGCTAAGCAGGGTCGTAACCGTAAGAACCAGGCTATCCTGCCGCTGAAAGGTAAGATCCTGAACGTAGAGAAAGCACGTTTCGACAAGATGCTTTCTTCACAAGAAGTAGCGACGCTTATCACAGCGCTAGGTTGTGGTATTGGGCGTGACGAATACAACCCGGACAAACTGCGTTACCACAACATCATCATCATGACCGATGCCGACGTCGATGGTTCGCACATCCGTACGCTACTGTTGACTTTCTTCTACCGTCAAATGCCAGAGCTTATCGAGCGTGGCTACGTGTACATCGCTCAGCCACCACTATACAAAGTGAAAAAAGGCAAACAAGAGCAGTACATCAAAGATGAAGAAGCGATGAACCAATACCAGGTATCATTGGCACTGGACAACGCGTCACTACACGTTAACGCAGAAGCGCCAGCTCTTGCGGGTGAATCGTTGGAGAAACTGGTACAGCAATACAATGCTGGCATTAAGCTAGCTGATCGTATGAGCCGCCGATACCCTAACGCTTTGATGCATGAGCTGATTTACACGCCGCGTTTGACACCAGAACAATGTCACGATGCAGCAGCTGTTGAAGCGTGGACTAAGCAGCTTGTTGAGCAGCTTAATGCAAAAGAAGTGGGCGCGAGCCAATACAGCTTTGAGGTTGAACAGCACGCAGAGCTTGGTCTGAGCCTACCTAAGATTATCGTACGTACTCATGGTGTGACACATGAGCATGCACTAAGCATCGACTTCCTGAATTCGAAAGAATACAGCAAGTTGGCGGATCTATCTGAAGAGCTTGATGGCCTGATCGAAGAAGGTGCTTACATTAAGCGTGGTGAGCGTACTCTGGCAATTTCAAGCTTTGCAGAAGCACTAGCGTGGCTGGTTAAAGAGTCTATGCGTGGTCTAAGCCGTCAGCGCTACAAAGGTCTGGGTGAGATGAACCCAGATCAGCTTTGGGAAACCACAATGGACCCAGAGACGCGCCGTATGATGCAAGTAACCATCGAAGATGCTGTTGGTGCAGACCAGTTGTTCACAACATTGATGGGTGATCAGGTTGAGCCACGTCGTAACTTCATTGAAGAGAACGCACTGAAGGTTGCTAACCTAGACGTGTAGTCGAAAGCGTTTCTAATTAAACGTTTATTAAGACCTGATTTCGGTAATATATCGGAATCAGGTCTTTTTAGTTTCAGCTAACTTTACCGTTGCTGTAACCCAATTATCCCAGCTGTACTATCTGGCTCATCGAGCTTTAAACCTGTCTGTTTATCTCTTCCTTTCCATCAGACCGACTCTCTACCGCAGATAATCAATCATTCAACTCCTGTCGCTTTAAAGACTGGCTCTTCGCGACTCGACGCTAACGTGGTTTGTTTTTTTATTAGAAAAACATCAAGAATAAGAACCTCGTCGAATGTCAGAATTATCTTACTTATCAGTTAGTTTTATCTGTGAAAGTATGAACCAATATCACTAAATTGACTGATTAAAACTATTCCAACAATAAAAATCATTATCCGTAAATTACGGAGCGCAATTGAACAATGAATTTTTCTATCTCTTCAAGTCACGCTTAGGTGCATGACTTCATCACTAACTAGGTAAAAATAAAGTGTACAGAACTTTACCTCTTTTAATTTCATTGCTTTTATCCACATACTCAAATGCGAATAGCTTTGAAGCCAAACTTCCGTGTCTCGCACACGATAAAGATGTCTTTATAGGGTGGATGACAAAACAAGAATGCATTGAAAAACAAGGTGTGACTCCAGATATGTTGGGAGAAAAAAGCGAAAGTGGGAGTAAAAGTGAAACTTTAGCTTCGACAACTACGCCAAATAAGAAATAAGTGAGTCTCGCCTAAGCCAAGCACTAAGAACTTAAGGGTGTTGTTCTAATACCCTAAATTTTTTTCTTATTATCCCTTGAAAGCGTATTTTCAGACCTTATATCTAGAATTGAAGAGGTTAGCTGACTTGCTAGAGACTAGAAGAACAGCCCTCTGCAACCGCTAAAACAAGATCGCTCAAAAGAGGATGCTTTGTTTTAGCACACAACTTAACTTAATGATTCCTGTCATGTCTCGGTGAAAAGCGTTTTCACTGGCGGAATGATTTGGATCCCTTAGCTCGGCGCTGGTTTTTGCATAAACACGCCAATTAGATGAGTGTCATCTGAGCTAAGACTATTGCTTGATTAAGAGGATAGATTTTATGCGTAATGTAGATTTCTCACCACTATACCGTAATGCAATTGGCTTTGACCGTCTGTTTAACCTGATGGAAGCAAGCTCTGCGAAAAACTCTTCTGGCGGTTACCCTCCATATAACATTGAGCAAAAAGACGAGCATAACTACCGTATTACAATGGCGGTTGCAGGATTTGCTGAAGAACAGCTCGATCTGACTCAAAATGAAAACATGTTGATAGTGAAGGGTGAGCGTAAAGCGGAAGAAGGTAAAAACTACGTTTACCAAGGTATTGCAGAGCGCGACTTTGAACGTAAGTTCCAGCTTGCTGACTACGTAAAAGTAATTGGCGCATCAATGGAAAACGGCCTGCTACACATTGATTTGGTTCGTGAAATTCCAGAAGCGATGCAACCACGTAAAATTGCTATCGGCGGCAATAACTTGCTAGAAAACAACTAATCAGCAAGTAGTTTGCACATAGAGTGAGAAAGAGCGCCAGTTGGCGCTCTTTTAGTTTGTTTTTTTATTTACCTTCTTGGTAAGCCTTTTCAACTTCTTCAGCGATAATTGCGATACCTTTCTGCATCATCTCGTCATCCTGAACGTAGTTCATACGCAGACATTGATGCGCATGATCCCATTCATCTTCCTGACCGATAAAGAAGTATTCACCCGGTACAATCAGCACTCCACGATCTTTCAGGCGTTGGTACAGTTCCATAGTGGTGATTGGTAGTTCGTCAAACCATAGCCATAAAAAGATAGCGCCTTCAGGTTTGTGAATACGAAAACGTGGGTCGGTGATCGCTTGCTGTAGAAGTTCTACCGCACGTAGAGATTTCTGCTTGTAATAAGGCTTAATCACATCCGAACTCAATCTAAGCAGGTCGCCATTACCAATGATATGGTTGGCCAGCGCAGGACCGACACTACCTGGAGCCAGACTGATAATGCCATTCATATTGGTCAAAGCCTGGGTAATCGCTTCGTTGGCAATTACGATACCGCAGCGCACACCCGGTAAGCCAAGTTTGGACAGACTCATACACAGGATCGTATTGTCATTCCAGAATGGTTCAACATCTTCAAAAATGATGTTCGGGAACGGCAAACCGTAAGCGTTATCAATGATCAACGGAATGTTGTTTTCACGCGCGAGTTTATCCAGCTTGCGGACTTCTTCATCCGTTAGCACGTTGCCTGTTGGGTTGGTTGGGCGAGAAGCACAGATAGCCGCGACAGAGTCATCAACTTTCAGTTGTTCAAAATCAACGTGATACTTAAACAAACCATTGTCGAGCAACTCGATCTCCGGGTGGTAAGAGACGAAAATATCTTCATCAATACCGGCATCGCCGTAGCCAATGTACTCTGGTGCGATTGGCAACAGCACTTTTTTGTGTGAACCGTCAGGCTGTTGGCCGGCGAGTAAATTAAATAGGTAGAAGAAACCACTTTGGCTGCCATTGGTCAGACTGATGTTCTTCTCACTGATGTCCCAACCGTAGGTTTCACGAAACAGTTTTGCCAGCGCTTTGATAAACGCATCTTTACCTTGGGGGCCATCATAGTTGGTGAGCGCGGCGATGAGTTCTCCGCTGGCGAGCATTTCCTCACTGGCTTGGTGAAAGTAATCGAGCATGGCAGGAATGGCGGCAGGGTTACCTCCACCGAGCATGATGGCACCTGGTGTGCGCAGACCATCATTTAAATCATCCATTAACTGTGTGATACCTGAATACTGATTAAATTTTTCGCCAAACTTTGAGTACTGCATGTTTACTTATACCTAATTCATTGTGATTGCTTTGTGTAATCTTGCTGACTGAACATCAGCTTATAGTGTAATACTTGACCTTACCCTAATGTTATTACGACGCAAAGTGTGAATTCACTCGAAGAAGAAAAAAGTGTCTGTTCAGACCAGATGAATGGATTATAAAGCGAAAAGAGCAATAAAAAGGGAAGCCTACGCTTCCCTTGCTGGTGGAGAGATGGATGTGCTATTCGCCAGTGTAGACAATAAGCACCTTGTCATCCTGATATTGGCGCTCGAACGCGTAGTAGCCTTCCTGATTACGTGTAACGTGCTTACCTTGAGCAACGGCTGGGTGACGCTTACGGAATTCGCCCAGTTTTTGCCAGTGCTGCAGTAAGTCTTCACGTTCGCCATGAATCTTATCCCATGGCATGTCGGAGCGGGTTCCCTGATGAGTATCTGAACCGGTATGACCGAAGTCACGGGCAATCTCATCACCGTAATAGATTTGAACCGCACCCGGCGTCAACATTAACGCATTTGCTGCGCGTGCCTGATCATCGAAGCTGCGGCTACGTGCAGACCAGAACAGCTGAGTGTCATGAGAAGAAAGGTAACTTAACACATTGAACTCGGGATCGTTGTTGATTTGCTCTGCATAGCGTCGGTAATCACTGTCGAGGTTGGCAAAGCATTTCAGCGCTTTTGGTGCGACATCTGACTGGAATTCGAAATTAATTATCGAATCGAATCCGTTATCGAAGTACGGGCTCTTCACCACGCTGTGTGCCCAGACTTCTCCGGTCATCCAGAATGGTAAATCGTCCAGCGCTTTCTCTGGGTTGTTTTGTTTCCATTCAGCAAGAGCTTGTGTGGTACTGGCTTTCAATTCTGACCACGCATCCATTTCTACATGTTTGGCGGTATCGACACGGAAGCCATCAACGCCATAATCGCGGACCCAATCGGATAGCCAGGTGATCAGATGTTCGCGCGGCGTCTTTTGTTCATCACGTGCGCCGGTATCTTTGTTGTGGAAGAAGTTTGGCAAACCGGTTTTCTGAGTCGACTCGGTTTTCAGATCCGGTAAGTAGTTAAGAGACATGCTAATGTCGTTGTATCCCGGCGCATCGTAATTACCGATGTCGGTACGAATCCACGCTTTGCCCCACCATTTTTCCCACGCTTCGTTATCGCTGTATTTGACGTAGTCGTTGAAGCTATGCCAACTCTGCCCCGATTTTGGCTGCCAGTCGGT
Organism: Vibrio sp. YYF0003; assembly: GCF_036350715.1. Taxonomy (NCBI): domain Bacteria; kingdom Pseudomonadati; phylum Pseudomonadota; class Gammaproteobacteria; order Vibrionales; family Vibrionaceae; genus Vibrio; species Vibrio sp. YYF0003. The sequence continues at coordinate 65,488 of NZ_JAZDWA010000010.1, forward strand.
CCATTTTTCACCCAGTACTTGTTTCGCTTCTTGGTCATCAAGGTAAAGTTGACCAAAGCCAAACTCCTGCATATCGGCCAGTGTTGCGTAGCCAGTGTGATTCATCACGACATCCCAAATGATGCGAATGCCTTTCTTATGTGCGGTATCGATGAAGGTTCGCAGCTCATCTTCGGTGCCCATATTGGCATCAAGCTTAGTCCAGTCTTGGTGGTAGTAGCCGTGATAGCCGTAGTGTTTGAAATCGCCTTTGTCACCGCCGCCGACCCAGCCGTGAATTTGCTCTAGCGGTGAGGTTATCCAAATCGCGTTAACACCGAGAGATTCAATGTAGTCGAGCTTTTTGGTCAGACCCGCCAAGTCTCCACCGTGGAAGGTGCCGATTTCGTATTTACCGTCTTTACTGCGGCCATAGCTGTTGTCGTTGTTTGGATTACCATTGTAAAAACGGTCGGTCATGACGAAATAAACGGTGGCGTTATCCCAGCTGAATGGTTTATTCGCTTGTTGTTCAACTTCCTCTAGCAGTAGCAGCCCCTGACTCATTGGGCCTGGCTGAAGGGTGACAGCACCATCGGTTACGGTTGTCTCTTGTCCAGTCAGTGCATCTCGAACCAAAGTCCCATCACTAAAGGTTTCCGCGACATTGATGGTTTTAGCCGTATCGGTCGCGACAGGGCAGGTGAAGCTGGTTACCTGAGACTGTCTTGGTTTGATCTTAACCGTCAGCTCATTGGTCGTTGGGTTGAGCGTAAATTGGTAGGTATTGGCTTTGAAAATGCGCAGCGGCATAGTGGCATCCGTTGCACAGTTATCCATTTTTAATGGTGTGTTGAATTTGATGCGGCTTTCTTCTGCCAGAGCGAAGCTACTGCCACAGCTTTGTTTGCTGTCGGCAATCGTAAAGGTGTAATTGCCTTTATCCAGTTTCTGTTCTGCGACGAGTAATCCTTGATCGTTTTGTTCGAACATGGCTTTGTCATCACCGACGCTTAATACGATGGCATTTTCTGGAATTTGGCTGCAGGCACTAAGCAGACTAATAGAGAGTGCGAGAATTGTTTTTTTCATTGTGTCCTTCCCCCGAATAAACAGATCTTTTATAACAAAAAGAAGCCTCTACAATCCGAGTGATGCACCAACAAGTTAAACCTCTCTCACCCTACAAATTTTTGTCCTGTTCACAAAATGAGTAATATTTTTCTCTAACCTCGTCTTTTGTCCAACAAAAAAGGGAAGCATCTGCTTCCCTTTTGGTTATTTTGTGACTTCTTTTTCAGTCAGTAACTCAGTTTCGGTTACTTATTTTTGCAGAAGCGAGATGTCTGCGATCTGTAGGAACAAGTTACGCAGATTGTTCAGAAGGGTCAGACGGTTTTTCTTAAGTGCTTCGTCGTCTGCCATTACCATTACGTTGTCGAAGAACGCATCCACTGGCTCACGAAGGTCAGCAAGTTTGCTTAGGGCTTTTTGGTAGTTACCTGTTGCAAAAGCTGGCTCAAGTGCTTCAGTCATCACTTCAACGCTTTCTGCTAACGCTTTTTCTGCATCTTCTTGTAGAAGAGACAAGTCGATCTCTTCTGCTAGTTCGCCATCGAATTTCGCTAGGATGTTACCTACACGTTTGTTCGCTGCTGCTAAAGATTCTGCTGCTTCTAGCTCACGGAAGTGAGATACCGCTTTCACGCGTTGGTCGAAATCAGCTGGTTTAGTCGGGCGACGCGCCAGTACAGCTTGAATAATATCGACACTGAAACCTTCATCTTTATACCATGCATTGAAACGACCAAGCATGAACTCGATGACATCTTGCTCAACGTTGTCGTTAGTCAGTTTTGAGCCAAACTGTACTTTTGCTTCACGGATAAGGTCTAGAAGGTCTAGGTTGTAGCCGTTTTCAACGATGATACGCAGTACGCCCAGAGAAGCACGACGAAGTGCAAATGGGTCGCTGCCTTTAGGTGCTTGGCCAATACCGAAGATACCAACGATAGTGTCCAGCTTGTCAGCCATTGCCACTGCAGAAGAAATCGCAGTGCTTGGCAGTACATCACCAGCGAAACGCGGCATGTATTGCTCGTATAGGGCTAGTGCTACTTGCTCATCTTCACCATCGTGAGTTGCGTAATGCATACCCATTACACCTTGAGTATCCGTAAACTCGAATACCATTGAGGTCATTAGGTCACACTTCGCCAACAAGCCTGCGCGAGTCGACTTCTCAACATCGGCACCAATTTGTTTCGCGATGTAGCCAGAAAGCGCTGTGATACGATCGGTTTTGTCTTTGATTGTGCCCAGTTGCTTCTGGAAAATCGCGTTTTCTAGCTCAGGAAGACGGTCAATCAGTGGACGCTTACGGTCAGTGTTGAAGAAGAACTCGGCATCAGCTAGACGAGGACGTACAACTTTCTCGTTACCTTCGATAACGTGGCGAGGTTCTTTCGACTCAATGTTTGATACGAAGATGAAGTTAGGCAGTAGTTTCTTGTCTTCAGAGTAGACAGGGAAGTACTTCTGGTCACCTTTCATGGTGTAAACCAATGCTTCAGAAGGCACTTTCAGGAATTCTTCTTCGAATTTCGCTGTTAGTACTACTGGCCATTCAACCAGAGAGGTCACTTCTTCTACTAGGTCATCTTCTAGATCAGCGATACCGCCAACCGCTGCTGCCGCTTTTTTGGCGTCAGCTAGGATGATAGCTTTACGAGCTTCGTAATCCGCCATTACTTTACCGCGTTCTTCAAGAATCGCAGGGTATTGCTCAGCAGAGTCGATAGTGAATTCTTGCTCACCCATGAAGCGGTGACCGCGAATGGTGCGTGCAGAAGCGACGCCAAGGATTTCACCTTCGATTAGGTCGCTGCCCATTAGCATCGTTAGCGTTTTAACCGGACGAATAAATTGAGTCGTCTTGTTACCCCAGCGCATTGGTTTTGCGATAGGTAGGTTTGCTAGTGCTTTTGCTGCTAGTTCAACGATGATCTCAGATGCTGGCTGACCTTTCACTTCTTGTTTGAACAGTAGCCATTCACCTTTGTCTGTTACCATACGATCCGCTTGGTCAACCGTAATGCCACAACCACGAGCCCAGCCTTGAGCTGCTTTGGTTGGGTTACCGGCAGCATCAAATGCTGCAGAAACCGCAGGGCCGCGTTTTTCAACGACTTTGTCAGATTGGCTTTCTGCCAATGCTGCTACTTTAAGTGCCAGACGGCGAGGTGCTGCATACCACTTGATGCCTTCATGAGCAAGTTCTGCACTTGCCAGTTCAGCTTCAAAGTTTGCTGCGAATGCTTCAGCCAGAGTACGAAGTTGCGTTGGTGGTAGCTCTTCTGTACCCAGCTCGATTAGAAATTCTTTTGCCATGTTAGATCGACCCCTTACGCGTTATCTTCTTTTTTACACATTGGGAAGCCAAGCGCTTCACGTGATGCGTAGTATGCTTCTGCTACTGACTTAGTCAGGTTACGGATGCGTAGGATGTAGCGTTGACGCTCAGTTACTGAGATCGCCTTGCGTGCATCTAGCAGGTTGAACGCGTGGCCAGCTTTCAGGATGCGCTCGTAAGCAGGAAGTGGAAGAGGCTTTTCAAGTGTAACGAGCTCTTGACACTCTTTCTCACACTGTTCAAAGAAGCCGAATAGGAAATCAACGTCAGCGTGTTCGAAGTTGTAAGTTGATTGTTCCACTTCGTTTTGGTGGAAGATATCACCATAAGTAACTTTGCTGCCGTCTGGCGCAATGTTCCAAACCAGGTCGTAAACTGAATCTACTTCTTGGATGTACATTGCAAGACGTTCGATACCGTAAGTGATCTCGCCAGTTACTGGTTTACACTCAAGGCCACCAACTTGTTGGAAGTAAGTAAACTGAGTTACTTCCATGCCGTTTAGCCATACTTCCCAGCCTAGACCCCATGCGCCTAGTGTTGGGTTTTCCCAGTTGTCTTCTACGAAACGGATGTCGTGTACAAGTGGGTCAATACCAAGAACTTCAAGGGAACCAAGGTACAACTCTTGGATATTGTCTGGCGATGGTTTTAGCGCTACTTGGAATTGGTAGTAGTGCTGAAGACGGTTAGGGTTTTCACCATAACGGCCATCAGTAGGACGACGTGAAGGTTGTACATAAGCTGTCGACATTGGCTCTGGGCCAATCGCTCGTAGACAAGTCATTGGGTGAGAGGTACCCGCACCAACTTCCATATCTAGTGGTTGAACAATGGTACAACCATTTTGAGCCCAATAATCCTGCAGCGCGAGGATCATTCCCTGGAAGGTTTTGATATCGTATTTTTGCATAAGTCAGGTTCGCGCGATTCTCTTGTTACTCGTTAATTCGCCGTCTATGCCGAGTTTTACAACTCTAACAAGGGCGATAAGGAGTAATTACGGTTGAATAAATTAACAATCTAGTATACCCAGATATTGAGCATGGGAGTAGAGCTAATCTTGATTAATTCGTGGGCAATTTTCTCCTTTAATGGATTTTTACCGAGTTATCTACCGTATTTTTCTTAAAAGGGAGTTTTCGTCTGATTTGGTGCTTGAGATGCGCTACAAGGTTGGCTAGAATTGCGCCTGTCTTTGGGGAGTAGCTTACCCGATGGAGTTTCTATTTCATCCGGTTCGTTCGTCAACATAATTGGTGCAAAATCACCATGGCGCTCGAGACTCGAAGCCTTTCGAGTTTAGCAAGACCTTAGACAAATCATCACGAACCGGGGTGGGGCGTGAGGTTTGTCTATGGTTAAATATTATAATCCCTGCCCCAAAGAGCATGTCGTGAGCGTTTTAGCTATTTCAATTACTACTGTCGCGTTAGCAGAAATTGGCGATAAGACCCAATTGCTTTCGTTGTTACTTGCTAGTCGATACCGTAAACCGGTTCCTATTATTGCAGCCATCTTTTTAGCCACTATTGCTAACCACGCTTTAGCTGCATGGTTAGGTGTCGTTGTAGCCGATTATCTTTCTCCTGAAGTTTTAAAATGGGTGCTGGTGGTCAGTTTTGTTGCCATGGCGGCCTGGATTCTGATTCCGGATAAACTCGATGACGATGAAGAGATCTCCAACCGCGGCCCGTTCATTGCCAGTTTTATTGCCTTTTTTGTTGCTGAGATTGGAGACAAAACCCAAATAGCAACCTCTATTCTGGGCGCGCAGTATGCCGATGCCTTGAGTTGGGTGGTATTAGGTACGACGATAGGTATGTTACTGGCGAATGTGCCTGTGGTTCTGATCGGTAAGTTATCTGCGGATAAAATGCCATTGGATCTTATCCGTAAAGTGACCGCCTTTTTGTTCGTCTTATTGGCGATTGGTGCGGCATTCTTCTAATTTCACCTATGTGGGTAAAGCTAACGGCTTAGCGTTACTTTGCCCCGAAACGTCGTTGAAAATGGAGCGAATTATCAATAACTAGTGAATTCGTGGCTTACTTCAAACTCTGGCATAAATTCGTTCAATAGCGTGACGAGTGGCATATTAGTGTCATACTTGTCATGGTAGTTTAGTGCTGTGAATGATAGCGAGAGGGCAAGTTTATGCTTACACGTTACATGGGGATGACCCCAAAGAGTCAGAGTTATTTATTCACTTTTGGTTTGGTACTGTGCTTGTTGGCATTGGTGCTAACCGATATGTGGTTACCGATTGTAGCGGGAACTTTCATACTCACCGGGTTAACGGTAGAAGCATGGATTCGGGTTGCACACATCATACCGATGCATGAAGAAATGCGGGCGATGAAGAAACAGCTCAATAAGCTACAGTCAGAAATACGCACATTAGAATACGATGAATAAGTAAACGGCAGCCAGATAGGCTGCCGTTTTTGATTATTCCAAACCTTTCTTTATCAGGTATTGATAGGGCAACTGCTCTGTTTGTGCCGCTATCAACTGATGATCCATAAATCGGCAGAAACTCGGAATATCTCGAGTCGTCGATGGATCGTCCGCTTTCACCAGCAAAATTTCACCATCTTGCATGTTGCGAATTGTCTTCCTGACCATCATCACTGGCTCTGGGCAGCGCAGTCCCTCTGCTTCTAACGTCTTGGTTGCCAGTTCAGGATTAAAGCTCATAGTGTGACTCTCGTAGCTAACTTAGCGTTGAATTTTACGTTCGTGGAAAAAATATTCAATAACCACTTGGCAAAGTGTTATTTTTGCTTTACCTTAAATTAACAAATTGGTAACAAGTGGTGAGGAGAGGCGATGCTGACAGCTTTAGACAGACTAACGATATATTCTGTGCTGTGCTTTATTTCGTTCTGTGCGTTAGTGCTCAGAACTCCAGCTGAAACCTCACTGATGCCTTTAGTAGGCGTGATTGCAACGATTTTGGGTATTTGGATTGAGATGCATAAATGGTCAGATGCATCCGAGCAAGAAAATTAATTTTGCTTAACTCAATCAAGATACATTGATTTTGCCATCTTCTTTTTACCAACACTTCATTCCGACACTATCCCCATTTTTTCTTGGGCTTCCCCGCTGAAAGGCGGGATTTTTTTTGCCTGAAGAGTACAATTTATCTAAACCCATTCATAATATATGGTCATTGTGGAATTAGAAGACATTTATCGCCGAGACCTCAATTTACTAGTCGCATTACGTGTTCTTATAGAAGAAAGCAGTGTTAGTAAGGCAGCAACCCGTTTGAATTTAAGCCAGTCGGCGATGAGTCGAGTACTTGGGCGACTACGTGACTTATTAGGCGATCCTCTTTTTACTCGTCAGGGGCAGCACTTGATTCCGACGCAAAAGGCTCTGGAAATTGATCGTTCTCTGGGAGAGCCGTTAGAGTCGCTGCGCCAATTGCTTTCACCTATTGAGTTTGATCCACTGCAATGCGACCAGACTTTTACTATCGCCACGACAGACTACGCCATGCAGACCATCTTGCCTTTTGCCTTGCCGCGTATTTATCAGGAAGCGCCCAATGTGTCGTTTAACTTCCTGCCATTGCAGCACGATAGGCTGTCTGATCAACTTACTTATGAAGGCGCCGATCTCGCCATTTGCCGACCGACCGGTCCCATTGAGCCATTGCGTAGTGAAATATTAGGCCGGGTTGGTGTGTTGTGTTTATTGTCGAAGCAGCACCCGCTGGCAGATAAAGAGATGAATCTCGAAGATTATTTGGGGCATCCACATGCAATGATTGCAATCAGTGATGGGGTAAATGCGCTGATTGAACAAGCTCTGATTGATAAGCCACAACGTAAAATGGTGCTGCGTGCTTATCACCTGGAAGCGGCATTGGCGATTGTTGATACCTTGCCAATCATTATCACCGTTCCGGCAGATTTAGCGTATTTGGTAGCGGAGCGTTATGACCTGATGGTGAAACCTCTGCCGTTTGAATTTACTCCGTTTGATTACTCGATGATCTGGCATGCGCGTTGTGAGCATTCACCTGCGCAAGAATGGCTGAGAGGGATTGTGAAAGAGGAGTGCGGACGTTTGATTGCCAAGCGCATCGAAGACATGGGATTAGGTTGATCAAAAAGAGCCAGCAATGCCGGCTCTTAGTCTGTCTAATTTGTGACTTTTGATCTTAAAGCTTGATAACCACACGACCAGTAACCTGGCCATTAGTGATGTCTTCAGCGTACTTCGGAGCTTCTGCAAGTTCGACTTCGGTACAAGCTTGCTCAAAGTAGCTATCAGGTAATAGCTCAACCAGCTTTTCCCATGCGGCGATACGTTTTTCAGTTGGGCACATAACTGAGTCCACACCTTGTAGGCGCACGTTACGTAGGATAAATGGCATCACAGTTGTTGGTAGATCAAAGCCACCAGCCAGGCCACATGCTGCGACTGCGCTGTTGTAATCCATTTGTGCCAGTACTTTTGCCAGCACTTTGCTGCCGACAGTATCAACTGCACCTGCCCAGATTTGTTTCTCAAGTGGACGAGCTGGTTCTTCAAACTCAACGCGGTCGATGATGCGACTAGCGCCCAGCTTTTCTAGCAGTGGACCGTTTTGTTTTACGCGACCAGTAACGGCTGCGACTTTGTAACCCAGTTGAGCCAACAATGCGACCGCGACTGAGCCCACGCCACCACTTGCGCCAGTAACAAGGATTTCGCCTGCTTCTGGTTTGATATCAGCATCAAGCAGCGCTTGAACACACAGCATTGCGGTAAAGCCAGCGGTACCGACCATCATTGCTTTTTTGCTGTCTAGACCTTTTGGTAGCGGTACTAACCAATCGGCTTTCAAGCGAGCACGTTGCGCCATACCACCCCAGTGATTCTCACCTACGCCCCAGCCTGTTAGTACCACTTTGTCGCCAGCCTGGTAGCGTCCATCTTCAGATCTCACCACGGTACCAGCCAGGTCAATGCCTGGAACCATTGGGAAGTTACGGATGATTTTACCTTTTCCCGTAATCGCCAAACCGTCTTTGTAGTTTAACGATGAGTAGTCAACGTCAATCAGGACGTCACCTTCAGGGAGTTGGGTTTCATCAATTTGTTCGATGTTGGCGATAGTACGTTTGTCTTCTTGGTTTAGAACTAGAGCATTAAACATGAGGTTCTCCGAGTGTGCGGTAGTGTGGCTGGGATGCCACAGCAGCAAGATATTAACTGCCTCTAAGTGTATGTCTTGTTTAGTTATGAATAAAATGAAAGTTCATCATTTAATCTATGCGTTTAGTGCATAGATCTCTTATAAAAACTTAAAAATAAAGGGCGACACAACATGTCGCCCTTAAGTCTAATACTAAATGACTTTAGCATCGGTGCATTTCATCAGGATGCCGAGTGGATCACTCTGTAGTTCAAAGACCTAAGGTCTTTCAAATACAGTCGCGATACCCTGACCAAGACCGATACACATGGTCGCAAGGCCGTATTTCGCGTCTTTTGCTTCCATTAGGTTGATCAGCGTCGTAGAGATACGAGAGCCAGAACAGCCTAGTGGGTGACCGAGAGCAATTGCGCCACCATTCAGGTTCACTTTTTCGTCCATCACATCAAGCAGACCCAGGTCTTTCGCACATGGTAGTGACTGTGCTGCGAACGCTTCGTTTAGCTCGACTACGTCCATATCTTCGATAGACAGGCCTGCACGTTTTAGCGCTTTTTGTGTTGCTGGTACCGGACCGTAACCCATGATTGACGGATCGCAGCCTGCAACCGCCATGCCCTTGATACGCGCGCGAATCTTCAGACCAAGCTCGTTGGCTTTTTCTTCACTCATGATCAGCATTGCTGATGCACCATCTGACAGAGCAGAAGACGTACCTGCCGTCACAGTACCATTTGCCGGGTCGAATACCGGACGAAGCTGAGACAGGCCTTCGACTGACGTTTCTGGACGGATAACTTCATCGTAATCCAGAGTGAAGAGAGTGCCATCTGCCGCGTGACCTTCGATTGGCAGGATTTCGTTTTTAAAACGGCCTTCCACGGTGGCTGCATGAGCGCGAGCATGAGAGCGTGCCGCAAAGTCATCCTGTTGTTCACGGCTGATACCGTGTAGTTTGCCCAGCATTTCAGCCGTTAAGCCCATCATGCCAGCCGCTTTAGCTACGTTCTTTGCCATGCCTGGGTGAAAATCCACACCGTGGTTCATTGGTACGTGACCCATGTGCTCAACACCACCGATCAGACAGATCTCTGCGTCGCCTGTCATAATGGCACGTGTACCGTCATGTAGTGCCTGCATAGATGAACCACACAGACGGTTGACGGTAACCGCACTAATTTCAATTGGCAGACCAGCCAGTAGTGCTGCGTTACGGGCAACGTTAAAGCCTTGTTCTAGTGTTTGTTGTACACAGCCCCAGTAGATGTCTTCGATCTCACTTGGGTTAACTTGTGGGTTACGCGCCAGAATGCCTTTCATCAGTTGTGCTGATAGGTCTTCAGCACGAGTATTACGGAAAGCGCCACCTTTAGAGCGACCCATTGGGGTACGTAGACAATCTACTACGACAACATTTCTTGTTTGATTAGTCATTTTGGGAATCCCTCCTTAGATAGAGCCTTGCTGTTGTGCGCCGTAGAAGGTCTCGCCTTTGGCTGCCATATCAATCAGCATTTGCGGTACTTGGTACATCGCGCCTAGTTCAGCGTGTTGTTTTGCTGTTTCGATGTATTCAGCAATACCAACGCTGTCTAGGTAGCGGAATACACCGCCGCGGAATGGAGGGAAGCCCAGACCGTAAACCAGAGCCATGTCCGCTTCTTGTGGTGTCGCGATAATGCCTTCCTGTAGACACAGCACCACTTCGTTGATCATAGGAATCATCATACGTTGGATGATGGTTTGCTCGTCGAAGTCACGTTTATCTGCACATACGTCAGCTAATAGTGGCAAGATTTCTTCAGAGAAGGTCTTCTTCGGTTTGCCTTTCTTATCAACTGAATAGCTGTAGAAGCCGCTGCCATTTTTCTGGCCAAACTTGTTGGCTTCAAACAAAGTATCAATCGCATCGCGACCTTGCTTGCCCATACGCTCTGGGAAGCCTTCAGCCATGACGGCTTGTGCGTGGTGAGCGGTATCGATACCTACAACGTCAAGCAAGTATGCTGGACCCATTGGCCAACCAAACTTGCGTTCCATGATTTTGTCGATTTGAGTGAAGTCAGCGCCGTCACGAAGCAGCATGCTGAAACCACCAAAGTACGGGAACAGTACGCGGTTTACGAAGAAACCAGGGCAGTCATTAACGACGATTGGTGATTTACCCATTTTCGCTGCGTAAGCCACAACACGGTTGATGGTTTCATCTGACGTTTTTTCACCGCGGATTATCTCAACCAAAGGCATGCGATGCACAGGGTTAAAGAAGTGCATACCACAGAAGTTTTCTGGGCGTTGTAGTGACTGAGCCAGTACGTTGATTGGAATGGTCGATGTGTTCGACGTGATAACCGTATCTTCGCCCACGTTTTGTTCGATTTCGCTAAGTACCGCCGCTTTTACTTTCGGGTTCTCAACCACGGCTTCGACAATCACATCTGAGTTTTCGATGCCAGCGTAGTGCAAGCTTGGAGTAATAGACGCGAGGATGCCCGCCATCTTGAAGCCGTCAAGACGACCCGTCGCAAGACGCTTATTCAGCAGTTTAGACGCTTCGTTCATGCCCAAATCTAGAGATGCCTGAGCGATGTCTTTCATCAGTACAGGCACACCTTTCAGTGCAGATTGGTAAGCGATACCGCCACCCATGATACCTGCGCCAAGTACAGCAGCACGTTTAGTGTCTTTGTTTGCTGATTTTGCCGCTTTTTTAGCGATGCCTTTAATGTACTGATCACTAAGGAACAGACCAACCAATGATTTCGCTTCTTCTGATTTTGCCAGTTTAACGAAGTGCTTACGTTCAACATCCAGCGCTTCATTACGTGCAAATCCAGCGCCTTCTTCAATAGTAAGGACTGATGTGATTGGTGCTGGGTAGTGTGGGCCCGCTTTTTGTGCCACCAGGCCTTTTGCCATGGTGAAGCTCATCATCGACTCTAGCTTGCTTAGCGTTAGTGGTGATGTCTTTTGTTTGCGGCGAGCTTGCCAATCAAGTTTTTCGTTGATTGCCGATGTTAGTGTTTGCAGAGCGGATGCATGCAGAGAGTCTGAATCGACAACCGCATCTAACAGGCCAAGTTTTAGTGCTTCATCAGCACGGAGCGCTTTACCTTGTGTAATGATTTCCATCGCGTTATCAGCACCGATAACACGAGGTAGACGTACACAGCCCCCAAAACCTGGCATGATTCCAAGTTTCGTTTCTGGCAGGCCGATGCTGGTGGTTTTGTCACCGATGCGCATGTCTGTTGCCAATACACACTCGCAGCCACCACCAAGAGCGTGGCCCTTGATGACAGAGATGGTTGGTACTGGAAGGTCTTCAAGTTTGTTGAAGATGCTGTTGGCGAATTGTAGCCACTGATCCAGTTCTTCATCAGTCTTAGCAAACAGGCCTAAGAATTCAGTAATGTCTGCACCTACAATGAACGCATCTTTATCTGAAGTCAGCATTACGCCTTTCAGACCTTGGTGTGCGATAAGTGCATCAAGGGCTTTGTCTAGTGACTCAAGTGTCGCTAAATCGAGTTTATTTACGGATTTTGGCGAGCAGAAACTCAGCTCTGCAATGCCATCCTGTATTTCCTTTACCTGTAGGGTTTCGGCTTGGTAAATCATTGTCTATCTCCATGACATACAATCTGGGATTGTCTGTATACCTATTAAAATGGTGCCCTTCCTCGTATAAATAGCTTCGGATAAATAGGTATCGAGGAAGTGTTTTATTCTAATTCTGGCTTGACCATTGATGTTAGTTTTGATCGGTGGATGTTTAATTTCAATACATTTTTCAAACAAGTGTTTAACATTGTGCGCTGGGCCAGATCTTATGCGACTTGTAAATCACACTCGTGGTAGACTTCAGGCAAAGAGACAAGCGACCTAATTCTATGAATGACCAGCCTTATTTGATTCCTGCACAACCGACTCAATTTGAAGAAGAGATCAAAAAGAGTGTGTTTATTACTTATCTTGCCCATACGCCAAGTGTCGATGCTGCGAAAGCGTTTGTGGAGCAAGTAAAAACAAAACACGCGGATGCGAGGCATAATTGCTGGGGATTTGTCGCCGGAAGACCAGAAGACTCGATGAAGTGGGGCTTCAGTGACGATGGCGAACCGTCTGGAACGGCAGGCAAACCTATTCTCGCGCAGCTCTCTGGTTCAGGGGTTGGAGAAATAACGGCGGTTGTCACCCGTTACTCAGGCGGCATCAAATTAGGCACGGGTGGTTTAGTGAAGGCCTATGGTGGTGGTGTACAACAAGCACTCAGGCAGCTTCAAACTATTGAGAAAAAAATAACCACAAAGCTCAGACTAGCGTTAGACTATGGGTTTATGCCTATCGCACAGTCTATTATGCCTCAGTTTGGGGCGGTTGAAGTTGATGCTGAATACAGCGATCAGGTCGTGCTGGTGGTAGAAATTGAGCTTCGTGAAGTGAGCGGATTTACCCAAGCTATCATTAATAAAAGTGGGGCGAAGGCAATTGTTACCCCACTAGACGGAAAATAATGAAAAACAGTAAGCGACAGGGACAGCTTCGCTAGTCAATCAATCCATGCAATTTCGTTCAATTATTCGTATCGTCGGGCTATTGCTCGCGCTTTTTAGTGTCACAATGCTCGCGCCTGCGCTTGTCGCGCTGACTTACCGAGATGGCGCTGGTGTGCCTTTTGTCACGACCTTTTTTGTTCTGCTGTTTTGCGGGGCGGTGTGCTGGTTTCCGAACCGTAGGCATAAGCATGAGCTAAAAGCGCGTGACGGTTTCCTTATCGTAGTCTTATTCTGGACCGTATTGGGCAGTGCGGGCTCCATACCTTTTTTGATCGCTGATAATCCTAATATATCGGTAACGGACGCTTTTTTTGAGTCATTTTCCGCTTTGACGACCACCGGTGCGACGGTGATTGTTGGTCTGGATGAATTACCCAAAGCGATCTTGTTCTATCGTCAGCTACTCCAGTGGTTTGGTGGAATGGGGATCATCGTATTAGCAGTGGCTATTTTGCCTGTGCTAGGTATCGGTGGCATGCAGTTGTATCGTGCTGAAATCCCGGGGCCGGTAAAAGACACCAAAATGACGCCGCGAATTGCTGAGACAGCCAAAGCTCTTTGGTATATCTACTTGAGCCTGACGATTGCATGTGCGACAGCATTTTGGTTGGCAGGGATGACACCGTTTGACGCCATCAGCCATAGTTTCTCTACCATCGCGATTGGCGGTTTCTCAACGCATGACGCAAGCATGGGGTATTTCGACAGTTACGCAATCAACCTCATTACCGTCGTATTTCTCCTGATCTCAGCGTGTAACTTTACTTTGCACTTTGCGGCATTCTCGTCCGGCGGGGTACATCCTAAATACTATTGGAAAGATCCCGAGTTTCGCGCATTCATCTTTATACAGGTGATACTTTTTGTTGTTTGCTTCTTATTACTACTGAAGCACCACTCATACACGTCCACGTACGATGCTTTCGACCAAGCGCTTTTCCAAACGGTCTCTATCTCAACCACGGCTGGTTTTACGACAACAGGCTTTGCGGATTGGCCATTGTTCTTACCCGTCTTGCTGCTGTTCTCATCTTTTATTGGTGGATGTGCTGGTTCGACAGGCGGTGGTATGAAAGTAATTCGCATATTGCTGCTTACCTTACAAGGTGCTCGTGAGCTGAAGCGTCTGGTTCACCCTCGCGCGGTCTACACCATTAAAGTTGGTGGTAGCGCACTACCACAACGAGTCGTTGATGCCGTTTGGGGATTCTTCTCTGCGTATGCGTTGGTGTTTGTTGTGTGTATGTTGGGACTGATCGCAACAGGAATGGATGAACTGAGTGCATTCTCTGCCGTCGCCGCTACTTTGAATAACCTTGGTCCGGGCCTTGGAGAAGTGGCGCTTCATTTTGGTGATGTAAATGACAAAGCAAAATGGGTTCTGATCGTGTCCATGTTGTTTGGTCGTCTAGAAATCTTTACCTTACTCATTCTACTCACGCCAACGTTTTGGCGTAGCTAAGGGGATATCGTGGCAAAAGCATTGTTCTTATACTCTTCTCGTGAAGGGCAAACAAAAAAAATCTTCCACTATATAGATGAGAAGCTAACGGACTTCGATTGTGATTTAGTGGATCTACATAATGTAGACACTATTAATTTCGAACCCTATGACAAAGTGCTGGTTGGGGCTTCTATTCGCTATGGGCATTTGAATAAGAAGTTGTACCAATTTATTGAACGCCACCTTACTCAACTGGAAAAGCATAAAGTCGCTTTCTTCTGTGTGAACCTAACGGCACGTAAAGAAGACCAAGGTAAAGATACGCCAGAAGGCAGTGCGTATATTCGTAAGTTCTTGATGAAATCACCTTGGAAACCAGAGTTAATAGGCGTGTTTGCTGGCGCCCTTTATTATCCGCGCTACGGATGGTTCGACAAAATGATGATTAAGCTCATCATGTCGATGACGGATGGAGAAACGGATACAACGAAAGAGGTGGAATACACCAACTGGGAAAAAGTGACTCTTTTCACGGATAAATTCAAAGAACTGTAGAAATAACGTGCTCTTTTAAGTGTTTTTGATGCTATTTCATTCGAATGATAGAAAAT
>NZ_JAZDWA010000011.1:0-79608 GCF_036350715.1 Vibrio sp. YYF0003
CCTCCTGCTGGGCTCGAACCAGCGACCTGCGGATTAACAGTCCGTCGCTCTACCAACTGAGCTAAGGAGGAATTATTCTTTTAACAACAAAAAGTTGTTTGTGTCTTGCAAATCAATTTAGATTAAGCAAGTGCACCAAATAATGGTGCCTCGAGGCGGAATCGAACCACCGACACGAGGATTTTCAATCCTCTGCTCTACCGACTGAGCTATCGAGGCAAAAGAATGGTGCCGACTACCGGAATCGAACTGGTGACCTACTGATTACAAGTCAGTTGCTCTACCTACTGAGCTAAGTCGGCACACTTTATTCTTTTAACTATTGTCCGTGCTAAGCACCAACAATTAATAAACTGTGGTGCCCGGAGGCGGAATCGAACCACCGACACGAGGATTTTCAATCCTCTGCTCTACCGACTGAGCTATCCGGGCAACGGAGCGCTATTAAACGGATTTTCCCGCTTTCCGTCAACCACTTTTTTTAAATAATTTCAAAAAAGTGGTTGTTCGAACGCTTTTTGTTCAACTCGTGCTAGAAAGTTTGCACAGAGTTAAATTCCTTTTTGAAATTTGTAACTTTTTCTAGGTAGCGTCGTGCTTCTGCATTGGGATGTTTTTTAGTTAGTGCCCAATAAACCTGGTTAGGTTGCAGAGAATTCAGATCCCGCATCGCACGTTTTCGGTCACTGCGGTTAAAGGTATTGAGAACGCCGCCAGTACCGCCGTTGTACGCGGATATCATACTGTATTCGAGCGAGGTAGGGTGACTGACATCTTTTAAATAACGATTCTTCAAGATGTAGAAGTAAGCGGTTCCGGTATCGATATTGTTTTCTGGGTTAAACAAATACTCTGGGCTTGGTTGGCCCGAGCGATTTTTTACCAGCGCGAAAACGTCTCTGCCTGCTGTTTTTGGTACGACTTGCATCAAGCCATAGGCATTCGCCCAACTGACGGCATATGGATTAAAACTGCTTTCTGTTTTGATAATGGCGTAAATTAAATCTTCGGGGATGTCGTATTTCTCTGCGGCTCGGCGCACGATGTTCGCATATTGATAGCTGCGTTGGATGAAGTGATCTTCCACCATGGGAATTTCTACGTAGTACGCTTTTTTGAAGTCGACGTCTTTGGTTTTTATTTCGTGGTTAATCAGGTAATCGGCAAAGCGGTTAGCTCGCCATGACCACTGAATGGGCTTGTTATCTTGGTCGACGACTTGTTTATAGAGAAAAGGCTGACCTTCAAGTTTGATATCTTTGGAAGAAAACAGATCGACATGCGCAGGGTCATCAGGAGTGAGTAGTGTTGTGATGATGGCGTTTTTGAGGTGCTTTTGTGGTTCGGTTGGCGAAACGGTTTCTATAGTGATCACGCCTTTTTGGAAATCAACTTCAGCTCTACTTAGGTAGTTATCGATATATTTTACGTAATTGCTTTTACCTGCGAGCTTAACTTCTCGTTTTCCCCATTTTTTTTGGATATTACCGGAGAAGCTATTGATCAACGAATCGAGAGCTGCGGTGTCTTTCTCAAATTGTCCTGGTAACTCGGCTAAGTTATTGGCGAAGCGATTGGTTGGCTCGTACTCGACATCATAAAACTTTTCGACGACCTCGCGACTACAGCCTGCCGTTAATAGAAGGGCTGCAACGATAAAGACAATTTTTTTCATGGCTAATTATTTGATGGGATGGTGTGGCAATGACACCACAGGTGCTATGTGATGTCATTGTTTCTGAATAAACTTATTTTTATTTGAATAAGTTATTCGCTAGGTGGAGTGTAACCATCGATGTGAACGTCTTTGCCTTCGAACAGGAAGTTCACCATTTCAGTTTCGATCAGTTTACGATGCTCTGGATCCATCATGTTAAGCTTCTTTTCGTTGATCAACATGGTTTGTTTGTGTTGCCATTCAGCCCAAGCTTCTTTAGAGATATTATCAAAAATACGTTTACCTAGCTCACCTGGGTAAAGTTGAAAGTCTAGACCTTCGCCTTCTTTCTTTAGTCGAGCACAAAACACAGTGCGGCTCATAATGACTCCTTGCATTCAATTAACGAAGTTCGTGGGGTAGCGTTTCCAGCAATAGTTTAACTGGCGCGGCTAAGCCTACTTCTTCAGGTTTAGATAAGTTATACCAAAGACCTTTGTTACCTTCCATTATCACATCGGGTTGCTTTGACAGGTCAATCAAAATTGGTGTGATATCGAGATGGTAATGACTAAAGGTATGGCGGAAAGTGATCAGCGTTTGCTGCTCTTTAATGTCATTAGCTTGAATGCCGCGTTGTTCCAACAGCAAATCAATATCGCTTTCGACATCAACATGTTCGGTTTGTGGAAAGCAGAATAGCCCGCCCCAAATTCCAGTTTGAGGTCTTTGTTCCAGCCATACTTCGTGCCCATTTGCATTTTTATGATGCAGCATGACAAAGCGGGTTTGCTTCACCGGTTTGTCTTTCTTGGGCTTTTTACCAGGGTAGTCGAGGATATTACCTTGTTTTTTCGCTACACAAAGATCAGCAACAGGACATAGTGTGCATTTGGGTTTGCTGCGTGTGCAGACCATCGCCCCCATGTCCATCATGGCTTGGTTATATTTGTCGACATCTGTTTGTGGGGTATGTGCCTCGGCAATTTCCCACAACTTGTTTTCCACTTTCTTCTGGCCCGGCCATCCATCAACGGCAAAGCATCGAGAAAGTGTTCGCTTCACGTTACCATCGAGGATCGCATGAGGCTGTTTATGTACGGATGACAGTACAGCAGCCGCAGTTGAGCGGCCAATGCCTGGCAGTGCATTCATTTGCTCGATATCTAGAGGGAATTCACCGTTATATGTTTGGGCCACCTCTTTTGCTGCTTTATGAAGGTTGCGTGCTCGGGCGTAATAACCGAGACCCGTCCAAAGGTGCAGCACTTCATCTTGCTCTGCATTAGCAAGATCGACCACGGTCGGAAATCGCTCTAAAAAGCGTTGGTAATAAGGAATCACCGTAGTGACCTGAGTTTGCTGAAGCATGATTTCAGACAACCAGACACTGTATGCGGTTTTGTTCTGTTGCCACGGAAGATCTTTTCTTCCATATGCGTCATACCATTCTAAAATGGCACTGGCGAAAGGGGTCACGACTTGCTCTGTATTCTATTATTGGTTAGGGGCAAAATTGCACCACATATTGGGTGATAAGTACAACGGATAAAGTGTGGGGATATTACAGGGATCATCATAGCTTTTGAGTCATGATAGACCGAGAGCTCAACAAAAACTTGCACCCGAGTAAATTCTTTGGATAATCCCCGCTTTGATTAATCAATGTGCAGGCAAAATCAATGAGTGAAGTAACCACTAACGAATACAACGAAGACGGCAAACTGATCCGTAAAATCCGCAGTTTCGTTCGTCGCGAAGGCCGCCTAACTAAGGGCCAAGAGAGTGCGATGAATGAGTGCTGGCCAACGATGGGTATCGATTACAAAGCAGAACTTCTTGATTGGAAAGAAGTCTTTGGTAACGACAACCCGGTTGTACTTGAGATCGGTTTTGGTATGGGCGCTTCACTGGTTGAAATGGCAAAGAACGCACCTGAGAAAAACTTCATCGGTATTGAAGTACATAGCCCAGGTGTTGGCGCTTGTCTTGCTGATGCACGTGAAGCGGGTCTTACTAACCTGCGCGTAATGTGTCACGATGCAGTTGAAGTGTTTGAGCACATGATCCCAAATGATAGCTTGGCGACTCTACAACTATTCTTCCCTGACCCATGGCACAAAAAACGTCACCACAAGCGTCGTATCGTACAGCTAGAGTTTGCTGAAATGGTTCGTCAGAAGCTTATCCCTAATGAGGGTATCTTCCATATGGCAACGGACTGGGAAAACTACGCTGAGCACATGATTGAAATCATGAACCAGGCACCAGGCTTTGAAAATATTGCTGAAGAAGGTGACTTTGTTCCTCGCCCTGAAGAGCGCCCATTGACTAAGTTTGAAGCTCGCGGCCACCGTCTTGGTCACGGTGTGTGGGACATCAAATTCAAGCGTACTGCTTAAGGAGCCAGGTGATGTACCACTATGCGATATTAGCGAATCCGGGTCACAACCGTATTTATTTTGATAGCGCAATGACCATCGCATGTTCAGAGCTAAAAGCAATGCTGGCTTCTGAAGGTGTTGAAGTGACTGAAATTGGCAGTAAAGATGTCGGCTTACCTGCAGCATTGGTGTTCTCGTGTGCAGATGCTCTCAACGAGGCACAAGCTCGTAAAATAGCGGCATCTTCGATTTATTACGCGCTGTTTGAAGTGCGTGAAGATGGTTTGCTACGTCCAATTCAGGCGCCTGCGTTCAACACTTTCCCTGAGAGCATGAGTCAGATCCTGCGTTATACCGGAAAAACAAACGAACAGTTTACGCGTTTGATGGTAAACCTTGGCGTGAGTGCCGCTAACACAGATAGCGCGCAACTGACGTTAATGGATCCGATGTGTGGTAAGGGTACAACACTATTTGAAGGTTTGATCCATGGCTTGAACGTGGTGGGTGTTGAGATCAACCAGAAATGGGTTCAAGAGATCCAAACTTTCGTCGTTAAGTTTATGAAGAACGGTCGCTTTAAGCATAAAGTGAGCAAAGAAAAGCGCACTTCTGGTGGTAAAAAAGTGGCCGATGGTTTCGTGGTTGAAGCCGCAGCGAACAAAGAAGATTACAACCAAGGTAACCTTCAGACGATGAAGCTGTACTCGGCGGATACTCGTATCGCAGACCAAGTTGTGAAGAAGAACTCGGTGGATGTCATGGTGTCTGACTTGCCTTACGGCGTGCAGCACGGCAGTAAAAATGCCAAAGACAGCAAACTGAACCGCAGCCCATTAGAGCTATTAAAAGAAGCTCTGCCTGCATGGAAAGTGGTATTGAAAAAGCAAGGCTCTGTGGTGTTGTCTTTCAACGAGTTCACACTGAAATGGAAAGATGTCGCGGCATTATTTGAAGAACAGGGGTGGAAGGTGCTTTCAGAAGACCCTTATATCGGTTATCTTCACCGCGTGGATCAATCTATCAACCGCAACATTATTGTGGCAGTGAAACCATAATTGATTGTTCGATAACGAATATTTGAAAAGCCAACACACTGTTGGCTTTTTTTACCTCTGAATTAAATCAGTGATAATAAGGTGAACAATGAAACCTACAGTGGAAATTTTGACAGATATTCTGACCGAAGTTCGTCCTTTGATCGGTCAGGGAAAAGTAGCAGACTACATTCCAGCTCTGGCAAAAGTGCCCAGCAACAAGTTAGGTATTGCGGTATACACCAATGACGGCGAAGTGATTAAGGCGGGAGACGCCGACGAGCCTTTTTCTATCCAGTCTATTTCTAAAGCCCTGAGCCTGACGCTGGCGATGTGCTTATATAAACAAGAAGAAATATGGGCAAGGGTAGGTAAAGAGCCTTCTGGCCAGGCTTTTAACTCTTTAATCCAGTTAGAGATGGAGCAGGGCATTCCACGTAACCCGTTCATCAACGCTGGTGCGATAGTGGTTGCTGATCTGCTGCAAAGCCGTTTGTCTGCACCGCGTCAGCGCTTGCTTGAATTTGTTCGTCAGCTTTCCGGCGATACCCACATTGTGTACGACAAAGTGGTGGCCGCTTCTGAAATGATGCATGGTGACCGCAACGCTGCGATTGCTTATCTGATGCGCTCATTTGGTAACTTCGAGAATGAAGTTATTCCAGTGCTGCAAAACTATTTCCACGCCTGCGCATTGAAGATGAGCTGTGTTGATTTGGCCAAAACCTTTAGCTATTTAGCCAACAAAGGTACGTCTGTGCATACAGGTAAGCCGATTGTCTCACCGACTCAAACTAAGCAGTTGAATGCGCTGCTCGCAACGTGTGGGCTTTATGACGGCGCAGGTGAGTTTGCCTACCGAGTCGGTATGCCGGGCAAATCTGGCGTGGGCGGCGGCATTATTGCCGTCGTACCGGGGGATATGACGATTGCAGTCTGGTCTCCGGAGCTCGACCCCGCTGGTAACTCATTAGCTGGCACTAAAGCTTTGGAATTGCTTTCTGAGCGAATCGGTCGTTCCATTTTCTAGAGCTGGCCATTTTTCTCAGAATAAATAAAATGCCTCTCACATAGAGAGGCATTTTTTATCGCTTGATATCAGATACGCTTATTCGTCTTCTTCTGCCATAAACGCTTCGAGCAAGTCGTTCAGGAAAAGCTTACCTTTTTCAGTGATTTGCCAATGTGTTTCTGTCTCACTCAAATACCCCAGCTCTAACGCCCAGTCGATGGTGTCTTGAATGCTACTCAGTGGTAACCCTGTAGTGTCGATAAAGTCTTGTTTTGGACACGCTTCCATTAAGCGAAAACGGTTCATAAAGAACTCAAACGGACGGTCTTCATCTTCGACGAATTGTTCAGTATGCAGGTACGGCTTAACCATATTTTGGTATGCAGCAAGATACCCACGAGGGTGTTTTACTTTTGTGGTACGAATGATACGCCCATCAGCAAAACTCAGCTTACCGTGTGAGCCACAACCAATGCCGAGGTAATCCCCAAAGCGCCAGTAGTTGAGGTTGTGCTGGCACTGGAATCCCGGCTTACTGTAACCAGAAATCTCGTATTGTACGTACCCAGCAGCCGCCAGTTTTTTATGTCCTAGCTCGAAGATGTCCCATAAGTCATCGTCGTCAGGTAGCGTCGGCGGCTTGTAGTAGAACATAGTATTCGGCTCAATGGTGAGCTGATACCAAGACAGGTGCGGCGGTGCCAGTTCAATCGCTTTGTCCAAATCGGCCAGAGCCTGCTCAATACTTTGATCTGGCAAGCCGTGCATTAAATCCAGATTAAAGCTATTTAAGCCAATTTGGTGAGCAAGGTTAGCCGCATTGACGGCCTCATCTTTGCCATGAATCCGACCAAGACGCTCTAGCTTCTCTTGCTCAAAACTTTGCACACCAATGGAAATACGCGTCACCCCTGCTTTTCGATAGCCGGCAAAACGTTCCGCTTCAATTGTACCCGGGTTAGCTTCCATCGTAATTTCGATGTCAGTTTTGAATGGAATACGCTCTTCAATGCCTTTTAACAGGCGCTCAATCCCTTGTGCTGAAATCAGGCTAGGCGTACCGCCTCCGATAAAGATCGAGTGCAGAGGACGCGGCGCATCGTTCAAGCGATACTTCTCAATGTCGGTATCCAGATCTTCCAGCAGGGCGTTGATGTATTGCTCTTCTGGGATCTCTGCCTTGAGCTCATGCGAGTTGAAATCACAATATGGGCACTTTTGCACACACCATGGGATGTGGACATAGAGACTGAGTGCTGGGGGCGTTAATATGGTCAAACTCGTTTACCTTACTGAGCGGCTTGTTCAGACAACTGAGCAAACAGAGACTTAAGCGCTTTACCACGGTGTGATAGCTGCTTTTTACGCGCAGGTTCTAGCTCCGCAGATGCGCAGTCATCCTCTGGTACAAAAAAGACAGGGTCATAGCCAAAGCCATTCTCACCATGAGCTTCTGTCAGGATACGGCCTTCCCATTTGCCATGACAAACGACAGGCGTTGGATCGTCTTTATGACGCATCAGAACCAATACGCAGTGGAAACGTGCGGTGCGCTCCGCCTTTGGTACACCTTCCATCGCTTTTAACAGCTTTTCTAAGTTCTCTTGATCGGTCGAGCCTTCGCCAGCGTATCGCGCAGAATGGATGCCAGGTGCACCGTTAAGGTAGTCGACTTCTAAACCAGAATCATCAGCGATTGCCGGTAGGCCGGTTTCTTGTGCTGCGTGGCGGGCTTTGATGATCGCGTTTTCAATAAACGTGGTGCCTGTTTCTGCAACTTCAGAGACGTTGAATTCGCTTTGTGCTAATACTTCGAATCCGAAATCGGATAGCAAATCAGCCATCTCACGTACTTTGCCTTGGTTGCCTGTTGCTAACACAATCTTTTTCATGGGGTTCTCTTTTCATGGTGATAAGGAGAACATGTCGTTCTCCTTATCGTTTTATTTCTAACTTTATATGGCTTTTGGTCTGCAGGTGTCCAAAAGCATTTAGATCATCATGATCTAATTACTTTTCGACATATCACTCTTCAACATAAAACTTCTGGGTAAATTGAAGCTTTCCTGAGCCTTTGTTTCCCGATTTTACATCAATATCGAAGGTAAAAGTTTCTTCATGAGTGACTGGCAGCTCAGCTAGGTAGTAAATGGCGTCACCTTCTTTGACTTCTCGGAAGGTTAACTGCTGAGTTTGACCAATCAGGTTCTTAGCTTGCCCAGCAACTTGTGCTTCTAACGCCGGTTTTCCGAGTGAAGCTCTGTCCAGCACACTAATATTGATGATCGCGAGATAGCCATTACGTTTGATGTCATAGCTTCGCGCTATTTTAGGCGTCAAAAAGGTAGAGTTAAACGCCACGTAATGCACTTCGATGTCTTTCATGTTTTTGAACTGTTCAGCGAAAGTTGGGAAAGACAATAGGCTGATCAGTAACGCGGTAATCCATTTGTTCATTGTGAAATCCTCAAGGAGACACTTCCATTTAAGTTTAATTTAAATAACCGATTCGAAGATTAAATAAAAAGCCATCATAAGATGGCTTCTATGTCAGTAGGTATCTGGGTAGGCGATTCTATCCGAATTTGTTTGTGTCGTCCCAGTTCGCCTTTTTCAATGTGAACCAAACCTTTAGCGACTTTGAACTGCTTAGCCAAGAACTTGGTGAGATGCGCATTGGCTTTACCATCGACAGGCGGCGCTGTAATGGCGATTTTTAACTCTTCTCCATGCAAGCCGACGATTTTATCGCGGCTTGCTTTGGGTTGAATATAGAGTCTTAGGACAATGTCCTCGCCATCGCGCCAAACTGCGGCTGACACTACAGTTGGAACCAGATAGGGCCGATAATATCGCCCATCAGGAAGTTGGCGAATTGTAGACCAATAAACAGAACCAGGACGCTAAGATCCAGACCACCGAATGCAGGAAGAATGCGACGGATTGGCGCGCACATTGGTTCTGTCAGCTGGTGGAATACATATTCGATAGGGCTGCGGCCTTGGCTAACCCAGCTGAGGATTGCACGAATCAGCAATACCCAGAATAACAAGCCGCCAGCAGCTTTAATCAGAGAGAGTAAGCCCAGGAATAGGAACTCGATACTGAAAGACACTGAACCGCTAGATGCGATTAGGATCAGTGCAACGAACTTAAGTACACACAATAGATACGCAAAGAGAACAGTAGCCAGGTCGATATTACCTACAGACGGAATAAAACGACGCAGAGGGCCAATCACAGGCTGAGTAGCTTTAACGATAAATTGCGAGAAAGGGTTATAGAAGTCTGCGCGCGCAGCTTGCAACCAAATACGCAATATAACGACCATGATATACAGGTCAAATAGGGTTGAGATGAGAAAACTCATTGAATTCATAAGGTACCCTTAACAAGTGGTGGATGGCTTTTCTCTGTAAGCATCCAGATAATTAAAATAGTTTTTCCATTTCTTCCGCACGAGCAACCGCTGCCTGCATTGCTTTTGCTACGATATCAGAAAGTTGATGTTCGTTGAATGTGCGTAGTGCTTCCGCTGTTGTGCCGCCTTTAGAGGTGACATTTTCACGGAATGTGGATAGCTCAGTCTCTGGATTAGCCACAACCATGCTTGCTGCACCTAATGCAGCTTGCTGAACCAGCAGACGAGCTGTGTCTTTATCAAAGCCTTGTGCTATTGCTTCTGCTTGCATTGCTTCCATAAACAAGAAGAAGTAAGCCGGCGCGCTACCTGCAGCCGCAATCACGTTGTTGATGCCAGACTCTTTTTCTACCCAAGCCACTTTACCTACCGCTTCCATTAATTGAGCGGCAAAGTCTTTATCTTGCTCAGTAACGTGTTTTGGAGCGAAAAGACCACTCATGCCTAAACCGAGTTGGGAAGGCGTATTTGGCATCACACGAACCAAGTTCAATTTGGTCGCTAGCATCTCATCTAAACGTGAACAATTAATGCCAGCAGCGATAGAAATCACTAACTTGTTACTGAAATCGACAGATTGCAGTGGTTTACATACTTCCGCCATCATTTGTGGTTTCACAGACAACACCACCACATCCGCTTCTGATGCAGCGAGGATGTTATCGCTGGTCGTACGGATGCCAAAATCTTGCTCGAGTGGCAAGCGGCGTGTTTCTGAAGGTGCTGTTGCCACAATATTTTGTGCCGGGTAACCATTTGAGACTAAGCCAGAAATGATGGCTCGCACCATGTTACCTGCACCGATGAAGGCAATCTTTTTATGTTCCATTTGTCTGATTTCCATTGTGATACTTTACTATTTATAATGCACAGGTGTGCATAGTGACAATTAAGTCTTACCGCTTAACTTTGTGATGCGAAGATTGAGCTTTTTTCGCTTACTGGTAATGGCTATTCACTTTTTGAGTTATAGTCACGTGCGCCAAAAATCGCTGTTCCGATACGAACCATAGTACTACCGGCTTCTATCGCCGCCGTCATGTCGCCACTCATCCCCATGGACAATGTGTCGATGTCCGGATGCTGCTGCATAAGCGCTTGCTTCAATGCCGCCAGTTTCTGGAACTCATGAAGTTGTGCATCATAGTCCGATACGTTAGCAGGAATAGACATCAATCCTCTTAAGGTGAGGTTCGGAAGGCGAGAAATCAACTCAGCCAGTTCGAATATTTCTGCATCGGTTACACCAGACTTAGAGTCTTCGCCACTGGTGTTGACTTGAATCAGTACCTGCAAGGGTTCTAATTCGCTAGGGCGTTGATCATTAAGACGTTGCGCGATCTTTGCGCGGTCGATGGTGTGAACCCAATCGAAATGTTCAGCGACAAGGCGTGATTTATTGGACTGAATTGGGCCTATGAAGTGCCATTCTATGCAATTATCTGGATAATGCTGTGCAAAGTGCTGAACTTTATCCACGCCCTCTTGCACATAGTTTTCACCAAATGCGGTTTGACCAGCTTGGTAAGCTTCAAGAATGGCTTCAACGGGTTTGGTTTTACTTACCGCTAGAAGTTGCACTGACTCCGGAGCACGACCGCATTTTTGCTCGTCGTTGCGAATTTGAGAGGTGATATGTTCAATATTTTGTTGAATACTACTCATAGCTGTACTTTAGACTTAAGGATTTTAAATGGATATCACTGAGTTACTGGATTTTAGTGTAAAACATAATGCCTCAGATCTACATCTTTCTGCAGGTGTACCACCTATGGTCAGAATTGATGGCGATGTGAGAAAGCTCGGGATTCCAGCGTTTACACACCAAGAGGTTCATCGCTTGGTATTCGAAATCATGAATGACGCTCAACGCAGTGAGTTCGAAGAAAAACTCGAAGTCGATTTTTCTTTTGAACTACAGAACGTTGGTCGCTTTCGTGTCAACGCATTTAACCAGTCCCGCGGCTGCGCGGCGGTATTTCGTACCATTCCAAGCAGCATACCAACGCTTGATCAACTCGAAGCTCCAGAAATCTTCAGCAAGATTGCCAGCGGGCAAAAAGGCTTGGTTCTGGTAACCGGACCAACCGGCTCTGGTAAATCGACGACTCTAGCTGCCATTGTCGACTACATCAATCGTAATCACAATAAGCACATTCTCACAATTGAAGATCCAATTGAATTTGTTCATACCAACAACAAATGTTTGATCAACCAGCGTGAAGTTCACCGTGACACTCATAGCTTCCAAAACGCCTTACGCAGTGCGTTGCGTGAAGACCCGGATGTCATCTTGGTTGGTGAGATGCGTGATAAAGAAACCATCAGCCTTGCATTGACCGCTGCAGAAACCGGTCATTTGGTTTTTGGTACGCTACACACCAGCTCAGCCGCAAAAACCATCGACCGTATTATCGATGTATTCCCGGGTAGCGACAAAGACATGGTGCGTTCAATGTTGTCAGAATCGTTGAGTTCAGTCATTGCCCAGAAGTTACTTAAACGCAATGGTGGTGGCCGAGTCGCCTGCCACGAAATCATGATGGCGACACCTGCAATCCGTAACTTGATTCGTGAAGATAAAGTCGCACAGATGTACTCGATAATTCAAACTGGTGCGGCACACGGCATGCAGACTATGGAGCAAAATGCTCGTCAGCTATTGGCGCAAGGTATTGTTTCTCACGAAGAGGCCGACAGCAAAGTCGGGCTTGATGTACAGCAGTTCTCGTAACACTCATACAGTTAATGGTGAATACGGAAAATGGATCTGAATAAATTTCTTGAAGGTATGCTGGCGCTGCAAGCGTCGGATCTTTATATCACGGTCGGTGCGCCGATTTTGTTTCGTGTCGACGGCGAGTTACGTCCGCAAGGTGACAAGCTGACAGAAAATGATGTGGCGCAGTTGCTGGATAATGCAATGGATCCTGAGCGTCGTCAGGAGTTTCGAAAAAGTCGAGAGTCTAACTTTGCTATCGTCAGAGACTGTGGTCGATTCCGTGTCAGTGCCTTTTTCCAGCGAGAATTGCCGGGCGCGGTTATTCGCCGTATTGAGACCGACATCCCTACCTTTGAGCAGCTCAAACTGCCTCTGGTATTGCAAGATTTAGCGATCGCCAAGCGAGGTCTGGTGCTGGTGGTTGGTGCGACTGGCTCTGGTAAGTCGACCACAATGGCGGCGATGACAGGCTACCGAAACAGTAATAAGACCGGGCATATCCTGACGGTAGAAGATCCGATCGAATTTGTTCATGAACACCAGCGTTGTATCGTAACCCAGCGTGAAGTCGGTTTAGACACAGAAAGCTATGAAGTGGCACTGAAAAACTCCCTGCGACAGGCTCCGGATATGATTCTGATCGGCGAAATCCGCAGTAGAGAGACCATGGAGTATGCGATGACCTTTGCTGAAACCGGGCATTTGTGTATGGCGACTCTCCACGCGAATAACGCCAACCAGGCGTTAGAGCGGATTCTTCATTTAGTACCCAAAGATCAAAAAGAGCAGTTCTTGTTTGATCTGTCTATGAACTTAAAAGGCGTGGTTGGCCAGCAGCTGATCCGCGATAAGAGTGGGCAGGGGCGTCATGGCGTATTTGAGATCCTGCTGAACAGCCCGCGTGTTTCGGATTTAATCCGTCGTGGCGATCTGCATGAGCTCAAGTCGACCATGGCTCGTTCAAATGAGTTTGGTATGCTGACTTTTGACCAGTCGCTTTACAAGTTAGTGATGCAAGGCAAAATCAGTGAAGAAGATGCACTGCACAGTGCTGATTCGGCAAATGACCTGCGTCTCATGCTGAAAACTCAGCGCGGTGAGCCTCTGGCAACAGGAAGCTTGGCGAACGTTAAGATTGATATGGACTAGAATTTCCCATATTCCAGACAATAAAAAAGGTTGGCACAAGCCAACCTTTTCTTTTTCAGAAAAATTTACTCATTCCAAAGGTTTTCAAACCAGCTTTCTAGAATGACAACTGCCGATTGACAGTCGATATTTCCTTTCGACAGCGCTTTATAGCCTCCCATTTCGAATAGGTCTGCACGAGCTTCTGCCGTGGACAAACGTTCATCGTGAAGCTCGACTGGTAAGCCATATCGACCTTGTAGACGATTAGCAAACTTCTTCGCGCGTGGAGTAATGGTTTCCAAGTCTTTACCGTGTAGATCTGTTGGTAAACCTACCACTAATAAATCCGGTTGCCATTCTTTGATCTGTTTTTCGATGTCGTCCCAGTTTGGAATGCCATCATTGGCTTTAAAAGCCTTGAGCGGAGAGGCGGTACCGGTAATTTCCTGGCCAATCGCGCTGCCGATGCTTTTGGTTCCAAAATCAAAAGCCATAATTGTACGTGACATAAGGTGTCTCAAATCTCAATCTAGGGGAACAGTCTGCTTTATCAGGCATGTCCTGCATCAGAAGAAAGCTGACTCGGATCGATCCCCAGTTTTTCTACTGCTTTTTTCCAACGGTCTGTAATTGGGGTATCAAAGATGATTTCTGGCGTAGCTTCAATGGTCAGCCAGGAGTTTTCAACTAACTCATTTTCCAGCTGCCCTGCGCTCCAGCCTGCGTAGCCTAAAGCAACCAAATAGTCGCTTGGCTCAGCTTCGGTCCCCAACACAGTCAGAATGTCTCGCGAGGTTGTCACTGCAAGCTCATCAGTCATCTGAATACTGGATTCATAGTAATCTTTCGGTTTATGCAGAATAAAGCCACGATCTTCTGAGATCGGGCCGCCGTTATATACAGGCCGGTCAAGGCTTGCTTCGAACAAACGCGGGTGTACAGGTTGTACTTTGACTTGCTTAAGCATGTTACCCACGGTGATATCGACTGGCGCATTGATTATCAACCCCATTGCGCCTTCTTCGTTGTGCTCGCAGACGTAGATCACGCTATTCTGGAAATAGGGATCTTTCATTCCAGGCATGGCAACTAAAAAATGGTTTGTGAGGTTCATATTCATACTGATCCTTAGGACTCAGAAGTGCACTTAAGCAAATTGGCAATATATGCATGAATTTGCTTAAGTTTGCATTTGGCTCTCTACTATAACTTTACTATATATTTAGGGTCTGTTGACCTTTCGTGCTGATTTTTGCAGCTGTTTGTGGGTTCTTTATACAAGGCAGAGGCTTTGAAATGTAGTTGGCCTACCTGATAAGCCGATAACGCAGTAGAAAGTATCCACAAACGCTGCCCGAAGGGTTCGGCTAAAAGCGCTTTACTCTTTGTTGAGAGGTATTTTGCTTAGAATGACTAGGCTACAAACCTCTCGCCGCGATTAAAACGCTTTTATCTCGAACAAAAATTAACCACGCAAGATAAACAGACCCTATTTATTCGCCTTTTACTCGGCGTTCAATGGCATCCATTAGTTTGCCCGTAATTGAGATATCAAATGCTGCTTCGATTTCACGAATACAGGTCGGGCTGGTTACGTTGATTTCTGTCAGCTTATCGCCAATCACATCAAGACCCACAAAAATGAGACCTTTTTCTTTCAGAGTTGGTGCTACGGTTTGGGCAATTTTAATGTCTGTTTCACTTAGAGGACGAGCTTCACCCGTGCCGCCCGCCGCAAGGTTACCGCGCGTTTCGCCTTTTGCCGGAATACGTGCCAGACAGTAAGGCATTGGCTCGCCATCAACCACGAGAATGCGCTTGTCACCATTGCTGATATCAGGCACGAATGTTTGTGCCATCGCGTAATTCTGACCATGGTTAGTCAGCGTTTCGATGATCACTGATACGTTTGGATCGTTCTCTTTTACGCGGAAAATAGACGCACCGCCCATACCGTCAAGAGGCTTTAAGATCACATCGCCGTGCTCTTCTCGGAATGCTTTAATCTTTTCAGCTTTACGCGTAACGATAGTGGTTGGAGTCAATTCAGGGAACCATGCTGTAAACAACTTCTCATTGCAGTCACGAAGGCTCTGAGGTTTGTTGACGATCAGTGTGCCTTGCTCTTCTGCACGCTCAAGGATGTAAGTTGCGTAGATGTATTCAGTGTCAAACGGAGGATCTTTACGCATCAGAACCGCGTCTAACTCAGATAGCTCGATAGTTTGCTCTGATTTGAATTCGTACCAGCCGTTTGGATCTTCTTTTAGCTCAACCACTTTGGTGTCGGCAATGGCCACACCTTGGTCGAGGTGAAGATCATTCATTTCCATGTAGTGGATTTCGTAGCCGCGGCGTTGCGCTTCAAGCATCATGGCAAAGCTAGAGTCTTTCTTGATGTTAATGGACGAAATTGGGTCCATTACAATACCGAGTTTGATCATTATTTTTCTCCGTTTTAACCAAGATCGCCGAAACGAACTTGTAAAGCTGTAATTGCGGTAAGAGCCGCGGTTTCGGTGCGAAGTACTCGCGGGCCGAGAAGCGTCTCTTCAAATTGGTACTCGCGCGTCATATCGATTTCTTCAGATGACAAACCGCCTTCTGGGCCAATCAGCAGGCGCACTTTTTCAACTGGTGTAGGCAGGGTGTTGATCGAGTATTTGGCACGAGGATGAAGGTTGAGCTTAAGTCCATCGTACTCTTCTTTGCTCCACTCTTCCAAGCTCATGATTGGGCGAATTTCTGGAACGATGTTACGTCCACACTGCTCGCAAGCACTGATAGCAATCTTCTGCCATTGGGCCAGTTTCTTCTCAAATCGTTTCTGATCGAGCTTCACGCCACAACGTTCAGAAATTAGGGGAGTGATGGTATTTACCCCGAGTTCTACCGACTTTTGAATGGTGAATTCCATTTTATCGCCCCGTGAAATCACCTGTCCTAGGTGAAGATCCAAAGGGGATTCAATGCTGTTCTCTACGCGCTCAGAGATGTCTACGAGAACATTCTTTTTGCTGACTTCTGCGATAACTGCGGGAAACTCTGCACCACTACCGTCAAATAGGAGAACTTCCTGACCTTCCTTCATACGAAGTACGCGACCAATATGGCCTGCGGCGTCGTCACTTAAAGCGAGTGTACCAAGTTGGTGAATGGTTTCTGGATGATAAATTCGAGGGATACGCATGAGATTTCCAGCAAGAGAATAAACTTAGTTCCTAACATGGATGCTTTCCATCGAAAAAACAAGGGGCAAGAGGCGTTTCAATTGGAGTAAATGAAACGCCTCAAACAGAAAGATTAGCGATCATCGCGATTGGTTAGGTTTACAGTGCGCGACAGGCCTCTTGAACGAATGGATTATGGTTGCCTTGTACTTTTGCAATGCGCTTATCGCGTTCGCATTCCCATTTATCGGCTGGGTAGGTTTTGTTCCATGCACTCATTAACTGAGTTTGTTGCTTGGACAGTTTGAAGCCGTACTCCTTGCTCATATAAAGATAGGTGCGAGCGATGGAGCCGCGTGCTCGATCGGGTGGCATGACTTTGCGTTGCTTGAAGTTTACCTGGACTTCACAACGACCATAGGTTGCGCCATCGATCCCATTCCACTGACTGAAATTGTAGTTAGAGCGATCACCATTTACCTCACCAATCGCAGGAGTCAGGTTGTGCAGATCGGCTTCCATTGAGCGGAATGTTTTGTCATTACGCGAGCAGTTTTTACGACCACCGCTTTGCCAGCATTGGAGTTGGTGTCCAAATTGCCAAGCTGGAACGACGTGTTCCCACTCGATGCGTGAAGCACGCTTTTCTTGTTTGCGAACCTGGTAACCACAAGAGGAAAGGTCAGGTAAGCCTTTCTTGCCTTGCCATTGAATATCACAGCCGCAATAAAAGCTGGTGGGATGATCTTGATAGATTTTTACCGCTTCGCGCTTAGCGGCTGAAAATGAACTTGGTGGCGCGGCCACGGCGGCACTGGATAGTGCAAGAATGAATAAAGAGAACAGGTATTTCATGGTTAAAGTCTTTAAAAAGTATGACTTTATCCATTCTATCACTCAGATATTAGCTTTCGTAATAAGCAAGTTAATAATTAAAAAAGAAAAAAAATAGAACTTGTTGGTTATTGTTTTTTTAAGTACTAGCTAAGCTGAATGCCAGTGAAGCTAAGAGGCTGACGACACTTTTGGCACGAATATACGGCTTGTTTGCGCAGCACTTTGTTGTGGCGACGAATAGAAAGGGGATATTTCGTGCAGTGACAACGGTATTCGAAGGTTTTGCCTTGAACGGAAGTGACTGCGAAACTATGTGTGGTTTTGGCCGGAACGTTAAATACGGATTCCATTACGGTTTGCCACTCTTTGCCATGAGGGCGAACGCGACCGTAAACCTGATATGTGATTAAGTGGGCGACCTCATGCGGTATCACTTCTTGCAAGAACGCTTGGGTGTTTTCTTTAAATAAAACCGGGTTAAGGCGAATCTCATTGAGCTGAAGGTACGCTTTTCCTGCTGCTTTACCTCGGACTTTAAAGGTCAGGCTGGGAATAGGGAATGAACGCTTAAAAGCATGTTCAGCTAATGCGATATAGTGCGCCATCACCTGTTTTGCTTTGTAGCTTAGTTCAATGTCCATTCGTTCCTCTCAAGTTCAATAAAAAGCCCCCGCAGTTGCGAGGGCCGGATCATAGCATCACTGAATTAAGGTGTGTGTTTTTTCTTAATCGTTGCATGGTAGGCATGCCAAGTACCGTAGCCGAGAATTGGCATGGTAAATAACATACCGATACCGTAAGTGGCAAAACCAATTAGGATGCCGCCACAGATGATTGCGGCCCATACAATCATTGCTGGAATGTTGGATTTGACCGCATTAAAGCTGGTGAATACCGCCGTCATCATATCAACTCTGCGCTCCATCATTAATGGAATAGAGAAGGCAGAAATGCTGAATACCACGCTGGCTAGTACAAAACCAATGAGTGACCCAATCACTAAGAAGGGCAAGAACTCTGTCAGCGGTGCACCTTGAACGGAAGGGTACAATGCATGGAGAAGTGCGGCGATTCGCATCCAGAAAATCATACAAACCGCAAGCAGAACCGCAAATGCCCATTGAGAGCTTGAGTTACGACCTATCGCTTTCATTGAGTGGAACAGGCGAGCTTTGTGTCCGCGTTCTCGTTCCCAACTGGCGTCATACAATCCTAGAGCTAAAAACGGCCCAATAAGCATGTAGACGATCAAACTCGGCATCACGACAAGGTGCGTCCCTTGCCATTGCACAAGCAATACGATGCCAATCGCTGCTGCCATGAAGCACAGTCCATAAAAGGCACTAATGAGCGGCATACGCACGAAATCATGTAGCCCTAGTGCGAGCCAGTGGAAAGGCGCGCTAAGATTGACCGTGTTGCACGGAATGGTTCTAGCGTATTCGTTGTCAGGGACTTCCTTTCGTTTGCTATGGAAGTCGGATGGATTGACTGTTCGAGGCATAACTCCTCCTTGGCTTATTCCTACACAGTTGTCTGTCAAATGACTTGTACCCATCGGAGTAAATAATTGTTCATTCTAACGCGTTCAAATACTCGATAATTCCGCGACAATGTTTGACTGGAAAATAATTATTTATCAAGACATTACTCGTTGATTTCAGAAGTTTTGACTACGCTATTCCTGACAGTTTGCTTACTTGGATTGGTACTAACCCCTATAAGTTTTAAAAGCATAAAGGATGTTTAGCTAACGTTTTCCCCAAGGTTGCTGTCGTCACACTAGCTTACATCCACGTTGTTACGGAAACGCAATTTAACAATATTTTAACTATTGTCGGGGTTGGGGGAATTTACAACTATTTGCTTAAAATTTGTTCTTAGCAGGTGGGGCTGATGAATAGAGAAGGAGGGAAGTCGGGGGAAACAAAAAGCCCCCACCATAAGGCGAGGGCTTTGGAAATTCAGAGCAAGCTCGATTACTTGATGCCAGCGAATTCGCGAAGAAGTGCTGCTTTATCAGTCGCTTCCCATGGGAACTCTTCACGACCAAAGTGGCCGTATGCTGCTGTCTTCTTGTAGATTGGCTGCAGAAGGTTAAGCATTTCTTGTAGACCGTATGGACGTAGGTCGAAGAACTGACGTACTGCTTCGATGATGATGTCGTGAGATACTTTCTCAGTACCAAACGTTTCCACCATGATTGACGTTGGATCCGCCACACCGATAGCGTAAGAAAGTTGGATTTCACAACGGTCAGCCATACCAGCTGCAACGATGTTTTTCGCTACGTAACGCGCTGCGTATGCTGCACTACGGTCAACTTTTGATGGATCTTTACCTGAGAACGCACCACCACCGTGACGAGCCGCACCGCCGTAAGTATCTACGATAATCTTACGACCAGTCAGACCACAGTCACCCATTGGACCACCGATTACGAAACGGCCAGTTGGGTTGATGAAGAAGTTAGTCTCTTTGTTGATCCACTCTGAAGGTAGAACTGGCTTGATGATCTCTTCCATTACCGCTTCACGTAGTTCAGGAGTTGAGATTGAATCACAGTGCTGAGTTGATAGAACAACAGCATCGATACCTACGATCTTACCTTGGTCGTATTGGAACGTTACCTGAGATTTCGCATCTGGACGTAACCAAGGAAGTGTACCGTTCTTACGTACTTCTGCTTGTTTTTCAACAAGACGGTGAGAGTAAGTAATTGGAGCTGGCATTAAAACTTCAGTTTCGTTACATGCGTAACCGAACATGATGCCTTGGTCACCGGCGCCTTGCTCTTTTGGATCCGCTTTATCAACACCTTGGTTGATATCTGGTGACTGTTTACCAATTGTGTTTAGTACTGCACAAGAGTTCGCATCAAAACCCATATCTGAGTGTACGTAGCCGATTTCACGAACGGTTTCACGAGTTAGCTCTTCAATGTCAACCCATGCTGAAGTCGTGATTTCACCACCCACCATTACCATACCGGTTTTAACGTAAGTCTCACATGCAACACGAGCCTTTGGATCTTGCTCTAGAATCGCGTCAAGAACCGCATCAGAAATCTGGTCTGCAATTTTATCTGGATGACCTTCTGATACTGACTCAGAAGTAAACAGGTGCTTAGCCATGTTAGCTCCACTATATCTGGTTTAAAACTGGAGCATGATAAACGCTCCAGCGCAAAATAATACTAATATATGCAGGTGTATCTACATCTAGACGGCTATTCTAAGTTTGATTGCTCGAATTACAAGCTCTTTTTTGGTTTTTGTCACAACTAAACGTTTGCGTGAGTTATTTATTATTTTGGGAGTTTCAGGGGATTTAAATTCACAGATGCAATATTTGTGAGGTTTTGGGGTGGAAATCGTTTGCACACCCTGAGGGGCTTTGAGAGAATTATGACCAATTTTTTCGTTTCGCTTAACGTACTCAGGAGCAGACATGTCGTCTCGTAAACATCTTGCCAATGCAATCCGTGCTCTAAGCATGGATGGTGTTCAACAAGCTAACTCAGGTCACCCAGGTGCACCTATGGGTATGGCTGATATCGCTGAAGTTCTTTGGCGCTCTCATCTAAACCACAACCCATCGAACCCAGAATGGGCTGATCGTGACCGTTTTGTACTTTCAAACGGCCATGGCTCAATGTTGATTTACTCTCTACTACACCTAACGGGTTATGAGCTATCAATCGACGATCTGAAAAACTTCCGTCAGCTTCATTCAAAAACTCCGGGTCACCCAGAGTACGGTTATGCACCAGGTATCGAGACAACAACAGGTCCTCTAGGTCAAGGCATTACTAACGCAGTTGGTATGGCAATGGCTGAAAAAGCACTTGCTGCACAGTTCAACAAAGAAGGCCACGACATCGTTGACCACTTCACTTATGCATTCTTAGGTGATGGCTGTCTGATGGAAGGTATCTCGCACGAAGCATGTTCTTTGGCGGGCACACTAGGCCTTGGCAAGCTGATCGCGTTCTGGGATGACAACGGCATCTCTATCGATGGTCACGTTGAAGGTTGGTTCTCTGACGATACACCTAAGCGTTTTGAAGCGTACGGCTGGCACGTAATCCCTGCAGTAGACGGTCACGATCCTGAAGCGATCAATGCTGCAATTGAAGCGGCTAAAGCAGACCCTCGTCCTACATTAATCTGTACTAAGACGATCATCGGTTTCGGGTCTCCTAACAAGTCTGGTTCTCACGACTGTCACGGTGCGCCTCTAGGTCAAGACGAAGTTCAAGCGGCACGCGAGTACCTTGGTTGGGAATTCGGTCCATTTGAAATCCCAGCAGACGTATACGCAGAGTGGGATGCAAAAGAAGCTGGCGCAGCAAAAGAAGCGGCTTGGAACGAGAAATTTGACGCTTACGCTGCGGCTTACCCAGCAGAAGCGGCTGAGCTGAAGCGTCGTCTAAACGGCGAGCTACCTGCAGAGTGGGAAGAGAAAGCGAACCAAATCATTGCTGATCTTCAATCAAACCCAGCAAACATTGCCTCACGTAAAGCCTCTCAAAATGCGCTAGAAGCGTTTGGTCAAATGCTTCCTGAATTCATGGGCGGCTCTGCTGACCTAGCACCTTCTAACCTGACTATGTGGTCTGGCTCTAAGTCTCTTGAAGCGAATGACTTCTCAGGTAACTACATCCACTACGGTGTGCGTGAGTTTGGCATGACAGCGATCATGAACGGTATCGCACTGCACGGCGGTTTCGTTCCTTACGGTGCAACGTTCCTAATGTTCATGGAATACGCGCGTAACGCAATGCGTATGGCTGCTCTGATGAAAGTTCAGAACATCCAGGTTTACACGCACGATTCTATCGGTCTTGGCGAAGATGGCCCAACTCACCAACCAGTTGAGCAAATGGCTTCTCTACGTCTGACTCCAAACATGAGCACATGGCGTCCATGTGACCAGGTTGAGTCAGCAGTGGCTTGGAAACTGGCTATCGAGCGTAAAGATGCACCGACAGCGCTTATCTTCTCTCGTCAGAACCTAGCACAACAAGAGCGTACTGCAGAGCAAGTTGCAGACATCGCGAAAGGTGCTTACATCCTGAAAGATTGCGAAGGCAAGCCAGAGCTTATCCTTATCGCAACAGGTTCAGAAGTTGAGCTAGCGGTTGAAGCAGCAGCGCAACTAACTGCAGAAGGCAAGCAAGTACGTGTTGTTTCAATGCCATCAACAGATGCATTCGACAAACAAGACGCCGCTTACCGTGAAGCAGTACTGCCATCAGACGTGACAGCGCGTATCGCTATCGAAGCGGGCATCGCAGACTTCTGGTACAAGTACGTAGGCTTCGGTGGCAAGATCATCGGTATGACTACCTTCGGTGAATCTGCACCAGCAGGCGAACTGTTCAAGATGTTCGGCTTTACTACTGAAAACGTAGTAAATACTGCAAAAGAGCTATTAGCGTAATTAAATACGTTAATGAAAAGCCGAGCAGCGATGCTCGGCTTTTTTATACCCATAGTGTCGGTAAAAGGCACATACTTAATGCGTTTTTGTTTCTCATCGGGTACTATCTGTGACACGAATTATTGGTAGGGCGAAGGATAAATGCTAAAGGTTGCGATCAATGGATTTGGGCGTATAGGTCGTAATGTTCTGCGAGCTGTGTACGAAAGCGGCAAACATCAGCAGATTAAGGTTGTAGCGGTAAATGAGCTGGCTCAGCCTGAAGCGATGGCGCACTTACTTCAATATGACACCAGTCATGGCCGTTTTGGCAAAAAGATCTCTCATGACCAAGAGCACTTATATGTTCACCACAACTCATGCCATCAAGATGCTGGCGAATATGATGCTATCCGGATCTTACACCTAGCCGACATTGAACTTCTTCCTTGGCGTGACCTCGAAGTTGACATCGTATTAGATTGTACGGGTGTCTATGGCTGTAAAGCTGACGGCTTAGCGCATATAGAAGCGGGTGCTAAAAAAGTACTGTTTTCCCACCCTGGGGCAGCCGACATCGATAACACCATTATCTACGGTGTAAACCACGAAACCCTTAAAGATGAACATGTCGTTGTTTCTAATGGTTCCTGCACGACAAACTGTATCGTTCCTATCATCAAAGTCTTAGATGAAGCATTCGGAATTGAGTCTGGCACCATTACGACTATCCATTCATCCATGAACGATCAACAGGTCATCGACGCTTACCATAGCGATTTACGTCGTACCCGTGCTGCAAGCCAATCTATCATTCCCGTTGACACCAAGTTGCATAAGGGGATTGAAAGAATCTTCCCGAAATTTTCTAACAAATTTGAAGCTATTTCCGTTCGCGTTCCGACAGTTAACGTCACTGCAATGGATTTAAGTGTCACAATTAGTACAAATGTGAAAGTTAATGACGTAAATCAAACCATTGTTAACGCATCTCAGTGTACATTACGTGACATTGTTGACTATACTGAATCGCCACTCGTTTCCATCGATTTTAATCACGACCCCCATAGTGCGATTGTGGATGGAACTCAAACAAGAGTGAGTAACGGGCAGCTAGTAAAAATGCTCGTATGGTGCGATAACGAATGGGGCTTTGCTAATCGGATGCTGGATACCGCTTTAGCAATGCAAGCTGCGAAGTAATCCGTAAAGCAGCTGTGGAAAAATATTTATTTTTAACCTTGAAATAAATATTGAATGTCTCCATATTCTATAACCAGTTTGAAGAATTAACAGGCTTGGCAGGGTTGCCGAGTTTTCAAAAACTTTAATTTTTAAATATTTGAGAGGACACAACATGTCTGTAATCAAGATGACTGACCTGGATCTTGCAGGTAAACGTGTATTTATCCGTGCTGACCTAAACGTGCCAGTAAAAGACGGAAAAGTAACTTCTGATGCACGTATCATCGCATCTCTTCCAACTATTAAGCACTGCCTAGAAGCAGGCGCTAAAGTAATGGTTACTTCTCACCTAGGTCGCCCAACTGAAGGTGAATACGCTGAAGAGTTCTCTCTACAACCTGTTGTTAACTACCTAAACGACGCACTAGATTGCGAAGTTAAGCTAGCAAAAGACTACCTAGATGGCCTAGAGCTAAACGCTGGTGAACTTGTTGTTCTAGAAAACGTTCGCTTCAACAAAGGCGAAAAGAAAAACGAAGAAGAGCTATCTAAGAAATACGCAGCACTATGTGACGTATTCGTAATGGATGCATTCGGTACGGCTCACCGTGCTCAAGCGTCAACTCACGGCGTTGGTATGCACGCTCCTGTAGCTTGTGCTGGTCCTCTACTAGCAAACGAACTAGACGCACTAGGCAAAGCAATGGACAACCCTGCTCGTCCAATGGTTGCTATCGTAGGTGGTTCAAAAGTTTCTACTAAACTGACTGTTCTTGAGTCTCTATCTAAAATCGCTGACCAGCTTGTTGTTGGTGGCGGTATCGCAAACACATTCATCGCAGCTGCTGGCCACAACGTTGGTAAGTCTCTATACGAAGCAGACCTAGTAGACACAGCTAAGAAGCTAATGGATGAGTGTGCAATTCCAGTAGCAACTGACGTTGCATGTGCGAAAGCATTCGATGAAAACGCAGAAGCTGAAATCAAAGACGTTTCTGAAGTTCAAGACGACGACATGATCTTCGACCTTGGCCCTGACTCAACAGCGGCACTAGCTGAGATTCTTAAAAACGCGAAAACTATCCTTTGGAATGGTCCAGTAGGTGTATTCGAGTTCAAGAACTTCGAAGCTGGTACTAAAGGTATCTCTGAAGCTATCGCAACTTCTGAAGGCTTCTCTGTTGCAGGTGGTGGTGACACGCTAGCAGCTATCGACAAGTTCGGTATCAAAGCTGACGTATCTTACATCTCTACTGGTGGCGGCGCTTTCCTTGAGTTTGTAGAAGGTAAAGTTCTTCCTGCAGTAGAAATGCTAGAAGCACGCGCTAAGTAATTAAAGCAAAGCGGGGGAGTTATTCTCCCGCTTTGTTGTTTGCTGCAACGTGAGAGGAACTCTGCTAGAATAGCCTCTGTTGTGAGCAAACGTTTGCAAGATTTTCAACTTAACAAGTTTTGTTTAAAAACGACAGATAAATAGGATTGAATCCATGTCTAAGATCTTCGACTTCGTAAAACCAGGTGTTATCTCTGGCGATGACGTTCAGAAAGTTTTTGAAGTAGCGAAAGAAAACAACTTCGCACTTCCAGCTGTAAACGTTGTAGGTACTGACTCTGTAAACGCAGTACTAGAAGCAGCAGCAAAAGTTAAAGCTCCAGTTGTTGTTCAGTTCTCTAACGGCGGCGCAGCTTTCTTCGCTGGTAAAGGCGTGAAACTTGAAGGTCAAGGTGCTCAAATCCTTGGTGCTGTAGCTGGTGCTAAATACGTTCACGCTGTAGCTGAAGCTTACGGTGTACCAGTAATTCTACACACTGACCACGCTGCTAAGAAACTTCTACCTTGGATCGACGGTCTACTAGATGCTGGTGAAGAGCACTTCGCTCAAACTGGTAAGCCTCTATTCTCTTCTCACATGATCGACCTTTCTGAAGAGTCTCTAGAAGAGAACATCGAAATCTGTGCTAAATACCTAGAGCGTATGGCTAAGATGAACATGACTCTAGAGATCGAACTAGGTTGTACTGGTGGTGAAGAAG
This sequence comes from Vibrio sp. YYF0003, assembly GCF_036350715.1. Taxonomy (NCBI): domain Bacteria; kingdom Pseudomonadati; phylum Pseudomonadota; class Gammaproteobacteria; order Vibrionales; family Vibrionaceae; genus Vibrio; species Vibrio sp. YYF0003. The sequence goes on from NZ_JAZDWA010000011.1 coordinate 26,015, forward strand.
ACGGCGTAGATAACTCTGACATGGACGCATCTGAGCTTTACACTTCTCCAGAAGACGTTGCTTACGCATACGAGAAACTAAGTGCAGTTAGCCACCGTTTCACTATCGCAGCATCTTTCGGTAACGTACACGGCGTTTACAAGCCAGGTAACGTTGTTCTTACTCCAACTATCCTACGTGATTCTCAAGCGTACGTTTCTGAGAAGTTCGGCCTACCAGCTAACTCTCTAAACTTCGTATTCCACGGTGGTTCTGGTTCTTCTCAAGCAGAAATCCAAGAGTCAATCGGTTACGGTGTTATCAAAATGAACATCGATACAGATACACAGTGGGCAACTTGGGATGGTATCCGTAAGTACGAAGCTGAAAACCACGATTACCTACAAGGTCAAATCGGTAACCCAACTGGCGAAGACGCGCCAAACAAGAAGTACTACGATCCACGCGTATGGCTACGTGCTGGTCAAGCTTCAATGGTTACTCGTCTTGAGCAAGCATTTGCTGACCTTAACGCAGTTGACGTACTATAATTCGATTGAATTAAAGTTGTTAAAAACCCGCTCATTGAGCGGGTTTTTTTATGTCTTCAATCTGCTGTTTATCTGATTGGCGCTCTTTAAACCCTACGATCATTATTGAATAATTTACTAGCAGCATTGGTTGTGTATGGTTGGTATACAACAGGTTGCTTTTTGTATACTGCATGTTTGGATTTAGGTAATAAAAGTAGCGAAATGGGTTAGCATTGCGTAACCTGTAACAGGCAGATATAGGAAAACTCTGATAACGTCTTGTTTTGCTTCTCTTTGCGAAATTCTGACTTTGCAAAACGTCAAAGTTGATATATCGTGCCAAAATTCTGACACTGTTCAGTTTTATAATAGTGATATTGTTACAGATAAGAACCTATAAAAAATAAGGTTCATAAATAAGCGGCAATTGGTTTTATATCTTGATTTGAGGATAAGCATTATGGCAGGTGAATCGGTGGGTATCGATAACACATTAACAGATGGGCTGACTAAAGCTGAGACTTGGCTTTCAAACAACTCAGACCTTCTTGTTCAATATGGTGTAAACATTATTTCAGCACTGATTATTCTATTTATCGGTAATATTATCGTTAAAGCAGTCGCTGGAAGTGTAGCTAAAGTACTTGAAAAGAAAAACATGGATAAGGCTGTCGTTGAATTTATTCACGGTCTTGTTCGTTACTTACTATTCGTTATCGTTCTTATCGCCGCTCTTGGTCGTGTAGGTGTTCAAACTGCCTCTGTAGTTGCGGTAATCGGTGCGGCTGGTCTTGCTGTTGGTCTTGCTCTGCAAGGTTCACTATCAAACTTTGCGGCAGGCGTGCTTATCGTTGCATTCCGTCCATTTAAGTCTGGCGATTATGTAGAAATCGGTGGTGTAGCGGGTAGTGTTGAAGCAATTCAAATTTTCCAAACGATTCTAAAAACGCCTGATAACAAAATGGTTGTAGTTCCTAACTCTTCAGTTATTGGCGGTGCAATCACTAACTACTCTCGTCACGCGACTCGCCGTGTTGATTTGGTTATTGGTGTTTCTTATAAAGCGGATCTGAAACTAACTAAGAAAGTTATCCGTGAAACACTAGAAAAAGATCCACGCATCCTTAAAGATCCAGATATGACAATCGGTGTACTGGCTCTAGCGGATTCTTCAGTTAACTTTGTTGTTCGCCCTTGGGTTAAAACGGCAGATTACTGGGGCGTTTACTTTGACTCAATGCAAGGCATCAAAGAAGCTTTGGATGCAAATGGCATCGAGATTCCATTCCCACAAATGGATATTCACCTGAACAAAGTAGAAGCGTAATCAAAGCGAATTTCTATTTAGAGAGCGAGGCAAATTTGCCTCGCTTTTTTTATGCATATTTTTTATGCATAGTAGAGAAGGTTATCTACATTAAATTTCTGCATAACGAGAGTTATCACCAGTATTTGGCAAGCAACTCGTTCGCTAGAACATAGGCGATAGCAAACATCATCAATGCCACACCAATATCTATGCCTTTTTTCACTTTAGGCTTAGACAGAGTCGGCCCCAGTTTTGCTGCGCCCAGAGATAGCGTAAAGAACCACACAAACGAGGCCATCATGGTGCCCAGTGCAAATGCGATGCGATCATGTCCCTCAAACTGGCCACCAATAGAACCAAGAATCACGACAGTGTCTAAGTACAAATGTGGGTTCAATACCGTAACTGCAAGTGCGCCTAAAATCACGGTGCGACGACCACGTGCTATTACTTCCCCTTTGGTTTCCGATTCATTTTCTGGCTTGAATGCACTTCTCATTGATAGGTAACCATAGACACTTAGGAACGCAATACCACCTAGCGTTACAGCGGTCAGAAGCATTTCATTTTGCGATAAAACCGCGCCACCACCGAATATACCTAGGGAAATAAACAGCATATCCAGAATGCTGCAGATGGTGGCTGTGGTGAGATGGTGGTTGCGTTTTATGCCTTGATTCAAGACATAAGCATTTTGCGCGCCAATCGGAATGATCATCGATGCCCCTAATCCAAACCCTTGCAATACAACCCAAAAACTCACAATTCACCTCAAAAAATAGCAATTAAATTAACGAAGAGGAGCAAGATAAAGGCTTTGATGAAATAAGTATAATTAATGATTTTAATATATTATTAGTAAAACTTATCAAGATGGATGAAGAGGGAAATTTTCATGAGAGGGCTGGATTATAAGTGGATAGAAGCGCTTGATGCCGTCGTCTATCAAGGAAGCTTTGAGCGAGCCGCTGAGAGTCTGTATGTCTCTCAATCTGCTATTTCTCAGAGAATCAAACAGTTAGAAAAATTTCTTGCTCAACCGGTACTGATTCGAGAGCAGCCACCTAAGCCGACGCCAATAGGCAAGAAGCTGCTAGGGTTGTATCGTCGGGTTCGCATGCTGGAACATGAAATCCTACCCGAACTAAAAAATGACACCACTACACGCCCGGTTCAGTTGTCGTTGGCGACGAATGCGGACAGCTTGGCTACGTGGCTGTTACCTGCATTGCAAGATGTGATGAAAACTCGTCAAGTTGAGTTAAAACTCGCTATTTATGGTGAATCGCGCTCTATTGAAAAGCTAAGAAGTGGGGAAGTTGCAGGAGCCATCAGTCTGGAATCTCAGGCCATTCCTGGCTGTAGAGCGGATTATTTAGGACGTATTGATTATGTCTGTGTTGCTAGCCCTGAATTCTATCAACGTTATTTTTCTGAGGGTGTAAACAATAAAACACTCTCTAAAGCCCCAGCAGTATCGTACGATAAATATGATGATCTACATAAAGCCTTTCTGACCAAGCATTTTAATGTGCGCCCCGATAGCGTGATTCATCACAATATAAGCAGCTCTGAAGCGTTTCTGAAAATGGCTATGGCGGGTGTCGCATATTGCCTGATTCCCCGTTTACAGATCTCGAATGAATTGGAGCAAGGTTCACTGATTGATATCACTCCGGGATTCCTGATGACCTATCGAATTTACTGGCATCACTGGCAATTGGAAACCGGCGTATTACAAGAAATTTCGCAGGCAATCGTCGGTTATGCTCAACGTCATTTACCGCAGTAGAATGCAATAACAATGACGTTAACGTGTACCTCTTGCATTGATTTGGTTAAAAATTACACTAAAGTTACACAGTCAAAGTTGTGTTAGAAGTGGGCGAGGGTGGTTGGATAATCGTCGAAAGTTCCTATTATCAAGCATTATATGCTCAAAGCTTTCTTAGTTTTTGGGTATTACCCCAGACGGCTTCAGTGGTTTTCGCTACTGTATTTTTGCTCTGGGACATGTCTTTTATATATGGATGGATCTGTCGAATGAAACTGTATTCGTGTTTGCTGGCTACTTTGCTCAGCCTTACCAGTGTTTCAGCCCTAGCTACTACACCTGAATTTGCACACGTAACGACAACAGGTTATGGCGAGGTAATTGCAACGCCAGATATGGCGACTTTTTCGGTCAAAGTGGTGGATACGACGATGACTGCCGAGCAAGCGAAGCTGTCGGTGGATACGACTGTCGATGAGTTTTTGCAAAAACTGTCAGATGCAGGATTATCTAAAGACAGTATTACCAGTTCGAATCTGTACCTGGCTCCTCAATACCATTATCCAAAATCGGGCAAAGCTGAGCTGGTGGGTTATCGCGCCTCTCGCAGTATTAACGTGACGGTTAAGGATTTAGCCAACCTTAATCAGTACCTTGATATGGCAATACAAGCGGGTATTAACCAGGTTGATAATATTCAGCTTAAGGTGAGTAATCAGGCTGAGTATCAACAGAAAGCTCGCTTGGCTGCGATCAAAGATGCCAGAGAAAGTGCTGCCTCTTTAGCTTCTGGCTTTGATAAGACTCTTGGGGATATCTGGCGGGTAAACTACAACAACACTTACCCAACACCAGTTTTAATGCGCTCTATGGCGATGGAAGGCAAGCAGAATGCCAATAGCTATCAGGACTCTACGATGGTGATCCGAGATCAGGTAGAGGTTATCTACAAGCTGAAATAAGGCGAATCCTATTTTCAGATATAAAAAAGGCAGGGAAATTCCCTGCCTTTGTTGTTTCTGTGCTTCTTAGTGAAGAATACGAGAACGAATCGTGCCTTCGATACTTTTCAGCTTGATAAGTGCTTCTTCTGAACGTTCAGTTTCCACATCGATAACCACGTAGCCGATTTCAGCTGCAGTTTGCAGGTACTGTGCGGCGATGTTGATGCCTTCTTCAGCAAAGATAGTGTTTATCTGAGTCAGGATACCTGGGCGGTTTTTGTGGATGTGTAGCAAGCGAGAAACTTCACCACCGTGCTCAGGTAGAGATACTTCAGGGAAGTTTACGCTTGAAAGCGTTGAACCGTTGTCAGAGTATTTCGCTAGTTTGCCAGCCACTTCTACACCGATGTTTTCTTGCGCTTCTTGCGTAGAACCACCGACGTGTGGAGTCAGAATAACATTGTCGAACTTCTGTAGTGGAGATTCGAACGGGTCTGCGTTTGTTTTTGGTTCAACAGGGAATACATCAATAGCGGCACCAGCCAGATGACCTGCTTCTAACGTGCTGCAAAGAGCTGGAATATCAACAACGGTACCACGAGCAGCGTTGATAAAGATTGCGCCTGGTTTCATGCGAGCAAACTCTTCTTCACCCATCATGTTCTTCGTTTCAGGTGTTTCTGGAACATGCAGTGAGATAACATCACATTTATTCAGTAGTTCGCTCATAGTATGAACTTGCGTGGCATTACCAAGAGACAACTTGTTTTCGATGTCGTAGTAGTAAACGCGCATACCAAGGTTTTCAGCGATAATACCCAGCTGAGTACCGATGTGGCCGTAACCGATAATACCAAGACGCTTACCACGAGCTTCGTAAGAGTTATCTGCGCTCTTCTTCCAAATGCCGCGATGTGCAAGTGCGTTCTTTTCAGGAATGCCTCGTAGAAGCAATAGAATCTGACCAAGAACCAGCTCGGCTACGCTTCGAGTGTTTGAGAAAGGTGCGTTAAATACAGGAACGCCACGTTTTGCAGCCGCGTCGAGATCGACTTGGTTAGTACCGATACAAAAACAGCCAATAGCAACCAGTTTGTTTGCTGCATTGATCACTTCTTCCGATAGATTAGTGCGGGAGCGAATGCCGATGAAGTGAACATCTTTAACCGCTTCAATCAGTTCCTCTTCAGGAAGTGAACCTTTGTGGTATTCAATGTTGGTGTAACCAGCAGCTTGAAGAACTTCAACTGAAGAAGGGTGAAGTCCCTCAAGTAAGAGGATCTTAATCTTGTCTTTTTCCAGCGAAACTTTGGCCATTTTTTCTCGTCCTTAAAATGGAAAGGTGGGCTAATATGGCGCACATTGGGCAAAACCATTAAAAAGGGGATAATTAATAGTTTTGTAGGAGGACAAACGTTTCCTTGTGCGTCTTCTGTTCAATAAAGTAACAAAAAAAAATAGCTTTGGGTAAGAAAATTACGGAATAAGGAATAATTTTATTTGGTGAAAGAATGAAAAACGGTGCTTTGCAGCACCGTATGTAATGAAATAACCGAAAAATGAACCTGATAGGTGAATTTTCTAGGTTTTTTACTCTTCGATTTTTGCACCTTGAGGCGTGCCTGTGATAACCACATCCGCACCACGATGAGCAAACAGACCATTAGTGACAACGCCCGCGATGCTGTTGATCTTATCTTCCATTTCTTTCGGGTTAGTGATCTGCATGTTGTGTACATCCAGAATCACGTTGCCGTTATCAGTCACTACGCCTTCGCGGTAAGCAGGGTCACCACCAAGTTTAACCAATTCACGTGCTACGTATGAGCGAGCCATTGGGATAACTTCTACAGGTAATGGGAACTGACCTAGAACATCTACTGCTTTTGTATCGTCCACAATGCACACGAACTTTTCTGAGATTGCTGCGACGATTTTTTCACGTGTTAACGCGGCACCACCACCTTTGATCATGTCACGCGTTGGGTTGATTTCATCCGCGCCATCAACATAAACATCTAGCTTAATTACGTCGTTACACTCAAATACTTCAATACCAAGCTCTTTTAGACGCTCAGTCGAAGCTACAGAGCTAGAGACTGCACCTTTGATATCGTCTTTGATAGTCCCTAGTGCATCGATGAAGTGATTCACGGTAGAGCCAGTGCCTACACCGACAATGCTGCCTTTTTCAACATATTTTAATGCTGCCCAACCAGCCGCTTTTTTCATTTCATCTTGAGTCATGCCAATCTCCTGAATAGATGTTCGTTAACATTTGCGGCGTGATTATAACGGGTAAGTGTTAGTTTTCCCATTGCCAGATTCGGCTTGGAGTCACGATCTTAGGCAGTGGAATGTCCCAGCTTTCAATTGGCAGGCGTTCAACATGCTGGCAGTCATGAGCGATACCTACAGGCTTGGCACCTTCACCAGTGGCAAACCAATGTGAAAGGGTGCGATCGTAATATCCTCCGCCCATACCTAACCGGTGTCCAATACTGTCGAAACCTACTAAAGGCGTGCAGATAAGATCGAGCTGACGAACAGGCATAAGGTGGCGAATATCGAGCTTTGGCTCAAGAATGCCATATTTGTTGTAGATGAGTTGATCATCACTCAGGTACTGAAGAAACAGTAACTGACCTTTTGAAAAAGGATGGATGACTGGTAGATATATTGATTTCCCTTGTTGCCATAGCCACTCGATAAGGGGCTTGGTATCCAGTTCACCATCCGCAGAAAGATAAATAGCAATGTGCTGAGAATGCTGGATTTCAGGAAGTTGGGAAAATTGACTGACTAGGTCGAGCGCCGCTTGAAACTGTGTGTCACTGCATAGAGCGTTACGTTTTTCACGGATCAATTTACGAAAGTCTTGTCGAGAAAGTTCTGACATAGAGGAATACCCCAGGGTGCCGTTGAGGATTGTGGCCCTTGAACCAGCTGGTTCAAGGCGGATCAGCACTGATAACCGTAGGCTTCTCGGTACATGCCAAGCTTGCTCAATAGTTACCAAATACTAACCCTTAGGTATTGCTTATCGGCTCAGGGACTTACATCCTGCTGACGCACACCCCAGGGTAAATTTTGTATTTACTGCTGTCCTTGCGTAACTTTACTTAATGCGCTCTCTAGAGACGCAGTGAGCTGTTCCATTCGCTCAGTAATTTCTTGCTGTTGCCCGCTCGATTCGTATGACTTGGTCTGTAATTCATAACAAATGTTCAACGCGGCAAAAGTCAGCAGCTGAATTTCATTGGTTACCTTAGTACGTTCGCTCATCTCTTTCAATCGTCGATCGAGATCTTTTGCTGCTGCAACGAGAGACTCTTCTTGGCCCGCAGGACAATTCACTCGAGTTACTTTGCCTAGTATTTGAACGTCGATCGCTTGATTGCTCATGATGAATAAACTCTATATTCGCGCTATCTAAGGTGTTGCTCTATGCAACTACCGAGGAGGAAACTATAGGAAAACCGCTATTAAGATTCAAGCATTTCCCATCACAGAAAGAGAAATGATGACGTGATCACACAGGAATTCGGCAAATTGAGCAAATGGTGTTCAAAATGAATTTGATAGTCGTTTCGGACGACTAGGCTTGATGGTAGGATATATCGAAACAAATTTATGCAAGAATGAGCCAAGCTATGAGTGAAATCACCCTTCCTGAATACCAATCTATTGCTGCTGAGTTAAAATCTGCAAGTCTGGCGGTTACCCCGGCAGAGTTACACGGGTTGCTTGTCGGCATGCTAAGTGGTGGATTGGCGATTAACGATCAAACCTGGCAACCAATCCTGTTTGATTACACTAACGACGGAATGGGCTGGCCTGCAACGGCATTAGCGTTCGCACAGAGCGTATTCAAAGTTTCTGTCAGTGAGCTTACCGGCTCTTCAATGGAGCTGTCGTTATTACTGCCAGATGAAGCTGGTGAAGAAGGTTTGTTTGCTTTAGCCGACGGTTTGTCTGATTTTGTGAATCACTTTATCTCTGGCTTAGGCTTGGCTGGCATTGCGATTGGCAAAGCTTCTGACGATGTAAAGGAAGCGTTGGCCGATTTAGAAGAAATTGCCAAACTGGGGATTGATGAAGACGACGATCTCGGCGAGCAAGCGCAACTGCTTGAGCAAGTTATCGAACATGTTAAAGCGTGTGTTCTGACTATCCATGCCGAGTTTGGTGCACGACCTGATAGCAGTGACAGCAAACCAACGATCCACTAATTACAGATTGTTCAGAGGTAAGTAAGCATGAGGCAATATGATGTAGTCATTGCTGGTGGTGCTATGGCTGGTGCGACGTTGGCACTGGCGATCGAACACTTATCCAAGGCGGCTCTGCGCATTGCTGTCGTCGAGCCATTTAAAGCTCAGTCGGATTCCCACCCCGGGTTTGACTCGCGCTCTATCGCCTTATCATACGGAACCGTTAATCTTCTGCGCCACTTACAGCTTTGGTCAGTCATCGAGCCTTTTGCTACGCCAATTGAACATATCCATGTTTCTGATCGTTCTCATGCAGGGATGACTGATATCACCAAGCAAGAGGTTGGGGTTGAAGCGCTGGGATATGTGGTTGAGCTTGCTGATGTCGGGCGTGTTTACCAAGAGCTACTTACAAGTAGTGTCTCGATAGATTTCTTCTGTCCCGACTCTGTTACCTACATAGAGCGAGAGCAAGATCATACTCAGGTTGAATTGAGCAGCGGAGAAAAGTTAGAAGCCAAACTGTTAGTTGCGGCTGATGGTGCCGTTTCACAGTGCTGCCAGCAAATCGGATTAGAGTTGTCTGAACATGACTTTGAGCAAGTGGCTATAATTGCTAACATCGTAACTCAGGAGCCGCATCAAGGGCGTGCGTTTGAACGTTTTACTGAAAACGGCCCCGTTGCTTTGCTGCCGATGAGTGACAACCGTATGTCGCTGGTGTGGTGTTTGCACCCGGATGAAGCTGAATCCGTTTTGGCACTCTCTGAGAGTGCATTTCTTGCACGCTTACAGCATGATTTTGGCTGGCGTTTAGGTGCTCTTAAGAAAGTAGGGCTACGTGCAAGTTACCCGCTATTGCTGCGCCATCGTAAGCAGAATATTTCACACCGTTTTGCAATTGTGGGTAATGCCGCTCAAACACTGCACCCGATCGCCGGGCAAGGCTTCAATCTGGGTATTCGTGATGTGGTGTCTCTGGCTGAAGAAGTTATTAAGCAGAGTGAAGATGTTGGGCGTTATCAAGGCTTGATGCGTTTTAGCCAGCGTCGTGAAGCAGACCGTAGCGAAACCATTTGGTTAACGAGCTCGCTCGTGCATGTTTTTTCAAATGATTTACCCGCGATGCGAATCGGGCGCAATGCCGCTTTAGCCGCGATGGATAACCTTTCTATTTTTAAGCAGCCACTTCTACGCCACACTCTTGGCTTAGTAAAACGATGATCGGTTGCAACGAATTAGCTAAAAACTAGGTAAGTAAAAGCAATGATGCAAAGTGTAGATATCGCCATCATCGGCGGAGGAATGGTTGGGTTGGCGCTTGCCGCCGCATTCAAAGACAGTGACCTGCGAATCGCTGTCATTGAAGGTAGCGTACCTGACGATAAACTGAATGAACTGCCCGATGTGCGCGTGTCTGCATTGAGTCGCTCTAGTGAAACCATATTACGTAAGCTGGGAGCCTGGCAGGGCATTGAACAGCGCAGAGCGTCGCCATACTATGGTATGGAAGTTTGGGAACAGGACAGCTTTGCCAAAATAGAGTTTGATGCCCAAAGCATGGCGCAGCCTGATCTGGGCCATATTGTTGAAAACAGAGTGATTCAACTGGCACTGCTCGAGCAAGTTGAGAAGCAAGACAACGTGACGCTGTTTATGCCTGCCCGTTGCGCTACATTGGCCGTTGGTGAGCAAGAAAGCTGGCTAACACTGGATAATGGACAAGCGATGACGGCCAAACTAGTGGTTGGTGCGGATGGTGCAAATTCTTGGCTGCGTCGTCAGATGGACATTCCTCTTACTCATTGGGATTACGGCCATAGCGCGTTGGTCGCAAATGTAAAAACTGCCGAACCGCATAACCATATCGCGCGTCAGATTTTTACTCCACATGGCCCATTGGCACTATTACCAATGTCTCAACCTAATATGTGCTCCATTGTTTGGTCGACAGAGCCAGACAGAGCTGAGCATTTACTTGCTATGGATGAACATGAATTCAATAAAGCGTTAACCAGTGAGTTTGATGCACGTCTTGGCTTGTGTGAGGTTGTAGGCGCACGCGCCGCATTTCCGCTTAAAATGCGTTATGCACGAGACTTTGTCGTCGAACGAGTAGCATTAGTGGGTGACGCTGCGCATACCATTCATCCACTTGCTGGCCAAGGTGTGAACTTGGGGCTTCTGGATGCAGCAAGTTTGGCTCAGGAAGTTCTGGCTTTATGGAATCAAGGGCAGGATATTGGTAGTAAGCGCAACCTTCGCAGTTACGAGCGCTGGCGTAAGGCGGAATCGGCTAAGATGATTGCTGCTATGCAAGGTTTCCGAGACTTATTCTCTGGTGAGAATCCGGCTAAGAAGCTGATACGTGGTATTGGTTTGAGCCTGGCTGAGCAATTACCTGGAGCGAAAGATGAGATCATGAAACGAGCGCTCGGCTTGAAAGGTGATCTGCCAGAGTTAGCACGTCAATAGATGTTTATCTGAGAACAAAAAAAGGCTGAATCATTCAGCCTTTTATTCAGTGAGTGTTAGCTAAGCATATGCGCATCGGAGTTTCATTATTTCTTTGTTGATCTCTTTTACTGCTCTGAAGTGACGTTGCTCCGCTTTCTCAGGCAGCATTAGTTTTCCGTTATCAAACTCGAATTTACCGACCCCGTAAATATAAATTCTTCCCTTAAAAAGACGACTTATATGTTTAGCAATCATACCTGGTGTATAGCGCTTAAACAGTCTCATATTTACTTTCCTTTTTTCTTACCTAGCTCAGGTTATTCTACGTTTTTCACGCGAAATTATTGTGATAGCAATACTACTAAGTGCAGGTGAGATGTAACAACTTAGAGATTTGTGCTGTCTTCAGCAAATTGACGGCTTTATGTCTCAAATTGCGTGAGGATTACCCCAAAATTCACCTAATAAGAAACGTTATTCGTTCTTTATTCTTTTATACGTGGTGCATTAAGCAATAGTTTTGTTACAGGATTAAGAATAGAAGGAAATTGAATGTTTGCTAAATGTTTCTTTTTTAACGCTCATTCCATTTTCTCTTGTTTACTTATTCTTAGAGTAATAAGGCTAAGAAAAAGTTCATACAAAAAAAAGCCCGCTTTAGCGGGCGAATAGTCACAGATGCATTACACAAAAGTGGATTGCTGACTTAACAAAGACTGTTATCGAAATCAGCGGATTCACTTTATGTCGGCTGAGTCCTGTTGAAAACTCAACCAACACAAGCATCATATACGAGTTTTCTCTTAGTGACTATTTATGTTTTAAAAATGATTAAAAATTCCCAGGCAATTTGCGCGTGATGTGATCTGTGTCACGTGTTTGGGCTGGTGTTGTAATCGATTACGCTCGTGGTCTAAATCAACGACAAATATCCGCGATGACAGGCTGACATAGCTTGACTAGGTCATCGATTGATAAAGCGATGCCTGCCATTCGATCACCACTGCTGATCGTGACTTCCCCTTCGTTTAAGAGGCTTGGGTCAAAAACGATTGGCATATGACGTTTAAGTAACAGCGGAGTCACGGTGCCAATTTTGTATCCGGTAATGCTTTCAACATCCGCTTGGTCGACACAAGTCATGCGTCGACACTGAAGGAGTGAGCGAACCTTTTTAGGGTCAATACTTCGGTCACCTGGAGCACAGGCAAGTGCATAAAGATTCCCCATATCTCTCAGCAGGATAGCTTTAACCATTTGAGAAGGGCGAATGCCACGCTGCTGCGCGGCATCTTCAATGGTGGTAGAAGGTCTTTGGTGCGGTAGCAAGCGAAACGTGATGTTTTGCTCTGCCAAAAACTGCATTAAAGGGGTTTCAATGAGTTTACTCATCATCAAGGCTGTAAGGCAGTTCGGCGATGGTCCATTCACATTCTGGCTGAGAGACTAAACGCAAACGCGTGTCGTCATCTAAGTTATTGGGTAAGACGATCAAGCCAATTGCTTGGTTATCTGCAAACTGGTAATGAGTCAGCAGAGCGCCTACTGAGCGCCAGTTCTCACCAACACTACGTTCTAGTTGGACTGGTTCATCATTGAGGTTTGTCGCTGTTGCGCCTTTCACGATGTACATCGCACGTTTATTCGTACCGCGGTATTTGGCACGTGCTACGGTTTCTTGCCCAGTGTAACAACCTTTAGTGAAGCTGATACCACCAAGTGCTTGCAGGTTGAGTGCTTGTGGAATGTGTTCATTTTGCGCCGCTGCTGGTACAAATGGTAGTGCCGCCTCAATCTCAAAACGGTTCCAAAGTTCATGTGTCGTCAGTGTGGCGTCATTGTTTTCAATCATCGATTGAGCTGCATCGCTGGTCAATAGCAGCAGCCAGCGGTTGTCTGCCACTTTGACGGCAGTGCCGCCGCTAATCGCACGTACATCGCCAGTCTCTTCGCTGATGCTATCGATAAACGAATTGGCTTGAGAGCCTGCAACGCCAAGAATAATGTCGTTGGATTCTTCGATCGTAACTTTGGAAAATACAGCGTATTTTTTAATTTCTTTTAATTCGACTTCAAGTGCTGACTTTGGTTGGATCAGTCCGTAGCCATCTTGGTGATGGAATAAACGGAAAACACTCCACACTTTGCCTTTGGCATCACAATGTGCCCCAAGTGTTGATTGGTCTTTCTCAAGAGAGACAACATCGCAGGTGACCTGGCCTTGTAAGTATGATTTTTTGTCATCACCCACCATGGTGATCACGCCTAAGTTATCCAACAGTGAGATAGAGAGCTCAGGTAAAGTATCTTGAGTTGATAGGGGTAGAGCTGAAAAGCGAGTTTGCCATTCCATGATTACAATGCCTTTTGAAGATGTTTTTCAGCTATGTTAATTCGAGAATCGTTATTTGTCAGCTTTCATTATAAGCAAGTACTCTCAAGGGGTTTGGTTCGCGTATTGTGACCCGTACACTAGTTGCGTAGCATATCCCTTGTTACACTCCGCACTTATAACAAGACATCTATGAAGGAATAATGAATGTACACTCCTGAAGAAAAGGCGCGTATTAAATGGGCTTGCCGCAGAGGTATGCTTGAGCTGGATGTGGTGATTATGCCGTTCTTTGAAGAGTGCTTTGATGCGCTGAGTGAGCAGGAACAGCATGACTTTGTTTCTTTGCTTGAGTGTGATGACCCTGATCTGTTTACTTGGATTATGGGACATGGACGTAGTGAGAACCTGAGCCACGCTTCAATGGTTGATAAAATTGTCGCCCACAACCTCAGTAAAGTTCGTTAATCTCACACTTACCGCCTCAAATACTGCCCGAGTTATTAGCTTTGTTCTTCTTTTCTCTATGACTTGGGCGGTCACCCTTTCCGATACCCCAATTGTATTATCTATTTATCTGTTATTAATGATCGCTAAGCTGCACTTTGGCCAACTTTTGGTTGCGTCTGCCAGCCAAGGTATCTGGTCTTTTCATTGTAACGGTACGGTAAGAACTGAATCAAAGCAGACTCAGATTAAGCGGATCGACTTGTCGACTCTGCCTTTTAAGATCGCTATTACGCTGCAATCTGGAGATAGTGTGACAGTATGGCGCGATAGCTGCGCCGATACACAGTACCGTCAGTTAAGTCTGGTATTGCGTCAGTGGGAAATGAAACAGGGAGCCGATGCTCCCTGTTGATATGCTGGATTAAGAACTGTCACCAATATTATTTATCAGACAGTTGCTTCGCTGGAGTTAGAATTGTTGGTCCACTGTTTTCCAACTGGTTTGGGTAATCCAGTGTGTAGTGCAAGCCACGGCTCTCTTTACGTTGCATTGCACAGCGTACCATCAGTTCAGCAACTTGAAGTAGGTTTCGCAGCTCAAGCAAGTTATTGGATACGCGGAAATTACTGTAGTACTCGTGCGTTTCTTGCTGCAGCATCTGAATGCGTCGTAGTGCACGTTCCAAACGCTTATCCGTACGCACAATGCCCATGTAGTCCCACATAAACAGACGCAATTCGTGCCAGTTATGCTGGATAATGACTTCTTCATCACTGTTGGTTACCTGGCTTTCGTCCCAGCAAGGCACTTGAGGAGCCAGTTCGACTTCAGAGCGGTGTTTCAGAATGTCTTTTGCCGCAGACCATGCGTAAACCACACACTCTAATAGCGAGTTAGACGCCATGCGGTTTGCACCGTGAAGGCCGGTGTAGCTCACTTCACCGATCGCATATAAGTTTTTAAGATCGGTACTTCCGTTTCTGTCTACGATGACACCACCACAGGTGTAGTGGGCTGCCGGAACAATCGGAATCGGCTCTTTGGTCATATCAATACCCAGATCCATCAAGCGAGAGTAGATCGTCGGGAAGTGCTTGGTAATGAAATCCGCTGGCTTATGGCTAATATCGAGATACATGCAATCAGCACCCAGACGCTTCATTTCAAAGTCGATCGCACGAGCAACAACATCACGCGGGGCTAACTCTTTACGTTCATCAAAATCCGGCATGAAACGAGAGCCATCAGGGCGGCGTAAGTAGGCGCCTTCACCACGCAGCGCTTCTGTAAGCAGGAAGTTACGTGCTTCTGGGTGGTACAAGCAGGTTGGGTGGAATTGGTTGAACTCCAAGTTTGCTACGCGGCAGCCAGCACGCCACGCAATGGCAATACCATCACCAGATGAAACGTCTGGGTTGGATGTATATTGGTACACTTTTGAAGAGCCACCTGTCGCAAGAACCACAAATTTTGCACGTACGGTTTCTACATGCTCTTCGTTGCGGTTCCAGATATAAGCGCCGATGACTTTATTTTTGTCACCACCAATTTTATCTTCCGTGATCAGGTCAAGCGCATTGTGTCGTTCAAGAACGTGAATGTTTGGATGATTGTGTGCGTTATCTTGCAGGGAAGTTTGCATCGCCATACCCGTTGCATCCGCAGCGTGCAGAATACGGCGACAACTGTGTCCGCCTTCTCGGGTTAGGTGGTAACGAGGTTCTTCGTCGGAGTCGTCTTCTTCACGATCGAATGGAACACCGCCATCAATGAGCCACTGTACACATTCTTTTGAATGCTCAGCGATAAATCTCACGGTCTCTTCATCACAGATACCATCGCCTGCGATTTGGGTGTCTTCAACGTGTGATTCAATCGTATCAGACTCATCAAACACGGCGGCGATACCACCCTGAGCGTAATAGGTCGCCCCTTCGCTACGTGGCCCTTTACTAAGTACCATTACTTTACAGTGATTTGCGACACGCAAAGCCAACGACAAACCTGCGGCTCCACTCCCTACCACTAACACATCACATTCATGTTCACGATTTGTGTTCATATAACTTTCATAATCCCAAGCTAAGACAACAACGTTATCTTGTATATTATTTGCACACCATGTGCACTTCCATTAGCGTGACATCCGTCACTAAGGGCTAAGTTGGGAGTTTCATCTAAATTACAGTTACTCTGGTGACTTGAGCCACTCTTCTTTTTAAGTATGCCCAGGTCGGAGACCTTAAATTACATACGAATGTTTTTTGAGCTTTATTTAACAACGCGTTATTCAGACAGCCAACAGCCATGCAAATGATAAGTAATAGTTTATCAATATCATTGCTTTTCCATGCTCTACCCAGCACAATTTGGACAGAGGGCGATTATTATACCCATTTCCCCTTAATTTGCTCGCCTGACAAACTTAGATTTAAGTTTAAGAAGAGTAGGGATTTGGCGCATGACATCACACTGTGAAAAAACAATGATAAAAATTTGGGAAGTCCCGGAACTTTCTCATTCACATTGCAGTCACAATAGTGCTCAAGTAAGCAGTGGTGTCAATACTACGTTTTGCAGAAATAGTACCCATATCTGAGAAGAGTAGGGGCATAACAAATAGGAGTATCCGCTCGAATGAACGAGCAGCTGACCGATCAAGTATTGATTGAGCGAGTTCAGAATGGCGATAAGCAAGCATTCAACCTGCTGGTAACGAAGTATCAGAACAAGGTATGTAATCTTATCTCCAGATACGTAAGTAATCCTGGCGATGTTCCAGATGTAGCACAAGAAGCGTTTATCAAGGCTTACCGAGCTATCCCCAGTTTTCGAGGGGAAAGTGCGTTTTATACGTGGCTGTATCGCATTGCAGTGAATACTGCGAAAAATCACATTGTGGCCCAAGGGCGAAGACCCCCAGCGACAGATGTTGATGCTGAAGATGCTGAATTTTACGAAACAGGTAGTGCACTTAAAGAAATTTCGAACCCTGAGAACTTAACGTTGTCCAAAGAACTGCAACGGGTAGTGTTCAGTGCAATCGAAGCCTTACCTGAAGATTTAAAAACAGCAATGACGTTGCGAGAGCTTGACGGCTTGAGCTATGAGGAAATTGCTGAAGTAATGGATTGCCCGGTAGGAACGGTACGCTCACGTATCTTCCGTGCTCGTGAAGCGGTGGAAAAGAAAATCAAACCTCTTTTGCAACGCTAGTACAAGTAATAACTATGGTGAAAACAATGGCTGACAAAGAAAAACTTTCAGCTCTCATGGATGGAGAATTGATCGATAAGGCTTTAATTCAAGAATTAGGGCAAGATCAAGAGAGCCGTAAAGCTTGGCAGAATTATCACCTGATTGGTGATGTGATGCGAGGCGAAGCGCCAGCAAAACCAGAGTGGAATATTGCTGAAAGCGTGGCGTTAGCGTTAGAAGATGAACCAGTGCATCGTGCTGTCGATTCACATAGTGCCAACGTGATTTCAATTACGGATGCACCTAAAGAGTCGCAACCAGAACCGCAAAAAGCCAAACGTCAGCTACCAAGTTGGTTGACTCAATTTGGACAAGTTGCCGTTGCTGCGTGTGTATCGCTAGTCGTCATCTTAGGTGTACAGCAGTACGGTGGAAGTGATTCTACGGTACCTCAAGCTGAACAGTTGCCTGTATTGCAAACCGTTCCATTCGCGGGTAGCGCAGAACCTGTGAGTTTAACTCGTGAATCCGTAGAGCGTTCTATGGGTGAAGCAAATATGCAGGAGCAACGTAAACGTGTTCATGCTATGCTGCGAGACTACGAATTACAGTTAAGAATTAACAGTGATGCATCTCAGCAAGATGCGACTCTGACTCCGGATGTTGAATGAATAAATTCCTGATCAGCGCTTGCGCTCTGTTCAGTATGATGTCTTCACAAGCCTTTGCTGGTGACAAACCAGCGGAGGCTTTATTGCATCAAATGAGCGAGGCAAGTAAGAATTTAAGCTACGAGCTCTCTTATATCCTCATCAAAAAGAACAGTATTGAACCTTTACTGTACCGCCACGCGACTCACGGTGAAGAGCAATACGCCCACCTTATTTATCTCAGCGGCCCTGTGCGTGAAGTCATTCTCCGTGGTAGTGAAGTCAGCTACATCGAAACAGGTGCAGAGCCTTTCACGATAGAATCTGGAAAAATGGTTGCACCGACCATCCCAATGCTAAATACCAACATTGATGAACTGAATCGCTATTATGACTATGTTCAGGTTGGTCGAGCTCGTGAAGCCGGTGTTGCTACTCAGGTGTTGCGTATCGTACCGAAAGATGGCTTACGCTATTCATATATCCTTTGGGTTGATGAAAAGAGCAAGCTTCCACTGCGAGCTGATCTTGTTGATCGCGATGGCGAAGTACTAGAGCAATACCGTACGATTTCATACACAGTGAATACTAAAATTGCTGAGCTAATGAGTGGCTTAGAAGATGTTCAGTTACCTGCTGTTCTTACCATGCCTAAAGGTGAGGTAAGCACCAGCGACTGGGTTGTCGGTTGGATACCAGATGGTTTTGAGGCTAATGAGCTCAATCGCTACCGTATGGCGGTCAGTGATCAAATGGTAGAAAGCCAAATGTATTCCGATGGGTTATTTAATTTCTCGGTTTATGTAGCGAGTAAAGATGAGCACTCATTGAAAGGTCAGCTTGTACGCCAAGGTCGCAGAACGCTGCACAGCTACGTAAATGGCGATTATGAAATCTCCGTCGTAGGCGATATTCCTCCTGCAACCGCGCAACGTATAGCTCAATCTGTTACATTTAAAGTAACCAATAATCAGTAAACATGAGTAACGTGCGATGATGACTGCGCTAGCGACTGTGACAGGGGTTGAGCGTCACGGTAAGCGATATGAAATTGACCTGAGCTGCGAGCAGCAAACCAGTTGCAGCAGCTGCTCGTCTCAAAAAAGTTGTGGCACTGGTGTGGTCACGAAAGCCATTGGTAACAAAAGCCTTTCCTGGCATTTACGCACAGAAAAAGCCGTGCAAGTCGGACAAGTCGTCGAAATTGGTTTCCCTGAATCCAGTTTAATTAAATCGGCGATGGCGGTGTACCTGCTGCCACTGTTTGGTCTGATACTCGGTGCACTTTTCGGCCATCTACTGTTTGCTCCTCTCATCGCAGGTGGTGAAGGCGTAATTATTCTCTCTTCAGCACTATTTGCTGCTGGTGGCGTTTGGTTAGCGAAGCGTGTATCCAAGCCACTTGAAGATGAATCGCAGCGCCAAGTTACGTTAGTTCGAGTGCTTGGAGAGCCGATCCAGTAAGCTCTGACCCCGCCCCCTTTCAGTCACTTGGGTTTATGTACTTTAAATTACGTGCGCCCGCTAACGAAATTCGGTAGAATCTGCCAACTTGATTGAAATGCCATCAGATGATGGCTTTCTTACTGTCCCTATTTTGTAAAGAGTTAGTCAGCCTAAATCTATGAAGCACATTCGTAACTTTTCGATTATCGCCCACATCGACCATGGTAAGTCGACCCTATCAGACCGTTTAATCCAAGTTTGTGGAGGATTGAGCGATCGTGAAATGGCCGCACAGGTTCTGGATTCAATGGATCTTGAACGTGAGCGTGGTATCACCATTAAATCTCAGAGTGTGACGCTAAACTACACCGCTAAAGACGGTGAAACATACCAGCTAAACTTCATCGATACTCCGGGACACGTAGACTTTGCATACGAAGTATCACGCTCTCTAGCCGCTTGTGAAGGTGCGCTATTGGTGGTTGATGCTGGCCAGGGTGTAGAAGCGCAAACGCTAGCGAACTGTTACACCGCGATCGAAATGGATCTGGAAGTTGTGCCAATCCTAAACAAGATCGATCTTCCAGCTGCAGATCCTGAACGTGTAGCAGAAGAAATTGAAGAAATCGTTGGTATCGATGCGATGGAAGCGACCCGCTGTTCTGCGAAAACAGGCTTGGGTGTTGAAGACGTACTAGAAAACATCGTATCAGCGATTCCAGCACCAGAAGGTGATCCAGACGCACCGCTACAAGCGCTGATCATCGACTCATGGTTTGATAACTACCTTGGCGTAGTATCTTTAGTGCGAATCAAAAATGGTTCACTGAAGAAGAACGACAAGATCAAAGTAATGAGCACAGGTCAATCTTGGGGTGTAGACCGTTTGGGTATCTTCACACCTAAGCAAGTGGACACTGAGGTTCTAAATACTGGCGAAGTAGGCTGGGTTGTTTGTGGTATTAAAGACATCCTTGGCGCGCCAGTAGGTGATACGCTGACACTGGCGAAAAACGGCAGTGACAAACCACTACCAGGCTTTAAGAAAGTAAAACCTCAGGTATACGCTGGTTTGTTCCCTGTATCATCGGATGATTACGAAAACTTCCGTGATGCGTTAGGTAAATTAAGCCTGAATGATGCGTCACTATTCTACGAGCCAGAAAACTCTGCAGCTTTGGGCTTTGGTTTCCGTTGTGGTTTCCTTGGCATGCTGCACATGGAAATCATCCAAGAACGTTTAGAGCGTGAATACGATCTAGACCTAATTACAACTGCGCCTACGGTAGTCTACGAAGTAGAGAAAACCGATGGTGATTTGCTGTATGTCGATAGCCCAGCGAAACTGCCTGCGGTAAACGACATCGAAGAAATCCGCGAGCCAATCGCACGTTGTAATATCCTAGTACCGTCTGAATACCTAGGTAACGTTATCACACTGTGTGTTGAAAAACGTGGTGCTCAGGTGGATATGGTTTATCACGGTAACCAAGTAGCCGTGACTTACGATATTCCAATGGCAGAAGTGGTTCTCGACTTCTTCGACCGTCTGAAATCGACTTCTCGCGGTTATGCTTCTCTGGATTACAACTTCCAGCGCTTTGAAGCGTCGAACATGGTTCGCGTAGACGTACTTCTGAACGGTGACACGGTTGACGCTCTAGCGATGATCACACACAAAGATCAGTCTCAGACTCGTGGTCGTCAGTTGGTTGAAAAGATGAAAGAGTTCATCCCTCGTCAGATGTTTGATATCGCGATTCAGGCGGCTATCGGTAACCACATCATCGCGCGTTCGACGGTTAAACAGCTACGTAAGAACGTTATCGCGAAATGTTACGGTGGTGACGTGAGCCGTAAGAAGAAACTTCTGAAGAAACAGAAAGAAGGTAAGAAGCGTATGAAGCAGATCGGTAACGTCGAACTGCCTCAAGAAGCGTTCCTGGCGATTCTTCACGTAGGTAAAGACTAGAATTGAACTTTGTTCCATTCTTGTTGGTCATAAGACGTTAGAACTTAAATCAAGTGAAAGAGTTAGCGCTCTTTCACTTTCGCATTTTTAGATAAGGGAATTTAATGGCGAATACATTCTCACTGATTCTGGTTATCGTGACCTTGGTAACTGGTGTAGTTTGGCTTTTGGAAAAACTGGTGTTTGCAAAGAAACGTCAGGCAAAAGTCGCGGAGATCGAAGCGCAAACAGCTAACGGCTTAGATGCAGTCACCCTGCAAAAAGTAGAACGCCAGCCTTGGTGGGTTGAAAACAGCGTCTCTATTTTCCCTGTGATCGCGTTTGTACTCGTATTACGTTCTTTTATCTATGAACCGTTTCAAATCCCGTCTGGCTCAATGATGCCTACTTTGCTGGTTGGGGATTTCATCCTGGTAGAAAAGTATGCCTACGGTCTGAAAGATCCCGTATGGCGCACTGAGCTGGTAGAAACAGGCAAACCAGAACGTGGCGATATCGTCGTGTTTAAATATCCTCCTCACCCTAGCATTGATTACATCAAGCGTGTGGTTGGTCTACCGGGGGATATCGTACGTTACTCAAACGACAAGCAGATTTGTATTCAAAGCAAAGGTGAATCGAGCTGTAAGCCAGTTAAACTGAGTAATGTCGAAGAGAGTCAATTTAGCTCAAATGGTATCCCGATGATCCAGTTGGATGAAAAACTGGGTAACGTTGAGCACAATATTTTGGTTAACCCAATTGTTCGCAATCATGTGGAGCAGTACTTCCCACGTAGCGGAACAACAGAATGGGTTGTACCACAAGGTCAGTACTTTGTGATGGGTGATAACCGTGACAACAGTGCAGACAGCCGTTACTGGGGCTTTGTTCCTGAAGCAAACCTAGTCGGCAAAGCTGTTGCCATTTGGATCAGCTTCGAGTTTGAGCGTGGCGCAGATAGCGTTCTACCTTCATGGATTCCAACTGGTGTGCGTTTTAACCGCATCGGTGGTATTCACTAACTTCTCGTCATATTTGAAGTCGCAGCGTTGTTGACTGCATAAATCCCCCCTAGTTACATAGTACATCTATGCTCATAGGGCTGAATTTATTTGTCGCCTAGCTGCAACTTCAACTATATAGAGAAATAAACATTAATGTCGAGAGAGTATGAATTCTCCAATTGATAAACTAGAGCGTAAGCTCGGCTACCAGTTTAAAGATGCCGAGCTTATCAACTTGGCGCTGACTCACCGCAGCGCCAACAGTAAGCATAACGAACGTCTTGAGTTTCTGGGCGATTCAATTTTAAGTTTTGTCATCGCTGATGATCTGTACCATCGTTTCCCAAAAGTGAACGAAGGTGACATGAGCCGTATGCGTGCTACTTTGGTTCGCGGACACACATTGGCGGAACTGGGTCGTGAATTCGATCTAGGAGATTATTTAAAATTAGGTCCAGGTGAATTGAAGAGTGGTGGCTTTCGCCGTGACTCTATTCTAGCCGATGCGGTGGAAGCCATTATTGGTGCAATTTACCTAGATAGTGATATTGAAGCAGTGCGTGGCATTGTACTGAGCTGGTACAAGTCTCGCCTTGAAGCCATTAAGCCTGGTGTATCACAAAAAGACCCAAAAACTCGCCTCCAAGAGTTCCTGCAAGGCAGAAGAAAACCACTGCCTGTTTACACAGTGACTAATATTAAAGGTGAAGCGCACAACCAAGAATTTACGGTTGAGTGTGAAGTCGCAGGTGTGGATAAACCTGTAATCGGTAAAGGCACCAGCCGCCGCAAGGCAGAACAGGCGGCAGCGGAAACAGCACTTGAGCAATTAACTAATGGCTGATAACGAATTCGATATCGATGCATACTTTGCATCACATGGTGAAACGAGTTCACCAGAAAACCAGCACTGCGGCTTTATCGCCATTGTTGGTCGTCCAAATGTAGGTAAATCGACCCTTTTAAACAAAATCTTGGGTCAGAAGATTTCGATTACCTCTCGCAAGCCGCAAACCACACGTCACCGTATTATGGGTGTGGACACTGACGGTGACTATCAGGCGATTTACGTCGATACACCTGGACTTCATATTGAAGAAAAGCGTGCAATCAACCGTTTGATGAACCGCGCGGCAAACTCTTCGTTGAGTGATGTGAACTTGGTGTTCTTCTTAGTCGATGGTACCCATTGGACTAAAGACGACGAGATGGTACTGACGAAGTTGCAGAAATCGAACTTCCCTGTTGTGCTGTGTGTCAATAAAGTCGACAACGTACAAGATCGCAATGAAGTGATGATGCACATGGCGGACATGTCTAAGAAAATGGACTTTGTCGACGTTGTGCCAATCTCAGCGAAGCAAGGCAAGAACATCGATGTACTGCGTAAACATGTACGCGACCACTTACCAGTAGCGACGCATCACTTCCCAGAAGAGTACGTGACAGACCGTTCACAGCGCTTTATGGCATCTGAAATTGTTCGTGAGAAGCTGATGCGTTTCACTGGTGAGGAACTTCCTTACTCAGTGACGGTTGAAATTGAACGTTTTGACTACAACCCGGAAACCGATGGCTTCCATATCAATGCACTGATTCTGGTTGAACGTAGCGGCCAGAAGAAAATGGTGATCGGTAAAGGTGGCGAGAAGATCAAAACCATCGGCCGTGAAGCTCGCCTGGATATGGAAGAGTTGTTTGGTCGTAAGGTTTATCTCGAAACTTGGGTTAAAGTGAAATCTGGTTGGGCTGACGACGAACGTGCGCTGCGCTCACTGGGTTACATCGACGATATATAAACTTGAAGCGAAGCCACTTCGCTCCAACATCGATTAGAATAAGGAGCCGCTTGGCTCCTTATTTTTTATTACTCAGTAATTAGACGATTAGGCACACCGATATAGATGAGTAACCAGTCCTCTGAAGGCTTACAACGCTGCTTTGTTTTGCACCGAAGACCTTACAGTGAATCGAGCTTGATACTTGATGTGTTCAGTGAGGAGTATGGCCGCATCACATTGATGGCCAAAGGCGCGCGTAGTAAACGTTCGAACCTAAAAGGGGCGCTACAGCCATTCACTCCACTGTTACTAAAATGGTCAGGCAAAGGGTCAATGAAAACCTTAAGACAGGCCGAACCTATCAGCCTTGGCTTACCCTTAACAGGTATTAACCTTTACTCTGCTATGTACGTTAATGAATTGATTGGACGTGTATTGATGGCAGAAGTGCCAATGCCAGCCTTGTTTCACGATTATCTGCATGCATTAACCGAACTTGCTCAGTGCGATAATCCTGAGCCAGCACTGCGACGATTTGAACTGGCCTTGCTTTCTACGATGGGGTATGGCGTCGACTTTATGCACTGTGCAGGGACAGGTGAACCTGTCGAAGCGAACATGACTTACCGTTATCGTGAGCAGAAGGGATTTATTGCTTCAGTGAGGCGAGACAACCTGACATTTTTAGGTAATGAATTGATTGCAATCAGTGAGCGGCGCTTTGTCACTAAAGAGCAGTTAAAAGCGGCAAAACGCTTTACACGTATAGCCTTAAAGCCGTATCTTGGCGGCAAACCTTTAAAAAGTCGTGAATTGTTTATTCACACACCCAGAGCACGGAGTAATGGAAAATGAGCTCAATCTATTTAGGCGTTAATATCGATCATATTGCTACTTTACGTAATGCACGTGGTACAAAATATCCGGATCCTGTTCATGCTGCTGAAATTGCAGAACGAGCGGGTGCTGATGGTATCACGATTCACTTGCGTGAAGACCGCCGACATATTTTGGACCGTGATGTACGTATTCTGCGTGAAACTATCCAGACGCGCATGAACCTAGAGATGGCTGTAACCGATGAAATGGTTGAGATTGCTCTGAAAACCAAACCTGAGTTCGTTTGTCTAGTACCGGAAAAACGTGAAGAGCTGACGACAGAAGGTGGCCTGGATGTGGTTGGTCAACTGGCTAAAGTGAAGGCGGCAACGGAGAAACTAACCGAAGCGGGTATTAAAGTTTCTCTGTTTATCGATGCAGACCGTCAACAGATTGATGCAGCAAAGCAATGTGGCGCGCCTTATATTGAACTTCACACTGGTCACTATGCTGATGCGACAACTGAGGAAGAGCAGCAAGCGGAACTGAAAAAAATTGCAGCTGGTGCAAGCTATGCTGACGATTTGGGTATCATCGTTAATGCGGGCCATGGATTGACTTACCATAACGTTGCCCCTATTGCAGCGTTGCCAGAAATCTACGAACTGAACATTGGTCACTCGATCATTGGCCGTGCTGTCTTCGATGGCTTAGAGAAAGCGGTTGCTGATATGAAAGCTGTGATGATCGAAGCTCGTAAGTAATCAGGCATACGAATGGCTATTTTAGGTTTAGGTACCGACATCGCGGAAATTGAGCGCATTGAAAAAGCGCTGGATCGCACTGGCGAGTCATTTGCTCAGCGCATTCTTTGTGAAGAAGAGATTCTTAAGTTTTCACAGCTAAAGCAAAAAGGGCGTTATCTTGCCAAACGTTTTGCAGCCAAAGAAGCGGCATCGAAAGCGCTGGGAACCGGCATTGCAAAAGGAGTGACCTTTCACGACTTTTGCGTGACTAACGATGAACTGGGGAAACCGGTAATTTCCTTGTCTGGTACGGCGCAGCAAATAGCTCAAAAATTGGGGGTGAACCATGTTCACCTTTCGATCTCTGACGAGAGACACTACGCTGTTGCGACCGTGATTTTAGAGTCCTGAATCGTCTGAATTTCTTGTAAAGAAACCAAATAGCAAAAAGCCAGAGCATCTGCTCTGGCTTTGTCGTTTTAGTCAGCGGACATTTACTGCTCTAGATAGAGCTTAGCCGTCGTCGTGACCTTAATCATTTCATCCTGTAGCTCAAACATTTCCGGCTCAATGTCGTCAAGTTCAGCGCCTGAGCGAAGTGCTTGCTCCAGCGTCGCACACAATGATTTTAACCTTGGCACGCCGCAATACGAGCTACTGCCGTGCAGCTTGTGAATGACATGAATAAGCTCTTCACGGGCAAAGTTTTCTTCTTCTAGAGCTTGAGCAACCACATCATCCACTTCTGGGATAAAGTCGATTAACATGCGCAGCATATCTTTGGCTAAGTCTTCTTTATTCGCACTCTGTTTCAACGCGGCTTGCCAATCGATAATGACATCTTGGTGAGCCTTTTCTGTTGCATTTAGTGCTTCACCTTCTTGTTCATCAACATACGAAGGTGTGACTTTTCTGAAGCTTTCCGCACAAGCATTTGGGTTCCAGTGAACCAAAACCTGTTGCAGCACATGCTCTTCTATTGGTTTGGTGAGGTAATCATCCATACCCGCGGCGAGTAGACGGTCACGCTCACCTGCCATCGCATGTGCGGTTACCGCAATGACTGGCGTATCTTTGTTGAGCTCAATCTGCTTGATATGTTTACAGGCGGTCACCCCATCCATATGTGGCATTTGGATGTCCATGAATATCATGTCGTACTTTTTCTCGGTCGCCAGATTCACGGCTTGTTGACCGTTACTGCATGCGGTTACCGTTTCAACGCGCTCTTTCAGCAAAGCCGATATAAGCTTCAGGTTGGCGGGGTTATCGTCAACAGCGAGAACGTGCAGTGGTAAACGTTCTTCTTCTACCGTCTTAATCGGCGCTTTCAGTGGCTGAGGCGATTCAACATGTTCGCTGATCAGACTTTGGAGTAATCGACGTCGGGACAAAGGCTTGGTCAAACACTGGATTTGATGTTCCTTCATAATCTGGTCTGCCAGCGCAAGCTCAGTACTTGGCGTCCCCATGATCACGCTTGGTGCCATTTGCTTCGCTTGTTCTATCCAGGCTTCAACCGATTGCTCATCGTAAGTCTGGTTTGCAGCCAAATTGAGTAACACGTAATCGTAGTGCTCATTTGCTTCAGGCAACGAGGAGCGATAAGTGACTAAGATGCCTTCCTGGCTTAGGATCTGTTGCGTTACTGATGCTGCCTGCATGTTTGGTTCCACCAATAACAGCTGTTTGCCAGTAAGCAGTTCAATCTCGATCAGATCGCTCATAGGCATTTCTGTCGAGTTGAGGCGCAGGGTAAACCAGAACGTAGAGCCTTGGTGCAAGCGGCTGGTCAGGCTGATTTCTCCCCCCATCTGGCTAACCAGTTTCTGGGTAATGACCAGACCAAGACCTGTACCACCATAACGGCGTGAGATGCTGGCATCGGCTTGGCTAAATGCCTGGAAGAGCTGCGCTTGTTGACGTTCTGAAATACCGATACCGGTATCACGAACCATAAATTGCAATTCGACCGAATCGCCAGACTGGGAACGCATTTCCACACTGATATCAATGTTGCCGCGCTCAGTAAACTTGATCGAGTTACCAACTAGGTTAGTAAGAATTTGCTGAATACGCAGAGGGTCACCAACCAAGCCTGGTGGAATTTTAGGATCGACTTTGAGCGTGATTTCCAGCCCTTTCTCATGCGCACTAGTAGCTTGAAGGTTGACGACTTCTTCCAGACTTTCACGGAAATCAAACGGGATGTTTTCCAGAGCCAGCTTACCCGCTTCCAGTTTAGAAAAGTCTAGGATATCGTTAATAATGTTCAGCAGGTTGTTTGCCGATTTTTCGATCGTTTGCAGGTAATCCGTCTGACTATTCGAAAGTTGCGTTTTGAGCATCTGACGCGTAAAGCCAATCACGCCGTTCAGCGGGGTACGCAGTTCGTGCGACATATTGGCCAGGAACTCTGATTTCACACGTGCGGCTTCTTGAGCACGTTTCTTCGCGATGTCTAACTCAACGTTCTGGATTTCCAGCTGTTCTAATGTTTCACGCAGATCAGAGGTAGCCTGATCGATACTGTGTTGCATCTCGACGTGGTATTCCGAAAGTGAGACGGCCATGGCGTTGATACCATTTTTTAGCTGATCAAGCTCACCGTGCATTTTTCCTTCGATACGAACATCCAGGTGACCGCGTCGAATACGGTCCACAACGTTTTTCATGTGTGTGATCGGCTGAGTCACATCATGCATTAAACGAGAGGCGAATACGCTGGCAAGACCGAGGCCTAAAATCAGTACCAAAAAGGCTGAGAAGACTTCCTGATATTGCTGAAGACGCAGAGATGAGAGATCCAGCTCCACAGCAATATAGCCGATGGCTTTGGTCGCTTGGCTTTTATTAGAAAGATCCGTCAGGTAATGTCCTTCAGATAAAATAGGCACACGCAAAATCAGATAATTATCGTAGATTTCCGAATTTCCCAACTGTGGGATAGGCTTATCTTTCGGAAACATCAACGCTTCGAAATTAGGGTGGAAGTTTGAGGTTACAAACAGTTCATGATGGGCATCGAAGACGGCAATGCTTCGAACCAGTTTCGAGTTTTTGCGGTGAGCGTAGCTGATAAGGCGTCGGACTGCTTCACGGCTTTCTGTCAGTAGGTGAGATTCACTGGCAATCGCTAGCGGTTCGATGATGCTATTACCTGTGGTGATAACTTGTTTCTCAAGATCCTGATAGCGGTTAAATGAGAAAAAGCCGCTCAGTAATAAGCCAATAATGAGAGTGGGAGCGAGAGTCAGTGTAATTACACGTGCTCGTAAGCCATATCTGGTCATGTTATCTAATTACATCGGAGTCTGGATATGGGAAAATAACGCATTATTTCTCAAGCGCACGATAATGCCTTGAGTAAAGAAGTGACGTCACCGAATAAACGGTAAGCATAATCAAGTCACTCGAATCACACAACGGCTGCAATCAAGAATAGTGAAGCCGTAGGGCAATTAGACACAAATCAGGCACAGAGCATGGCACGCATCTTTCAACCGAAAAAGAAAACCCAACTCAACACTCGTCACCAGCAGGTGCACGTTGAACGTTTGGATCATCATGGCGCGGGTATCGCTTACCTAAAGAAAAAGCCTCTATTTATTGATGGAGCGCTGCCAGGTGAGGAAGTGGTGACACAGCTGGTGGAAGAGAAAAGTAAGTTTGCCCGCGGTAAGCTGATCAAAATTTTGCAGCCAAGTGACACTCGTGCTGAACCATTCTGTCCGCATTACCATGAGTGTGGGGGCTGTGATTTACAGCACTTGGAATATGACCAACAATTGACGCACAAACAGCAGACACTGCGTCAGCTAATGCGAAAATTTGCAGGCAGTGATATCGAACTTGATGCGCCAGTATTAGGCGAGCAGCTTGGCTATCGACGTCGAGCACGCGTAAGTCTGTTTGTGGATAAAAAAACGCGCCAACTGCACTTTGGTTTTCGAAAAAAGCAAAGTAAACAGATTGCTCAGGTGACCGATTGTCCAGTGTTAGCTCCACAGCTGAACGTTTTGCTTCCGGAAATTTACGCAGAGCTAAAACAATTTAAAAAGCCCGATCAACTTGGTCATGTTGAGCTGGTCTTAGGCGATAACGGACCTTGTATTACGCTGCGCCACATGAGTAATCTGACTCAACAGGAAGTTGAGGCTTTGGTTAAGCTTGCTGAGCGTCTTAACGCCACGCTGTACCTGATGCCGCAAACTGATCAGCTTGATTTAATTTCAGGCGAGATACCGTTTTATCAGGAAAATGGTGTGAAGGTACCTTTCACGCCAAATAACTTTATTCAGGTCAACCAAGCGGTAAACCAAAAAATGGTGGCTCAGGCCATCCAGTGGTTAGACCCGCAAGACAGCGATCGAGTGTTAGATTTGTTCTGTGGGCTGGGTAACTTTAGCTTGCCAATCGCTAAGTTGGCGAAACACGTTGTGGGTATAGAGGGGGTCGCCGAAATGGTAGAAAAAGCGACAAATAATGCATCCTTGAACCAAATCAACAACGCACAATTTTATCACGCTAACCTAGAGCAGGATTTTGACGGTCAGGTTTGGGCGGCAGAGAAGTTTGATAAAGTACTGCTTGATCCAGCGCGTGCCGGAGCGAGCGGGATCATCGATCAAGTTTCCGCTCTTGGGGCTCAGCGCGTGGTTTATGTTTCTTGTAATCCTGCTACCCTTGCAAGGGACAGTCAGAGCTTAATTGAACAAGGCTACAAATTAACCAAACTAGGTATGCTCGATATGTTCCCGCATACCAGCCATTTAGAATCCATGGCCTTGTTTGAAAAGTCCTAGCAATAGGGCGTTGGCCCTTTACTTGTGGTGGGGTCAAAAAGTCAGCACTCTATGCTGGCGAAAGAACTAATCTGGACGGTGTTAGTCAAACCACACGAATATAATAATTAGGACGATGAGATGGTTGCGGTAAGAAGCGCGCATTTAAATCAAAACGAACAGTTTGAACTCGAGCATTGGGTGGCTAGCCTGGGGCAAGAGAAAAACACAGCATCCCGCTTAATTGAAGTGTACAGAGATTGCCAAAATATTTTGGCAGATCACGAGCAAGCGGAATTATTGCTGTGGCGTGGACGAGAAATGATCGAGATTCTGATCACCTTGTCTATGGATAAAGCTACCTTAGTGGCAGCACAACTGTTCCCATTGGTTTCAAGTGGTGCTTTCAAGAGAGAACTGCTGGAAGAAAAATACAGTAAAGAAATCATAAAGCTGATAGATGGCGTTGAAGAGATGGCCGCCATCGGTCAACTTAATGTCACCATGGAAGGGGGCGCTGCGTCGTCTCAGGTAGATAACGTGCGTCGCATGCTGCTTGCCATGGTGGATGATTTCCGCTGCGTTGTTATCAAGCTGGCAGAACGCATTTGTAACCTGATTGAAGTTAAGAAAGCGCCTGACGAAGTCCGTCGTGCTGCGGCAAAAGAGTGTGCCAACATTTATGCG
Source organism: Vibrio sp. YYF0003 (assembly GCF_036350715.1). Classification (NCBI taxonomy): domain Bacteria; kingdom Pseudomonadati; phylum Pseudomonadota; class Gammaproteobacteria; order Vibrionales; family Vibrionaceae; genus Vibrio; species Vibrio sp. YYF0003. The sequence goes on from NZ_JAZDWA010000011.1 coordinate 57,077, forward strand.
CCATTAGCGAACCGTCTTGGTATCGGTCAGCTCAAGTGGGAAATCGAAGATTACGCATTCCGCTACCAGCAGCCAGAAACTTACAAACAAATCGCGAAGCAGTTATCTGAGCGTCGTATTGTTCGTGAGCAGTACATCAAAGACTTTGTTGAAGACCTCACAGAAGAGATGAAAGCTTGTGGCATTAATGCTGAAGTGAGTGGGCGACCAAAGCACATTTACAGTATCTGGCGAAAAATGCAGAAGAAGAGTCTGGCGTTTGATGAGTTATTTGACGTCAGAGCGGTGCGTATTATCGCCGATAAACTGCAAGATTGTTATGCCGCGTTAGGGGTTGTGCACACCAAATATAAGCATTTGCCAAGTGAGTTTGATGACTACGTCGCGAACCCAAAACCAAACGGGTATCAGTCCATCCATACCGTGATTCTTGGCCCTGAAGGGAAGACCATCGAGATCCAGATCCGAACCAAGCAAATGCATGAGGAATCGGAGCTCGGTGTTGCCGCACACTGGAAGTACAAAGAAGGCGCGAGCGCACGTAGCGGGTACGATGAAAAGATTACCTGGCTGCGTAAACTTCTGGATTGGCAAGAAGAGATGTCCGATTCTGGTGAAATGCTGGACGAGCTACGAAGTCAGGTCTTCGATGATCGCGTCTATGCCTTTACGCCTCGTGGTGATGTTGTCGACTTACCAATGGGCGCGACGCCATTGGACTTCGCTTATCATATTCACTCCGAAGTGGGGCACCGCTGTATTGGCGCTAAAGTCGGAGGTCGAATAGTACCATTTACCCATAAATTGCATATGGGCGATCAGGTCGAAATCATCACCTCGAAAGAGCCAAACCCATCACGTGACTGGCTAAACCCTTCACTAGGTTTCGTTCATTCAGGTCGAGCTCGCGCCAAGATCAATGCTTGGTTCCGCAAGCAAAGTCGCGAGAAGAACCTAGAGGCCGGTCGTGAAATCCTAGAGCACGAACTGGTGAAAATTGGCGCGACCATGAAAGATGCAGAGCGTTACGCGCTGAAGCGATTCAACGTCAATACGCCAGATGAGCTGTACGTCGGTGTCGGAAGTGGTGACTTACGTATCAACCAGATCATCAACCACATCAATGCACTGGTTAACAAGCCAACCGCGGAAGAAGAAGACCAACAAGCCCTAGAAAAGCTGCAAGAAGCCGAGCACAAAGCGCCAGCACAAAGCCGACCGAAGAAAGATGCGGTGGTAGTGGAAGGGGTTGATAACCTGATGACGCACCTTGCGCGTTGTTGTCAGCCAATCCCAGGTGATGATATCTGTGGCTACATTACGCAAGGCCGTGGCATTTCAGTGCACCGTAGCGACTGTGAACAGCTCGAAGAGCTAAGACATCACGCACCAGAACGTATTATTGATACCGTCTGGGGCAGCGGTTTTGTCGGTTCGTACATTCTCACCGTTCGAGTTGAGGCGATGGAGCGTGGTGGTTTGCTGAAAGACATCACCACTCTATTTGCGAATGAGAAAATTAAAGTCACCAGCATGAAGAGCCGTGTCGATTACCGTCGTCAGCTAGCCATCATGGACTTTGATCTCGAAGTGACCAATATCGAGGCGTTGTCGCGTGTTTCTAAACGTGTTGAGCAGATTAGAGATGTGATGTCTGTAAAACGTCTCGGCTAGTTTTTACGTCACATTTGGCTTTTTATCTGCGTTAGCTGCACTTATATCGCCCATCACATAGCGGGCTATGCTCAGGAGTCTCATAAGTTTGCTTCCTTGCTAAAAGAGCCAACTGTTTAGTAAAAACGTACCAATGAATCAATTTAAGGTGAGTGGTTATGCTGCTCGCCTTTTTGTTTAAAGGAACTCTTTGTTTAAGGGAGCTCTTTGTTTAAGGGGAAAATATATGAGTCATCCAATTGAACAACTTGAAGCGATCATGGCGCAGTTGCGTGATCCGGAGGGAGGGTGTCCTTGGGACCTGAAGCAGAGCTTTGACACCATTGTTCCGCATACGATAGAAGAAACCTATGAAGTTGTGGATGCGATTCAAAATCGAGACTGGCCAAATTTAAAAGAAGAGCTGGGTGATTTGCTGTTTCAGGTTATTTTTTACAGCCAATTGGCGAAAGAGCAGGATCTGTTTGATTTTTCAGACGTGGTCGAAACCGTAAATGAAAAATTAACTCGTCGTCATCCTCATGTTTTTTCCGATGTGGAGTTTGAATCCGATGCTGATATCAATGCCAATTGGGAAGCAGAAAAAGCGAAAGAAAAAGCACAAGTAGGCAAACAAGAAGAAAGTATTCTAGACTCAATACCAAACTCTTTGCCTGCACTTTCTCGTGCTACAAAGATTCAGAAAAAATGCGCGAAATATGGATTTGATTGGGACTCGCTTGGGCCTGTTGTGGAAAAGGTTCAGGAAGAAATCGATGAGGTAATGGAAGAAGCGATTCAAGTTGACCCAGACGATGAGAAAGTAGAACTCGAACTGGGTGATTTGCTTTTTGCTACGGTTAACCTGGCTCGTCATCTTGGTAAAGATCCAGAAGTGGCATTAGGTAAGGCGAATTTAAAGTTTGCGCGACGCTTTAAGCAGGTAGAGGTGAAGGTGGCTCAATCGGGCAGGGGATTAAAAGATTGCTCTTTGACTGAGCTTGATAAATTCTGGGATGAAGTCAAAAAAGAAGAATAGAGAGGGTGTCAATCGACAGCAAGCGGTTTTGAGACAAGTTTGACTCAGAAGATAAATATGCAGCCGTCTTCTCTTTGCTCACTTTGATTTGAAGCAAAAAATAAAAAATAGCAGTGTGATAGATTTCACGTTGTGGCGGTAAGGAGCTTCTGGTATATTTATCTCCCGTCCAGAAGCACTCCATTTCCCTCATTCAACCAATTTCAGGTTAAACATGACGACAAATTACATTTTTGTTACTGGCGGGGTTGTATCCTCTCTAGGTAAAGGTATTGCAGCAGCATCTCTTGCGGCTATTCTAGAAGCTCGTGGTCTTAAAGTGACTATGATGAAGCTTGACCCTTACATCAACGTTGATCCAGGCACAATGAGCCCGACTCAACACGGTGAAGTGTTCGTCACGGAAGATGGCGCAGAGACTGACCTTGACCTTGGTCACTACGAGCGTTTCATCCGCACCAAGATGACCAAGCGTAACAACTTCACTGCAGGTCGTGTTTATGCCGACGTACTTCGTAAAGAACGTCGTGGTGACTACCTAGGCGCAACAATTCAGGTTATCCCTCATATCACTAACGCAATTAAAGATCGCGTGATCGCTGGCTCTGAAGGTCACGATGTGGCTATCGTTGAAGTTGGCGGTACTGTTGGTGATATCGAATCACTGCCTTTCATGGAAGCGATCCGTCAGCTAGCGATCGAAGTTGGCCGTGAAAACGCAATGTTCATGCACCTGACGCTTGTTCCTTACCTGGCCGCAGCGGGTGAAGTGAAAACTAAGCCGACTCAGCACTCTGTAAAAGAGCTGCTATCTATCGGTATCCAGCCAGATATTCTAGTTTGTCGTAGCGATCGCATGATCCCAGCGAACGAACGTAAGAAGATTGCTCTATTCTGTAATGTTCCAGAAAAAGCAGTTATCTCAATGAAGGATGTGGATTCAATCTACAAGATCCCTCAACTAATTAAAGCTCAAGGTTTAGATGACCTTGTATGCTCACGCTTTGGTATTACAGCTCCAGAAGCTGACCTGTCTGAGTGGGAACAGGTTATTTATGAAGAAGCAAACCCAACTGGTGAAGTGACCATTGGTATGGTAGGTAAATACATCGAACTACCAGATGCTTACAAATCTGTAAACGAAGCACTTAAACACGCAGGCTTGAAGAACCGTCTAAACGTGACAATCAAGTACGTTGACTCTCAAGATATTGAAACCCGTGGTGTTGAGCTTTTAGAAGGGCTTGACGCAATCCTGGTTCCTGGTGGTTTCGGCGATCGTGGCGTTGAAGGAAAAATCCGTGCGGCTCAATACGCACGTGAGAACAAGGTTCCTTACCTAGGTATTTGTCTTGGTATGCAAGTTGCCCTAATCGAATACGCGCGTAACGTTGCGGGTATGGAAGGTGCACATTCAACAGAATTTAACAAAGAAACGAAGTACCCTGTGGTAGGTTTGATCACAGAATGGGTAGACGAATCAGGTAACGTTGAAGAGCGTACTGAAAAGTCTGACCTAGGCGGTACTATGCGTCTTGGTTCACAGCTTTGTCACCTACAGAAAGGAACAAAAGCTTACGAACTATACGGTAGCGCGACGATCCATGAGCGTCACCGCCACCGTTACGAAGTGAACAACGTGCTTCGTCCGCAAATCGAGAAAGCTGGCCTGAAAGTGTCTGGCCTGTCTGCGGACAAGAAGCTGGTGGAAATGATTGAGAACCCAGAGCACCCATGGTTTGTTGCGGCTCAATTCCACCCAGAATTCACATCGACGCCTCGCGATGGTCACCCATTGTTTGCAGGTTTCGTTAAGGCCGCGGGTCAATTCTCACGCGGCGAGTTCGAGAAGTAAGTAAGGGATACGGGCGGCGGCGAAGGTTGTGCTGCCGCCCTTTAAAATTGACATTTATATTTGAAACGAGAGGAAACATTAATGTCTAAGATCGTTAAAGTTCTAGGTCGTGAAATCATCGACTCACGTGGTAACCCAACAGTAGAAGCTGAAGTTCACCTAGAAGGCGGTTTCGTAGGTATGGCAGCAGCTCCATCTGGTGCATCTACTGGTTCTCGCGAAGCTCTTGAGCTACGTGACGGTGACAAAGCACGTTTCCTAGGTAAAGGTGTTCTTAAAGCTGTTGAAGCTGTAAACGGCGCAATCGCTGAAGCTCTAGTTGGCAAAGATGCTAAAGATCAAGCTGCAATCGACGCAGTAATGATCGAACTAGATGGTACTGAAAACAAATCTAAATTCGGTGCTAACGCTATCCTAGCTGTTTCTCTAGCAAACGCTAAAGCTGCAGCAGCAGCTAAAGGCATGCCTCTATACGAGCACATTGCTGAGCTAAACGGCACTCCTGGTCAATTCTCAATGCCTCTACCAATGATGAACATCATCAACGGTGGTGAGCACGCAGACAACAACGTTGACATCCAAGAGTTCATGATCCAACCAGTTGGCGCTAAAACTCTTAAAGAAGGTCTACGTATCGGTGCAGAAGTATTCCACAACCTAGCTAAAGTTCTTAAGTCTAAAGGCTACAGCACTGCAGTTGGTGACGAAGGTGGTTTCGCTCCTAACCTTAAGTCTAACGCTGAAGCTCTAGAAGTTATCGCAGAAGCTGTTGCAGCTGCTGGTTACGAACTAGGTAAAGACGTTACTCTAGCTATGGACTGTGCAGCATCTGAGTTCTTCGACAAAGAAGCTGGCATCTACAACATGAAAGGCGAAGGTAAAACTTTCACTTCTGAAGAGTTCAACCACTACCTAGCTGAGCTAGCGAACCAATTCCCAATCGTTTCTATCGAAGATGGTCTAGACGAGTCTGATTGGACTGGCTTCAAGCACCAAACTGAACTACTAGGTGACAAGCTTCAACTAGTAGGTGACGACCTATTCGTTACTAACACTAAGATCCTTGCTGAAGGTATCGAGAAAGGCGTAGCTAACTCTATCCTTATCAAGTTTAACCAAATCGGTTCTCTAACTGAGACTCTAGCTGCAATCAAGATGGCTAAAGACGCAGGTTACACAGCAGTAATCTCTCACCGTTCTGGCGAAACTGAAGATGCAACTATCGCTGACCTAGCGGTAGGTACTGCTGCAGGTCAAATCAAGACTGGTTCTATGAGCCGTTCAGACCGTGTTGCTAAGTACAACCAACTTATCCGTATCGAGGAAGCTCTAGGTGAGCGCGCTCCTTTCAACGGTCTTAAAGAAGTTAAAGGTCAAGCTTAATTCTTAATTGAATAAAGTTTAGCTAAATAGCTTTTTGAAACCCTCGCTACGGCGGGGGTTTTTGTTTATTGGGGGTTGTTTAAAAGCAGATGCTTAAGAGCAATGAGCCGTTCTGACCGTGTTGCTGCTATACCTAAAAGAAAGCAACCAACTTATCCGTATCGAGGAAGCTCTAGGTGAGCGCGCTCCCCCTTTTTTCGCAAGAAAGCGGTCTTAAAGAAGTTAAAGGCCAAGCTTAATTATTAGCTTAACTTTATAGTTCTTTTAAATACCTCGCTTAGGCGGGGTATTTTTTTACCTGAAGAATCTTTATGTGAACACGGTTCCAAAAGCTTTTCTTTACACTCTTTCATGTGAGGAGTCTGTGAGTCTTCCTTTATGCCCTAGAGGCAATCCCGCATTTATGCTATATATATCATCTTATCTAATTCCTTCCGGTACAGAATGTTAGCAACGATATGCGAATCTTTGTTATAGCCCTTACGTTACTGTTTGGCTTACTTCAATACACTCTATGGTTCGGTAAGAACGGGGTGTCTGATTACTATGCAGTAGAAGATGAAATCGAAGTACAGCAACAAGTAAACAGCAAGCTACAAGCTCGCAATAATGAAATGTTTGCTGAAATTGATGACCTAAGACAAGGTATTGATGCCATTGAGGAAAGAGCACGCCATGAGCTTGGCTTAGTCCGAGATGGTGAAACTTTCTACCGAATTGTTGGTGAGGAAAACCAGTAAGATGTTGGATACTGTCCCATCTCATATCGCTATTGTGCCAGCAGCTGGTGTCGGTAGCAGAATGAAAGCCGATCGTCCCAAACAGTATTTGTTGATTGATGGAAAGGCGGTATTAGAGCATACGGTCGAGAAGCTTCTCTCCCACTCTAAAATCGCTAAAGTGGTGGTGGCGGTTACCGAAGGTGATCCTTATTACCCTGAGTTATCTATCGCAAATCATCCCGACGTGATACGTGTGGATGGAGGCAAAGAAAGAGCCGATTCTGTACTTTCAGGGCTAAACTATGTGAGTACGCAACTCGCCAGTGAGTGGGTGCTGGTTCACGACGCAGCAAGACCGTGCGTAACGTTAACAGATATAGACCGTTTGATTGATGTTTGTATTGATCATCCTACTGGCGGCATTCTTGCTTCACCAGTGAGAGATACGATGAAACGTGCTAATTCAGTACAAAACATTGATCATACTGTCGACAGAGAAGCATTGTGGCATGCATTAACCCCACAAATGTTTAAAACTCAGCCCCTAAAAAATGCTCTGAGCGACGCTTTACAGCAAGGTATCGCCATTACTGATGAAGCCTCAGCTTTAGAGTGGAAGGGCGAAGCGCCCGCTTTAGTTCAGGGCAATGCGAGCAATATAAAAATTACTCAACCAGAAGATCTTGCATTAGCTGAGTTTTATTTAAGCCGTGAGCGCGGCGAATAAGTAAGGATAGAAAATGATTCGAATTGGTCACGGTTTTGACGTACACAAGTTTGGTGGTGAAGGCCCAGTTATTATTGGCGGAGTCTCTGTTCCTTATGAACAAGGGCTTATCGCACATTCAGATGGCGATGTGGCCTTACATGCGTTGAGCGATGCGTTGCTTGGTGCAATCGCGGCTGGTGATATTGGCCGTCACTTTCCAGATACTGATGACAAGTGGAAAGGTGCTGATAGCCGTGAGTTACTGAAAGATGTCTACCGCAGAGTAAAAGAACAAGGTTATCGATTAGGTAATGCAGACATTACCATCATGGCACAAGCGCCTAAAATGGCACCGCACATAGAAGCGATGTGCGCGGTCATTGCTCAAGACCTTGAAACTGATATCAGTAACATAAACGTTAAGGCAACCACGACAGAACGCCTAGGTTTTACAGGACGTAAAGAAGGCATCGCTACAGAAGCTGTTGTTCTTTTGTTTAAGCAACAATAATCAACTTGTTCCCTAATGCTGCAAGAGCAGTGGAATTAAATCATGTCAGACATTTTATCTTCATTGGCATACCTAACGGGTAAGCCTGTCGCATCAGCAAAAATCAAAGCGCAACCAGAACATTTTCAGGTTAGCGAAGATCTCGGCTTTGCCTTTACTGGCGAAGGGGAGCATTTGATGGTGCGTATTCGTAAAACGGGTGAGAACACCAGCTTCGTTGCTAACGAGTTAGCTAAAGCGTGTGGTGTTAAATCTAAGGATGTGAGCTGGGCTGGCTTAAAAGACCGCCATGCGGTGACAGAACAATGGTTGAGCGTTCATTTACCAAAAGGTGAAACACCGGACTTTTCCGCGTTTTTAGCTCAGTACCCTAATATCGAAATTCTGGCAACGGATCGTCACAACAAAAAGTTACGTCCGGGTGATTTGGTTGGAAACGGATTTGTCGTCACTTTGTCTGAAGTGACAGACATCGCGGACGTAGAGCGTCGTCTTGAAAAAATAAAACAAGTTGGCGTGCCGAACTACTTTGGTGCTCAGCGCTTTGGCAATGATGGGAATAACCTAGAAGAAGCTCGTCGTTGGGGGCGTGAAAACGTACGTACTCGTAATCAAAATAAGCGCAGTATGTACCTGTCAGCCGCGCGATCTTGGATTTTTAACCGCATCGTTTCTGCGCGTTTAGAGCAGGGCATGTTCGACAAGTTTGTCGAGGGTGATGTTGCACAAACCTCCGCAGGTAACGTGACGGTTGATGCGAGCAATATAGCGGCGATGCAAGCTCAGTTTATCGACGGAGACGCGGCTATCACGGCTGCACTTGCTGGTGATAATGCATTACCGACCCAAGCCGATGCTTTGGCATTAGAGCAACCGTTCCTAGATGAAGAGCCTGACTTGATGGCGCTTATCCGTGGTAATCGCATGCGTCATGATCGCCGTAATGTTGCACTAAAGCCACAAGATCTTGCTTGGAGTGTTGAAGGTAACAATATTACGCTGACTTTCTCATTAGATGCTGGCTCGTTCGCTACATCCATTGTTCGTGAGTTAGTCAACGAGGTAAAAGTAGAAAGAGAATACTAATGGAACAAGATTCACCAAACGCTAAGTCACTGCGAATTCTGATTAGCAATGACGACGGTGTTTATGCTCAGGGAATTCATGCGCTTGCAGATGAATTAAGAGACATTGCCGAAGTGACAATTGTTGCGCCAGACCGAAACCGTTCTGGTGCTTCAAACTCGCTGACCTTAGAGCAGCCGCTTCGAGTGACACAGATTGCACCAAACACATATTCTGTTCAGGGAACACCGACGGATTGTGTTCATTTTGCTTTAAATGAGTTAATGAAAGATGACCTGCCAGACCTTGTTCTGACTGGTATCAATCATGGGGCAAATTTAGGTGATGACGTCCTGTATTCCGGGACTGTCGCTGCCGCAATGGAAGGGCACTTTCTCGGTGTTCAGTCTGTTGCATTTTCATTGGTTGGAAAGCGCCATTTTGAGTCTGCGGCAAAAATTGCTCGCAAGCTCGTACAACAACATCTCGCTATGCCAATTCCAACCAACCGCTTGTTGAACGTGAATGTCCCTGATCTTCCTTTGGAACAACTGGGCCAAATTGAAGTCACCCGCTTAGGTGCACGTCATCACGCAGAGAACATGATAAAGCAGAAAGATCCACGAGGGCATGATATTTACTGGTTAGGTCCTCCAGGAAAAGAGCAAGATGCTGGTGAGGGTACTGACTTTTATGCGATTGAGCGCGGTCGGGTTTCTATTACCCCGTTGCAAGTTGATCTTACGGCTCATGAATCACTGCGTGCTATGGATAGTTGGTTGAAGGAAGAGAAGTAATGAGTAACCCACATGCTGACCGGTTGATTGAATACCTCGTCGCCAGTGGCATTAAAGATCAACGTGTTCTGGATGCGATACATCACCTGCCGAGAGAACGGTTTGTTTCTCAAGCGATGATGCACCAAGCCTATGACAACAATGCGTTACCGATTGGTCAGGGACAAACTATTTCTCAGCCTTACATTGTTGCACGTATGACGGAGTTATTAGAACTTGAGCCTTCAAGTAACGTTTTGGAAATTGGCACTGGCTCTGGTTATCAAACTGCGGTTTTAGCGCAACTTGTCGAGCGTGTGTACTCCGTTGAACGCATTAAGTCTTTACAGTGGGAAGCCAAGCGTCGCCTCAAGCAACTTGATATCTACAATATCTCTACTAAACATGGAGATGGGTGGCTTGGTTGGGAAACGAAAGGTCCATTTGATGCCATTATTGTCACCGCAGCAGCAGAAGTCATTCCCCAAGCACTTCTGGCGCAGTTGAAAGACGGTGGTAGGATGGTTATCCCTGTTGGTGAAACGGAACAACAACTATTGAAGATTGAACGTAAAGGCGATGAGTACCTTTCCACCGTGGTGGAGATGGTGCGGTTCGTTCCTTTAGTGGCGGGTGATTTAGCGTAAGGGTTAAAGATTGGTGAGTAAGTTATTACGTCGAACTAGTATTAGCTTTATGTTAGCTGCAGGACTTCTCGGTTGTGCGGCTCACTCACCAGCGCCTGTTTCTAGCTTAAAAAAAGATTACTCAAATGTTGAGCGAGGCAGCTATAGAGGGAGTTACTATGAAGTAAAGAAAGGAGATACACTTTATTTCATAGCATACGTCACAGATAAGGATGTAAATGACCTCGTTCGTTACAATGAGCTTGCTCAACCTTACACTATCTATCCAGGTCAGCGTCTAAAACTTTGGGCTCCGAAATATATTGCTCCGAAATATGGGCAAAAAGTGGAACCCGTTGTGGCACCTATAGTTGCGAAGACTCCGGCTCCAGTGACTAAAATATCAACGGTATCCAAGCCTGTTGATTCAAGTAAAAGCTCTACCCCAAAAGTGCAGCCAACTACCCCTAAAGTGGTGCAAAAACAGCCTCCAAAGAAGGTTGAACAATCCAAAACAAAGGAGTATGTTGGTTCAAAAGATAACCAAAATGTGAAGAAAAATCCGTCTACAACGACTACTAAAAATGCGAACGTATCGAAGTGGTTGTGGCCAACAAAAGGGAGAGTAATCAAGAACTTCTCGGCGGGAGAACAAGGAAATAAAGGTATTGATATCGCAGGACAGCGTGGTCAGCCTATCGTTTCAACCGCAGCCGGCACTGTTGTTTATTCAGGCAATGCACTACGAGGTTATGGCAACCTAATTATAGTGAAGCATAATGACAATTATCTAAGCGCATATGCCCATAATGACAAGCTGCTGGTATCCGAAGGACAAAGTGTTAACAGTGGACAAAAAATCGCAACCATGGGTAGTTCTGGTTCGAAATCCGTCAAACTGCACTTTGAAATTCGCTACCAAGGTAAATCAGTGAATCCAAAACGCTATTTACCGTAAAACTTTGAATAACAACTTGCGAAACCATTTAGCGACATATTGAGTTGTCATGTCTTGCTAACTCGCCAGGGGGAGGCGTTATGAGTATCAGCAACACAGTAACCAAAGTTGAAGAGTTTGATTTTGACGATGAGTCAGTGAAGACCGTTGCGAGTCAACTCGGAAAATCATCATCCACAGAAAGCAAAACTGCTGCGCGTGAAGAATTCGATGCAAGCAGCAAGAGCTTAGATGCCACCCAATTGTATCTAGGTGAAATTGGCTTCTCACCTCTACTCACTGCTGAAGAAGAAGTGCTTTATGCTCGACGCGCATTACGTGGCGACGAAGCTGCTCGTAAGCGCATGATCGAAAGTAACTTACGCTTAGTTGTAAAGATCTCTCGTCGTTACAGCAACCGCGGTTTAGCCCTTCTGGACCTTATTGAAGAAGGTAACCTTGGCTTGATCCGTGCAGTTGAGAAATTCGACCCGGAACGCGGTTTCCGTTTCTCTACCTATGCAACATGGTGGATTCGACAAACGATCGAACGTGCGTTGATGAACCAAACTCGTACTATTCGTCTACCGATTCACGTTGTGAAAGAGCTGAACATTTATCTGCGTACTGCGCGTGAACTTTCTCAGAAGCTCGATCATGAACCAACAGCCGAAGAGATTGCAGCGCAACTTGATATTCCTGTTGAAGATGTCAGCAAAATGCTTCGCTTGAATGAGCGTATTAGTTCTGTCGACACGCCAATTGGTGGTGATGGTGAAAAAGCACTACTTGATATCATTCCAGATGGTAACAATTCTGACCCTGAAGTTTCGACACAAGATGACGACATCAAGTCTTCTCTAATCCATTGGCTTGAAGAGTTGAACCCGAAACAGAAAGAAGTTTTGGCTCGTCGTTTTGGTTTATTAGGTTATGAACCTTCAACGCTGGAAGAAGTAGGGCGTGAAATTGGACTCACTCGTGAACGCGTTCGCCAGATCCAAGTGGAAGGTCTACGTCGTCTACGCGAAGTATTGATTAAACAAGGCCTGAATATGGAGAACTTGTTTAACGTCGAAGATGACTAATCGACATACATAAAGAGAAAAGGCTATGGGGAACCATAGCCTTTTTGCGTTTTAAGCAGGGTATCCAATTACAGCTAAAGCATTTTTTTCAAACGATACAGTTCTTCGAGTGCCTGGCGAGGCGTCATCTCATCGGGATCGATGTTTGATAAAGCTTGCTCAACTTCGCTTGGCTCAGGAATGAGGCTGAGCTGATTCGCCACATCGACCGCTCCCGGGCGAGGAGAGTCGTTACCATGACTTAACTGTTCAAGTTGAGATAACTTCGCACGTGCATTTTTGATCACGGTTTTTGGGACACCAGCCAGGCCAGCAACCGCAAGACCGTATGATTTGCTGGCTGCACCTTCTTGAACTGCGTGCATAAACGCAATGCTGTCTCCATGCTCGACCGCGTCTAAGTGGACATTGGCCAGATTTGGCAACTGGCTTGGTAGTTCAGTCAGCTCAAAGTAGTGGGTGGCGAACAGTGTCATCGCGCCGATTTGTGTTGCCAGCCATTCTGCGCTTGCCCATGCCAAAGACAGACCATCATAAGTACTGGTGCCTCGACCAATTTCATCCATCAGTACTAAGCTGTTTTTCGTCGCGTTGTGCAGAATGTTCGCTGTTTCCGTCATTTCCACCATAAACGTTGATCGCCCGGAGGCTAAGTCATCAGAAGCACCAATACGAGTGAAAATACGATCTAACGATCCAATCTGAGCTGATTCAGCTGGAACGTACGAACCAATGTGAGCCATCAGCGCGATCAATGCAGTTTGGCGCATGTATGTCGATTTACCACCCATGTTCGGACCCGTAATGATCAACATCTTACGCTGTGGGTTGAGCTCTATTGGGTTGGCGATAAATGGGTCACTGGTGACTTGCTCTACAACAGGGTGGCGACCTGATTGGATCTGGATTCCCGGCTCTTTGACTAATGTCGGACGGCAATAATCGAGTGAATCAGCACGTTCTGCCAGGTTTTGCAGTACATCCAATTGAGAAACGGCAGAGGCCAAATTCTGTAACTGTTCTAGGTTCGGCATCAACAGATCAAACAGACCTTCCCAAAGCTGCTTTTCTAACGCGAGTGCTTTTGACTTAGAGTTAAGCACTTTGTCTTCGTGTTCTTTCAGCTCAGGAATGATGTAGCGTTCTGCGTTTTTAAGAGTTTGGCGACGCACATAGTGTGGCGGTACCAAATGGCTTTGACCACGGCTAACCTGAATGTAGAAGCCATGCACATTGTTGTAACCAACTTTAAGCGTATCAATGCCATGACGCTCACGTTCGTCCGATTCGAGTTTTTCTAAGTATTCTGTTGCGCCATCAGCGAGTTTACGCCACTCATCCAGTTCTTCATTATATCCCTCTGCGATAACGCCACCGTCGCGAATCACAACAGGAGGGTTTTCTTTGATTGCACGTTCGAGTAATTCGCACACGTCATCGATTGGTGCTGCAAACTGAGCCAGCTTCACGAGGTATGGATGAGTCAATGAGGCAGTAATGGCTTCTAGCTCTGGCAATTGCTGCATAGCGTGACGCAGACGAGCCATGTCACGAGGACGGGCAGATCGTAACGCCAGACGGGCTAAAATTCGTTCAATATCACCAATCTGCTTTAAAGTGGGCTGAAGATCGGTAAATAGGCTTTGGTCTTTAATTTCACCGATGGCATCAAGGCGATTGTTTAATGTATCGATGCAGCGCATTGGTTGATGGAGCCAACGCTTGAGCATGCGGCTTCCCATTGGGGTTGCACAGTGATCGAGAACAGCGGCCAACGTATTGTCTGTCGAGCCTGCAAGGTTTTGAGTAATTTCGAGGTTACGACGCGTGGCGGCATCCAGAATGACAGAGTGATCCTGACGATCAAAAGTCAAAGAACGAATGTGTGGTAGTGCAGTACGCTGTGTGTCTTTTACATACTGGATCAAACAACCTGCGGCACATAAGCCAAGTGCTGCGTGTTCTACGCCAAAGCCAATCAAGTCTTTGGTACCGAATTGCTGATTCAGTTGTTGTTTCGCGGTATCTAATTCAAATTCCCATACTGGACGACGACGGTTACCGTTGCGACTCGACATCAAATGGACGGGCTCAAAATCTTCAGGAAACAGTAACTCACGTGGTGCGGTGCGTTGCAGTTCAGCCGCCATTGCCTCTTCGGTTTCAGGTTCCGTTAATTGAAAACGGCCTGAAGTGACATCCAGTGTCGCGTAACCAAACTTACCGTTGTGGTGATAAATCGCCGCAATCAAGTTATCGAGGCGCTCGGAAAGAAGAGCTTCGTCAGTGACGGTACCCGGAGTAACAATGCGTACGACTTTGCGCTCAACAGGGCCTTTACTGGTCGCGGGATCACCGATCTGCTCACAGATTGCGACAGACTCACCAAGCTGAACAAGTTTGGCCAAATAGCCTTCTACGGCATGAAATGGCACACCCGCCATAGGAATAGGCTCTCCTGCAGATGCACCACGTTTAGTCAATGAGATATCAAGCAGTTGGGAGGCACGCTTAGCATCATCATAGAAGAGCTCGTAGAAATCGCCCATGCGGTAAAACAGCAAAATATCAGGGTTCTCAGCCTTTAGCTTGAGGTATTGCTGCATCATCGGAGTGTGTTTTTGTTCAGCTTTCACAGGTAAGTTCTTTTGTTTATTTCCGGAGCGGCTTAGGATACGTGAATCCCTATCAAGTAAAAAGAGACAAAGGGCATTTTGGCTATGGAAAGAATAACAAAATTAAGCGCAGATTTAGGTGTGTTACTCGAGCAGCATGGACATGTGATGACGACCGCGGAATCCTGCACCGGAGGTGGTGTTGCTGCCGCTATTACTGACATTGCTGGCAGTTCTGGCTGGCTGGATCGTGCATTTGTGACTTACAGCAATGAAGCGAAAATGGAGATGCTCAGTGTTAAGCAAAAGACACTGGAAATGCACGGCGCCGTCAGTGAACCCGTTGTGATTGAAATGGTTCAAGGAGCGCTTGAGCATTCGAATGCAACGATAGGCGTCTCGATCAGTGGTATTGCCGGACCAGGTGGTGGCAGCGAAGAAAAGCCCGTTGGGACTGTATGTTTTGCATTTGCAGATAATCAACAATGGCTTTTGGTTGAAACCATGCATTTTGACGGTGATCGTGCAGCTGTTCGTGAACAAGCCGTGTTTCATGCACTGACTCGAATCTATCAGCATTTGGATGAGAAAATTTAAAAGTACGTTAGCCCAGACGTGATAAGCTCTGCGGCAAAGTTATACGTAGATCAGCTAAAGTTTTTTCTATACAGGTATAGACACTGTATGAATCAACAGTATAATAACTTTCATTGCTGAGCGATTAACTGCTCAAGAAAAGTTTAATGACTATTCGTCGCCCAAAAAGATGAATAAATCGGAGAAAGTAATGGACGAGAACAAACAGAAAGCGCTCGCCGCTGCGCTAGGTCAAATTGAAAAACAATTCGGTAAAGGCTCAATCATGCGCCTTGGCGATAACCGCGCAATGGACGTAGAAACCATCTCAACGGGTTCTCTTTCTCTTGATATCGCTTTGGGTGCTGGTGGCTTACCGATGGGTCGTATTGTCGAAGTATACGGTCCGGAATCTTCGGGTAAAACGACACTAACTCTTGAGCTTATTGCAGCAGCACAGCGTGAAGGCAAAACTTGTGCGTTTATCGATGCGGAGCACGCTCTGGATCCTGTATACGCGAAGAAGCTTGGCGTAGATATCGATGCACTTTTGGTTTCTCAGCCTGATACGGGTGAGCAAGCGCTAGAAATCTGTGACGCATTAGCGCGCTCTGGTGCTATCGACGTAATGGTTGTCGACTCTGTTGCAGCACTGACTCCAAAAGCAGAAATCGAAGGCGAAATGGGCGACAGCCACATGGGTCTTCAAGCTCGTATGCTTTCTCAAGCGATGCGTAAGCTAACAGGTAACCTGAAGCAGTCTAACTGTATGTGTATCTTCATCAACCAAATCCGTATGAAGATTGGTGTGATGTTCGGTAACCCAGAAACAACAACTGGCGGTAACGCACTTAAATTCTACGCATCGGTTCGTCTTGATATCCGTCGTACTGGCGCAATCAAAGAAGGCGACGAAGTTGTGGGTAACGAAACCCGAATCAAAGTAGTTAAGAACAAGATTGCAGCACCATTTAAAGAAGCAAACACGCAGATCATGTACGGTCAAGGCTTTAACCGCGAAGGCGAGCTGGTAGACTTAGGCGTGAAGCACAAACTGGTTGAAAAAGCAGGCGCTTGGTACAGCTACAATGGCGACAAGATCGGTCAGGGCAAGGCAAATGCTTGTAATTACCTGCGTGAACATACAGAAGTTGCTCAGACTATCGACAAGAAACTTCGTGAGATGCTTTTGTCTCCAGCTGTAGCTGAGGGACCTGAAGCCGGTGAAATGCCAGAGAAGAAAGAAGAAGAGTTTTAACTTCGACTTTAAATAAAAGATATAAAAGCCCTGCGACGCGGGGCTTTGTTGTATTTGCTATATCTAAAGTGCTGAACAACAAATCTGTACAGGAAAAATAGGTTTAGGATCATCATGTACCAAAAGCGTCAAGCGCCAACTCTTTCAAGTAAAGAAGCTGCGATTCAGTTACTGAGCCGTCGTGACCACGGACAGTACGAGCTATATCAAAAGCTGGCATTGAAAGGGTATGAAGAAGCCGATATCGAAGCCGCGATCAATTTTTGTCTGGATCACAATTATCTTGATGATTTGCGTTATGCCAAAAGCCAGATTCGCCAACATGTCTATAAAGGTCATGGTGAACGCAGGATCCGTCAGGAATTAGCCCAAAAGCGCGTAGCGGAATCGGTTGTCGATGAAGCGATGATGGAAGAGCCACAAGACTGGTTTGAACTGGCAAGAATGGCGGCTGAAAAAAAGTTCAAAGGCATAAAAGCTAAAGACCAGAAAGAGTACGCCAAACAGGTGCGTTTTATGCAATATCGTGGATACAGTTTTGACCAAATCAGCTATGCACTGAGCTTTGACGAACATGATTGAGTGGGATTCTCCAGCATTTTTTTTTGTTTTTCTTCAAAATTATTCCTCTAAGACCTCTTTTCCGTAAGAAAACTAGTCGTAGCTGATTGCTTGATCTACAATACGGCGAAATTCTAACTCGACTATTTTCAGGAAGAGCTGCATGTACATGAGCACTGACGAGGTTCGTAACTCGTTCCTCAAGTTCTTTGAAAGCAAAGGACACCAAATCGTAGAAAGTTCATCGTTAGTACCACATAACGACCCAACCCTGCTGTTCACAAACGCAGGTATGAACCAATTTAAAGATTGCTTCTTAGGCTTGGAAAAACGAGCCTATACTCGAGCGACTACGGCTCAACGTTGTGTACGTGCTGGCGGTAAACATAATGACCTGGAAAACGTAGGTTTCACAGCTCGTCACCATACTTTCTTCGAGATGCTAGGTAACTTCAGCTTTGGTGATTACTTCAAAGAAGACGCGATTTCATTCGCTTGGGAATTTTTGACTCAAGTACTGAAACTACCTCAAGAGCGTCTACTGGTTACTATCTACGAAACCGATGATGAAGCATTTGATATCTGGAACCAAAAGGTAGGCGTTCCAGCAGATCGTATCATCCGTATTGGTGATAAAAAAGGTGGTAAACCATACGAGTCAGACAACTTCTGGCAGATGGGTGACACAGGTCCTTGTGGTCCATGTACTGAAATTTTCTACGATCACGGTGAGCACATCTGGGGTGGTCGCCCTGGTACTCCTGAAGAAGATGGTGACCGTTTCATCGAGATCTGGAACAACGTATTCATGCAGTTCAACCGTCATGCCGACGGTACTATGGAGCCGCTGCCAAAACCATCTGTTGATACAGGTATGGGTATTGAGCGTATCTCTGCGATCATGCAAGGCGTTCACTCAAACTACGAAATCGACGTATTCCAAACTCTGATCAAAGCAGCTGCTGAAGTAGTTGGTTACGAAGACCTGTCTAACCAGTCTCTACGTGTTATCGCAGACCATATTCGTTCATGTTCATTCTTGATCGTTGATGGCGTGATGCCTTCAAATGAAGGTCGTGGTTACGTTCTACGCCGTATTATCCGTCGTGCTGTTCGTCATGGTAACAAGCTTGGTGCACAAGGTGTTTTCTTCTACAAACTGGTTGGTGTACTTGCAGAAGTCATGGGTACTGCTGGTGAAGAACTGAAGCGTCAACAAGCGGTTGTAGAGAAAGTACTGCGTATCGAAGAAGAAAACTTCGGTCGTACGCTTGATCGTGGTATGTCGATCCTGAACGAAGCGCTAGATAACCTGGATGGCAAAGAGCTAGACGGTGAAACAGTATTTAAACTTTACGACACCTACGGCTTCCCTGCTGATTTAACTAACGACGTTGCTCGTGAGCGTGAGTTCACTATCGACGAAGAAGGTTTTGAGAAAGCAATGGAAGAGCAGCGTCAACGTGCTCGTGAAGCTGGCCAATTCGGTACAGACTACAACGCGACAATCAAAGTGGACGCAGAAACTGAGTTCTGTGGTTACACAGGCACAAAAGGTTCAAGTTCTGTCGAAGCCATGTTCGTTGAAGGCAACGAAGTTGAATCACTGTCAGCAGGCGATAAAGCAATCATCGTACTTGGTGAAACACCGTTCTATGCTGAGTCAGGTGGTCAGTGTGGTGACGCTGGTGAGATTCGCACAGAGTCTGGCGTATTCCGTGTAGAAGACACTCAGAAGCTAGGTAATGCAATTGCGCATTACGGTGTAATGGCTGAAGGCGTTCTGGCGAAAGGTGATGATGTTGCAACAATCGTAGACGCTGAGCGCCGAGCTGCAACTTCACTAAACCACTCTGCTACACACTTACTGCACGAGGCACTACGTCGCGTATTAGGTGAGCACGTGCTACAGAAAGGCTCTCTAGTTCGACCTGAAAACCTACGTTTTGACTTCTCACACCTTGAAGCGGTAACGGCTGCAGAGCTAAAAGAAGTGGAACGTCTGGTTAATGCTCAAATTCGTCGTAACCACGCTATCGAAACCAATATCATGGACATCGAGTCTGCGAAGCAGAAAGGTGCGATGGCATTGTTCGGTGAGAAATACGACGATGAAGTTCGCGTACTATCGATGGGTGACTTCTCGACAGAGCTATGTGGTGGTATCCACGCATCTAACACGGGTGACATTGGCTTGTTCAAGATTACGTCGGAAAGCGGTATTGCTGCGGGTATTCGTCGTATTGAAGCGGTAACAGGTGAAGCAGCTCTAGACGTAATCGAAGCTCAAACAGCTAAGTACGAAGAGAAACTGGCAGAATCTGCGCAAAAATCGAAAGCGCTTGAAAAAGAAATTCAAAAGCTGAAAGACAAGATGGCTGCGGCAGAAAGTGCAAACATCATGGGTAAAGCGGTAGAAGTTAAAGGTACAAAAGTATTGGTTGCGGCGCTAGAAGGTGCTGACAGCAAAAACCTACGTACTATGGTTGATGACATCAAGAACCAAATGGGTTCTGGTGTTGTACTTCTGGCTAACATCACGGGTGACAAAGTTGGTTTGATCGCTGGTGTAACTAAAGATCTGGTTGGCAAAGTCAAAGCGGGTGATTTAGTTAAAATGGTAGCAGAGCAGGTTGGTGGTAAAGGCGGCGGTCGTCCTGATATGGCGCAAGCTGGCGGTACTGACGTAGCGGCACTTCCAGAAGCAATCAAAACTGTTCAGCCTTGGCTAGAAGAGCGCTTGTAACAAGCTATAAATAACAAATATACGCTCAATCAATTTGTTTTGATTGGGCGTAATTTTTTTAAGTTGACCAAGTGGTTTAATGGACCAGAGATTAAGCTGGCCCACTAAGCTGCTTGGTTTTTCTTGTAACTACCACTTATATAAACAGAATGTATGTGGTCCGAATGAGACTTTGGTCTTGGGAAGGTGAAGACTGGTGAAAAAGCCCCTTATCGTGCAAAAGTTTGGCGGAACCTCTGTGGGTTCAATTGAAAGAATCCACCAAGTTGCTGAACACATCATTAAGGCGAAAAATGATGGTAATCAAGTTGTTGTAGTTGTGTCTGCTATGTCAGGCGAAACCAATAGGCTTATGGACCTAGCTAAACAGGTAGATAGCGTTCCTACAGCCCGAGAACTTGATGTTTTGCTCTCTGCTGGTGAGCAAGTGTCGATGGCACTGTTGGCGATGACACTGAACAAAATGGGTCATCCTGCACGCTCACTTACCGGAGCACAGGCGAACATTGTGACTGATAACCAGCACAATGACGCAACGATTAAGCACATTGATACTACGAGAGTGATGGCATTGCTTGAACAAGAGCATGTCGTTATCGTCGCAGGTTTTCAGGGTGTGAATGAAAATGGGGATATCACCACATTAGGTCGAGGAGGCTCAGATACGAGCGCAGTGACACTGGCTGGTGCACTACGTGCTGATGAGTGTCAAATCTTTACCGACGTTGATGGTATTTATACTTGTGACCCACGTGTAGTAAAAACGGCGCAAAAAATGGCAGTGATTGACTTTCCTTCAATGGAAGCAATGGCAAGCCGTGGTGCTAAAGTTTTACATTTACCTTCGGTGCAATATGCATGGAAGAACAATGTACCACTACGCGTGCTTTCTACATTCGATGTGAATGAAGGTAGTTTAGTTAAGGGAGAGATTGGCACACAAGCCATCTCTGGTATAGCTATTCAACGAGACCTTGCCATTATTGAAGTAGATAAAGAACATTTGTCCAGTGCTACAAAGCAATGTCAGATGCTAGGTATCGATATCTGGAATGTGATCGAGGAAACAGAACGGACAGGTATCATGATAAAACAAGATGCATGTGCCAAGTTCGATCTGGTGTTCAGCGATAAAATCCGTAATAGTGAAATGGTAAGCCTGTTGACCGCAGTAGGGCTTGAGGCCAATGGATTGGTCGAGCATGCATGCGATTTGCTGGCTGAGCAAGAGATTGCGATCAATTTCTGCGCAACGAATGCACTCACTATGATGCTAGTATTATCTCCTGACTGTGTGGATATGGCGGCAAACATTCTTCATGATGCTTACATTACGTCTAGTGAAGCGTTAAGCATTCAGCAAAAACATGCCCTAATAGGGTGATTTCGCTAACAAGGTAGTTTACGAAAATATAACTTTTGTTGGATAATAGCGTGATAGCAAGAAAATTTAGAGATTACTCAAGGAGCATAGAATGCTAATTTTGACTCGTCGCGTAGGCGAAACACTGATGATTGGTGATGAGGTAACTGTAACTGTACTAGGTGTTAAAGGTAACCAAGTGCGCATCGGCGTTAACGCTCCGAAGGAAGTGTCAGTTCACCGCGAAGAAATCTACATGCGCATTCAAGCTGAAAAAGGCAATGGTAACGTTGCTTCAGGTAACTACTAAGTATCATCTGTTTACAGAGCTTAGTTTGAATGAAAAAGGCTAGCCGAAGGGCTGGCCTTTTTAGTTTCTGATAAATGTCATTTTTTCAGAGAAGACTCTCTTTTTTTCATCATAATAGGGTGGTAAAGTTCGTTTAATAGTCACTTTGATTAAATCGGCATCGGTTAAGTGTTTTTTGCGGTTTTTTTCAAAGAAAGTGTTTGACATATTTTCGGTAAAACGTAATATGTGCCTCCGCAAGACGGTGAGGTGGCCGAGAGGCCGAAGGCGCTCCCCTGCTAAGGGAGTATGTGGTTTGTAGCCGCATCGAGGGTTCGAATCCCTCCCTCACCGCCATTCTTGCCTTGTTTGAGTTAGCATCCAAACAAAGAACAAAAGTGCGTCCTTAGCTCAGCTGGATAGAGTACCTGGCTACGAACCAGGCGGTCGGAGGTTCGAATCCTCCAGGACGCGCCATATTCTTTTACATTATTCTTTGATGATGTATTTGAGTATGAATAATGTGGTGAGGTGGCCGAGAGGCCGAAGGCGCTCCCCTGCTAAGGGAGTATGTGGTTTGTAGCCGCATCGAGGGTTCGAATCCCTCCCTCACCGCCATTTATTGACGTAGCAGTCAATTTTTTTTGTTCTAAAACAAAGTAATGTGATTTATTTCACAAAAAGTGCGTCCTTAGCTCAGCTGGATAGAGTACCTGGCTACGAACCAGGCGGTCGGAGGTTCGAATCCTCCAGGACGCGC
>NZ_JAZDWA010000012.1:0-68510 GCF_036350715.1 Vibrio sp. YYF0003
TCAGCCCATAAACGTGTGGTCGTGTTTTGTTGCCCAAATCTGGCTTCGTCCTGAAACCAGACATCGACACACTCTAATACCAATCCGGAAAATTAACTGGTCAGGGAGCAGGGTTCGATAAACAAACTCGATTTGCCATGGATGGCAAATCGAATCCCCATGGATGGGTTCATGCGTATTTGTGTTCGATGCTAAGAGCTTTTTTCTAATAGGAGCTCTGTGGTAGTAACCCGGCAGTTGATGCCTTGCTCCTGCAGGCGGGTGCATTGGGACTGGGCCTGTGCTCTGTTCAGGTAGGTGCCCAGTTGTAACCTGAGGTGCTCGCTGCCTTCCCTAGCTACCTTAGAATAAGATGCCTGCGGCAATATATTGGCGTGCGAACGGTAGAGCAGGTGCCAGTAGGCCTTCATGGTTGTTTCGGAGCTAAACTCACCCAATGAAACCAGAAACGCTGGCTGGAAGATCAGGGCAGCAAGACTGAAATCGTTGCCGCGCAACACATCGCCATCACCCTTTATCGTTACCTCGACGGCCGCAAGCGGATACAGTTTCTTATCCTCGATATACTGCTTATCGATCTCCACCCGGAACTTACCCGGCAACACATTCATAAAGAGGTAGAAGCCATCATATTCACTCTCCCCTCTTTGTACCACTTGGTCCTGTTCATCCAGCAGCACAAGGGGGGCATAGGCCACCGGCTTCTCACCGCCATGACCATCCTCTAGGTAGACCATGCCTTCGATTTCACCAGTGGTGACCACAGGTATATCCAGGGTCTCCACCAACCCCGGTCTGGGTGTAATCGAGATTCCGAGGCGACTGGGCATCCAGTAGGGGTCCTCCAGACTTCCTATCTCTAGTTCAATATCCGTGGTGCGATAAGCGGGCAGGCCACGCAAAAAAGCAATCCCCTTGTCATTAGTAGAAGCTCTGCGGTATACCTGGGTGCCTTTTACCTTGGCACCCACCACTGGCGGCTCATCTTGGTCGTAGCGGCCGTTTAGGTTCAAGTCCTGAAATACGCGCACACTGATGGCACCGTTTTGCGCCAGGCGGCGGCGGTCTATATAAAGGTCACTTTCCTGAGGATCCCAGCCCAGGCTAAGTAGGGTGTTCAGGCCCAGAAACCATTCGCCGCGATCATCGTAGGAGAGGGTAGAGCTCAGATAAAATGTATCGGCTTTCCAGTTCAACCTCATATCCGCTTTATACCTTTCGGTTTGGGGCCAGTAGTTAATGCCAAACTCGCTGTTAAGGGAGGAGCTGAGGGCGCGGCTGAACTCGGTATCCAGCTGGGTTAGCTCGGCTTCGGGCGACAGGCTATAGTCAGCCCCTAGCTCCCAGGTGAATGCTGAAAAGCGCTTACGCAACAAAGCGCTGCCGCTTTGCCAGTCCTCTGCCTCACCCACCTCAGGCTCGGTTCTTTGATAAGTAAAGCTGTTGCTCAGGTAAAAGGACGGCCGGTAGAGGCTGAGACGGTTTTGTAGCGAAAAGCTCGGTTGGTCGATATCGCCATAGCGGCGGCTAAACCCCTGCTCATAGTTGAGCGCAGTCTGCCGGCCCTGGAAAAGCGAGCCTGCCAGCGTCACATTGTCATTAAACTTACCATCATCAGCATTGTGCGAGAAATTCAGTGCATGTTTGCCCAAAAAGGTTTTCCCCCCCATCCGGTAGGCACCGTTGTTGTCAACTCCGGCCTGCATCAGCAGGCGGTCAAACAGGGAAAAACTAGCGTCTAAAGAGTAAGCTGCGTTATGTCTTTCCACCTTGGAAATGGTTGCATCTAACAACAATTTGTCGCTAAGGCTTTTGCTATACTTGCCAGCCAGATGCCAGTCAGCAGTATTGGCGGCTGGCTCGTTGAGAAACAGACTGCCGGGCTGGGTAAGGGAGAGATCGAAATAGTGCTGCTTTTCTACCGTGCGGCTGTCTACTAGCACCTGCTTGGTCTTTTCCCGGATCTGGCCTTGCGGGCCGTAAAAGATCAGTCTAAGGGTGTTGTTGCCGTAGAGCAGCTCTATATCGTTAAACACATAGCGACCATCTGGCCCGGCGGTCAGCGCATTTATCAGTACATCATTACGGTAAAGCTCTACATCCCAGCCGGGCTGAATATCTCCCTGCAAATCCAGAGTGTCTAACTCGGTATTGCCCGTCAGTGGCCTGTTGCTAAAACTCATTCCCCGTTCCTGGCCGCTGGCACCGGCTACTGGTACAACATCGCCAAAGCGGTATTGGGTAGCGTTTACGGGACCCAATAGGCCGCCCTCCAGCGAGGTTTTTTCCAACGTCAGGCGCGCATAGTCCAGTTCATTTTCCGAGCCGCCGCCAAGGTAATACTGACTGCTAAAAAAGCCCAAATCATGGCGACCCAAAGTAGAATAGCCGAAGTTGACATCTTTTCCTGAATAGGTGGAGTTGGTGCTGATATCCAACAGGGGTGCGGACAACAGTTCGTGACCGCTTTTGCGCAGTGGTAAAGCCGGCTTGGTGCTGGTTGTTTTTGTCCTGCTTTTTTGTCTCTGTTTGCGCGTCAGAGCTGCCTGGATCGGCAGGGGTTGCTCTGGCTTAAGCACCAACATCATAGCACCGAAGTCAAATGTCATTTTGATATTAAACCAGCGGTCGAGATCGTCGGCATGAATATAGAGGTCGTCCGGCAGGATCTGAAAGTGTGAGGCCGGCAGATGGTAGGTAACCCCGTTTGCCTCGGCTTTAGCCTGACTGTCGGCGGCAGTTTGCTCACCATCCTTTTCGGGCAGGTTCAGGCTAAAGCTCTGGTCCTCATTGATATACCAGCCAGCGGCCGCCGATGTTTCGTTGTCCAGCTCAATGGCGAAATCTAAAAGATCGACAAATTGGCCAAAGGCGATAAGGGCGCTATCTTTATGCTTGATGGCAAACAGATCGCCGATCACCAGATCGTCGATGCGCACCTCCAGTATCAGCTCTTCACCATCGGCGATGCCCCGGCCATCATCTGTCGTTGGAGCGTCGGCAGGCATCAGTCCAAAATCTGGTTCCTGATATTTGTGGTTGATCGTTCGGATCAACTCAAACAGTTCTGACTGGGCAATAGCGGGCGTGCAGACAGGCCAAAGCAAGCCCAGCAGCAGCCACTTACACGGATGGTACAGGGACATAAAGTTAAGGTGCTAATTGGTAGTCGCTGATGGTCAGTTGTTGCTCTGCCAGAACTCGGCCTCCGAACTCGTCGTCTCCCTCATAAATCAGACGCAGCGTGCCGTCCTGCGCAATGGGATCGTGAAAGGGCAGACTAATCACGCGTTGTTTGTTTTCATGGAAAACTGCAACGTTGTTAAGGGTAGCCACATGGCGCTCTTCGACACCGTCATACGAGCGCCAGAAGGCTTTCAGGCTACCGAAGGTGCTGTGCAGACCTGATCGGTTAAGGGCAAAAGTTAACCCATCTGGCTTGGCACTACCGGCACCCCGGTAGAGCGTCACCGGGCCAAACTCCGCAGCAGCGTCCAGGCCGCCGGCACGTATGATCACCGGAATGGAAAAGCTCAGCCTCAAGTTTAACTGAATACCCACGCCCTCGGTTTGCTTGCGTTCCTTATTACCGGGCAGAGCGGCAAGCAGCAGGTGGGAGCGATACTCCCCGGGTGCAAGATCCTTAGGGCGGCGCACCGCGATGCGAACCTGCTGGCGCTCGCCTGGGCCGAGCGTTACCTGTCTGGGGCTAAATCTGAGCATGCTGCTGGCAATATTAAAGCTGGCTAACTCTTCCTCGTTCAGAGCCTGGTAGCGGCCGTCGGGTAATTGCTTTTGCTGCTGAAACTCCAGTCGGTAGGTCTTGGTCTCGCTGCTGGTATTCATCAAAAAGACCTTAGAACTGCGTTCTCTCTCGGCAAAGCTTAATCGGGTCGGCGAGATCAAAAGGCTGGCGCTGGCGTTGCTGGCAAGTAAAACTGGCAGCAGCAAGGTGGCGAGCAGGGACAGGTTTTTTCTGCTAATTATCAACAGCATGGAATTCCTAAACTTTATTAATGGGTGATATGTAGAGTTATATGGGGATTAGTGTATTTGGCGTCCAGGTAGTAGCCTGTACCTGAGGTGGCCAGGGTAGCGCCAACCCATACCCGCGCCTCGCCCTTAGTGTTTGTTCTGACCCAGGGCTTGACGTTTAGTTGCTTAATGGTGAAGCGGCTACCAGCGTTGCCGCCGTGGCTCAGGCTTTTGGCACCCTCCGGCAGACTGGTCGTGATATGGAGGTAACTGCCTGCCTGAAAACCGGAAAGCAGAAACTCGGCCGGGTGACCTTGCTCAATAACCACGATATTGGTGTCATACTTTCGTGAGCCGTCCGGGTTAATCTGGTAGTTATAGATATTGTCGTTGTTGCGCAGTGCAATAACCCCGAAGTCAAGCGGCTTAACCTGAGTGATCTCCCCAGCCCAGGCTCCCCCGGCGAGCAGGCATATTGCCAGCAACGATAACAAGTGGTTACGCATGACTTTTCCAATAAACTATTGAACTGGTTAATTTAACAGAGGCAAGCCGGTAAGCCGGCTCGCTCCTTTGCTTTAGTATTTAATTGTCAAGTCATATGTACCGCTGTATACAGCATCGTCATAAGAAGCATCTCCCGCTTTTTGGGTGTTCAAGGTTGCACCTACCAGTAATACCAGGTTGCCGTTCTCATCTGTTCTGGCTTTTCCTGCACCAGTAGCACCATCTAACTCAACCGCTTGATCATTGGCATAAGCTGTAAATTTACCTAGGGTAAACTTCAGTGATTCCGGCGCTGCGTTTTCCATTTTCAACTCGATAGTATCAGCATCTTTCGGCAACGTGATATTCAGGTTGGTATACCTAGCCGCGTTGCTCACCGTAAAGGTACCTGGCGATACATTGGTTTTGTCAATTGGGGTGATGCTGCCGGAGTCAGCAGTAGCTGTTGCTGTCACCTCACCAGTGCTGGGATCTAATACCAGTGTGGCGACATTTGTATTATCGCTACCAGCTACTGCCGCGATGGTGCCGAAGTTAAGCGAAGCCGTTTCGACGATATCCAGAGTATTTCTGACCTCGACCGATGCTGTCCCCTTGCCGTTAAACTCAGGTGCTACGCCCTCTGCGTAGGCAGAGCTCGCAAATACTGCCAGTGCTGCATAAGCCAGTTTTTTGTTATTTTTCAATGTTAACTCCTTTTGTTTTCAAGATAAGCGGGCGGCTCAGTGCCACCGTTAGATTATTCAATCAAGAGAACTTACTAAACCAATAGACGTGGGCGTATTGTTTAAGCACGGCCACTAAAAGCAGGGGGCAGGGCTATCCTTTAACCTTACTGTCAGCACATACTTACGCCGGTTGAGTTACTTTATATAAGCGATATTCTGTTCATCGGACAAAGGCTTGCCGGTCAGCGGTCTCACGATACAGTCCAGCCCGTCGGTCTTAAGTTGTCGACACAATGCGTGTGCTGTCACCTTATCCTTTACAGGGCCGGCAAGTAGACGATAAAGCCTCTCCTTTTTTGGCCCGATATAAACGGGTGTTAGATAAAAGCGTTTGTCTGACAGAAGTTCAGGCGACTTCTTCACCAGTTTCCTTTTATTTGACTCGATATATTGAAGCCATCTATAGGTGCCAACTTGTAATGCATATTGTTGGGTTTTAGGCTGAGCGTCTTTCTCTTTCTTAGCTGAAGCTTTGATGGCTTTATCGCCTGCATCGACCACTGCTATCAACTTATGATCTTTTACTTCAGGGAGGATCTTATTTGGTGCTGGCTTAGGAGTAGAGGAAGCCATTTTATCCAACTGGCCAATCAGATTTTTAAAGTCCGACTCCAACGCGGCCAACCGGTTAATGCCTGGGCGGTATTGCTCCCACTCCGTATTTTGTTGATCAAGACGATCTCTCAACTCTTCGACTTGTGCTTGAATAGCCTGATACTCAGATGTGTTTGTGGGTTTACTGGTTGCACAGGAAGCCAGTAATAGACAACAGCCAACGACTAACAACTTTGATATCGCTGTGCTTGTATATGGACCTTGAACTGTATTCGACCGACAACCTTGCCTTGTAAGCTTATTATTGGATGCCTTAATTATTCGCACGCATTATACCTAGAAGACAACTTATTGATATTTATAATATGATGCGGAGTTTAATCAAGGGGGTAAAACTAATCAATAGCTAAGAACAAGATTACGCGATGGGGTTAAAAGAACAGTCAAGCAAGAGCTTATCTCTGAGCTTGCCATCCCAAGCAACTTATTACTGTTTTCCTACAACGTTCTTTCTATGAGGAAAGTGTGATATTTGCTCTCCGGTGGGTAGAGAACAACAGTGCATTAAATGGCTATTTGGGGGCGTGAGTGTCGGTCTTTGAAATGAGCAAGGACAGGCTAGTCGCATGAGTGAACTTGCTATTAAGCACAGTTGGGGAGGGGCATTGAATGGCCAACATAAATAGCATGATGGCTTTGGAAGAGTTGGGTCTTTATTTTTAAGCGCTCGTTATCGAGAGCTTATGTATCTCGAGGCTATCCACGCCTGAGAGGCGAATATGAAATGTTTCTATCTGGCAGATAAAGAAAAGCCGCGACCTAAAAAGGTAGCGGCTTGTTCTATAACAATTTTTAATTACGGTCTTAGTTCATGCCGTATTTTTTAAGTTTCTTGCGAAGAGTACCGCGGTTGATACCCATCATAGTTGCTGCGCGAGTTTGGTTACCGCGAGTGTACTGCATGATGGTATCTAGTAGTGGCTGTTCAACTTCAGCTAGAACTAATTCGTATAGCTCTGTTACTTCCTGGCCGTTTAGTTGAGCAAGGTAGTTTTTAAGAGATGCTTTAACAGAGTCACGTAAAGGCTTTTGAGTAATCTGGTCTTGTGACGTTACTGTAGTTACTGTTAATGCTTCTGAAGTCAGATTTTGTTCGAACATATTCGGTCTAGCTCTTCTCTTAATTATGATGCAACGTTATCAAAATAACCTTCTAACGCCTCTATTTGCAGCGGGGCTGCATCGATAGCGTTGAAGGTACGGCGAAACTCACTCGCTTGCTCATACTCTTTTAGGTACCAACCAACGTGCTTACGCGCGATACGTGGGCCTAAGTACTCTCCATAAAATTCATGTAGAGCATTCACATGGCCAAGCATAATGGTTTTCACTTCCTCTGCCGGAAGCTCATCCATCGTGGTGCCGTTTTCCAAATAGTGATGGATTTCCTGGAAAATCCAAGGACGACCTTGGGCAGGGCGTCCAATCATTAAAGCGTCCGCACCGGTGTACTCCAGTACAAATTTGGCTTTCTCCGGGCTATCGATATCACCGTTCGCGATAACCGGAATTGAAATTGCCTCTTTTACCGCTTTAATGCTGTCGTATTCGGCCTCACCTTTGTACATACATGCTTTTGTTCTACCGTGTAGTGCAAGAGCCTGTATGCCGCAGTCTTCGGCTAATTTAGCGATTTGGAGACAGTTTTTGTTTTCTGTATCCCAGCCAGTTCGGGTCTTCAACGTTACAGGAACGTCAACAGCATTCACTACCGCTTTCAAAATCTCTTCGATAATGTTTGGGTACTGAAGCAGTGCAGAGCCCGCTAGCTTCTTATTCACTTTCTTTGCTGGGCAACCCATGTTGATGTCGATGATTTGCGCACCGTTTTCAACACTAAATTGAGCTGCATCCGCCATAAGCTGTGGATCGGAACCGGCAATCTGTACAGAGCGAATGCCCGATTCGCCTTCATGCACCATGCGCTGTTTCGACTTCGACGTTTTCCATAGCTTTGGGTTGGCAGACATCATTTCACTGACGGCCATTCCCGCACCATAACGAAGACACAACTCGCGAAACGGTCTATCCGTTACACCAGCCATAGGGGCTACGATTAGATTGTTCTTAAGTTGATAGTTTCCGATTCTCAAAACGTCATCACAGTTCTGTACCAGCAAGGGCGCGCATTTTACGCATTTTTTTACTGCGTGAAAAGACTAATATTTGAGCATTTACAAATTGTTTTTGTAAATTGTATGAATTTCAATCAATTAGCCGTCAAATCCTTGTCTAGCCTTGCTTACGACCAGAGATGCGACACCACTCTTTTTGCTCAACGATAGGATCTATGTGAAGCTCATCACGGTAGTAGTTGGCGACATCTTCTGCTTGGGTATCTAAAACGCCCGACATCGCAAGGTCACCATTTGGCTTCACCAGACCTTTAATGATAGGAGCAAGTTCGCGCAGAGGACCTGCAAGAATATTGGCAACCACCACGTCAGCGATCAGGCCTTCAGGTTGATTTTGAGGTAGGTAAACTTCAAGTTGATCGGCAACGCCGTTACGCTCTGCGTTGTCGCGAGAGGCTTGTAGAGCTTGAGGATCAATGTCGATCCCGATGACTTTCTCTGCGCCTAGTTTGATCGCAGCGATCGCCAGAATGCCAGAGCCACAGCCGAAGTCGATGACAGTCTTACCCGTCAGGTCCAGGCCTTCTAGCCATTCCAGACAAAGCGCTGTCGTTGGGTGAGTACCCGTACCGAATGCCAGGCCAGGATCAAGCATAACGTTTACTGCGTCTGGCTCAGGAACGTCACGCCAGCTCGGACAAATCCATAGGCGCTCACCAAATTTCATTGGGTGGAAGTTTTCCATCCACTCACGTTCCCAGTCTTTGTCTTCCAGCTGTTCTACTTTATAAGCAAAATTGTCTGCAAGCATGTTACTTGCTTTGATTTGGTCGATGATGAAGTTGGTATCGGCTTCTGCATCGTACAGTGCCAGAATGTCAGTATCGCCCCATAAGCGAGTTTCGCCAGGAAGAGGTTCGAATACAGGCGTATCTTGCGCGTCTAGGAAAGTTACAGACAGCGCTCCAGTCTCTTCCATTAGCATGTCGCCGATTTGCTCAGCGTTTTCATTGGTCGCGTTGAGTTTGATTTGAATCCAAGGCATTGGTTTTTGCTCTTACAGTAAATGAAGTGGCGCAGAGTTTACCAGAACTCTGCGATTTGTTTGAGTATATACCCAAATGACTTCAAGATGCAGGATTCAGAGCGTTGTCACTGATACTACTTCAAGGAAAATAATGCAGCGGAATAGCAAGCTCTTTCCAAGTTATTTGACGCAGAAATTGTGTCAGTGACACGCTCCCGAAGGGCGAGTTGTCTTGACTCACAGCCTTTGTTAACGATTTTTGATTTAGTACCACTAGATCTTCAAATCGTTGTCGCGTCTGAGAGCCAAGTCATTCTAGCTGAACCAAGCATCTCGAGGTTATTTGGGTATAGACTTTGTACAAAACAAAAATGCCCACAGATGTGGGCATTTTTCAGGAGTTGAACCAAGGCTTATTGTAGGCCTAGCTTCTTCTCTAGGTAATGAATGTTGGCACCACCGTGCTGAAAGTTCTCATCATTCATGATTGAAACTTGCAGAGGCACGTTAGTTTTGATGCCTTCGATGATCATCTCACCAAGTGCGTTCTTCATACGTGCAATCGCTACATCACGGTTCTCACCGTAAGTGATCAGTTTACCAATCATTGAATCGTAATGAGGTGGTACTGAGTAACCTGTGTAGATGTGCGATTCCCAACGTACGCCCATGCCACCTGGAGAGTGGAAACGTTCAATCTTACCTGGAGATGGTAGGAAGCGCTCTGGGTCTTCTGCGTTGATACGACACTCAATCGCATGGCCGCGGATCTTAATATCATCCTGAGTGAATGACAGAGGCTGGCCAGCTGCAACACGTAGCTGCTCTTTGATTAGGTCGATACCTGTAACCATTTCTGTTACTGGGTGCTCTACCTGAATACGAGTGTTCATTTCGATGAAGTAGAACTCACCGTTTTCGTATAGGAATTCGAACGTACCTGCGCCGCGGTAACCGATTTCGATACATGCACGAGTACAACGCTCACCGATGTACTTACGCATTTCTTCAGTGATACCTGGTGCTGGTGCTTCTTCTACCACTTTCTGGTGACGACGCTGCATTGAACAGTCACGCTCACCTAGGTGGATTGCGCCGCCCTGGCCGTCAGCAATAACCTGAACTTCAACGTGACGAGGGTTTTCCAGGAATTTCTCCATGTAAACCATGTCGTTGTTGAATGCTGCTTTCGCTTCTGCACGTGTCATAGCGATAGCCTGTACTAGTTCTTTTTCAGAACGTACAACACGCATACCACGACCGCCGCCGCCGCCTGACGCTTTGATGATGACTGGGTAACCAATGCGTTTAGCAAACGCTTTGTTTTTATCTTCATCATTGTCCAATGGACCGTCAGAACCTGGTACACAAGGAACGCCAGCTTTCTTCATTGCGTTGATCGCTGATACTTTGTCGCCCATCAAGCGGATAGTTTCTGCTTTAGGACCAACAAAGATGAAGCCGCTACGCTCAACTTGCTCTGCGAAGTCTGCGTTTTCTGACAAGAAGCCGTAACCAGGGTGGATAGCAACCGCACCCGTTACTTCTGCTGCAGAAATGATACGTGGAATGTTTAGGTAACTGTCGATACCACGAGCAGGACCGATACATACGGTTTCATCTGCAAGTAGTACGTGCTTAAGATCGCGGTCAGCTGTTGAGTGAACAGCAACGGTCTTAATACCTAACTCTTTACAAGCGCGAAGAATACGAAGTGCAATTTCACCTCGGTTCGCGATGACTACTTTGTCTAGCATAAGGCAAGCCTCGCTTATTCGATTACAACTAGAGGTTGGTCGAATTCAACTGGTTGGCCGTCTTCAACAAGGATAGCTGTAACAACGCCAGATTTGTCCGCTTCGATTTGGTTCATCATCTTCATTGCTTCAACGATACATAGAGTATCGCCAGCGCTAACTTTTTGGCCTACTTCTACGAATGCTTTCGAGTCAGGGCTTGGAGAACGGTAGAAAGTACCAACCATTGGAGAAAGAACTTGGTGACCCGCAGGTACTGCTGGAGCTTCAGCTGCTGGTGCTTCTGCTACTGGAGCCGCTGCTACTGGCGCAGGTGCTGCTACTGGAGCTGCTGCGTAGTGAACTGGTGCTGGCGCAGCTGCAGTGCCGTGACGACTGATGCGTACTGATTCTTCACCTTCTGAAATTTCTAGCTCAGCAATGCCAGACTCTTCAACTAACTCGATTAGCTTTTTGATTTTACGAATATCCATCTTTTCTTTCTCTTTTATCTTGTGATTAAGACAACCCCGTAGGATTGCAGAGTGTAAGGGTTACTTTGTCTGAAGTTTGTTAATTACGGCAGACAGAGCAAATTCATAACCTTGTGCGCCTAGACCGCAAATCACCCCTTCTGCCTTATCTGACAGGTATGAGTGATGGCGAAACGGCTCACGTGCGTGCACGTTTGATAGGTGCACTTCGATAAATGGGATGGCGACGCCAAGTAATGCATCTCGCAGTGCTACACTGGTATGAGTGAAAGCAGCTGGATTGATGATGATGAAGTCAATCTTGCCATGCGCGGCATGAATGGCTTCAATTAGTTCGTACTCACGATTTGATTGTAGGTGTTCTAATTCCACCCCTGCGTTGTGAGCTTGCTCCGTTAGCGTGTTCACAATCTGTGCTAAGGTGTTATTACCATAGTGTGTCGGTTCGCGCAGACCTAACAGGTTAAGGTTTGGTCCGTTTAGAACAAGAATCCGTGACTTTGCAGACATTATGTTGCTATCTTCCCTTATCGTGAGTGGAACGTTTATTTTCCCAAATATACGATAATTCAACACGATTTTTTTGTTAAAACCGAGCAAAATTTAAAAAATCGACCAAGATTATAGCTAATTCATAGCAATTAGCAGCAATTTACTGGTCTAATCTCCCAACAGCTCATGTTCTTTCTGCAACCAAGTTAACAAAAATAACCTAATGACCACATCAAGGGTGTGGCTAACTTGCGTCCCAAAGCAAAAAAACCGCCATCAAAGTGGCGGTTTTCTGTTATTTGTTTAAAACTGGCTAGTTAGCTTACGCCAGCTCAGCTTTTTCAGCGATAAGTTTGTCTACAACGCTAGGGTCGGCAAGCGTTGACGTGTCACCCAGGTTGCTCGTATCGCCAGTTGCAATCTTACGCAGAATTCGACGCATGATCTTACCAGAGCGAGTCTTCGGTAGGGAATCCGTCCAGTGCAGTACATCTGGTGTTGCAATTGGACCGATCTCTTTGCGTACCCAGTCTTTAACTTCTTTGTGCAGTTCCGCTGAAGGGAATTCACCATCGTTTAGCGTGATGTAAGCATAGATAGCCTGACCTTTGATGTCGTGCGGGATACCTACAATGGCTGCTTCTGCAATCTTGTGGTGCGCGACTAGGGCAGATTCAATCTCTGCGGTACCCATACGGTGCCCAGAAACGTTCAATACGTCATCCACACGGCCTGTGATCCAGTAGTAACCATCTTCGTCACGACGAGCGCCATCACTGGTGAAGTACATGCCCTTGAAGGTTGAGAAGTAAGTTTGTTCGAAGCGTTCATGGTCACCATAGACCGTACGCATCTGACCTGGCCACGAATCAAGAATCACAAGGTTGCCTTCAGCTGCACCTTCAATAATGTTACCCATGTTATCGACAAGCGCAGGTTGTACGCCGAAGAATGGACGGGTCGCGGAACCTGGTTTTAGATCTGTAGCGCCTGGTAGTGGAGCAATCAAGATGCCGCCTGTTTCAGTTTGCCACCAAGTATCGACAATCGGTGAATTTTCGTTACCGATGGTCTTGTAGTACCACTCCCATGCTTCTGGGTTGATTGGCTCACCTACCGAACCCATGATGCGAAGGCTTGTACGAGACGTGCCTTCAACCGCTTCATTACCTTTTGCCATTAGCGCACGAATCGCAGTTGGCGCAGTGTAAAGGATGTTCACTTGATGCTTATCAACCACTTCGCTCATACGGCTTGTGCTTGGGTAGTTTGGCACACCCTCAAACAAGATGGTTTTAGCGCCGTTCGCTAGTGGACCGTAGATAAGGTACGTGTGACCAGTAATCCAGCCCACGTCAGCAGTACACCAGAAGGTTTCGCCCGGCTGGTAGTCGAAGACGTATTTAAATGTCATTGCGGCATAAACAAGGTAGCCACCAGTGGTATGCAGTACGCCTTTAGGTTTACCCGTAGAGCCTGAGGTGTAAAGGATGAAAAGTGGATCTTCGGCTTTCATCTCTTCTGGAGGGCAAACGTCAGAAACACTTGCGGTTGCTTCATGCCACCAAACATCACGGTGATCATGCCATTCAACATCGCCACCAGTACGTTTAAGAACCAACACTTTGCTGATGGTTTTCACGTCTGGGTTAGTCAGTGCTTCATCAACATTCTTTTTAAGTGGAACCGCACGTCCGCCACGAACGCCTTCGTCTGCGGTGATGACAACTTTAGCGTCTGAGTCAATGATACGGCCAGAAAGTGCTTCTGGTGAGAAACCGCCGAATACCACAGTGTGGACTGCGCCGATGCGGGTACAAGCCAGCATCGCGATTGCAGCTTCAGGTACCATTGGCATGTAGAGACAAACTACATCGCCTTTACGTACGCCTTGATCTTTCAGTGCGTTTGAGAATTTACATACTTCTTTGTGCAGTTCATTGAACGTCAGCGTTTTATCGTCTGCAGGATCATCGCCTTCCCAGATGATTGCTACGTCGTCGCCGTGTTCTGCTAGATGGCGGTCAATACAGTTTGCTGAAACGTTAAGTGTGCCGTCTTCAAACCAGCGGATGTCGACGTGACCCGTGTCGAAAGAGGTGCTTTTTACTTGGGTGAAAGGTTTAATCCAATCAACGATTTTGCCGTGCTCGTTCCAGAAGCCCTCTGGGTCGGTTACCGACTGCTGATACATGGCTAGGTAAGTTTCATTATCCGCGTGTGTATGAGTTTTAATGTTTTCTTTTACCGGATAAACGTGGGCTTCGCTCATGGCTTCTCTCCTTGTGCCTTTATTTCTCGGCCTTACAACAATCTACATAAGACTTTGAATCTTTACTTTGTCGGGCTGTTGTATTTACCCGCTCTATCAACATTATGATTTTCTAAAACATAAAGAATAGAACGGATATTTGTTTTAAACAGTTGGTCGTCGCAAGACTGACCTTGTGCTAATAACTTTCAGTCACAGCGCGTATTTCCACAATTAGACTTTAGGATGATAGAGAGGGATCTACCGAAAAAGGGTTGAAATAAAAGTAATTATGGGAGCCAGGTCAACAGGAATTATGTGTATGGCACGCTGAGACTCGGTAAATCGCCTTTGGTTAAACGAACAAATACCAATGCTGCGGATATCGCATCTTGCAAAGCGTCGTGCTTATCTTGAATTGGCAGCTCAAGGTGCTTGCAAATCGCCTCCAGACTTAAGTCGAAATAGGCATTAGGTAGATGTCGCTCCAGCTTATCGTGGTAAATCTGGCTTACTTCAATAAGAGGGTTGGGCAGGGGGAATCCCAGTTGTCTTTGGCAGGCGAGGTCTAAGATTTTTTTGTCGTAACGGATGTGATAGCCGACGAGTGGACGATTGCCGATAAAATCTATTAATTTCAATAGCGCATCCTTTTCGCTGATGCCGTCGACTAAATCCTGATGGCGAATTTTATGGATTTTTACCGAGCCGGAATCGAGAGATTGTGGCGCTCGCAAATGCACTTCGAATGGTTGGCTGGTGATAATGCGGTTATCAATGATTTTAGTGGCTGCGATGGTCACCAGCTCTGCTCTATTCGGGTCTAGGCTGGTGGTTTCGCAGTCGAGAGAAACCAGCTCGGTTTTATCTGGTGCACAAAATAGCGACTGATAAGGCGAGCCTTTCAGTTTATAGTGCCAATATTTTCGTTGTAGCCAATTCATCCCAGATACCTCTTTTACAACTTACCGGGCTTAATCACGGATCTGATAGTGGAAACCTAAAAACTGCTTAAACTTTTTCACGACATGCAGGCTATGACGCAGTAAGTCGCGCTCTGTTCTGTCGAGTTGTTTGAGGTCGATATTATTCTGTGCCTCTTGTTGGTTAAGTTGCTGATTGAGCCGAAGCTTAAAGAACAACTTGAGTGCTTCGTTTAAGTTATCTGCCGTTTCTGGTTCTAAAATTCGCTTGTTTCTCAGGGCTTCTATTCGAGCGAAGGTATTTTTCTCTTCAATGGCATATTCGAGAGACAGAGTTCTAATGCCGTGCACTATCGGGAAAATACCGCCGCGTTTGATATCTAAGCCATCTTTGGCACTTTTTACGTTACCAAACAGAGTCAGAGGCACAGAAAACTGCAACGCTGGACGGGTAAAGTCGGACAGGATCAACATGCGATCTTTCATTGTGTCTCTGAGATGGTTGGCGACGGGAGTGAGTAATTCTCGATTGCCAGCAACGGCTTGCGCATCACTGAAGATGGCTAAGTCCATGATTTGTTCTGGCTGCGCTTTTGAAATCCAATTATCAAGGGTTCGAATCCACTCTGATTGAGAGTTTACCCACTTAGGATTGTTGACCATCACTTTGCCAGGGCAGAGCGGATAACCCAGTTGCTGCAGGGTGTGGGTGAATGATTGCATCACCTGTTCACTGTGCGACCACTCTAAACCGTCTTTAATGATCAGCGCATTATCTTGGTCGGTCTTGAGGATCTGCTCACCTCGGCCTTCCGAGCCTAAAACAATTAGGCAGCAGTGGTCGTGGAGTGCTGGTGGCACCACTAATTCAAACGCTTTCTCGATAATTTGTTCATTAACGGCAGATATCAATTCCATGATAAATCGGGTGCGGATGCCATTTCTCACCAGACTCTCTACTAACTGACGTTGTCGGTTTGACGCCAGAGCGAGTTCTTCGACACTGCTGGCTCTGGCGATGCTGAGCGTAAGCACGTGTGAATGAGTGGAGAATGCACTGAGGATCTGCGTCATATCCAACATGCCAATGGCTTGATTACCATCGCAGACCATCAGGCGCTTCATCCTGTGGCGCGTCATCGTAATCATGGCATTAAACAGGAAGTCGCCTTCATCAACGTGGTAAACCGGGAAGGTGGCGATCTCGCCCACAGGTGTATCGACAGCGCAGTTATCTAACATCACGGAATGGAGCATGTTCGTTCGCGTGACAATGGCGTACGGATGCGCTGAAGGCCATTTTTCGAGGCGTGCATCATCTGGGTTGAGCTCAACTAATGCGGCGTCGATGCCATTTTCCTTCAATGTTCGTGTGACATCATTGATAGGCATGTCGGGCTTAAGAATCATCGGAGGATGGTAAATGCTCTTATCGACTTTAGTCAGAATAAACTCGGCCAGATTTTGCTGTTGCTGCGCGGCTTCGATTAATGCCTGTCGTTTAGATAGGTTGTTATCGAAGTACGCTGCGAATTGTCCATTCTCGTTATAGAGTTCAAGAAACACTTCTTTTGGCAGCAAATAGGACAGCGTATCCTCAAGCGCTACATACTGATGACGTACACTCTCTTCAAACAAAGAACGGACATCAAACATATCGTCATTGGCATAGTGAGCGAAAACTTCGCTCTGGTCTTTGGAGCGCTCTTCCACGGCACCTTTGATCAAAATATGCAAATGAGGGTTGGTTTGCCCACAAGATAAAATCACATCTCGAGTTCGATAATATGCCACGTCGAGAGACGAACGCAGTCGCGCTTGCTGCTTGCTGGTCAGGCGATCGAACGGGGGAGATTGCATATTAAACTTATCAGGCATAAGGAACCCTAAAATTGGGAGGAACACATTCTAAGTCTGACAAATTTCCTCCCATAAGCCAGACGACTTTGGTCTAAATCCAGGGCGTTAAAATCCACGCTTTCTGATTTTTAAAAGTTTGTATCCCATCGAGGAAACGGTAAGTTGCCGATTCTTCCCTTTTTCTACTCCGTTTCGCGATCCATAATCCACGCTCATAACGTTGGTGTTCCCATTTTAGGAAAATAATAATGCTAAAACCTTCTCCGTATGGCTGGATCTCCCAGTACTTTCTCGGATTCTTTTTTGCGTATGGCGTCTATCTGCCATTTTGGTCATTGTGGTTTAAAGAGCAGGGTGTCACGCCGACTGATATTGGCTTGCTAGTGGGTTTAGGCTTGGCAACTCGCTGTGTTGCGAATCTGGTGATTACTCCTCGAGTGCATAGAGTGGAGCGTTTGATGCCAGCATTACGTTGGTTGAGTTTCGCCGGTCTTATT
This sequence comes from Vibrio sp. YYF0003, assembly GCF_036350715.1. Taxonomy (NCBI): domain Bacteria; kingdom Pseudomonadati; phylum Pseudomonadota; class Gammaproteobacteria; order Vibrionales; family Vibrionaceae; genus Vibrio; species Vibrio sp. YYF0003. The sequence goes on from NZ_JAZDWA010000012.1 coordinate 17,181, forward strand.
TTTGTAGGATTCCATTTTTTTACCGGCGGTAACTTTTGGTTAATGGCGTTGGCTACCATTCTATTTAACTTATGTTGTGGCCCCATTATCCCGCTCTCTGATGCGATGGCGAATTATTATGCGCGTTTAAAAGTGCTCGATTACGGGCGTTCACGTTTATGGGGATCGATCGCGTTTATCGCTGGTTCTACCGTGGTTGGTTACTTAGTGGCAGGTTTTGGTGCGGATATGATTCTGTACACCGCAATGGCGGGTTTAACTATAGCCTTGTTGTTTGCGATGCGTATGACTAACCCAATGCCGGTAACGCTCAGTGATCAGCACGCTGAACGTCCTAAATTGTCGGCACTGTTAACCGAGAAATCTGTCCTTAAGTTTTTAGTGCTTGTGTCGCTGATTCAGGGCAGCCATGCGGCGTATTATGGCTTTAGTGCGATCCACTGGAAATCCGCTGGTCACTCTGAAGATGTGATTGGTTACCTTTGGAGTCTGGGGGTGGCAGCAGAGGTTGCCGTGTTTGCGTTGAGCAAGCGCATCTTTGCTGGTCGTTCTCTGCGTTCACTGTTTGTTATTGCGGCTTGCGGTGTGATGTTGCGTTGGGGGATCACGGCAGGCACAACGTCAATTCTAGCTTTGGTTATCGTCCAGCTGCTGCATGGCGTGACGTTTGCGGCTGCGCATATTGCTGCGATTCAATACATCCAAAACTCTTCAGAGAATAAAATGGTTGCGTTACAGGCGCTATATAACGCGGTTGCGCTTGGGGCATTTACTGCGCTGATGACGGTGCTCAGTGGTTGGGCTTATGAACACTGGGGCGCGTTTGTGTTCTGGGGAATGGCTGTAATGGGATTGATTGCACTGTTCATTAAACTGGATCCGCAAGAGCCAGCAAGGCATGTTGTTGACCTGTCGGATAAAACACTTGAAACACAGAATTAGACTTCTGTGACAAAGGTTAAAAACTAATCTTTGTCTCTGTTGTGAAAGCAGTGTTAAATGAAACCTCTCCCTTACGGAGAGGTTTTTGTTTTTTGTAAGCAAGGTCATAAAGGATATCGGATGCAAGGATGGCTGGTGGTTCCCGTTTCTTTGGCGTACTTGGGAGCCCTATTTATAATCGCGTGGTATGGAGACAACCAGAGAAGGTGGCTAGCCAGATGGCGGCCTTGGATCTACAGCTTGTCTATTGCTGTGTATTGTACCTCCTGGACGTTCTACGGCACGGTGGGCCAAGCGAGCAGTAATCCCTGGTCTTTTCTGCCGATCTACATTGCGCCGATTCTGGTCTTTACGCTTGGTTGGCGAGTGCTTGCCAGGCTGATATTAATCGCCAAGCGTGAACACATTACCTCTATTGCTGATTTCATTGGCGCACGTTATGGAAAATCGCAGGGACTAGCGGTTGCCGTGACGCTGATTGCCGTCGCGGGGATTCTTCCTTATATCGCATTGCAGTTACGTGGCATCACCATGGGGCTGGAAATCATTGCGCCTGAGCTTGCGTCAGACTTTGGTTATCAGAACGACAGTGTCTCTTGGTTTGTGGTAATGGCACTGGCCATCTTTACCATTTTATTCGGTACGCGTCATATCGATAACACCGAGCACCACCGGGGCATGATGATGGCGATCGCCTTTGAGTCGATCATCAAGCTGATGGCATTTTTAGTGGTTGGTGTATTTATTGTCTGGCTGGCAATGAGTGCAGAAAACCTCAGTCTGATAGATGTCGCTACCGAAACCTATCAGCCGCCCAACATTCCTACCATTCTGATCCATACCGTGCTTACCATGTTGGCGATCGTTTGTTTACCTCGTCAATTTCATACCATGGTGGTGGAAAACGAGCGCGCTCAGGATCTGCATGTTGCCCGCTGGTTGTTTCCACTCTATCTGATTTTAATGGGTATTTTTGTCTTGCCGATTGCGTGGGTAGGGCAAGGACTGCTGAGTGATGCGTCGCCAGATACTTTTGTTATCAGTGTGCCGATGGCGGTTGGCGCGAGCGAGATTGCGTTACTGGCATTCCTTGGTGGCACTTCCGCAGCAAGTGGGATGGTGATCGTTTCGACTATCGCGTTAGCCATCATGGTATCGAATGATCTGGCGATGCCACTGCTTTTACGTCGTATGCGCCTGTCCCAACGTAATCATCAGCACTTTTCTCAGTTACTGCTACGCATTCGTCGCGCACTTATCCTGATTCTTTTGATTGGTGCATGGGGCTTTTATCAGGCACTTGATAGTATCCACTCACTCTCTGCGATAGGCTTTCTATCGTTTGCAGCCATCACTCAATTCGCGCCGGCACTGATTGGCGGGATGTATTGGCGTCAGGGAAACAAGAAGGGCGTTTATGTCGGTCTTGCGGTTGGTTTTACTATTTGGCTTATCACCCTGATGAGCCAAACCGACATGCTTGCGGGTAACGCCAGCAGTAACTTTTTGATTTGGCTTATTACGCCGCCAGAGATGTTAACCCAGTTTGATATTGCGATCTCTGACTGGGGAATGATTCTCAGTGTCGCGGCCAATACCGCCTGTTTTGTCGTCGTTTCTCTGATTACTCGTCCAAGCCTAAGTGAGCGCTTACAATCGGCTTCGTTTGTTGGTACACCGTTGCCAGAAAGCGAAAATATGAGCCTTTACCAGAGCCGCGTGACCGTGGCTGAACTGGAAATGCTCGCCTCTCGCTTTGTTGGGCGATCTCGCGTTAAAGTTGCGTTTCAGGCCTATTGGAGCCAGCAACGTGAAGAGCTGATGCCGAACCAGCAAGCGCCGTCTTCATTGATAAGACACACAGAACGTGTGCTCGCGGGGGTCTTCGGTGCTTCTTCTGCTAAGTTAGTACTTACTTCTGCCTTGCAGGGAAGAAACATGCAGCTCGAAGAAGTCGCGACCATCGTTGATGAAGCTTCTGAACTGTACGATTTCAGCCGAGGGCTACTGCAAGGGGCGATTGAGCATATTGGCCAGGGTATCGCTGTGGTCGATAAACAATTGCGGCTGGTGGCATGGAACCAACGTTATCTTGAGTTGTTTGAATTTCCTCCGGGGTTAATTCAGGTCGGCCGTCCAATCGCAGATGTCATTCGCCACAATGCCGAGCAAGGGTTATGCGGCCCGGGTGATCCAGATGACCATGTTCGTCGCCGGGTTTACCATCTTGAGCAAGGGACGCGGCATACATCCTCTCGTGTTCGTCCTGACGGCCGAGTAATTGAAGTGCAGGGGAATCCGATGCCGGGTGGGGGCTTTGTTATGAGCTTCACCGACATCACCGTCTTCCGCGATGCCGAGCAGGCACTAAAAGAGGCGAACGAGACGCTTGAGGAACGCGTGCGACTTCGTACCCGTGAACTTGAACGGCTTAACAAACAGCTGGTGGCGGCGACGCAGCGTTCAGATTTAGAATCGAAGTCAAAGTCACGATTCCTCGCGGCGGTGAGCCACGACCTGATGCAGCCTCTTAATGCTGCAAGGCTGTTTGCCTCTTCACTTTCTGAAGTCGCCAAAGACGACGAGACGAAAAAGCTCTCTTCTCATATCGAAAGTGCACTCGGTGCAGCAGAGGATTTGATTGGCGACTTGTTGGATATTTCCCGTCTGGAGTCGGGCAAGCTTGAAGTGCATGTTTGTGGGTTCGCCGTTAATGATGTATTGGCGAATTTAAATGCGGAGTTCAGTGCGCTGGCGAAACAACAGGGTATTGAGTTTACGATGATCCCTTCCTCGCTGACGGTGAATTCTGACCCCAAACTTCTGCGCCGAGTGGTGCAAAACTTTCTTACTAACGCGTTCCGCTATAGTCCAAACGGCAAAGTCGCTTTGGGTGTGCGCCGCGTCAAAGGTCGAGTGCGTATTGATGTCTGGGATAACGGTATGGGCATTGAAGAAGAGAAACAGCAGGAGATCTTTGAAGAATTTAACCGAGGCTCTCAAGTTCGCTCTGATCAGGGCTTAGGGTTGGGGCTGGCGATATCGAAAGGGATAGCGCAGGTGCTGGGACATGAAATCTCGATGCGCTCCTGGCATGGCAAAGGCAGTGTCTTCTCGATTACGCTCGACAGAGCCGAGAGCGTACAGGTCATCAGCACAGTGACGATGCCAAGCAGTACTCAGTCTGAGCTATGCCATCTGAAAATTCTGTGTGTCGACAATGAGCCAGATATTTTAGTGGGAATGGATAACCTGTTATCGCGTTGGGGCTGTGATACACGACTGGCCGCCGACTTAGTCGAAAGTCTGAAAGCGCTGGATGATGGCTGGGTGCCGGATGTGATCTTCTCGGATTACCGACTCGATAACGGACGCACTGGATTGGAAGTGCTGCAACAGTGCCGTCTTCGTCTGGGTAATCGCTTTGAAGGTGTCATCATCAGTGCGGACCGTACCGATGATATGCTCGATGGCATCAAAGCGAATGGATTTAGCTTTATCGCCAAACCTGTTAAACCGTTGAAGTTGCGTTCGGTACTAAACCGAGTGGCCTAGTTTTAGTTAGTTTCAGTTATTTACAGTTAGATAAAGACCTCCAATTGGAGGTCTTTGTGTTTGAGGCTGGACGAATTACTCAGCTACCCCGCCTTGCGTCAATTTGGTTGGATTCAGCAGTTTCTCCAGTGTCGCACGATCTAAGTCGGTTTCCTCTTCAGCGACATCAATGATCGCCCGTCCTTGTTTATAAGCCTTTTTCGCGATTTCGGCGGCTTTCAGGTAACCAATAACCGGATTAAGTGCGGTGACCAGAATAGGGTTCTTGGCTAACGCCACATCAAGGTTATCTTGCCTGACTTCAAACGTGGCGACGGCTTTGTCTGCCAGTGCAGTGGCGCTGTTGGATAGTAGCTCAATGCTTTCTAATACATTATGAGCAATGACAGGCAGCATCACGTTGAGCTGAAAGTTACCAGACTGACCTGCAATGGTGATGGTGGTGTCATTACCAATTACTTGGGCGCAGGCCATGGCGACGGCTTCTGGAATAACAGGGTTTACTTTCCCCGGCATGATGGAAGAACCGGGCTGAAGCCCTTTTAACTCAATTTCTCCCAACCCTGCTAGTGGTCCGGAATTCATCCAGCGAAGATCGTTTGCGATCTTCAGGATCGCAACTGCTGACGTTTTGAGCTGTCCGGATAGGGCGACGATCGCATCCTGACTGCTGAGATTAAAAAAGAAATTTGGACTGGAACAAAACGCTACATTTGTTGATTGTGAAAGATTGTCTGCGAAAAGTGGGGCGAATCGCGGATCGGCATTGATCCCAGTACCTACTGCGGTACCTCCTTGTGCCAGTGCCTTCACGGCTGGCAAAGTTTGTTCAATCGCTTGTTTGGCGTGTTCGATTTGGTACTGCCATCCTCCAAGTTCTTGGGCAAGGGTAATCGGCATGGCGTCCATCAGATGAGTTCGGCCTGTTTTTACCACGTCTTTTAAGGCGTGTTGTTTCGTGGCAAGTGATTGGCAAAGGTACTCCAAAGCGGGAATCAGTTGCTTTTCGATCGCCAGTGCTACGCTGACCTGAATCGCCGTTGGCACGACATCGTTACTGCTTTGACCCATGTTGACGTGATCATTTGGGCTTACGCTTTCTCCAAGAGTCTGGGCAGCCAGCGTTGCGATCACCTCATTGGCATTCATATTTGAGCTGGTACCAGAGCCGGTTTGGAAAACATCAATCGGAAATTGCTCCAGATGTTGTCCGTCGATGATCGATTGCGCTGCATTCGCTATCGCATCGGCAATTTTACTGTCTAATATTCCTAATTGAGCATTAGTCAGTGCTGCGGTTTGTTTGATATGTGCCAAAGCAAGGATGAAGCCTTGTGGCATGGTGTGTCTGCTGATGGAAAAATTGTCTACGGCACGTTGAGTTTGAGCCTGATAGAGAGCATCAGAAGGGACTTTCACCTCACCCATGCTGTCGGTTTCAATACGAAAGTCTCTGGTCATGACTTGCTCCTCTGTTCTCAATCCTAAGTCTCTTATCAACCATAGGTGATTTACGAGGATTTTGATGACAAAAAAGCCGATGCATGAATACAGGCATCGGCTTGGAGCAAGTGAGCTATATCCCTACAATTAAGCCCAGCTTTCTATTTTGTTCTTTATTTCAGTTATTCGGTAAACAGGGTCTCGTATTTCACGAAAGCCGTTTGAGTCTCGCCGTAGTAGAGCGTTCCTTCTGACTGAATGACCACTCTTAACCAGCTTTCTGCTGATTTTGGTTTCGGCAAGGTGATGTACCAGTTTTTACCTGCTTGATCAGCGGGCTTCATATCGACTGGCTGCGCGTTCTTTTCCTGATTTGCGACCACAGAAACTTTCACGCCTTCCAGTGGGAAAGCCGCATTGAGAGACAATTCTAGACTGTCCTTCGTTAGCTTCTCAGAGCGAAACTTCACTTTAAAATCGCCATTTTCCATATCACAAAGACCACTGGTGTAGCGACAATTGGACTTGCTGGCCAATTTATAACTTTCACCTTCTTTCGCGGCATGAGGCTTTTCACTTAACGCTAAATCCGTACCGAAGTAGGCAATTAACGATAGGATCGGAGCGATTAACAGGGCGATAATTAAGTGCTTGTTTTTGAACATCTTGGCTTCCTTGCAACGACAGACTTCGAAATAGTAACTGAAAATAGAGAATAAAAAAGCCCCGGACAGATGTTTCCAGACGGGGCTTTGTGGTTCTAATTATAATTAGTGATCGACAGCTTGGCCCGCACCTACTGGTACACGTACGTGCTCAACCAGATCTTTCACTTCTTGTGGTGTTTCTGCTGTTACTCTCGATACTGCGAACGCCACGATGAAGTTGAATAGCGCACCAATTGCACCAAACGCGTTTGGCTCAATGCCTAGGAACCAGTTGCTGCCCCAGCTTTCTAGGTAAGTCCAATCCGCGATGAATAGGATACCTTTGTGTTGGAATACGTAGAACAGTGTAATACTGATACCTGCGATCATACCTGCGATAGCGCCTTCTTTGTTGATGCTCTTACTGAAGATACCCATCATCAATGCAGGGAAGATAGAGGACGCTGCCAGACCAAAGGCCAGTGCAACGGTACCTGCCGCGAAGCCCGGTGGGTGTAGACCTAAGTAGCCTGCTACCGCAATTGCCACTGCCATGGAAATCCGGCTGGCAAGGAGCTCTTTCTTCTCGGAGATATTCGGGTTAATGACCCCTTTGATTAAGTCGTGAGATATCGCGGACGAAATCGCCAGTAGTAGACCCGCAGCGGTTGATAGTGCTGCTGCCAGACCACCTGCCGCAACCAATGCGATTACCCAGTTTGGTAGCTTAGCAATCTCTGGGTTAGCCAGTACCATGATGTCGTTATCAACTTTTAGCTCGTTAGTAGCCGCATCAGAAGTGTACTGAATGTTGCCATCACCGTTCTTATCATCGAAACCTAGCAGGCCTGTTTTTTCCCAGTTCTTAAACCAAGCAGGACGCTCGTCATAAGCCAAGTGTTGGCCCGGAGCTGGGTTAACTGTGTTCATTAGGTTTAGGCGCGCCATTGCTGATACTGCAGGTGCAGTTGTGTAAAGAATAGCAATGAAGATTAGTGCCCAACCTGCTGATGTACGTGCGTCACGAACCTTAGGTACCGTAAAGAAACGGATGATTACGTGTGGCAGACCAGCCGTACCGATCATCAGTGACATGGTGTAAGCAAACATGTTTAGTGTATCACCACGAACTTGAGTGGTGTATTCACTAAAGCCGAGTTCGGTCACCACCTGATCGAGCCGATCGAGTAGATAGACATCGGTTCCCGCCATGGTACTACCAAGGCCAATTTGCGGAATTGGGTTACCAGTCAATTGCAGAGAGATAAATACTGCTGGGATAGTGTAAGCAAGAATGAGTACACAATATTGAGCAATCTGCGTGTATGTGATGCCTTTCATGCCGCCTAGTACAGCGTACATAAATACGATACACATACCAATCAGTAGACCTGTTGCGTAATCTACTTCTAGGAAGCGACCGAATGCAACACCTACGCCTTTCATCTGACCGATAACGTAGGTTACTGACGCGATGATCAGACACACAACCGCTACGATACGCGCTGTCTTAGAGTAGAAACGCTCACCGACAAACTCTGGCACGGTAAATTTACCGAACTTACGTAGGTAAGGAGCAAGAAGCAGAGCAAGCAGAACGTAACCGCCAGTCCAACCCATTAGGAATACAGAACCTCCGTATCCCATGAAGGCAATCAGACCCGCCATCGAAATAAACGACGCCGCTGACATCCAGTCTGCTGCTGTCGCCATACCGTTCGCGATTGGGTTTACACCGCCACCCGCAACATAGAACTCTTTGGTTGAGCCTGCGCGCGCCCAAATCGCAATCCCGATGTACAGGATGAAGGTTGCGCCAACAACCAGGTAGGTAATAGTTTTCAAATCCATCTGAGTGACTCCTTACTCATCCACGCCGAATTCACGGTCTATTTTGCGCATCTTCCACGCGTAGTAGAAAATAATACCCAGGAAGGCGTAGATGGAGCCTTGTTGAGCAAACCAGAAACCAAGTTTGTATCCGCCTAGTTGAAATTGATTGAGTACATCGACAAATAAAATGCCGCAGCCGAAAGACACTAAGAACCAGATGACCATTAGGCCAATCATTAGCTTCACGTTCTTGTCCCAGTAGGCTTTGGCTCTTTCTTCGCTTTCAAACGCCATTGCCGTCTCCTTACGATTGGTATTGTTGTTAAAAAAATGTTTCACCATGTACATTAGCAAGGTGTTGGCAAGAACTCTTTTCAACTTTAGTCGGGGCATAAAAATCAAAAAACGCCCGTAGAATGGGCGCTTAAGGCAATTGTAAGAGGATTTTAGTATGTTAACGTGGTGTTAAATTAGCCTAAGGTCTAATGCGAAATGACATTTTTCACTAATTATTTTTGCTGGCGTTATCTTTTCTTCATTTGTTTCATGAAACCTATACTCATTGCTACAAGTTATTTGTTTACATAAAGTTTTCGTTTCAACTAAAGCATTGAGACACGATAAGGGGTTAGACTAACGGTCTTAGTACGTTGGTCATAACTTTTATATTAGGGAGAGTGGAATGGACGCAAACACCATCAATAGCTTTTTTCTCGTCGGTGCATTGCTGATTGCACTGAGCGTTCTTCTAAGCCCTGTGTCCTCGAAACTGGGTATTCCTATTCTTCTCGTGTTTCTTGCGGTTGGTATGTTGGCCGGAGAAGATGGCTTAGGCGGAATATTATTTGATAATTACTCAATTGCTTATTTAGTCAGTAACTTAGCTTTAGCGATTATTCTGCTTGATGGTGGCATGAGAACACGAGTCGCGAGCTTCCGGGTGGCGTTGTGGCCTTCGGTGTCATTAGCCACGCTGGGTGTGGCAATGACGACGCTTTTAACCGGTTTGATGGCGACCTGGCTGTTTGATCTGGACTTACTGCAAGGGATTCTTGTGGGCGCTATCGTGGGCTCTACCGATGCTGCTGCGGTGTTTTCACTACTGAAAGGGCGCAGTCTCAATGAGCGTGTCGGCTCAACGCTGGAAATCGAATCCGGTACCAACGATCCGATGGCGGTATTTCTCACCGTTACCTTAATTGCTATTTTGTCGAGCTCAGGTGCGGAGTTAAGTGTCGGCTTTTTAGCACTGAGCTTTGTGAAGCAGTTTGGCATTGGTGCATTGCTTGGTATTGCTGGTGGCTGGTTGTTATGGAAGATCATAAACCGCAATCAGCTACCGGATGGCTTGTACTCCATTCTGACCGTCAGTGGTGGTCTGCTGATTTTTGCCTTATCGAATACATTCGGTGGTAGCGGCATTCTGTCCATTTACCTAGTCGGTCTGTTATTAGGTAATCGCCCTACGCGCAGCCGTCACTCGATTCTTCATGTGCTGGACGGAATGACATGGTTGGCCCAGATAGGCATGTTCCTCGTGCTTGGTTTGCTGGTCACGCCTTCGAATCTGTTGTCGATAGCCTTGCCGGGGCTGGCACTCGCCTTTGGTATGATTCTGTTTGCTCGTCCAATTTCAGTGTGGGTAGGCTTACTGCCATTCAAAAGTTTTACGCCGCGCGAAAAGTGGTTTGTTTCCTGGGTGGGGTTGCGTGGTGCCGTGCCGATCATTTTGGCGGTGTTCCCGATGATGGCAGGCCTTCCTGATGCACAGCTTTATTTCAACCTCGCGTTCTTCGTTGTTATGGTCTCGCTGATTGTTCAGGGAGGCACATTGACTAAAGCAATGTCGCTAGCCAAAGTAGAACTGCCTCCAAAACCGGAGCCAATATCGCGAATTGGTGTCGAGGTTTATCCTACCAGTGAGTGGGAGCTATTTATCTATCGATTGAAAGCAGACAAATGGTGTATCGGGGAGCCATTACGTAGCTTGTCTATGCCGGAAGGCACGCGTATTGCGGCGGTCTTTCGCCATCAGGAATTGATGCACCCATCTGGAAGTACCAAGCTGGAAGAAGATGATACTTTGTGTGTCTTTGCTCAAGAGAAAGATTTAGATGCGTTGAGCCTGTTGTTTAGTGAAGCTCCAGAAAAAGCATCAATGACTCGTTTCTTTGGTGATTTCTTTTTGGATATTGAAGTCAGACTGGCCGATGTTGCCATGATGTATGGTTTGGATCTTGGCGAGGAAGCGCTGGGTATTACACTGAGAACCTTGGTGGAAGAACAACTGGGAACAGCCCCTGTACTGGGTGACCAGTTTGAATGGCAAGGGCTGCATTGGATTATTGCTGATGTAGTCGATCAGCAAGTGACCAAAGTAGGCTTACGCTTGCCTACTGAACAAGAGGAATCGGAAGAAGAGTAATATCAATCACAGTAAGACAATGGTCAGAAATAGCGCAGGAAAAATGCTTGAGAACAAGGCGGAATTTTTCGATAAGTAGTTATTCTACAATCAAAAATTATAACGCAGTTATCTAGTGTTTTAACAAGCTAGGATGACCAGTTACTTACTACGATTGGTATCAGCCTTAGTTGTTCATTTCCGTTAACATGATGACAGCTTGAGTGCGGTTCTTCACGCCCAGCTTGCGGAAAATCGCCGTCATGTGCGCTTTGATGGTGGCTTCTGATACATTCAGCTCATAAGCGATTTGTTTGTTCAGCAAGCCATCTGACAACATCCCCAACACTTTGTATTGCTGCGGCGTCAACGTGGCAATCTTCTCTGCCAAGTCACTACATGCAGCATTATTGGTAATCAGACCTTCAGGGAAGTACGGGTCGCCGTTAAGCACCTGATTGATCGCATTAACGAGTTCACGCATATCGCTTGATTTAGGAATGAAGCCGAAAGCGCCGTGACTTTTAACCTGAGTTACGATAGCAGGCTCTTCACTGGCTGAAACGACAACTACTGGTAAGTCAGGGTATTCAGCACGCAGGTGAATCAGGCCCGACATACCATTTGCGCCAGGCATCTTGAGATCCAACAGCACTAAGTCTGGCTCCTCTTCCCTCTCCAATAACGCAAGTAAGGCATCGAGTGAGTCAGCTTCGAGAAGATTGGCACCACTCACCGCCATGTGTACCGATTGGAACAAAGCATTACGGAAGAGAGGGTGATCATCAGCAATGATGATGGTGTAGGTCGAATCCATGACGTTAAACACTTTTGACTATTTGGTTAAATTTATTATTGTCCAGCTTTGAGATTGTGGACAATATTTATTCGCTAAAAGTCTGAACCAAATCGACTTTTATTAGAGAAAATGCATATAACCCTCATTTTATTTTTTTGTTTTGTGCAATAAAAACGCCAGTAGAAAATTACTGGCGTTTGAATTTGTCTGATTAGAACTGATTGATGTGCTCTAAGAAAGGTTCTGCCTGCATGAAACCCGTTAAACGAGCGTTTGAAACGTGTTCTCCTTTACTGTTCCAAAACTCAATCGTTGGTAGGCCAAGGACGTTCATACGCTTGAGTAATTCAATATCTTGAACCTGATTTTTGGTCACATCCGCTTGCAGTAACACAAAATCTCGCAACTTTTCTTCGACTTTTGGCGAATGGAAGGTGTACTTCTCAAACTCCTTACAGGCCACACACCAGTCGGCATAAAAGTCGAGCATGACCGGTTTACCTGCCGCTTTTGCTAACGCCAGTTGTTCTTCTAGTTCTGTGACATTCGCTATCCGCGTGAAACTGACACTGGCTTGTTGAGCATGAGTTTCGTTGTTACCAAACCAATAATTCAACGCAGGTTGTGCGGAAGCGAATAATCCCAGAACGGCAATAATTCCAACGGCACTCTGTTTCCAGCCGCCAAACTCGAGGCTGTTTTTCACATGATATAGCCAGCCAAAAGCAGCCACACCCAACACAGACCAAAGTAATGTTGACCACATTTCAGGTAACAGGCGTTCAAGCAGGAAGATAGGGGCAGCGAGCAGAATGAACCCGAATAGCGTTTTAACCCGACCCATCCAGTTACCCGCTTTCGGCAGCAGTTTATTGCCGAAGACCGCAACAAGAATCAGAGGAATCCCCATTCCCATGGCCAGAGCGTACAGAGCAACTCCACCGGTTAGCAGATCGCCACTTTGCGCGACGTAAAGCAGCGCACCAGAGAGCGGCGCAGTGGTGCATGGTGAGCATACCAAACCGGAAATGGCACCCATCACAAACACGCCAGTACCGCTGCCACCGTGCTGTTTGTTACTTAGATTATTGAGCCAAGTTTGCACGCTGCTTGGGAGTTGCAGCGAATACAGGCCAAACATCGACATTGCCAACGCGATGAATAAGACACTCAGACCGATGAGTACATACGGGTGCTGCATCGCCGCTTGGAACTGCATACCAGCAGAGGCAACGACCAGACCAAGCAGGGTATAAGTCAGCGCCATACCTTGTACGTAAATAAACGACAAGCCAAGTGCACGTCGTTGGCTGAGTTTCCCGCTACCAAGCACAATGCTGGTCAGGATCGGGTACATAGGCAGTACACAAGGAGTAAAAGCAAGGCCGACACCTAAAGCTAGAAACAGCAGTGGCGTCCACCAGCTTTCAGCCAGGTTTGTCGCCAGGCTGTCTTGCTGCGTAACAGGCGCTGTTGGCGCTGTGTTTGTTACTTTTGGCGTGGCTTGTGCTGTTTGTTTTTGGGGTGGCTGTTGTGGTGCAGTGGCAGCTGCGGAACCTGCCGGTGACGTAAATGCGTTGATAGGAATGACCCGCGTTTCTGGTGGATAGCAGAAACCTGCTGAGGCACAGCCTTGATACTGGACGATAACGCGTGCACCTTCCTGCCAATTTGACAGTGGTACATTGACAAATAGTGGCATGGTATAGATATGCACCTCTCCAAAGAACTCATCTTTGTGTGGTGTACCACGTTCCATGTCTAACTCACCAAGCGTGACATTCTCGCCGGATACCGACAAACGTTCTTGATACAGGTAGTAGCCGTCACGTACCTGCCAGTCGAGCATCAGCTTGTCATCTTGCTGATAAAAATTAAACGGAAACGCTTGATCAACAGGAACAAAGCTGTCGCTGCTGTTACCGAAGTTGTTGTTCTGACTATTGTTAAACTGGTCCTTGCCAAATAAGGCTAAAGAAGGCGCAGAAAAGGTAATCAACCCTAAGAGTAATACGGAAAGTAATGCACGCATAAAATGTTCAATTCGTCTTAGCTAATTGCCGTAAGTGTAACTCAATCAGACCTGCTGACTAACCGATAAGTTTCATCAAAGTGAAGATTTGTTAATCAATACGTTCAAATTCTGGCAATAAAAAAGGGAGCCGAAGCTCCCCGAGTAAGACTCTGTTTCTGCTAGATCAGCAGGCCACCGAAGATGAAGCCTAATGTCACCGCTGATGCGATGGTTGCGACACCTGGTAGGAAGAACGGGTGGTTGAACACGTACTTACCAATACGTGTTGAGCCTGTATCGTCCATCTCAACCGCGGCAAGTAGCGTTGGGTAAGTCGGTAGTACGAACAGCGCACTTACCGCCGCGAATGATGCAACCGCAGTCAGTGGTGCGACACCAATCGCTAATGCTGCAGGCATCAGTGCAACAGTCGTTGCGCCTTGTGAGTAAAGCAGCATAGAAGCGAAGAAGAGCACCAATGCAAGCATCCATGGGTAGTCTGCTAGAAGTGCACCAGCCACTTCTTTAATGCCATCAACGTGCGCGTTCACGAATGTAGAGCCTAGCCATGCAACACCAAGTACACAAACACACGCTGTCATACCAGAACGGAATGTTGCTGCCGCTGGGATTTTGCTCGAGTCGATCTTACAGCTCATTACGATGGCAGCTGCTGCCGCAAGCATGACTGTCATGATCGCTTCGTTACGACCCAGTGCTGGGTTCTCGATAAGACCCACAGAGCCAGAGATTGCTGCTGCGTAGCACACTACGAAGGCGATAGCGCCAAGGAAGATAAACGTTGCTTTCTTCGCTGTTGGTAGAATCTCGCGTTTTTCTTCAGTATTGAGTTTGATGAGGCCATTTTCCAGACGATGTTGATATTCAGGATCGTCTTTTAGTTCACTGCCCATGAAGTTCGCAATGAACGCACCGACCATACAAGCGATGAATGTGGTTGGAATACACACAGCGAGTAGAGTGAGGTAATCGACGCCAAATGGAGCAAGCATGGCTGCGAAAGCGACCACAGCCGCAGAGATTGGAGATGCTGTGATGGCGATTTGCGATGCGACAACGGCGATAGACAAAGGACGGGAAGGACGAACGCCCTGACCTTTAGCCACTTCGGCAATTACTGGCAAAGTAGAGAACGCGGTGTGACCAGTACCCGCCATTAGTGTCATTATGTATGTCACGATTGGCGCATAGAAGGTGATGCGTTCAGGGTGTTTACGCAAAAAGTTTTCGGCAACTTGCACCATCCAGTCCAGACCACCTGCAACTTGCATTGCTGCAATAGCGGTAATCACTGACATGATGATCAAAATTACATCAACAGGGATGTAAGCCTGGCTAGTAGGAACGCCTAGGATCAAAGACAATGCAATGACACCTGCACCACCGGCAAAACCGATGCCGATACCGCCGATTCTCGCTCCCAAATAGATGAAGAGCAGAACCACGAAGAGTTCGACCATGACCATTATAGATACCTCTTTAGTTTGTATAGATTCTGATTTTTTGAACACTCAGGAACAGGAGTAAATGTTCAGAGAATCAGAGCCCAAGAGCTATGGCATTAAAAAGCTTAGAAAAAGTGTGGTTAACCGTACGGAACCCTAAAAAGGGGCCTTATAGGCCCCTATGGATGATGACTTACTCGTAGCGTTTCGCTTTGTAAGTTGGATGCATGAAGTTTTCAACAGTTAAGATTTCGTCAAGTTCTTCTTCTGTTAGCAGACCGCGCTCTAGCACGACTTCACGAACACTCTTACCGGTTTCCGCACAAATCTTACCGACGATGTCGCCTTCATGGTGACCGATGTATGGGTTCAGGTAGGTTACGATACCGATGGAGTTGTAT
Organism: Vibrio sp. YYF0003; assembly: GCF_036350715.1. Taxonomy (NCBI): domain Bacteria; kingdom Pseudomonadati; phylum Pseudomonadota; class Gammaproteobacteria; order Vibrionales; family Vibrionaceae; genus Vibrio; species Vibrio sp. YYF0003. Next base: position 32,685 of record NZ_JAZDWA010000012.1, read on the forward strand.
ACGTAGTTTTCACAGACTTCTTTGTTCACTGTGATGCCATCGATACATTTGTCACGCAGGTTAATACACGCATTTTGCAGTAGTGAGATGGACTCAAACATGCTTTGCGCGATCACTGGTTCCATTACGTTTAGCTGTAGCTGGCCGCCTTCTGCTGCGAAAGATACCGTGTTGTCGTTACCCAGTACTTTAAAGCACACTTGGTTTACAACTTCAGGGATTACAGGGTTCACTTTCGCTGGCATGATAGAAGAGCCGGCTTGCATTTCAGGAAGGTTAAGCTCATTCAGACCAGCACGTGGGCCAGATGAAAGCAGACGCAGGTCGTTACAAATCTTAGACAGTTTCACTGCCAGACGTTTTAGGGCACTGTGTGTCATCACGTAAGCACCACAGTCTGACGTCGCTTCGATAAGGTCTTCTGCAGGAACCACGTCCAGACCTGTTACTTCAGCCAGGTGTTTTACCGACAGAGCTTGGTAACCGGTTGGTGTGTTCAGGCCCGTACCGATAGCGGTCGCGCCCAAGTTAATTTCTAGAAGTAGTTTTGACGTGTAGTCCAGAGCACGAATTTCTTCGTTTAATGTTACCGCCCAAGCGTGGAACTCTTGACCAACCGTCATTGGTACCGCGTCTTGTAGCTGAGTACGGCCCATTTTAAGTACATCTTTGAACTCAATTGCTTTAAGTTCGAATGCGCCTTTCAGGTACTCAATCGCTTCCATCAACTTGTGTACGCTGTTGTAAACCGCAATACGGAAGCCAGTAGGGTAAGCACAGTTAGTTGACTGACTTTTGTTTACGTGATCATTCGGGTTGACGAACTCGTACTGGCCTTTCTCTTTACCCATGATTTCAAGAGCAACGTTGGCGATCACTTCATTGGTGTTCATGTTGACAGAAGTGCCAGCGCCACCTTGGAATACGTCTGAAGGGAATTGATCCATGCACTTGCCTGTTTCCAGGATCAAATCACATGCTTCGATGATGTAGTTAGCAACATCTTTTGGAATCGCACCAAGTTCTTTGTTTGCCAACGCTGCGGCTTTCTTGGTCATTACCATACCACGTACAAATTCAGGTACGTCAGAAATGGTTACGTTAGAGATGTTGAAGTTTTCGATGGCACGTAGAGTGTGAATACCGTAGTACGCATCTGCAGGGACATGACGTTGACCTAATAGATCTTCTTCAATACGAGTGGCTGAGTTAACTGCTTTTTGAGCATCAGATAGAGTAGCCATAACAGGATCCTTAGATGATAATTCTAATAATATGGTTGAGTATTAGCCTATTCTGCAATCTAGAATCCATTCATCAGAATTTTGGGCTGGAAAATCCGTCCTGACTTATGTGGCACATCATACTTTACCTAGCACATAAAAATAGTAACTAGATCACCTTTTTGGTTTTTAATGCGTCAATAGTTTGCAAAGTATGAACAGGTTATTGCCTTACGTTTCAGGACAGTGTTTCTACTGTTCATGTTTGTGATTATGGCTATCTGCTTCGTGCCAATGGAAAGGCATCTTTTACTTCATCAACAAGTGCTGAACACGCTTTTTTACAACGATTCGTTTGAGCTTGGTTAGCTTTTACCATTACACTGAATTAAACAAAGGAGGGCGTGTGTTTCCTATCTTATTATTGGCGTTTATTTTTGTTCCGATCATTGAAATCGGCTTGTTTATTCAGGTAGGCGGATTTTTAGGCCTCTGGCCGACCATTGCGTTGGTGATCATCACCGCGTTTGTTGGGGCGTCACTCGTGCGTAGTCAGGGTATTCAAACTCTGATGTCAGTTCAGGGGCGTCTTGAGCAAGGTGAAATTCCTGCTCAGCAGATTTTTGAAGGTGTCATGCTGGCTGTAGCTGGCGTGCTGCTGTTAACTCCGGGCTTTATGACGGATGCACTTGGTATGTTGGTATTGTTGCCTGCGCCTAGAGCTGCGATTGCAAAATACCTGATGAGTAAAATGGTGGTGAAAACGGTCCACGGTGGTGGCTTCCACAGCGGTTTTTCTGGGCAGCAGGGGCCATTTGACGATGATCCATTCCGTCGTGGTCCATTCGATTCTCGCTCGGATAATGGCAATACCTTCGAAGGTGAATACGAGCGTAAAGACGACGATGACGATCGTAATGACCGAAATAAGCTTAACTGATCAATTACCAGTACAAGCAGAAGATAAAAGGGCGCATCTGGCGCCCTTTTTTGCCACTATAATCCAGCGATTATTGAGCTCCTTCAAAGCCCATCTGACGCCATGCTTCAAATGCAATAATGGCTACGGCATTCGACAAGTTCAGGCTGCGGGCATCTGGCATCATTGGAATACGAATACGTTGCTCCATAGGCAGGCTTTCAATCACTTCCGCAGGTAAACCACGGGTCTCCGGACCGAAAAGCAGCACGTCACCGGCTTGATACTGAGCATCTACATGGTGACCTGTCGTTTTGGTTGTACAAGCGAACAGACGGTAGTTACCTTGCTTCTCTTCCTCTAAATAGTCTAAGAATGCCTGATAGTTTTTATGACGTGTTACTCGAGCCAAGTCATGATAATCCAAGCCTGCACGGCGCACTTTTTTCTCTTCCAGATCGAAACCCAGTGGCTCAATCAAATGAAGGTTTGCACCGCAGTTGGCACAAAGTCGAATGATGTTGCCGGTGTTCGGCGCGATTTCTGGTTCGTATAAAGCGATATCAAACATGGTATAGAAATAGAGTTAGTCAAAAGAGAGAGGCAGTATATACCGTAGCTACGACTGGGGTATACACCAAGTATTGGCAAAGCTACACATGCTAGTCCAATGGATGAACCGTGTTGAGAAAAAGTAAACCCTCCTGAGACGGAGGGTTTACCTGATCAGTTGAATGATGTGAGCTTTGACTACAAACTCAAAGGCAATGTTATCGTCATACGCAATCCACCTAGTGGGCTGCGACTAGCGACAATGGTCCCGCTGTGTTGACGAATGGCACTTTCGGTGATCGTCAGCCCTAATCCTGTTCCGCCAGTGTGACGGTCACGAGCGGTAGAGACTCGGTAGAATGGTCGGAAGATGGCTTCCAGCTCGGCATCTGGCACTCCTTCACCGTTATCATCTACGGTGATGTGCAGAGTGTTACCTTGCGTTTCTAGATTAATTTCAACCTGATCTTTCCCGTAGTAAATGGCGTTGCGAATGATGTTTTCCACAGCGCTCATTAGCAACTTAGGGTTGCCTGAAATACTGCCTTTAGGTAGCGGGGAGTAACGCAATTGTTTACCCATTTGTTCCGCTTCAAATTGAGTGTCCTCAATGATCTCTTCCCACAAACTTTGAATCGGTTGAGTTTCACGTGTCATGTGGCTATTCGCCTGCATTCGGGACAGCTCCAGTAGCTCACTGATCATTTGCTCAAGCCTCTGAGCCTCGGTATCAATCCTTGTTAGCTCTGGGCTTTCGCCTTGTTTGCGTGTCGCTAATGCATTGGCCATTCTCAGGCGAGTCAGTGGTGAACGCAGTTCATGAGAGATATCGGAGAGCAGGCGTTGCTGACCGGATATCATCTGATTTACGGCTTCGACCATCTGGTTGAAACTGCTGCCCGCCTGACGGAACTCTGAAGTCCCTTTCTCCAGATTAGGGTCTGTGACAAATTCTCCTTTGGCTACGCGCTGTGCGGCGGCTTCGAGTCGACGTGCAGGCTGACTCAATGCCCATGCTAGCCAAAGTAGCAAAGGTGTACTTGCCAGCATGACGGCAAGTAATAACTGAACAGGGTGATCAAACAGTCTCAGCAGCAGTGGCGGTGGCTCATTCCATTTAAAGCCGACGTACATTAAAAGGTCAGAACCGGCTAATGTAATTGGCACTGGCCCGGCGACCATGTATCGGCCATAGAGCTTTTGTTTTGGCTGATTATTGTCTTCAATGATGGAAACAAAGTTTTGCATCGCCCGCATTTGAAAGTTGTTGCGGTGATCAGTGGTTAATATTTTGCCGTTATAGTCAGAAAAGAACATCCGTGGCCGAGGGTCGTTTTTATTTTGGCGACGTCCCTCAATACTAAATAGAATGCGGCCAAGGTCAGTTTCTTTACTGTATTGATTCTGAATGTCGTCACGCACTTCTAGCATGCGCTGATAAGGCGCACTTGGAATATCACGCGCTTTACGTGGATCCAGATGCGGTAGTGATAGCACAGCGATTAACACCAACAACATGGTGAACCAGAAGATGGCAAATATGCGTCCATACAAGCTGTTAATATTTGGCAGTTTGATGCGTGATATTTGGCTCATTAATCTTCCTCAAGCAACATATAGCCTCGGCCACGCAAGGTTTTGATACGTGGCTTGCCATTACTTTGGTCGGGCAGTTTTTTGCGTAAGTTGGAGACGTGCATATCAATCGCGCGGTCAAAAGCGGCGAGTCGCTTGCCAAGCACATCCAAGCTCAGGGTTTCTTTCGTCAGTACTTGCCCAGGGTGTTGTACAAAGTGTGTGAGCAAAGCAAATTCTGTTGCCGTTAAATCAAGAAGCAACTGATCGCAGTAAGCCTCCTGCTTGCCTGGATAAAGACGAAGCTCTTGATACTCAATGCAGTCACCGCTTTTATTGTCCTTTTGTGTTGCACTGGTACGGCGTAAAATGGCGCGAATGCGGGCCAGTAGCTCTCTGTCACTAAAGGGTTTTGGTAAGTAATCGTCTGCCCCTAGTTCTAAGCCAATCACTCGGTCGATTTCTTCGCCTTTGGCTGTCAGCATTAGTACGGGAGTTTCCCAGTTTTCACGCAAGCGCTTTAATGTTTCCATGCCGTTGAGTTTAGGCATCATGACATCCAGCAAAATTAAATCGACTTCACTTGTCACGGCAGCTAAACCTGCTTCTCCATCATTCGCTTCACTGACTTCAAATCCTTCGAAGCTGAGCACTTCTTTTAACAGGCTAGTTAGCTCTATATCGTCATCAATCAAAAGAATGTTTGCCATTTAGGGACCTACCATCAATTACCTTTTATTTAATATTACATTGGAATGATGGGTGACGAAGAGTATAAAAATCACTCTTTACGAATCTTTACGCTCTCTATACGTCACTTTACCTAGCGCGTCCTATTCTATACTCAAGCGCTGGGAGAACAGCCCAGAAGAAGCAATCAGATGTATGAGGAATCAAATTATGAAATCTGCAAAAAAAATTGTGTTAGCTGCCGTTGTTCTACCACTTACTCTTGGTGCTGCAGGTGCCTTCGCCTACGGTGGTAAAGACCAGCAAAAAGGTCCTCGTGACGAATGTGGTCCAGGAATGGACCGAGGAATTATGCGTCAAATGGATCTGACCGACGCGCAAAAAGAGCAATTACAATCATTTCGCGACGCTAATCGTGCGGAGATGAAAGGTAAAAATGCGGCAGAACGTGATGCTCGTCGAGCGGAGCGCCAGGCTTACCACGCAAAAATGCAGGCTCTTGTGCTAGCGGATAACTTTGATGAAGCTCAAGCGAATGCGTTAGCCAAAGAAATGGTAGAAAAACAAACCGAACGCCGTGTAAAAATGCTGGAGAAAAAACACCAAATGTTGAGTGTACTGACTCCTGAGCAAAAAGCAGAGTTTGTGAAGTTGCAAAATGAACGTATGCAACAGTGTGGTGAAAGAATGCAAAAACGCATGACTAAACCAAGCAGCAACTAACCGACACAACGAAATAATCTTAAGAGGCAGCCCTGGCTGCCTCTTTTTGATCTGGCTATTTCATACTCATTAAATAATTATCGAGGTATACTTTGGTTATGGTTTGAGTTAACTCTTTGATTATGAAACATCAATACGCACGCTTAGTGACGACAGCAGCCTGGACTGCAACAATCACGGCAACGCTTCTTTTACTGGTTAAGGTCATCACTTGGTGGGTGACAGGTTCGGTCAGCCTATTAGCCTCTCTTATTGACTCTATGCTGGACATTGCCGCGTCGGTGGTGAATTTAGTCGTGGTTCGTTATGCCTTGCAGCCAGCAGACAGGGAACATACTTTTGGCCACGGCAAGGCGGAGTCATTAGCTGCCCTGGCGCAAGCCATGTTTATTTCCGGCTCCGCGGTATTCTTGATCCTTAATGGGGTTGAGCGTTTCTTCCGCCCTCAGGCTTTACATACTCCTGAACTCGGCGTTTATGTCTCGTTGTTTGCTATTGTCGTTACACTTGGTTTGGTGACGTTTCAGAAGCACGTAGTGCGAGTGACAGGCAGCCAAGCCATTGCAGCCGATTCACTTCACTATCAGACTGACCTTTATATGAACGCGGCCATTATGGTCGCGCTCGGGTTAAGTTATTTTGGTGTCACACAAGCGGATGCGGTGTTTGCGATTGGTATTGGCGTGTTCATTCTTTACAGTGCTTTCAAAATGGTGAATGAAGCGACTCAAACTTTATTGGACAGAAAACTGCCTGATACAGAATTAGAGGAAATTCACACTCAGTGCTTGAGCGTGAAAGGAGTGAGAGGTGTTCATCAGTTACGAACACGGATGTCCGGGCCGACACGTTTTATTCAGTTACATCTCGAGCTAGATGATGACTTACGTTTAATCGAAGCCCACTATATAGCTGATAAAGTGGAAGAAAACCTCTTGTCTGTCTTTCCTGAAGCGGATGTATTGATCCACCAAGATCCGATATCTGTCATTTATGGACCAGAGAAAGAACAGAAAGAGCAAGATTGGTAGAGCTCGAAAAATACAAAAGCGTCTGACGACAAATAGGCGCTTATTGTCTATCTTTCCATCAATACGCTTTAAGAATCCTGATACTGATGTGAATCAACGAAGTTGATAGTAGAAGCTGTAATACTCTTACATAAGTAGAAAAGTTACATAAAAATGTGTGTTTTCATTGGTAATCCGGTATAGGAAATGTAACATAACGCACAGTTCTGGATTATGCAGGTTGCTTGGTGACAAGGGGCCTAGAAGAAAATTAAATAAATTGATTGCCAAAGATCGAGGGTGAGCATGATTAAGAAGATCGGTGTTTTAACAAGTGGCGGTGACGCACCTGGTATGAACGCTGCAGTACGCGGCGTGGTACGCACAGCACTTTCTGAAGGATTGGAAGTGTTTGGTGTGTACGATGGCTACCTAGGTCTTTATGAAGGCCGCATCGAGAAGCTAGATCGTTCTAGTGTTTCTGATGTTATTAACAAAGGTGGTACGTTCCTGGGTTCTGCACGTTTCCCTGAGTTCAAGGAAGTGGCAGTACGCGAAAAAGCTATTGAGAACCTGAAGAAACACGGTATCGACGCACTGGTAGTGATTGGTGGTGACGGTTCTTACATGGGTGCAAAGAAACTGACTGAAATGGGTTACCCATGTATCGGTCTGCCAGGCACTATCGATAACGACATTGCGGGTACGGATTACACTATCGGTTACCTAACTGCACTAAACACAGTTATTGATGCAATCGACCGTCTACGTGACACTTCTTCATCTCACCAACGTATTTCAATTGTAGAAATCATGGGCCGTCACTGTGGTGACCTGACTCTGATGTCTGCTATCGCTGGTGGTTGTGAGTACATCATCACACCAGAAACGGGTCTTGATAAAGAGAAGCTGATCGGCAACATTCAAGACGGTATCGCAAAAGGTAAGAAACACGCAATCATTGCTCTTACTGAACTGATGATGGATGCAAACGAGCTTGCACGTGATATTGAAACGGCAACAGGCCGTGAAACTCGTGCGACAGTACTTGGTCACATCCAACGTGGTGGTCGTCCTACTGCATTTGACCGTGTTCTTGCATCTCGCATGGGTAACTACGCTGTTCACCTTCTAATGGAAGGTCACGGTGGCCGTTGTGTTGGTATCGTGAAAGAGCAGCTTGTTCATCACGATATTATTGATGCGATCGAAAATATGAAGCGCCCTGTACGTAATGACTTGTACAAGGTTGCAGAAGAGTTGTTCTAAGTAGACCACTCTTAGCTAAAATAAAAAACCGCGTTGATACGCGGTTTTTTTGTCTCTGTTTTTCTAAGCGAGGGGAGGACAGGGTTCATGAAGAGGAAATGCTTTGTTCTACCAGCATTAACTTTCGTTCGCGGAGCGCAAACATATAACCAAGTAACCCACCTAATATATTACCCACCGCAATACCGATAAATAGCCCTTCAACATCGTACAGGTAGCTGCCAATCCAAGCCGCTGGCAATGTAAAGATGAACAGGCGCATAAAACTCCACTGGAAAGCGCGTAATGGCTTGTGCATCGCATTAAGCCCGCTCACTAATATCATCACAATACCCTGAAAACCGTAGCTGAACGGCACAACAAGGAGATAATGCCAAAGCAGGTTTTTAACCGCTTCTTCTTGTGAAAAAAGAGCGGCCAGCGGGATGCTCAAAGGCACCATTGCCAGAAAGATAAGTCCCTGAAACACAACTGCGAAGCGCATGCTGAGGAATAATCCTGCAAATGCCCGTTGTGGATTATTAGCGCCGAGATTTTGTGCCATGAACGGCGTTAAAGCTGAGGTCAGTGACATCAATACCAGAATCAGTATCGACTCGATGCGCTGTGCTGCGCCATAAGCGGCAACAGCTGCGGTTCCGTGGCCTGACAGCAGCATCATCAAAATAGCGCCTGACAGAGGTGTCATTGCGGTAGAGAAGGCCGCAGGCGTACCGATTTTCAATGTCTGTTGCCAATCTTGTTTCAGATGTAACCACTGCGGCTTAGCCAGAAGTTTTTCCCGTTTAACCAGTAAGTATGATGAGCCGACTAAAGCACCTAGCCAACTAAAAGCACTCGCGATTGCTGCGCCCTGAATTCCAAGTTCAGGAAAAGGTCCCAAGCCGAAGATCAGTAGCGGATCCAGCATCCCGTTGATCAACCCTGCCAGCATCATGATTTTAGCTGGGGTTTTCGTATCACCCGTCGCACGGATTGCACTGTTGCCAGCCATTGGGATCACCAGTAATGGAATGGTGAGATACCACACTTGCATGTACTGTTCGATGAGTGGAAGAAGATCGTCAGTCGCGCCAAGAAAACCGAACAATGGTCTGATGGTCACAAAGCCAACTGATGACGCGATCGCAACTAGCATGACAGCTAACAGTAGACCATGAGTAGTAAAACGCGCGGCTTGTGTTGAGTGCCCCTGTCCGAGTAATCGGCCTATATTGGTCGAAAGCCCCATGCCAATGCCCATCGTAATGCAGTTAACGGCAAAGGTGACCGGAAAGGTGTAACTAATGGCAGCTAGGGCTTGAGTGCCGAGCAGAGAAATAAAGAATGTATCGACCAGATTGAACATCAAAATCGCGATCATGCCCACCGTCATCGGGACCGTCATTTTTCTCAGTGTTTCGGGAATGGGCGCGCTCAACAAACCATGTTTATCTGTTGCTTGGTGTTCCGGCTTGTTTTTTTCCAGCATGTTTAACGTCTATCTGGTGGATAAACTGCAAGGATACAAGAAAGCAGGAAGGTGAGCGAGTGCGCATTTCTCACGCAAACCGTTGCGATCTTTTAACTAAGTCACAAAAAAATCATGCTCGCCCCTTGGGATCGTTCATTGGACCCCTTATATAGTGATCACGTGTCCCAGAAGGGCAATTATCAAATAAACATGGAAATTTTCAGGAGAGACGACCAATGAACATTCGTCCATTACATGACCGAGTTATCGTTGAACGTAAAGAAGTTGAATCTAAGTCAGCTGGTGGAATCGTTCTGACTGGTTCTGCTGCGGAAAAATCAACTCGCGGTGTTGTTCTAGCTGTAGGCAAAGGCCGCATTCTAGAAAACGGCACAGTGCTACCGCTGGACGTTAAAGTTGGTGATACTGTTATCTTCGCTGAAGGTTACGGCACTAAGACTGAAAAAATCGACGGTAAAGAAGTGCTAGTTATGTCTGAAAACGACATCATGGCAATCGTTGAATAATAGCAATCATTGAGTAATTTTTTGCTCAGATTCAAAAACCAAGTCGAACTTAAAGAATTGTAGAAAGGAAATCAAAGATGGCTGCTAAAGACGTTAAATTTGGTAATGACGCACGAGTTAAGATGCTAGAAGGTGTAAACGTTCTGGCTGACGCGGTAAAAGTGACATTAGGTCCTAAAGGCCGTAACGTCGTTCTAGATAAATCTTTCGGTGCACCAACAATCACTAAAGATGGTGTATCTGTAGCGCGCGAAATCGAACTGGAAGACAAATTCCAGAACATGGGCGCTCAAATGGTTAAAGAAGTAGCATCTAAAGCAAACGATGCTGCAGGTGACGGTACAACAACAGCAACAGTACTAGCGCAATCAATCGTAAACGAAGGTCTGAAAGCAGTAGCAGCGGGTATGAACCCAATGGATCTTAAGCGCGGTATCGACAAAGCAGTAGCAGCAGCAGTTGAACAGCTAAAAGAGCTGTCTGTTGAGTGTAACGACACTAAAGCTATCGCACAGGTAGGTACTATCTCTGCGAACTCTGACGTAAGCGTAGGTAACATCATTGCTGAAGCAATGGAACGTGTTGGCCGCGACGGTGTTATCACTGTTGAAGAAGGTCAGGCGCTACAAGACGAGCTAGACGTAGTTGAAGGTATGCAGTTCGACCGCGGTTACCTATCTCCTTACTTCATCAACAACCAAGAAGCAGGTTCTGTTGATCTAGAAAACCCATTCATCCTTCTGGTTGATAAGAAGATCTCAAACATCCGTGAACTTCTACCAACTCTAGAAGCAGTAGCTAAAGCATCTCGTCCACTGCTAATCATCGCAGAAGACGTAGAAGGTGAAGCGCTAGCAACACTAGTTGTGAACAACATGCGTGGCATCGTGAAAGTTGCGGCAGTAAAAGCACCAGGTTTTGGTGACCGTCGTAAAGCAATGCTACAAGACATCGCGGTTCTAACTGGCGGTACAGTGATTTCTGAAGAAGTAGGTCTAGAGCTTGAAAAAGTAACGCTAGAAGACCTAGGTCAGGCTAAGCGCGTTGCTATCACGAAAGAAAACACGACTATCATCGATGGTATCGGTGAAGAAACAATGATTCATGGCCGTGTTGCTCAGATTCGTCAGCAAATCGAAGAGTCAACTTCAGACTACGACAAAGAGAAACTACAAGAGCGCGTAGCTAAGCTAGCTGGCGGTGTTGCAGTAATTAAAGTTGGTGCAGCAACTGAAGTTGAAATGAAAGAGAAGAAAGACCGCGTAGAAGACGCACTTCACGCAACTCGCGCAGCGGTTGAAGAAGGCGTAGTAGCAGGCGGTGGTGTTGCTCTAATCCGTGCAGCATCTATGATTGCTGGCCTTGAAGGTGACAACGAAGAACAAAACGTTGGTATCCGCGTTGCACTACGTGCAATGGAAGCGCCAATCCGTCAAATCACGAAGAATGCGGGTGACGAAGAGTCAGTAGTAGCGAACAACGTGAAAGCAGGCGAAGGCAGCTACGGCTACAACGCAGCGACAGGTGAATACGGCGACATGCTAGAGATGGGTATCCTAGACCCAACTAAAGTAACTCGTAGCGCACTACAATTCGCAGCATCGGTTGCTGGTCTGATGATCACAACTGAAGCAATGGTTACTGATATGCCACAGAAAGACGGCGCAGGCATGCCTGATATGGGCGGCATGGGCGGTATGGGTGGTATGGGCGGCATGATGTAATACGCTGCTTACCTTATCGCTGTAACGTTTTATAGCGAAGAGGTAACTGACCAAACCAAGAAGAAGCCGAGGTTTTTACCTCGGCTTTTTTGTGCTTGGCGTTTTTGATTTGTTGATACGTCATCGCAATTCAATTGGTCGTTTATGCAGTGCGATGAAATACTGATTTAAAGGCGATGCGTCGTATTTGTTTATCCAGATTCGTGGCTGAACATGACATCGCCATTGTGTGGGACTGGTACAAGAAATACTTCAGAAAATATTGAAATATGGTCGTTGTAGATTTTTTCTATTATAGTCAACTTGTTAAATATGGCATGCGAGTGAAATTTTTTCATACGATTAGTAGAAAATGAGTACACATACGCTATGTTGTAAGTAATGCTTAATATAACGGAGATAAGAATGAAAAAGCTTTTGACGTCTTTGGCAGTGGTAGCCGCTGTTGCATCACCTGTTGCGCTTGCTGACAGCACTCCTGTGATGTTTTCTACAATTGATCACATTAATGCGCCGTCTCGCTCTGAAGTGGGCGGTGTTCGCTTAGCTGTTCTACACGGACAGGTTAACGAAGTGAAAGGGGTCGATTTCTCTCTACTTGGTATGTCTGAAACCGATCGTACAACCGGTATTAACTTTGGTCTGTTCTTCGGCGCAGCGAAAGTAAACCAAGAAATGAAAGGTGCTTCACTTGGCCTTGTTAACTGGAACCGTGGCCAAACAACAGGCCTAAACCTGGGTGCGGTTAACATTACTAACAATGTGAAAGGCCTTAACTGGAGCGCGGTGAACTACTCCCAAGGTTACACAATGGCGGATGTTGGTCTGGCAAGTATCTCTAAAAAGTCTAACTTCCAGCTAGGTTTCTTCAACATGACAGACCAAATCGACGGTATTCAAATTGGTCTGCTTAACTGTGCGGATAACGGCTTCTTGAAGTGTTTCCCTCTGATTAACTTCGCGAAATAATCTGCAGTTATAGTAATACTTAAACAGAAAGACCCCGAACTGATGTCGGGGTCTTTTTATATCTCACGTTTGAGCTTATTTGATTAAGCGAGACGACTTTCTGCGCTGTATTCTTTGATGCACACCGCGACGTAAGGACTTGATGTGTCGCTCCGCTTCATCAACGCCCAGTAACACGGTTAAAGTCAGTACGGTGATGACCACTGATTGAGACAAATAACCAAGACCAATCATTAAGCCTAACCCGGCTAGTACCCAGATGACCGCCGCAGAAGTCACACCGTGGATTTTGCCATCTAGCGTCATCATTACACCAGCGCCCAGAAATCCGACACCGGTAATGATTTGACCCAGTACACGTGCCTGATCAAGCGTGTTCGGCGATAAGGATACCGCCATCGACATAAAAAGATAGGTGCCTGAAATAATGAGTATTGCAGTGCGAATGCCAACCGGTTTACCACGGGTCTGGCGTTCTATGCCAATCATTAACCCATTGATGGCACAGCATAGAAGAGCAGACCAACTAAATGGGCCAAGATCGAAAATTTGTTCGAATGTTGTATGCATCTTGACCTCCAAAAGCGCGGAGTATGCATAGAATTACCCCTCAAAGCGAACAAAAAGAAACGCTCGTGACGACAAATTTAATTAAGCTTAAACTCAAATTAATCCGGCCTTGGTGTTTATTCTAAATGGAGATCAAGCGGTGTTTTACTTGGCCTGCCGCCGATCTCTCGCGTAAGTTTTGGCACCAGGTAACCAGACACACGAGTTATTACTCCGCGCATGATCGTTTTTGCCTCCTCATCGGAAACAAAGTAGTGCGCAGCACCTTGGACTTTGTCTAGTACATGCAAGTAATAAGGTAACACTCCCGCATCAAATAAGGCTTCACTCAAGTCGACCAGGGCATCCACAGAGTCATTGATATCTTTAAGCAGCACACTTTGGTTGAGTAGAGTCACACCAGACTGTTTGAGTTTGAACAGCTGTGAGGCGAGCTCGCTACTTAATTCGTTCGCATGGTTGATGTGAGTGACCAAGATAACCTGCAAGCGGGAGTCGCGAAGTATCTGGCATAGTTCATCGGTTATACGCGCTGGGATTACCACAGGTAAGCGGCTGTGAATGCGAAGACGTTTGATATGCGGAATTTGTGCAATCCGCTCTATCAGCCACTGAAGTTCATCGTCTTTCGCCATTAATGGGTCTCCGCCGGAGAAGATCACTTCGTTCAGCTCGGGCTGCTGCGCAATATATTCGAGACTTTGAGCCCAAGCTTGTTTACCACTTTTGTTATCCTGATACGGGAAATGTCGGCGGAAGCAGTAGCGACAATTCACCGCACAGCCTCCTTTAACAATCATCAGTGCACGATTACGATATTTGTGCAGCAAGCCGGGAATCTCGTTGTCTTGCTCTTCAAGTGGATCGCTGGAGTAGCCCTCATGCACTTCGAACTCTTCACTTAACGGTAAAACCTGACGTAAAAGAGGGTCTTTGGGATTGCCTTTTTCCATTCTATCGACAAAACTTTGCGGTACACGCTGTGCAAACAGCTTGCGCGCAGCAAACCCGTCTTGCCACGGTGAGGGATCTATTTCCAGTTTTTCGAGCAATTTTGCAGGATCAGAGATCCCATTCGCCAACTGTTTGAGCCAGTTTTGCTCAACAGAATCGACTTTTCGGGTTATTATGTGCGGCATTGAATTTAGCTCTAAGAATGTAAGAGGAAAAAATGGCTACAGTTAGCACCAATGAATTTAAAGGCGGTCTTAAGTTAATGCTTGATAATGAGCCTTGCGTAATTCTGGAAAACGAATACGTTAAACCAGGTAAAGGCCAAGCGTTCAACCGCGTAAAAATTCGTAAACTTCTTTCTGGTAAAGTGCTAGAGAAAACATTCAAGTCTGGTGACACTTGTGAAGTGGCAGACGTAATGGATATCGACCTAGATTATCTATATTCAGACGGCGAATTCTACCACTTTATGAACAATGAAACGTTCGAACAGATCGCTGCTGATGCGAAAGCGGTAGGTGAGAACGCTAAATGGTTGGTAGAAAACAACACTTGTATGATCACGCTTTGGAACGGTAACCCAATCTCAGTTACTCCACCAAACTTTGTTGAGCTGGAAGTTACTGACACAGATCCAGGTTTGAAAGGTGATACTCAAGGTACAGGTGGTAAACCAGCTACGCTATCAACTGGCGCTGTTGTACGTGTTCCACTATTCATCGCAATTGGCGAAGTGATCAAAGTAGACACTCGTACTGGTGAATACGTAGGTCGTGTGAAGTAATTCACTTCAACGTATCGAATAGAAAAGGTCGCTTCGGCGGCCTTTTTTATTACCCGCAGTTTTGGTCTGTGGCTAAAACAAGAAGCGCACCGCATAGTTTTATTCTTTTTGTATTATTCGTTAAAAACGTATTTGTTTGATGAATCTTTCGATTATTCCTTAAGGTTACCATTTGATAGATTATCTCCAGAGGTCGTTGAGTTGCATAGCAATTTGATTTTTATCGATTTAACTCAATGATAACCGCAATAAGGAGAACAATATGGAAAGCACAGGCTTAGGGCAAGGCTTAAAAGTTGAAGAACGACGTCGATTACTTCACCGTGGGATAAAAGCGGCAGTTTTTGGTATACCGTTGTTGGCTATAGGGTTAACCATTAACAGTTCTGTTTTGATGACCGATGCAGGTTACAGTTACGTGCACCAGAACAATATTACCGGTGAATTGGATGTGTTCACTGAACCGGGTATTCATTTTCGTATGCCCTTTCTGTCTAAAATCACCCAATATGACCAAGTCATCACTGTGTCATTTGGTAACAACAAGGGTGAGGATTTTTACCAGAGGCTTGAGCCGGTACAAGTGCGCTTTGCGGATACTTATATTGGTCAGATTCCCGTCACATTCCGTTTTAAATTGAGTAATGATCCGGAAGCAGTGAAGAAAATGCACCGAGAGTTTCGTAATAACAGCAATCTGATCGATGCGTTATTAGTAAAAAATGCCCGCAACGTAACGGTGATTACTGCGACTCAGTATACTGGAGAAGAGTTCTTTCAGGGCGGTTTGAACCAGTTTAAATCTAAGTTGGGTGATCAGCTTCGAGAAGGTATTTATCTGACTGAGCGTCGTCAGGTGGAAGTTGAAGAGCTTGACCTTGCTCCCGTCGGTGCAAATCAGGCCAACGCCAATCAATTACAGCGTACGAATCAGTTAGTCTGGAAAACGGTACCGGTCGTAGACAAAACAGGCCAACCTATCCGACAGGATAACCCGTTACAGCAATACGGCATTCAAGTTACTCAGGTAACCATTGGTGACCCGCAGCCAGAGAAGCAGCTTGATCAGTTATTGGCAGATAAAAAGCGCTTGGTCGCAGATCGCATTCGCGCAATTCAGGAGCAGGAAACTTCTAAAGCTCAGGCCGAAACTGAGCAGCTGCGTAAAGAAATTCAGCGTACTCGTGAAGTTCAGGATGCACAACGTCAGAAAGAGCTCGCTATTATTTCTCAGCAAAAAGAGGTCGAGGTTGCTCGTCAAATAGCTGAGCGTGAAATCGTTGAAGTGGAGAAAACCAAGCGACTTGCTGAAGTGGAGAAAGAAAAAGAGCTGGCAATGGCAGAAGCGAACTTAGCGATTCAGAAAGCCAACGCTCTTTCCGCTCAATATGAAGCGAAAGCGATTTTAGAGAAAGGCCGCGCAGAAGCCGAAGTCCTGAAAGCTAAGTATGCGGCATTAGGGGCAAACCGAGAAGTTTACCTAGCTGAGCTGAACCGTGAGGTTGCAAACTCGTTGTACAGTAATCTGCAAAACTTCCAAGTTCAAATGCCGCAAAACTACATTGGTGGTAATCAGGAAACAGGATTGAAAACGAACTTAGATGTGATCACTGGTTTTGGTGCTCTTGGCTTAATGGATCAAACTAAGAAGATTACTCAGCAATAAGATCATAGGTGGCCAAAAGCTTATAAAGCAAAAAGATCATAGGTGTCCAAAAACAAAAAAAGCTGGCATAAAGCCAGCTTTTTTCATTTATAACAGTGTCTTAAATCATGAAGATAAAGATAACTGATAGCGCACTGATAAGGCCAGCAAACGCGTAGCATGCCACTTTGCCCACCACACCAGTGTGGAACTTAAGGTCGTGCATACCGTGGTGAACACGGTGCATTGCATGCCACATTGGCAGCGCTAGTGTACCGATGATAAATAGCGCACCAATGATGCTGGTCGCGAATTCAGATACTCGCTCGTAGCTCATTGCGTCTGCATCAATCACGCCCAGTGGGACGAGGATACCAAGGACAAGTACGGTGATAGGAGTGATCATCGCAAACCAGGTACCGCCTGCACCAAACAGTCCCCACCAGATTGGCTCATCCGAACGTTTTGGTGCTGTATTTACACTATAATTTGGTTTCATTGTTCAGCTCCTTACACCACGATGAGAACGATCAGTGAGATAAACGCGACCGCTGCCCACTGAGTCAGTACGATGATATTCTTACCTACAGGTTTGCCTTTTAGGCGAATTGGCATCACCTGCGGCATCATGCTGAAGAAGGTTTGTGCGTGGAACAGGCTTCCAAGTAGCGCAACGATGTTGATCGCGACTACAATTGGGTTTGCCATGAACTCTAACCAGCCTTGCCAAGCTTCAGGCCCTTTCACTAGTGAACCCAGGCCAAAAGTCAGGAAGATGGTGAATAGAATCAGTGGCAGTACCGTCGCTTCACGTAACATGTAGAAGCGGTAGAAAGGATGGTCCTTCCACCAAGTGCGTTTTACTTCACGAACGTAAGGTTTACGGTTACTCATCCTTCTGCCTCCTGAGGTTTCAGCATCGCAATTACGAAGTCCATAGAAGACTCTACTTTGCCTTGGTTTACTGCTGCTGCAGGGTCAACGCTCTTTGGACAAACCTCAGAACAGTAACCTACAAACGTACAACCCCAGGCGCCATTCTCACCGTTAATCAGCTTCATACGCTCAGCTTTACCGTTATCACGACTGTCTAAGTTGTAACGGTGCGCCAAAGTCAGCGCTGCCGGGCCGATGAACTCTGGATTAAGACCGAACTGCGGACACGCTGCGTAACACAGACCACAGTTGATACAGCCAGCAAACTGCTTGTACTTCGCCATTTGCTCTGGCGTTTGCAAGTTTGTGCCGTCTTCAGGCTTACGGTCGTTGCCAATGATGTAAGGTTTGATTGCTTCAAGACGCTCGATGAACGGTGTCATATCGACGATCAAATCTTTCTCAATCGGGAAATTCGCTAATGGCTCGATTTTCAGACCATTTTGGTAGTCACGTAAGAAGCTCTTACAAGCTAGCTTAGGCACACCATTAACCATGATGCCGCATGAGCCACAGATCGCCATACGACAAGACCAACGGTAAGACAGATCTTTGTCTAGGTTATCTTTGATGTAACCAATCGCGTCGAGCACAGACATTGTTTCATCGAATGGTACTTCGAAAGTTTGTAAGTGCGGCTCTGCGTCTTTTTCTGGGTCATAACGCAGAATGTCTACTTTCTGGATGCGGTTTGCTGACATTATGCTTGCTCCTCTGCGTTCTTCGCTGCTTCTTCTGCTGCGGCTTTTTCTGCAGCTTCACCGTATAGACGCGCTTTAGGCTGAGACTTAGTAATGGTTACATTGCTGTAGTCGATGCTAGGCGCTGCGTCTGGTTGATAGAAAGCAAGTGAGTGTTTCAGGAAGTTCACGTCGTCACGTTCAGTGCAGCCATCGTCTAGACGTTGGTGAGCACCGCGAGATTCTTTGCGCAGGATTGCAGAGTGAACCATCGCTTCTGCCACTTCTAGGCCGTAACCGACTTCGATTGCGTACAGAAGGTCAGTGTTGAACACTTTGCCTTTGTCTTTGATGCTAATGCGTTTGTAACGTTGTTTAAGTTCCGTGATCTTATCGATGGTTGCTTGCATCAGATCTTCTTGGCGGTAGATACCACAACCCGCTTCCATGGTGTGGCCCATTTCGGTACGGATGTCTGCCCAGTTTTCATCGCCTTCTTGGTTCATTAGGCTGGCAATGCGTTCTTCAACAGCTTTCACTTGAGCTGCGATAGCGTCGTCGTTCCAGCCTTTGAATTCTGCTGCACGTTTCACTGCGTTTTCACCCGCAACTCGGCCAAATACCACGAACTCAGCCAGAGAGTTAGAGCCAAGACGGTTCGCACCATGCAGACCAACTGACGCACATTCACCAACTGCGAATAGACCTTTAACGCGAGTCTCACAGCCACCATCAGTTTCGATGCCACCCATGGTGTAGTGCACGGTCGGACGAATTGGAATTGGTTCTTTTGCAGGATCAACGTTCACGTAAGCTTTTGCTAGCTCACAGATGAAAGGTAAACGCTCTTGTAGGTACTCTTCACCAAGGTGGCGAAGGTCTAGGTGCACCACGTCACCCAGTGGGTGTTTGATGGTGTTGCCTTTCTGTTGCTCATGCCAGAAAGCTTGAGAAACTTTGTCACGTGGACCCAGTTCCATGTATTTGTTTTTCGGTTGACCCACTGGAGTTTCAGGGCCCATGCCGTAGTCTTGTAGGTAGCGGTAGCCGTTTTTGTTGACAATAATACCACCTTCACCACGACAACCTTCTGTCATTAGGATACCAGTACCTGGTAGGCCAGTAGGGTGGTATTGAACAAATTCCATATCACGTAGCGGAACACCGTGACGGTAAGCCATCGCCATGCCATCGCCCGTTACGATACCGCCGTTGGTGTTACAGTGGTAAACACGTCCCGCGCCACCAGTCGCAAGCACAACAGATTTCGCTTTGATGGTGACCAACTCACCTTCAGACATGTGAATGGCGATTAAGCCTTGTACTTCACCATCGTCAACAAGCAGATCCAACACAAAGTACTCATCAAAACGTTTGATGTTGCTGTACTTCATTGAAGTTTGGAATAGGGTGTGAAGCATATGGAAGCCGGTTTTATCCGCTGCAAACCAAGTTCGTTCAACCTTCATACCGCCAAAGCGGCGAACGTTAACTTCCCCGTTCTCTTTACGGCTCCAAGGACAACCCCATTGTTCCATTTGGATCATTTCGCGGGTTGCGTTTTCTACAAAATATTCAACGACGTCCTGTTCACATAGCCAGTCGCCACCGCCAACCGTATCGTTGAAGTGGTTATCTAAGCTATCTTCATCCTTGATAACTGCTGCTGAGCCACCCTCCGCTGCGACCGTGTGTGAGCGCATAGGATAAACTTTAGAAATCAGAGCGACTTCTAAATCTGGGTTTGCCTCTGCCGCTGCAATAGCAGTACGAAGACCAGCGCCGCCAGCGCCGATGACTGCGATATCTGTGGTGATAATTTGCACAGTTATCCTCCAGTGAGTAATTGCGGAAATCCGCTTGTTATTGTGATTGTGAGGGGTTCTCGAAGAGAAGCTCCCCGAAAGTAGTAGAGATTAGTGTAGTGGAGCTGTATGAGATAAATATTGATGTAATTAGGTTTTTTCTTTGGTAATGCACTTAAGAGCATAAAAATTACAGGTTATGTGATTACTATCACGGCGAGAATATTTGTAACCTCTAACTGAAATTATTGAGTGTTAATGGAGTGTTGCTTGTTGTTGGCGAGGTTGATAACAGGTTTTGTGGTGAGTGTTGATTTTGCTTTGTAGTACGAAAAATCTTGGCTTCATATTGTTTTGTCGCACAGTAATAACCGGTCTTTAAAAGCGAATGAAATCGTTTCTCGCCCCAAAGTAAAAACATGTAGAATGTGGGCTTTAGCTGCTAGCCCTAAGCTTTGAGAGACTTGTTATGCAAACCAATTGGCAACCGACTGCTTCCATTGAACAACTTCGTCAACGTGCGGCGTTAATCTCCACTGTTCGCCAATTTTTTGCCGAGCGACAGGTGATGGAAGTGGATACGCCTGCCATGAGCCACGCGACGGTGACGGATATTCATTTGCATACTTTTCAAACAGAGTTTGTTGGCCCTGGCTATGCTGACGGCAGTAAGCTGTTCTTTATGACCAGTCCTGAATTCCATATGAAACGTTTATTGGCGGCGGGTAGTGGCTGCATTTACCAGATCAATAAAGCGTTTCGCAACGAAGAGAATGGCCGCTACCACAATCCAGAATTCACCATGCTGGAATGGTATCGAGTTGGTTTTGACCATCATCAGTTAATGGATGAGATGGATGAGTTGCTACAGCAAGTGCTGAAGTGTGGCTCGGCTCATCGTATGACGTATCAGCAGGCGTTTCTTGATGTTCTTGGTGTGTGCCCGCTTGAAGGCTCAATGTCAGAGCTTAAAGTTGTCGCCGGAAAGCTGGGGCTGAGTGATATTGCTGATCCGGAAGATGACCGCGATACTTTACTGCAACTCCTGTTTAGTATTGGTGTCGAAAGTAAGATTGGTCAGGATGCGCCTGCGTTTGTTTATGACTTTCCTGCATCGCAAGCGGCATTAGCAAAAATAAACCCTCAAGACAGCCGTGTCGCTGATCGCTTTGAAGTGTATTTTAAAGGGATAGAGCTCGCTAATGGTTTCCATGAGTTAGACAATCCTAAAGAACAACTTACGCGTTTTGAACAAGACAATGCGAAACGCTTAGAGATGGGTTTGAAGCCTCAGCCGATTGACTATCATCTTATTGCGGCACTAGAGGCTGGGTTGCCGGACTGTGCTGGCGTAGCGTTAGGCGTTGATCGACTCATCATGTTGGCTTTAGGCTGTGATCATATTGATCAGGTAACAGCATTCCCGTTCCCTATTGCATAAGGATATCCAATGAACCGAACGGTTGGACGTTTGATTATTTGCGGTTGCGCTGTTGTGATTGCGTATTTATCGCTCAGCTCAGGAGAGCTACAAAAGTGGGGGTCGTTTACTTACCTCGATAAGCTACAACATTTAATGGCATACACGAGTTTTGCTTTTGTTGCTTGTTGCTGTGTTCGTCATTGGCGAAAACGCTGGATAGTGGCAATTAGTATCCTGTTGTTCAGCGCGGTGATTGAATGGCTACAAGGTTATGTCGGTAGAGAAACCTCTTGGTTAGACCTTGTCGCTAATGGCACGGGGATTCTGACTGGTCTGCTAAGTTATCGTATTTGGAGCCTCTATCGACCTAGGTTGGTGAAGTCGCTATACTCGATTCGTTAAAGAAAAGGGAATACGATAATAATGAAAACGCGCGACAAAATAGTCTACGCGGCACTGGAGTTGTTTAACCAACATGGTGAGCGAAATATCACCACTAATCACATTGCCGATCACATCGAAATCAGTCCAGGTAATCTTTATTACCACTTTCGCAATAAGCAAGAAATCGTCCGCGAAATCTTTGCGCTTTATTCAGCAGAACTTTTAGAAAGATTTACCCCCCTTAAAGGCTCTCAAGAGAGTCTGACTATGCTGAAGAGTTACCTAGATTCGACCTTTACGCTGATGTGGAAGTACCGTTTTTTCTACGCCAATTTACCAGAGATTTTGTCGCGTGATGAGCAACTTCACGAGCAATACATCGAGGTGCAGGACAAACTGCAAGCCAATTTGATTGCGATCATGCAGGAATTCGTTGCCCTCAAATTGCTGAACGTTGATCAGCAGCAATTAACATCTTTGGTATGCACGCTGCATCTCATCGCTTGTAGTTGGTTGTCTTACCAATCTGCGATGCTACCTAAATCCAACATTACCGAGCAAATGGTGCGACAAGGCATGCTTCAGATGATCAATGTTGTAAAACCACTCGCAACGGAGCAAGGGTTGGAGCAGCTGTTACTGTTGGAAGATGGCGTAAGTGCTATGCAGGGCTAATGGCGTATTATTTTAAGCTTAATTTCATTTTCGAATCGTAACTTGAGTTGACTTGTGGCACGCGCAGCGCACAATAGTTACAAACCTCAATTTATACCTGAGCAAAGTTATCTCGATAAAGGAATTATCTTTCAATGAATTACGACATATTTAATGGTGATGCGGACGGCATTATCGCTCTGCTGCAACTGCGCTTAGCTGATCCTCTGGAAGCCAAATTGGTAACGGGTGTAAAGCGCGATATCAAGCTGGTGGAAAGCGTGGATGCTCAAGCGGGTGACGAGCTGACGGTATTAGACGTTTCGATGGAAAAGAACATGGCAGGTCTGGAGCATGCTTTGGCTCAGGGCGCTCATGTTTTTTACGCCGATCACCATAAAGCGGGTGACATTCCACAGCATGGCAACTTAGATGCGCACATCGATCTCGATGCGAATATGTGTACGGCTTTGATTGTCGATAAACTGTTGCAGGGACGTTTTCATGCCTGGGCTATAACGGCAGCGTATGGTGATAACCTGATTGCTAAAGCTGATGACCTGGCTGACCTTGCTGGCTTTTCGGCAGAGCAGAAAGCGCAACTAAAAGAGCTGGGCACGTTGATCAATTACAACGGCTATGGTTCGAAGGTTGACGATCTACATTTTCATCCGGCGGATTTGTATCAAGCATTGATGAAATATACTTCGCCATTTGATGTCATTGCAGATACGTCTTCTCCATTCTACTTGCTGCAATCGGCCTATCAGCAAGATATGGATGCCGCCCAAGCGATTCCTGCCACCCATGAAAGCAATAAACTGAAACTGTTTGAGCTACCAGACAATGCGGCTTCACGTCGTATCAGCGGAGTTTATGGCAACTGGTTGGCGAACCAAAATCCAGATTCAGCTCATGCTGTTTTAACCGAAAACGTAGATGGTACTTATACGGTATCACTGCGCGCTCCATTGAATAACAAGCAGGGTGCCGTAGCGGTTTGTGGACAGTTCCCGACAGGTGGTGGTCGAGAGGCTGCGGCGGGAATCAATGCGTTAAGCAAAGATGATGTGAGCGCATTTATTGATGCGGTTGAAACGTATTACGCGTAACGATTTAGAGTCATTCATTTGTGTAAAAAGGAGCCATCGGCTCCTTTTTCTTTTTAGGCTATTTTTACTTACAGGCGCTTTAACCAGGATTTCGGGTTTTGTGCTTCGCTGTTACGACGAATCTCAAAGTAAAGGGATGCTCTGTCTTGGCCTCCGGTATCACCAGCAAGAGCAATAACCTCACCAGCCGTCACTCTATCGCCTTCTTTCTTCGTTAGTGCCTGATTGTATCCGTAAAGGGTCATGTCTCCTTTACCGTGGTCGAGGAGTACCACTAATCCATAACCACGTAAGTACTCAGCGAATACCACAGTGCCGGGATAAACCGCTTTGACTTGCTGGCCATAGTTGGCGGATAGCACCATGCCTTTCCAGTTAACCTGGCCAGTCTGACGAGTGCCGAAGTTATGCAGCACACTACCTGTTATTGGCCAAGGCAGTTTACCTCGCTGCTTACCTAAACCATCCATTGGTACCGCATTGCGTTTAGCGGCTTTAGCGATTTCGGCTTTTAGGCGAGTCTCATTTCGCTGCAACTCTGCCAGATAGCGTTTGTCGTTAGTAATGCTGCCCTGAATTTTGCTCAGCGTTTGTTTACGTTTCGACTGCGTACTTGCCAGCGCGGTACGCTTTTCGGATTGCTGTTTTAGCAGGGTTTCAATTTGCTCTTTTTCCAGCTCAAGTTGGTTCTTATTGTGTTCCAGCTTCTGAGTGGTTTGGGTAATGGCATCAATGATTTCGGAGCGCGCTTTTGCCAAGTGTTGAAAGTACTGGCTGATACGATCTTCTTCGACGCCCTGATTGAGCAAGTGTCCATTGGCTTTAGCTCGCTCAGTCACGTAATAGGTTTGCAGAAGCTGTTTCAGCTCTTCTTCCTGCGCCTGACGCTGACCCTCTTGTAAGGCGATCTTTTCTTCTAAGTTATTGATGTTTTTATCGGCTTGAGTGAGCTCTGCTTTGGTCTGTTTGATCTCTCTTTCTAGAGCTGAGATCCCCAGCTCTTGGTCTTTAAGAGATTTTTGCAGTTCATTCAGTTGCTTTTCTTGAGAGGTGAGGGCTTTCTTCTGGCGATTGATTTCGCTGGAGACCCCTTTCAACTCTTGCTGACTCACAGCGGAAGAGGTGATAGGGAACGTGGCAGATAAAGCACAAGTTAATAAAATAGCCGAGCGGAGCACAGGATGATTTTGTTTTCGCACTTGAGAGTTACCTACCACATTGTTGTTATTTAAAAATTAGAGAGCGATTAAATACCATCTCCATGGATAAAGCTTTGAGATTTGCCATTGAAGCCCTGGTCCATATCGAGTGATGGCTTATCTGTTTTTGGTCGGCCCACAATTTTTGCTGGTACCCCTGCCACGGTCGTGTGAGGGGGAACCGGTTGTAGAACCACGGAGCAAGAGCCAATTTTTGCACCTTCACCCACTTCGATGTTACCAAGAATTTTTGCACCGGCACCAATCATCACGCCTTCACGGATTTTCGGGTGACGATCACCGCACTCTTTACCCGTACCACCTAAGGTCACGTCCTGCAGGATAGATACATCATCTTCCACAACGGCGGTTTCACCAATCACGATGCCTGTCGCGTGGTCGAGCATGATCCCACAGCCAATTCGCGCCGCAGGGTGAATATCCACCTGACACGCAACCGAAATTTGGTTTTGCAGATAGGTCGCTAATGCATGACGGCCTTGTGACCACAACCAGTTTGCGACACGATATCCTTGCAGCGCGTGGTAGCCTTTTAAATACAGCAGGGGCATTGAGTACATAGAAACCGCAGGGTCACGATTCACTGTGGCGCAAATGTCGCAGGCCGCACAGTCGGTAATGTTTGGATCGGCGATAAACGCCTCTTCAATTACCTCCCTCACTGCCATAGCAGGCATCGAGGCTGTGTCTAATTTATTGGCCAAAATGTAACTCAGGGCAGCACCTAGACTTTCATGCTTGATGATCGTCGCGTGGTAAAAGCTGGCCAGCATTGGCTCCTGCTCTGACATTTCGCGGGCTTCTGCAACAATTTTGTTCCAGACTTTTTGTTTTTCGCAGTGTTTCATTCTCAATATCCTGAGTAGTTCTTCTTCCGTGACCCGACAACTTATATTCTTCTCAGATGAGGCGTTAGGGTGCTATTTACCTTCAGACTTTTTGTCACGAGCAAGTAAATCTTGTGCTGCCAGGCGCGCGTCTTTTCCTTGATACAATACTTGATAAATTTGGTCAACAATTGGCATTTCAACACCCATACGTTGGGAGAGCATCCATACCTCTTTGGTGTTGCGGTAACCTTCCACAACCTGACCAATTTCTTCCTGCGCGGTATCGACGTCTTTACCTTGACCTAATGCCAAACCAAAACGACGGTTACGAGATTGGTTATCGGTACAGGTGAGCACAAGATCACCCAACCCAGCCATACCCATAAAGGTTTCTGGTTTCGCGCCAAGAGCGGCACCTAAACGGCTCATTTCGGCCAAGCCTCGTGTGATCAGTGCAGTTCGTGCGTTAGCACCAAATCCGATACCATCTGACATACCAGCGCCGATAGCAATGACATTTTTCACGGCGCCACCAAGCTGCATGCCAATGAAGTCACTGTTGGCGTACACGCGGAATGTTTTGCTGCAGTGGATCTTTTCTTGCAGATCAGCAACAAATTCAGCATCTGGTGAGGCAACGGAAATTGCCGTTGGCAGCCCCATGGCCAGTTCTTTGGCGAAAGTTGGGCCAGACAATACTGCCAGCGAGTAGTTTTCCCCAATGATATCAAAGGCGACATCTTTTAACAGACGACCGGTTTCTGGCTCTAGGCCTTTGGTTGCCCAGCAGATGCGCGTATCTTCACGTAGGAAAGGCTTACAGCTTTTCAGAACGATACCAAATACATGGCTCGGAACGACAACCAACAAGTCACGACTTGCTTGCACCGCTTTTTCCAGATCTGATTCGATAATCAGGCTTTCTGGAAAATCGATACCAGGTAAGAATTCGTGGTTAGCACGATCTGCTTCAAGGCGAGCCATGTGCTCTGGGTCATGACCCCAAAGGATCACGTTTGCACCGTTACGGGCAAGAGAAATAGCCAGTGAGGTGCCATACGAGCCTGCGCCAATCACAGTCATTGCGATGTCTTTACCGTAAGCATTGTTGGTATTTGCTTGTGTCATGCTACCGCCTAATCGTTGTTCTACTAGTAGAATCTAGTTCATTATTGCCAGATTTTACGCTGTCTAGGGGCTAGGAACTAGGGTTTGTCTTGCAACTTATTCAGAAATAAAAAATGCACATCGCATCGCTCGGTGGACGCTTTGTGCATTTTCTTAGGTATGTGACACTTTCGGCTGTCTTCAAACCGACGTGTCACTTACAAATGTGAATTACGCTTCAGCTTCGCCTTCACCTTGTTGAGCTTGCTGTTGTAGGTAGTTCATGAACAGAGCGTCAAAGTTTACTGGTGCTAGGTTCAGTTGAGGGAACGTACCTTTAACCACTAGGCTTGAGATAGTTTCGCGAGCGTATGGGAATAGGATGTTAGGGCAGAATGCACCTAGGCAATGCGCTAGTTGGCCAGCTTCCATTTTTTCAGCTGTGAAGATACCACCTTGTTGAACTTCACATAGGAACGCTGTTTCTTCTTCGTTCTTAACAGTAACTGTCAGACGTAGAACGACTTCGTAAACGCCTTCACCAAGCTCACGGCTTTGAGTGTCTAGGTCTAGTTTAACGTCTGGGTTCCACTCTTTTTGAAAGACTACTGGAGAGTTAGGCGCTTCGAAAGAAACGTCTTTCAGGAAGATGCGTTGAATTGCGAAGTTTTGTTGTGCGTCTTGTGGTGTAGCTTCTGCCATTTTTAAATCCTTAATAAACATTTGTTGGGTTTAGAACGCCTAAACCCAGAAATCTGGTTTGTCCTGAGACTAACTGAGCAAGTTTACCGTGACTAGATGAAGCGTGTATTACGTGCAAAGCGTCACAACTTGGGGCTTCAACTGCTTTTTATTTGCTCAGTTTGTTATCCACTAGGCTCTCAATCGCGATGAATGCGACCTTTGTACTACTTTTTACCGCGTACTAAAGGAAGGTTCGCTTCGTTCCATGCGATCAAACCATTCTTAAGTAGACTTACGTTTGTAAAGCCTGCTTTTGCTAGTAGGTTTGCGCTCTCCTGAGCGGTTTGGCCTGTCTTGCATACTAGGATGATTGGGTCGGATTTATGGTTTTCAAGGCTACCAAAGCTACCTGATTTGATATCTGACGGTAAAATGTGAAGTGAGTCAGTGATATGGCCTTTTTTGTATTCATCTTGTGTACGAATATCCACCACAACACCGTTTTCACGGTTAATAAGGTGAGTCAGTTGGTTTACGTTGATTTCTTTGTATGCCGCTGTCGCTGACTTAACGATATTCAGGATAAATGCGATAAGAAGACCTACCCAAACCAAAGATAGAATCATGTTTTGTTGGAAAAATTCAATGTACTCTTGCATGTCTTGAGCTCTTGCACTGTTGGCGGAAAATTAAAGCAGGAGTATAGCGAGGTTAGGCCTCTTAGGCGAGAGGGTTAAAATTTTCTAACGAATAATTGAGATCTCTACAAATTCATCACGCCAGAATTACCCTGCCACTGGCCGCGGCTTTATTCATCAAGATTTCCTATTGTAGCTAT
Organism: Vibrio sp. YYF0003; assembly: GCF_036350715.1. NCBI lineage: Bacteria > Pseudomonadati > Pseudomonadota > Gammaproteobacteria > Vibrionales > Vibrionaceae > Vibrio > Vibrio sp. YYF0003. The sequence goes on from NZ_JAZDWA010000012.1 coordinate 60,945, forward strand.
TGGTCTAAGTGACTTCTGTTTTTCAGGAAAAGGAGAACAATAAGCGATAGGTTTTGTCTTTCAAGCAACAACACATGTCTAAAACGCGACTTGCTTAGAAAGATCTACCGCCAAAATCGGACGTAAAAATCGAATATAGACCGGGTGTACAAAGCTTGTGGGGAGTGACTATGCTTGTTGGACAGGTTTGCTGACAGAGACTCGTTGTTTCCTAAACTTGTAAGATAGCAACGATAAATCGCAAACAATATTTGATCTTACCCTACAGTTTTGGTTAAAAAGTGTAGTAAAATTACGCTAGTTTTGTTTCAGGGTTAGATGGGGCAGAGAAGCCCTACGCCAAAAAGTTACTAAATTTGATGAGGTCATCACTATGTCAGCTAAGAAGCCATTGGCTCTAGTTATCCTTGACGGTTACGGTTACCGTGAAGACACAGCAAGTAACGCAATTGCGAATGCGAAAACGCCAGTAATGGATGCACTGATTGCGAACAACCCAAATACTCTAATCTCTGCTTCAGGTATGGATGTTGGCCTTCCTGATGGTCAAATGGGTAACTCAGAAGTTGGTCACACTAACATTGGCGCAGGTCGCGTTGTATACCAAGACCTAACTCGTATTACTAAATCTATCGCTGACGGCGAATTCGCTGAAACACCAGCGTTGGTTGAAGCTATCGATGCAGCTGTAAAAGCTGAGAAAGCAGTACACATCATGGGTCTGATGTCTCCAGGTGGCGTACACTCTCACGAAGATCACATCTACGCAGCGGTTGAAATGGCTGCAGCTCGTGGCGCAGAAAAAATCTACCTACACTGCTTCCTGGACGGCCGTGATACGCCACCTCGCAGTGCAGAAAACTCGCTACAACGTTTCCAAGATCTATTCGCGAAACTAGGCAAAGGCCGCGTTGCTTCTCTAGTGGGCCGTTACTACGCAATGGACCGTGATAACAACTGGGAACGTGTTCAGGTAGCTTACGATCTTCTAACTCAAGCGAAAGCAGAATTCACAGCTGAAACTGCAGTAGCTGGCTTGGAAGCGGCTTACGCTCGTGAAGAAAACGATGAGTTCGTGAAAGCGACAGCAATCAAAGCGGAAGGCGAAGAAGATGCAATCATGCAAGATGGCGATGCGGTTATCTTCATGAACTACCGCGCAGACCGAGCACGTCAAATCACACGTGCATTCGTACCTGAATTTGATGGTTTTGAGCGCGAAGCATTCCCATCACTTCACTTCGTGATGCTGACTCAATACGCAGCGGATATCCCACTAGCAATCGCATTCCCACCTGCGTCTCTAGAGAACACGTACGGTGAGTGGTTGTCTAAGCAAGGTCAAACTCAGCTACGTATCTCTGAAACAGAGAAATACGCGCACGTGACTTTCTTCTTCAACGGCGGTGTTGAAAGCGAATTTGATGGTGAAGAGCGTCAACTTGTTGCTTCTCCAAAAGTTGCAACTTACGACCTTCAACCAGAAATGAGCTCTCCAGAGCTAACTGAGAAGCTGGTAGCGGCTATTAAATCTGGTAAGTACGATACTATCATCTGTAACTACCCGAACGCAGACATGGTTGGTCACACTGGTGTTTACGAAGCGGCTGAAAAAGCGATCGAAGCGCTAGACGAAAGCGTGGGCAAAGTCGTTGAAGCTATCAAAGAAGCGGGCGGCCAGCTACTTATCACTGCTGACCACGGTAACGCAGAAATGATGGTTGACCCAGAAACTGGCGGTACTCACACTGCGCACACAAACCTACCAGTACCTCTAATCTACGTAGGTGACAAAGCGGTTGAGTTTAAAGAAGGCGGTAAACTGTCTGATCTAGCGCCAACCATGCTTTCTCTGGCTGGTCTGGAAATCCCTGCAGAAATGTCTGGTGATATTCTGGTTAAGTAATTAACTGAAATACAGAATGATAAAAGCCCGAGTTAATCTCGGGCTTTTTTGTTTCTGATGCTCTATGGATTCTAGTGGACCAAAATCCCTGCTCCAATCACCGCGAGAGCGGCGCCTAGCCAGGCAAATCTGTTTGGTCTGCGCTTGGTATAAATCCAGAGCAGTGGTAGCAGCATGATTGGTGTGGTGGAAGACAGTAGAGCGACCATGCCGACATTCCCCTCGCGAAGTGCGTAAAGAATCAGTGTCATACCAACCGCCATGGCGAGAAAACCGTTCAGAGCGGTAATGCCAAAAACACGCCACGTAATATGTTGTGTTGGTCTGGCGACTTTTACTCCGATTACCAGTAACAAGCAGTGAGCAATAAAAGCGCTGATCATACGAATCGCCGATGCTGCGACGGGGTCAACGCTCGTTTGCATCACTGGCTTGGCTATGATGCCACCAAGCGCCTGACACATTGCTGCAGTGAGCCCTAATCCTATCCCTAGCCAGATATTGCCTTTGACCTCTTCTAAAACGTTATTCGTTTGCCCGCGTCGGCCAAAGAAAATAGCCATGACGACGCCACTAAAAACCAACGCTGAGCCGAGCAATTCCGTATTGGTCATGCTTTCACTAAACAGGAAATAGCCAAGGATGGTTGAGAATACGGCGTGACAGGAGAACAGCAAACCCGCTTGCCTTGGTCCCATACGGTTCATACAGGCAAACAGGGCGGTATCACCAATGAAAATACCAATTAAGCCAGATGCCATCATTGGTGTGACGTGTTCCATCGACACACTTAACCAGCCGCCAGTAATCCACGCCATGGTTGTAAGGATGACTGCCGTGCATCCCATACGCCAACGGCTATAAGCGAAAGCGCCCAAATGCTGCGCCGGAATGACGGAAATTAAGCTAGAGATCGCCCACAAAAAAGCAGCACAAAGTGCCAGCCATTCATAACCCATGATTGAGTAAAGTCCTGTTGGTTCGGGAGGGAGCATTAATATGCATTAAATTGTATCGATGTAAAAGAACAAGTTAGCGGCAAAGAAAAAGCAGCGTGATAAGCTGCTTTTTCTCCAAAACCAAGATTGGCTTTCCGATTGTATCTGATGGTCTGGCTTGAGAGCTAAAAGAGAATAAGCACGGCGCCATAAACGATAAACAAGCCGACCAATCCAAGGATAAGACCGACTTTCGCCATGTCTTTACTTTCTATCAAGCCTGTCGAGTAAGCCAGAGAGTTTGGCGGGGTCGAGACAGGTAAAATCATACCGAGTGATGCGGAGAAGGCGACCACGACCAACAGCCCCTGAAGCCCACCGATAGAAGCCAGACTCGGCATGGACGCACCAATAGCGGCAGCAATTGGCATCAATAAGTTCGCTGTCGCGGTGTTCGACATAAAGTTTGCCATTAGCCAGCAGACAATCGAGAGAGCGATCACAACCGCAAACGGAGAGAGTGACTCGTAGTCTATTGCGTGGGCTAGGGCTTCTGCTAAGCCCGTTTTATCCAGTGCAATGCCAATCGCAATACCACCGGCTACCAGCCAAAGCACGTCCCAGTTAATCAATTTCAGCTCTTCTTTGCCCATGATGCCCGTCAAGGTGAAGATTGCCAGCGGGATAATGGCGACGACATAAGTGTTCATACCGTGGGCTTTGGTTGTCATCCACAGCAGAATGGTCATTGCAAACGTTACGTAGACCACGTAAGCACGCCAACTTCTTTTAAACGTACCATTTAGCTTGAGTTTCATTTCCGCCTCGCTAGAGGGGAAAAGCTTTTGCAGTAAAAACCAGGCAATGGTGAGTTGTATTAATACAAACGGCAGACCCATCATCATCCAGGTCAGAAAGTCTATCGTGTTTTCACCGGTTAGATACTGCAGAGCAATCGCATTGGGTGGCGTACCAATCGGTGTTGCGATACCACCAGTGTTTGCCGCGATAGGGATACATAACACCAGTGCTTTAATGCCTAAATCACCCTTAGGGGCAGAAGCCACAATTGGGCCTAATAGAGCCAGCATCATCACCGTTGTCGCGGTATTGGACATAAACATCGAGAATACGGCGGTGATCAGCATCAGGCCAAGCATGATGAATTTAGGCTGTGTACCAAATGGTTTGAGCAGAACACGTGCAAGGTTGTTGTCGAGATCGTATTTTGAGGCAGCTATTGCAAGGGCAAAACCACCCATGAAGAGAATGATGATCGGCGATGAGAATGCAGAAAAAATATCGGTGTAGGCGATCAGGTCACCGAGATCGTGACCTGCTGGTGGAGCACGAAAGAGATGCAATCCTTTATCCGAGATCATGATCAGCTCAAGTGCGATGATCAGAATCGAGGTAGCGAAAACCGGAACGGGTTCTAGTACCCAAAGTAAGGCGGCAAGAAGAAAAATAGCCAGTAGACGATGTTGAATTAAAGTCAGGTCATCAATAGGAATAGCATCGATCGGCATCATTAGGACGCCAAGCGGAATCAAAAAACACACCAGCAATTTGACCAGCGTACTCGCACTCATCTTTGGCATTGGTAGCCCCTTTAAATAGTCACTCCATTGCACAGAATAATTGATTGCGCTTTTAAGTACTTAGAGGCAGGTATGAGTTTGAAAATGTTAGGCTAAATTTCGAACAGAGTTTTGTTTTTCATCAATAAAAAAACCTCCGCATTTGGAGGCTTTGAAATCAGCTTTTTACAGGGAAAATTACTGCTTGTGAGCGTAAGGTGTGCCCATTACCGTTGTCTTACCATTTTCCATGCTTTCATCGAATGTGATGGCATCTTTTGCGAACAGGTTGATAACGGTTGAACCTAGCTTAAAGCGACCCATCTCTTCGCCTTTTTTCAGGATAACTGCTTTGTTACCTTCTGCTGGGTAGTCCCATTTGTAAACGGTATTACCGCGAGGAGGCGTAATCGTACCAGCCCAAACTTGTTCGATGCTGCCTACGATGGTTGCGCCAACCAGAACCTGAGCCATTGGGCCAAACTCGGTATCAAAAATACAAACGACGCGCTCATTACGTGCAAATAGGTTTGGCACATTTTCCGCAGTCAGTGGGTTTACTGAGAACAGATCGCCCGGTACGTAAATCATTTGACGCAGCGTTCCGTCGCACGGCATGTGCACACGGTGGTAGTCACGAGGTGACAGGTATAGCGTTGCAAATGAGCCGTCTTGGAACTCTTCTGCCAGCTTTGCATCACCGCCAAGCAGTTCTTGTGCCGAGAAGTTGTGGCCTTTTGCCTGAATCAACTGACCGTCTTCGATCGGGCCAAATTGACTGACACAAGCGTCTGCAGGGTGAGTGATCACCGCTTCGCCTTCAGCAATCGGACGTGCGCCTTCTTTAAGTTCACGAACAAAAAACTCGTTGAACGTTTTAAAGTGCTTAGGGTCAGAGTGCTTCGCCTCGTCCATGTTCACATTGTACTGTTTGATAAACCAGCGAATAACCGCTGTGGTCAGACTGCCAGCTTCTGATGAAGCTAGTTTACCCATCAGGCGAGTTAAGCCATGTTGTGGGATCCAGTACTGCAGTCCAACTTTAATCTTGTCCATCTTTAATTCCGATACTTCTGTTAGATACGCACGTTAGGGCGCGTGATGTTACTGAAATTTAATTGGCTTGTCAGTATTCGGTGAAGAATTATTACACAGTTGCGGCGACAATTCGGTTACAGATCCGCTTTCTTGCTGCGAGAATATTGACGGTTTGCCTTATTCTCGCCCATGCTTTCGAGAATACGATGGTAGTTCTCAAATCGAACTTCACTGACTTCGCCTTTCTCCACGGCTTCACGCAGAATACAACCAGGATCATCATTGTGTTTACAGTCTCGGAATTTGCAGCCACCAAGATATGGACGGAACTCGACGAACGCTTTCGTGACTTCTTCTGCTTCTAAGTGCCACAGACCAAACTCACGAACCCCCGGGGAGTCAATCAAATCGCCACCTGTTGGGATGTGGTAAAGACGTGCGGCCGTTGTCGTATGTTGACCTAATCCTGAGTTTTCAGAAATTTCGCCTTCTTCCACTTCTTGCTCAAGTTCGGGCATCAGGGCGTTTACCAGGCTGGATTTGCCCACACCTGACTGGCCGACGAAGATGTTAATACGATCGCGTAACTGAGCTTCCAGTTCCTTAATGCCTTCACCAGATTTCTTACTGACAAACAGTACCTTATAGCCGATGCGCTCATATTCTTTTAGCCATTCTTCATACGTCGCACGATCGTCATCTTCAAGCAGATCGACTTTGTTCAGAACGAGTAAAGGCGCAATGCTGAGTGTTTCTGCAGCCACTAAGTAGCGGTCGATGATATTGAGCGAAAGCTCTGGCAAAACAGAAGAGACAATCACCATTTGGTCGATGTTCGCCGCGACGGGTTTGAGGCCATCGTAGTAGTCCGGTCGAGTCAGCATTGAAGTACGAGGTTCAACCGCTTCCACCACACCAGATATTCCAGCCATCGACTCGAGACCTTCGCGCCACAGTACTCGGTCTCCAGAAACCAGAGATTCAACACCGCGACGAAGGTTACAGCGTTGGACCTGACCCGTTTCTAAATCTTCAATATCAGCATGTTGGCCAAAACGGGTGATCACTAAGCCCTGTTTACTCGCGCCTAGCATGTTCTCATCCCATTGGATGGACTCTTCTTGTTTCTTCAAACGTTTCTGTTGGTTGTTACGAACGCGTCGTACCTGACCTTTGGTTAACTTTTTCTTTTTAGCCACAATTTTGTACTTAATATGAGTTAACTCAAGCTATTGAGCTCGCTCTCGGCTCAAGTTAGTGAGTATCGTGTTTCAAGTATTTTGAGGTATAGTACCTTTTTTATCGATAAACAAATAGGCGGCGTAACCATGTCCTTTAGCGATCAAAACCTGATATGGGTTGATTTAGAGATGACGGGGCTCGATCCTGAAACGCACAAAATCATAGAAATTGCTTCTATTGTCACCGATAGCGAATTAAATATTCTGGCAGAAGGGCCGGTACTTGCAGTTCATCAGCCGGAAGAAGAATTGGCTAAGATGGATGACTGGTGCACCAATACCCATACCGCAAGTGGCTTGGTTGAGCGTGTTCGCAACAGCAAAGTGACTGAACAAGATGCGGTTGCTCAAACTATTGCTTTCCTAGAGCAGTGGGTGCCTAAAGGCGCTTCTCCAATTTGTGGTAACAGCATTGGCCAGGATCGTCGCTTCTTGTACAAGCACATGCCAGAGCTGGAAGAATATTTTCACTACCGTTATTTGGATGTCAGCACGCTGAAAGAGCTTACTCGTCGATGGAAACCAGAAGTGCTGGATGGTTTTTCTAAACAAGGTACACATTTGGCTTTAGATGACATTCGTGAGTCTATTGCTGAACTGAAGTACTATCGCGAGACAATCTTTAAGATTTAATTGTTAAGGCTGCGATCTAAATAGTTGTCATTCATGGTTGTTTTGCTTGCTTTTTCATCATTCAGTAAAAATTTAAAGTTTTTTTGAAGGAAGGACTTGCATCACAAAAAAATGCTCTTATAATTCGCAGCCCTGAACAACGGAAACGTTGTGAATGCGACACTAGCTCAGTTGGTAGAGCGCAACCTTGCCAAGGTTGAGGTCACGAGTTCGAACCTCGTGTGTCGCTC
>NZ_JAZDWA010000013.1:0-50579 GCF_036350715.1 Vibrio sp. YYF0003
CATAAAGTAATGTTTGAATTGACTGTGCTGAATCCGAAGATTCAATGGTCACTTCGTATCATTGAAACCTAATTTGATACCGAGGTATCTAATTGGATTATCATCAACGAGTGCCCACACAGATTGATAGGTCTATATTGTTAAAGAGCTTTTCTGACTTAACTTGCCGCTTTCGCGTCTCGTTGTCAGGGGTGCTTATCTTACGCTGCCCGGTTTGAGAGTCAAGAAATTTTTCAAATTTCTTTTTCTTCTCTTTCCAACTCGCTGTGTGACTCTCGTCTCACTCCGTGTCGGTGAGGCGGCATTATAGGGAGATGTTTGAAGAGCGCAACTCTTTTTTTAAAAAAAAGATTTAAGCGGTCAGTTATTAATCAAAATGGCGAAATTCGCATATTTCTTCGTCACATTTGAGACATATCACAGCAATTGGTTGGAAAAACACCAACCATATACGTAAGATTCATGTGTCTATTATGTTAATAGGCAAACAATCTCTTTATCACCTATGTGTAGTAATCAAAATGACGTCTAAAAAAAATCTGATTTTATGTGCCGGGTTGGCCGTCATTGGGGGAGTCATCTTCTCTCAATTCGCCGTTTCACCCGTACTGAGCTTTCTTATCGGTGTTGTCGCTACTGCTTTTCTGTTTTCATTTTCTAGCCAGACACCAATTGATCAATCAACCGACTCTGACCCATCAACCAAAACCTTGTATGTCGGAAATCTGCCTTATAAGGCAAATGAAAGTCATGTTCGCGATTTATTTGCGGAATATGGACAAGTCTATGCCGTGCGATTAATGAAAGATAAACGTACTGGTAAAAGAAGAGGATTTGGATTTGTTGTGATGGCCGCTGCAGATGCTGAACCAGCCATCGCCAAGTTAAATGAAAAGCTATATATGGATCGTACACTTAAAGTGCGTATCGCTAACGATCCGAAACACCCGGAAGGCGATAAATTTGAACAGGAGTAAAACCTAGCTTCGCCAGACACACATTCAGTGCATCTTCTTGCCAAGGAGGTGCACTGGCAAAAATTCGTTTAGTCCCCTCTTCTGTGGTTTCCTTACACTGCTCACTATCTAATAACGTCTTTACTCGACGTGCTATCGCTTTTCCTGAGTCAACTAATGTGACCTCACCATCCAGTGCCTGGTGAATTTCTTCTTTAAGAAGTGGAAAGTGAGTGCAACCTAATACAGCGACATCCACTTTATTGCGGATAGGTTCCAAGATGTCTTTTAGTTCTTCAATGCAAGCCTCTTTCCCTCGCAGCTTTTCTTCCGCTATATCGACCAGGCGGGTAGAGCCCAATAACTCTACTGGTTTTCCCTGAGCATAATCACGAATCAATTTGTGGGTATATTGTCGAGTAACTGTGGCTGGCGTCGCGATCAATCCCACGCCTTTAGAAGCAAGTAATGACGCCGGCTTAATAGCAGGGACAACTCCAACAACAGGAATCGCTAGCTTTGCACGTAGTGACGGGAGCACTATCGTACTTGCGGTGTTACACGCGATGACAACAATATCGACCTGATACTCTTCCACTAGCGCGGATACCAGTTGGTTCACACGAGAAATGAGAACGCTTTGTTCAAGCTCTCCGTATGGGTATGCCTGATTGTCGAATAGATATAGGTAGTCCATTTGCGGCAATAGACGATGGATTTCTTTAAATACAGAAAGCCCTCCGACACCGGAGTCAAACACCAGAACCTTTTTCTTATTCGCTACTCGCACGAGTCTTACCTAAGCAATATAAACGCTGCGATCATACTGGCTAGATTTGTTTTGGCAATGCTTTGGCACTGTATCTTTGATGACTAAACCTCTCCTCAGTCTCGACCTCTCGCTTAACCAGTTCTATATAGCCTTGAAATGAAGGGGCAGATGTAACCAAGGTATGAAACTCGCCATTTTCTCCACAAGGGTCAATATGACTTGGTAGCGAATCAACCAGCGGTTTGTCATACCAACGCCCGCACCAATCTGATGACAAGACTTCTCCATCAGTGGTGATAAGCATCGTTTGAATACCGCGATCAATGATTTCCATCGCCAGCGCTTTGCTGCTCTCCCCTAATAGAGGGAATACACATTCCCAGCCAGCAGGTTCTATATAGCTACGTCGATAATCAGCGATACCATTGCAGAACATGTCACCAAAAGCGACAGCTTGTATATTTAACTCACTCTCAGCCAATGCTGTGACAATCGTAGATTGGTAGATGTCATTACTTGGGAAGACGGCAGGCAACTCAATGGTGATCAATGGAAGGCCAAGTAAGTCAGCCTGCATCTGCACAACTTCAAGAGGTGTCGCCTGAAAGGGAACTTCGTCGTCAACATAAGTTGTGTAGAGTCCAACCACTTCGTAATTTGGGTCTTCTTGCAATCTTTCTAACGTCAAAGTGGAATCTTTACCACTCGACCAACTGATCACAACTCGTTTCGGCTTGCTCATGATGCCTCCATACGATTCTTGAAAAGAAAAAACCGCCCGAAGGCGGCTTTCATTCATAACTAAGGTTAGAATTGGTAACCGATGTTTACGTAGTAAGCACGCTCTGCCGCAGGATAACCCAACGCCATTTCATACTCTTCATCAAACAAGTTATCGATACGAGCACTAACCGTGGTTGACTCATTAGGGTAGTAAGTAACTGCTGTATCTACCAGTGAGTAAGAAGGCATGTATACGTCTTGAGATGGCCAAGTGCTGTAATCAACATCTGGGCGCTTACCTACGTATAGATAGCTAATTGACCAATCAACCTTGTCAAAGTTTACAATCGCGTCCCACTTGTACATTTCTTTGGCACGGCGTTGCAGCTGATCGCCATTGTCATCTTCGGCATCTTTGTAATCAGCGCTCACTTGATGCTGTACAATACCAGTTTCAAACTCGGCAACTAATTCAACACCTTGAATGTGTGTTTCACCGTCAACATTCAGGTACTTGTATGTCGTCGGATGGTAGTCGATAAGATTGGTGATCTTGTAGTCGTAACCTGTCAGTGACCAGAAAACGCCCTGAATATCACCACTAAAGCTGATTTCCCATGCATCCGACTCTTCTGGCTTAAGATCTTTTTCACCGTAAGTTGGGTCGTATTGCTGATAAAGGTTCGGAGCTTTAAATGCAGTACCAAAAGAGGCTTTAGCGCCAAACTCTGGGACGAACTGGTAACCCGCAGCCAGACTGTAAGTAAACTCACTGCCGTACTCTTCGTTATCATCGATACGGGCACTGCCTTCGAGCATAGCGTTATCAATCGTTGCGGTCGCGATACCAAATAACGCGCCATTGGTGCGATCGAACGTTTTGTTTGCGTTCTTATCAACGTAAGACTCGTCACGCCAATCAATACCACCAGCAAACGTTGTATTGTTGTTTAGAAGGTAGCTGTTGGTCCACTGCACATTTTGCTGTTCTAGCTCGTCTTCTGTACCTGAGTGCTTACCTGCCGACTGTTGGTAATTCCATGACTTTTGCTTCTGTGCCGTCACTTGTAACTCAGACATCAGATTGTCAGATTGGTATTTGCCGCCAATCGTTGCCGAGAAATCATCTTTCTCTGCTTCGTAGTAGGCGCGACTGCCATAGCTGCTGTCGTACTGGTAAACGTTCTCGTATGCACGGAAGTTACCAAATGCTGACCACTGCTTATCAAAATTATGCACGTAGCCAATCAGACCATTCTTGGTTTCAAAGCCATGACGGTCACCATCGTTGATGCCTGTAACCGGGCGAACGTTGTAGCCGTCATCACTTTCAGTTCCCAGTGCAAGATTCAACTGACCATTGTCACCGACTTTGATACCCGATGCGATACTCAGCTCCTGATAATCAAGGCTACCCAGACCTGCGCTCAACTTGGTGCTTTCATCTTCCGCGCGAGCCACGGTAATGATATTGATAACACCACCAATCGCTTCAGAACCGTACAGAGACGCACGAGCGCCGCGAACATACTCAATGCGCTGAACATAAGTCAGTGGGATCTGGTTGAAATCAACCGCACCTTTTGCTGCACGAGCAAAACGTACACCATCGACCAGCACCAAAACTTGGTCTGAACTTGTGCCACGCACAAATAGCGAAGCTAACTGACCACGGCCACCATTTTGCGTAACCTGAATACCAGTAAGTCGACGCAATACATCCGGTAGAGTCTTAGCTTGAATACGGTCGATATCTTCTCGAGTCACAACTTCCACATCAGCAAGCGTATTGCTTTCAGCTTGTTCAAATCGGTTAGCGGTAACAACGAGCGTTTCGTCAGCGGAGGTTTCTTGGGCCTGTAGATAAGAGACAGGTGAAAGCAGCGATGCCAGAGTGATCGCCAATGCGGATTTTTTCATTATATTGTCCTAAATCGCGTAATTCCTTCCGAGCCCTGCCATTTAATGGCAGACCAGTGCTGTGGCTCAGTTGCTGGCAGGTATTCGGACTTAAGAGCCTGGCTTTTACCCCACCTACTCGCTCGACTTCCCACATCAACCAATGCAGTGTCTTAATAAGCTTTCGTTCTCTTTTACCGCTGCGCGTCAGTTCTGGAGTTCCACCAGATTCCCATTTCAGCCATCTAGATTGCTAGATAGCACCAGCTTGAGGCTGATATTATTCAGCTATGGATTATTTGTCCAGCCAATATTACCCCTATAAATTGTAACGTTTTGATTAATTGCGCTTTCTACTTAACCTGTACACACTATCTTTAGATCAATTCAAGTACAAAACTGGACATACTGTTGAGATTGAATAAAATCTGCGCTCTTAAATTGAATGCACCATAAAAGGTAAGATCATGGCTACTCTTGATGTAAACCCACAACACTACCAAGAACAACTGGCGGAAAAAGTTGAACGTCTCACTGATATGTTCTCGCCATACAACGTGCCAGAGCTGGAAGTGTTTGAATCACCAGAGCAGCACTACCGTATGCGTGCTGAGTTCCGTGTTTGGCATGAAGGTGAAGACCTTTACTACATCATGTTCAATCAGGAAACTCGTGAGAAATACCGCGTTGACCAGTTCCCTGCAGCAAGCCGTCTTATCAATGATTTGATGCCGCTACTGATTGAAGCGATGAAAGACAACGACTCTCTGCGTCGTAAATTATTCCAAGTGGACTTTCTGTCTACACTGAGCGGTGAGATTCTGGTTTCTCTGCTTTACCATCGCCAGTTGGATGATGAGTGGATTGAAAACGCGAAAGCAATGAAGCAGCGTCTGAATGATGAAGGTTTCAACCTCAACATCATCGGCCGCGCACGCAAGATGAAAATCGTCCTCGACCAAGATTATGTCATCGAGAAACTAGATGTGAATGGTCAGTCGTACATTTACCAACAAGTAGAAAACAGCTTTACACAACCAAACGGTAAAGTAGCAGAGAAGATGCTGGAATGGGCAGTAGACTGTACTCAAGACAGCACTGGTGACCTGTTAGAGCTTTACTGTGGTAACGGTAATTTCTCGCTGGCATTGGCACAAAACTTTGACCGCGTTTTGGCAACCGAACTGGCGAAGCCTTCTGTGGTATCTGCTCAATACAATATCGCAGCGAATGAGATTGATAACGTACAAATCCTGCGTCTTTCAGCAGAAGAGTTTACTCAGGCGATCGAAGGTAAACGTGAGTTCCGCCGCTTGCAAGATGCTGGCGTGGATTTGAAGAGCTACAACTGCAACACAATTTTTGTGGATCCACCACGTTCAGGTATGGATGTGGACACCTGTAAGATGGTGCAAGGTTACGAGCGTATCATGTACATCTCTTGTAATCCTGACACCCTGAAAGAGAACTTGGACATTTTGAGCGAAACACACAAAGTCACACGTTTTGCTCTGTTCGATCAGTTCCCATACACCCACCACATGGAAGCGGGTGTATTCCTGGAACGCAAGTAAGCGTAAAGCAGGTATAAAAAAAGCGAGCTCAATAGCTCGCTTTTTTATTTAACCTTGCGGCGTTATTCCGCTGAAGTTTTGCTTTTGCTTTCCATAAAGCCAAGCTTCTTACCGATCCACACTAGAAGGATCATAGAAACCATAATAGCGAAGAAGTTTGAACCTGCTTCTGGGTATTGCGCTTTGATAAACGCAGAGTGACCAAACGCCCCGACGAAGAAACATGCCAGACCAACCAATGGGATATCTTCCGATACCGGGTTGCTCAAGTATTCTTGGTACAGCGCCTGTACTGCTAGTACAAGAGCGATCAACGGGAAAATTGAGAAAGAGACTTCGCTCATCGTCAACCATGACAACAAAGCATCACCACACACACCTGCAACCAACGCTAAAATCAGCGTTTTCTTTTCAGATTTATTTCCATTCGACATTATTCTATCCTGCCTTTTAATCGGTTACGTTCACGTTCTTTGCGATACCAATAAGCCCCTTTGGCTATCATTCGCAATTGCATAATCAATCGTTCCGCGAGTTCATCGCGCTCACGGCGATCTAAATCTAAAGCTTCAGCACCCGAGCTGAAGACCAAAGTAACCGACGCCTCTGCTTGAGTATACGCCTCTTCTCTGGTCACGCCGGTGCTCATCAAGTACTCGGTTAATTCTGCCGCAAAATGCTGAATTTCTCGAGCAACAGCGGTACGGAATTCAGAAGAAGTTCCTGAACGTTCACGCAGTAACAAACGAAATACGTTAGGGCTACTTTCAATGAATTCCATAAATGTTTCAACCGAAGTTCGAATCACACTTCCTTCTTTTACGATACGTTGACGCGCCTGACGCATCAACTGACGTAACAGTAACCCCCCTTCATCGACCATGGTTAAGCCTAGTTCATCCATGTCTTTAAAGTGGCGATAGAAAGAAGTAGGTGCAATTCCTGCCTCTCGGGCAACTTCTCGCAAGCTGAGACTGGAAAAGCTGCGATCCGCACTTAATTGACTAAATGCCGCGTCGATCAATGATCGACGTGTCTTCTCTTTTTGTTGCGCGCGGATGCCCATCGATTTCATTCTTAACTTGCTCTTTTTATGTAGGGTACAAGAGCTTCAATATAACGCAATTACCCCCTACGGAGAAAGATATGTTGCCTTTGCCAGCGTTAACCGCGCAAACGTTACTATTGGCAACCGTCTGAATGCAATATTCTCAATGCAATTTATAGACATCCAACATACCAATTCGTGCTTTTGGTCGTTTCTGCGTGATCACTTCCACTCTCTCGCAGCCATTACGTGTACGTATAGAGCAAATGAGTTAAAATTGCGCTAAGGCAATGTTAAGCAAATATAACAAGGAAATACATCATGGCGCATGTAAATCACTTTGACGTGATCGTAATTGGTAGTGGCCCTGGCGGAGAAGGGGCTGCAATGGGATTAACCAAAGCGGGACTGAATGTAGCCATCATTGAGAAAGAGAGCAGCGTTGGTGGCGGCTGTACGCACTGGGGAACCATACCATCAAAAGCACTGCGTCATGCGGTTAGCCGAATCATCGAATTTAATAGCAACCCGCTATTCTGCCGCAATAGCACCAGTTTACATGCAACATTTTCTGACATTTTAGGCCATGCGAAGTCGGTCATCGACAAACAAACGCGCCTGCGTCAGGGGTTCTACGACCGTAACCAATGTACCCTGCTCTTCGGAACCGCACGTTTCATCGATGATTACTCTGTCGCGGTTATGCAAAGTGATGGCACTGAAGAAGTCTACTCAGCAGATAAATTTGTCATTGCGACAGGCTCTCGCCCATACCAGCCAGATGATGTCGACTTCCTACACGAACGCATTTACGACAGTGACTCCATCCTAAGCCTGAAGCATGACCCTCGTCATATCATTATCTATGGTGCAGGTGTCATTGGCTGTGAGTATGCGTCTATCTTTCGCGGGCTTGGGGTGAAAACTGACTTGATTAACACCCGTGACCGTTTGTTATCTTTCTTGGACAACGAAGTCTCTGATGCGCTGTCATACCACTTCTGGAACAGTGGTGTGGTGATTCGTAATGATGAAACTTACGAAAAAATTGAAGGTACAGAAGACGGTGTGATTATCCATTTAGAGTCCGGCAAAAAGATGTTTGCGGATTGCCTGCTGTACGCCAACGGCCGAACAGGTAACACGGATAAACTCAACCTTGGTGCGGTTGGTCTGGAAGCGGACTCGCGCGGACAATTGAAAGTGAATCGTAACTATCAAACCGTAGTGGAGCACATTTACGCAGTCGGTGATGTGATTGGTTACCCTAGCCTGGCAAGTGCCGCCTACGATCAAGGGCGCTTTGTGGCGCAAGCCATCACCAAAGGACAAGCGGATAACTATCTGATTGAAGATATCCCAACCGGCATCTACACCATTCCGGAAATCAGTTCTGTTGGTAGAACAGAGCAAGAACTGACGGCAGCGAAAGTGCCTTATGAGGTGGGTCGATCTTCCTTCAAACATCTGGCGCGCGCACAGATCGCAGGAAAAGACATTGGCAGTTTGAAGATTTTGTTCCACCGCGAAACCAAAGAGATTCTGGGCATCCACTGTTTTGGTCAACGTGCTGCGGAAATCATCCACATCGGACAAGCCATCATGGAACAAAAAGGGGAAGCGAATACCATCGAGTACTTCGTTAACACAACGTTCAACTACCCAACCATGGCCGAAGCGTACCGCGTGGCAGCATTGAATGGTTTGAACCGACTGTTCTAATGAGGGCAGCCCCCTAAAACGTAAAACAGCAGGCACTCCGCCTGCTGTTTTTGTTTGTGGTAGCCGTCAAGCGAGAAAGGTTCCCTTGCGCCATTGATAAAGTAAAATCACGCCAAGCCCGATGCCGCGCATCAGCATAAAACTGGTCATCGCCAGCCAAAGCGCGTGATTTTCCCATCCCGAAAATAAGTAAAAGACAACAAAGAAGCTGCTGGTCGCAACAAACATACTGTTACGCATGTCTTTACCTTTAGTAGCTCCGACAAAAATTCCATCCAAGAGAAAGCACCACATCGAAGCCAGTGGCATCACCACCAGCCATGGCAGATAAGTCGCCGCCTGCTGCTGTACCTCTTCTATTGAGGTGATCATGGCGATCAGGGTCGATCCTGCTAAAGAGAAGACTGCCGTTAAGCCCAAACAGATAACCAGGCTCCAAAAGAATGTCCCAATAAGCGATACGCTCAGTTGCTGCCTGTCTTTCGCCCCAATGGCTTTACCCACCATGGCTTCCATGGCATAAGCAAAACCGTCCATGCCGTAAGAAATGATCATCAAAAAACTCATCAGCACAGCATTCGCAGCCACCACATCATCACCAAAGCTCGCCCCCTGAAAGGTCATAAAGCTAAATGCCGCCTGTAAACACAAAGAGCGTAAAAAGATATCTCGATTAAGTTTTATAAACCGACCTATCCCATTCTGCGTGTCCGCAAGGAGGCGCTTAGGTGAAGGTAACTGTCGCTCTTGCCATGTTTTCCAAACACAAACTAAGCCAAATGCCATGCCTGAGTAGTCTGCGATCACTGAGGCTAAAGCCGCCCCTTCGACTTTCCAGCCTAACCCAATCACAAACAAGACATCCAATGCGATATTAGTAAGGTTAGTAATGATCACCATCCACATCGGTGCCTTGGAATTTTGTGTGCCAAGTAACCAAGCCAACAACACGAAATTCATTAACGCCGCAGGCGCACTCCAGACACGGACAGAGAAATACTGCATACCATAGTGTTTCACTTCCTCACTGGCATCACTCCAGCTAAAGATAAGGTCAGCAATAGAACTGTGTGCAACTAAAAACAGCACTGCGAACAGCAACGCCATCAAAGCGCCTTGCAGGAAAACTAAAGCAAGTTGTTTGTGATCATCACTTCCGTAAGATTGCGCGGCTAACCCTGTTGTCGACATACGCAAAAAACCGATCAGCCAAAAAGTCACACTGATCATCGTGCTGCCTAAGGCGACACCGCCCAGATACCAAGCATGTTCAAGATGGCCAATCACCGCGGCATCAACCAGACCAAGCAAAGGAACGGTAATGTTCGACAGCACCATTGGAATCGCAAGTGCCAAGACCTGACGGTGCACCTGAGGATTAGATAAAGGAGAGAAAATAGAGTTTGTCACAAGCACCTCTTTAACTGGATTAACGAGTGTACCTGAGCAATGTGAAGCTAGCCAATCACCACTTAATATGAACGAGGACAGGTGTCAGACGGTATTTAAGTACAGGGATCTTATTGAGCCAGCGTTGCCAAGCCTTCCAGCGAGAGCAAAAACGATCAAATGGTGAAAAGACTTTGACCCATTCAGCCCAAGGCAGCCATTGCAGAAATTGTTCTGATGGTGCTTCAAAGCCATGCGCATAACAATCAGAGCCCAGCTTCTGTCCCCATTTACTTTCAGTGAGATCCCCAGCCAGAACCATACACACTTCAGCAGACACAAAGTGTCGCCCCAACGTTTGAATAAAACCGGCAACCTGTGATTCTGAGCAATCCAAAAGTGCCATTTCACAAACAACCAGAACTGGTGATTTGTCTGGAATATTCAGAGAGTCCAGCCATGACATTTCTTCTACGCTGCCGATATGATTTTTATAACGTTCGTTTTTATGGAAAAGTCGCTGTCGCCAAACCAGATTCTCCGTAACATCCAGCTCGACCCAATGACAACGTCCGTTATCCAGACGGTAAAAACGCGTATCGAGACCTGCGCCGACATTAATCACCCACGCATCAGGATATTGCTGCAGGAATTGATTGACCTGTTGGTCACACAGTTGAGTTAATGTTACATGCAATAACTGCTTTTGCGCCACATCTCCGCCAAGACAATCAGGCGCCATTTGGCAGTTTAAACAGGCTTTGGCTGCAATAGGGTCATACACTAAGCCATTGTCGACCATACTTTCACGACTGCGTAACAACAAAGGTTTTAATAAATGGTTAGGAACTTGATGTTTAGACTGAGACATGGCATTTCCTGCGCCAATGAAAGTAATGGATACAGAAATAAATGATAATGAATATCAATTACATTATCAAGCATGGATGCATATCAAAAGATAGGAAGTGTGAAATGAGGGTGGGGAAATTAAAAAGCGTAATAAACAACAGCCCAGTAAAGCTGGACTGTTGTTTCAAAGCTTGAGCTTACATCCAGTCAGTATTGCGAATAATACCGACGGCTAGACCTTCAATCGTCAGGTGCTGAGAAGTCAGATCCACCTGGATAGGTGCAAACTCTTCATTCTCTGCATGCAGCAATACGGTAGAACCTTTACGCTCCAGACGCTTCACTGTCACATCGTCGTCCACACGAGCAACGACAACTTGACCGTCACGTACGTCTTGCGTTTTATGCACAGCAAGTAAGTCACCATCCATAATACCGATGTCTTTCATACTTTCGCCGTTTACGCGAAGTAAGAAATCCGCTTGCGGTTTAAACATCGCAGGATCAACTTGGTAGTGGGCTTCCACATGCTCTTGAGCCAGAATCGGCTCACCCGCTGCCACCTGACCAATCAGAGGCAAGCCCTGATCATCATTTGCAGCATCTTCAAGCAGGATACGAATCCCTCGAGATGCACCCGGAATAATTTCAATCGCTTGCTTACGAGCAAGTGCTTTTAGGTGTTCCTCTGCAGCATTTGCAGAGCGGAAGCCAAGCTCACGCGCAATCTCTGCACGGGTTGGTGGCATTCCGGTGTCATCGATTTTACTTTTAATCAAATCGAAGACTTGTTGTTGGCGTGGCGTTAACGGCTTCATGTCTCACCTGTCTTTTTATACAGTTAACTGTGAGTATATCCAGTAAATGGTTAAATGGAAACCCAATTGGTTGTTTTTTAATTTATTTGCTTGGCTTACTTAAGTTGCGCAGCATCCTTTTCGTCATAAACGTTTAAAACAGCTCGCTTAAAGTGAATCAAGTGGAAGAAACAGCTCGGGTGTTTGACTAATTCATGCTCAATAAAATTAAAAGGTTCGACCAGTTTCTGTTATCCTTGCTGCGCTTAAATTTTATCGCCTAGGCTTATTTCTATTGCCGTACTCATTTTCTCTCAAGATGGGCCATGCGGACACAGAAATAAGCTAGGGCCTGTTTGAATACCTATCGAGGCTGTGAACTTTATGTCTTCTGGACAATCATTTTCACGTTCAATACTAAAACTACCTTTATCGGTACTGGTAAAGGGCACCACAATCCCATCGAACCCTATTGACGATCTTGATATCGATCTGGCTAAACCGATTGTGTATGCCTTACCGTTCCGTTCGAACGTGGATTTGCTGACACTGCAAAAACAAGCCATGAGCCTTGGTCTGCCAGACCCGCTCAGTCCATTGGAAATTAATGGCAAAACTCTCAACCGTTACGTATTTATTGCTGCTCGTCCAACCGTGATGGGAAATGACAATGACGTACCAACAGAATCTGACTCTCTCTTTCGTGAGTTATTAGAGCTACACAAACTGGACAGCGAACTAGATGTACAAATGATCCCAGCGACCGTGCTGTGGGGACGCAAACCAGGTAAAGAAGAGAATAGTAAACCGTACCTTCAGCCAATGAATGGTCCACAAAAAGCCAAAGCGGTGATGGCATCTGGCCGTGACTGTTTAGTGCGTTTTAGCCCAGTGGTATCGCTGCGCTACATGGCAGATTCTCATGGCACTGACAGTGCGATTGCTCACAAGCTCGCGCGAGTGGCTCGTATCCACTTCTCTCGCCAAAAGCTGGCAGCATCGGGTCCTAACCTACCCCAACGTCAGGTATTGTTTGCGCGTTTAATGAAATCACCTGCGATTGAGCAAGCCATCGCTGATGAAGCTAAGAGCAAAAATATCTCGATTGAAAAAGCGCGCAAAGAAGCCCACGACATCATGGATGAAATTGCCGCGAACTTTTCTTATGGCTTGGTGAAAAGAGGTGACCGCATTCTCGGCTGGCTTTGGAATAAGCTGTATCAGGGTCTGCATATCAATAATGCCTCTACAGTACGCCGTTTAGCACAAGATGGTCACGAGATCGTATACGTTCCATGTCACCGTAGCCACATGGACTACCTACTGCTTTCGTACGTGCTGTACAACGAAGGCATGGTTCCACCACATATTGCTGCCGGTATTAACCTGAATTTCTTTCCGGCTGGTCCTATTTTCCGCCGTGGTGGTGCATTCTTTATCCGCCGCAGCTTTAAAGGCAATAAACTGTACTCGACGATTTTCCGCGAGTATCTGGCCGAGCTTTTCGCGAAAGGCTACTCAGTTGAATACTTTAGCGAAGGCGGTCGCTCGCGTACTGGGCGATTACTGCAAGCCAAAACAGGTATGCTGGCGATGACGATTCAGGCCATGCTACGTGGTCTAAACCGTCCAGTTACTTTGGTGCCGGTTTACATTGGCTACGAGCATGTAATGGAAGTAAGTACTTACGCCAAAGAACTTCGCGGTAAGCGTAAAGAGAAAGAAAATGCCGGTTTGGTACTGCGCACTCTGCGTAAGCTGCGCAACTTTGGTTTGGGCTACGTCAACTTTGGTGAGCCAATTCAGCTTAACCAATACCTTAACGAGCATGCTCCGGAGTGGACTAAAGATATAGACCCGATGGGTAGCAGCAAACCACAATGGATGAATCCGGTGGTGAACGGGCTGGCCAACAAGATGATGACGCACATTAACGATGCAGCTGCGGCTAATGCACTGACACTCTGCGCGACTGCCTTGCTTGCTTCTCGTCAGCGCGCGTTATCTCGTGACTCTCTAATCAGTCAGATTGAATGTTACCTGAAGCTACTCAAGAACAACCCGTACTCAAGCACCTCTACCATTCCAAGCGAAAGCGCAGAAGAGTTGGTTGATCACGCAATCTCACTTGATAAGTTTGTGATTGAAACAGACAGCATGGGCGATATCATTTCACTGGATCGCAACCAGTCGATTCTGATGACTTACTACCGCAATAACATCATTCACTTGTTTGCGCTTCCGTCACTTATCGCTCAGATGATTATTCGTCAGCGCAACGTCACGGTGGAAAGCGTTCAGCAGAACGTTGCGCTAATCTACCCATTCCTGAAAAAAGAGCTGTTCTTAAGCTATCAAGAAGAGGATTTGAATGATCTGGTCGAGAAAATTCTTAACGAATTTGTCGAGCAAAAGATGATCTGTCTTGATGGCAATAAGCTGGAAATCAATCAGTCCAACAACCAGTCACTGGTTCTACTGGGTCGCACAATTACTGAGACATTGCAGCGCTACTCCATCGCAACGAACTTGTTGGTGGCGTACCCAGAGTTAGGGAAATCAGACTTAGAGCAGAAAAGTCAGGACATCGCTCAGCGTCTGGGTCGACTGCATGGCATTAACGCGCCGGAGTTCTTTGATAAAGGTGTATTTAGCGCGATGTTCAATACCCTGAAGCAACAAGCGTACCTAGACAATGATGGCAACTGCGATACAGAAAATACGCAGCAATTTGCCAAACTGTTATTTACTCTGCTTTATCCAGAAGTGAAGCTAACGATAGAAGAAAGTATTCACCAGCTTCAGTCATAACAAAAAGCACAAACAAAAAAGGCATCCAATCGGATGCCTTTTCAATTTTCGAATTATTACCAAAACGCCACTAATAAACCGACGGCGATAACCATACCGACATAGTTATTGTTGAGAAATGCTCTAAAGCATAGATCGCGTTCTCGGTGGCGAATCAAATGCTGCTGATAAACAAACAGTGAAGCGGCAATCAGAATCGTCCAGTAGTAGCTCTGCCCTAACTGGTAATACTGCCCTAGTCCAACCAGCATCGCTAAGGTAATGAGCTGTAAAATACCAATAATTAACTTGTCATGGCGACCAAACAGAATCGCGGTCGATTTGATACCAATTTTCAAATCATCATCACGGTCAACCATGGCATATTGGGTGTCGTAAGCAATGGTCCACAGCGCATTAATCACAAAGATAAACCATACGATCAAAGGCAGTTCACCCGTTTGTGCTGCCCACGCCATCGGGATTGCCCAACTAAACGCCAGCCCCAAAAACAATTGTGGAAGATGGGTGTAGCGCTTCATAAATGGGTAGATGAAAGCCAACACAACACCTGCAAACGACAGTTGAATCGTCAGTGGGTTCATGGTCAAAACCAATAAGAATGAGCTCACGGCTAACACCAGAAACAGGCCTATTGCTTCTTTCGCCGTGACTTTGCCCGACGGTAACGGGCGTTGTTTGGTGCGCTTAACGTGACCATCGACTTTACGATCAGCGAAGTCGTTAATCACACAACCTGCACTTCGCATTAGAAACACGCCTAGTACAAACACAAGCAATACATCCCAATTAGGCATACCCTGAGCGGCGATGACAAGTGCCCAAACAGTAGGCCACAACAGTAGCAAGGACCCTATTGGTCGATCCATTCGCGTCAGTTGCCAATATGCTTTGGCTTTTTCTGCGGACATTTACACCCTCTCCTTAGCGTAAATAGGTGAAAGAGATAAGAATAACTCGGCGACTAACATTGGTTTGTGATTCATCCACAACCTTGAACGTCGCGCTAAAAATCGTCCTTGAGGCAGGTTGGCCCACCCCATTTGCAGTGAGTCTCGCTCTACGTTATCCGCACTAAAAACGGTCAGACCTAAAGGGATATCCCCTTGTTCAGCCAAATCGTATTGCTGGTCCACCAGTGTCGTGCATGGAATGAGCGTACGTCCTATAACCCAAGGACTGTCATCACCACACAAAACGACCTCTCGTAACAGGCAATCTTGCTCAGACAATAACTGACTTTCATCCTGTTTCAGTGTCTTGGCAGTGACAATTTGATTCTGTAGCAATTCCACTGTCAAAGCCTGACAGTGCTGCTTTAAACGACGTGACAAAGACCCTTGTTCTTCAAGCCAATGCTTGGACAATTCATTTGGAAATTCAAATTCTTCGGGCTTTTGCCACTCTACTTCCAATAAAGAAGCAAGATAGAGTGATGTTGGCTGATTCATACTAGTATTCAATTAGAGGCTTTATGCGTAGAATAAAGCAACAACTTACCGTCTTACTGAAACCGTAAGTTCATTATTTGTTATAGACGGTCTATTGTACCAAGACTGAAGCGATTCGAATATCGCGATCCAGAGAAAGAAAAGTTAGAAATATGTACAAACGTTATATAGCCCAAACTATTTTTGCGTTAACCATGCTTATCTCCACACCAACCTGGGCTGAAACGGAACAAGCTGGACCTCAGTTGGCGTACTTCACTTTGGAACCAGACTTAACCACCAACTTTTACACTAAAGGAAAAAAGTTAGGTTACGTTCAGGTGCGTATCGATATCATGGTCATGAGCCAGCAAGACCTGACCATCATTGAACATCACCAACCACTGATTCGCGATGCCATCATCGAGTTACTCGGTAAGCAGACAGAAGATACCATCAAGTCTCTTTCTGGTCGGGAAGATTTGCGTAAGACCTTGGTAACAAGGTTAAACGAAACACTCCTGCCGGAAACTGGGAAAACCGTTATTGCGGATTTGCTGTTTACCAAATATCTCTATCAGTAAACGCGACTTGCACTGATACGAAAAGACCGCTATTGGCGGTCTTTTTTATCTCTTATTTATGCCTTAAGCTTTCTGCTGGTACTTCATTTTCCCGGAGTCAAACAGCGCAATCGCCATTCCCGAAATCAGTCCCACCAAGTGCGCGGTATTGGCAATCGCCATAAACGGCTGAACGAAACCTAGCACTAACCACACCAACATAAACACGATGATCGGTTTTGGTAGCGTCAATCCTAGGTGAGGCCGACGATAACCTAAGATCCACAGATAACCGAGCAGCGCGTATACAACACCAGACAACCCACCAAAATTCGCACCTTCAACATAAAATTGCCCCGCGCCCGACAAGGCTGCAGAAACAACAAAAATTTGCAGTAGTTTTCCGGAACTCAGGCGACGTTCAATATCGCCACCCAGTTGCCACCACCACAGCAAGTTAAAGATGATATGGGTTGCAGAGAAGTGCAGCAGAGCATGACTCAACCAACGCCACAATTGCCATTGTTGACCTTCAAACGCCGGGAAATGCAGCAATGCAAACACGCCCCGACCAAAGCCGATCATCTGTAAACCGTAGATAATGACACACACTGTCATTATCAAAAGTGTCACAGGTCCAGCTTTCGCTTTGACCATGCTCATGATACTTGGGCTTGAATAATGAAATTGACTCTTGCGAGTCTCGGCAACGTTCCACGAAGCTGCGCTGTATTTGGAATCGGAAGGATTGGCTAAGAAATGTTTCAGCTCTGCCTCTGCTTCGATTTCATGCTGGCTATCCGTCAGCCATAGCGCAAACTGCCCCTGGCCCTCGGGCATCATCTGAATTTCAATATGACGAGACGCCATATAATCGATGAAAGCCTGTGCCATGCGTGGATTATTTAACGTTACCAATCTCTTCATTAACTTCTCACTATCGGTAGCTCGGCTCGTTGCCAGGCTTCAAAACCACCATCGACGCTGTACACTTGCTCAAAGCCTTGGTTGACCAGGTATTGCGCGGCACCCTGACTACTAATGCCGTGGTAGCACATTACAAGTACCGGCTGCTCGAATTCCACATCGTCCATGAAAGAGACGATCGAGTCGTTGGTTAAATGAAAGGCTGACTCTGCATGCGCTACGGCAAACGATTGAGGGTCACGGATATCTACAAGTTTTGCTTCGCCCTGCTCGAGCAGTGCTTGTGCACCTTGCACATCGATATGCTGAAACTGATCCATTTACTTTCTCATTGTCTTATTAATATACCCAAATAACCTAGTGACGTGCGATTGAGCCATTATCACAAGGTAGCCGAGGTTCTGCGTCATAAAGTCACTTGGGTATATGCTGCCATTGTAACCTATCCAACGCTAAATTTAGACACAAGAATTATCCGGGAATTTAAAAGTGTACACATTACAACCACATGTGGATAAAGCTGTGGATTGCGTTGATAAAGTATATTTTGATCTTTTGATCCACAATATGTAGTGATGATCTTGATCTAGCTGTGTGTATATTACTAACTATCCCCAGCCGGAAAAACGCCTGAACGCCTTATTTTTCCCCGCTTTCGAACAGTTGATAAATAATTACTTCACAGAGTTATGCACAGGTAGCACATAAAATTTAGATCGCAAACGTTATCGACTTTCGATCCAAAATAAAAAAGCCGAGATCACATGATCTCGGCTTTCTATGAAAATTTGCTTTTGTTTAGAAGCTAGCGTTAGAACTCACCAACGGCCAGTTTGAGCTTTTTCATTGCATTCTTTTCTAGCTGACGAATACGCTCGGCAGATACACCAAACTCATCAGCCAAATCCTGCAGTGTCGCTTTCTCGTCATCTAACCAACGAGAACGCACAATACGCTGACTACGCTCATCTAAACTTGCCAATGCATGTCCAAGACGATTGTTGGTATGCATTTCCCAGTTTGCTGCTTCAACGTTATCAGCAACATCTGACGATTTATCTTCTAGATAAAGCATCGGTGCTGTGTAGTTGTTTGAGCTGTCGTCTTCGTCGGTTGGCATATCGAACGTAGAGTCGACGGCCGCCAGACGGGATTCCATCTCACGAACTTCTGAAGGCTCAACACCTAATTCACGAGCAACGGTTTCTACTTCGCCGTTATTGAACCAACCCAGACGCTTTTTCGACTTGCGTAGGTTAAAGAACAATTTACGTTGTGCTTTAGTTGTTGCGATCTTAACAATACGCCAGTTACGTAGCACGTATTCATGGATCTCAGCTTTAATCCAGTGGACCGCAAAAGACACCAAACGCACACCCACTTCTGGGTTAAAACGCTTAACCGCTTTCATTAGGCCGATATTGCCCTCTTGCACTAAGTCTGCCATTGGCAAACCGTAGCCTGAGTAACCTCGAGCAACGTGAACAACGAATCTCAGGTGCGACAGGATCAGCCCTTTCGCTGCTTCAATCTCACCTTTGTAGTGTAATCGTTCTGCCAGCTCACGCTCTTCATCTACCGTCAGCATTGGGTAGCTGTTAACGGAGCGAATATAGCTATCAAGGCTATCTTGCGTGACTAGAGCCATCGGATACGCTTCTTTTGTCATTCAATTCCTCATCAATCTCTGATCTGGAGCATTACATTGCAATTTAGCTTCGATATCTTGAACTCAAAATGAACAAGTTTCAAGAAGGGCGAGCAATTATCCATAAACAAGTGTTCTATACAAGAGGTACAAATTAGCTTGTGCTAATAAATTCCAAGTATAAGACCGTCATCACTTAAACTGGTTCAATTTCTTTTAGGTGACGCTGTGCAGAAATACGCGCAGCGATACAACCTATCAAGCTACCCGTGATGATAAGCAGCAGAGATTCATCCCAGTTTAGACCATTCAAACGGAACTGACTGTCATACAATGCCGCTAAATCTTCCACCGCACTATTCATGACAAAGGTCATCACCGTCGTCGCTAACCAAGCGATGATTGCCCCCAATACACCAAACCACATGCCAGTGTATAAATAAGGGCGAAGAATAAAGCTGTCAGTTGCACCAATCAGCTTCATGGTCTGAATTTCTTCTTTATTCGCCAACACATTGAATCGTAATGTATTGCCGACAATTAAAAACACCGCGCCTAACATCAGTACTGTCAGTGTGATAACGATAATACTGGCGAGTGTTTTAATGGCATCAAGACGAGCCAGCCAATCTTCATCGAGGCGAACATCGGTAACATCTTGCTGCTTACGAACGTCCTGAGCTATCGACTGAATATCACTTTTCAGTTCAGAGTCCGGTGTAATCACCAGTACGCCTGGCAGTGCATAGCCACTTAACAAACTCAGCGCCTGATCGAAGCCCGCATATTGGCTTAGATCAGCCAACCCTTGCTGCGGAGAAATATATTCCACAGTTTTCACTAATGGCCAGGTTTCGATTTCGTCCTTAAGCACCATCACGCGTGCATCAGGCATACCTTCTACTAAATACGCACTCACTTGTGATGGTGAGGCGACATCTTCTGCTGCACCCGCGACATTCTTACCTAATAAGTACAGACAGGCTGGCATCGCCAACGCAATGGAGACCACCGCCAGCGTTAATATGTTGCCTAAAGGCCGTTGCCACAAGGCAGAAAAAGACGCTTTTGCCTGTTTAATATGAACAGAGAAAAACCCATCGGTATTGGCTCGCTTAGCACTGCTGCCTTTACCTTTCTTTTGCGAGAGTTTTTTACCTGCCATAGTCTTCTACCTCGCTTAGGAAACCTTGATTCAATTCAAAATGACGATATTGTGGGCGAGTGTTCACTAACCCGATATCGTGCGTTGCGAGTAGGATGGTGACGCCTGCACGATTAAATTCTTCAAACAGTCGCAGGACTCGGTTAGACAGCTCAGGGTCAAGGTTACCCGTAGGCTCATCCGCCACCAGCAAGGTTGGACGATTCACAACTGCACGGGCAATCCCAACACGTTGTTGCTCACCGCCCGAAAGCTGACTTGGCAAACAACGCGCTTTATCGAGCAGACCGGTTTTATCCAACGACGCAGAAACGCGACGTTTAATTTCATTTTCAGAAATCGATTCAATGCGCATCGGCAGTGCGACATTGTCGTACACACTGCGATCCATCAACAAACGGTGATCCTGAAATACGATGCCGATATTACGGCGTAGAAACGGGATATCTCGGTTCGAAATACGAGTGATGTCATGATCATTAAAATGAATGGTGCCATCAGTCGGGCGTTCAATCGCACAGATCAATTTCAGCAAGGTACTTTTACCAGCGCCAGAATGCCCGCCTAAAAACGCCATCTCTCCACGCCTCAGGTGAAAGTCGACTTTTTGCAGTGCTTGTCGACCACCACGGTAAGCTTTACTCACTTGCTGAAATTTGATCACCCTTGATTCCCTCTCACTTAATTTACTCTTCGCGGCTGAACAGTGCGTCAATGAACTCTTGAGTTTCAAAAGGACGCAAATCTTCGATGCCTTCGCCTACACCTATGTAACGAATTGGAATACCAAACTGATCAGCAATAGCGAAAATTACGCCGCCTTTCGCTGTACCATCAAGCTTAGTTAATGTAATCCCAGTGATAGGTGAAACGTCACTGAAAAGCTTCGCCTGGCTGATCGCATTTTGACCAGTTCCGGCATCGAGTGTCAGCATGATTTCGTGAGGTGCAGAGTCATCAATCTTCTTCATTACACGAATGATCTTGCGCAACTCTTCCATCAGGTTCGCTTTGTTTTGCAGACGACCTGCCGTATCAGCGATCACTACATCCACACCACGCGCTTTTGCCGCTTCAATCGCATCATAGATAACTGAAGCACTGTCAGCACCAGTATGTTGAGCAATCACAGGAACGTTGTTGCGCTCACCCCATACTTGAAGCTGCTCTACCGCTGCCGCACGGAAAGTATCACCAGCAGCCAACATCACTTTCTTACCCTGATTCTGGAACTGCTTCGCCAGCTTACCGATCGTCGTGGTTTTACCTACACCATTTACGCCAACCATTAAGATAACGTAAGGCGTTTTACTGGTATCGATTTCTAGCGGCTGTTCTACTTTAGACAGAATCTCTGCCATTTCTTCTTTCAACAAGCCGTAAAGGGCTTCGCCATCTTTAAGATCACCGCGAGAGGCTTTATCTGTCAGGTTGTTGATGATTTTTGTTGTGGTATTCATACCCACATCAGCGATAAGCAGTTGCTCTTCCAGCTCCTCAAACAGGTCGTCATCGATTTTTTTACCGCTGAACAAACCAAAGAAGCCAGCACCGATGTTTGCCTTGGTGCGGCTTAAACTGCGTTTAAGGCGCGCGAAGAAACTCTCAGTCGGCTTTTCCTGCTCCTGAACGCGAGGTGCCACTGGCACTTCAGGCTCTTCTGCTTCTGCTTCTGCTTCTGCTTCTGCTTCTGCTTCTGCTTCTGCTTCTGCTGGGACAGCCTCAGCCTTTTCAGGCTCGTCTTCAACTCTATTTTTTTCTTCTGCTTGCAGAGCACCCTCTTCGGAAGGTTGCTCTTCAGAAGCCGCTTCCACTGCTTCTTCTTTTACTGTTTCTTCAGTTTTTGGTTGTTGGCTTTGTTCTTCATCACCAAAACCTAGCCACGAAAGTAATCCGCGCTTCTTTTTTTCCGTCATCTGGGGCTATCCTAGATTATCTTTTTATCTATTAATGACTCTTTTTTGACAAGATTATTATCCGTCTAAAAAAGGCGAATGACAAAGCTGTGAAAACTTTTCAACTAGGTGAATCTAATCTTATTAGTGTTACACTCTGTCATCTTGAATATTCTGGGCTGTATCCAAGCTCAATGCTTGGGCGATTGGGTATAGTATCACTTTATTAGCGGTCAAAAAATCTATGGTAAGACGTCGCCAGCAAAACTCATCACAAAAAAAGCCAACAACGGGCTTCGTTCGTATTATTAGTGGCTTATGGAGAGGCCGAAAACTCCCAGTTCATGACGCTGAGGGCTTACGTCCAACCACCGATCGCGTAAAAGAAACGCTATTTAACTGGCTAGCACAAGATGTGCCGCAGGCAAAGTGTCTCGACTTGTTTGCTGGTTCTGGCGGCTTGGGTTTTGAATCCGCCTCGCGTCAGGCAGAGCAAGTAACGATGGTTGAACTGAACCCGCAAGCGTTTCAGCAACTGAAGAAAAACGTCGCTTCTTTAAATGCAACCAACATTGAAGTGGTGAACACCGATGCTCTGAGCTTCCTAAAGCAACCTGGGACGCCTCATCATGTGGTTTTTATTGACCCACCATTTCGTAAAGGTTTATTAGATGAAACCGTGACCTTGCTAGAGCAAAACGGCTGGCTTGCTGAGGATGCGATGATTTATATTGAAACCGAGAAAGAACTGAATATTATCGACCTACCGGAAAGCTGGCATCTGCATAGAGAAAAAACCGCTGGCCAGGTCAGTTACCGCCTGTACGAACGCACGTCCGTGTAGTGCCATAATTCAAAAGGATACCAAAATGAAAGCACTAATCATCT
Source organism: Vibrio sp. YYF0003 (assembly GCF_036350715.1). NCBI lineage: Bacteria > Pseudomonadati > Pseudomonadota > Gammaproteobacteria > Vibrionales > Vibrionaceae > Vibrio > Vibrio sp. YYF0003. The sequence goes on from NZ_JAZDWA010000013.1 coordinate 23,060, forward strand.
TAGCCAAAGCGGCCATCGCCTTTGTTTGGTTGGTATTGATCATTAACATTGTTGCGCCGTTTCCAGGTAATGCAGCCATCGCGCTCTATATTATGACTGCGTTCCTGTTCATTATGCATGGCCTGCAAATGGCGATTTTCATCGGCGCATTTGGCGATAAGATAAAAATGAGCAGCTGGGAGAAATACTCCATCCTAATATTTGGCATCTTTGCTCTGCTCGACATTCGTCGTAAGCACATGATGTAAACACCAGATAATAAAACAGCCGCTCTCATGAGCGGCTGTTTCGCATTGGTCATCAGAGGCTATCTGAGAGCGTGTTGCCGTTTAGTGATTGCAAATACGCACCATATTAACCACATACTTCCCTTCTAACTCTTGGATTTTTTCGCGTTGCTGCAAAAACGCAAGCAGTGCGTCTAAATCTAGATCATTCAGTTTGCACGTGTGGAAGCGAACTTCTAAGCCGAAATGCGCGGCAAGCTCTTCACGATTCATCGGGATTTCACGAAGCAGGTTCAACAGCTCGTGAGCGTGAATATCACTCATCATCAACTCCAGTTATCAAATTGGATACGACCAGTTTACCCACATCCTCCAGCTCTGCTTTGATTTAGGTTAGTAAACGAGATTAGTAGACGATAGAAGCCACAATAAGTGCATGCGCCAAGAAATAGCTTCCACTAACCCACACATAAGCGCGTTTCATAGGCTTACGGTAACCATGTATTGCATAGGCTAGTGCAGAGTAGGTCATGACCAAGGTTCCACTGAATCCTATCGCATTCGCGTAAGTAGGCGACTGTAACCAAACCTCGCCTGCAGCCCACGCCATCTGCACCAGCATCATTCCCATAATCACCACAGGGAAAACCAACGAGTCGAGTTGTGGTAACAACAAAAAGAACGCCACGATACTAGCCGCCAGCAATAACGCCAATAGCCACCAAATAATGTCTCCGTTCAACTGCATCCAGAACGACTTGCTGTAGCAAATCTGCGCAACTAAATAACCGCAGAAATAAATCAGTTTACGCGAACGGAACGAGTGTAACGTGTCGGCAATGATTGATACGCCCAAACCACCAGCAATCCAATAGGTATAAGTGGCTGGAGTACCTTGGGTTAATACCAGAACAAGAAGGAGTACCAGAGTAAAGATTTTAAATACGAGAGATTGCGTCGGATTGGCTTGTTTTGCCCCCAACACGGAATACACACCTGATAGCCCTATAGCCAGCCAACTCCACATGCTGTACATACCTTTTACTTAAACTCGCCGCTAGTCTAGGTAGACCGATGTTGATGTAAAGGCACAATCTACGAAAGTTGGATCTCGCTAGCGATTCGGGACATTTGACCTTCTATTTAGAGCAACTAAATACGACATCAACTCACTCAATACTTAAATAGAAAAGTTGCTAACTATTCAGTCAAGATGCCTACTCGTCAGTCAATACGTACAAAGAACAAACATAAAAAACAAAAGTCCCATTGTACGCCATAGAATGCACCATTAACCCCTACAGGGCCAACATAAGAGCCTAATATCAGGCATACATACAGATAATAAAGTCGACAAAACCAACATTAACCTAATGATATTTAAGAATATTAATAAAGTTAGACTCACAAACTATAGGTTCGCATTAACGTTGCGTGCTAAACCCTTTTGGCACTTAGATTATCTCACCAGTTGAGAAATATACCTTCGAGATAGCAGCTCCTCGCCTCACACCTGCATAGAATTAACTGGGTTTTCTCAGATTTTGAGAAACACAGGCAACATTAAGCACCAACCCAACCCCTGAGACAAAAAACAATATTTAAACAATATGTAAGACCTTTCTTACAATTTAAAATCATACACTTACACCAAAAACGAACAACAAAAACACAAACCGAACACTTTAAACACAACGTAAAAAACACAGTTCAATTAGTCAAAACAAGGTAAAAACAGGTCAGTTAACTGTAAGTTTTAAAAACTTTTCATTAGATACGTTGATCAAACCTAAAAAATGGTGCTATATTAAATGCATAGAGTTCATCAAGATTAAGGGGTAGTGTTATGATTTCATCTTCTCAAAAACAAGGGCTGGTAATGATTGCAGTGGTTGTGGGTTTAATGACACTGCCAATGATGTACTAAGTTACTGATTAAAAATAAAAAAGGACGCTAACGCGTCCTTTTTTATTTTCTCAATATGACCCTACTGTATGTGCTCAGACAGTACGTCCCAATGCATGTAGTAAAAACCAAGAGCTGCAAGCGTAATCAGCGCCATCAACAAAATTGCCGCTCTCCAGATAAAGCGCGAGCTTCTTGGTGTGAGTTCTTTTTCACAATCATCACACACTGCCATAAAATTCTTTCGATTCTCTAACTGAAAATCTTCTTCGTGAACAATCTTATTACGCACCGTGGCGATATAACGTAGCTTGGCAATCACATCATGCGGTAACCGCTCTTCACAGCTATTGATGAGCTGATGTAACCCTTTTCCTTCTGCATGATATTGAGTACGCAAAAGTTTTTCGATCGTTCGGGTACGCATGACTACTTTTTCAATATCTGACATCGTAACCCTCCTCACATGACGCTTTCTTTATTACTCATTTTATTCTTCTATAAATTTAGAGCTTTTTCGAGCTGTTAAGTACTACTTTCCATTCAAACTGTGTCCTTGTGCGCATATAAAATGTGAAGTGCGCCGAATAAAATCTCACCGCATTTTGATGGATCACGAATCCTGTATCTCAACGCATCGTTTAAACGGGGAGTTCTGTAAAATAAGCGCTATCGAAACACTGGAGATCATCATGCCAATTCCACTTATTTTGGCTCTTTTTGCTCTGATAGCGCTAGGAGCCTGGGTTTTCTTTCGCTTTTACAGCAAACACTATGTTGGTGAAGATGCCCCTGAGCAATGCGTCCAAGTGACCATTTTAGATAAACAGGCCATCGATATTCCGGATGCAGAGCCGGGAGAAGATGATCAAGAGTATTGGATTTACGTACAGAGAGGCCCTATCGGCCCTAAACGCGAGTTCCAGATTGGTGTCCACTATTACCATGCGCTCAATCCGGGCGACAAAGGCAAACTCACTTACCAGGGCGATAAGTTTCTCCATTTCGCCCTGAAGCAGTAATACTACGATTGGTATCAATTAAGGCAGTAGCCAGCGAGTCTTGGCCGAACGAGAGAAGAGATAACTCATCGCCAAGGCTCCAGCGCCGCTTAATATTATCCACATTGGTATGACCCACGCCGGATGCCCTTCATACCAGCCAAACTCCTTCATCGGCCACAAAAAGATAGGATGCAGTAAATAGATACCTAAACTGTGCTGGCTGATAAAGCTCACCACTTTTTGTACCTTAGGCGATAGTCCTTCGCCAAAATAGCGTGCCAACATAAAAATCATCGACGCGGCCAGAATCACATTCAGCGTTTTGTATGACAACCAGCGTCCTACGGTGTATTTCTCCGCTTCCAGACTGTTGGTTACAACCATCGCAAAGGTAACCGCCAATGCGACTAGTCCCAAGCCAGTAAAAAGAGTGACGTTCGAGCGGTTCAAAGGCAGCTTTTGGTACAACACGTAGCCCAGAGGTAAATAGCCCATATAGAGCCATAACTGATTACTCCAAGGGCCGTCTACCTTAAACAGGAATAAGGTACTGGTGAACAACCAGAATGCCAGGTAAGTATATAAAACGTTGTCGTCGACATTGCGTACCATCCACTGAAACAGAGGAATCACGAAATAGAGCGGAATAAAGTAATAGAAAAAACCTAAGTGGTAATAGGTTTCATGGTGGACACTGTTACTTAATACCTCTTTAACCGTTTCAAAGTTAAACCCCTCAGCCGTCCATCCGGACAAGTAAGCATAGAAAACCGACCATAAAAGAAAAGGCACCAACACCTTACCCAAGCGCCTTCTCAAATAATATTTTCCATCAAAAGGTCGAGTGTCTGTGAGCATTAATGCGCCTGTGATCAGGATGAAAACTGGCACCGCCCAACGGGTTACACTATTGACTCCCACAGCCGTAAGCCACTGATCGAAAGGAATGACCCCTAATTCATTTCGATATGGCGCTAAGACGTGAATAGCGATCACAGCTACTGCCGCCACACAGCGCAATAGATCAAAAAACAGAACCCTTTCTCTCATACTTCTTCCTAAACTGAGTCGCTTATCGTTTGTTTATAGCATAGGGTAATTTCCAGTCAGGGGAATGCTTAACAAACTGTTTTTGCTTATTTTTAACTCAGTGCGACAAAACAGCCTATTTTTGCCCGCAGAGAGCCAGAACCAAGGCGAAAACCAGAACACAAGGAAAGAACGAACCATATCGATACAAAAAGGGCTCCATAGAGGAGCCCGATAAATGTAAATGCGTACGCTTAAGCCGTCACTGTCTTGGCTTTGGGCAACTTGATTGAAATCAGAGTGGTCAAAGCAAGGAAAGCAAACGAGACCCACAGACAAGCGGCTAATCCCGCTTCCTGATAAATCCAGCCCGACAGAACGGTCCCTATCAAACGGCCCATCGCATTGGCCATGTAGTAAAAACCAACATCCAGCGACACGCCATCGCCTTTGGCATAGCTGACAATCAAATATGAATGAAGCGAAGAGTTAATCGCGAATACCGCGCCAAAAATCATTAGCCCAGCCACAATCACAATTTCTGGTTGCCAACCGACTTGTACTCCGTAGGCAATTCCTCCTGTAATCAGAGCTAATATGCCCGCCCATACAAGTGCGGCACTGCCATCAGGTACGCGACCTTGCGCTTTACCGGTAATACGTGGTGCAAAGCCTTGAACAAAGCCATACGCAATCACCCAGGCCGCTAAGAAGCCACCGACCCACAAGTGATCCCAGCCAAAAACGCTGCCGAGGTAGACTGGCAGAGCAACCACAAACCAAACATCACGGGCTCCGAACAGGAACATACGCGCTGCAGACAAAATATTCACTGATTCTGATTTAGAGAAAATATGGCGAAACTTGGGTTTGCTTTTCGCTTTGCCCATATCGGCTTCCAGCCAGATCATGCTACAAACAAACACCACTGCCAGAACTGCAGCCATAATGAACATGGAATGTTGGAAACCCACCCAAGACAGCAATAAGCCACCAATAAAGAATCCCGCACCTTTGAGCGCATTCTTCGAGCCAGTCAAAATAGCCACCCATTTGTACAACGCACCTTGTTGTTCATCGGGGACTAAGGTTTTAATGGCACTCTTCGCACTCATTTTGTTGAGGTCTTTAGCAATACCTGACAGTGCCTGTGCCGCCATCACCCAAGGGATAGTCAGCCAAGCATTTGGCACAGCAAGCATCAATAACGCAAAAACTTGCATTGCTAAGCCAATATTCATGGTTTTGTTCAGGCCAAGTCTCGCACCTAACCAACCACCAATCAGGTTGGTGACCACGCCAAAAAATTCATAGAAAAGGAACAGTGACGCAATCGCCAGGGTTGAGTAACCCAAGTCATGAAAGTAAAGCACCACCAGCATGCGTAACGCACCATCGGTAACCGTAAAGTTCCAATAATTGAACGTCACTAACATGTACTGACGAATGCTTTTGCTTAGTTGTGAAATCATTTTGACCTCAGATGTACAGCAATAAAAGCATTTGGATCATGATGTGCCAAATACTGTAAAACCTGAACACCAATAAGTTTCTATCGGCATTGGTACAAAAGTGCAAGCTCAATAATCTTTCAGAGAAAAACATAAAGATTATTTAAATCAGCCACATAGTGGTAATTTGAATTTGATTAATGTATTCAAAATAGACGCTAAGCTGACTGAACTAGAGCTTTTGGATCATGATGTTCCAAAAGCTCTATAAGCTGATCAAGCACTCTGTGCTACGCGCTCGATGTACTCAATCTGCACAGGTTTAGTGAACGCACCAGGACGCAAAGCCTGTACTTCACGCACAATATCGTCGAGCGCCCACTCTTTCTCAAGCAGTAAGTGCGCAGCCAAAAGACCAGTCCGGCCGGAGCCGCCCATACAGTGCATAGCAACTTTACCGCCCTCGGCAAGAATGGCGTGTAGCTCAGGGCTCGCGTGCTGCCATTTCGTCGCAAACGCATCATCTGGTGCACAATCGTCTTCTATCTCGACCTGGAACCATTTCATACCCAGTTGTTGAGTGATTTCACCCAACTCAGAGACATTTTTAGCTGCCAGTTCAGTGTTATCTAATGCGGTAACGACGGCTTGAACGCCCTGCTCTTTCAACTGCTCAAGTGATGCTTGTAGCGCAACATCTTTGGTACCCGGACACGGTGTTAATACCAATGCGCCCGACTCTAACGCTAATTGCCATGTAGGATGAGACATAGTTAAACCTCTTTAAGCCAGACCAACGTTACGTACCAGCTCTGCTGTACGTGTTGCGTAACCCATTTCATTGTCATACCACGCGTAAATCTTCACCATGCGTGAGCCCACGACCATGGTTGATTGTGCGTCGACGATGGTAGAGCGCTGGTCGCCTTTGTAATCAATCGATACCAATGGACGCTCTTCAAAACCAAGAATGCCTTTCAGTTCACCTTCAGACGCTTCTTTCAGTAATGCATTCACTTCTTCTGCTGTGGTATCACGCTTAACATCAAAGATGATGTCAGTCAGAGATGCATTGGCTAAAGGAACACGTACGGCATGGCCGTTAATTTTGCCTTTCAGGTCAGGGAAAATTTCCACAATCGCCGTCGCACTGCCTGTCGTGGTTGGGATAAGACTCATGCCACAAGCACGAGCACGACGAAGGTCTTTGTGTGGCGCATCCAGAATAGTCTGTGTGTTGGTCAAATCGTGAATGGTTGTAAAGGAAGATTGCTCGATACCAAGTTTCTCATGAATCACTTTCACCACTGGCGCAATACAGTTGGTAGTACAAGATGCCGCAGTCACAATACGGTGTTTTTCAGGGTCAAAGATATGGTCGTTCACACCCACAACGATGTTGGCAATACCTTCTTCTTTCACTGGCGCACTAACGACAACTCGCTTAACACCTTGGTCAAGATACTGATCTAAGTACGATGTTTTGCGATGCACGCCAGTGGCTTCAATCACAACATCACAGCCTGACCAATTAACGGCATCTATGTCTCGCTGCTGGGTAGTGACGATACGCTTACCATCAATGATCAGTTCGTTGCCTTCGACCTGAACTTCATGGTGCCAACGCCCCTGAACCGAATCGAACTCCAGCAAATGCCCTAGCGTTGCCGCATCACCAGCGACATCATTAATCTGAACAAATTCCAATTCAGGCCAGTCAAACGCCGCACGCAATGCCAAACGGCCAATTCGGCCAAAACCGTTAATTCCTACTTTAATCGTCATAATTTTCCCTTCAAATCTTCTGCGTTGAAATATTTATCCGTTGTGTGCTGTTAGCAGCAGGCCTCACGATTTTTATCGTGCAGGCGCGAAATATCTTGCTGGTACTCTTGCTTCAAACAGTTCGATGCCACTAAATCGTTAATCACTTTTCTCATCCAACCTGGCAACTCTTGTGACAACTGGTAAAACACCCATTGTCCCTGACGCTTATCAACTAAGATGCCATTGGAACGTAACTGGGCAAGATGACGAGAAACTTTCGGTTGGCTCTCTTGAAGTGCAAACGCTAAATCGCCCACACAAACTTCTCCTTCACGAGCCACCAGCATTAAACAACGCACGCGAGTCTCGTCAGATAAAAGTTTGAAAAACTGATGTGGAAGCATAGTAAACATACCTATATATGGATATGCGTATATGTTTATTTAAAACCACGACAGCGTCAAGCACTCAGCACTTAACGTCACAAAAGTTTAATAATGGAAAAGCTAGGCGTTAGCGACGCTTTGGCTCCAACGAACCGCTTCACCCAAAGAAGCCTGTACTTGCTCGAAACAAAGGCCCAGCTGATTAGAAAATTTTTCCACTCCAAGCCAGTCAGCGCGTTCGTAGCATTCTTCCAGAGAAATAAGCGCTCCATATTCCCCTTTTCGATGCAGCAACGCTTGTTGAACAGACTCACTGAGCGGTAATTGCTTGATTAAGGATTCAGTAGACAGATCGAGTATGGCATCTAGAATCGACAACAAGCCGACCATAAAACCTTGCTCGTTCAAATGAGAGAATGGCTGGTGACGAGACATCAACTGACAAAATTGAGCTCGTTGAAGTGAGAGGTTAAACAGTTCACGTGGTTTGTTAGTCGAAATATAAGACGCCACGACAAGTGAGACGAACTGCTTTAGATTATCCTGCCCAAGGTAAATCAGAGCCTGACGAAACGAACGGATTTCCACTTCCAGCTTGGTCGCCTGCATGTTCACAAAGCGCAGTAATTTGTACGACAGCGCCACATCTTGCGTTATCAGGTCTTCAATACGCTGAAAATTTGGTTCGGGCACACACACTTCACGAAATAACTGCAGTGCCACAACCTGCTCTGGGCTGACATAATGGGTTTGAGACACCAGAGGCTTACTGAAAAAGTAACCCTGGAAGAATTTGAAACCGGCTGCTTTTGCCTGATTAAACTCTTCCTCTGTCTCTACCCGCTCAGCAAGAAAATGGTATTTAACTCGTTGCGCTAGCTGCGTTTTGACCAATTCACACGCGGCCTCTAACCCCATTGCCATAATGTCCAGCTTTACAATGTGTGCGTAAGGCAAGAAACGTTTCCATTCTGGAGTAAGGGTGAAGTCATCCAATGCGATCAGGTAGCCCTCTCGATAAAGCTCTCTGATCGCCTCAAATAGCTCATCGGTAGGCTGACAAGTTTCTAGTACTTCGACAACGATTTTATTTTTCGGCAAGCTGTGCGGTAAACGGCGCAGTAAACTCTGATGAGGGAAGTTGATGAAACATCGTGATGATGTAATCACCGGATTTAAGCCAACAGATAGGAAGTTTTCGACAACCAATCGGTATGTCGCCCGGTCTGCATCAATATGAGAAGGGAAAACATTGCGCTCCCCATCCCGAAACAGCAGTTCGTAGCCAAGCGTTTGTCTTTTACGATTAAAGATAGGCTGGCGAGCGACATACGTGGTATTCATACTAAAAACAACCTAATAATTAGCGAGTTATGATTTTGCAGCTGCTAATAGTGCACCACATCCCATAAACATGGAACCAAAGACTTTATTTATGTTCGCCATAATTTTATCTGAGCGAATAAAACGGCCCATCTTTGATGCCAGCGACGTGTAACCAAGCATCACAAATGAATCCACCGCAACTGTTGTTACCCCGAGTACCAATAACTGAGTTAGCTGGTCTCTTGCCGGATCAATAAACTGCGGGAACAAAGCCACGAGAAAAACAATCGATTTTGGATTGGTTAAATTAATGAGGATCGCTTTATACATCAGCGCTGTTGCTGACATCTCTTTTTGACTCTCTGCCGCCACCAAACCAGACGTATCGCGCCACTTCTGAAAACCAAGCCAGACAAGATAAGCCGCACCTACCCATTTGATAACCGCAAACGCCGTGGCCGATTGCGCCACCAGCGCACCAATACCAGCACCCACCATAGCAATATGAATCGCTAAACCAATTTGCAAACCCATAATCGCGCCAAGTGACTTACGTGTACCGTAGCTCAGACCATTACTGATCGAGTTTACGGTACCTGATCCCGGAGCAAGGCTAAAAACAATTGCTGTGACCAAATAGGCAAACCAAACATGGGTATCCATTGCATTTCCTCACTAATTCTTCGATGATACATCGCGTCTACAATGTATTTTCAGGTAATCGACTAATGGCTACTCACCATTCCCCTACGACTTATACTCAAGAGAACTTATTTGAGCAAGCGATAGGTGGTCCGATCGCTGAACTCTGGCAAAGTCGCCAAGAAGGCTTTGTGAAAGGGACAGAAAAAAAGAAGATCTACTGGTGCAAACTCACCCACCCTGAACACAAAAAAGCGGTGCTGGTTGTTAATGGACGAATCGAGTCTTCCTGGAAATACCAAGAACTGTTTTATGATTTCTACCGCCAAGGTTACGACGTTTACTCATTTGACCACCGTGGGCAAGGATTATCCGACCGGCTACTAGAAGACTCGGACATGGGTCACGTCTACGACTTTGCAGACTATGTTGAAGATATGGACATAGTGATAAAAAAGCACGATCTCGGCCACTACGAGCAATGTTTTATCGTCGCGCACTCCATGGGCGGTGCCATCGCCACTCGTTATCTTCAAACTCACCCGAAGCATTATTTTACTGGGTTGATTTTAAGTGCTCCGATGTTCGGAATTAACCTGCCGTGGTACTTATCTCCGATCGCCCTGCCGGTGACACAAATTCTTTCGGCAGTATCAACGCTGCCACGTTATGCGCCTGGTCATCAGCCTTACTTCCCCAAACCGTTTGAGAATAATCTCCTCAGCCAGAGCCATGATCGCTATCGTTGGTTTCGTGGACTTTATTCAGACATGCCGGAGCTACAAGTTGGTGGACCAAGTACCCGCTGGGTATGGCAAGGACTGATGGCAGCCAAACAGTGCTTTTTATTAACACGTCAGGTAAAAATACCCGTGCTGCTTATTCAAGCCGGAGAAGATCGTATTGTCAGTAATCTGGCCCAGAAACGTTTTATTGATAAGTTGAGTAAAACCAACCCGAATGCCGAGCTGGTATCCGTAGAAGGTGCTCATCATGAAATTTTGTTCGAAGCCGATAAATACCGTAATCAGGCTCTGGATGCGATTTTCCGTTTTATGAAACAGCCTAAGCCTTCTTCCGTTTCATAAAAAACAGTCCGCCGCCAGATACGCGAAGTGGACTTTATACGTCCCTATTCTCTGAGCAATTTAAAGAGGAAATGTATGCAACGCGATTTACCCTCTTTTTCATCCCTATTTTAACGTACACTGATCAGGCTTGTTCAGCTTTCAACCGAGATGTAACCCCGAAAGGTGAATAGCACCTTAAGTTCCCCCTAGCATTCGGAGCCGCATGATCTAGTCAGTCTGCAGGGCTCCGTCTGCACTCTACTTAATCGACACTATCCAAACCGTTTACGAGGACTTCATGAGCACATCGCTACCTTGCAAAGAGATCACTAAAATCGTTGCCTCAGATCTGGATGGCACTTTACTTGCGCCCAATCATCAACTCAGCGCTTACTCAAAAATGACGCTGCGAACGCTACATGAAATGGGCTACACCTTTGTCTTTGCTACAGGTCGTCACCACGTAGACGTCGCTGGTATTCGCTCTCAGGTTGGAATTCCGGCTTACATGATCACCTCAAACGGTGCGCGCGTGCATGATCAAAACGATAAGCTGATGTATAGCGAAAACGTCCCACAGGAGCTCGTTCAAGGCGTGATCGACACGATCAAGCACGATCATGAAATACTTATCCACATGTATCAGAATGACGACTGGTTACTAAACAAAGACGATGAAACGCTGCGTGAATTCCATGAAGAGTTTACCTACAAGCTGTTCGATGAAAATCAGGCACCAACTGACGGCATCGCGAAAATCTTCTTTACCCATGCAGACAAAGATCATGAACGTCTGGTCTCGTTCGAAACTCAGTTACGTGACAAGTTTGGAGACAAGCTAAATATCGCCTTCTCAACGCCTTGGTGTCTGGAAGTCATGAACGGAGAAGTCTCTAAAGGTCATGCTCTGCAAGCCATCGCGGAATCACTCGATCTAGAACTGAAAAACTGCCTTGCATTTGGTGACGGCATGAATGACGTAGAAATGCTGTCAATGGCAGGTAAAGGGCTGATTATGGGGACTGCGCACGAAAAAGTAATGAAAGCGCTACCAAACAACGAAGTGATTGGCAGTAACGCCGATGATGCGGTTGCACGCTATCTGCAAAAGCATTTGCTGCAAGACGAGCAATAAGAAAATCTTCACAAGGGCTGTATAAATCAGCCCTTGTTTTTATCTAGTCTAACGCTGGCTGGGCAGCTTCTCCCGGCCAAGAATCGCTTCCCACTCTTCCTCTGCCACTGGCATGATCGATAAACGATTTCCGCGTTTGACCAAAGGCATGTTCTCCAGCTCAGGCATCGCTTTCATCACTGACAACGGAATCACGCGATCCGTTTTACGCACAAACTCTACATCAACCATTATCCAGCGCGGATTGTCCGGATCCGATTTCGGGTCGTAATAATCGCTTTCTGGATCGAACTGAAAATGGTCTGGATACGCCTCGCGTACGACTTTGGCAATTCCTGCGACACCAACGTTTTTACACGAAGAGTGATAAATCAGAACCAAATCGCCCAATTTCACCTGATCACGCATCATGTTACGCGCCTGATAATTACGAACGCCTTCCCAACATGAAACCTTTTGGGTTCGAAGCGTGTCAATAGAAAAGGTATCTGGTTCAGTTTTAAATAACCAATATGCCATAATGCCATCCGATGCTGATTGAGTAACAATAATGAGGAAGATATAACATGAAGGCTTTGAAAAACCCAGTGGCCCTGGCCACTCTGCTGGTTCTGCAAGCATGTAGCTCGCAACTGCCAGAAAATGGTAACGAGGAAATAACCACCCCACCAGCATCACTAGATAAGCCTGAAACCATTCAACCTCAAACATTTATGCTGCGTGGTGAAGTGGTCATTGGCCACGAAAGTCAGTACATCATGCCTTGTGGCAGTGACAAACAATACTGGCTGCAACTGTCACCACAACAAGCTCAACGCGCCATGTCGTTGAGTAACGAGCCTTATCAACCCATGTATGGGGAAATGATTGGCCACCTGAATCCTCCAGGCAATGAAGGCTTCTCTGCCGATTTCGACGCCAACTTTGTCGTTGAACAGGTTAACCTCCTCACCAGTGAAAACCCGCAGCGCTGCAGTCAGCCAAGTAAACCCACTCGCGTATTTGGTAATGAGCCATTCTGGTCAGCAAGTTTTGAGTCGGACGCACTGCAATTTCAGCAACCGGGTAAGCCGGCACAATCTATAACCATTGAATCCAGACAGCTACAAGCACGTCAACGCACTTATCAACTTGCGGATGGCGAACTGCGCATGACGGAAAACCTTTGTTCTGACACCATGAGTGATTCCATCTATGGCTGGACAGCGACGCTTAAACACGATGGTACAACGTATCAGGGTTGTGGCATGGCATCGAATGTCGACTCGACACTCGAATGGGCAAACACTTACGTCGCAACGTCAACGCAATCACAAGGGTTTGAAGTACAGATGACCTTAAAGCCAGATCACAGTGCGACAACCCAATACAGTTACTCTGACGGTCAGGCGCCACTGGTTGAACGTGGTTACTGGCAGCAGTTAAGTCCGTCACAGATTCAGGTCGTAATGACCCACCACCAGCAACAGCGTTTACAGTCAGAGCGACTTTTCATCCGCGAAGGAAACCAGCTTAAAGCCACGCAAGAAAAAGTTGGCACTATGGTTTACCCAATTGCTGATGGCGGCTTGGTGTTGTATCCGGCAACAGTACGTCAATCAGGAACGAAGACCTCCTCCCAAGAGCGATCTAACAGTCCTATCAGCAGTGCAGATATTCCCTCTAGTGCCGACTTCAACTCCAAAGTCGATGCAGCAGTGCGCAATTACTTTTTTATCAATCAAACCAATCCTAGCAATAACCAATACCGCTGGCTGACTTACGATCTGAATGGTGATGGAAACGAAGAACTGTTCGTTCAGCTAGATTGGTGTGGTTCAGGCGGCTGTACCTTACTAGTGTTTGAAAATCATCAAAGTGAGTGGCGTTTTAACAGCCGTATCACTCTAGTACATAGCCCGATAATGCTGGGCCAGCAAACCTCACACGGCTGGCGAGACCTGGTTTTTAATGTCAGTGGAGGTGGTGCAACACCGGCTCAACACGTTATGCAATACACTGGCGTCAGCTACCCAATCAATCCGAGCATGGCACCAAAGGCAACGTCAACACAAGTCAGTGGTGTCCGCCTGTTCTCGGATGGTATTAGCCCAGTCCGCGAAGGAGTTCGCTTGTAATGGCACTACCATGCCCTGCCTGTGGTTTTCAGTTTAACTGCATTTGCTCACTGCTGCCTAATCTCAGCAGCGAGCACAGCATCATGCTATTGATGCACCCCAATGAACTGGCGCGAGATACCAACACAGGTAAACTGCTGCAGCATTGCAAACTGAATGTGAAGCAAGCCATTTGGGATCGCAAGCAACCACCTGGTGAGTTAATCGCTCACCTAGAAGATTCAAGCCTGTACCCAGTGCTACTGTTTCCCAGCGAGGAAAGCCTGACTCTCGAACAAGTGGTAGATCAGAGTCAGCAACAAAGCCGAAAGCCTTTGTTTATTATTTTGGATGCGACCTGGCAAGAAGCGCGCAAAATGATCAATAAAAGTCGATGGCTGGAGAACGTGCCATTGATGGGGCTTGTAACCCAGGACGATTCGCATTATCAGCTGCGTCGCAACCAGCAACAAGGCAACCTGTGTACGTTTGAAATTGCGGCGCAATTGTTAGGGCAATTAGGGGAAGAAGATAACCAGCAGCAGATGCAACGCTTCTTTACGCACTACCTTGCCGCCTTTCAAGCAGAAAAAAGCGGACATACGCTTAAGCACTAGCGCAGAAAGTAACAACAAAAAAGCGCAGCCTTGGCTGCGCTTTATTAGACGTGTTTCACGTGAAACAATTTAAACTCTGAGTCTCTACCACATCAAATCAGTGAGAGTAACGGCGGTAAGCTATGAATTTCCATATCCGGCAACGTTCTGGCTCTAGGTAATTGCGCGATATTCTTGTTTACGTCGTTAAACCAACAAGCCGCAAAACCAGCCAGTTTAGCTCCGTGAACATCCGTTACGATATGATCGCCGACGTGCAAAATATTTTCTGCTGGCAGATCTAAAATCTGTTGCGCTTTAGTAAACATGTCACCAGCTGGTTTGGCTAATCCATCCGGTCCCGCTTTCAGCACACTTTTAAAATAGGGGGTCAGGCCGACTTTATCTAAGTCAACATTACCATTAGTGATCGCAACTAAGGGAATTTGCTTACCAAGCTGCGCGAGTACGTTAAGGCTGAGTTGCGGAACCTCGAAACGATTACGCCAGTCAAGGGCAACTTGCACGCCTTTTTCCGCTGCAGTTTGCGCTTGCTCTTCATGATAACCAGCATCGAGAAAGCCCTGCTTCAGCTGCACCAAGCGCCAAAGCGTCACGTCACTTTTTAACTCTGGATCCTGCTGCAAAACCTGCTTTTTCACTTTGACCCAGTCCGGTTTTTCCATGTGGGCGACCGCAGGATGTGCTTGTTGGAGCCACGTCAAAAGCTCACGCTCCATGCGTACTATGACCGGATAGTTGTCATAGAGAGTGTCATCAAGGTCAAACGTCATCGCCTTAATTGGCGCAATACGGCGGTAAAATTTCATGCTCTGGTTCAGTCCCCGCTCTTTTTACGTGCTCGTGGGTGTGCTTGATCGTAGGCTTGCGCCAAATGTTGGAAATCCAAGTGGGTGTAGATCTGCGTGGTCGAAATATTTTCGTGACCTAACAGCTCTTGGACCGCACGTAAGTTGTTGCTTGATTCCAGCATATGGGTCGCAAATGAGTGACGCAATTTGTGTGGGCTGATGTGGCTCGCTACCGACTGTTTTTGTCCCCACTCTGCCATACGCTTTTGCACACTACGATGCGAAATACGCGTACCGAGCTTGGATACAAATAATGCTGGCTCTCCGGGATCTGCGAGGTTACCTCGCACTTTAAGCCACTTGCCTACCCACTCGGTCGCCATACCTGAGAACGGAACTTTACGCTCTTTATCACCTTTACCAATGACACGAAGTTCGCCACTGCGTAAATGCACGTCACGCACATCGACACTAACCAACTCAGCCAATCGTAAACCCGCACCGTACATCAGCTCCATCATGGCGCGATCGCGAACCGCTAGCGGGTCGTCTTCGTTCACTTCCAATAACTGGTTAACTTCATCGACATCGAGGTTTTTTGGCAGCGGACGCTGCTTACGCGGTGCGGAAACACCTTTGGCCGGGTTTGCCGACATTTCGCCGCGTAGGATAAGGAAATCGAAGAAACTGCGCAGTGAAGATAAACGAGTAGCCAGACTGCTGGCTTTCATTCCTTCACGCATGCCTTTACCTGCCAGTTGTCGAACCCAGCCCGCGTCAACCTGAGACCAGTCTTTCAACCCCATTTCGGCTAAGTGGTGCGCCATGGTTTCCAGCTGCTGTTTGTAATTACGCTGGGTATGCAAACTTAGCCCCTTTTCACTTCGCAGAAATTCGTAGAAGCGTTCAAGAGGCTTTTGCAGACTATTTGGCAGAGGAGTGTTTGGAGTTGTCGTCATCGTAACGTTGCCATACCAATGTTTGAGCAAGATGTGCCACTACTAAGGATAGATGACGCAAGAACAAGGTATCCATATCTGGTTGGAAATGTCCGCCGTCCTGGCTCGAAAATGCAAGAACACCCAGTGTCTGTTTCTTGATTAACGGCAATACCACATAAGACCCCATTTCTGGCATTTCCAAACTGCCAAACAAGGCTTCACGATCGACTTTGCGTAAGCGACCTAAGTAGGCATCTTTGCCATTGAGGTGCGTCGTAGCAAAACGCTGGTAGCTTTCCTTACCCAGTTGAACAGATGCATCACATCGACTAAACAGACGAACGTAAGCACGTAAGCCGAGATCATGTGCTTTCTGCTCAATGGCATGAATCACCTGCTTGAAATCACCACACTTGAGAATCTGTCCCTGCAAATCCATGAACTCGTAAAAAGTTCGGTCATTATTGGCAGCCAGAGACATCAGTGTCGTAATCTCTTCTTCGAGTTCTTCGATGCGCTGACGCTGACGGTTCATCTGAATATGAACCAGTGAAACCGCCCCCAAATCCACATGTGGAAATGACAAACGGTCTACCAGTTCTGGACGCTGAACAAAAAAGTCCGGGTGATCTTTGAGGTACTCAGCGACCACTTCGGCCGTCAACGTATCGGCTTCCACTTCAGACAAAACGTTTCCTTTCTCTTCCACTAGCACGACAGTTGCCCGTCAAAGACATGAGTAGCAGGGCCAGTCATAAACAGCGGTTTACCCGGACCTTGCCAAGAAATATTCAGTTCACCACCAGGTAGCGACACTTTGACATTTTCATCGAGCAAGCCTTGTAGAATACCAACTGCAACCGCACCACAGGCGCCACTGCCGCATGCCTGAGTTTCGCCCGCACCGCGCTCATAAACACGCAGACGAATATGGCTGCGATCGACAACCTGCATAAAACCAGCGTTCACTCGCTCAGGGAAACGCTCATGAGACTCTAGCAGCGGACCTAATGTATCGACATCAGCAGTATCGACATCATCCACGACCGTCACAACATGAGGGTTGCCCATACTAACAGCACCACAAAACAGGGTGTTGTCACCAGCGCGCATAATGTAGGTTTTCTCTTTTTGCTTCGCTTTGAAAGGGATCTTGTTCGGCTCAAACTCTGGCACGCCCATATTGACCGTTACTTCGCCATCGTCTTCGACGTTAAGGATCATTTTCCCTTTCTTGGTACTCACGCTAATGCTGTATTTGTTGGTCAAACCTTTAAGGCGAACAAAGCGCGCAAAACAACGTGCACCGTTTCCGCACTGCTCAACTTCGCTGCCATCGGCATTAAATATGCGATAGTGGAAGTCGGTCTCTGGGTCATATGGCGCTTCTACCACGAGCAATTGGTCAAAACCAACACCAGTGTGTCGATCCGCCAGACGGCGGATCAAATCTTGCGAGAAAAACACGTTCTGGGTAATGCAGTCGACGACCATGAAGTCGTTACCCAAACCGTGCATTTTGGAAAAGTGGAAATGCATTTGCTTTGTGTTACTCCGGTAGAATCTGTTCCAGCTGCCACAAACTTGTCAGCTCCTCACGCTGACGAACAAGATGGCTTTGCTTACCGTCCACCATCACTTCCGCCGCTCGGGTACGAGTATTGTAATTCGAAGACATAACAAAACCATAGGCGCCAGCAGAACGAACCGCGAGTAGATCACCTTCTTGTAAAACCAACGCACGATCTTTACCCAGGAAATCACCAGTTTCACAAATTGGTCCAACCAAGTCGTAAGTTTGTGCTTCACCATCGCGTGGCGAAACTGGCACGATATCTTGCCATGCCTGGTAAAGAGCAGGACGCATCAGGTCGTTCATTGCTGCATCAATAATGGCAAAGTTTTTATGCTCAGTGTGCTTTAAGAACTCAACGCGAGTCAGCAAGATGCCAGCATTCGCTGCAATCGCACGACCAGGTTCAAAAATCAGTTCCAGATCTTGGTGATTAGTCAGACGTCCCAACAGCGCTTTCGCGTAATCTGATGGCTGTGGAGGAAGCTCATCACGGTAAACCACACCAAGACCACCACCAACATCCAAGTGACGAATGTTGATGCCTTGCGCTTTCAGATCATCAATCAGAGCAAGCAAGCGATCAGTCGCATCGATAAAAGGTTCAATATCAGTCAACTGAGAACCAATATGACAGTCGATACCCTGTACGTTTAGGTTCGGCAAGCTTTGGGCGAATTTGTACACCTCTGGTGCACGATCAAACGCAATACCAAATTTGTTGTCGCGAAGACCAGTCGAAATATAAGGGTGAGTTTTTGCGTCTACATCTGGGTTGATGCGCAGTGAAATAGGAGCAACCACACCAAGATCGCCTGCCACTTTATTCAGGCGCTCAAGTTCAGGCTCAGATTCAACGTTGAAGCACTTGATACCAAGTTCCAGTGCGCGTTTCATTTCTGCTGGGGTTTTACCTACGCCAGAAAATACCACTTTCTTCGCGTCACCACCGGCAGCAATAACACGTTCTAGTTCACCACCAGATACGATATCAAAGCCTGAGCCCAAACGAGCCAGTGTATTCAGTACGCCTAAGTTTGAGTTTGCTTTTACGGCATAACAAACCAGATGAGGATGTTGACCCACTGCACTATCAAACGCCTTCCAGTGGCGCTCTAGCGTGGCTCGAGAGTATACATAAAGAGGAGTGCCATATTGCTCGGCCAGAGCTTGAAGTGAGACGTCTTCGGCCCAAAGCTGGCCATCATCCTGATAGTTGAAGTAATCCAAAATTCGCTTCCCTTATTTTATTCGACTGCAGAACCCTAATTTCACCCAAAGGTGCGGATATTTATTGTGATTGCTCGTTTTGTTGTGTGTCATCTGGAATGTAGAGTGAACCTGACTGTCCACACCCTGCCAGCGTAGCGGCAGCCATCACAAACAACACAGTAACTAATTTTTTCATTTGGCATATCGTGATTATTGAATCAATGCCCCCTATAATCGCACCACACTCAGGAAAAGCAATAGGACAGACGGATGAACGATACTGAATTTCATCAACTGGTGGATGTACAGATGCAAATCATTGAAGAATCCATCGATGATTCAGGTGCAGACATTGATTACGAAGTGTCTGGTAACGTAATGACATTAGAATTTGAAGACCGCAGCCAGATCATCATCAACCGCCAGGAACCGATGCATGAAATTTGGCTGGCATCAAAATCAGGTGGCTTCCACTTCAAGCTTATCGAAGATAAATGGACCTGCTCGAAGACTGGCATGGAACTGTTTGAAATGGTCAAGCAAGAGTGTGAAAAGCACGCTGGTGAAGAAATAGACTGGGCATAAGTTCATTTTGTCCTGACCAATACAGAAAAAGAGCACCGCGGTGCTCTTTTTTATTTTGTTCGATTTGCTGTTATGCATTCACCGCTTTGTTGGGACGATGAGGAGGACAATCATTACGGTAAGGTATGATGTAAGCGTTACCTTCTTCGGGATGAATGATCTGATAGTACTGCGGCAAGTTAAAGTTAATGAACTTCGAAGCCACACGAGTATCGTCTTTCACCGAGGTATAGAAACTGTTAACCGAAGCAATCATCTCATCTTTAGAGCCACTGAACTGGTGATACACTTCCACCTGATTCGACTCATCAAGTACGTAGATGTTAAACCCCTTCTCGCTGTCTTCGAAGAAGAACTGCACTAACCCTTCACTAGCAAAGCCATCCACCGCATCCGGCATTTGATATTCTTGCTCGCGATCGAGCATTAGTAGCGGAGAACCTTTCAGCTTATTAGTTGAGATACTGCGATAGAAGTCGACGGAGTTTTCTAGCTTCTGTACCGATACGCCGCGGCGCTCGAAGAATAAACCATAGGTTTTCTCGCCAAGACGCATCGCTTTAAAGCGGCGACGTTTTTCTTGTTCGACAGGCTTCAAACGTAAGTCGATACACTCTGCCAGCAACTGATACACTTTATTACGCATCACACCGCGCATGTTTTTCGCGTAACAGAACACATCCACCGACTCTGGCGGAAGCGCATCCTGGTGCATTTTGCCCAAAATGGTTTTTAGTGCATCAAGCATCGCCGTCTCGCCTTTAAAATGCAGCGTACGAACTTCATGCCAGGAATTGCGGTAAACCAAATCAACACTGCCGACTAAGTTTTTATGCTCAGGACCAAAACTGAAAATATCAGTATTCTTCACATCTACTTTGAGCGAACGACCGGATAACTCTTCAGTAGGGTCACTTTCAAAGTTGATGAACATCGTCAACTGACTGATTTCACATGGACTCGCCAGAGCTTGCATAGTCGGACGGCGTTTACGCAATGCAAAGGTGTTACGTAAATCGCTCACCATTTGGTAGAACTTATCAATATCTAACTGCGCTTCACGTACGACAGCGTGCAAACGAGTCGATTCCGTGATCAGGCCATTGAAGAATGCCCACGAAACCAGTTTGCTCAGATATTCATGGTGTTCAAGGTATGGCTGACCCAGAATACGGTGTGCAACCAGCGGCTGTTTGTACAGATACCAACCGGACTTATTCACACCACCATTCTTCACTTCGATAAAGCTCAAATCCGGCTCATGTAAATCTGGTGAGATTTGAGGATTTAACAGCGTCACTTTACCCGGAAGCACCTCAAAAGCCGCATAAAGCTTACGAGCCAGAATACTGATGTCTTGTGGGCTGATCGCCGACGTGATGTCGTTACGACGCGCAAACTGGATAAGGTTACGATAACTCTGCATCAACGCATCCAACAGCGCATGATGCACCACTTTCACCTGTTCGACCTTCCAGTTACGGCGGTCGTCAAGTTCTGCCACCACGCTTTCATCCCAGTCCCAGCGGGTAATCATGTCGCTCAAGGCTTCACGACGCCAAGCAACAGAGCCAACACCCGGCTGACGAGAGAGTTTTTCATGGGTTTTAAGGTAAAAACAGCGGCGAACTAAGTCTAAACGCGTGTAGTCTTGAATACGTTCAAGGTAGCGAGTGACTTTTTCCAGCATCAAATAATACGCGTCCATACCGTAGAGATCAGGCTCATGGGCAAAGAAACGACGCTTAGTATCGATACTTAACAGTTGAGTGTGAGGGTATTCCCACGAGTAAGCTTCAAGCAAAATGGCTTTTAATACCGACTTGTAAGGAGAATCGATACTTTTGTACAACTGCCACAAATTCGAGCCAAAGTACTCTTCTGCTGGAATTCGGTTCAATTTGCCAAAGTCGATCCACTCTTTACAATCGATGTAACCATCGCGACAAAGTTGAGAAACGTACTCGTCGTAAGACTCTTCCATCTCTGGTGGCACAATTTGCCACAACAATCGCTGACCAGCGATACGCACGGCGCTGCGATAGAATTCATCAAGTAACAATAAGTGCTGTGATGAACCACAGTTATCACCAGTCATCTCTTCAGAATGGTTACTTCTGAAACGCTCTTCATCCATCAGGAAGAAGTTCGCCTCGACACCTTTCGTCTGCGCCCAATCAGTAATCAATAGACACTTGTTGGTGAGTAATTCACGCTCATCGCAGTCCATCTCAGGAGAAACACATACCCAAATGTCTAAGTCACTCGAGGTACTTTGACCAATCGATGAGGTACTGCCCATGGTGTACAGGCCAAGGATCGCTGGTTGCGCTGCATCCTCTAGCTTATCGCTAATGGTAAGTTGTGTATCGTCGATGAATTGCTGTTGAACGTCATTAGGCTCCAGACCATAGACACCAACTGGGACGTCAGCATCGTAGTAGCCCGGAATGACAGGGTGGTTGTAATTCAATAAGACAGGAATCAAGTGAAAAACTTGCTGGCTTTGCGAATCCATAAGCGCCAGCGCACGTTCAACACGTTGCTGATTCAATTTATCTAATCGCTGAATTATTTTTTGGGTGTAAGCCTGCAAGGGTAATTCCTTGGTTGAACAATCAAAGATACCTGATGATATTTTAAGCCCAAAAAGCCTAAAAACGTGATCAATTTAACACTTTTATTGTGTATGGTAAAGTTTCTGCTCTCTAATTCATTGCAGAGAAAAAACTATACCCCAGTCACAAAATTAACAGCGAGCTAGTGTCGCTTGTAAACGCCTCAAACTAATAATAGTCCTTAGTCTAATTGAGAATCTAGTCACACTATTTTCATAACATCATGTAATTCCATTCATAGCACCGCCAGATATCCAACTAACAGTAAGAATTTCTTGATGAGGATGGTAGGATAAAGCCAAATCCAAACAGCTTTGAGAAGATCATGACACAATCCACACCAATTCGCATTGCAACTCGAAAAAGCCCACTTGCTTTATGGCAAGCTCACTTTGTTAAAGATGCCCTTCAAGCCGCTCACCCGGGTTTAGAAGTCGAGTTAGTAACTATGGTGACCAAAGGTGACGTGATCCTAGATACACCGTTGGCTAAAGTAGGCGGTAAAGGTTTATTCGTTAAAGAGCTGGAAGTCGCTATGCTGGAAGGCCGTGCGGATCTGGCGGTACATTCAATGAAAGACGTACCTGTCGACTTTCCTGAAGGATTAGGCCTTGTCACCATCTGCGAACGAGAAGACCCTCGTGATGCTTTTGTTTCTAATACCTATAGCAGCGTTGATGAATTACCTCAAGGCGCGATTGTCGGCACATGCAGTTTACGCCGTCAGTGCCAGCTCAAGGAATATCGACCAGATCTCATCATCAAAGAGCTGCGTGGCAACGTAGGCACACGCCTTGGTAAATTAGATGCTGGCGAATACGACGCTATCATTCTGGCAGCCGCAGGCCTGAAACGATTAAAGCTTGAAGAACGTATCAGAAGTTTTATTGAACCTGAACAATCACTTCCAGCTGTAGGTCAAGGTGCAGTGGGTATTGAATGCCGCTTAGACGACGACCGCTTACTCAAACTGCTTGAGCCACTTAACCACAAAGATACTGAAGATCGAGTGCTGTGTGAGCGTGCAATGAACCTAACGCTGGAAGGTGGCTGTCAGGTTCCTATCGGTAGCTACGCTCTGCTTGATGGCGACAACGTTTGGTTACGCGCACTAGTCGGAGAACCAGACGGCAGCGAAATTGTCCGTGGCGAAATTCGTGGCCACCGTAAAGATGGCGAAGCACTCGGTATCCAATTAGCAAATGAACTGCTGGATAATGGTGCTCGCGACATTCTCACAAAGCTGTACGCAGATCACGACTAATCATGGCAGTGTTGGTCACTCGGCCGGGAGAGCAAGGCATTGAGCTTTGCTCTCTGCTCGAAAGGCACGGCATTCCCGCATACCACCATCCATTGATCGACATTGTTGCCGATCTTTCGGATACACAGCTCTCCGATCATCTCAATCACGCACACTTCATTATTGCTGTCAGCAGACATGCGGTGCAGTGCGCACAGCAAATATTATCAAACAACGGTATATCATGGCCTAAACACGCCATTTACCTTGCCGTTGGTCAAAAAACAGCACACTATTTAAGCAAATGCACGCAACAAAAAGTACACTATCCTCAAGTCAGTGATAGTGAACACTTATTGCAACTTCCAGCGTTAAACAATGTAGAAAAACAGAACGTTGTTATTCTGCGTGGAAACGGTGGAAGAGAGCTTATTAAAGATGCATTGGTGAGACGTGGAGCAAAAGTTCACTATAGTGAGACTTACAAGAGAGAATTCATCCCATTCGATCCAGTAAGCTGTGTCTCACTATGGAAAGCCCAACAAATCAATCAGATCATCGTCACTAGTGGTGAACAACTTGATTATTTGTGCAGCCAATTAACGTCAGATCAATTGGCTTGGCTTAATCAACGAGAGTTGTATATACCCAGTCAGCGTATCGCCGACATCGCAATTCAAAAGGGGTTCACTCAGGTGAGGTGCACAGGAAGCGCATCCAACCAAGAATTACTGGCTGCTCTCCAGCCCTAGCTACACAGGATAAAGGCATGACAAGTAAAAATAACGACCAAAAAAATAACGATAAAAACCTTGCTGAAGAAACCTCTTCGGCACCGCTAGCTGAAAAAGATACCCCGAAACAGGATGCTGAGCCTACCAAGGAATCATCACAACCTGCTGATACAGAAAAGCCAGCAGAACAAAAGAAAGTTGAGTTTGAAGAGAAACAAGGCAAGCGAGGCGTCAAACTGGGCACAGTCGCTATCATCTTGTCGATCATCTTTGGTGGAGGCTTAGCGTATAAGCTTCACGAACAACAGACTGACTACCAAGCAAAAATAGCTCAGCTTCAAAGCCAACTCGAACAAGCTCAAGCTTCTATGAAGCAGGAACTGACTCAGGTTAAAGAAGAAACTATTGAGAAGGCGACTACGGTAACGCATAAAGCTGAAGTGGTTCTTGGTCAGCAACAAAAAAGTATCGAAAGCCTTCAATTGGCTGTGGCTGACGTGAAAGGCCGCCGTCCAAACGACTGGTTACTGGCCGAAGCCGACTACTTAGTTAAACTGGCTGGTCGCAAGCTGTTCCTAGAGCACGACGTTGAAAGCGCAACTCAATTGATGGAAAGCGCAGACCAACGTATTGCTGCACTCAATGATCCGAGTTTAGTTAACCTTCGTAAAGCGATGGCGAATGACATCACTAAATTACGTACCGTGCCATTAATCGACCGTGACGGCTTAGTGCTACGTCTGACAGCCTTGCAACAACAAGTCGACAAAATGCCACTGGCGAATGCCCTACTTCCTGAAGCTGCGGCTGTGACTGAGCAAGAAGTGTCTGAAGACATTGCCAACTGGCAAGATAACCTGATGACGTCTCTGAAGGACTTCTCAGAAAACTTCATTACTTTCCGTACTCGCGATGGCAATGTCATCCCACTGCTTTCTCCTCAGCAGCATTTCTACCTTAAAGAGAACATCAAAGCTAAGCTAGAAACGGCTATTAAAGCGGTTTATCAAGAGCAAGGCGAAGTATACTCGACCTCGCTAAAAACAGCCGATAAATGGGCGTTAGCGTTCTTTAATCAGGACGATAACTCAGTAAAAGAGTTCAACAAAACGATCGGCCAGCTTAGCCAGCAAAACATCCAGGTTGAATACCCGGCTAAACTGGAAACTCAGTCTCAGCTATCTGATGTTATTCGTGAACGCCTACGTCGTGAAGTAACCACTATGACAGGCACGGAGGATAAGTAATGTTTCGTCTTATTTTCCTATTTGCCATTCTAGGAGCCGGCCTATTTGTGGGTACACAATACTCAGGCCAACAGGGTTACGTTCTGATCTCGATCGCCGAGAAAACCATTGAGATGAGTGTTACGACACTGGTCATTTTTGTTATCGCGGCGCTTGCTGGTCTGTTCATTTTAGAATACCTAATTAAGAAACTGGTCTACGCAAGTTCAAGCACCTGGAACTACTTCAGTGTACGAAAAATGCGTCGCTCTCGTCGCTACACCAATGAAGGCATCATCAAATTGCTAGAAGGTGACTGGAAAGGTGCAGAGAAGAAAGTCACTCGCTGGGCAAATCACCACGACATGCCACTTCTGTGCTACCTAGTCGCCTCAGAAGCTGCACAAGGCCAAGGTGATAAAGAGAAGCGTGACAAATATTTAGAGCTAGCGAGTCAGCAAGAAAACGCGCATCTAGCCGTTGAGCTGACCCGTGCCAAACAGTTTATTCGCGACAATGAGTTTGAAGCGGCATTCGACACGCTATCTTCACTAAAAAATCAGCACGCAAACAACCCGATTGTATTAAACCTGCTGAAAACTACCTACATGCAGTTGAAGCTATGGCAACCATTAATTGACTTGATGCCTCAGCTAAACAAAGCAAAACAGGTGACTGAAGACGAAGAAATTGAGCTGATTAAAACAGCACAATGCGGATTGCTACACGATGTTGCTCAACAACAAGGTAGTGAAGGATTGATTTCTCACTGGAACAGTTTGGCTCGCAAAGTAAAACAAGACCCTCATTTGATCGCATGTTTTGCTCGCGAGTTGATTGCCCGTAAAGCAGATAACGAAGCATTTACTGTATTAAAAGAAGCGTTAAATAAAACACCAGCACCGGAGTTATACGAGCTTCTTCCTGAGTTAAATGTACCAGACATCCATCCTATCGTTGTCTTCCTTGAAGGCGTAGTGAAGAAAGAGACAGATAATGCAGCAGCACACAGTGCGCTGGCTCACTTCTACTTCCGCCAAGAGAAATGGCATGAGTCTCAGGAGCAATTCGAAGCAGCTTTAAAACTACGCTCAGACGTCTCTGATTACGCTTTTCTAGCCGACACACTAGAGAAGCAGAATCTAACTAAAGCGGCACACGAAGTTTCTCGTAAAGCGCTGACACTCGTTCAAAACGATTAAGCAGACGGTACAAACCCATAGCTAAAAGCCGACATGTAAGTGTCGGCTTTTTTATCACCTTTCAATTATCCCCTCATTCCTCCCAGTAACCTCAATCCACAAACAAACCCACTATCTTAGTTCATTGCAATACCCAATGATTATTTCAAGCAACAAACTGGAGATATAGAAACGGAATTGCTGGAACTTCTCAATAGCACTGAAACGGGCATTCTCAGTTCAATCTAGACTTTTCCTTGTCGTCATCTTTATTCCAAGTAAAGAAAAGGATAGCTGCGTTCAGGCGACGTAAGCGGACAGGGCTTTACTAAAAGAATTGGATTATCAGGCGGGATCTATTGTTGAAACTAACCAGCAAATAGACTCTATTATGCATCTCCTCTTTCACTCATTAATGCTGCCGAATACACCTTATTACTCTCTGTAGACTGCGTTGTAGATAGGTTCTGACTTTTAGAAACGTGAATAGGAAAAACTGATAAGACCTTCTTGATTACATTCGATAGAAGAAGGACTTGGTAGAGTCGAAGATAATTGTGGTGACTACAGAGCGCCTTAAGTAGGAGCGCTCTAGATAGTAAAGTCAAAAGTATCAAAGCGATAAAACCGAGCACTCAGAATAGGCTTTGTAATATGTGGCGGAGTGGCTGGGGTCGCAGACGACGGGCAAACCTTTTGCGGGACTCATTGGTCGAAGACCAACTTAACTCAGCACAAACTAAAAGACCCCAGCATTTCT
>NZ_JAZDWA010000014.1:0-49494 GCF_036350715.1 Vibrio sp. YYF0003
TAATTTGAAACCGCTCTTTATTAAGAGAAATTTCTAATTGGATTATCATCAACGAGTGCCCACACAGATTGATAGGTTCTTATTTTTAAAGAGCTACTCTTCTTTGCGATTCGCATCACTTCGGAAGAGGCGGCCATTCTAGCGAGATAATTTTCCGTGTCAAACACTTTTTGCTTTTTATTTTACTTTTTAAAAGTAAAGGCAATTAACTATTTCGCTTTTCTTTTTGACCTTGCCGACTTTGCTTGAACCCTTATGAGCGCTTGCCCTGTCGACGAGGTGGCATTATAGAGATCGCGCTCACGTTGGCAAGCGTTATTTTGCAAAATTTGCAAAAATAATGGTTAAACGATGACTTTTCACTCAAAGCCTTATTTATCCAACTTTACCCCTAACAATCAAACAGGTTATCCACAGAGTTATCCTTAAATACCTGTTTTTGCCCCCTGCTTTTTACTTCTATAAGTAAAAAAGAGAGCTGCTTTACAGCAGCTCTCTTTTTATAGGAGATGGAGACCGAGCTCTATCTCTTCTTATATACCCGAACCATCTTGTTCAGAGTCATCATCTTCGTGAAGTCCACATTCACGCTTCAAACCAAAGAATCGAGTTTCTTCCTCTGACATTCCAGGTTCCCACTTCTGCGTTGTATGTGTATCACCTACAGAGAGATAACCTTCATCCCAAAGTGGATGGTATTTCAGTCCGTGTTGCTCTAAGTAATAGTGGACATCTTTATTTGTCCAATCGATTACTGGCAAAAACTTAAATACGCCATTCTGAATTGATAGTATCGGCAAACCTGCTCGAGATTTGCTTTGCTCTCTGCGAAGGCCAGAAAACCAAGTTCCGACTTTAAGCTCTTTCAATGCACGACGCATTGGTTCAACTTTATTGAGTTTGTTGTACTTCTCGATCCCTTCAACACCCTGCTCCCAAAGTTTTCCATAACGAGCTTCTTGCCATTGAGCACTTTCTACTGCTCGGTAAACTTTTAGGTTGAGGTTCAGTTGCTCGGTTAACTCATCAATAAAGCGATAGGTTTCAGCAAACAAATACCCGGTATCCGTTAAGATAATTGGGATGTCTGGTTTTTCTTGAGTCACAAGATGAAGCATTACTGCGGCTTGGATACCAAAACTAGACGAAACGGCAAACTCTCCGTCTAGGTTTTCCAAAGCCCATTTTACTCGCTCTTGTGCCGAAAGCTGTTCAAGTTCGACATTGATTTGGGCAAGACGGAGGATTTGCTCCGTCTTAGTTAATGTCAGCAACTCTGCCAGCTCCGGTTTGGAAGCTACAGAATCAAGCATGCAAGTCCCTCTTAGATACTTTGACTTCTTGAATGATGCCAGCGCGAATTGCAAAATCACCAAATCCTTCGCCAGTTTCACGCTCTGTGGCCCAACGACCTACAAGCTGATCAATCTCTTCTAGTATCTGTTTGTCAGTGATGTTTTCTTTATACATCTTCGGAATACGTGTACCCGCTCGGTTACCGCCTAGGTGAAGGTTGTAACGACCCGGTGCTTTACCTACTAATCCAATTTCAGCCAACATTGCGCGTCCACAACCGTTAGGACAACCAGTGACACGTAGGATGATGTTGTCTTCTTCAGGTAAACCGTGTTTTTCCAGGATACCTTCTACATCAGTAACAAACTGAGGTAGGAAGCGTTCGGCTTCCGCCATTGCAAGCGGACAAGTCGGGAACGCCACACACGCCATTGAGTTTTTACGCTGTTCACTGACGCTATCATCAACCAAGCCATGCTCACGAGCGATCTTCTCGATTAGCTCTTTTTGATCAGCCGGTACGCCCGCAACAATCAGGTTTTGGTTCGCTGTCATGCGGAAATCACCTTTGTGAATTTTCGCGATTTCAGCGACGCCCGTTTTTAGTGGCTTACCTGGGTAATCCAATAAACGACCATTCTCGATAAACATAGCTAAGTGGTGCTTACCATCAATGCCTTCTACCCAACCGATTCGATCACCGCGTTCGGTAAACTCGTATGGGCGGCTTTCTTCAAACTGAATGCCAGCACGTTTTTCTACTTCCGCTTTAAAGACATCAATACCAACACGATCTAGTGTGTATTTAGTTTTCGCGTTCTTACGGTTTGAACGGTTACCCCAGTCACGCTGAGTCGTTACAACTGCAGCGGCAACATCGAGTGTCTTTTCTAGTGGAACAAAACCAAAGTCGTCTGCACGGCGAGCGTAAGTTGACGTATCGCCATGCGTCATTGCCAGACCACCGCCAACAAGCACGTTGAAACCAACCAGCTTGCCGTTATCTGCAATCGCAACGAAGTTCAGGTCGTTCGCGTGTACATCCACATCATTTTGCGGTGGGATCACAACGGTCGTTTTGAACTTACGTGGTAAGTAATTTTTACCCAGAATCGGCTCGTCTTCTTCTGTTGATTCGACTTTCTCACCGTCTAACCAGATTTCAGCATACGCACGCGTTTTTGGTAAAAGATGCTCACTGATCTTCTTCGCCCACTCGTATGCTTCCTGGTGCAGCTCAGACTCAACTGGGTTCGTAGTACACAGTACGTTACGGTTAACGTCACCTGCCGTTGCGATTGAATCGATACCAATGCTGTTCAACGTTTGGTGCATCAACTTGATGTTTGGCTTCAGTACACCGTGGAACTGGAACGTTTGACGCGTCGTCAGACGAATACTTCCATATAGAGAGTGCTCTGTTGCAAACTTATCAATCGCTAGCCACTGCGTTGGGGTAATAATACCGCCAGGCATACGAGCACGAAGCATCACGTTATGAAGAGGCTCAAGCTTTTGCTTGGTACGCTCGTTACGGATATCGCGGTCGTCTTGCTGATACATACCGTGGAAACGAATTAACTGGAAGTTATCTGCGGTAAAGCCACCAGTAATACGATCCTGTAGGTCTTGCTCAATAGTGCCACGTAATAAGTTACTTTCTCTTTTCAGACGCTCGTTATCAGATAGTGGTCCTAGCTCTTCGCCTAATACAACCTGCTTATTATTCTCAGTCGAAAAAGTCATTAGTACACATCCCTCTGATAACGTTTCGCTTTACGTAAGTCATTAATAAATTGTTCTGCTTCATCGCGAGCCAGTTTACCTTCCTGCTCAGCGACAATGACAAGTGCGTCATGAACATCTTTTGCCATGCGGGTAGCATCACCACATACATAGATGTAAGCGCCTTCTTGAATCCACTGCCAAACTTGCTCAGCGTTTTCCAGAATACGGTGTTGTACATAAACCTTTTCTACTTGGTCACGGCTAAATGCCACATCCAAACGGCTTAGTGCACCTGACTTAAGGTATTTTTGCCATTCAACTTGGTACAAGAAGTCTTGCGTGAATGTGCGGTCGCCAAAGAACAACCAGTTTTTACCTTCTGCATCGCGGTTTTCGCGCTCTTGAATAAAGCTACGGAATGGAGCAATACCAGTACCCGGGCCGACCATGATGATTGGTGTATTGTCGTCTTCTGGCAGTTTGAAGTTGTTGTTGTGTTCGATAAACACTTTAACTTCACCACCTTCTTCCAGGCGTTGTGCCAAGAAGCTAGACGCACCACCATAACGTTTTTCTTCGTTGTGATCGTACTCGACCAAACCAACCGTCAAATGTACTTCTTCATCCACTTCTGCTTGGCTTGAAGCAATAGAGTAAAGACGAGGCGTTAGACGGCGTAGTAAACCGACCAGCTCATCAGCCGTTAGCTTAGTTTTCTTCTCTGCCAGCACATCTACGATTTGCGTGTTAGCCGAGTACTCACGAAGCTTGTCTTTATCTTCAACCAGCTTTTGCAGCTTCTTGCTACCAGAAAGCTCTGCAAACTTAGTCACAAACTGAGGGTTCGATGTCGTGATTTCGTATTTACTCACTAGCGCACTGTGAATAGATAGACTTTCGCCATCGACTTCTACCGTTTCAACACCTGACAGGCCAACTTTGCCAAGAACCGCATTTGCTAGCTCTGAGCTGTTTTCATACCACACACCTAACGCATCACCAGGTTGGTAAGTAAGACCAGAGTCTTCCAGATCGATTTCGATATGGCGAACGTCTTTACCTGAATCTCGGCCAGTGATCTTTTGGCTGGTCAACAGTGTCGCTGTGTAAGGGTTCTGCTTGTTGTATTGCGAATGCGTTGCTGCTGCTTGTCCAACAGGAAGTTGCACAACTTCAGCTTCGTTACCAGATGAAAGTGTTTCTTTTACTTTCTCCAGTGCGCTCTTACGCCATTCAGTAGCAGGTGCTTCGTAGTCAACGTCACAGTCAATGCGGTCGATAAACGGCTTCGCACCTAATTTTGATAAATAAGTGTCGAAGTCTTTACCTGTTTGACAGAAGAATTCATAGCTTGAATCGCCAAGCGCAATAACACCATACTGAAGGTTAGGCAGTTTTGGCGCTTTCTTAGATTGCAAGAACTCATGCAGTTCAATGGCATTATCTGGCGCTTCGCCTTCACCATTCGTTGACGCGACGAAAATAACGTGCGTTTCTTTAGCTAGGTTTTTGCCTTTGTAATCGCTGGCATCAAATAGCTCAACGGCAATTCCTTCTGCTTTTGCTTCTTGCTCTAAAGCTTCAGCAACACCTTTGGCATTACCGGTTTGAGAAGCAAAAATAATACTCAGTTTACCTGCTGGTTTTGCTGATACAGCGGCTGCAGCTTGCGTAATTGGCGTAGCCGCTGCACTCGGTTGATTTTGAGCCAAACCCCAGAAGTAACCACTGACCCAAGCAAGTTGTTGCGAAGACAACCCAGAGACAGTGTTTTGGAGTGAATTAAATTGTTGGTCATTCAGCGGGCTAGCGATTGGAGGAACTCCCCCTTGCCCGTTATTATCATCAGACACATTATTGTGTGAATACTCATTCTTTTGAAAAGACATTATCACGACATCCCTATTCATTGCGTGACGATAGAGTACCCACTCTCCTTAATAACAAGAAAGAATAGAAGTGAATGTTTTATAACTTTTTGGAAGTAAGAACGGCTTAGTTTTTGCTCAACGGTCTTCAATGCGGACTTGTTGAAACCCTACGGCCATCGCTGACTTTGATGCTGCATCCAAATCTTCATAAAGACATTCTTCACCATGATTGTCTGTCAGAAACACGAATCCACCTCGTGCATGCCTAAACTCCACGACCCAACCACCTTCTTGGATCGACGGTTCAATAATGGCTTCCACAAGCTGGTTTTCACGAAATAGATGTCTTAATTCATTTATTGTCATCGCTATCCCTGCTCTAACTTTCACATTGATCCTAGATAAGCATGGTCTAACTGGAGAAAATAGGCAGAAAAATTCGATTACATATAATGAAGAGGTATAAAAAAACGCCGCTTATAATGCGACGTTTTAAAACCAGAACCGTTAATCGGCTTAAAAAGTGTATTCAGCACTCAAGAAAAAGCCATCGGCGAAAATGAACTCTTTACCTAAACTTGAAAGAAATTGTTCTGATTCCAAGTCTATCACTCGATAACCACCACGAAATGCCAGTTGGTTTTCTTGCAAAGGCAGTTTGTATTGAATGCCTGCCATTAGATCTGTGCTTTTAATGCCTTTACTGTCACCAAAGTTCATTTCTCCAATCACATCAAAATTGGTATTTGGAACGGTTATTTCCGCGTAGCCGTACCATGCCCAAATGAGGTCATCAAAATCTTCAGTGCGAGGAGAGGTGCCAGCATCAATGTACTTCGTATCACTTAAATTACTGAAAGTAAGGCCGGCATCAAAGTGCAATAAATCATGCTCTAACACTTGGTAATACAGCGTCAGATCTAATTTATCAAAGCCCATGTAATCAGCATCAATGCTGGTATATCGCAAGCGTGCATTAGGAACGTATTTTACGTCATGTTCAATTGCGGCATAGAATGCGCCAGTCGTACTGCTATCTCTTCTGACTTCGTTAACTTTTGTATCTGCCGCCCAGACATCCACGCCAACTTTAGTTGAAACGGAAGACTCAGCGAAAACAGGAAAAGTGGCTGCCAGCGATAGTGCTGTTAAAGCGATGGTCGCTTTATTTGTCATGTAGTGTGTTCTCCGAGATAGCTGATATTCAACAGTTAGGGTATGAGTAGAAATATACCACACTCTCATACCCCTCCATCAACTAAATCAATGAGATCAACGGATCGCCTATTTGTAGCGAGGCTGCGCAACCACGTTTTTGAAAAACCAAATACCCAATGCGATGACAATTAGCCAAGGTAACAGTTTTAGTACCGCACCTATCATCCCCAGTAAAAACATCACAACCAGAGCAATACCTGTTGCCGCGAATACTGTCACCATTGTGATGCCCGTTACTAATAGGGTCGCCGCAAAGACTAAAAGAAAGATCAGCTCCAACATAATTACTTCTCCATACATTTTTCAAATAACAGAGCAGGTAACATGCCAACTTGAAAGAATTAACATAACCTTTTGATATATAAAAACAAAAAAGCCAGAGGCATTTCTACGCTCTGGCTTACTCATTCTCTAGTTGGTCATTTTTACCAACCACTGGTGAATTTTACACATTCAACTCTTTTGGGATCTTCGCTAACGCATCTTGTAGCACTTCTAGGCCAGAACCAGGCTTGTGCGCATTTTCACTGATATGACGACGCCATTGACGAGCACCCGGCATGCTTTGGAATAAACCCAGCATATGACGAGTAATATGACCAATATATGCGCCTTTTGCGAGTTGCTCTTCAATGTAAGGGTACATTTCTTCTACAATTTCGCTGCGCTTTTTCACGGGAGCACTCGAACCAAATAGTTCTTGATCGACCGAGGCAAGAATATACGGACTTTGATAAGCTTCGCGGCCAATCATCACACCATCAAGATGTTGTAGATGCGCTTTCGCTTCTTCTAACGATTTTACCCCGCCATTGATAGCGACAGTTAGATGAGAGAAGTCTTTCTTTAACTGGTAAGCACGCGGGTAATCCAATGGTGGAATCTCGCGGTTTTCTTTCGGGCTAAGGCCACTTAGCCAGGCTTTGCGCGCGTGAATGGTAAACTGCTCACAACCGCCTTTCTCAGACACTATCGACACAAAATCCGTCAGGAACTCGTAAGAGTCTTGATCATCAATACCGATACGTGTTTTTACTGTAACGGGTACATCAACTACGTCTTTCATTGCGGCGACACAGTCTGCGACCAGCTGAGGCTCCGCCATCAGACACGCACCAAAGCGACCGTTTTGCACACGATCAGATGGGCAACCCACGTTCAGGTTGATCTCATCATAACCACGCTCCTCGGCAAGCTTAGCACACTTAGCTAGGTCTTCAGGGTTCGAACCACCCAACTGAAGGGCTAACGGATGCTCCTCTTCGTTGTAAGCAAGAAAGTCTCCTTTTCCATGAATGATCGCGCCTGTGGTCACCATTTCAGTGTACAGCAGGGTTTCTTTGGTCATTAAGCGATGGAAGTAGCGACAATGACGATCGGTCCAATCCAACATTGGTGCTACGGAGAGCCTGCAAGAATGAGTCATGATTTCAACACCCGTTTTTATGTTACCAAGGTCGAGCGCAGCAGTACGCCCAAAAAATAAGTCGGGTATTGTATACCCAAGTCACCTTAAGGTGCTAGTTTCCACATGAAGTTCTTGGCCATAAAACCAATCCGCAGATGATGTGAATACTGTCTCCAGCAAAGAAGAAGTGGTCGATTAAAACGATTTCTGCACCGTCTTACCATTCTGTTATGACCACTTCGTCACGCTGCGAGGAGCGATTTGCTTTAATTCATGATTTTCGCAGTGATAGTAGGTAAAATGAAATATCTCTAGACGAACTTCGTCGAGAAAAAATTGATAATAGAGCACGTCCAATAGTTATGGTGAAAGGTTTGACCCCAACAATCATTGAACAAGTTGAAAATATCTGCGCCGAGCGCGGAGTAAGATTGACTCCCCAGCGCCGACGTGTGTTTGAACTTATCTGTTCGAATCGCAGTGCATCAAGTGCGTATGAGCTATTGGAGCAATTAAAAGAGAGCGAACCACAAGCGAAACCACCTACGGTTTATCGCGCCCTGGACTTTCTCCTCGAGCAAGGCTTTATCCATCGAGTAGAATCAACCAACAGTTTTATAACTTGTTGTTCTTTCAATACGCAACAACACTTTTTTCAATTACTAATTTGTGATAAATGTGGTGCTGTTGTTGAACTCGAAGACGAAAACTTGATCGCCCTGTTAGCTAAAAATGCTGAAAAGCATGGATTCAAACTCACTAATCAAGTTATTGAAACACATGGTGAATGCCAAGCCTGTGCTTCCGAAACGAAAGAATAAGTATAGAAGACCAATATGCGCGCTGAATTTGTAAACCCGTTTTTAGCTTCTTTAATGAACGTGCTGAAAACAATGGCTTCTCTGGAGCTGAAGCCTCAAAAACCTCGAATCAAAAAAGATGAAATCGCACGAGGTGATGTTTCAGGTTTAATAGGCATGGTTGGTCCGCAAACTCGTGGCTCAATGTCGATTACCTTCGATGAAGCGTTAGCATTGGAAATCATGCAAAACATGCTTGGAGAGCGCCCTAACGGACTCAATGAAGAAGTGACCGATATGGTCGGTGAAATCACCAACATGGTTACTGGCGGAGCAAAGCGTATTCTGGCTGAGAGTGGGTTTGATTTTGATATGGCAACACCTGTGGTGGTTTCTGGCCGAGGCCATACTATTCGTCACAAGTGTGAAGGTTCGATAATTATCATGCCTTTCTCCTCACAATGGGGAAATGCGTTTATCGAGATTTGCTTCGAATAACCCTCTCTATTAATGAGTGAAACTAACGCACTCAACTCAGAGATTCAAAAAAGGTCAGCAATTGCTGACCTTTTTTATTCTAATCGTGCATTACGCTTTGAAAGCTTTGAATGCGTTGATCAGACCATTTGTAGAGCTATCGTGTGAACTGATTGCCGATTCATCAGCTAGCTCTGGCAGGATTTGGTTTGCTAGCTGTTTACCAAGCTCAACACCCCATTGGTCAAAGCTGAAGATGTTCCAAATAACGCCTTGTACGAAGATCTTGTGCTCGTACATTGCGATCAGGTTACCTAGCGTGCGAGGTGTGATTTTCTTAACTAAGATAGAGTTAGTTGGGCGATTACCTTCAAATACTTTGAATGGAGCGATAGCCGCTACTTCTTCTGCATTTTTACCAGATAGTACCAACTCTTCTTTCACTGTCTCTACACACTTACCAAACGCAAGCGCTTCTGTTTGTGCGAAGAAGTTCGACATCAGTTTCTGATGGTGATCGCTTGCTGGGTTGTGGCTGATTGCAGGTGCAATGAAGTCACATGGGATCAGCTTAGTACCTTGGTGGATTAGCTGGTAGAACGCGTGCTGGCCGTTTGTACCTGGTTCACCCCAGATGATTGGGCCAGTTTGGTAAGTCACAGCATTACCGTCACGGTCAACGTATTTACCATTTGATTCCATGTTACCTTGCTGGAAGTACGCTGCGAAACGGTGCATGTACTGATCGTAAGGCAGGATAGCTTCAGACTCTGCGCCGTGGAAATTGTTGTACCAAATGCCGATAAGCGCCAGGATCACTGGGATGTTGCTTTCCAGTTCTGTTGAGACAAAGTGCTTGTCCATCTCGTGCGCGCCATCAAGTAGCTCAACGAAGTTGTCGAAGCCAACGGCTAGTGCAATTGAAAGACCGATTGCAGACCATAGTGAGTAACGACCGCCAACCCAGTCCCAGAATTCAAACATGTTGTCTGTGTCGATACCGAACTCAGAAACTGCAGTCGCGTTAGTAGAAAGTGCCGCGAAGTGCTTAGCAACGTGTGCTTGATCGCCAGCCGTTTCCAGGAACCAATCACGAGCAGAATGCGCGTTCGTCATGGTTTCTTGAGTTGTGAATGTTTTAGAAGCGATCAGGAATAGTGTTGTTTCAGGATCGACTTTCTTTAGTGTCTCTACGATGTGAGTACCATCAACGTTAGACACGAAATGCAGGTTTAGATGGTTTTTGTATGGTGCCAGTGCTTCCGTCACCATGTAAGGACCAAGGTCAGAACCACCTATACCGATGTTTACGATATCTGTAATCGCTTTACCAGTGTAACCTTTCCATTCACCGCCAATCACACGCTCTGTGAAAGACTTAATTTTTTCCAGAACGGCATTTACAGCTGGCATTACGTCTTCACCATCAACCATAACCGATGTATTCGCACGGTTACGCAGAGCGGTGTGCAGAACTGCACGGCCTTCTGTTTGGTTGATCGCTTCACCACTGAACATCGCTTCGATTGCAGATTTCAGCTCAGTCTCTTTAGCAAGAGTGAACAGGTGCTTCAGAGTTTCCT
Organism: Vibrio sp. YYF0003; assembly: GCF_036350715.1. Classification (NCBI taxonomy): domain Bacteria; kingdom Pseudomonadati; phylum Pseudomonadota; class Gammaproteobacteria; order Vibrionales; family Vibrionaceae; genus Vibrio; species Vibrio sp. YYF0003. The sequence continues at coordinate 10,382 of NZ_JAZDWA010000014.1, forward strand.
CATTGATGAGGTTCTTTGAGTAGTCGACAAGAATGTCTGAGCCGAAACGTGCAGAGTATTTGTCAAAACGATCCGAGTCTTGAGCAAACAGCTCTTTTAGATCCATATCTTGTGCAGATTCGAAGTGCGCTGTTAACGCTTTCCAAGCTTGTGTTTGCGTTGGATTGATATTTTTCAACATGGTCTTTATCCCGATGTTACAGTAGGTTCCATTCCTTACAGTCTAGCGAAAACTGCGGAATCCCCGATTTAGCAAAAAGAATTTAAATGTAGATGTTTGGGCGTTTTGCCACAAAACAAGTCTTTGTAATTTTTTTTCAGGCAACAATTATGACCGAGAGCATTTACCCTCACATTGAGTTAGGTCACGTTAGCTGCCCTGAATTTGAACAATTCATTCATAGGTATAGAATAATATCATCAAGTAATGACAGGCTCTAATTGGATTAGAATAGACGCCAAATTAGAAATGTCCAAAGGAACGCGTATGTGGACGCAAAAAACACTAAATTTAAAAGCAAGAAGTCGCGGTTTTCACCTGATTACTGATGAAATTGAACAACAATTACCGCAAATAAGTACTCTTTCAGTAGGTTTGTTACACCTTTTTATTCAGCATACCTCTGCGAGTCTGACCTTGAATGAGAACGCTGATCCTACCGTCCGTATGGATATGGAAGCGCATTTCAATAAGTATGTTCCTGAGCGCGCTTCTTATTACCAGCATACTTATGAGGGTGACGACGACATGCCTGCCCATATTAAAGCATCACTACTTGGCAGCAGTGTGACGATTCCAATTCAGAATGGTCGCTTGGCGTTAGGAACATGGCAGGGCATTTACTTAGGTGAACATCGAGATTTTGGTGGCAGCCGTCGTATCATCGCGACGTTAAATGGTGGATAAAAAATAGGGGCTAACGCATTGGTTAGCCCCTATTCTTGAATTGCTATTATCCGGAAGTTACTTTGAATATTCCATTTCGACACGTGGCGTTAGCTTGGTCACTAACTCATACGCTATGGTACCAATGTGATGAGCCACTTCCTCAACAGGTAACTCTTTGCCCCACAGAATTGCTTCATCACCGACTTTGTCTTTCGCATCCGGCCCAAGATCGACGGTCAGCATATCCATCGAGACCCGACCGGCGATAGGCACTTTACGCCCGTTGACCCACACTGGTGTACCATTCGGCGCGCCTCTTGGGTAACCGTCGCCATAACCAACTGCAATCACACCTACTTTGGTGTCTCGCTCGCTCGTCCAGGCTCCACCGTAACCAACACTCTCGCCTTTTTTCACTTCACGCACTGCGATCAGGTGAGACTTAAGCGTCATCGCGGGTTGGTAACCTAAATCTTGTGCCGTTTTATCCCCAAACGGAGATACGCCGTACATGATGATTCCCGGACGAACCCAATCGAGGTGGCTTTGTGGCCACGCCAGTAGCCCCGCTGAGGCTGCTAGTGAACGCTCGCCATAACAGCCCTGCGTCAATGAATTAAACAGTTCTATCTGCTGAGATGTGATTTCACTGTCTAACTCGTCAGCACAACCAAAGTGGCTCATGTAACGCAGCGGTTTAGCCACATTAGGACACGCTTTGAGTCGTGAGGCTAATTCATCAAACTGCTCAGGGCGTACACCCAGTCGATGCATACCACTGTCAATTTTGAGCCATACCACCACTGGTGTTTCCAGCTCGGCTTGCTCAAGAGCTATCAACTGCTCTTCACAATGCACAACGGTTTGGATGTTATTAGTCACCAATACAGGTAAATCACCCGAAGAATAAAACCCTTCTAACAACAAAATTGGCTTCACGACACCGCAAGCTCTCAGTTGCAGCGCTTCTTCAATACGCGCAACACCAAAAGCGTCGGCTTCACCAGTCTGCTTTGCTACGTGACGCAAACCATGGCCATAACCGTTGGCTTTCACCACTGCCATTACTTTGCTGTTTGGTGCTTGAGCTTTAACTCGGCTTAAATTGTGTTGCAATGCAGACAGGTCAATACACGCCTTCGCGGCTTTCATGTAGCTCATGGCATTACTCATCATCAATGTCGAATGCTGGACCCGCATAATTGTCAAAGCGTGAGTGTTGGCCTTGGAAAGTGAGACGTACAGAACCGATTGGACCGTTACGCTGCTTACCAATAATAATTTCAGCAGTACCTTTATATGCGCTATCTGGGTGGTAAACCTCATCACGGTAAATAAACATGATCAAGTCGGCATCCTGCTCGATAGAGCCCGATTCACGCAAGTCCGAGTTTACCGGACGTTTATCTGCACGTTGCTCCAAAGAACGGTTTAGCTGCGAAAGTGCCACAACAGGTACATTCAATTCTTTCGCCAGCGCTTTAAGCGAGCGCGAGATCTCAGCGATTTCCAGAGTACGATTGTCTGTTAACGCAGGCACTCGCATCAACTGAAGGTAGTCGACCATAATCATGGATAAACCACCGTGTTCACGGGCAACACGACGAGCACGAGAACGTACCTCTGTCGGCGTTAGACCAGAGCTATCGTCGATGTACATGTTTTTCTTCTGCATCAGGATACCCATGGTAGAAGAAATACGCGCCCAGTCTTCATCATCCAGCTGACCAGTACGAATTTTAGTTTGGTCGACACGCGACAAGGATGCCAGCATACGCATCATCAACTGTTCAGCAGGCATCTCTAACGAGAAAATCAGCACGGGTTTATCTTGCTGCATTGCCGCGTTTTCACACAAGTTCATCGCAAAAGTGGTTTTACCCATAGATGGACGTGCCGCGACAATAACCAAATCAGAACCTTGTAGGCCTGCGGTTTTCTTATTGAGATCGGTAAAGCCAGTGTCGACACCTGTTACACCATCCTGCGGAGTTTTATATAACAACTCGATACGCTCGAGGGTTTTTTCCAGGATGTTGTCGACGTTTTGTGGCCCTTCGTTTTCACTGGTACGAGACTCGGCAATCGCGAAAACTTTACTCTCCGCTAAGTCGATCAAATCTTCTGAACTGCGGCCTTGCGGATCATAACCCGCGTCAGCGATATCGTTGGCCACGCCAATCAAGCCACGAACGATAGCACGCTCGGCAACGATATCGGCATACGCATTGATGTTAGCCGCACTCGGTGTGTTTTTCGCTAAGTCAGCTAAGTAAGCAAAGCCACCCACATCATCTAACTGCTCGTGACGTTCGAGGTATTCCGACAACGTGATAAGGTCGAGTGGTTTGCCATCTTCAAGAATGGTTTTTACACCTTCAAAGATAAGGCGGTGCGGACGGCTATAGAAATCACTGGCGACAACGCGCTCGGCAACGGTATCCCAACGCTCATTGTCCAGTAAGAGACCACCAATCACTGATTGCTCTGCTTCTAGTGAGTGAGGTGGCACTTTGATTGCGTCGACCTGACTATCTGAAGGTTTGCGATTTCTGTTTTCCGCCATGATTTTGCTCGATAACTACTAATGACCCAAGATTATAACCTTAACCCAACAGAGATGCTCCCTTGAAGCGAAAATTACTTGTTAAGAATCGGAATGCGTTCGGCTGACAAACATTTTGATAACCAGGTCCGCTGGATAGTTAAAGCCCTAAGATAAGTGCCTACTTTATGGGAGATTTTAGCTTCTTTAATCCTGTAATTTTGCTCTTTACTAAGATTTAGTTAGCCTAACCAGGTCTAATAAAATTTAACCTACCATTGACCAAAGCGAGCATCTGTATCAGTATCATGCCCCTCCTTTTCATTACGTTCGAGGTTCATGTGTCCCGATACTGGTTACTAAGCGTTAGCATACTATGCGTGGGAGCATCGTACGCTGATGAATCAGTACAACCAGAGCAAACTATTGATGTGCCAGATCCACTGCAAACAGAAGTGGAATTTGGTTATCAAGCTCACACAGGTAACACGGACTCTCGTTCCCTGAATGCTCGTTTGAGTGCTGAATACATATCTGGTCGACATCGTTCTTATGGGGAGTGGAAATACTACAACCTGTATAAAGACGGTGAAGAAGATAAACGCTCTTCCACTTATTCAGTGCAGAGCGACTACAAACTCGGCCCTAGAACCTATTTGTATAGCAGTTTCAAAGGCGTGGATTCACGCTACAGCGCGTATTTTAAAGATTACACGCTTTCTGGAGGCCTGGGTTACCAGTTCTCCTACACGGAAGATCTCGTATTAGAGGTCGAGGTAGGTCCGGGTTATCGTTACCAGGAGCCTAATCTGGATGAAATAGATGACGACGATATTGTATTTCCGGATATCGTCCGTGAAGGGATCTTTCGTGGCAACCTGAACGCAACTTGGCATGCATTGGACAACCTAAGTTTCGCAGCGGATCTCACGTTGGTAACCGGTAGCAGTAATACCAGCTTGGATAGCGAGTTCAGTGTTACTAACGACATTACTGAAGATATTGCGTTAAAACTGACTCACTCGCGTCAATACCACGACAGAGTGCCTGAGGGGTTAAGTAAAGCGGATAGTGTTTTCTCTGTAAATTTGCTTTTCGTTTTCTAATATCCATTTACCGTTCATGCCCAAACATCAGACATAAAAAAAGCACCTCCGAAGAGGTGCTTTTTAGTATTTCGTCTTGATACTGAATTACTCAGCAGCAACAACTTGTAGGTTCACAGTTGCGAAAACTTCAGAGTGAAGTTGAACGCTGATCTCGAACTCACCAGTTGTACGTAGAGCACCTTCAGGAAGGCGAACTTCGCTCTTAGCAACTTCAACGCCTGCAGCTGTAATAGCGTCAGCGATGTCACGAGTACCGATAGAACCGAATAGTTTGCCTTCGTCACCAGCTTTAGAAGCGATAACAACAGCTTCTAGAGCGTTAACTTTCTCAGCGCGAGCTTCTGCAGCAGCTAGTTGCTCAGCAACTTTAGCTTCTAGTTCAGCACGACGTGCTTCGAACATTTCAACGTTGCCTTTAGTAGCCATAACTGCTTTACCCTGTGGGATAAGGAAGTTACGAGCGTAACCAGATTTAACGTTAACTGTATCGCCAAGAGCACCTAGGTTACCGATTTTATCAAGTAGAATAACTTGCATTGCTTAATCCTCTTTCTTAATAAACGGAACCGATTACTGATGCTTGTCAGTGTACGGTAGTAGAGCTAGGTAGCGTGAACGCTTGATAGCACGTGCTAGTTGACGCTGGTACTTAGCGCTTGTACCTGTGATACGGCTAGGTACGATTTTACCAGCTTCAGTGATGTAGTTTTTAAGAGTTGCTACGTCTTTGTAATCAATCTCTTGTACGCCTTCTGCAGTGAAACGGCAGAATTTACGACGACGGAAGAAACGAGCCATGGGCTATCTCCTGATCTTAAATTTGAGTAATGTTGTCGGCATGTAACACTAATTTCCCAACACCATTTCGGCCGGTCTGATAAGCGACAAAGCCACTTACCTTAATGTTACTACCTTGTACTAAATTCTGAGTTATTGCTTGTGACCCAAGCCCGCTGACTACAACCGGCATACGACAATAAACTTGTCTCGGTAAATCAGCTTCGATAACAGTAGAGCGATGCTCTAGCCAAAACCGACAGTGTTCAATGCCACCAGGGCTTTTACTACGAATGGGCGGTTTGGCAATAGTGCCGCTCAGCTCCATTCGATTGGTCATAACAAATATTACTCAGCAGCTTCTGACTTAGCTTCAGGCTTAGCTTCAGAACGCTCTTCACGACGTGGAGCACGCTCTTCTTTTTGCTTAAGCATGATAGATTGCTCAGTGATCGCTGCTTTAGTACGCATGACCATGTTACGTAGAACTGCATCGTTGAAACGGAAAGCAGTTTCTAGTTCATCAATTACAGCTTGGTCAGCTTCAACGTTCATTAGAACGTAGTGAGCTTTGTGAAGCTTGTTGATTGGGTAAGCCAGTTGACGACGACCCCAGTCTTCTAGACGGTGGATTTTACCGCCAGCTTCAGTGATAGAACCAGTGTAACGCTCGATCATGCCAGCAACTTGCTCGCTTTGATCTGGGTGCACCATGAATACGATTTCGTAATGACGCATTGGTTGCTCCTTACGGATTATTCAGCTTCCACAATTGGCTCAGTCGTCCAGAGGAAGCAAGGAACTAAAGATAATTGACTGAGTTTTAAGGAGCACGAATAGTACAGAAAGGACGCAAATTAGGCAAGTGATTATTTGCTCAGCGCGGTGGATATTTTCTTTTCGCAAAAACCAGAAACAACAAAGGCTGCCACTCATTGGACAGCCTTTCAAATCAGCAGGTTAAATTGCTTATCTTACCTGTGATAGCTCTTCACGCATTTGGTCGATCACGGCTTTGTAATCTGGCTGACCAAAAATCGCTGACCCAGCAACAAACATGTCTGCGCCCGCTTCAGCAATTTCACGGATGTTGTCCACTTTAACGCCACCGTCGATTTCCAGGCGAATATCACGACCTGATTCATCGATCATCTTACGTACCGCGCGTAGCTTATCCATTGTATGAGGAATGAAAGACTGGCCACCAAAACCTGGGTTGACCGACATCAGCAGAATCATATCTACTTTGTCCATAATGAACTCAAGGCTTGCCAACGGCGTTGCCGGATTTAGTACTACACCCGCTTTACAGCCGTGCTCTTTGATAAGCTGCAGAGTACGGTCAACGTGCTCAGACGCTTCAACATGGAAGGTGATCATCGATGCGCCAGCTTTCGCGAAGTCAGGAATAATGCGGTCAACCGGCTTAACCATTAGGTGAACATCGATTGGTGCAGTGATGCCGTAATCACGTAGCGCTTTACACACTGGTGCACCAAAAGTCAGGTTTGGCACATAGTGGTTATCCATAACATCGAAATGCACCACATCTGCACCCGCTGCGAGAACTTTTTCTACGTCTTCACCTAGACGAGCGAAATCTGCGGATAAAATGGATGGAGCAATAAGAAAATCTTTCATACCTGACCTCAGTAGTGACGAGCAAACCAATTTGCGCGCAATTCTACCGAAGCCAGTGGGGAGATCCACTATTTAGAACAAATAGTGTGAGAACTATGAAGCAGCGCTGTCTGAATCAGGAGTATTAAAAAGTGCCAGCAGTTCATCGACTTTATTTCGACCACTGCCATTACGGCTGATGGTGCGCTTCACTTTTACCACGCTCAAATCCGCTCCGTGGTATAAACGACGCGTTAATGTTGTATCGTGGTTTGAAATCAGTACCGGAATGCCGCGTTCAGTGGCGGTTCTTTCCGCGATATCGGCCAGTGCCGCCTGATCATCGAGCGTAAACCCATTTCCTGCGTAAGAGGTGAAGTTTGCGGTATTTGAAAGCGGCGCATACGGTGGATCGCAGTAAACAACGCTGCCTTTACGCGCACGACGAAACGTCTCGGGATAGCCTTCACAAACAAACGTGGCTTTCTTGGCTTTTTCTGCAAAGAATTCCAGTTCAGCTTCAGGGAAATACGGTTTCTTGTATGACCCAAACGGGACATTGAAACCGCCTTTTTTGTTGTAACGGCACAGGCCATTAAAACCAAAACGGTTCATGTAAAGAAAAGCAAGTGAGCGATACATCACGTCGTCAGTCTTGTTGAACTCAGCGCGAATACTCAGATAAGCTTCTTTGCGGTTATTTTCGGCCACGAACCAACGCTTCGCTTCAGAGATATACTCCTCCGGACGCGCTTTAATAAGGTTATACAGATTGATCAAATCTGGGTTGATATCAGCCAGTAAATACTGATCGTAATCTGTATTCAAAAAAACAGAGCCAGCGCCAACAAAAGGTTCAACTAGCTTTCGAGCCGGTGGTAAATGACGTTGGATGTCTTCAACCAGTCCGTATTTTCCTCCTGCCCACTTTAGAAAGGCTCGTTGCTTTTTCATCTACTGCTCTATCTATCGACCCAAAATTAAGGTTGCGGAATGTAACATATTTTTCAGCGAAGCTCAGGTTTATTTCACGCGGTCAATTTCACGCTGTACCTGGCCTAAAGATTTTGCCCATGGACTGAGCGACTTAAGTGAATCTGGCAGCGCTTCAACGGCATCGCGAGCCAATTGAATTGTCTGATAATCTCGGTAGGTGATGATAAACCATTCCACTTCATTACGGACCGTTGGGTAAATACGCACTTCGTTATTCAACTGATACTCATCAAGGAATATCTGTACATCTTCCATTGAGGTCATCGCAGCAAGTTGGATGGTATAAGCGCGAGGTGACAACGCCTTTAGCTCTTCGCGAGCAAATGAAAACTTAACAACGGGCTTAGTCGCCGTCACCGATGATTCAGCGTTTTGCACTGACGAAGCATCATTTGGCTTCACCACTTTTATCAAGGACGAGTTCGTCTCTCCTTGATCTGGTGTTGTCGCTTCTTCGGCTTGTTCGTCGTCAGATTCATCAGGTTGATCTTCTTTTCCTTCAAGCAGGGCGTCAACAACATCAGACTCAATCACTACACGTTGGTGCGTATCATCAATACCGACACTGGCCACCTCTTCGGTAACTGTTGGTGGTAATGAGTCAGAATCATCACTTGCATTAAAAGCACCTGAACCAGTGGAATCACCTGTCACGGAAGTCAATCTACCACTTTCCGTCTCTGATAAAGTCGGGATCGCCGTTTGTTCAATGTTACCGGTCAATTGTTGCGCTCTATCATCTGGGCTCGGTTGGCTGAACATCCACCAATAACCACCAGCAACCAGCAATAACAACACCAAAATTACCAGCGTAATCTTGAGCGGGCTGCCGACAATTGAGCGGATAATGATCCTTTTTTCCACTTTCATCTCTCCTAATGCCATGATGTCACCTGGGATCGGATCCACTCTCTTAAATGCATCCCGAACTCGTTTTTCCGATTGATCATCCACATACCGTGCAACTAAAAACTCGAAAAAGCGACGAGCTTCTACTTCAGACAGCATATCGATATCCACCTCAACCGGCTTTATTTCTAACCCGTAGCTTATACGCGAAAGTACACCATCTAATCGGCCTGGTAGAGTGAACAGCAATACATTGATTGTCCAGTTCGGTTTTTCCTGCGCCTGCAACACGAGTGTCCATAACTCTGAAATCAGAGTCGCACTCAACAACTGTGCATCATCAACGACAATGACGATATCACAACGCTCGTCACCTAATACTCGCTCGAGAGTATCAACCAAAGGCTCCTGTTGGTTGAATAACGCGTCGGATAGTAGTTGGCTCAATATGAGAATGCGATGCTGAAGATCATCTTGATTTCTATGACAAAGTAGCAAACATTGGTTTTTGTTGCTGGCACCCACTTCAAGATATCGTTGTGCCAACCAAGATTTACCAAAGCCAACATCGCCATTTATCACGATCAGGTTGGAACCAAAGTTGGTTAATAACCTCAATCGCTCTAATAGCTCTGTTTGAGAATCTAATTCCAGACCGTGAGCAGCACTCATCTAATAACCGTAAATCCACAAAAGAATGACGCCCAACGGCGCCATTACAAGATTAAATATTCCGACCAAATTCGATAGCTTGCTTAAGCACTTCTTGAGTCGTATCAGCGATGACCTCAGCAGTACCAATGCCAGTAGGTAAAACTAACCTTAGTTGACCAGAAAGAACCTTTTTATCGCGCATCATATGTTTGATAAAGTCGTCAAAGCTCATGCTATCCGGCGTATGCACTGGTAACTTAGCCCGGCGTAAAATCGCCACAATACGTTCAAATTGCTCTTCAGAAATAAGCCCACGCAAAAGCGAAGTTTTTGCAGCCATTACCGTGCCGGATGACACTGCTTCACCATGCAGCCAGTTACCATATCCAAGCTCAGCTTCAATCGCATGACCAAAGGTGTGGCCTAAGTTTAGTAACGCGCGAATGCCGGACTCTTTTTCATCCTGAGCCACAACTTCAGCTTTAATTTGGCAACAACGAGCAATCGCGTAAGTTAGTGCATCTTCATCCAACGCATACAGACGCTCTAGGTTTTCTTCCAGCCAAGCAAAGAAATCTGCGTCATAAATGATGCCGTATTTGATGACTTCAGCCATACCCGCTGCGAATTCACGCTCAGGCAACGTAGACAAGCAATTGGTGTCAATGATTACCGCTTTAGGTTGGTAAAACGCACCAATCATGTTTTTCCCCATGGGGTGATTGACCGCAGTTTTGCCACCGACCGAGGAATCTACTTGAGACAACAAAGTGGTTGGAATTTGAATAAAATCCACGCCACGCTGGTAACACGCTGAAGCAAAACCAACCAAATCACCGATAACACCGCCACCGAGTGCGATAATAACCACATCACGCGCATAGCTTCCTTCTAGCAGAAAGTTCATGACCTGATTAAACACTTCCAGGTTTTTGTACTTCTCGCCGTCAGGCAGTTCTAGCAACGATGCGCTGCATCCAAGTTGTTCTAGTTGATTAAGAATTTTATCTGCATACAAAGGGGCTACCGTGACATTGCTGATCACGACCACTTTTTGATTTGCATTTTTGTTTGAGAGAACTTGAGAAAGGTACGCCGGGTCCTCAAACAACCCGGCGCCTATAGAGATTGGGTAGCTACGCTCAGCTAGATTGACCGTAATCCGTTCCATCGGTGTGCTCCAATTTAAAAAAGATAAATACTTATCTCTCTTCTAGCATTTTTACGATCTGGTTGGCTACCACTTTTGCACTCTGATCGTCAGTGCGAACAGTGTAATCCGCTACTTCTTCGTATAGAGGGTTACGTTCTTTAGCTAATTGCTCCAATACTTCACGAGGACTATCCGTTTGAAGTAGTGGACGCTTCTTGTCACGGTTAGTACGTGCAAGTTGCTTTTCAATCGTCGTTTCTAGGTAAACAACAACACCACGTGCAGAAAGGCGGTTACGGTTTTCTTTACTCTTTACAGAGCCACCACCCGTTGCAAGCACGATGCCTTGCTCTTGTGTTAGGTCTTCAAGCACCGATTCTTCACGCTTACGGAAGCCTTCTTCACCTTCTACATCAAAAACCCAAGAGATGTCTGCACCAGTGCGTTCTTCGATCACTGTATCGGAGTCAACAAACTCCATATGCAGCTGCTGTGCTAGATGTCTACCAATTGTACTTTTGCCGGCGCCCATAGGCCCAACAAGGAAAATATTACGTTTCTCAGCCATGTTTAGCAGTAATTTACAACATTGATTCAATAAGATCGCCACAAGAAAACACAGCTAAGCCGCTGTTCTACAAGGCTTGTGGCACCAATTCCTCACAGATAATTCGTGATAAGACCCGAAATTATCCAAGCATGGTGCCACTAATGCAACTTTATTTTTGATCTAATCTTCTTTTTGCTCACTTATGGCTATTGAATAACAACCTTTGGTGTAACGAAAATCAGCAGTTCACTTTTGCCAACTTTTTCATAACTTCTGCGGAAAAGAGCACCTAATAACGGCAGATCACCGAGTAATGGCACTTTATCGACAGAGTTGGTAATGCTGTGTTGGAAAATGCCGCCAAGAACAACCGTCTCACCGTTGTTGACTAAGACTTGAGTCCCGATTCTCTGGGTGTCTATTGTGACCGCTTCGCCAGTTCCCGTTTTTACCACTTGCCCCGGTCTGTCCTGAGTAACACTTAAATCCAACACCAGACGGTTATCCGGGGTAATTTGTGGCGTTACCTTTAAACTTAACACCGCTTTTTTGAACGTGATGGTTGTCGCACCACTCGATGATGATTCTAGATACGGAATTTCTGTACCTTGTTCTATATAGGCAGGTTTTTTATTAGTCGTGATTAAACGAGGGCTTGAGATGATCTCAGCTTTCGACTCCTGCTGCAGTGCAGAAAGTTCCAGATCGAGCAAAGTGTCAGAGCCCAACTTGGCGACCTGAAACGCAATGCTGGTTGCGCTCGGGTTAGTAGCGGCCAGATTGACGTTAAGAAAATCATCAATTCCAACACTGCCGCCCTCACCCTCTTCACCATCACCTTCATAAAGCCCAATGGTTGCGAGGTTATTCTCAATCGAGCCACCAACGGTGTTATTGCCGTTGATGGAAGAGAATCCCCATCGAATGCCGAGTTCATCCATATTCCCTTCACTGACGGTGACAATTCTCGCTTCGATTTGGACCTGCTTAACCGGAATATCGAGTGACTCAATAATGTCACGAATAACCAAGATATTCTCTGGCAATTCTCTGACCAATAGTGAGTTAGTGCGCTCATCAATCGTCATGCTGCCTCGCTCAGAGAGCATGCTGATATTGCCTTCACCATTAATCATCTCAGCAATATCGGATGCTTTGGCAAAATTCACTTTGATGATTTCAGACGACAGTTCGCCCATTTCCTCTTCAAGTTGCTGCTTCTCTAGTTGCTGCTTCTCTCGAAGGTCAAGTTCATCCGTCGGCGCGACAAGAATGACATTACCATCAACTCGCTTATCCAAACCTTTTACTTGCAGAATAATGTCCAAAACCTGCTGCCAAGGTACACCATCAAGTCGCAGTGTCAGGTTGCCTTCGACCGAGTCTGATACCACCAGGTTAAACTGGTTATAGTCGGCAATGAGCTGTAAGACGTTACGTACCGGGATATCCTGGAAGTTAATCGATATCAGTTTGCCTTCTTTCTCTAAAATGCTCTTATCTGGTATTTTTTCATCAGACTTGAGTTTACTGACCGTGATTTCCAAATAGCGCCCTGCCAAGCGGTAATCATGGGTGTAATCATCACTGATATGCGTGACCAAACGAGTCGTCGAGGTATCACGAAAGACTTCTACGCTGTCCACTACCGTTGAAAAGTCTTTTACATCGAGGAGATATAACTGCTCATCTTTCACTGACGTATTAAGCAAGTCGATGCTCAGTCCTTCCTGAACCCGCTGAATATCGACTATCGACGCTGGGGAAGACAGTTCCACCACAATCACCGCGTCTTTGTCCTTGTTCGTGCGAAAGTCGATACTCTTTAACGCATTAGACATCCCGCTATCAGCCAAAGCAAAAGGGGTGAAAAGTAAAACTAACCAAAAGGATAAGAGCCCAGTGAGCATCCTTGGTGTACGTGTAAGTCCTTGTCTCATTATCATCACTCAATATCAAAAATAATTAGAGATTTATCTATCTCAAAGCCAGCTTTACTTTGCGTTTCTGCCAGCAACCCAAACCATCAGGCAGCGTTTCGTCGATCAGTAAGTAAGAATGGGTAATTTTGGTGACCTTACCGTTATTACGTCCGAGATACTGACCGGGGGCGACTTTGTAAACCGTTCCATTCGGAGCCTGCACAAGCCCGGAGACTGTGCTGCCTATCCCCATAACGCCTTTCAGCCTTAGCTGACTTAACGGAACTTTTTCTAACTTGCCAGTACGAGTTCTGGATGGCGGCTGCCAGCAGTCTTTTCTCGCAATAGGTTGAGTCGCAATCGTCGCCTCTCGGGGTAATTCAAAAGGCGCTCTCATTGTTTGCGGCGCGTAGGCAACCGCGACATATTGGTCCGATGGTTTGAGCTTCTCAACATCCCGCCTCGCCTGATTTTCAACGTCACGTATAAAGTCCGTTAACGACTCATCATTTGCCTGACACCCCACCAGCAACGCCCCTATCAGAACCATCAGCAAAGATTTATTTTTCATCTTTCTTTTCCTCTGGCTTGAACTGATAGGTATGTGCTCTTACCCGGAAGTGCAAAGTTTCACTCTCCTGACTGACGCGTTGCCAAGTCACATCTTGAAAAGTGATGATGCGTGGTAAAGTTGCAATCGCTTGTGAGAAACGGCCGATGTCATGAAAATCACCGGTTAACTCGATGTTAAGTGGCAGCTGATACAAAAAGTGATCAGACTGCTTTTCTCCCCAGTCAATGCGCGTGAAGGTCAGTTTATTGTCTATGCCGAGCTCATTAACGGACGCCAGCATGGTGGCTAACTCTTTCTGGGCGGGTAATTGCTGCAACAACAACTCGTAACGTGTAGTCAATTCATCTAATTGAGATTGGAGCTGCGGTAATGCGGCAACCTTGTTGGCTTTAATTCGTAACGCAACTTTGAGTGTTTCTTCCTGCTGAATGAGGTCATTTAACCGCTCTTCCTTAGGCACTAGGTAGAACCAATAGCCGACACCTTGGAGCAAAAGAATGAACAAACTAATGGCGAGCAACTGAGGAATTAAAGGCCACTCAGCAATCTCATCCATTTCCAGATCTTGCCAGTTAACCATGCTGACCTCCCTCTTCCTGCTCTACCGCTTTAAATATGAAAGACACTTTGAAGGTTTGAAATTCTTTACCGAAGCGTTCTTTGCCATGGACAATAGAGTGCATTTCAACGTCCAATAGCTTTGCCGAACGCTCCATGTTATCGAGCATGGTTGCCAGACGTGGTGTGCTATCAGAAATCCCCGCGATTTCGATTTCCAGATCATTCATTTTGATCTTATCGACGTAAACACCTTCAGGAATAACAGCAGGCATCAGGTTCATGAACTCTGTGGTTTTGTTGCGACCATTTTGCAAGCCTTCGACCACCTTCAAACGCTCTAATATTTTGCTGTGCTCTTGCTCGGCAATTTTCATTGCTTCAATACGTTGATCAAGTTCCGTAATATAGTGAGTAAGATAGTCGAGTCGGTCTTGCTGCTGATCTTGTTGGATCTCATAAAACTTCCCAATCCCCCATTGAATACCAACAGCACAAAACAAGCCCAGAATGAACATGCCAACAAAACGACGGCGATGTTCTTCCCTTTGGTTCTCCCTCCAGGGCAATAAGTTAATTCGATAAAGCACGGCGACCTCCTAACCATTGGATACCTCGTACTGCCAAGCCAGCGGCGGTTGAAAAGTGCTGCCACTCTGCCGCTCGACGCTTACGTTTAGCGACGTTCATTTCAAATAAGCCTAACGGGTTCAGTAACTCGCACTCTATCGCCAATTGATGAGATAGCTCCTCAGCCAGCATTGGCGTTGTTGACCCTTCACCGGATAACCAAAGACCTTTGATGTTTTGTGATCCGTTAATGGACGTATAAAGCTGTATCTGACGTTTAACACGATCGACCATCTGACGGTTAAATTGACTCGTTTTGGCTTGCTCTTCTCCGGACAGAGGACTTTCCTGCACAGAGCACTGAATGGAACCTGTTCCACAGGCAAATTCTTTATGAAATAGCTCGTTTTGCTCGGTGAACATCGTGAAAGAGCTCGACACAGAACCAACATCAAGCAAACCGTACTGACTTTTATCTGGAAAACGTTCTGTGGCCAGTTTCCATATCTGCCCGAGGCTTTGTGAATGGACCTCGACGAGGACAGGTTTAAAACCGGATTTACGTATTGCTTCAACCCGACTCTCCACGACATCTTTACGTGTTGCAAAAACTTGGTAGCTAACTGGCCCTCGCAGGCCTCCTTCATGATTAAGACGGACAAAGTCCAGACTCAACTCATCTACGGGGAAAGGAGATTGATGAGAAAATGCCTGCACGACCGCGAACTCTATTTCGTTCTCTTCAAGGTCTTGTTCGATGTGCAGTTTTTTGCTGATAACCGCATTATCAGGCACTGAAATTGCCACTCTGCTTGCACCAAATGGCAGGTCTTTTTTCACCTGTTTAAGGGTATTTACAATTTCTTGATGATTTATGGTGTTATTTTCAGCGACAATACCATCCTTAAGTAATATTTCTTTGTAACCCAACAAGGCGAATTGCTCGCCATTGGGTTTAAGTACGACGGCTTTGAGGCTGTTATGGCCTATATCGATGCCTGTAACGATTCGCTTATCCATCTTCTACTCTCGCTCCGAAATTTCTTCGCGCAAAGGTTGTTATTAACGCCCAAATAAGAGTTAATATCTCTATGTGCTAAATTTTTGACCTAAGAGTACAAGGGTTTGCAGTTACACAGCCTCAACCAATCAGGGATTCTCCGGTGAAGTTCATAAAGCGTTTATTTTTATTAACATTGATTTGCATAATTCTTGGAGTCACCACTATTTTTGGCTTCTATCAGTACGTGAAGCCTGAATTACCAGATGTTGCAACTCTAAAAGACGTTGAATTACAAACACCTATGCAGGTGTTTAGTCAAGACGGGAAGCTGATCGCACAGTTCGGTGAAAAGCGTCGCATTCCTGTAACTTATGATGAAATTCCTCAAGACTTGATTCATGCGTTAATCGCAACAGAAGACAGCCGTTTTTACGAGCATCCTGGTATCGACCCAATCGGTATCACTCGTGCTGCAGTAGTCGTTGCGCTTTCTGGTTCAGCAAAGCAAGGGGCGAGTACCATTACTCAGCAGTTGGCGCGTAATTTCTTCTTATCAAATGAGAAGAAACTCATGCGTAAAATTAAAGAGATTTTCATCGCAATCCACATTGAGCAATTGCTGAGTAAGCAAGAGATCATGGAACTTTACGTTAACAAGATCTTCCTCGGTTACCGCTCATATGGTTTTGGTGCAGCTGCGCAGGTTTACTTTGGTAAAAGTCTCAACGAACTGACACTCAGTGAAATTGCAACGTTGGCTGGTATGCCAAAAGCGCCATCAACCATGAACCCGATTTACTCACTAGAGCGTGCGACTAATCGTCGTAACGTCGTCTTAATGCGTATGCTGGATGAGGATTACATCACTCAAGAACAGTACGATGAGGCTCGTAATGAACCGATCGTAGCGCGCTATCACAGTGCGGAGATCGAGTTATCAGCACCGTATGTTGCTGAGTTAGCTCGTGCTTGGGCAGTGAAAGAGTTCGGTGAAGAAAAAGCTTATACGTCAGGTATGAACATCTACATGACGGTAGATTCAAAACTTCAGGATGCCGCAAACGCTGCTGCCGTAAATAACCTGCTCGCCTACGATGAACGTCATGGTTATCGTGGTGCCGAAAAAGCACTTTGGAAAAAAGGTGAAAGTGCCTGGGATACCGAGCAAATTGAACAGCACCTTAAGAAGCAGCCTACCTACGGCGACCTTTCTCCTGCAGTAGTAACCAAAGTAGAAGGCAAAACGGCGCAGGTATGGGTGAAGAACAACCAGATGCAAACGATCCCTTGGTCAGGCATGAACTGGGCACGTAAATACCTAACGGATAATCGTCAGGGCTCAGCGCCAAAATCAGCGCAGGATATTCTCTCTGAAGGTGATCAGATTTGGGTTCGTGAGATGAGCTCTAGCGATGACGAAGGTAATACGGTACACAATTGGAAGCTGAGTCAGGTTCCGAATGCCAACACCGCGTTTGTCGCCATGAATCCAGAAAACGGCGCTATCTTGTCTATGGTGGGTGGCTTTAACTTTATCCATAGCAAGTTTAACCGTGCAACCATGTCGGTACGTCAGGTAGGTTCGAGTATCAAACCGTTCATTTATTCTGCCGCTATTGATAAAGGTCTGACGCTGGCGACGCTCGTCAACGATGCACCTATTAACAAATGGGATGCAGGCTCTGGTTCTGCATGGCGACCAAAAAATTCACCGCCAACTTACGGTGGTCCAACTCGCCTTCGTATCGGCCTTGCTCAATCTAAGAACGTAATGGCTGTTCGTACACTACGCGAAGTGGGTCTGGATGAAACACGTCAATACCTAACACGTTTTGGTTTTGATATTAACGATGTTCCGCGCTCAGAAACCATTGCACTTGGTGCTGGTAGCTTAACGCCGATGAAAGTCGCGCAAGGTTATTCCGTATTTGCTAACGGCGGTTACTATGTTGAACCGTTCTATGTCGACCGAATTGAAGATGCGTTTGGTGAAGTACTGTTTAAAGCAAACCCTAAGAGCGTTTGTAAGCAGAACTGCCCACAAGTCGTCGAACAATACACCGAGGATCGCTTTGCGAATGAGTTTGGTGAACAAGATGTCGAGATTGAAGGGTTAGCAACAGACAACGCGCTAGACAGTGATGAACCTCAATACGCCCCTCAAGTTATTTCACAAGAAAATGCATTCCTGATGCGTGAAATGATGTATAGCAATATTTGGGGTGGCGGTGACTGGCGAGAAGGCACTGGTTGGAACGGCACAGGTTGGCGTGCACAATCTTTGAAACGTCGTGATATCGGCGGTAAGACGGGTACAACGAATGACTCTAAAGACGCCTGGTACAATGGTTACGGCCCAGGTGTTGTAGCTGTCGCCTGGGTTGGCTTTGACGACCACTCACGAGCGCTTGGCCGTGCTACGGTGAACAGTAACCTCGGTCAAGGCCAAGTATCAGGTGCAGAGGCTGGCGGTAAAACAGCCGAGCCAGCTTGGATCGACTTTATGCGTGTGGCGCTTGAAAACACACCAGAGCAGACTAAACAGGTTCCGGACAACATTGTACAAGTACGCATTGACCGTAGTAGCGGCATGCTGACCGACAATGTCGATGGCAGCTCTATGATGGAATACTTCGAGAAAGGTACAGAGCCAACCGAATACTCAGGTAGCTTCTTGGAAGACAGTATTTACTCCAGCGGTGGTGGAGCAACCGAAGAACTGTTCTAAAACCTGCACAATAAACAACAAGGGGAGCCAATAGCTCCCCTTTTTTACATAAACTCATCGCTATTAAGCTGCAATAGAGGATGGGTAACTCGCCAGAATATCTTTGATCTTCGCCGCGAGTGCTTCAAATCGTGCACGAAGTGGTGAGCCAGGACGGTACACCAGAACAATTTTACGAGTGGGCGTCGGATTTACCGCTGGAATGTAACTAACGCCATCTTTTTGCTTTTCATGTGGCAGTGATAGCTGAGGTAGCAAAGTGATCCCAGCGCCTGCAGCCACCATATTACGCAGCGTCTCTAAACTCGTGGCTTTGAATCGCTCATCATCTTTTGCACCTGCCGCAAAACAAAAGCCTAGCGCCTGATCACGTAAGCAGTGGCCATCTCCGAGAGCCAGTACCGTCTTCCCCTTCAGGGACATCATGTCAATTTTATCTAACGATGCCCACTCATGATCGCAAGGCACTGCAACACTTAACGGCTCGTTATACACCTCGATCTCTTTGAATGGTTCGGTTTCTGCCACGGACGCCAGTACCAGACAATCCAACTTACCATCTTCCAACTGATGCACCAGTTGCTGGGTTTGCGCTTCATGTAGGAATAACTCCAGATCCGGAAATTCAACTTTTAGATCTGGCAGGATTTTAGGTAATAAGTAAGGACCGACTGTAGGTATAAAGCCAATATGCAATGGACCGGTCATCGCGCCATTTTGGCCGCTCGCCATATCCTTAAACATTTTCACTTCACTTAAAATACGTTTTGCTTGATCCACCAGTTGTAAACCAGAGTCAGTAAACAGCACTCGGCGGCTGCTGCGCTCCAAAAGCGTTGTTCCAAGCTCGTCTTCTAACTTACGAATTTGTCCGCTAAGGGTCGGCTGGCTGACAAAACATGCTTCTGCCGCCTTACGGAAGTGTTTATGTTCCGCAAGCGCGACGAGGTACTCAAAGTCCCTAATATTCATAACACACGATTCGCTTCTATTTAGTGATAGTTAACACCTATCAAAACCATAACACTAAACGATTACAGCTATCAAAAGATTTTTATCATAATAAGCCTAATCAAACAGAACAGATACGAGCCGAACGCTCACGACTAAAAAGAATTAAAAGGAACACTATGTCTATCTCTAAAGAAGGTCAGAACATCCCACAAGTTACTTTCCCTACTCGTCAAAACGGCAGCTGGGTTAATCTCACCACGGATGAGCTTTTCAAAAACAAAACGGTCATCGTATTCAGTTTACCAGGCGCGTTTACTCCGACTTGTTCTTCAAGCCATTTGCCTCGCTACAACGAACTGCTTCCAGTATTTAAAGAGCACGGCGTGGATGAAATTTTATGTGTATCAGTTAATGACACGTTTGTAATGAACGCATGGAAACAAGAGCAAGAAGCGGAAAACATTACCTTCATCCCTGACGGAAACGGTGAATTCACCGAGGGTATGGGAATGCTGGTTGATAAAAGTGAACTAGGCTTTGGTAAACGCTCTTGGCGCTACAGCATGTTGGTGAAAAATGGTGTGGTTGAAAAAATGTTTGTTGAACCTAATGAGCCAGGCGACCCGTTTAAAGTCTCAGATGCGGATACAATGCTCAACTACATCGCTCCTGACTACAAGACGCAGGAATCAATTACGGTCTTCACCAAGCCAGGTTGCCCATTCTGCGTGAAAGCGAAGCAGAACCTTATTGATAAAGGGCTTCAGTATGAAGAAGTGATCCTGGGTAAAGATGCAACGACAGTAAGCCTACGCGCGATTTCAGGCCGTACTACTGTGCCTCAGGTATTCATTGGTGGCCGACTCATTGGCGGCAGCGAAGAGCTGGAAACCTACTTAGGCTAAACCAGCCTCATTACTCAAATTACAGATAGAAAAAAGCCCCAAAATCAATATCGATTCTGGGGCTCTCTTAGATTCTTCTAAGAAAAAGCAGTGGTACTTTAATAGACCCGGCTTCCTCTTAAAGGTTCCATCTTTTTTCGAATTTTTTAGCAAATACTTATGTAACGATATCGCCACTCAGTTATGTCGTTGAATGCTAAAACGATCGACCATTTATGCTACATAACTTTTCTGGATCAACTGCTCGACCAAATTGATCTCCAGCGCAACTTCATCACACGCATGTTGACGAGGGCACTGGTCACAGTCTTTCAGTACTTTCTCCGGTAATAGAGATTTCGAAGTCGGTACAAAGTTCTGTTTCATAAAGAACTCAGGTGTTCTTGTTAACACAAAGACTTTTTTTATCGCCATTTGACGCGCTTTTTCCACTAAGTAGTTCACAATCGCACTACCCTGCCCCTGGCCTTGCCAGCCAGCTTCAATGCCCAGAGAGCGAACCTCGGCTAACCCAGAGTCATAGACATACAATGAAGCGCAACCAGTGACTTCACCATGATGCTCTGCGACCGCAAATGAGCCAATATCGCGCACCAATTCATTACGAGAGCGTGGCAGGTTTTCACCCAGGTTAGCCCAGTAAGCGACCATACCTTCTAACGTCTCAATGTCAGTCAAACGCGCAGGACGTACTTTAACTGCCGCATTATCACGCTGAATTAAACGCTTGTCTGCCTGATCAACCGCATAAGCCACTTGCTGTGGTGACACACCACCAAGCGCACAACGTTTTTCAAGACAAGATTCGATAGTAAGAATCTCATACACATCATCTTCAATGACGTCAGAGAATACTTTCAGCTCTTCTAAAGACAGCTCTTCAAGCGCGCAGCCTTTCTCAATCGCACCGACTACGGCAACACCAACAATATGGTGAGCTTCACGGAATGGAATACCTTTCGCAACAAGGTAATCAGCCAGCTCAGTCGCATTCGCATAACCCTGCTTCGCCGCTTCCAGCGTTCTTTCACCATTGACTTTGATACCATCGAAACACAACGCTGCCATTTCCATGCAATCGTTCCAGGTATCTAATGCGTCGAACAAACCTTCTTTGTCTTCCTGCATGTCTTTGTTGTATGCCAGTGGCAGCGCTTTAACGGTCATCATCATCGCAGAAAGCGCACCGTAAACACGGCCAGTTTTGCCACGGATTAACTCAAGTGCATCTGGGTTTTTCTTCTGTGGCATCAAGGATGAACCAGAAGTCACCGTATCAGCCAACTCGATGAAGTTCGACTCACCTGAGTTGTAGAAAATCATATCTTCAGCCAGACGCGAAAGGTGCAGCATAGAGATAGAAGCGACAGACATCAGTTCCATCACATGGTCACGGTCTGATACCGAATCCAGTGAGTTACGCGTTGCACGGTGGAAACCGAGATTGTGCGCCAGTTGCTCACGGTTGATTGGGTAAGCAGTACCCGCCAGAGCACCAGAGCCCAGTGGACAGGTGTCCAAACGCTGTAGTGCGTCACTCAAACGAGAGTGGTCACGCTCAAACATTTCAACGTAAGCCAGACACCAGTGAGCAAAGGTCACAGGTTGTGCACGTTGAAGGTGAGTGTAACCTGGCAATACCGTGCCTTGGTGTTGCTTAGCAACGTGGACCATTTGCGATTGCAGACGGTCTAAAGCAATCAATAATTGCTGACCTTGTTGACGACACCAAAGCTTAAGGTCGGTGGCTACCTGATCGTTACGTGAACGGCCAGTATGAAGTTTTTTACCTAAGTCACCCACTTTACCGATAAGTTGCTGCTCAACCCAAGAGTGGATGTCTTCTGCGTCAGAGCCTAGGATCTGATGCGGATCTTCCATCACTTCAAGTTTCAGCTCGTTTAAAGCGAGTTCAAGTTTCTGTTGTTCTTCTGCCGACAGCACATCGACAGACAGCAATGCCTTAGACCATGCAATTGAGCCTACAATGTCTTGCTCAGCCAATCGGTAGTCGAAACGCAACGAATCGTTGAATTCTTTGAATCTGGTATCTGCTGCTTGGGTAAATCTTCCGCCCCATAATGCCATTGCGTCTCTCCTGATGACTATTGCTAACTCTAAAGTACTCTAATTAGTGATGACTAAATTGATGGTCATTTGCTCACTTTTTCTTATAGGCCAACGTTACGGCAATTTGAAGAAAAAATAAAGTATAAATTCAATATTTTTACATATCTATTCACGATAATTTAGTTTCATACACATAAAAACGCGTTGAAAACAAAAAGACCTGCCAAACAATGGCAGGTCTTTTTAATCAATGATGAAATATGCTTATTTCTTCTGGCTGTTCAGAGCGCGGATACGGCTTGATAGCGAGTAAAGACGGATGAAACCACCAGCATGGCTTTGGTCGTAAACCTCGTCCTCACCGAAGGTAGCAAACTCTTCTGAGTACAGGCTGTTGTCAGAACGTTTTTGAGTAACCGTTGCCTGACCTTTGTATAGCTTAACAACCACTTCGCCATTCACATCTTGAGCAAGCTCTTCTGAAGCCGCTAGGATTGATTTACATAGCGGCGTGAACCAACGACCATCGTACACAAGGTGAGAGGCTTTAAGACCTAGCTCTTCACGGAATTCGAATGATGATTTGTCTAGCACTAGCTGCTCAACGGCACGCAGTGCTTCCATCATGATGGTGCCTCCCGGAGTTTCGTAACAACCACGAGACTTCATACCCACCAAACGGTTCTCTACGATATCGATACGACCAACACCGTGCTTCGCGCCTTTCTCGTTTAGGTAAACTAACGCATTGTATGGCGTCATTGCTTCGCCATCTACTGCAACCACGGCACCTTTCTCAACTTTTAGCGTCACGTATTCAGCTTCGTTTGGCGCTTGCTCTGGATCAACTGTCCATACCCAGCAATCTTCGTTTGGTGCATTCCAAGTATCTTCTAGCACGCCACCTTCGGTTGAGATGTGCCATGCGTTTGCGTCACGAGAGTAAATCTTAGTCAGAGACGCTGAACAAGGAATGTTACGCTCAGCCAGGTAATCCAGACATTGCTCACGGCTTACTAGATCCCATTCACGCCAAGGCGCAATAACATGTAGATCTGGTGCTAGTGCTGCAAACGCACCTTCAAAACGAACCTGGTCGTTACCTTTACCAGTACAACCGTGACACAGTGCGTCAGCGCCAACTTTACGAGCCACTTCAACCTGTGCTTTCGCGATGATTGGACGCGCCATTGAAGTACCTAGCAGGTATTTACCTTCGTAGTAAGCGCCAGTTTTTAGCGTTGGGTAGACGTAGTCTGCAACCATCTCTTCTTTCAGGTCCGCGATGTAACATTCAGATGCACCTGATGCTTTCGCTTTCGCTTCAATGCCTTCTAGCTCTTCTGCGCCTTGGCCTACATCAGCGACAAACGCCACAACTTCACAGTTGTAGTTCTCTTTTAGCCACGGGATGATTACTGAAGTATCTAGACCGCCTGAGTATGCGACTACTACTTTATTTACGTTCACTTTGCTCATTTTTTTCTCCAAATTTAACTGGCTCTGCTCTCGGCGGTCAGTGCCAACTACTTCCTAATGTTTAATTCTTTAAATTCTTTACTGCGACGTTATTGAGGCAGAAATTGCGTACCGATGCTCTGACCAGCAAATAGCTGCTCCAGCTTCTCAGGGTAACGCCAGGTTGCTACTTCGATAGGACGACCAAGATCATTGGCAGCCTCCAAAGCGGCTTTAACTTTGACGATCATGCCGTCAGTGATCACATGACCTTCGATCAATGCATCGGCTTCTTTTTCAGACAAGCTTTTGATCAAGTGACCTTTACCATCCAAAACGCCGCTTACATCTGAAAGCAGAACCAACTCCGCATCCAGTGCACCAGCAACCGCAACGGCCGCTTGATCCGCATTGACGTTCATCAGTTGACCTTCTTTTGTCAGGCCAATTGAACTGATGATTGGCAGCGCGCCAGTGTTTAAGATCGCTTGGATCAGTGTTGAATCACCCGGAGAGGCTTTACCTACTGCGCCCAATTCCGGATCGAGTTCTTCCACCTGGCATAAACCGCCATCCGCTAAGCTCATGCCCACTGCGTTAAGACCATCTGCAATCGCCTGACCTTGTAGTAACTTATTTGCTGTACCCGCTAGTGCTCCTGCAATAACTGGAATTTGATCGTATGGCGTCACGCGTAATCCGTGCTTCTTTACGGTTTCGAGCTGCAACTTGCTCATTAGCTCGTCCACCAAGTAGCCACCGCCATGAACGATGGCGATTTGTCGCTGCGCCGAACTTTGATAGGCCGCGATGGCACCAAAAAGTTGGCTTAAGGTTTTTGTGCAAGATAAAGCTGCACCGCCTAGCTTAATGACTAATGGAGCTTGATTGGTTTGCGTCATTGCTTTTCCCTCTATCAACGACTACAGCAACGCTGTCAGTTCTGGGTAACCGTAATGAATATTTAAACATTGCATCGCTTGACTTGATGCACCTTTGAGTAGGTTGTCGATGGCAGAAATCACAATCACGTGTTCGCCTTGAACCTTCCAGCCGATATCGCAGAAAGGCGTATTTTCAACATCCTGAATACGTGGAATACCATCGCCTTTTAGACGTACCGCAGGCTTGCCTTGATACGCTTGTTCGAACGCCTGAGTCACTTGCTCTGCAGTCACACCTGCGGACAACTTCATTGTGATGGTGGCTAGAATGCCACGCTTAAAGTTGCCCAGATGAGGCGTAAAAATCACATCACAACCCAAGTGTTGAGCGATCTCTGGTTGGTGACGGTGGTTGAACACTCCGTAAGGTTGCAGGCTCACTTCGCAGAAGCTGTTGGTCATCGACGCTTTTCTGCCTGCACCAGATACGCCACTCGTCGCGTTGATCACTGGCCATTGTTGAGTATCCAATAAACCACCTTCTAAAAGGGGCTTGATGGCCAATTGCGATGCTGTTGGGTAGCAGCCAGCTACCGCAACTAAAGGAGTGTTTTTAATTGCTTCGAAGTTCCACTCCGCTAAGCCGTACACCGCTTTATCTAGCCAGTTGTTAAATTGATGCTTGAAGCCATAGAACGTGTCGTAAAAGCCTTCGCTCTGAACACGGAACGCGCCAGATAAATCGAAAACCTGACATCCGGCATCAAGGAAAATTGGGGCGAGGTCATGGCTGACTTCATGTGCTGTTGCTAAAAACACCACATCAGATTCTTCAGCCACTTGTTTTGGATCGGTTAACGGATTCACTGGCATATCGATAACGCCAGCTAACTTGCCGTGCAGTTGGGCAATACTTTTTCCTGCATCTACACTGTTGGCGGAAACGTATAAACCTGATAGCGTGAGTTCTGGGTGTTTGTTAACCATTAAAGCTAACTCTGCGCCGGTGTAACCGCTGGCTCCGATAATCGTGGTTTTTAGCATTCTATAACATCCGTAAACTTAAAGGCTCAAGTGACTATTCATATTTAATTTTTGCTATATTTTGATTTTTTATTCATTAAATATGATTTAATATGTGTTTTACAGTTTTGTGCTCTGTCTGTCAATAGGAGATTTGAAGAATCCATGCAATTACCAACGTTTCTAGAGGTCTATGAAGGACTCATCAGCACCTCTTCGATCAGCTCCACCGACCCAAAATGGGACCAAGGCAATGCCAAAGTCATAGAGAAACTCGCATCCTGGTTCAAAGATCTTGGGTTCAGTGTGGAGGTGGTAGAAGTCGAACCAGGCAAACACAATATGATCGCACGTATGGGCGAAGGCGAAGGTGGCCTCCTCTTAGCCGGTCACAGCGACACGGTGCCATTTGATGAAGGGCGCTGGAACTTCGACCCGCACAAACTGACTGAAAAAGACAACCGCTTTTACGGTCTGGGTACGGCAGACATGAAAGGCTTCTTTGCGTTCATTTATGAAGCCGTCAAGAAAGTCGATTGGAGTAAACAGAAGAAGCCACTTTATGTATTAGCGACCTGTGATGAAGAAACCACGATGTTAGGTGCTCGACACTTTACCGCTAATGCGCCGTTTAAACCGGACTACTGCATTATTGGCGAACCGACCAGCCTGGTTCCAATTCGCGGCCACAAAGGTCATGTCGCCAACGCCATTCGTGTTACGGGTAAATCAGGTCATTCATCCGATCCTGCACTTGGCGTTAACGCCATTGAGATCATGTATGAAGTGATGTTTGCCATGATGCAGCTGCGCGATAAGTTAATTAAAGAGTACCACCACCCGGGTTTTGCTATACCTAACCCAACATTGAACTTGGGCCACATTCACGGTGGTGACAGCGCAAACCGTATTTGTGGCTGCTGCGAATTGCATTACGACGTTCGCCCTTTACCTGGTATTAGCTTAGATGGTCTGGAGAACATGCTGCGCGGAGCTTTAAAAGAAGTGGAAGCCAAATGGCCGGGACGTATTGAGATAGTACCTCTGCACGAATCGATTCCGGGTTACGAGTGCCCTCATGACCACCCGTTCATTGGTGGCGTAGAAGAACTGTGTGAAACCAGCTCTCAAACCGTGAACTACTGTACAGAAGCGCCATTTCTACAGGAACTGTGCCCAACCTTGGTACTTGGACCGGGCTCTATCGATCAGGCCCACCAGCCAGATGAGTTTCTTGCTTTTGATTTTATTGACCCGACCATTGATGTACTGTCTAAAGCAATGGTCAAATACTGTTGTTAGCGAAATAAAAAGACAACGTACCTGTACAGCTCCGATGAGCTGTACAGACGGTTATTTATCACCACAATGAGTTAACCGTTAACACTAATTTAACTTGTTATTTTGTAATTAATTTTCATTTATTACGCCATAGGCCTAGTAACTTTGCTCTAAATCAGGAGAGAAGCGGAATAATTACAAACATAGTCGGCTTTATTTGACTAGAACTGGTGCTTTTCGCTAGATTGGTGTCTTAACAAGGACAATGGATGTAGTTTTTTTACGAGGCAGGACGACAATGAACGAGAAATACGCCGCACTCAAAAGCAATGTGCGCATGTTAGGCCACTTACTGGGTAATACCATTCACGATGCCCATGGCGAAGAAATCTTCGAGAAAGTGGAAACTATTCGTAAATTATCCAAATCAGCCCAAGCAGGAAACCAAGCAGACAAAGAAAGCTTGATAGAAGAAATTAAACACCTTCCTGATGAGCAATTGACACCAGTCACTCGAGCTTTTAACCAATTTCTAAACCTCACGAATATTGCTGAGCAATACCACACGATTTCACGTCACTGTGAAGAGCACATCTGCGAACCAGACGCGATCAACTCGCTATTTTCTAAACTGGTACAAAACGATGTTAGCAAGCTTGATACTGCTCAGGCTGTACGTGACCTGAATATTGAACTGGTACTGACGGCTCACCCAACTGAAATCACTCGTCGCACCATGATCAACAAACTGGTGAAAATCAACGAGTGTTTATCAAAGCTAGAGTTAAGCGACCTTTCATCGAAAGAGCGCAAGAAAACTGAACGTCGTCTGGAACAGCTGATTGCCCAAGGCTGGCACTCAGACGTCATCCGCCAACAACGTCCGACACCGCTTGATGAAGCGAAATGGGGCTTTGCTGTTGTAGAAAACTCACTATGGGAAGCCGTACCTGAGTTTTTACGCGAGATGAATGATCGTCTGGAATCTTATCTTGGCGAAGGTTTACCAATCGACGCACGTCCAGTGCATTTCTCCTCTTGGATGGGCGGCGACCGTGACGGCAACCCGTTTGTTACGCACAACATCACGCGTGAAGTTCTGCTTCTATCGCGTTGGAAGGCGGCAGATCTTTATCTAAATGACATCAACGAACTGATCAGTGAACTGTCGATGACAGTCAGCAACGATCAAGTGCGTGAACTGGCTGGAGATGATCAACACGAACCATACCGTGCGATCCTCAAGCAGCTTCGCTCTCTGCTCAACGAAACCAAAGATATTCTTGATGCGAAGATCAATGGTCAGAAGCTGGCAGTCAAAGCACCACTACAAAAAGTAGAACAGCTTTGGGAACCTCTATACGCGTGTTACCAATCACTACACGAGTGTGGTATGGGTGTAATCGCAGATGGCTCATTGCTTGATACTCTGCGCCGCGTGAAAGCATTTGGTGTTCACCTAGTTCGTCTGGATATTCGTCAGGAAAGTACTCGTCACGCAGATGCACTATCTGAGTTGACTCGCCATCTTGGTATTGGCGACTACCAGCAGTGGAGTGAGCAAGACAAGCTTGCGTTCCTAACCAATGAGCTAGCTTCCAAACGCCCTCTTCTACCTCGTGACTGGGAACCATCTGAACCAGTTCAAGAGGTTTTGGACACCTGTAAGATCATTGCTGCACAATCTCGTGAAGCATTCGGTGCTTACGTTATCTCCATGGCACGTACCGCGTCAGACGTACTGGCAGTTCACTTACTGCTACAAGAATCTGGCTGTCCTTACCGTATGGATGTCTGTCCTCTGTTTGAAACCCTGGACGACTTGAATAACGCTGAGTCAGTTATTAAACAACTGATGGATATCGACCTATACCGTGGCTTTATCCAAAACCACCAAATGGTCATGATTGGCTACTCTGACTCTGCAAAAGATGCGGGTGTTATGTCTGCAGGCTGGGCTCAGTACCATGCAATGGAGTCTCTGGTTAAAGTTGCTGAAGAGGAAGGCGTGGAACTGACATTATTCCACGGCCGTGGCGGTACGGTTGGTCGTGGTGGTGCTCCTGCGCATGCTGCGTTACTGTCTCAGCCACCTAAGAGTCTTAAAGGTGGCCTGCGTGTTACCGAGCAAGGCGAGATGATTCGCTTTAAGCTGGGTCTACCAGACGTTGCCGTAAACAGCTTTAACCTATACGCCAGCGCGATTCTGGAAGCGAACCTGCTACCGCCACCAGAGCCAAAACAAGAGTGGCGTGATCTGATGGAAGTGCTGTCTCAGGTGAGCTGTGAAGCGTACCGTAGCGTTGTACGAGGCGAACCAGATTTTGTACCTTACTTCCGTCAGGCGACCCCAGAACTGGAACTCGGTAAACTGCCACTGGGATCGCGCCCTGCGAAGCGTAACCCTAAAGGTGGTGTAGAAAGCTTACGCGCCATTCCATGGATCTTCTCATGGAGCCAAAACCGTTTGGTTCTGCCAGCATGGTTAGGTGCCGGTGAAGCAATCCAGTACTCGATCGACAAAGGTCATCAAGCGTTACTGGAAGAGATGTGTCGTGAGTGGCCATTCTTCTCAACGCGCCTTGGCATGTTAGAAATGGTGTACTCGAAGTGTAACATCGATATCTCTCGCTACTACGACCTGCGCTTGGTTGATGAGTCACTTCGTCCATTAGGCGAAAGATTACGAGAGCAGCTTCAGAAGGACATCAAAGCGGTTCTGAATGTAGAAAACAACGAGAACCTGATGCAGCATGACCCGTGGGGTCTGGAGTCCATCCGCTTACGTAACATCTACGTTGAGCCATTGAATATGCTTCAAGCCGAGTTGCTGTATCGTACACGTCAAAATGAGGAAGCATCAGCAGACCTTGAAGAAGCGCTAATGGTGACTATTGCGGGTATCGCGGCAGGTATGCGTAACACTGGTTAAAATAGCCTGTTACTTGTAACAGATTATGATATAAAAGGCTGAGCAATCGCTCAGCCTTTCTTATACCCATCAAATTGAACAGCAATTAACCAGATAAAGCCCCTAAAAACAACCCAAAAAGAACCAATAAATCAGAATAAATAACCACAAAAACACATTACTGAGTATTATGTTAGTTTTTTAGTGTTATTCTTTCCTAGTATTCCACTTCATGCTTATTATTTATATACTACTCGCCTTGCTGAGAGCGAATAAATCCAACCATATCAGCTCCAGCCTTGATGGGTTCCACCCATCTTTCTAGGTGATAAACGGCTTTAAGGTGACAGGACCAACATTTGTTGGTGCTACTTATGCATAAAAACTCAAAACGCCATTAAGAGCGCAGCTGAAAGTATAAGTAGCTTGTTTACAAGTTTATTGACCATTTGGATTGAAGACATGTCATTACCACACGTAATCTTAACTGTGCTTAGCACGCGCGATGCAACCGGTTACGATATCACAAAAGAATTCTCAGCTAGCATTGGTTACTTCTGGAAAGCGAGCCACCAGCAAGTTTACCGTGAGCTAAACAAAATGGCTGAGAAAGAACTGGTTACTTGCGTACTAGAGCCTCAAGAAGGCAAACCAGACCGTAAAGTGTACTCCATCACAGATGCTGGACGTAGCGCACTAGGTGAATGGTTTGATCAGCCAACTGCACACCCAACAGTTCGTGACGAGTTCTCAGCGAAGCTGATGGCTTGTGCTGTGCAACCGTCTGCACCTTTCCGTGAGCAACTGTCTGAACTGGTTGAAGAGTCACGCAAACTGGTTTCTCACTACAAAGAAATAGAAGCTGCATACTACGCGACGCCGTCTACTCTGGATAAACAAGCACGTCTGGAGCGCCTGACACTGCGCCGCAACCTTCTACTACGCGAAACGTGGATCACGTGGGCAGAAGAAGTGCTAACTGAACTTGAAGTTATCGGCTAATCCACTTCAAACAGCTCATAGCTTAACAACAAAAAAGGCTTGCCATTGGGCAAGCCTTTTCTTTTTCACTCACGTTTTAGACTGCAACTTGAGGACGTACACCCAAGGTGTGACACAACGCGTAAGTCATCTCAGCTCGGTTTAGAGTGTAAAAGTGGAAGTCTTTCACACCTTCACGGCTCAGTACACGCACCATATCAATCGCCTGACTTGCACCAACTAGTTGACGAGTAACCGGATCATCGTCCAGCCCTTCAAACTGTTTGCTCATCCAGCCTGGAACTTTTACGTTATTTTGCGCAGCAAAGCGAGACGCCTGTTTAAAGTTAGATACTGGCAAGATACCCGGTACGATTTCTACGTCGATACCAGCGACAACACAGCGGTCACGAAAACGTAGGTAAGACTCTACATCGAAGAAAAACTGAGTAATCGCTCGGTTAGCACCTGCATCCACCTTACGCTTCAGGTTTAGCAGATCAGCCTGTGCGCTTTTTGCTTCAGGATGCACTTCTGGGAAAGCTGCAACTGAGATATCGAAATCATGACGAGACTTCAACAGTTCAACCAGGTCAGATGCGTACATATCAGGAGCGCCGCCACCTGGTGGAATATCACCACGTAGTGCGACGATATTTTCGATACCGTTGTTCCAGTAATCATCGGCAATCTCAATCAATTCTTCACGAGTCGCATCGATACAAGTCAGGTGCGGTGCTGCCACTAAGCCTGTTTCTGATTTGATTTCTTTGATGATGGAATGAGTTCTGTCACGCTCGCCTGAGTTAGCTCCGTAAGTAACTGATACAAACTTAGGCTTGAGTGTTTTTAGACGGTGCACAGAGTTCCATAGCGTCTCTTCCATCTTTTCATTGCTTGGCGGAAAAAACTCAAATGAAACATTAATATTGTCTGACAATTCAGCGATATTCTGGTTTAAGGCATCGATATGGCCTGCGTGCGTGTAACCCATCTTACTCTCCCTGTGGCAACCCGCCACGAAATCAAATTCTCAAATCGACGTTTAGACGTCTATATGTCTACAGAATGTATTGAATACGATTTAATGTCAACCTTGTGATTATGAATTTTTTTCACGTTAATGATGAGGATAGTTCAAGTTGATTATTAGCTAATATTTATCCACAAAAATAGTTCGCCAATAACGGTTCTGAGATTAATTATGGCACCAAGACAGGAATAAAAAACCCCGGATGAATTCCGGGGTTTTGAGTGTTTAGAATAGCCCAGCAAGGCGGTTTAAATCGGACTGAATCGCCCCTGCCGTAACTTCACGTCCAGCGCCAGGACCGCGGATAACAAGCGGGTTGTCTTTGTACCACTTGCTCTCAATAGCAAAAATATTGTCGCACGGCAGTAGGTTAGCCAGCGCATGCTCACGGGATAAGGCTTCAATGCCGACGGTCGCTTTGCCATCTTTCTCTAAACGCGCAACGTAACGCAGTACCTGATCGTTTTTCTGCGCTTTGGACAAACGTTCTTGCAGAGTCTGGCTCAGCAGTGCGGCGTTATCAAAGAACTCATCTAAGCTCAGCGTGCGCAGTTCTTCAGGAACTAACGATTCTACCTTTACGCTTCCCGGCTCGATGTCCAGACCAGACTCACGGGCCAGAATAACCAGCTTACGCATCACATCAGAGCCATCTAAGTCAGAGCGAGGGTCAGGTTCTGTTAATCCTTGCTGCCAGGCTAAATCCACTAACTCGCTGAATGGCACTGAGCCATCAAACTGTTGGAATAACCATGAAAGCGTACCGGAGAAAATACCAGAGAGTGCAATAATCTCATCACCACTCTCACGAAGATCGCGCACCGTATGGTTGATTGGTAACCCAGCACCTACCGTAGCGTTGTACAGCCAGTGACGTCCAATTTTGGCAAACGCATCCTGGACCTGATGGTAATATTGACTATCAGCTGAACCTGCGACTTTATTCGCTGAAATTAGGTGAATGCCTTGCTGAGCGATATCAACGTAACATTTCGCTAATTCCTGACTGGCGGTGACATCGAGGACCACAGCTTCATCGTAGTCCTGCAAAGCACCAAGACGAGATAACCAAGAGCCGTCGTTTGCAATACTTTCGTCATTGAAGCGTGCTGAAACACTGGATGCATCAATGCCTTGGCTATCAAACCAATACATTTGGCTATCAACCACCGCGACTAAGTCAAAGCTCATGCCATGACGTTTTTCAAGTTCATTCTTCTGTGAAGCGAATAAACTCAGCCAGCTCGAACCGATATTCCCTTTACCGCATAATGCGACAGCAACGCGCTTCTGTGCCTGAAATAACTGGCTGTGAACCGTCTGTACCAGTTCTTCGGTATCAGTGTTACGTAATACTGCTACCAGGCTTAAACCAGACTCCGTCTCAGAGATAAATTCCACCGGAGAGTGTTTCAGCTTTTGCTGAAAACCAAAACAGTGGTTGGCATTAGTTGTCACACCAGCGCCTACAGCAGCAATCAGAGAGTAACCCTCAGTGAGGTTAATCTCCGCATCCAGATCAGATTCCTGTAGATACTTGAGTGCACCGCCAGCAATTTCTGCTGTGTATGCCAGTCGTAATATCTGCTGTTCAGGCTGAGCTTCAAATGCCAGTGGCTCCAACTGAACGCGTTTTAGGGATTCCAGAACATCACTCTGTGCTTTCTCAAAGTCATGTCCATGCGCAAATGCTAGCTGAACCAATAGCACGTCATCCAGTGAGGTGATGATTTTCGCCCCGCGACCAGAAGCCAGAACTCGCTCAATGCGGGTCGAACCTGACTCTGGCAGGTAACTGCATTTAAGGCTCAAGTCCATGGTACTTTGAGCCACAGGCTGCAAGGTTCGGCTGTGCAGTACTGGCGCAGCTAAACGAGCCAGCTCACTCGCTTCATCCAGTCTTAAGAGTGGTAGTAAACATGCATCTGATACCAGACGAGGGTCTGCGCTATAAACGCCCGCTACATCACTCCAAATCGTCACTGTACTCACTTCTGCAAGCGCACCAATCACGGTTGCAGAGTAGTCTGAACCGTTACGGCCAAGCAGAACAGTTTCACCGTTATCGTTTTGTGCCATGAAGCCGGTAATGATCACACGCTTGTGACTATGTTGTGCCAGTGCCTCTTTGATAAGCGGATATGAACGAGCACGATCAACTTCTGGTTGAGTACCCGCTTCTGCGCGTAGGAATGCTCGCGCATCTTGCGCTACAGCAGGCAGTTGCTTTTGCGTCAGTAAAGCGGCCAGTAATCGAGAAGACCATACTTCTCCGTGGCCTAATACCGCCGCCTTTTGCGCTTCGGTTAGCGGAGAGGTCAGTTCCGCTAATGTACTGAATTCATCTTGTAAGGAGGCAAGCAGCTGTTCTTGCGCGTCTCCCTCTAATAACTCTTCAATGAGACTGATTTGAAACTGTCTCAAGCTCTGCAAAGCTTCATGCGCAATTCGACCATCTTTTTCTAAGCCTTCAAGGAACTCAATCAGGCGGTTGGTTGTTTTACCTGCTGCAGAGACCACCACCAAGTCATTTTCTGCAGAGTATTCCTTGAGAATTCCCGCTACACGTAAATAACACTCTGGGTTTGCCAGGCTGCTACCACCAAACTTGTGTAGCTGACGTTGTACAGTCATTATTAACTCCTATTGCTGTGCAGATTTAGTGAATGCTTGTTCTAGGTCGGCAATAAGATCTTGTGCATCTTCTAGCCCTACAGAAAGGCGCAGCAATTGCTGTGATACACCCGCTTCAGCCAAGGCTTCTTCACCCATCGCGCGATGCGTCATAGATGCTGGGTGACAAATCAAGCTTTCTACCCCGCCCAGAGACTCTGCAAGTGAGAACAACTGAAGCTCTTTAACAAAGGCTTTAAGCTGCTCAAACGAGCCCGCAAACTCAAAGCTCAACATAGAGCCAAAACCAGACTGTTGCTTTTTAGCAATCTCATGGCCAGGGTGCTGTGGAAGACTTGGATGATAAATTTTCGCCACCAAAGATTGCTTCTGCAGGTAAGCCAGCACCTGCTGTGAGCTTTCTTCATGCACTCGCATGCGCGCACCTAAGGTACGAAGACCTCTCAAGGTCATGTAGCTATCAAAAGGTGTGCCTGTCGCACCAATACAGTTACCCCACCACGCTAACTCTTCTGCATGCTCTTCCGTTTTAGCGATAATCACACCACCAATGACATCTGAGTGTCCATTGATGTATTTCGTTGTAGAGTGAATAACAAAGTCAGCGCCTAGTTCTAATGGCTTCTGGTACACAGGAGTCAAAAAGGTATTGTCTACGGCGACTAATGCGCCAACCTGCTTCGCTTTTTCACACACGACAGCAACATCGACAACACGAACCAGAGGGTTAGATGGCGTTTCTAGCAGAACCAGTTTTGGTTTCTGTGCTAATGCCGCATCCAGCGCCTGTTCGTCAGTTTGATCGACAAACAGCACCTTGAAATCGCCTTTGTTTGCACGAGTGTTAAACAGACGATAAGTGCCCCCATAACAGTCGTTTGGCGCAACAATAAGATCATCAGGTCCAATAAAAGCAGACACCCATAAGTTCAGTGCGGACGTACCACAGTTAGTGATGACAGCCCCTTTACCTGACTCCAACTCAGACAATGCACTTTCTAATAATCCACGGTTTGGGTTACCAGAGCGCGTGTAGTCGTACTTAGGCACTTCCCCAAACGCAGGAAAGCCGTAATTCGTTGAAAGGTAGATTGGTGGAACGACAGCATGGTATTGAGTGTCAGACTCAATACCAGTGCGTACAGCAATAGTTGCAGGCTTACGGGAACTCATGGGTGTATCCTTTCACAGGTGATGACTTCTAAATGGGAATGCGCTATATCTAAGTGGTCAGATTCAATGAATTGCACACTTCCCTTACTGTTCTTGTCACTTTACTCGCCAAAAATTAAGACGTCAACACTTCTAGACGTCTATATGTCTTTGCTTATGGCAGTAAATGCAGCTAAAATCAGCACCTCAATTAGTTTTTAACCTATTACAAATATGAAGGTACGCAATGGCTGACTGGAATGGCGAATACATTAGCCCATATGCTGAGCATGGAAAGAAAAGCGAACAAGTAAAAAAAATCACTGTATCTATCCCGCTGAAAGTTTTAAAAGTGCTAACTGATGAACGTACTCGTCGTCAGATCAATAACTTACGCCACGCAACCAACAGCGAACTCCTATGCGAAGCATTCCTACATGCGTATACGGGTCAGCCACTTCCAACGGACGAGGACCTTCGTAAAGATCGCCCTGACGATATTCCGACTGAAGCAAAAGCTCTGATGACCGAAATGGGCATCGAATTTGAGTCATTTGACGAAGAGTAATTAGGAGCACGTTGAATACACCAAACGGTTATTTAGCGCCTAATACTAAAAATGACATAAAAAAATGGGACGCCATCGCGTCCCATTTTTTGTACATCGTTTAAATCTTTGTCTTACTCTGCCATGTAGTTTTCAGGCATTTCAATACGAGCAACACCAGAGTCAACCGCCGCTTGAGCAACAGCTTTTGCAACGCGAGGCAGTAAGCGAGCATCCATTGGCTTTGGAATAATGTAGTCAGTGCCGAACTCAAGCTTATCTACACCCGCCGCTTTCAGTACCGCTTCTGGCACTGGCTCTTTCGCCAATTGACGAATAGCGTCAACCGCAGCCAGTTTCATCTCATCGTTAATTTCGCTTGCGCGCACATCAAGCGCACCACGGAAAATAAACGGGAAACACAGTACGTTGTTTACCTGGTTCGGGTAATCACTGCGGCCCGTGCCCATAATTAAGTCATCACGAACTTCATGTGCTAGCTCTGGCTTAATTTCAGGATCTGGGTTTGAACATGCGAAAACAATCGGCTTATCCGCCATCAGTTTTAATGCTTCAGGTGGAAGCAGGTTTGGACCTGATACGCCAAGGAACAGGTCAGCACCTTCAATTACATCTTCTAAAGTACGCTTGTCGGTGTTATTTGCGAATAGCTCTTTATACTCGTTAAGATCATCACGGCGAGTATGAATCACGCCTTTACGATCCAACATGTAAATCTTTTCACGCATCGCGCCACATTTGATCAGTAGTTCCATACACGCTACTGCAGCCGCACCGGCACCAAGACAAACGATCGTAGAGTCTTCAAGCTTCTTACCTTGCAGCTCAATTGCGTTCAGCATGCCAGCGGCCGTTACGATAGCGGTACCGTGCTGGTCATCATGGAATACAGGCACATCACAGCGTTCGATAAGACGCTTTTCAATTTCGAAACAGTCTGGCGCTTTAATATCTTCAAGGTTAATACCACCGAAGGTATCAGCAATGCTTGCTACGGTATTAACGAACTCGTCGATCGTGCGGTGTTTTACTTCGATATCAATCGAATCAAGTCCAGCGAAACGCTTAAACAGTAGCGCTTTACCTTCCATTACAGGTTTAGAAGCAAGCGGACCTAAGTTACCCAAGCCAAGAATCGCGGTACCGTTAGAAATAACGGCAACCATGTTACCTTTCGCGGTGTACTTGTATACATTGTCTGGGTTTTGTGCGATTTCACGTACAGGCTCAGCTACACCTGGGCTGTATGCTAGTGCAAGATCACCGGCGGTTTCTGCGGGTGTTGTCAGCTCGACTGCAATCTTCCCTGGGGTTGGGTATGCATGATAGTCAAGGGCTCGTTGGCGCTGCTCTTCTTCGGGAGTTACTGCTTTGTCTTCAGACATGTGGGCGTTTCTCTTTTTATTTTTTAGGTAAGGGGGAATAAATTCTAATGGATAGAAGTCAATCTTCATAGGTAAGATTGCGAGCAATATCCTTAAAAAATCGATATTAAAAGAGATTAGACCAGATAAGCAGGAAAAGCACCCAACTTTTAAGTCAGGTGCACTGCTGTAAGCATCAGATTTGTAAACATAACGAGGAAATTGCCGAGATTATTCCTCATCGACATACTGCGCTTGCAGATAATTTTCGATGCCAGACATCTCGATTAAGCCAAGCTGAGTCTCAAGCCAGTCGACATGTTCTTCTTCATCTTCGAGGATATCCTGAAACAAATCACGTGAAACGTAGTCTCGAATATCTTCTGCGTAAGCAATCGCATCTTTTAAATCAGGAATAGCGGCCATTTCCAGTTTAAGATCGCATTCAAGCATTTCTTTGGTATCTTCACCGATCATCAGCTTGCCGAGATCTTGCAGGTTAGGTAAACCTTCTAAGAATAGAATACGTTCAATGAGATGATCGGCATGCTTCATTTCATCAATAGACTCGTGATATTCCTTATCAGCCAGGTGCTTTAAACCCCAGTCTTTATACATACGAGCATGAAGAAAATACTGATTAATAGCGACGAGTTCGTTACCAAGTATTTTGTTGAGATGTTGGATTATGATTGGATCGCCTTTCATTGACTAGCCCCTCCTCTATTTAGGCTTCATTTAAATGTAGAAGCAAATGAGAAGGTGTCAAAAGGCTCAGCGCTTTCACCAGAGCAATTACAGTGATTAGCTAGCTTGTTTTAGTTCGGTGTAGTGTTCTGCTAAAATTTCTTTGGCTTGTCGGATGCACTTCCCGCATTGGCTACCCAAAGCTGTACATCGCTTTATTCCCCTGATATCCGTTATGCCTTCATCAACTGCCAACTTCCTAATTTTCTTGTCAGAAACACCATGACAAAGACATACAAACATACTCAAAACCCATAAACAGTAACTATCGAAAAAACAATATAAACAAGAATAGTTCTTGTTACCAGTCGTATTGAAAGGTCAATTCAGAACATTTGGTTATATTAATCTTGGAAGAATAAGAAAGGATCAAGCACTTAGAATGCAGAGATAAAATGAAGATATTGGTAAGAGGGTAACACGCTGTTTTAAAGAAAGAAAAAGTAGGATCGTTTTTTATCTGCTTATAACTGAATGGATCATTAGATATGAAAAAGGGAAGCCAAAGCCTCCCTTTTTCTGCTGCGTTTTCTTCAAGATGAAGAAACGTGCGAGATTTCGTTTAATTCGTTAAGAATTAGTCGAAGATCTTAGCAACAACACCAGCACCTACTGTACGGCCACCTTCACGGATCGCGAAACGTAGACCTT
>NZ_JAZDWA010000015.1:0-45417 GCF_036350715.1 Vibrio sp. YYF0003
CGACACTAGCTCAGTTGGTAGAGCGCAACCTTGCCAAGGTTGAGGTCACGAGTTCGAACCTCGTGTGTCGCTCCAAACATATAGCTCTCATTGTGCTTAACAGTGAAATACGGACGCGGGGTGGAGCAGCTTGGTAGCTCGTCGGGCTCATAACCCGAAGGTCGTCGGTTCAAATCCGGCCCCCGCAACCAAATTCAAGACAGTTTGATTGTTATTTATCATAACCCTCAGGTCGTCGACGGATGCGCCGCTCGGATCAAATCCAGCCCCCGCAACCAATCCACATCGCTCTTTTCATCATGCTGTGAAGCATAACTCCCCTAAAATAAATTTTAATCCGCATTGTATGATGTCGGGTGTTTTCGTTTGTGTTGAAAACATTATATGAATCGGCAGACACAATAGTGCTCTGGTATGCGAGTGTTTTTGCTATCTTTCATTAACAGACTTATCCACATACAGCGTTCTGTGGATAACTTGGTTGATAAAGTGTTTTTAGCTTGACATTATTTGTTAGTAAACGAAGATCTTTTATTTTTTAAGTGTTTGAATTGTGATTGGATTTTGTTTTAACTAGCTGTTAAATAAAGAAAAAAAGCACAACTACATAGATCTTGGTTGTTAAAATACGATCATTACATTGTATTTTTTTGATCCTAGTCATTTACTGGGATTGTGTTTAACTTTTTTTTCCTACCTCTTTTTTATCTAATCTCAAATTTTTTTCCACATTACAAAATTGAGAACGAGGTCATGAATTGCGCATGAAAAAAGCATTTCAATCTTTTGCATATAGACTACGCCTTATGCATCTCTCGGTAAGCCTTTCTCTACAATCCTGATTAAACGGTTTTTCTTCGTTTCAATTGACTCAGTCTCATTGACCGGAGTTTGGTTCAGCTGCTGATCCAATGCCCAGATAATATGTTCATCGAGTAAGTCACTTTCTCCCTGACGAGAGGCAAGCGCATCAATGACACGTTGACTGTATTCTGCGTTGCCAAGTGCGACAGCAATATTACGCAGCCATTGTAAGTGACCAATTCGGCGAATCGCGGAGCCTTCCATGTTCTTTAAGAAAGCGGCTTCATCCCAACCAAACATATCGACTAAGTCTGGGTGTTGAAAACTATCACGGCGGTGAAAGTCTTCTTGTTCGGTGATATCGGCATATCGGTTCCATGGGCACACCAGTTGGCAATCATCACAGCCGTAAATTCGGTTCCCCATTGGTTTTCGAAATTCTTCTGGAATGATGCCATCGAACTCGATGGTCAGGTAGGAGATACAACGTCGTGCATCCACCACTTTGTCGTCTACAATCGCTTGCGTCGGACATGAAGTGATACACGCTTTGCATTTTCCACACTGATCGACACTTGGTTGATCAACCGGCAATGGCAAATCAACCAGTAACTCGCCCAGAAAGAACCAAGAACCACAGTCTTTATCCAAGACCAGAGAATGTTTCCCGGTCCAACCTAGCCCGGCTTTTTGAGCCAGTGGTCGCTCTAATATCGGGGCGGAATCAACAAAAGGGCGGTAGCCAAACTTACCGACTTCTTCTTCAATTAATTTACCGAGCTTATTGAGCTGCTTTCTTACGAGTTTGTGATAGTCACGTCCTAGGGCATAACGACTGATGTAGGCGTGGTTTTTATTGGCAAGGTTTGAAGCGAATTGCGCTTCTGGCGGTAGGTAATCCATACGCGCACTGATAACACGTATGGTTCCCGGCAGTAATTCATGTGGTCTCGCGCGCATCATGCCGTGTCGAGCCATCCAGTCCATAGAACCGTGATACCCGGCATCCAGCCACTGTTGCAGTGCGGCCTCATGCTCACTTAGGTCAACATCGCAGATCCCCACTTTTTGAAAGCCGAGTTCTTTTCCCCAAATTTTGATTTGCTGTGCGAGTTGTTCGTAGTTCATGGTTACCACCGAGATAAATGGGGGGCGGATCTTAACGGATCTCTTGTATTGGTTCTAGCGTAAAGTCGCACTTATAAAAGTATGCTATTTAATGATATTTATAATGGAACCTTTTTCGATCTGCTGCTTTCTTATATTGGAGAGCTAAACTCATATGGCTTGAAGTAGAGAGCTGACAAATAAGATACCGTTTTGTGGCTACTTTTTTCGCATATATGACATTTGAAAGCTTGTCTCTCAAAACCAACACGGTTTACTATTCCTGTTCTTTTGATTTTTATATAGTCAACGATCATTAGTTAGAGAAGCATCAATGAGCACGAAACAATTTAATTTAAAAGATGAGCATGAAACGGTAGCACTGGGCACCGCTCTGGCTCAGCTTTGTTCTCAACAAACGACAATTTATCTGCATGGTGATTTGGGCGCAGGTAAAACAACCTTCAGTCGTGGGTTTGTCCGTGCTCTTGGGCATCAAGGAAATGTAAAAAGTCCAACTTATACCTTGGTTGAACCATACCAATTGGATAAGTGGCAAGTTTACCATTTTGACCTATATCGTCTTGCGGATCCTGAAGAGTTAGAATTCATGGGAATTCGAGATTATTTCACTGATGATGCGATTTGTTTGGTTGAGTGGCCTGAAAAGGGGCAAGGCTTACTGCCTGAGCCAGATCTTGATGTGAACATCCGTTATCAAGGTGAAGGCCGTATCGCCGAACTCATCGCGAATAATGATTATGGTGTGCAGTTACTCAGTCGATTGGAGCTATGTTGA
The DNA here is from genome assembly GCF_036350715.1 of Vibrio sp. YYF0003. Lineage (NCBI taxonomy): Bacteria > Pseudomonadati > Pseudomonadota > Gammaproteobacteria > Vibrionales > Vibrionaceae > Vibrio > Vibrio sp. YYF0003. The sequence continues at coordinate 2,711 of NZ_JAZDWA010000015.1, forward strand.
GTTTTTCAAATTTTAGAGTAGTGGCGACGTTTGTCGCCACTTTTCTCCTTATCATCCCCAGTTTAGCATTTGCTAACGTCGTTAAAAGCTTTCGAGTTTGGCCTTCTCCAGATGAGACTCGCGTTGTCATCGATTTAGGCTCGGAAGCGGACTACTCCTATTTCTCATTATCCGAACCGGATAGGCTGGTTGTGGATTTGAAAGACGCCACCATGCAAGCCAAATTGCCGGTGACGGTCTCTGATAGCCCTGTTTTGACGCGAGTGCGAAAAAGCTCACCTCCGGAAACGGGCACTTATCGTCTCGTTTTTGAACTGAAAAAAAGCGTTCAAGCTGAGCTATTCAAACTGAGCCCGACACCAGGTGGGCAATATGGTCACCGTTTGGTCATTGATCTTCCGCATGGTACAAAAACAGCGACAACCGCAACGAAGTCAGAAGAAAAAACCACAACCAGTAAAGACATGAGCTCAGTTCAGCGTGCTCAAGAGGTGTTGATTGTTATCGACCCTGGTCATGGTGGTGAAGATCCGGGATCAATTGGACCTTCTCGTCGTAAGTATGAAAAAGACGCGGTATTGAGTATTTCTCGTAAGATTGCTGCTCAGTTGAATGCGACACCGGGCATCAAAACTCGACTGACCCGCAGTGGGGACTATTTTGTTAACCTGAATCGACGTGTCGCGATTGCTCGCGAGAATGATGCTCATCTGCTGATATCAATTCACGCGGATGCGTTTACCTCTCCACGACCTCGTGGTGGTTCGGTGTTCGTACTGAACACGCGTCGAGCGAATACGGAAATTTCCCGTTGGGTAGAAAATCATGAGAGGCAGTCTGAGCTTTTAGGTGGATCGGGTAACGCATTTGTCAGCAATACCAAAGATCGTAACGTCAACCAAACGTTGCTGGATCTGCAGTTTAGTCATTCGCAGAAGGAAGGCTATAAGCTAGCGACCGAAATCCTTGGTGAAATGGGACGTGTTGCTCACTTGCACAACACGAAACCTATCAACACTAGCTTGGCGGTATTACGCTCTCCGCAGATTCCATCGGTATTGGTCGAAACGGGCTTTATCTCAAACCCGACCGAAGAGAAATTATTGTTCCAGCGTGCACACCAAGACAAACTGGCACAGTCGATATCGAAGGCGGTCGTCAAGTATCTGAAGGATAACCCGCCAGAAGGTACGGTATTCTCACCTTCATCGAAACCGATGGTGCACATTGTGAAGCGCGGCGAATCTTTATCGGTGATTGCGAATAAATACGGGACAAGCTCGAAAGCGATAATGGCTGAAAACAACTTGAAATCTAGTGAGTTAGGAATTGGTCAGAAACTGAGAATTCCGTCGGCTGGTAATATCAAAGTGCCAAGCAAACCGATCACGGTGGAGACAGAAACCATCACTCACACCGTTAAGTCTGGTGAGTTTTTAGGTAAGATTGCCAGCCATTACAAAGTGAAGGTTTCTGATATTCGCCGTGAAAACAATCTCAAATCAGATACGCTGTGGGTAGGTCAGAAACTGAAGGTGACGGTTGCGGTGAAGGACAAGCCGATCCGTAAACATAAAGTCTCACGAGGTGAGTACCTTGGTAAGATCGCATCGAAGTACGACGTGAGCGTGCAAAGTATTCGTGAAGCGAATAACTTACGTTCAGATGAACTTGCGGTAGGACAAGTGCTGATCATCCCAAATAAATAAGTGAGCTTTAACGCGTTATGACGATTAAAATACTGCCAGCCAGGCTCGCCAACCAGATAGCCGCAGGGGAGGTGGTCGAAAGACCTGCCTCTGTCATCAAAGAGTTGGTAGAGAACAGCCTCGACTCCGGCGCTACCCGCATCGATATCGATATTGAGAAAGGGGGAGCTAAGCTCATCCGTGTTCGTGATAACGGTAAAGGGATCGCGAAAGATGAGTTAGGTTTGGCATTAAGTCGTCATGCCACATCCAAAATTCATAGCTTGGATGACTTAGAAGCGATCATGAGTTTGGGCTTTCGTGGTGAGGCACTCGCGAGTATTAGTTCAGTCTCACGCTTGACCTTAACCTCGCGTCCCGCAGCGCAAGAAGAGGCATGGAGTGCGTATTCCGAAGGGCGCGAAATGCAGGTCAAACTTCAACCTGCCGCACACCCTATTGGTACCACGGTAGAAGTGTTGGACCTTTTCTTCAATACCCCTGCACGTCGTAAATTTCTTCGTACCGAGAAAACGGAATTTTCCCATATTGATGAGCTGCTAAAGCGTATCGCACTGAGCCGGTTTGACGTGTCGATTACTGTGCGGCATAACGGAAAAATCATCCGCCAATATCGCGCAGCAAAAAATCAACTACAAACGGAAAAGCGCATTGCAGCCGTATGCGGTAATGCTTTTGTCCGTAACATGCTCCGTATTGAATTAGAACATCAGGGTCTAAAGCTGCATGGTTGGATCACAACGCCAGATGGTGCTCGGCAGCAAAGTGATTTGCAGTATTGCTATGTGAATGGCCGCATGATGCGTGACAAGCTGATTAATCATGCTATCCGCCAGAGCTACGAAATGAGCTTAAAGCCGGATCAGTTTGCGGCATACGTGCTGTTCATTGAACTCGATCCGCATCAGGTGGATGTGAATGTCCACCCTGCAAAACATGAAGTGCGTTTCCATCAGGCTCGACTGGTTCATGACTTTATCTATCAGGCATTAACCGATGCACTGGTACAAAGTGCGGTCATTGAACAGCCACATGTCAATGAATCTGCCTTTCATCACGCTGAGCCGTCTTCCCCGATTCAGGAAAGCGATGTTGACTCAGCCCCCTCGATTTCAGAAGCCTCGATTAAAGAAGACAAGGTCTCTTCTCCCGTTCCTGAACGAGTTTATCAGGCGATAGACAAAACACCGGCTTATCCGGGACGAAGTGACTATGAGGCAAAACCACGCGAGCGTTCTTCTTCAGAGTCGTCTGTGCGAGAGGCTCGTCAGTCAGATTCTTATCATCGTTCGGACTGGATTGAATCTAAGCCCGCTCCAAAGCCGATTCAGAGCAAAGAGCGTCATGCGGAACCCGCTCCGAGTAAACAAGAAGTTCGTGCTTATCATGAGCTTTTGAAAACGCCAGACTTCGAACCTAAGCCGATCGAAAATGCGGTTGTCGCTACATCGAGAGAGCAAGCACCTTTGCCTCAAGTGACGGCATTAGGTAAAGCACTAGCTGTGGTGGATGAGCAGTTTGTCCTGATGAGCAGTGACAGTGGCGTGGCATTGGTTTCATTACCACGCGCGGAATTTTATCGAGTCAAAGGGCAGCTAACGCCAAGTGAAGGCGCACTAAAAGCACAACCTTTACTCGTACCTTTGTCGCTAAAGTTGGACGCAGAGTTAGTCAAGTTAGCAGAGGATTACCAACAAGATTTCTCCCAGCTCGGTATACAGCTTAAAGCCAGAAATGACAAAGCATTGATGGTCATGGGCGTACCAGCACCATTGCGTCAACAAAACTTACAAAATTTGGTACCAGATCTGTTATCTTACGCGCAAACGTGGGTGAAGGGTGAGAAGACTACCACTCAAATGCTTTCTGCACTGATCGATTGGCTTGCTTTGCGGGTAACGACAGTAAAAAGCAATTATACTCTCTCCGAAGCCATTCAAATTATTGCGGAACTTGAACAGCTAAGGCATGGCCAATTGCCATTAGAAGATACTCAGTTTGTATCTGCTGTTGATTTCTCTGCCACGATAGCCAAATTAACACCATGACAGAAAAACTACCGTTGGCTCTATTTTTAATGGGACCAACTGCATCAGGTAAAACAGAACTCGCGATTAGACTTCGTCAGAAGTTTCCGGTTGAGATCATCAGCGTCGATTCGGCTTTGATCTATAAAGGAATGGATGTCGGGACTGCCAAGCCTGATGAACGTGAGCTTAGCTTAGCGCCTCACCGCCTGATTGATATTTTGGATCCTAGCGAGTCATACTCCGCAGCGGATTTCCGTCGCGATGCGTTACAGGCTATGGATGATATTGTTGCAGAAGGAAAAATTCCGTTACTTGTTGGCGGTACAATGCTCTATTACAAAGCATTACTTGAAGGCTTATCACCTCTTCCTGCTGCAAATCCTGAAATTCGTCAGCAAATTGAACAAGAAGCATTGACTAAAGGTTGGTCGGTGTTGCACGATGAACTGAAAGAGATTGATCCTGTCTCTGCGGAGCGAATTCATCCTAATGATCCCCAGCGTTTATCTAGGGCATTGGAAGTTTTTCGAATTTCAGGTAAAACTCTAACTGAGTTGACTCAAACGAAAGGTGAACGCCTTCCGTACCGGGTCAAGCAGTTTGCAATAGCTCCCAAGGATAGGGCAGAACTTCACCGTCGCATTGAACTGCGCTTCGAAAAAATGATGGAAGCGGGCTTCGAAGATGAAATGAAAGCATTATATGCTCGCAAAGATCTTCACCCGGATCTTCCGTCTATACGTTGCGTCGGTTATAGACAGATGTGGGAGTATTTAGATGGGGAGTGCACTCGCGAAGAAGCCATTTTTCGCGGAGTATGCGCGACTCGTCAATTGGCCAAGCGTCAAATCACCTGGTTACGCAGCTGGGATGACTTAACTTGGTTGGATAGTGATAACATTGAACAGTCTCTCGAAACCATTTCGGAAGCAATAGCATCTGATTGAGATAGCTGTGTATAATGTGATCGTTTTTGCGTGAACGCGCTCTGAAAGGAACAGTGGTTGGCGGTTTTTAGACTATGCTGCTAATTACTTAGAGTGCATTTTGATTCGTTTAGCTCAGATGCAAAAGCAGTACTTTTTGCATTGCACCACTAGCTAAATAATTACAACTACAAATTAAATAAGGAAAATAAAAATGGCTAAGGGGCAATCTCTACAAGACCCATTCTTAAACGCGCTACGTCGTGAGCGTATCCCAGTGTCTATCTACCTTGTGAATGGTATTAAACTACAAGGTCAGATCGAATCATTCGATCAATTCGTGATTCTTTTGAAAAACACTGTTAACCAAATGGTGTACAAGCACGCGATCTCAACAGTTGTGCCGGCTCGTCCTGTGAGCCACCACAGCGGTGAACGTACCCAAGGTGATCGTCCACAAGAGAAATCTGAAGATTAATTCTTCATCGAATATTTTTAAAGTAAGGAGTTGATTGCTTGTTTGACCGTTATGAATCCGGTGAGCGAGCCGTACTTGTTCATATCAACTTCACGCAAGAAGGTGAATGGGAAGATCTGGCTGAGTTCGAAATGCTGGTTTCTTCTGCTGGGGTAGAGACGCTACAAGTGGTAACTGGTAGTCGTCAATCCCCACACCCGAAATACTATGTCGGAGAGGGTAAGGCTCAGGAAATTGCTACAGCAGTACAATTAACTGGCGCTGAAATTGTGATTTTTAATCACTCCCTCTCTCCTGCCCAAGAACGTAACCTCGAAACACTGTGCAAATGTCGAGTTCTCGATCGCACTGGTCTCATCCTCGATATCTTTGCTCAACGAGCGCGAACACATGAAGGTAAGCTACAGGTAGAGCTGGCTCAACTTCGTCATATCTCTACTCGTTTGATTCGTGGTTGGACGCACCTAGAAAGGCAGAAAGGTGGTATTGGTCTACGTGGTCCTGGTGAAACCCAGTTGGAAACCGACCGTCGTTTATTGCGTGACAGAATCAAAGCCATCCTGCGCCGCTTAGATAAAGTGGCCAAGCAGCGTGAACAAGGGCGTCGCGCCCGAAATCGAGCTGAAATCCCAACGATTTCTCTCGTGGGTTACACCAACGCGGGTAAGTCGACACTGTTTAACCGTATTACCGAAGCGGGTGTGTATGCCGCAGACCAGCTGTTTGCTACTTTGGACCCTACATTACGTAAGATCGAGTTAGCGGACGTGGGACCTGCCATACTTGCAGATACCGTTGGTTTTATTCGACATTTGCCTCACGATTTAGTTGCAGCCTTCAAAGCAACCTTGCAAGAAACGCAAGAAGCTGACATTTTGTTACATGTTGTTGATGCCAGTGATGAGCGTTTTCGTGAGAATATTCAAGCTGTTCATGAAGTACTAGAAGAGATCGACGCACACGAAGTGCCGAGTCTGGTTGTCATGAACAAAATTGACAATCTAGAATCGCAGAATCCGCGTATAGAGCGTGATGAGGAAGGCGTACCTCGTTCGGTCTGGGTATCTGCAATGGAAGGAATGGGCATCGAGCTCCTGTTTGAAGCGCTGACAGAACGTCTGGCGTCGCAAATGGTTGAGCATCAGTTGTGTATTCCTCCACAGTATCAAGGACGGTTCCGTAGTACATTCTTCCAAATGAATTGTATTCAGCGTGAAGAATACGACCAGGAAGGTAACTTGTTGATCGATATTCGAATGCAGCAAGTAGATTGGTCTAGACTTGAAAAAAGAGAAGGGGCAGTTTTGACTGGCTTTATAGTCACTTAAAGGACTGCTACAGTATAACGTCATATCAAATGATGGAGCTTTCTAATGGCGTGGAATGAGCCTGGAAATAACAACGGCAATGATGGCCGCGATAACGACCCTTGGGGTAATAATAATCGTGGTGGCCAGCGTCCTGGTGGCCGAGATCAAGGTCCGCCAGATTTAGATGAAGTGTTCAATAAACTGAGTCAGAAGCTGGGCGGCAAATTTGGTAAAAAAGGCGGCGGTGGTTCTCCACTCGGCGGTGGTGGCAGCGCAATTGGCTTTGGTGTGATTGCACTGATTGCTGTTGCTGTTTGGTTCTTCGCTGGTTTTTACACCATCGGTGAAGCAGAGCGTGGTGTAGTACTGCGTTTAGGTAAATACGATCGTATCGTAGAGCCAGGTCTGAACTGGCGTCCTCGCTTTATTGATGAGTATGAAGCGGTTAACGTACAGGCGATTCGTTCACTTCGTGCATCTGGTCTAATGCTGACTAAAGATGAAAACGTTGTGACGGTAGGCATGGACGTTCAGTATCGCGTTACTGACCCATACAAATACCTATACCGAGTAACCAATGCTGACGACAGTTTACGTCAGGCAACGGACTCTGCTCTACGTGCGGTAATTGGTGACTCGCTGATGGATAGCATTCTAACCAGTGGTCGTCAGCAAATTCGTCAAACAACTCAAGAGACACTGAACCAAATCATGGATAGCTATGATATGGGTCTTGTGCTTGTTGATGTGAACTTCCAGTCTGCACGTCCGCCAGAGCAGGTTAAAGATGCGTTTGATGACGCGATTGCAGCGCGAGAAGATGAAGAGCGTTTCATCCGTGAAGCAGAAGCTTACAAAAACGAGATTCTGCCAAAAGCAACGGGTCGTGCTGAGCGTTTGAAGAAAGAAGCGCAAGGTTACAGCGAACGTGTTACCAATGAAGCTCTTGGTCAGGTTGCACAGTTTGAACAGCTACTTCCAGAATACCAAGCAGCTCCAGGTGTAACTCGTGACCGTCTGTACATCGACGCGATGGAAGAAGTTTACACAAGTACTTCTAAAGTGCTGATTGACTCTGAATCAAGCGGTAATCTGCTTTACCTACCGATTGATAAATTGTCGGGTCAAGAAGGTCAAACTGACACCAAACGTAAGTCGAAGTCTTCTTCAACCTACGATCAAATTCAACTAGAGTCTGAGCGTACACAAGAAGACACCTCGAACACGCAGTCTCGTTCAACTGGTTCACGTCAAGGGAGATACTAAGAATGCGTAAGTTAATGATCCCTGTATTGGTAATCGCACTGGCATTGATGCTGATGTCTCTGTTTGTGATTCCTGAAGGTGAGCGCGGTATCGTAGTTCGATTTGGTCGTGTTCTGAAAGACAACAACGACATCACTCGAATTTACGAGCCGGGTCTGCATTTCAAAATGCCATTGTTTGACCGTGTGAAGACTCTGGATGCACGTATCCAAACAATGGACGGCCGTGCTGACCGTTTTGTAACGTCTGAGAAAAAAGACGTTATCATTGATACCTACGTAAAGTGGCGTATTGAAGATTTTGGACGTTACTACCTGGCAACAGGTGGCGGTAACTCGCTAACGGCAGAAGCACTTCTTGAACGTAAAGTTACTGACGTGCTTCGTTCTGAAATCGGTGCACGTGAAATCAAGCAAATCGTTTCTGGCCCACGTAACAATGACGTACTACCAGAAGATGCAAGCAGTGATGAAGTTACGACGGAAGCTGCTCGTGAAGCACTAGAAATCGATGGTGAGCGTGACTTAATCATGTCTAACGTGTTGAAAGACACACGTGAAAGCGCGATGAAAGACTTAGGTGTGCGCGTAGTTGATTTCCGAATGAAGAAAATCAACCTGCCAGATGAGATCAGTGAATCTATCTACCGTCGTATGCGCGCAGAGCGTGAGTCGGTAGCTCGTAAACACCGTTCTCAAGGCCGTGAGAAAGCGGAAGTTATCCGTGCTCAAGCTGAGCTTGAAGTTGCGACAATTCTTGCTGAAGCCGACAAAACAGCTCGTGTTACACGAGGTGGAGCGGATGCAGAAGCAGCGAAGATTTACTCTAATGCTTACAACAAGGATCCTGAGTTCTTCAGCTTCCTACGTTCACTAAGAGCCTACGAGAAGTCGTTCAGCTCTAAGAACGATATCCTTGTTCTGGATCCGAAGAGTGACTTCTTCCAGTACATGAATAATTCTAAAGGTGTAAAAGCTGAATAAAGCTTCCCTCTAGTATGTAAAAGGCTCCATCAGGAGCCTTTTTTGTATCTAGTAGTTATGTAAGGTGAGAGTCGTTAACTCATCATGATAGCAATGACAGCACCAGCAACGACCAGACAGCCGCCAATACGACGCAGTTGATGGTTGGGTTGCTCACTGAGTTGGGCGACCATATTTCGCCAGCCATTCGGCGCTACCAGCGGACCAATCCCTTCAACAATTAATACTAGCCCTACAGCCAGCCATATCGACTCAGACATAAAGCTTCCTAAACCAATTTATAAAGCTAAATATTATCAGTGATATGTTGCTTCTGAAATGCTCGATTACGTTGCAGCTCTAAGTCTGTGAACAAAAAATGACTGCAAGAAGTCCGATTCGGTGCTAGAATCCATTTTTAACTAGCAATCAGACTTGGAAAGATGGGAAATAACGTAGTCGTTCTAGGCACCCAATGGGGTGACGAAGGTAAAGGTAAAATCGTAGACCTTTTAACTGAAGATGCAAAGTACGTGGTACGCTACCAAGGCGGTCACAATGCAGGCCACACTCTCGTAATTGACGGTGAAAAAACCGTTCTTCACTTAATTCCATCAGGTATCCTTCGCGATAACGTAAAATGTGTTATCGGTAACGGTGTAGTACTATCACCTGAAGCTCTACTTAAAGAAATGAAACCTCTTGAAGAGCGTGGTATTCCAGTACGCGAACGTCTTTTCATTTCTGAAGCATGTCCTCTAATTCTTCCATACCATATTGCAATGGACCAAGCTCGCGAAATCGCTCGCGGTAAAAAAGCTATCGGTACAACAGGTCGTGGTATCGGTCCAGCATACGAAGATAAAGTTGCTCGTCGCGGTCTACGCGTTGGCGACCTATTCGATATGGAAGCATTTGCTGAGAAGCTAAAAGAAGTTATGGAATACCACAACTTCCAGCTAGTAAACTTCTACAAAGCGGAACCAGTAAGCTACGAAGCGGTACTGGAAGAAGCGAAAGGCTACGCTGAGCTACTAACTTCAATGGTTATCGACGTAACTGACGAGCTAGACTCTGCTCGTAAACGCGGCGACAAGATCATGTTTGAAGGTGCTCAAGGTACGCTACTAGATATCGACCATGGCACATACCCATACGTAACTTCTTCTAACACGACTGCTGGTGGTGTTGCTGCAGGTTCTGGTTTTGGTCCTCGTCACATTGGTTACATCCTTGGTATCGCGAAAGCTTACTGTACGCGTGTAGGTTCTGGTCCATTCCCGACTGAGCTATACGACGGTCTAGACAAGCAAGACCCAATCGGTAAGCACCTAGGTACTGTAGGTCATGAGTTTGGTGCAACAACTGGTCGTCTACGTCGTACTGGTTGGTTTGATGCTGTTGCAATGCGTCGTGCTATCCAAATCAACTCTATCTCTGGTTTCTGTCTAACCAAACTAGACGTACTAGATGGCCTAGAAGAGCTAAAAATCTGTACTGGTTACAAGATGGAAGATGGCTCTGTACTAGAAGTTTCGCCAATGGCTGCTGAAGCATTTGAAAAAGCAACGCCAATCTACGAAACAATGCCAGGTTGGTCTGAAAATACATTTGGTGCTAAAGCGCTAGAAGACCTGCCAAAAGCGGCTCTAGACTACATCAAGCGTATCGAAGAGCTAACCGGCGTGCCAGTAGACATCGTCTCAACTGGTCCTGACCGTAACGAAACTATCATCAAGGTTCACCCATTCGAATCTTAATGACGACTCGTTAGAGATTTTGAAAGCCGACCTTAAGGTCGGCTTTTTTGTGTCTGATACTTTTGTGCAATGGAATGCTGCGGTTGTGGAACACGCGTCTCAATGTGGCAACTTGTTGCCGTCTCTCGGTGGTGAGGGGCAAAAATTGTCTAAAGCTCAGGACAGGTTTGCCGATAATCTTATCAAGCAGAGCAGATCCTTTGGCGATTTTTTGTTTCTCAGACACCTTGAAGAGTACGTTTATGAAGTTACGAACAGTGGCTGCTTCACTGTTACTGATGCTGGCGACGGTTGCATCACGGGCGAGTGCCTCTGATGTCGGAGCGCCTGTTCCCATTTACACCGAAGCAGAACTGATAACGCTTATTGAGCAGAATAAGCACTTACAGCGTGTGCGCGCTGACAACTGCCAGTTGGTGGAAGACATTGTTGCTCGCGCGACTCGAATTAGCCTACCTGCGTATGAGTTTTTGTATGGAGATATGCTGGCTTGGGGTGTCTGTGTTGAGCAAGATGTGGAACTTGGGCTCTACTATATGGAGAATGCTGCCCAGCAAGGATTACCAGCCGCGCTAGAACAAATAGGGCGCTATTACTCTCTTGGTACCTTGGTTCAGCAGGACAAAGAACGTGCGATCCCTTATCTTCGCGAAGCGGCATCCATGGGGAATCTCAATGCACGCATTCAACTTGCGGAGTTGCTCCTGCGTGATTACGGCAGCCCTCTGGACTATGAAGATGCTTACCGCTGGTTGTATAACTCGGTAACGGCCGATAAACGCCAGCACAAACGAATTACTCTTTTACGAAATGGCCTTGAGCAGCGTATGCCTGAAAATATTATCGCCCGAGCTAAGCGGCGAGATACCTTCTGGTAAAATTGCTCACGATTGAATACATACAACAAAGCCCACATATGTGGGCTTTGTTGTTTTTAACGATATGACTTTAAATGACTTTATGTGGGCCAAAGCACTCGTAATGAAACTGTTCTTGTGGAACGCCAAGGTCGATAAGCTGCTTGGCGACATACTGCATAAACCCAACAGGGCCGCAGAAGTAAATCTGAACATTGGTTTGCTTAAGCGCAGCTTCAATTTCCTTTAGGTTGACGAAACCAGTGAAGTGGTAGTCTTCACCAAGTTTATCTTCTGTTGTCGGTTGGTTATACCAGACAAGCGCATTGACGTTATCTTGTGAGCTGACAATTTGGTTCACATGCTGCTTAAAGGCATGCTGTTGACCATTTTCCGTCGCGTGTACCCAAGTTACTGGCGCTTGATGCGCAGACAAGCTCTCCAGCATAGAAAGTGTCGGCGTTAAGCCTACGCCAGCAGAGAGCAGTACGACAGGAGTGTCCAATTCTACGTCCATGAAGAAGTCACCCGCCGGAGCGACCAGTTTTACTTTATCGCCAACGTTAAGCTCATCGTGCAGATAGTTGGATACTTTACCGTCTTGTTCACGTTTAACCGAGATGCGGTACGTGTTCTCTTGTGCCGCAGAAGAGAGGCTGTATTGGCGGATCTCTTGGTTATCAAACTTATCGCTGTTGATGTAGATACCCACATATTGCCCTGGCTTATAGGCTGCGACGTTAAGACCATCTGTTGGTTTAAACACAAAACTGCAGATGTGTTCGCTTTCTGCTTGTTTTGTGACAAGTTCGAATTCACGCAATCCGCGCCAGCCACCTTCCAAGGCTTCATTCGCCTGATAAATTTGCTCTTCTCTTTGAATGAACACATTGGCTAGCACGCCATAAGCTTCTGCCCATGCATCCAACACTTCCTGACCCGGATTGAATAGTTCGTCAATGGTTGCTAATAGATGTGAACCGACAATTTGATATTGGTCCGCTGTGATCAAAAAGCTGGTGTGTTTATGCGCAATTTTTTCTACCGCACCAAGCAGAGCCGGTAAATTTTCAATATTCGCGGCGTATGCACAGATAGCATTAAATAACGCTTCACGCTGATCACCATTGCGCTGGTTGCTCATGTTAAAAATGTCTTTTAACTCAGGGTTGTGAGTAAACATACGATCATAAAAATGTGCGGTCAGTTTTGGTCCTGTTTCGGCGATAAGTGGTGCGGTTGCTTTTACGATTTCAATGGTCTGATTGCTGAGCATGGGGCTTCCTAATTTAAGTTGTATTTATAATGCATGTTTAAAGTTGTATCTCAAATGTATCTTTCAATCAAGAAAAGATTTACACTTTTCCTATTAGAGAGGATAGCAATATGCAGTTAACCAGCTTCACCGATTACGCGCTGAGAACCTTGATCTATCTGGCTTCATTGCCAAAAGATGAGTTGACAAATATCACTGAAGTGACTGATTTATTTGGTGTATCACGTAACCATATGGTTAAAGTGATTAACCGGCTTGGTCAATTGGGTTATGTACAGACTGTACGTGGCAAGAATGGCGGTATCCGTCTGATGAAGCCTGCTGCTGAGATCACGGTTGGTGGCGTTGTCCGCGATTTGGAACCGTTAGATTTGGTGAACTGCAGCGCAGATTTTTGCCACATCACGCCAGCCTGTCGACTCAAAGATAAGTTAGCGAAAGCCAAAAGCGCTTTCTTAGCGGAATTGGATTACTGCACGATTGAAGAGTTACTCAGGGACAATTCTGAGCTTTTGATCTTATTAGAGCGTCCATAAACTATCTTGTCTGTTTAGTGCCGATCTCGATCGTTCTTTTTTCAAAGCAATTCTGTAGCTTATCGAGAGACTCGGATATACTAGCTCTATACCTTCCTTGCTAGATAGGCGTGCCTATGTCAGACAATATTCCAAACGATCCATTCGCAGATCGTGAATCCCAGAATTACGAAAATCCAATTCCAAGCCGAGAGTTCATTATCGAGTTCTTAACCCAAGCAGGCGTTCCAATGAACCGCAATGACCTGTTTGAAGCGCTAAAGCTAGAAGGCGAAGAGCAATACGAAGGGTTGCGTCGTCGTTTACGTGCGATGGAACGAGATGGCCAGCTAGTGTTCACTCGTCGTCAGTGCTACGCATTACCTGAAAAGCTGGAAATGGTGAAAGGTTACGTGATCGGCCATAAAGACGGTCACGGCTGGGTGCGTCCAGAAGGCAGTGTCGGCAAGGATAATGATATTGTACTTCCACACCATCAGATGAAGAACATTATTCATGGCGATTATGTGCTGGTTCAGCCAACTGACAACAGCAAACGTGGTCGACGTGAAGGTCGCTTAGTGCGTGTGCTTGAAGAGCGCAATGATCAAATCGTCGGACGCTTTTTCCTTGAATATGGTTACTCGTATGTTGTACCTGATGACTCGCGCATCAGTCAGGATATTCTGATCCCGAATGAACACAAAGCGGGTGCCCGTATGGGTAACGTCGTGGTGATTGAAATCACCGATCGTGGTTCTCGCTCGCGCGGCATGATGGGCAAAGTGGTCGAAGTACTGGGCGAAAACATGGCGCCGGGTATGGAGACACAAATTGCGATTCGTACCCATCAAATTCCTCATGAATGGCCTGAAGAGGTCAATCAGCAAGTCGCTAACCTAACGGAAGAAGTTCCGGAAGAAGCTAAAGAAGGTCGTGTTGATCTGCGCGAGTTGCCACTCGTCACGATTGATGGTGAAGACGCGCGTGACTTCGATGATGCGGTTTTCTGTGAGAAGAAGAAAAGCGGTGGCTGGCGTCTTTGGGTTGCCATTGCTGACGTCAGTTACTACGTGCGTCCGGATTCGGCTTTGGACAAAGAAGCGATCAATCGTGGTAACTCAGTCTACTTCCCATCTCAGGTTGTCCCAATGTTGCCGGAAGTGCTTTCTAATGGTCTATGCTCGCTGAACCCACAAGTGGATCGCTTGTGTATGGTGTGTGAGATGACTATTTCAGAAACGGGTAAGCTGTCGGGTTACAAGCATTATGAAGCGGTGATGAATTCACATGCTCGTCTGACTTACACCAAAGTGCATCACATTTTGGAAGGCGACGAAGAGCTTCGTGAGCGCTACAAAGCGCTGGTTCCGCATCTGGAAGAACTGCACAGCATGTACAAAGTGCTGAAAGGAGCTCGTGAGCAGCGTGGTGCGATTGAATTCGAAACCGTCGAAACCAAGTTCATCTTCAATGCTGAGCGCAAGATTGAAAGCATTGAACCTGTGGAACGTAACGATGCCCACAAACTGATCGAAGAGTGCATGATCATGGCGAACATTGCGTCGGCATCGCTGGTGGAAAAAGCCAAAGAGCCTGCGTTATACCGTATCCATGAAACGCCTGGGGAAGAACGCCTGATGGGCTTCCGTGATTTCCTTGCCGAGCTGGGTCTAGAGCTTGGCGGTGGCCTGGAGCCGTCACCAACCGATTACGCGCATCTGATGAGCCAAGTTGGCGATCGTCCGGATCAAGAGTTGATTCAAACCATGTTGCTGCGCTCGATGAAACAAGCGGTGTATAACGCTGACAATGCCGGTCACTTTGGTCTGGCGTTACAGCGATATGCTCACTTTACCTCGCCAATTCGTCGTTACCCTGATTTGTTGTTGCACCGAGCTATCAAGTATCTGATTGCCAAACACGAAGGCCGAAATCAAGATCGCTGGACACCAACCGGTGGCTACCATTACTCGTTTGATGACATGGACTTCTATGGTGAACAATGCTCCATGACTGAGCGTCGAGCCGATGATGCAACTCGCGACGTCGCCGACTGGCTGAAATGTGAGTACATGCAAGACCATGTTGGGGATGAGTTAGACGGTGTGATCGCTAACGTGACCAGTTTTGGTTTCTTTGTTCGTTTAACCGATCTGCATATTGATGGTTTAGTGCACATTTCGACCTTGGCAAATGACTACTACCAGTTTGATCCGATTGGTCAAAGACTTATCGGTGAAAGCTTCGGTAATATCTATCGCTTAGGTGACGCGGTAAAAGTCAAAGTGTTAGCCGTAAACTTAAATGATAAACAAATTGACTTTGAATTGGTCGAAACAAGTCGTAAGCTACGCGGCGAAGGTAAGACCGCGAAGAAACGAGCGGCAGAAGCAAAACGTAAAGCGAAAGAGAAAAAACGCGCAGCAACACGTTCTTCATCGAAAGAAGGCGGTGCAGTGCGTGCCGTTCCTGCAATTGAACCGACCAAACGCCCGGAAGAAAGTGCAGCAGGAGGCCAGCGCAATGGTCCTAAGCGCGGTACTAGGAATGGTGAAACGGAAGGCAAAAAGAAGCCTAAAGTAAGAAAAGCGAGTAAGAAAAAGCCACACAGTAAGCCAAAGAAAACCAAACGCTCGAAACAAGACGAGTCGTAGGCTGAATAGCCAGTCTGGTGGTTGCTGGACTGGCTAAGGCTCTGATACCAACTTATGAGATTGATTCCGATTGGTGTCATCAGAACAACAGGTTAAATAATGAGTAACGATTTTATTTACGGTATTCATGCCGTGAAAGCGGTATTGGAACGTGAACCAGAACGATTTATCGAAGCGTACGTGCTGAAAGGGCGCCAAGACGATCGTTTAATGCCAATCCTGAACGATTTACAGGTATGTGGCGTTTCCATTCAGCAAATGACACGTAAGACCTTGGATGATAAAGCACAAGGTGCGAACCACCAAGGCATCATCGCACGCGTAAAAGCGGCGAAGCAGCTGAATGAAAATGATATTGATGCGATTCTGGCGCAACATGAATCACCGCTTTTACTTGTGCTGGATGGTGTGACTGATCCACACAATCTTGGTGCGTGTCTGCGTAATGCGGATGCTGCTGGCGTAGCAGCTATTATAGTGCCAAAAGATCGTTCAGCACCGATGAACGCGACAGTAAGTAAAGTCGCGTGTGGCGCAGCTGAAGTTGTGCCACTGATTCGTGTAACTAACCTAGCTCGCACGATGCGCACGCTGCAAGAGCAAGGCATCTGGTTTGTTGGTACTGCTGGTGAAGCGACACACGATATTTACCAAGCGAAACTGACAGGGCCTCTGGCAATTGTAATGGGCGCGGAAGGCGATGGTATGCGCCGCTTGACACGTGAAACCTGCGATGATTTGATTAAAATCCCAATGGCAGGTAGTGTATCAAGCCTGAATGTGTCGGTTGCGTCTGGCATCTGTTTGTTTGAAGCGGTGCGTCAGCGACTAGCCTCAAAATAGGCGTAGAACCAATTTTAAAGGTCAGTGACAATGACCAAAACTCAGGATGGGCAACCATCCTTTGTTATTTTTAGCTCATGCGTAGGGAAGTTATGACTCAACAATCTATAAAATTCATCGCCTTTGACCTAGACGGTACATTGCTTGATAGCGTACCCGATTTGGCCATCGCGGCAGACCAGGCTGTTCAGGCACTTGGTTACCCATCGGTCTCAATAGAGCAAGTTCGTGACTATGTCGGGAATGGCGCAGATGTACTCATTGGTCGCTCATTGAGTCAAAGTCTGACCATCAACCCTGAACTGAATGAAGAGCTACGTGCAGAAGCGCGAGAACTGTTTGATGAGTTTTACGAGCAGAGCGGTCATAAACTGAGTCACCTTTACCCAACAGTAAAAGAGACACTGGCAGAGTTGCACCAGGCGGGTTTTACCCTTGCAGTCGTTACGAACAAACCTTCAAAGTTTGTACCGCATATCCTAGAGCAACATGGCATTGCCCATTACTTTGTCGATGTGTTGGGCGGTGATGCTTTCCCTGAGAAAAAACCAAACCCAGTGGCACTGAACTGGTTGATGGAAAAACATAAGATTCAACCGGGCGAAATGTTAATGGTAGGGGATTCGAAAAACGACATCCTTGCCGCGAAAAACGCAGGCTGTACCTCATTTGGTTTAACTTACGGTTACAACCATGGTGAGCCAATTTCTGCATCAAATCCGGACTTTGTCGCAGACAAGATGTCGGAATTATTGGAAGTTGTCGCCGTTTCTGCATAAGCGCGACAAAAAATCTTCCAAAATACTTGTTAATGAGTACACTGAGCTAACCGTGCATCAAAAAGTGCGCGGTTTTTCATTTAATTAGATTAAGAAGTCAAAGGAATCATTCTAATGAGCAAACCCATTGTATTGAGTGGTGTTCAACCTTCAGGTGAACTAAGTATCGGTAACTACTTGGGTGCTCTACGTCAATGGCACCAGATGCAAGACGATTATGATTGCCAATATTGTGTAGTAGACCTTCATGCGATTACGGTTCGTCAGGACCCTAAAGCGCTACATGAAGCAACTCTGGATGCACTGGCGATTTGTCTGGCAGTGGGTGTTGACCCTAAGAAGAGCACGCTATTCGTTCAGTCACACGTACCAGAGCATGCTCAACTAGGTTGGCTTCTTAACTGTTACACTCAGATGGGTGAGCTGAGCCGTATGACTCAGTTTAAAGACAAATCAGCTCGCTACGCGAACGACGTGAATGTTGGTTTGTTTGATTACCCAGTGCTTATGGCTGCGGATATTCTGCTTTATGGCGCACATCAGGTACCAGTAGGTAGCGACCAGAAGCAGCACCTTGAGCTAGCACGTGATATCGCAACGCGTTTCAACAACATCTATTCGCCAGAGAGCCCAATCTTTACGGTTCCTGAGCCATATATCCCGACGGTAAATGCGCGCGTAATGAGCCTTCAGGACGCGACGAAGAAGATGTCTAAATCAGATGATAACCGTAAGAACGTTATCACGCTGCTTGAAGAGCCTAAGTCGATCATTAAGAAGATCAACAAAGCGCAAACAGACACAGAAACACCACCAAGCATTCGTCACGATATTGAGAGCAAAGCGGGTATCGCAAACCTAATGGGCTTGTACTCAGCGGCGACAGGTATGAGCTTTGAAGAAATCGAAGCGAAGTACAAAGGTGTAGAAATGTACGGTCCGTTCAAGAAAGACGTTGGTGAAGCGGTTGTGGCTATGCTTGAGCCAATTCAGGCTGAATACCACCGTATTCGTGCCGATCGTGCTTATATGGATGAAGTGATGAAGCAAGGTGCAGAAAAAGCATCGGCTCGTGCAGCAGAGACGTTGAAGAAAGCTTACGCAGCGGTAGGTTTTGTGACTCGTCCATAGTCATAGCGTTAAGTACACAGTCTTCTAAAAAGCTCCGTAATGCGGAGCTTTTTTTGATCTGTTGACCGTGAATAGACTTCGCGTGTGAGTATATACGGGCTTTTTATTCAGTAAAAACTTGCCTTTCTGGTTTGGTGTTGCAAAATACCGCCCTCCATATATCACAAAAGTGTGGTTGAGACGGTAATGCCAAACGGATTGGGAGCAAGCGACACCTTATGTTGTTGATCATCGATAACTACGACTCTTTCACTTATAACCTTTATCAGTATTTTTGCGAACTTGGCGCAGAGGTAAAGGTAGTGCGCAATGACGAAATCGATATTCAGGGAATTGAAGCACTTAATCCGACTCACTTAGTCATCTCTCCTGGTCCTTGTACGCCAAACGAAGCGGGGATCTCGTTACAAGCGATTAAGCACTTTGCTGGTAAGCTGCCAATTCTGGGTGTCTGTTTGGGGCATCAAGCCATTGCTCAAGCCTTTGGTGGAAACGTGGTACGTGCGCGACAGGTGATGCATGGCAAAACCTCTCCGGTACGTCACAATGGCCGCAGTGTGTTTAAAAACCTCAATAATCCTCTTACTGTGACGCGCTACCACTCTCTTGTGGTTGAGAATGGAACATTGCCTGATGTGTTTGAATTGACCGCCTGGACGGAACTGCCAGACGGCAGTATGGATGAAATCATGGGCTACCAACACAAGACGCTGCCCATTGATGCGGTGCAATTTCATCCTGAATCTATCAAAACAGAACAGGGCCATGAACTGCTGGCAAACTTTCTAGCGCGTGAACTGATCTGATCTTGATCACTTTTCTTAACAAATAATTCATCTTTTAGGCGGTATGAGTGGATTGCAAAACTATGCGTTTCACTATTCTGCCTCGCCTTATTCATTTCTTTTTTCTCCTTCTAGCTCCTGTATTACCAGCCTTTTATAAAAAAAATCTTCGCTATTTTTGTTTCTTCATGCATAAATAATCACGAGTGGTGATTATTGGCAGTTTTGAGTCAATGTAAAAAGAATAAATCACTATTGAAATGGTTAATTGAATGTAAATACAATGCCGCGATAGCTTAAATGCAAAACATTATTTGCTGGTAAAGGGAACCGATTAAGTTCGCTTATCTGCTAAGCATGCGGTATTAAGAAGGAATGTGCGATGACAACGGAAATTAAAGTAGAGCGCGGTTTATTCGATGAGGTGATGGTACCTTGTTATAACCCAATGGAAATGATCCCAGTGAAAGGTGAAGGTTCACGTATCTGGGATCAGGAAGGTAATGAATACATCGACTTTGCTGGTGGTATTGCGGTGAGCTGTCTGGGTCATTGTCACCCTGCGATGGTAGAAGCGTTAACTGAGCAAGGCAAGAAGCTTTGGCACCTAAGTAACGTAATGACTAACGAGCCTGCTCTTCGTCTGGCTAAAACGCTGACAGAATTGAGCTTTGCTGAGCGTGTTTTCTTTGCTAACTCTGGCGCAGAAGCGAACGAAGCGGCACTAAAACTGGCTCGTCGTTACGCTGCCGATGTACATGGTCCTGAAAAATCAGAAATCATCGCATTCAAACAAGGCTTCCACGGCCGTACGTTCTTTACGGTAACGGTGGGCGGTCAGGAAGCTTACTCTGATGGTTTTGGTCCTAAGCCAGGTGACGTAACACACCTACCATACAACGACATTGAAGCGCTTCAGGCGCACATTTCAGACCGTACCTGTGCAGTGATGATGGAACCACTACAAGGTGAAGGCGGTATCGTGCCACCAACACCAGAATTTGCTCAAGCAGTACGTGAGCTGTGTGACAAGCACAACGCACTATTGATTTTTGATGAAGTTCAAACAGGTAACGGCCGTACAGGTCACTTCTACGCGTACCAAGGTCTTGGCATCACACCAGATATTCTAAGCACAGCGAAATCACTAGGTGGCGGTTTCCCTATCGGCGCAATGCTAACAACGGCAAAACTGGCTGAGCACCTTAAAGTTGGTACTCACGGTTCAACCTACGGTGGTAACCCACTGGCATGTGCAGTAGCCGAAGCGGTGGTAAACGAAGTCACTAAGCCTGAAACATTGGCTGGCGTTCTTGAGCGTGAAGCAATGTTCCGTGAAGGTTTGGAAGCGATCAACGCAAAATACAACATCTTCTCAGAAGTTCGTGGTAAAGGCCTATTACTAGGTGCAGCACTGAACGAAGAATGGAAAGGTCGCGCACGTGATGTATTGGTCGCTGCGGGTAAAGAAGGCCTGTTGGTACTGATTGCGGGCGCGAACGTCGTGCGTTTCACACCATCACTGGTTATTACACAAGAAGAAATTGAAGAAGGTTTGGCGAAACTGGATAAAGCGATCGCGACTTTAGTGTAAGCGATACAACAGAATAAACGTCAACGTATTTACCCCCGTTAAGGATTTCTGACGGGGGAGTTTTTCCTAAAATATAAATAACCTCAACTCGGGATAATTTAAGCCAGTCAGCACCGACTCAAGGCTTTAGTAACGAAATGAAAGTTGAAGTTGTTACGACTTTCTTATCCCTGGTTAAGGTTTATTAGGATTTTCTTGCATCTGGAGGGAGTATTGATGCTAGTAGTTCGCCCTATCGCGATGTCGGATTATGATTCGCTGCACACTTGTGCGGTTGAGTCTGGTCACGGATTTACATCTCTACCGGTTAACGAAGAACTGTTAACCAATCGAATCAAACATTCAGAGTACAGCTTTAGCAAACCGGACGTAAATGAGCCGGGTGATGAAGGCTACCTAATGGTCGGCTTTGACTCTGAAACGGGTGAAGTTGCAGGTACGACCGGAATCGAAGCATCTATTGGTTGGGATGTACCTTTCTACTCTTACCACATCAGTAAAGTCGTTCACTCATCGCCTAAGTTAGGCGTGAATAATGTAGTGAAGTTGCTGACGTTTGGTAATAACTACACGGGTAACAGCGAAATCTGTACTCTTTTCTTGCGTGAGAAATTCCGCCAGGGTCTGAATGGTCGCCTGATGTCTAAATGCCGTTTCTTAATGATGGCAGAGCACCCAGAGCGTTTCTCTGAAACCATTTTTGCTGAGATGCGTGGTGTCTCTGATGCAAATGGTAATTCTCCATTCTGGCAGTGGTTACAAGAACACTTCTTCTCGATTGACTTCACTCTTGCGGACTACCTGACAGGTATTGGTAAGAAAGGCTTTATCGCGGACTTAATGCCTAAGCTGCCAATCTACATCAACTTACTCAGCCCAGAAGCACAAGCGGTGATTGGCCAGGTGCATGACAAAACGCGTCCGGCACTCAAACTTCTGGAGCGTGAAGGATTTACTAACCGTGGCTACGTCGACATTTTCGATGCAGGTCCAACGGTAGAGTGCGATCTGCGCAATGTTGAATCTGTGCGCCATTCGTTCCGTGCTCGCGTAAAAATCGCAGCGCATAACAGCACGCAAGACTTCCTGATGTGTAACGCATCATTCGAGAACTTCCGTGCCGCAGCAGCAAAAGCAGCGTATGACCCTGAAACACAGAGTGTTGTACTAGCACCAGAACTTGCCGACGCACTTTTAGTCGAGGAAGGGGACTTCGTTCGCCTTCTACCGCAGTAACAGACGACAGAATTTAAGGATAGTAACAATGACACATTGGATTGCAGGTGAATGGGTACAGGGTCAGGGTGAAGAGTTTACGTCACTGTCTCCATACAATCAGGAAGTGATTTGGCACGGCAAAGGTGCGACGGCTGAGCAAGTAAACCAAGCTGTAGCGGCGGCTCGTGCTGCTTTTGTTGACTGGAAAAATCGTCCATTTGCAGAGCGCGAAGCCATCGTGCTGGCGTTTGCAGAAAAAGTGAAAGAAAACAGCGAAAAAATTGCTGAAGTGATCGCGAAAGAAACGGGTAAACCAATTTGGGAAACCCGCACAGAAGCGGCTGCAATGGCAGGTAAGATCGCAATTTCAATCCGCGCTTACCATGAGCGTACTGGTGAAGCAACGCGTGAAGCTGCGGGTAACCAAATCGTTCTGCGTCACCGTCCTTTGGGCGTGATGGCGGTATTTGGCCCTTACAACTTCCCAGGTCACCTGCCAAACGGCCACATTGTTCCTGCTCTTTTAGCTGGTAATACAGTGGTATTCAAACCATCAGAGCAAACGCCTTGGACTGGCGAGCTGGCGATGAAATTGTGGGAAGAAGCAGGTCTGCCTAAAGGTGTGATTAACCTGGTTCAAGGCGCGAAAGAGACTGGTATTGCTCTTGCGGATGCGAAAGGCATCGACGGTGTCCTATTTACCGGTAGTGCAAACACTGGCCACATTCTGCACCGCCAATTTGCAGGTCAACCTGGCAAAATGTTAGCGCTAGAAATGGGCGGTAACAACCCAATGGTTATCTCTGATAACTACGGTGATCTAGACGCAACGGTTTACACCATCATTCAATCTGCATTCATCAGTGCTGGCCAGCGTTGTACCTGTGCACGTCGCCTGTACGTACCGTTTGGTGAAAAAGGTGATGCATTGATTACTAAATTGGTTGAAGCGACGAATAAGATTCGCGTAGACCAACCATTTGCAGAACCAGCACCGTTTATGGGACCACAAATTTCTGTGGCGGCGGCGAAGTTCATTCTTGATGCGCAAGCTAACCTACAGTCACTGGGTGGAGAGAGCCTAATCGAAGCGAAAGCGGGTGAAGCGGCGTTTGTTTCTCCGGGCATCATTGATGTGACGAATATCGCTGAGTTGCCAGATGAAGAATACTTCGGCCCACTGCTGCAAGTTGTACGTTACGAAGGCTTGGAAAAAGCAGTGGAACTGGCGAATGATACTCGCTTTGGTCTTTCAGCAGGTTTGGTTTCAACTAACGACCAAGAGTGGGAATACTTTGTTGACCACATCCGCGCAGGTATCGTAAACCGCAACCGTCAGTTGACTGGTGCAAGTGGTGACGCGCCGTTTGGTGGTCCTGGTGCATCTGGTAACCTTCGTCCAAGCGCATACTACGCGGCTGACTACTGTGCTTACCCAATGGCATCAATGGAAGGTGGCGAAACACTACTTCCTGCGACATTGAGCCCAGGTGTAGAACTTTAAGTTTCAGAAATAGAGCCACGGCGGTACTTCGTGGCTCGGATTGCCGATGCATCATTAAAGTATGGAGTCTTAATGAGGTCGGCATGAAAATAATTAAAAATGAGTGTACGACTGACTGATACTTCATCACAGGTTAGGCTGCTCGTTCATTATTCTGGACAGCGTTAGCGCTGTGAACGAGCCGCCAACATTCTTACCCTACATCTCGTAACAAGGAGCCGTTATGACCCCTGATGTGTTATTTGAATCTTTATGGCAAGACTACATTCAGCGTCTTTGCCCCTCTGCTGCTAAAGTTCATCAACTTCTTCAAGAAGATGAGTCTTTGATTAACGACCATATTGCACTGCGCACATTCAATGTTGAGCCTCTTGGCATTGAGACGCTGGCGAAGCCATTTTTAGCGATTGGTTACAAGGCGTGTGGTGACTATGTATTTGAAAGCAAAAAGCTTGTCGCTAAGCACTACGAGCACCCAGACCCAAAACAGCCTAAAGTGTTCATCAGTGAGCTCAAAGTAGAAGAGTGTTCGCCAGAGCTACAAGCGATTGTTGCTAAACTGGCAGCACAAGTGGATGCAGATAAACTCGCAGATAGCGCATTTTTACATGGCGGCCGCTTATGGGATCTCAGTTTTGCAGATTACCAGGTTTTGGCAAAAGAGAGTGAATACGCGTCCTGGCTGGCGGCTCATGGATACGGCGCTAACCACTTCACGGTAAGTGTAAATCAACTGAATCAGCATGATGAAGTGAAGCAAGTGAACGATCACTTACGCCAAGCTGGATTTGTGATTAACGAGTCGGGTGGCGAAGTGAAAGGCTCGCCTGAAGTCCTGTTAGAACAGTCTTCAACCATGGCAGATAAAGTGCCGGTTAACTTTACCGAGGGTTCGGAGATCATCCCGGGTGGTTTCTACGAGTTCGCGAAACGCTACCCAATGGACAATGGTGAGCTTTATCCGGGTTTTGTTGCAGCTTCGGCTGATAAAATCTTTGAGAGCACTAACGGTTAAGGCTCTTTTGGCTAGCAATACGTTTTTCTGATCTAAATAAAAAGCCACCAATGTTGCCATTGGTGGCTTTATTCTTTATTTGCGCTACTCGAATCTTAGATTAACGAGTACCGTAAACTACGATAGTTTTACCGTGCGCAGAGATTAGATTCTGCTCTTCTAGCATCTTCAAGATACGACCAACTGTCTCACGAGAACAGCCAACGATTTGACCGATTTCTTGACGAGTGATCTTGATTTGCATGCCATCTGGGTGAGTCATCGCGTCTGGTTGTTTTGCAAGGTTCAGAAGCGTCTGAGCGATACGACCAGTTACGTCTAGGAACGCTAGGTCACCCACTTTTTGGCTGGTTACTTGAAGGCGACGAGCCATCTGCGCAGAAAGACGCATTAGGATGTCTGGGTTTACTTGGATAAGCTGACGGAATTTCTTGAAAGAAATCTCAGCAACTTCGCAAGGAGATTTAGCTCGAACCCAAGCTGTGCGCTCTTGGTCTTCCTCGAATAGACCAAGTTCACCAATAAAGTCTCCTTGGTTTAGGTAAGAAAGGATCATTTCCTTACCTTCTTCGTCTTTGATAAGAACCGCAACAGAACCTTTAACGATGTAGTACAAGGTTTCAGCTTTTTCACCTGCGTGAATCAGCGTGCTCTTTGAAGGGTACTTATGAATGTGACAGTGTGAAAGAAACCACTCTAATGTCGGGTCGGTTTGAGGTTTACCTAGAACCATAATATCTCACTTCCTCTGCAGGGTACGCTTGCGCTATCCATATTTTAGCTAAGCCTGAATCAGGCTTACTAGAATAAGAGCACTTTTTATATGCTGCAAGCTATCTTGTGTTTCGGTAAGAAATAGTATCCTTTTTCTAGGATGATTTCTTGATTTTAATCGTGCCATGGTTGCTATTTTGTACGCAAAACTGTGCACATGATCACGGTATGAAAAGTAAACACTCCGAAAGCGAGATTTTTAGCCAATTTTTCCTGTTTCTATCAGTTGTTGTAGGATAGGCCTCACGATCAGCTCCATTGCAAAACTCATCTTACCGCCCGGCACGACTATCGTGTTGTGACGTGACATAAACGAGCCGTCAATCATGGCCAACAGGTAAGGGAAGTCGACATTCTTGATCCCACGTAGTCGGATGACGACAAAACTTTCATCCAGACTCGGGATGCCTTTCGCGTTGAGTGGGTTCGATGTATCCACGGTTGGCACGCGCTGAAAGTTGATATGAGTACGTGAAAACTGCGGAGTAATGTAATTCAGATAGTCATCCATCGAGCGTACGATGGAGTCCATGACGGCCTCTCTTGAGTGGCCGCGGTCACGCGTATCCCGGACGAATTTTTGGATCCATTCCAAGTTCACAATCGGTACCATGCCAATCAGAAAATCGACATGTTGCGATACATTCACTTCACCATCGACCACGCCACCGTGCAGCCCTTCATAGAAGAGTACGTCGCTGTTGTCTGGTAGGTCTTGCCACGGGGTGAAAGTGCCTGGCATCTGGTTATACGGTACTGCTTCATCAAAAGTGTGCAGATAGCGACGTATGCTGCCAGTACCTTCTTCGCCATATTGGCGGAAAAACTTTTCCAAGCCAGGAAAGTCATTGGCCTGAGGACCAAAGTAGCTGATGTGTCTGCCTTGCTCGCGCGCTTTACGAATTTCGATATCCATTTCCGGGCGAGTAAAGCGATGGAAGCTGTCACCTTCAACCCAGGCTGGTTTGACGTTCATCATATTGAACATCTTACGGAAGGCTTCAGATGTAGTGGTCGTGCCGGCTCCGGATGAGCCGGTAACTGCAATAATTGGGTGTTTAGCTGACATGACAAACCTTGTCGAAAATTACTTTCCTTTAAGTGCAGCAGGCATCCACTGCACAAGTGATAGTCCACTATAGCACGTAACAACGGCTTGTCATCGGGTGGGGTACGGTAAAGTGTGAAGGGCTTGGGGAAAAGACTTAATACTTTGCTTTTAATTGAATATCTACCGTTTCATGCAGTTCGGAATACACGATAACCGCTTCGCCTTTCTCTAGCTGTAATTTAACTTGGTCGATCTTATCTTGTAGAGATACTTCCAGCGTGCCGTAATCTGTCCCTTCACGCAGAACAAATTCACGAATCAGGTTTTCCAGTGTTTCTGGCGCAATGTCTTGCCAAGGAATGATCATAAATACCTCAAAATTTTATGACGAGTGGGTAGGATTTGTTGACCTTTTCAGCAAAAAAATCAGTTCTAAAGGCCAACTTCTCCAAGTCTACTGTGTCTTACGTTTCGATACAGCAGAAAGGTGATCCGCAGCGATACTCTCGTAATAGGAAGGCAACGCTTCTTCCAGCCAAAACTTCGGCTTTAATGCAGACCCTGAGATAAAACCAACATGCCCGCCGTGTTCATACAGGCGATAGTCAATATTGGCAGGCAGGACAAACTTAGGGATAACCTCATCAGTCATAAATGGGTCATCCTTAGCGTGAATGATCAGCGTCGGCAGTTTGATTTGTTGTAACTTGCTCAACCCAGAGCATTGGGTGTAATAGTCTTGAGCATCTTTAAACCCATGCAGAGGGGCGGTGATCAAATCGTCGAACTCTTGTAAGCGCGTGACACGCTTGATTGAATTGTAAGAGAGCGCCAGCTCACCATGGAGTAACGTGTGCTTTTGTAAGGCGTTCCGTTTTAAAGATGAAAGCAAATAGCGGCGGTAAACCTTGGAAAAACCCTGTTCAATGCGGTTAGCGCAAGCCGCTAAGTCGAGAGGAGCAGACACAATCGTTGCCGCTTTCAGTATCGGGTTATCTTGATATTGCGCTAGGTAGTTTGCCAGCATATTTCCCCCTAAGGAAATACCAATGGCGACTTTAGGGTTGTCCGGAAATTGCTTTTCAAGATGTTCAAGGAAAAAGCGAGCGTCTGTCACTTCTCCTGAGTGATAAGCGCGGGCTTTTTTGTTTGGCTTCCCACTACAGCCACGAAAGTGCATCATCACCGAAAGCCAGCCAGACTGAGCAAACGCGTTCATGAGTCCGTTGGCATACGGGCTGTAGAAGCAGCCTTCCAAGCCGTGAAACAGGATAAAAATAGGTTTGTGCTGAGCGGTTTCTTTGTTTGGATCTTCACTCCAGGCGATATCGAGAAAATCGCCATCCGTGGTATCCAGCGTTTGCCAGACAGGGGCAAACAACGCTTTTTTACGAATAAAGCGTGGTAGAAGGGTCTGGAGGTGTGGGTTTTTCATCCCAGCGGCTGCTAAAAATTGTGTCATACCTAACTGCTCTTATGCGTCCTCCAACATCCATGGGAGAACTTATTAATATAATCCTTTATAAATATTATAGGTACTTTATACCTAAATGACTTCAAGATGCAGGATTCAGAGTGTTGTCACCGGAGCCAGTTCAAGGAACCAGCATTCCACGTTGTTTAATACAATTTATGGATGCTTTGGCGGGTGAATATTTGGCACTGGGATAGCAAAAGCTTGTTGTAAATGTTCACCGCCTAACTGACGGCAATATCTGAGTGTGAGAGGATCACCGTCGTTTTTTATCAGGCTGAGCGAGTTGATGCAGTCGACTAAATCGGATTGCTGCTGTTTTTCTAGCTGAAGCTCAAACTGCAGTGTTTCGCGATACAATGCATCATTGACTTGAGATTTGAGGTGGCGTCTCAGGTCGCGAAAAGAGTGTAGCAAGGTCTCACTTCGGCCTAGACAGCTTTGAACCAAATGCCAGTCTTTTTCTTGGAAGATAAGCTGCTGCTCATCGAGCCATCGGAGCAGCAGTAACAGATTCACGTTGCCGTGATAGTTGTTTTGTAATGATAAGCACGCTTCTTTTACTTCCCGGACACCATAAAACTGCAAACTGAATTGCCATAGATGCTCTAAGGTAAGGGTGTATTCTGCGTGCTTATTTGTCATTGATTAAACTCTAGCTCCATCTGCTCTAACTCTTCCTGAACAGACATCCATTCCATCTCAACTTCTTCGAGCTCTGATTTGCTCGATGATTGAAGCGCTAACACTTCATTTAGTTTAGCTTTATTTTCGGCTTCATACAGTGAGTTATCCGCCAATTGCTCTTCTGCTTTTGCTAGTGCTGCACCCAACTTATCCATTTTATTTTCTAATTGTGTCAGCGTTTTGCGAATTGGTGCCGTTTGTTTACGAAATTCGGCTTCGCGGCGCTTCTGCTCTTTTTTGGCAGAGGCACTGTTGGCGGTGTCCTTTGCGGGTTGCGATGCCTGCGCCTCTTTACGCTCAACTCTTTGTTGCTCTGTTAGCCATTTGTAGTAGTCATTTAAGTCACCATCAAATGGCGCAACTTGGCGGTCATGAACGAGATACAAGTCATCTGTCGTTGCACGTAACAGGTAGCGGTCGTGCGACACGATCACCATTGCGCCTTCGAACGTTTGCAACGCCATCGTTAATGCCTGACGCATGTCTAAGTCTAGGTGGTTGGTTGGTTCATCGAGTAGTAACAGGTTTGGTTTCTGCCAAACGATCAATGCCAAGACCAAACGTGCTTTTTCACCACCGGAAAATGGTGCAACTTTTTCCAGCGCTTTGTCGCCCTGGAAGCCAAAGCTACCCAAGTAGTCACGCAATTGTTGCTCGGTTTGATCCGGCGCGATTTGCATCATGTGTTGCAGCGGCGTTTCTTCCGGATGGAGAGTTTCAAGCTGGTGCTGAGCGAAGTAGCCAATCTTCACGCCTTGTGAGTAGGTCAGGTCGCCGCCTTGTGCTTTGAGCTCGCCAGATAGCAGTTTGATCAGCGTTGATTTACCCGCGCCGTTACGACCAAGTAGACCGATGCGGCTGCCCGGGACTAGGTTAAGGCGGATTTTCTCCAGAATTAAGTTGTCATCGTAGCCTGCCGAGACATCATCCATCATCATGATTGGATTTGGCAAAGCGGCAGGTTCACGGAATTCAAAACTGAACGGGTTATCGAACTGCGCTGGTAGCACTTTCTCCATGCGTTCCAGTGCTTTAATACGGCTTTGCGCCTGACGTGCTTTGGACGCTTTGTAGCGGAATCGGTCGATGTAGCTTTGCATGTGCGACATCTGCTTCTGCTGCTTTTGGTACATAGCTTGCTGCAGAATCATTTTTTGTGCGCGCTGGTTTTCGAATGACGAGTAGTTGCCCGTGTATTCATTGAGCTGCTGGTTCTCGATGTGGATGATGCGTCCCACGATAGGATCGAGAAAATCACGGTCGTGCGAGATCAGAATCAGCGTACCCGGGTAGTTTTGTAGCCAGCGTTCCAGCCACATTACCGCATCCAAATCCAAGTGGTTGGTTGGCTCATCGAGCAATAGTAAATCTGACCGACAAAGCAGCGCTTGAGCCAGGTTAAGGCGCATACGCCAACCACCAGAAAATTGAGTCAGACTCCAGCTCATCTGTTCCTGACTGAACCCTAAGCCATCAAGCAACTCTGCTGCACGGGCGCGAATGCTGTAACCACCAATGGTTTCGATTTTGCCGTGAATTTCCGCAACCAGAGTACCGTTGTCTTGCTCTTCAGCCGCTTCGAGTTGCTGTTCAAGGCCGCGAAATTCACGATCGCCATCAATGACATACTCTAATGCACTGCGTTCCAGCGCCGGGGTTTCCTGTGCTACCCATGCCAGTTCCCAGTGCTGTGGTTGGCTGAATGAGCCAGCATCAATGGACAGTTCGTCTTTTAGCAAAGCAAACAGGGTGGACTTACCACAGCCATTTTTGCCCACTAAGCCGACTTTATCTCCGGGATGGATAGTCGCAGAAGCTTGATCTAAAAGAGGTTTACCGCCACGCAGTAACTGAATATCAGAAAA
This sequence comes from Vibrio sp. YYF0003, assembly GCF_036350715.1. Classification (NCBI taxonomy): domain Bacteria; kingdom Pseudomonadati; phylum Pseudomonadota; class Gammaproteobacteria; order Vibrionales; family Vibrionaceae; genus Vibrio; species Vibrio sp. YYF0003. Next base: position 33,177 of record NZ_JAZDWA010000015.1, read on the forward strand.
GGTAATCATAGAGTCGTCATTCACTTTGCGCAGTGCGCGTTGCTTTGTCACTAAGGTCGTTATCTAGCGGTGAATAGTAGGGGTATTGGCGCTAAAAGTCGATCTCTGCGCACGAATTGCATTATGCTGCACAAAAACGTATAACATTTTGATAACGGATAAAAATGACCACAAGGACGACCATTTGGCTATAACAGCGTCTAGCCCCCCAAGAGTTCTGGTTATCTATGCACACCCAGAACCCTATAACTCGATTGCCAATCAAGTGATGATAAAGAGAATTCAATCACTTGATCACGTAACGGTGCACGATCTGTATGGTGCGTATCCAGACTTCTTTATTGATATTAGCCACGAACATGAGCTCTTGATGGCGCATGATGTGATCGTATTTCATCATCCTCTTTATATGTATTCCTGTCCTGCTTTGTTAAAAGAGTGGCTGGATCGCGTGCTTGGTAAAGGCTTTGCGTTCGGAGATGGTTGCGCTCTGAAAGGGAAATACTGGCGCAGCGTGATCACTACGGGCGGCAAAGAGGAAGCATTCAGTACTAAAGGCTACAACAAATATCCGTTAGAGCAGATTCTTCAGCCATTTGAGTTGACTGCGGCACTGTGTCAAATGCATTGGCTGGAACCACTGGTTCTGTATTGGTCACGAAATGTCTCCGATATTGAGCGTTATGACCATGCGGAGCAGTATCGTCGATGGTTGGGCGATCCTTTGAAAGACTGGAACGCAGCAAACGAACAGGGAGTTCAGCATGGCAGTCACCAGTGAGTTTCTTCAAAGCAGTGTGGTGTTCCTTTCCGCTGCGGTTATCGCCGTACCACTCGCCCAGCGACTTGGTCTGGGCTCGGTGCTGGGCTATCTATTAGCGGGCGTCTTGATTGGCCCATGGGGATTAGGGTTGATCAGTGATGTAGATGAAATTTTGCACTTTGCTGAGCTCGGGGTCGTATTGCTGCTGTTCTTAATTGGCCTCGAATTGAATCCCAAAAAACTGTGGCAGATGCGAGGGCCGATTTTAGGACTTGGTGGTGCGCAGGTTGTGGTGACCACATTTGTTATCGGCAGTATTGTCAGTTTGTTCGGGTTGAGCATGCAAGTGAGCCTGGTGATTGGGATGGGACTGGCGCTGTCTTCAACCGCTATTGCGTTGAGAGTGATTGAAGAGCAAGGGCTGAATGGCACGGAGACCGGGCAGTCAGGCTTTGCAGTTCTTCTGTTTCAGGATATTGCCGTCATCCCGATGTTGGCCATACTGCCTCTGTTAGCCGGGGGACAAACTGGCGGAGATTGGTTAGATGTATTGACGGTGCTCGGCAGCGTTATTGCATTGCTGATTGGCGGCCACTTCTTGCTGCGTCCTCTGTTTCGATTTGTTGTCATGAGCGGGGTGCGTGAGCTATTTACCGTTGCAGCTTTATTGGTTGTTCTGGGCATTTCGGTTGTGATGCAAAAGCTGGGCTTATCGATGGCGCTTGGCACCTTCCTGGCTGGTGTACTACTGGCGGAAAGTGAATATCGTCATGAGTTAGAGATAGCTATCGAGCCTTTTAAAGGTTTGCTACTCGGGTTGTTTTTCATTGCTGTTGGTATGGCGGTGAACCTTGGTTTACTGGCTCTGCAACCTTTGGAGATCCTTACTGCAGTTGTGGTATTGGTATCGGTGAAAGGGTTGGTTCTGTACGCACTGGCGCGTGCTGCCCGTGTTCGCACAAAAGCACGTAGCCGTATGGCGGCCATTTTGAGCCAGGGCGGGGAGTTTGCGTTCGTGATTTTCACAGCGGCGAGCCAGGAAGGCATCTTAACTCAACAGCAAGTGGCGTTTTTGTTGGTCGTGGTCAGTTTATCGATGGTGACCACGCCGCTCATTTTGATGGGACAAAAGAAGTGGTTTGCACATACGCTTAACCAAGAAGAAGAAAGCGTCACCAGCAATGTGGTCGACCGTCGTCCACGGGTAATCATCGCGGGTTTTGGTCGTTTCGGTCAGGTGGTTGGGCGTTTGATGTATGCCAACAAAATTAAAGTGACGGTATTAGAAAGTGATGCCAGCCAAATTCACCTGCTACGTAAATATGGCTACAAAGTGTTTTATGGTGATGCAACCCAGATTGATTTGTTGCGCGCAGCTGGCGCGGATAAAGCGGAAGCCTTGGTGATTTGTACTGATTCGCCAGATGAAGTCATGGCGATCGTCGACATCTGCCGGGCACATTTTCCTAAGCTTAAATTACTTGCTCGAGCCCGAAGCCGGGTTGAAGCCTACCAGCTGATGAGCCATGGTGTGCAAAACTACTCGCGTGAAACCTTCTTAGGGGCTCTTGATCTTGGTCGTCAGACGCTTGTAGAACTCGGCATGCACCCATATCAAGCAAAGCGGGCAGAAGCACATTTTCGTAAGTTAGATAATGCTATGCTTAAAGACTTACTGCCTCAACACAGTGAAGATAAGAAACTCGCTCAAAGAGCGAAAGAAGCTCGTAAAGAGCTAGAAGAAATTTTTGGTCGTGAAATGGAAAGCGATCATCAGTCGCCCAATCATTGGAAGTAGTACTTGAACTTAGGTTCAAGATAAGGAAATAGCGTGAAAATTAAAAAACGTTTTATTGCTGGTGCAAGTTGTCCACAGTGCAGCCAGCAAGATACCCTACGCTGGTGGATAGAGAACAACATTGAGTTGGTAGAGTGCGTTGAGTGTGATTATACAGAGCAGCGTAAACCGCAATCTGTAGAGAAAAATAAACACTCAGGGCAGGAAATGATCGGGATTTTTAAGCCGGAGTAATTGAACTTCGATAATAGATCCCCATAATACACCGTATCAACTCAGTACTTAACCCCGTTCAGGTTAAGTCAATTAATCTCTCTGGAGTTAGTATGAAAATCGAAAAGAACGTTGTTGCAAGCCTTGCATACAAAGTAATGTTGGAAGACGGTGTTGTTGTTGATCAATCAACAACTGAAGCACCTCTTGATTACCTTCACGGTCACAACAACCTAATCACAGGTCTTGAAAAAGAACTTGAAGGTAAAGTGGCAGGCGACAAGTTCTCTGCAACTGTAGCTCCTGAAGATGCTTACGGCGAGCACAACGACGCGCTTGTTCAACGTGTTCCTGCAGAAGTGTTCCAGGGTGTTGACCAAATCGAAGTAGGTATGCGTTTCCTAGCGGATACTGATCAAGGTCCAATCCCTGTAGAAGTAACAGAAGTAGACGGCGAAGAAGTAGTGGTTGATGGTAACCACATGCTTGCTGGTCAAACACTGACGTTTGAAGTTGAAGTCGTAGCAACTCGCGAAGCAACTGCAGAAGAGATCGAACACGGTCACATCCACCAAGGTGGTGGTTGTTGTGGTGGTCACGATCATGACCACGATCACGACCATGATCATGAAGGCGGCTGTTGTGGCGGCGGTAGCTGCGGTTCTCACTAATTCGCAGTTAACACCTTCTAAATTCTGAATGAAAAAGCGCAAGTTGATCGTCAACTTGCGCTTTTTGTTTATCTGATGTTTAGTGCTGAATAGTTAATTCAGTTGTTGGTAACGTTATGAACAAACCATTCTCCATCGCCATTCACGGCGGCGCTGGCACAATAGTACGTGAACAAATGAGTGATTCACTGCAACAAGCTATTTTGACGGATCTGGAAGCTGCCGCAAAAGCGGGTCATCAGATATTGGCGAACGGCGGCGCGTCACTCGATGCGGTCGTTGCTGCAGTCAAAGTGCTGGAAGATTCCCCTCACTTCAATGCTGGTAAAGGCTCAGTATTAACACACAATGAAATGGTTGAGATGGACGCTTCAATCATGGATGGCAGTAATTTGGCTGCTGGTGCGGTGGCGGGTGTCAGGCATATTAAAAACCCGATTGAGCTGGCGCGAGATGTGATGCTAAAGAGCAATCATGTCCTGCTGGTTGGGGAGGGGGCCGAAAAATTCGCCTTTGAAAATGGTCACCAATATACAGAACAAGATTATTTCTTTACTGATCGACGTTACGAACAGCTGATCTCGATGCGAGAGAAAGGGGAGTTCGCGCTTTCTGAGTCTCGTTATCCTGATGATCGTAAACACGGAACGGTCGGTGCGGTTGCTTTGGATCAGCATGGTAACTTAGCGGCGGCGACCAGCACGGGTGGCGTGACGAACAAAAAATACGGTCGGATTGGTGATTCAGCGTTGATCGGCTGTGGAACCGTGGCTGAAAACGGTGTAGTTGCGGTTTCTACCACGGGCATGGGCGAGTTCTTTATTCGTAAACGCGTCGCAGAAGATGTGGCGGCACGAATACGCTATCTCAAAGAAGATGTACATACCGCCTGTGAGACAGTGATTCAGGGCGATCTAAAAGCCATGGGTGGGGAAGGTGGTTTGATTGCTATCGATGCCGAGGGAGAACTGCATTTTGCGATGAACAGTTCCGGCATGTACCGGGCGGGTATCAACACTCAAGGCGAGTTGAGTGTAAAAATCTATGCGGATGAATAACCTTTGAAATAGAGCCCCAAAAACAAAGCCCAGCTTATTGCCGGGCTTTGTTTCGTCTTTCTCGCCACACATTAGTAGTGTGGTGGTGGCGGCTCATTGGCTGGATCTTCCATATTGGATGAATCCATATTTTTTACTTTGCCCACCACGTATTTCATCTGATCTTGCATCTTAGTAATCAGCAATTGTTGCTGAGATAACGCTTGGTTCAGATCGTCAATCGTCTGTTCTTGGAACGCAGCCTGACACTCAAGGTCATTAATACGCGCTTCCAGTTGCTGAATAAGTTTTTCTGTCATGATCCGTTCTCTAACTGCCAAGCCTGGGCGATACCTGCGGAAGTGGCAGTAATTACACGTTGTTTGGCATCAAAGGCTGCATCATACACGACCGCACGAGGAGGGCGAGTATCTTTTTTCGGCTCGACTTCGAATCCATCGACTCGTTTACCGCTCTGAGTATCCCACACGGACACGCGACCGGATGGGCTGCCAGTGACCAGTTGAGAGCCGTCATCAGAGAACCTTGCGGTGGAGAATATCAGCTGACGAGACCAGCTGCTCAACTCCGACACTTTTTCACCTGTCTCCAAATTCCAGATAATGGATTGGTTGCCGCCATCCGAGCTCATCGCCAGTTTCCCATCGCGTTGCAAAGCAACCCTTACCACTCGTTGTTCATGCTCAAAGGCTCGCAGAATCTGTCCGGACTCGGTATCCCAGAGAAAGGCCTTATAGTCATTGCCACCCGTTAGCGCAAAACGGCCATTGGGAGATATAGCCACGCTGTTGACTTTTTCTTGATGAGCAAGGAACTCCAGACGACGCCCGGTGACTAAGTTGACATAAATCGCTTTACCGTTTGAAAGGCCAAGCAGCACTTGTTCGCCGTTACTGGTGATGTCTATATCGCGAATCAGAGCATCTGAAATTGACCAAAGCCCCTTGGCTTGTGTCCAGCCGAGATCCCAGACCGCGAAGTTCATCTGGCCTGCAGTCACCGCATAACGGCCGTTGTCTGAGATGCGAATATGTGACACCACATTCGCATCAGCATCCAGTTCGCCCAGTTTGGCTAATTGTTCATTTTGCTCAAGGTCCCATAATATTAAGTGATCTATTTGAGAGTAGAGCAGTGCGAATCTGCCATCGCGGCTCAGTGCAAAACTGGTCGACCCTTGCGGTTCAAGGGGCCAGCGTTGCACTTCAGACTCGGTAAAAAAGCAACCATTTAACGTGGTGATGACAATTAAATATAGGAATAAATGAGAAATTCTTTGCATCACATCTAATAATCCAGTTTGTGTCTTAAGACATATAGCTAGTATATTGGTATAACGATTGTCTTCACTAGTCTCATAGAAGAATTGTGCACAACAACCAATGGCTAAGCCATTATTGGGAGAATTTAATGAAATCAGTTTTAAAAGTGTCGCTACTTGCTGCAACAGTAATGCTAGCGGTAGGCTGTCAGAAAGAAGAAACAAAAGCAGAAGAAGCTGCACCTCAAGCTGAGCAAGTTCAAGCAGAAACTGGCAAAGCAGTTCACTTTAAAACCGACGATGACAAAGCGGCGTACGCAATTGGCGTTTCATTTGCTAACTACCTAAGCACTAGCATCGAGAAACCAAGCGAAATCGGCATCGACCTAAACAAAGACCTTGTTCTTAAAGGTATTGAAGATGTATTTAAAGGCAACGCTGAGCTAAATGAAGAAGAAACTCGCGCAGCGCTAGAATCTCTGGATAAGCGCGTAGCGGACAAGATGCAAGCGCAAGCGGCTGAGAAAGCGGCAGCAGCGAAGAAAGCTGGCGATGACTTCCGCGCTGAGTTTGAGAAGCAAGAAGGCGTAGTGAAAACGGAATCTGGTCTTCTTTACCAAGTGATCACTCCAGCAGAAGGCGAGAAGCCAAAAGATACTGACACAGTACAGGTTCACTACAAAGGCACACTGACTGATGGTACTCAGTTCGATAGCTCATACGATCGTGGCGAGCCGGCAACATTCCCTCTAAACCGTGTAATTCCAGGTTGGACGGAAGGCGTGCAGCTAATGCCTGTAGGTTCTAAATTCAAGTTCGTTATCCCACCAGAGCTTGCTTACGGCGACCAAGACACGCCAAGCATTCCTGCTAATTCAACGCTCGTATTCGAAGTTGAACTGCTAAAAGTAGAGAATGATAAAGCTGAGTAATCAGAATAACTCAAGCTAAGTTATTGAAAAAGGTCCGTTTAACGGGCCTTTTTTGTTCTAGGTCACTAGTTGGAGAGTTTGCTAGGTTGACTTTCAAATTTTCTGATAAACTTACACCAATTTGTTGATTTTTCGCTCGAAGGCTTATGACAACTACAGAAACAATTAATGCGGAGATGTTGCTCGAAATGGAATCCGTCAACGTGATGCCATTCACTGAGCACGATAAAATCATCTTGAGGTCTTACGAGGCGGTCGTTGATGGTATTGCCAGTCTGATTGGCCCGTTCTGTGAAATCGTTCTTCACTCTCTGGAAGATCTAAATACCTCTGCGATTAAAATAGCCAATGGTGAAAATACAGGTCGTCAGGTTGGCTCACCTATCACAGATTTAGCACTGAAAATGCTCAAAGACATCGAAGGCTCTGAGCGCAATTTCTCTCGTTCGTACTTTACGCGTGCGAAAGGCGGCGTGTTGATGAAGTCGATCACGGTCGCTATCCGTAATGGCGAGAACCGTGTTATTGGCCTGCTATGTATTAACGTCAATCTGGATGCGCCATTCTCGCAAGTGTTGCAATCTTTTATGCCAACACAAGAGGCCAAAGAGGCGGCATCATCAGTGAACTTCGCAAGTGATGTTGAAGAGCTGGTGGACCAGACGGTTGAGCGCACGATTGAAGAAATTAATGCGGACAAATCGGTATCAAACAACACTAAGAACCGTCAGATCGTTATGGAACTGTACGACAAAGGTATTTTTGACATCAAAGATGCGATTAACCGCGTCGCTGATCGTCTGAATATCTCTAAGCACACGGTCTATTTATACATTCGTCAGCGTAAAACTGAGGACGAATCAGAGTGAGTGGATTAACTTACACTTTGCTTGTAAATGGCCCAGTGTACGGTAGCCAGTCTGCCCGCAGCGCCTATCAATTTGCCAAAGCGGTGGTTGAGCAAGGGCACACGGTAGTGAGTGTGTTTTTCTACCAAGAGGGCGTGAGCAATGGTAGCGCACTGAGTGTACCAGCCAACGATGAGTTCGATTTGAATAAAGCATGGCAAGTCTTCGCTGAGGAGCACAGCGTGCGCCTTGAAACTTGCGTGGCAGCGGCATTGCGTCGCGGGATTGTGAGTGAAGAAGAAGCCAACCAGCACGGCTTAAGTCAAAACAATTTAGCGCAAGGTTTTACTCAGGCAGGATTAGGCAGTTTAGCCGAAGCAATGCTAACCCAGGACCGAGTGGTGCAGTTTTGAGCCAGTTAACTTATTTATTTCGTAGCGCGCCTCACGGGCAGTCCTCTGGACGCGAGGGTGTGGATGCCCTGCTTGCCGCTTCCGCCTATTGCGAAGACATTAGCGTGATATTTATCGGCGATGGTGTTTACCAGCTTTTGCTAGGGCAAGATCCATCAGCCATTCTAAGCAAAGATTACGCACCTATGCTCAAGCTGTTCGATCTGTATGATATTGAACAAGTGTTTGTTTGCTCTGATTCACTTGCGCAGCGAGGATTAGCTCAAGCCGACTTGGTCATCGATGCACAGGCGTTAACGCTTGAACAAGTTAAAGAGAAACTGCAACAAGCAGGCAAACTACTGTCATTCTGAGGACGCCATGTTACATATCATCAAAACCGTCTCTGCCCTAGAAGATGCTGTGACTCTTTGGAGTGAACAAGACGACATTTTACTCATTGAAGATGCTGTGTACGCTGCAAACCCGCAGCATCAAGCGTTCCATCATGTCAAGAACGCGGCTGTCTTCGCTCTCGAGAGCGATATTCAAGCCAGAGGAATGGCAAATCGCATCAGTCCTTCCGTTAGTGTAGTGACCTATACTGGCTTCGTTGAATTGACCGTAAAACAAGATAAATCCCTTACTTGGGATTGAACATGAATTACTGTCGATAAAGCTTTACGGACTAATTACCCCAATTGAACAAAAAAGATCCGTATATTTCTTGACACACCTCTCACTGCTGCATAGAATTTTGCGTCCCTAAATGCCTAAAGGTAATTAGGGCTAGATTTTTCACAAAGCTTACTTTCAAGTAAATCAGGAGCTAGTTAATGGCAACTATTAACCAGTTGGTACGTAAGCCACGTGCAAAGCAAGTTGTTAAAAGCAACGTGCCTGCACTAGAAGCGTGCCCACAAAAACGTGGTGTATGTACACGTGTTTACACTACTACACCTAAAAAACCTAACTCAGCACTTCGTAAAGTTTGTCGTGTTCGTCTGACAAACGGTTTCGAAGTTACTTCGTACATCGGCGGTGAAGGTCACAACCTTCAAGAGCACTCAGTTGTTCTAATCCGTGGTGGTCGTGTTAAAGACCTTCCAGGTGTGCGTTACCACACTGTTCGCGGCGCACTAGACTGTGCTGGCGTAAATGACCGTAAACAAGGTCGTTCTAAGTACGGTGTGAAGCGTCCTAAGTCTTAATGGATTCCGTTAAGTAAGGCCAAACACTAAATTATTTTTAATTTTTTGAAAAAACTGAAAAGTTTTGGATAAAACCTGAAGAAGACAACGGAGATAAATCCATGCCACGTCGTCGCGTCATTGGTCAGCGTAAGATCCTTCCAGATCCAAAATTCAAATCTGAATTGCTGGCAAAATTCGTTAACATCCTAATGGTTGACGGTAAAAAATCTACTGCAGAGAAAATCGTTTACACTGCACTAGATGCTATGGCTGAAAAGTCTGGTAAAGACCACTTAGCTATTTTTGAAGAAGCTCTTGAAAACGTACGCCCTGCGGTAGAAGTTAAATCTCGCCGTGTTGGTGGTTCAACTTACCAAGTACCTGTAGAAGTACGTCCGGTTCGCCGTAACGCACTTGCTATGCGTTGGTTGGTTGAAGCTGCGCGCAAGCGTGGTGAAAAATCTATGGCTCAACGCCTAGCTGCTGAAATGCTAGACGCGTCTGAGAACAAAGGTACTGCGGTTAAGAAACGTGAAGACGTTCACCGCATGGCTGACGCAAACAAAGCGTTCGCTCATTACCGCTGGTAATACCTTCTGTGCTGCGAGGTTCTCTCGCAGCACTTTTCTATACTCTAAGGTACACCTTAGTAAGAGGATACAATCGTGGCTCGTAAAACTCCTATTGAGCGCTACCGTAATATCGGTATCTGTGCTCACGTAGATGCAGGAAAAACAACCACAACTGAGCGTATTCTGTTCTACACTGGCCTTTCTCACAAAATCGGCGAAGTTCACGATGGTGCAGCAACCATGGACTGGATGGAGCAGGAGCAGGAACGTGGTATCACTATCACTTCAGCTGCGACTACGACATTCTGGCGTGGTATGGAAGCACAATTCCCAGAGCATCGCGTAAACATCATTGATACCCCTGGACACGTTGACTTTACTATCGAAGTAGAGCGTTCTCTTCGTGTACTTGATGGTGCTGTGGTTGTGTTCTGTGGCTCATCTGGTGTTGAACCTCAGTCTGAAACTGTATGGCGTCAAGCAGACAAATACCACGTTCCACGTATGGTTTTTGTTAACAAGATGGACCGTGCAGGCGCAGACTTCCTACGCGTTGTGGACCAAATTAAAAATCGTCTTGGTGCGAATCCTGTTCCAATCCAACTTAACGTTGGTGCTGAAGAGGACTTCAAAGGTGTCATCGACCTTATTAAGATGAAAATGATCAACTGGAGTGAAGCCGACCAAGGCATGTCGTTCACATACGAAGACATTCCAGCTGACATGATCGAGCTTGCCGAAGAATGGCGCAACCATATGGTTGAATCTGCTGCGGAAGCTAGCGAAGAGCTGATGGACAAGTACCTTGAAGAAGGTGAGCTGACTGAAGCTGAGATCAAACAAGCGCTACGTACTCGTACACTAAATAACGAAATTGTACTTGCCACTTGTGGTAGTGCGTTTAAGAACAAAGGTGTTCAAGCGGTACTAGATGCAGTGATCGAATTCTTGCCATCACCAGCTGATGTACCTGCAATTAAAGGTGTTGATGAAAGAGAAAATGAAGTTGAGCGTCACGCTGACGACAACGAACCTTTCTCTGCGCTAGCGTTTAAGATCGCGACTGACCCATTTGTGGGTACGCTTACTTTCATGCGTGTTTACTCTGGTGTAGTAAACTCAGGTGACGGTGTCTACAACTCTGTAAAAGAGAAGAAAGAGCGTTTTGGTCGTATCGTTCAGATGCATGCCAACAAGCGTGAAGAAGTTAAAGAAGTTCGCGCTGGTGATATCGCCGCTGCTATTGGTCTGAAAGACGTAACTACAGGTGACACTCTATGTGACCAGAACCACAAAGTGATTCTGGAACGTATGGAATTCCCTGAGCCAGTTATTCAGATTGCTGTAGAACCTCGTTCTAAGGCAGACCAAGAAAAAATGGGTATCGCGCTAGGTAAACTGGCTGCTGAAGATCCATCATTCCGCGTGGAAACGGACGACGAAACAGGTCAGACTCTGATCTCAGGTATGGGTGAACTTCACCTAGATATCATCGTTGACCGTATGAAGCGTGAATTCAGCGTTGATTGTAACGTTGGTAAACCTCAGGTTGCTTACCGTGAAACCATTCGTGGTAAAGCGGAAGTGGAAGGTAAGTTTGTTCGTCAATCAGGTGGTCGTGGTCAATACGGTCATGTGTGGATCAAACTTGAGCCTTCAGAGCCTGGTGAAGGTTTCGTATTCGTCGACGAAATCGTGGGTGGTGTGGTTCCTAAGGAATACATCAGCTCGGTATCGAAAGGTATCGAAGAGCAAATGAATAGTGGTGTTCTAGCGGGTTACCCTGTACTAGATATTAAAGCTACACTATTTGATGGTTCTTACCACGATGTAGACTCAAGTGAGATGGCGTTTAAGATCGCTGGCTCAATGGCATTCAAGAAAGGTGCACTAGAAGCGCAACCTGTGATTCTAGAGCCAATGATGAATGTCGAAGTAACCACTCCGGAAGATTGGATGGGTGACGTTGTTGGTGACCTAAACCGTCGTCGCGGTATCATCGAAGGTATGGATGAAGGTGTGGCTGGTCTGAAGATCATCCGTGCTCAAGTTCCACTATCTGAGATGTTTGGTTACGCAACAGACCTACGTTCTGCAACTCAAGGCCGTGCGTCTTACTCTATGGAGTTTCACGAGTACGCTGAAGTGCCGAAAAACTTCGCAGATAAAATTATTGCAGAGCGTGGTTACTAATTGACGACTGAACGGCAAAAAGTTTACGACTTTTTGCCAGATCAAGCCGTCCAAATATTGCGCTAACGAGCGTTGGCGCATAAAATAACATTTTCTGGCGCGTCGTCGATCAATAATGATCACGGCGAATCATAACTAGGAAGGAACACGATTGTGTCTAAAGCAAAATTTGAACGTGTAAAACCACACGTAAACGTTGGTACTATCGGCCACGTTGACCACGGTAAAACAACTCTAACAGCAGCTATCTGTACTACTCTTGCTAAAGTGTACGGCGGTGAAGCGAAAGACTTCGCATCTATCGATAACGCTCCAGAAGAGCGTGAGCGCGGTATCACAATCTCTAC
>NZ_JAZDWA010000016.1:0-36335 GCF_036350715.1 Vibrio sp. YYF0003
GGGGTGTAGCTCCAATTGGCAGAGCAGCGGATTCCAAATCCGCGTGTTGGGAGTTCGAATCTCTCCACCCCTGCCATGTTTAAAGCCTCAGTCGAAAGACTGGGGCTTTTTTGCGTTTGTACTTGGCGATTTTAACCTGCAATTATCATTCAATGTTTATGGCTGGTATGGTTCTGCTTTGCATATAGCAGAGCGCAATAGCAGAAATAGTACTGTTATAAAGTAAATTAACGATAAACGCTTTGACGTTGCTTTTATCTGACCTCTTATATTTACATTATGGTGAGAATACGTTTTATTACCCCTTCACTATACTGTTTTAGTTGGAGTAGAAATGGAACTAACTCGCCGTCGCTTTCTTTCAATGAGCTCTATTTTGGGTATGTCAGCTCTTTTGCCTGCATGCTCTCTTAAGAAGTCGGTCAGCGGCCAAGGCTATGTTTATGAGCTTACTGCTGAACCAGCAAATGCTGAATTGGTTCCTGGACATCAGACACCAGTACTCGGTTTTAATGGCTCTATCCCTGCTCCAACAATACGTTGTCGCCAAGGCGAGAAGGTTACTATCCGGTTTACCAACAAGCTTGATGAACCAACAACGATTCATTGGCATGGTCTGCGTATCCCAATAGGTATGGATGGCGTACCTTTTCTAAGTCAGAAACCAATCATGCCCGGTGAAACTTTCGTCTATGAATTTACTCCGCCCGACGCTGGTACTTTTTGGTATCACCCACATATGAATAGCGTAAAGCAGCTAGGAATGGGGCTTGTTGGCCTGATTGTGGTGGAAGAAGCACAACCCGTTGAGTTTGATGAAGAGCACGAGCTGGCACTTAAACACTGGCACCTGAGTAAAAGTGGTCAGTGGAAAGATTTGATGATCCCTCGCTATAGTGCGCGTATGGGTACTCCAGGTGAGTGGGGGACAGTGAACGGCCAACATAATCCAACCTATAGCCTTAAGGAAAACGCAACAGTACGGTTGCGCATAGCTAATGTAGATAACACCATTACTTATCCAATCGCTGTCGAAGGGGTTGATGCCTGGGTCGTTGCTATTGACGGAAATCCGATTAAAACGCCTTATAAGCTAACTCAGCATAAGATTGGCCCGGGTATGCGGCTTGATGTCGCCTTCATTGCTCCTCCTGCGGGTAACCTTGTAAGTGTTCGTCAGATGAAAGGAAAGTTTCCATTCCCACTATGTGATTTTAAATGCCAGAAATCTAGCTTGGCTGAAAACCAAAGTATTCCCGCTTTACCATTAAATCCTGTTCCCACTGTTGATTTAGATAATGCTGAATTGATTGACTTCGTGTTTGAGTGGGAAGGTGCGGTCACACCTGCAGATAGCTCGGGACAAGCGGTACCTAAATTTTGGTTAACGAATAAAAGGGCTTGGGAGGGCATGAGTGCTGAAAGTATTCCAGAGCCCCTCGCAAAATTGGAGTTGGGTAAAACTTACATTTTTAATTTACGTAATGTCACTCAATACCATCATCCGATTCACTTGCACGGTCATACGTTTACCGTATTGGAGCTTGATGGAAAGCCCGTCGAAAAACCATTTCATACCGACACGGTTTTATTAGGTAAAAATGGATCAGCAAAAGCTGCTTTTGTCGCAGATAACCCTGGTCAGTGGATGTATCACTGTCATGTGATAGAACACATGAAAACCGGATTGATGGGTTTTATTGAAGTTGCATAAAGTGACTCCTGTAACTTTTTTATAAATGCAAATTGTTGAAGCCTAAGTTGCGTATTTTGAGAACATTATTTTCACTCGTTTTGTCCCAATTGTGCCTAATAAATAAGTACAATAGTTGAAATTATATTTGGAGGGGCCATGGGACAATTCGCAATTTTAGGGCTTATCGCAATCGGTGGAGCGATAGGAGCTTGTTCACGTTATCTAGTATCTGAATATTGTGTGACACTTTTTGGTCGCTCTTTCCCATACGGTACGCTAACCGTTAATATCGCCGGTTCATTTATTATGGGGCTGCTTATTGCCGCGGTAGAAAATGAGTGGTTAGCTCCATATCCATGGCGCCAAATTATTGGGTTAGGTTTTCTTGGCGCATTAACTACGTTTTCTACTTTCTCCATGGATAACGTGTTACTGATGCAACAAGGCGCATTTTTTAAAATGGGATTTAACGTGCTACTAAATGTGCTGTTAAGCATTTCTGCAGCATGGTTCGCGTACCATTGGTTGATTATACCTAAGTAATTTTCCAATCATCCCAGGTGAGTTTCTGCTCTCCTGGGTCTTTTCCTGCCTTGTAGTTAATTCAAACCTGTCTCTATTTAAATCCAGTATATGTCACCTTTTGGTACTTGAGATACATAAAATTGATTAAAAATACGACTTTTATACTTGGTTAACTAATTTCCTTTCTCTATAATCGATTTACTTGTCGGAGTGCCATAAGGCTGAGACCGTTAATTCGGGATCCGTTGAACCTGATCTGGTTAGTACCAGCGAAGGGAACAGGAGAAGATACCTACACCAGATCTAATCTGGCTAACCTATCAAAACGTCGAATGTTGTTTTAGAGCTCTGTCAGTTCTTTATTCGACCCCTCTTGTCGCATCTATCCGCCAAGCATTTTTATCCCAATACTTTTTATTAAAAATAACAAGCAAGGAAAAATGCTATGTCGAATCGCAAGCAAGCGAGACTGGAAGCAAAACAGTTTATTGAAACTCTCTCGGTACAGCCGTACCCAAATTCAAACAAAGTCTACGTAGAAGGTTCACGCCCGGATATCCGCGTCCCGATGCGTGAGATCTCTTTAGCTGACAGCCTTATCGGTGGTACCAAAGAGGCTCCTGTTTTCGAGCCAAACGAATCAGTACGTGTTTATGACACCTCTGGTGTATACACTGACCCAAATCACTCTATCGACCTTTACAATGGCTTACCGAAGCTTAGAGAGGGCTGGATTGAAGAACGAAACGACACCGAAGTTCTTCAAGATGTCAGCTCTGTTTACGCAAAAGAGCGCTTGGAAGATGAAACGTTGGACGAGCTGCGTTACGGCAATCTGCCTCATATTCGACGTGCTAAAGAAGGGCACTGTGTTACTCAGCTTCACTACGCACGTAAAGGGATTATTACGCCTGAAATGGAGTTCATCGCTCTACGTGAAAACATGGGGCGCGCTAAGTATCGTGATGAAGTGCTAAACCAGCAGCACCCAGGTCAAAACTTTGGAGCCAATCTACCAAAAGATATTACTGCTGAGTTTGTCCGCAAAGAAGTGGCAGAAGGTCGTGCCATCATTCCATCAAATATCAACCACCCAGAATCAGAACCAATGATTATCGGACGTAACTTCTTAGTCAAAGTGAACGCGAACATTGGCAACTCGTCAGTGACATCTTCGATCGAAGAAGAAGTAGAAAAACTCGTATGGGCCACGCGTTGGGGTGGGGATACCGTTATGGATCTCTCTACCGGGCGCAACATCCACGAAACCCGTGAATGGATTTTACGTAATAGCCCGGTGCCAATTGGTACTGTTCCAATGTATCAGGCGCTAGAAAAAGTAAATGGTATTGCGGAAAACCTAAACTGGGAAGTGATGCGTGACACCTTAATCGAGCAGGCAGAGCAAGGCGTGGATTACTTTACTATTCACGCAGGCTTGTTACTCCGTTATGTTCCGATGACGGCTAAACGTGTTACTGGCATCGTTTCTCGTGGTGGTTCAATCATCGCTAAATGGTGTTTAGCGCATCATCAGGAAAGCTTCCTATACACACACTTCCGCGAAATCTGTGAAATCTGTGCGAAGTATGACGTTGCACTTTCGTTGGGTGATGGCCTACGTCCTGGTTCAGTCGCAGACGCTAATGATGAAGCACAGTTCGCTGAATTAAGAACCCTTGGTGAGTTGACTAAGATTGCCTGGGAGTATGACGTTCAGGTGATCATCGAAGGCCCAGGACATATCCCAATGCACATGATCAAAGAGAACATGGATCAGCAACTGGAACATTGTCATGAAGCACCGTTCTACACCTTAGGCCCGCTAACTACTGATATTGCACCGGGCTACGACCACATTACTTCCGGTATTGGTGCGGCGATGATTGGTTGGTATGGCTGTGCAATGTTGTGTTATGTCACACCTAAGGAACACTTAGGTCTGCCAAACAAGGAAGATGTGAAGACTGGCATGATCACCTACAAGCTGGCTGCACATGCTGCTGACTTGGCAAAAGGGCATCCAGGTGCACAGGTCCGTGATAATGCGCTATCTAAAGCACGTTTTGAATTCCGTTGGGAAGACCAATTTAACTTGTCATTGGACCCTGATACCGCGCGTTCTTTCCATGACGAAACACTGCCTCAAGAGTCTGGGAAAGTGGCTCACTTCTGTTCAATGTGTGGTCCTAAATTCTGCTCGATGAAGATTTCTCAGGAAGTAAGAGAGTACGCGAAAGACACCGAGCAAGTTGCTGCTGATCAGGCGATTTCTATCAAAATGCTGGATGATCCGTTAGAAGGCATGCGTCAAAAGTCAGAAGAGTTTCGCGCCACAGGGTCAGAACTTTATCACCCAGCTGTACACGCTGAGGTGGATGAGTAATGACTAAAATCCTTATTCCGTCACCATTAATAGAGCTAACGGGTTTCGTTCAGCAAAGTTTATTATTGGCGAAAGAACAGGGTTTTAGTACTGAAAAACTTGAGTTGGGCATTAGCCCAACTCATTTAATTCAGCTTGTTCTCGACCCAAATAAAACACTGAGCGTGGGCACGGATCTAGTTGATGGATTCGATGAAGCTTTAACTGGTGATTTTACGCTTTATTACCAATCGAATTTACCTTTGAAGGAAACGAGTCAGCAAAGTTCCTCGGCTATTTTTATTGGTATTGCGGATACTTCTCCAACGCCAAACAGCGATGGCAACACCGCTCTGTTAGATATCTGGCGTCATCCAATTACTGATGAAGTAAGAGCGTTGTCAGCGAACTTGTCAGCATCAAACACCTTCCAAGCAGAGCATCACTTAGCTTGGACAGTGACGCTGTTGGCTCTCGAATTTCCAATTGAAGACGCTTTGACATTAGCTCGTGCAATGACGAATGTTTCACGTGAAACACTGTTTAACGGTGAAACATGCACGCTTCACGAGTGGGCATCTCACTTTACTGATTTTCCGACTCCGATTCTAGAAGACGCTCGCTTGGGTATTCAAGTTGGTTGGTCATCGCAAAGCGAGGCGGTCAGTTTTCCCTGCCTTGATAAAGAGAGCTTAGGGCTTTATCCCGTTGTTGATGACGTCAGTTGGATAGAGCGGCTTCTGCCGTTGGGTATTAAGACCATCCAGCTGCGTATCAAAAATCCTGACCAGTCTGATCTCGAAGAACAGATTATTCGCGCTATTGAACTAGGACGTCAATATGATGCGCAGGTCTTTATTAATGACTATTGGCAGCTTGCTATTCAGCACGGCGCGTTTGGTGTGCACCTTGGTCAGGAAGATATCGAAGAATCTAACTTGATTCAGTTGAGTGAAGCGGGGATTCATTTAGGACTGTCAACGCATGGTTACTATGAGCTGCTGCGAATTGTCCAAATCAATCCAAGCTATATCGCGCTAGGTCATATCTTTCCGACCACGACTAAGCAAATGCCATCAAAGCCACAAGGTTTGATTCGTTTAGCTTTGTATCAAAAGCTGATAGACAGCATTCCATATGGAAAGCAAGTTGGCTATCCAACTGTCGCTATTGGCGGTATTGATCAATCAAATGCAGAGCTTGTTTGGCGATGCGGTGTATCCAGTTTAGCTGTGGTTAGAGCCATAACGTTGTCTGAGTCGCCAAAATCGGTGATTGAGTTTTTCAATCAATTGATGGGTAGCGCTCAGCCATTGCAGGTAGTGGAGAATGAAAGTGCTTACTGATAAAGAGTTCATTCGCTATCAGCGTCAAATTGCGCTACCTGAAATCGGGGAACTGGGACAAGCTCAACTAACCAAATCACATGTTTTGATCATTGGCTGTGGCGGACTAGGAAGCGCCGCGGGTTTGTATTTGTCAGCCGCTGGGGTGGGTAAGTTGGTTGTTGTTGATGATGACCATGTCGATAGTAGCAACTTACAACGACAGGTTGTTTATCGAGAGCATGATATCAACAGGATGAAAACTGAAGCTACTGCTCAACAGTTAGGTGCCCTCAATACACTGGTTAAAGTTAGAACTATTCCGAAACGTCTCGATAAATCTCAGTTGCAATTGGAAGTGATGCTTGCCGATGTTGTACTCGACTGTAGTGACAACATGCCAACTCGGCAGCTGATTAATCAAGTCTGTTTTCAGCAAAATACGCCTTTGATATCTGCCGCTGCTATTGGTTGGCAGGGTCAGTTTGCTGTATTTGATTACTCATCGGAACAACAGAGTTCGGGGTGTTACCGTTGCCTGTATCCATTTGATGACTTGAAGCAAGGCATGAAGTGCAGCGAAATGGGGGTTGTCGGTCCTGTGGTTGGAACACTAGGAAACTACCAGGCCTTAGCCGCTATTCAAAAGCTGGCGACAGGTAAGTTTCATGTGGCTAGTGGTCACTTGCACCTGTTTGATGGTGCACGCATGACTTGGCAAACCATGGTGATCAACAAAGACCAAGAATGCCAGGTTTGTAGAAACGCGAACGAGCCACAGCACTGAGTTAGGAGAAGAGTCACAAATGACACCACCAAATCATTCGATCACTGAATTGAACGACGCCACAAGTGGAAAAGATAAGTTGGTCATCATCACTATTAATGACCAACCTCAGCAGGTCGCGTTAAACGCTAACTTACAGCAAATCATCACACAGTTTTCTCTACCAGACGTAGGCTGTGTTTTTGCCATAAATAATCAAGTTGTACCGCGTAGCGAATGGGCAAGCACGGTACTGTCAGAGGGAGATAGTATCTCTCTGTTTCAAGCCATCGCAGGGGGATAATGTCGATGCTGAAAATTGGTGATAAAGAATTTCAATCTCGCTTGTTCACGGGAACGGGCAAGTTTTCCAATAGCGCTCTTATGGCTGAAGCAATTCAGGTTTCAGGCTCTCAACTTGCAACGATGGCACTTAAGCGTGTAGACGTAAATGACCAGCAAGATGATATTTTGCAGCCTTTAATTCATGCTGGCGTGAATTTGTTACCGAACACTTCGGGTGCCAAAAATGCTAAAGATGCAGTTTTTGCCGCTCAGCTCGCGCGTGAAGCGTTAGGAACCAATTGGGTCAAACTCGAGATTCACCCTGACCCGAAATATTTAATGCCTGATCCGATTGAAACTTTAGCTGCTGCAGAACAACTGGTTCGAGAAGGCTTTATTGTTTTGCCATATTGCCATGCCGACCCTGTGTTGTGTAAACGACTAGAAGAAGTTGGCTGTGCAGCTGTTATGCCGTTAGGTGCACCGATCGGTTCGAACAAGGGCATTGTTTCTCATGACTTTCTAGAAATCATTATCGATCAGGCAAATGTGCCTGTCGTGGTTGATGCTGGAATTGGTGCACCTTCACATGCTGCACGTGCGATGGAAATGGGTGCGGATGCAGTACTGGTCAATACAGCGATCGCCGCAGCAAGCGATCCAGTTGCTATGGCAAAAGCATTTAAGATGGCAGTAGAGTCGGGTCGGATGGCTTATGAAGCAGGTCTTGCAGGGCAGGTTTCTCATGCAGTTGCTTCAAGCCCGCTAACGGCTTTTCTTGATGATCTGTAAAAGAGAGGTCTTAACATGAGCTTTTATGACCACTTTAAGCAGTTCAACTGGGATGATATTTCTATGTCGATATACGCCAAAACGGCCAAGGATGTGGAAAGGGCGCTGGCAAAACCCAAGCGAGATTTGGAAGATTTCAAAGCGCTCATTTCTCCCGCTGCAGAACCGTATCTTGAGCAGATGGCGAAGCTTTCTTATTCTCTGACACGTAAGCGCTTCGGCAATACCATGTCGCTTTATATTCCATTGTACCTTTCTAACCTTTGTGCCAATGCTTGCACTTATTGTGGTTTCTCTATGGAAAATCGCATTAAGCGTAGAACGCTAAACAAAGAAGAAGTGGCGGCGGAAATTGAAGCTATCAAGCGAATGAAATTCGACAGTGTCTTGCTGGTAACCGGCGAGCATGAAACCAAAGTAGGAATGAAGTACTTTCGCGAAATGGTGCCGATGATAAAACAGCGCTTTAACTATTTGGCGATGGAAGTACAGCCGCTGGATCAGGATGAATATGCCGAGCTTAAATCGCTGGGTTTGGATGCCGTGATGGTTTATCAAGAAACCTATCATCCATCGACCTACGCGGAGCATCACCTGCGCGGAAACAAAATGGACTTCCGATACCGCTTAGAAACACCAGATCGGTTAGCTAGGGCGGGAATCGACAAAATAGGTATTGGCGCGCTTATCGGGTTAGAAGAGTGGCGAACGGATTGTTTTTTTGCTGCGGCTCATCTTGATTACCTTGAGCGTACTTATTGGCAATCACGTTACTCAATTTCGTTCCCTCGACTCCGTCCCTGTGCAGGCAATGCGCCGACCAGTGGCTTGCAACCAAAATCAGTGATGACAGATAAACAGTTAGTCCAACTGATTTGTGCATACCGACTGTTTAACCCCGAAGTAGAGCTTTCGTTGTCGACACGTGAATCACCAAAGTTCCGTGATAATGTTTTGCCTCTTGGGATTACTAGTATGTCCGCGGCTTCTAAAACTCAGCCTGGTGGTTATGCGACAGAAGAAGTAGAACTCGAACAGTTCGAAATCAGCGATGAAAGAAGTGCAGCTTCAGTAGAAGATATGATCAGAGCAAAAGGTTTCGATCCAGTATGGCGAGATTGGCACTCTGTTTATTCAGGATAATTTAGGTGTTCCAGATGGTGAGTGTTTCACGTGAAACATCGTGAGTGGATAGATGATAATTAAACGAAGCATTGAACTTTATCTGGCGACCTTTAAAAAAGGCTCTCCATTTGGAGAGCCTTTTGATTTTGCATCATAGAGACGTTTGAGCGTATTTATTACGAATGTGTCAAAGGCAGAGTAGCTTCGCGTAGCCAGTCTTTTACATCGCCTTCGACAAGAGGGCTGATTTGCTCCCAGACTTTTTGGTGGTAATCATTCAACCATGCCAGTTCTGGACGAGTCAGCATATCCACGTTGATGTTACGTTTGTCGATTGGGCAACGAGTCAGAGACTCGAATGACAGAACAGGGAAGTCACCGTTAGTTTGTTTTTCCACCACGAGCTCTAAGTTTTCGATACGGATACCGAATGCGTCAGCGCGGTAATAACCAGGCTCATTGGATAGCACCATACCTTCTGTTAGCGGTACATTGATTTGTCTTTTAGAAATGCTTGCAGGACCTTCATGTACACTCAGGAAGTGACCGACACCATGGCCAGTACCGTGGTCGTAATCGTAACCTTCTGCCCATAGGTGTTGGCGAGCCAATGTATCGATCTGGTAGCCACAAGTCCCTTTCGGGAAACGTGCACGAGCAACACCAATATGACCTTTTAACGCCAGAGTGAATTGCTTGATCATTTCTTCTGATGGTTGGCCAATCGCAATGGTACGCGTGATGTCGGTTGTGCCATCTAAGTACTGACCGCCAGAGTCAACCAGATAAAGTGTATTCATTTCTAGCTTACCTGGCTCTGGCTGGTTCTCATGGTTGTAGTGACACATTGCGGCGTTACCACCGGCTGCTGAGATCGTATCGAAGCTTAGGTCCATCAATGTTGGGTCTTCTTTACGGAATGCTTCTAATGTGTCTGCGAGTGTTGCTTCATCATGAAGATTACCAGCCGCTACTTCTGCATCTAACCAACATAGGAACTTACTCATCGCAACGCCATCGCGTACGTGACACGCTTTCATACCCGCAATTTCAACCGCGTTCTTCGCTGCTTTCGGCATTAGACATGGATCTGCCGCCCCGATAACCGATGCGCCGGAATTCTGTAGAACCAGCTTAAACCATGCATTGCTGATTGCTGGATCGACTAATACCTTTTTGCCAGTCATTGCTTCAAGACGAGACTGAAGTGCTTCTGGATGATGAACGGTGACACCAGTACCTACGTGTGCTTCAAATTCATCTGGCAGTCGAGCTGGGTCAAGGAAGTATTCCACGGTGGAATCCGCATGAAGAAGAGCATGGGACAGAAGTACGGGTAGGCGAGATACATCTAAGCCACGAATGTTCAATAGCCAACAGATAGAATCAAGCGCGGTGATGACTGCACTGTCAGCGCCAGCATTTTTGATTAGCTGAGCGATCTCCTGACGTTTACTTTCGCTAGATTGACCAACCGCTTCCGTTGGCATCAGGCGAACATCAGAAACCACTGGAGCTGGGCGATCATGCCACAATTCATCAATCGGGTTACTGGTTAGCATATTAAGCTCAAACTTACCGGCAAGCTTCGCCTGCGCCGTATCTAGCCATGCAGAGCTATGCATACGTGGGTCAATCGCTACTGATGCACCCGCTGCAAGATTGTCTTTGATCCAATCAAGCGCTGGCTCTTCAATCAGGTGGCGGTATTCAAATAGTTCTGCAGGCACTTGTTTGGTGACTTGAACGGTATAGCGGCCATCAACAAACATAGCTGCTCTATCTTTCGTAATGACAGCTGCTCCGGCTGAACCAGTAAATCCGGTTAGCCAATGTAGGCGTTCGTTATGAGCCGGAACGTATTCACCCAAATACTCGTCTTCGTGTGGGATGAGTAGGGCATCAATATTGTGTTGAGCAAGCCATTCGCGAATCGCGTTCACGCGGCTTTGAGTATCGTTATGCATCTGTGTTATTCCTTCAATTACGGCTCCTTCATGCTCAATTTGGGAGCTGCTTCCTTCTGCTTAGTGCAGTATCGAATTAAACATTCTTAAGTTTAATCCTGGGTACAACAGGCCTAGATGAGCCAAAAAGGACTATCGACTGTTAAGCTACTCATTTTAACCGTTAAGCGCAAATTGAGTCCGAGTTTTTATCTAAGGTGATCGGTTTTTTGCGTGATCATCGTGCGTAACCAGTTCAGTGCCGGGTCGTTTTCTCTATCTCTATGCCAGAACAAAGTATATGCCATGGGCGGAAATTCGAGTGGCAATGGCAGAACGGCTAAGTCGAGTTGCTTAGCTGCCAGCTGTACAAAGTGACTTGGTGCTGTGAAGATAAAGTCGGTATAAGAACACAAACTTGCGGCACTATTGAAATCTGGAACTGTGACCGCGATGTCCCGTTCTGCGCCAATATCGGCGAGGCGATAATCCAGTAGCCAGCGATCATTACCGTCGCAACGCACCTGAACATGGCGAAGAGATAGGTAAGACTCAAGGTTCCAATTTTTGTTTAGTGCGGGATGGTTCTTACGGATAATGCACATTTGATGATCGCGATAGATTTCCTGCTCACAAATATCATCCGGTGGCAGTAGGGTAAGTTTGGCATCGTTAATGTCGATGTCTTTCCCAGTTAAACCCAAATCCAACTCGCCGCGTTGTAGCATTTTAAACGTGTTATCCGACCACGGATGGGTGCTGATGGTCACGCCGGGTGCCTGCTGAAAGATTGCGGGTAAAAAATGAGGCAATATTAAAGGGTAAACGCTTTCCACCGCTGCGATTTGAAAGCGGTACTCACTGCTTTGTGGAGAAAACTCTTCAGGCTGCGTTAGTACTTCCAGCTGGTTAATCAACAGATCGAGTTTCGGTTTTAGGAATAGAGAACGAGGCGTGGGGGTCAGTCCATGTGAATTACGAGTAAACAAAGGGTCGTCAAACTGAGTGCGCAGTTTGGCGAGTGATTTACTTACCGCTGATTGGCTAAGGCAAAGTCGATGTGCGGCTCGGGTCACGTTGAGCTCTTCCATCAGAACTTTAAAACAAACCAGCAGATTCAGATCAATACGTGCCAATTTCTCTATATTCATTATGATTTTCCTTAAAGGAATAATGGTCATGAGTATACATCATTTCCATTCATATCATCAGATGATTAAGCTTCACAAATAGTTCTTGTTCAATTTGGAGTGTAGTGTGTCTAGCCATAGTTCTAACAGTAAAATGCAGATGGCGTTATTGACCCTTTTGGTACTTTTTAGCCCGCTTGCGATAGATATTTATCTTCCTGCTTTACCTCTTATCGCTTCCACGTTTCAGGTAGATAATGCGCTAGCACAAGACACGATCACTTGGTTTTTGTTTGCTATGGGGGTCGGTCAGCTTTTTGCCGGCCCGCTAGCAGACAAACTCGGACGTCGAACTGTTGCATTGGGTGGTATCACCATTTACGCAATGAGTGCTTTATTGGCGTGGAGTGCTCAAAATATTGAGTGGATGTTGATGTCCCGACTGCTACAAGGCTTAGGCGCATGTGCGACATCAGTGGCAGCCTTTGCAACAGTTCGCGATATCTTTGGCCCGGAAAAAAGTGGCAAGATGATTAGCTACCTTAATGGTGCTATCTGCTTTATCCCGGCTTTGGCTCCTATCCTGGGTAGCTGGTTGACGCAGCAATTTGACTGGCGAGCGAATTTCAGTTTTATGGCTTGTTTCGCGGTGGTTTCTGGTGCGTTGATGTTCTTTATGATGAAGGAAACCAATCCAGCGACAGAAAAACAAGCGGTATTCAAACTCAGTCGTTACTGGGCTGTGCTCAGTACGCCGTCTTTCATTTTCCACGCATCGTTGTGTTTGATGGCAATGGCGGTAATCCTTGCCTATGTGACCTCTGCCCCGTCAGTACTGATGACCGGAATGGGTCTATCGATGAATGAGTTTACATTCTGGTTTGGCGTGAACGCAGTAATCAACATCGCTGCGTGTATGCTCGCACCTAAGTTTATGGATCGTTTTGGTACGCATAACACGCTGGTTGTGGGTATTTCGACCTTAGGTCTGGCTGGTGTGGTTATGATGCTGATGAATGGTCAGAACACCGCGTTCTCTTTTATGCTGCCAATCTTTATGTCTTCTATCGGTTTCGCTCTCATTCTTGGCGGAGCGGCGGGTAAGGCGCTAGAACCGTTCGGTGATAAAGCGGGTACGGCGGCAGCGTTACTTGGATTGTTCCAAATGAGTGGCTCTGGTTTATTGGTTGGTACGCTGCAGCGTTTATCATTAGATCCGCAAACACTAATTGCACTTCAAATGTGGATAATGCTACCTGCACTTGTCATATTGTTTACCAAAGCAGGTAAGAATTGGCATTCAAGCTTCGCGAAAGCGTAAAACTGTGTAATTTAGTATTTTCCAATATGAGGATCGAGTGTATATTTGTCGTTCACACTTTTCCTGACACCATAATGGAATTCAAAAAGTAATGTCGTTAACTACGTATGAAATGGCTCGTATTTTAGAGCAAATGGAAGAATCACCAGAAAAGGTGATGTTTGGTAAGTTGCTTAATGAGCTGGGCAATCAAAGCTCCGAGCGCATTCGTAGTGCGGCAAAACAAGTACCACTGCCAATCCTGCGTGATATTGTATACCAATTCCAGCAAGTGATTGAGTCACGTAAAGGCGAGCAAGTAGAGCTTTTAGCGAAAGATATCGCTCAGAAGGGTATCTCTGCTGATGAGTTGTTAGCTTACCTAAACAAACAATAAAAAATCCCCGCTACTGCGGGGATTTTTTTATTTCATCAATTTATTTTTCAAAGCCTGATCCAGAGAAAGCGGACCTGCGCCCCATACGATGAGCATCAATATCATCAGCCCCCAAAGCTGATGGTCGTAGAACCCTTTTTCCCAAAGTAACGGATAGGACACTACGGCGACAATATTAAAGAGAAATAAAATCGCAGCCATTGGGCGAGTCATAAACCCCAGAGCGACGAACAGCGGCAGCGTTAACTCAGCTGCCGTCCCTAGATAAGCAGCTAACTCCCAAGGTAATAACGGCACCTGATATTCCAGCTCGAATAAGTATAGTGTGCTATCCCAGGAGGTGATTTTGACTAAGCCTGAATTCAGAAACACCCAAGCGACCCATAAACGGCAGAAAAGTAGCAGCAAAGGTATAAGCGCAGTTTGTAGGGTATGAATCCACTGATCATATCGTCCAACTAAGTTTTTTACATTTTCTGTCATCGTGGACTCCTTACATCTCTTTTATGGTAAAGGCGTCAATCAGGCCAAGAGCGGTGATGTGGTTAAGCTCGTCTAGCATTACTTTTGGCATTTCACTCAACGAAAGCTTGTTCTCTAGAGCACATAGAACGCGAAATGCCTGAGGAGTCAGCTTATAACAGACGACTTGGTCGCGTTGATAAGCCATCACTCCTTGCTGGGGTTGATTGATATTGAGTTGTTCAAGTTGTTGGCTTTGAATCGCATGGAACAAATCAAACACGGCATAATTGGAATCAAAGCCAGAGCAGCCAGCTCTCAGGTGGAAGACTAAATTGGGCTGTTGTGATTCATTTACATGAGCAAGGTCGGCCAGGGGAATCAGATTCTCTGTCGTTCTTGCGTTGCAGTGAGTTTGTCTTGTCATATCGAGACACCATTCAAATCGGGCGACTTCGGCGCAATAGGGCGCATGCGACATGACTTGGTCAAACTGCTTAATGGTTTTATGAAAGCCTTTGCCATAGTGAGTAACGTGACCTTCGGTCAATGGATGGCTCAGCACATGTTGCCTAGCTATTTGTGTAAAACACGCTTCACCCACTAATGCTTCAACCATAGGGTAAGTTGCCGACAAAACTTCACTTAAGCTAATGATGAAGTTGTTGCGATAAATCTGTATGCGTTCATCTGCGCTGAATTGATCAGCGGTGATATCGCAGTCTTCTCCCGATGTTTGATAGTGAAGTGCTTTAGCGAACTGGCTTTGTAAGGTAGCAAGGTTCATGATGCTTTCCTCGCAGATTCTAAAGCGGAAAAGGTTTGGTATTTTGAAAGAACACGCTTGGCTTTATCGGCTTCTGCTAGCAACACTTCAGGTGCGGGAATATCAAGATCCCACTCAATTAAAGTCTGTCGAGGGCCATGCTGTTTGATCCAACGGCGATAGAGTTGCCATACTTCTTCGCTGACCGGACGGCTATGGGTATCAATCCAAATCTCACCTTTTTCCAATTTTTTGATAGTAAACCCGGCGAGGTGAATTTCATCGACTTTGTCAGCAGGGATCCCTGCTAAATAAGTGTCGCAATCAAAACCATGATTGAATGCCGAAACGTAGACATTGTTTAGATCAAGTAATAATCGGCAGTCTGTACGTTGCTGAACTTCAGCTAAAAACTCCCACTCACTAATGGTGGAATGCTGAAATTTCACATAACTTGATGGGTTCTCGATTAAGATTTCACGTTGCAGATAGTCCTGTACTTCTTGTACGTTTCGCGTGAACACGTTCAGAGCTTCTTCGGTATATGGCAAGGGTAGCAGGTCGTTAAAGTAGTGACCTCCATGCTCACTCCAGCTTAAGTGGTCAGAAACAAACATCGGATCAATCACATCGACAAGGCTTTTTAGCTGAGCGAGATGCTCCTGACTGACTCGTGCTACCGAACCCAGTGACAAGCCAACACCATGGCAGCTAATTTGATAATGGTTACGAAGCGCTTGCAGCTGAATTCTTTCGGCCGAGTTGGGTTGAAAGTAGTTCTCGCTGTGAACCTCTAGCCATGACAAGTCTGACTGGTTGTGACTGAAATAATCTAGGTGAGGCATGCGTAATCCAACCCCAACGAGGTTTTGCAAAGCTTGATGTTTCACGTGAAACTCCTTTTCCAACGAGTTCTGGAGAAAAAGGGCGTGTGGATAGAGCTTTCACACACCCTGATGAGCATCATGGGGACAATTAAGATGAAGAAGTGCTACCGCCCGCCAATTTGTCACATAAACCTTTTGGCACAACCACGAAGGCATCTTTTTGACTGTCTTGTTTAGAGGTGCCGGCACAAGAGCTGCTTTTGGTTGCACAGTCGTTCTTACCTGCCTTGGCTACGCCATAACACTTTTCTTGTTCAGCTGCGACGGCAGATGTTGCAGTCAGCATTGTACCGCCTAGTGCGATTAGACCCGTAACGGCAGCGGTAATAGCAAGATTCGAATTTTTCATAATAATTTCCTCTGAGTAGTTTCCTTTACTTCCATTTCGCAAGAAGAAGCGACACCATGTTGTTCAGTATTTGTCCACTTGCTTAATTTATGAGATAGGAAGGAGAGGTAAAAACTTTCAGTGAAATTTGCCATTAGTCTCTATTTTGGTTGCTCTTTTGATATAAGCGACTGAAGAGGTGAGTAAAAAAACAGCGAGTTTTTTCTCAAGTTTTGTCTAAACAGCGCCCAGCTGTTTAGGTTATAATCGGTTTTTATGTATAAATAACCAGTAGCTCATCATGATGGATCCATCTCTATTACTCGACGGTTTGAACGATAAACAGCGTGAAGCCGTTGCAGCACCTCTAGAAAACTTGCTCGTCCTTGCTGGTGCAGGGAGTGGTAAGACTCGTGTTCTTGTTCACCGAATCGCCTGGCTGATGTCTGTCGAACAAGCTTCTCCGTTTTCAATTATGTCAGTAACTTTTACTAACAAAGCGGCAGCGGAAATGCGTGGTCGTATTGAAGAGTTAATGATGGGCAGCGCATCTGGCATGTGGAATGGTACTTTCCATGGTATTTGTCATCGTATTCTGCGCGCGCACTATCTTGATGCCAAGCTACCGGAAGATTTTCAAATCATCGATAGCGACGATCAACAGCGACTACTTAAACGCCTGATCAAAGCACAAAATCTGGATGAAAAGCAGTGGCCTGCGCGTCAGGTTGCTTGGTGGATTAACGGTAAAAAAGATGAAGGTCTTCGCCCGGCGCACATTGATGCGTACCACGATCCGGTCACCAAAACTTACTTACAGTTATATACCGCTTATCAGGAAGCGTGTGATCGCGCTGGTCTGGTCGACTTTGCGGAAATTTTGCTTCGCGCTCATGAGCTACTGCGCGATAACAAGTTTGTCCGCGAGCATTACCAAGCGCGCTTTAAACATATTCTGGTCGACGAATTTCAGGATACCAACAACATCCAATACGCTTGGCTGCGTATGATGGCAGGGCCTGAGTGTCATGTGATGATTGTGGGTGATGATGACCAGTCCATTTATGGCTGGCGTGGTGCGAAAGTGGAGAACATTGAGAAATTTACTCTTGAGTTCCCAAGTGTTAGCACGATTCGTCTGGAGCAAAACTACCGCTCGACCAAAACGATTCTGGAAGCATCGAACACGCTTATTGCCAATAATACTGAGCGTATGGGTAAAGAGCTTTGGACCGATGGTGTCGTTGGTGAGCCAATCTCGGTCTACAGTGCTTACAACGAGTTGGACGAAGCCCGTTTTGCCGTTACCAAAATTAAAGAGTGGCAAGACAAGGGCGGTGTCCTTAATGATGCCGCAATGCTCTACCGTAATAACGCCCAGTCTCGTGTACTGGAAGAAGCGTTGATTCAAGCGGGTCTTCCATACCGTATTTATGGTGGTATGCGATTCTTCGAACGTCAGGAAATCAAAGACGCCCTAAGCTACCTGCGTCTGATTGCCAACCGTAATGATGATGCGGCGTTTGAGCGTGTGGTAAACACCCCAACACGTGGTTTAGGTGATAAAACACTTGAGACGATTCGCCGTGCGGCTCGTGATCGTGGTTGCACTATGTGGGAAGCCAGTATTGCGATGCTGGATGAGCAGGTACTTGCTGGTCGTGCTGCGGGCGCATTAAGCCGTTTTATTGAGCTCGTTACCGCGCTGGAAGACGATACTCTGGAGAAGCCTCTGCACGAGCAAACTGACCATGTGATCAAGTATTCCGGCTTATTTGCAATGTACGAGCAAGAGAAGGGCGAGAAGTCCAAAGCGCGTATTGAGAACTTGGAAGAATTGGTAACCGCAACGCGTCAGTTTGAGAAACCTGAAGAAGCAGAAGAAATGTCTCTGCTTACCGCATTCCTGACTCATGCGGCTCTGGAAGCGGGTGAAGGCCAGGCAGACGAGTTCGAAGATGCGGTTCAATTGATGACTCTGCACAGTGCGAAAGGTCTGGAGTTCCCATTAGTGTTCATGGTGGGTGTCGAAGAAGGCATGTTCCCAAGCCAGATGTCTGCTGAAGAGGCCGGGCGTTTAGAAGAAGAACGTCGCCTTTGTTATGTCGGTATGACGCGTGCGATGCAAAAACTCTACATCACTTATGCAGAAATGCGTCGTTTGTATGGTCAGGATAAGTATCACAAACCATCACGTTTTATTCGCGAGCTGCCTGAAGGTTGTCTGAATGAAGTACGCATGAAAGCGCAAGTCAGCCGCCCGGCAAGTAGTGGTCGCTTTAGCCAAACCACGGTAAAAGAGAACTTTAACGAGACCGGTTTTGCGTTAGGCTCACGCGTGATGCACCCTAAGTTTGGCGAAGGGACCATTATTAACTTTGAAGGTAGTGGCCCACAAAGCCGCGTGCAAATTGCCTTTAATGGTGAAGGGATTAAATGGTTAGTGACTGCTTACGCAAGACTTGAGAAGCTGTAAGGCCTACAAGGAAAAGTGAATATAAGAGCTGCTTCGGTGGCTCTTGTTATTTCTGGCGCTTTTAAAAAGAAAAACCCCGAGGGCTTGCGCCCGTCGGGGTTATAGTCTTACTCGCAGCAATCCAGCTACTAAAAGTGCTCCATGCATCAAATCCATGATAGTGTGCTGATTCCTTCAGCTTATTCCTTTCGTCGCCTTCCTAGCGGTGTCCTTGACCTTATCCTGGTCTGCTAACAATCCTCGTTAGCTCTCATCACTTGTTCCCTGAGCGGTGTCCCTGACATCATCCTGATGTTCAATCCCTGCCTCGTCCAGAGGTGTCCATTTCCCGTCCTTAGTAGCAACCATCCTAGTCACTATTGATTCCGTTCAATGTCCAGTTTTGCATTCCATGCCCGACTATTCATCCTGAATAACCGTTTCTTCATCCTGAAGTCTACCAAATCCTTGGTAATTCCTGTTCCGTGTCAGCATCCTTCCGACAGGTTTAATATTACGTTTTTCATGCCTCTCGGCAATGGTGGAAATTCACATTTTTATGGTTTTAATGCAGCTTAAAATAGCACTTTTCTTATTATTCAATGTCTTATGCATTTTGTAGGGTACTTTTTCTACTAAAAAAGCGTGTTTTACCTAACCCTTTGTGCGAGATCTCGCACAAAGGGGTGGGCCAAAGACGCCTAGTTGCCGATCGCGATTCCTTCTCGGCGTGGATCGGCTGCACCTTCCAGGCCATCTGAGGTGATTCGAATGGCGTGTAAACCAGAATTCAGATCACGAATTTCTGTAGTAAAGCCAATCTTTTCTAACTCTGGTTGTAAGCGGGTGGCCGCAGTACCTTGCTCTATATCCAATGTGCCAAAGCGGTTTAATAGCCTTGGTTGATTGATAGCTTGCTGGATATCCATATCCCACTGAGTATGAGCAATAATGGTTTGAGCGACGTAACCAATAATGCGGCTGCCTCCCGGCGAACCAATGGCCATATAAGGTTTATCGTCTTTGAGCATGATCGTTGGAGCCATAGAGGAACGCGGACGTTTACCTGGCTCTAAGCGGTTAGCTATCGGAGTTCCATCTTGATGAGTTCGGAAAGAGAAGTCGGTCAATTCGTTGTTGAGTAAAAAGCCACGAACCATTAACCGCGAGCCAAAAGCGTTTTCAATCGTTGTGGTCATGGATACCACATTGCCCTTTTTGTCGACGATATTGAAATGGCTGGTGGACGGAAGCTCTATCGATTCATCCATGCTGAGATTCATTGCATGAGACCATGGAGGGTTTCCGGCAGAGGCTTCTGGCAGTGCTTTACCAACTTCTATCAAGCTAGCTCGCTCCTTGAGGTAGTCGGCATCCAATAGTCCCGCGGTTGGCA
The DNA here is from genome assembly GCF_036350715.1 of Vibrio sp. YYF0003. Lineage (NCBI taxonomy): Bacteria > Pseudomonadati > Pseudomonadota > Gammaproteobacteria > Vibrionales > Vibrionaceae > Vibrio > Vibrio sp. YYF0003. The sequence goes on from NZ_JAZDWA010000016.1 coordinate 19,947, forward strand.
TGGGTACATAGTCCTGGTCTGCCATGTATTTGCCACGATCCGCGAAGGCGAGGCGAGACGCATCCGCAATGACTTGCCAGGATTTGGCACTTTCTGCGCCCCAGCCTTTAAGATCGTAATGCTCACTGATTGCCAGAATTTGTCCTACCGTTAATGCGCCGGAGCTTGGTGGCCCCATACCGCAGACATCATAGCTTTGATAAGCCACACATACTGGTTCGCGTTGCTTGATTTGGTAGGCATTAAAGTCTGACTGTGCGAGCACTCCCGGATTACCTGGCGCATTTTGGACCGTATCGATGATGTCCTGGGCGATATCACCCTGGTAAAAGGCCACAGCGCCTTTCTCTGCAATTGCGGTTAAAGTTTGCGCGTATTGAGGGTTTTTAAGGGTTGTTCCCGCCGATTTAGGTGTACCATCTGGATTAAAGAAATAAGCTTTGGTCGCAGGGAATCGTGATAGACGCTCAGCGTCGCCTTCTATCAGGCTTGCAAGTCGGGGACTGATGCTAAATCCTTGTTCAGCAAGCTTGATAATGGGTTGAATGATCTTTTTCCATTCTAGCTTGCCGTACTTTTGATGCGTATCCCACAACAGCTTGACGGTACCTGGTGTGCCGACAGAGCGGCCGCCGACAACGGCATCGTAAAATTGCAGTGGCTGGCCGTTGTCGTCCAGAAACAATTGTGGGGTAGCAGCCAGTGGGGCGGTTTCTCGGCCATCAAAAGTGGTGAGCTTTTGCTTATCGTTATCCCAATACACCAAGAATGCACCGCCTCCGATACCTGAAGATTGAGGCTCCACTAAACCAAGCATCAATTGAACGGCCACCATCGCATCTATCGCATTACCACCTTGTTCAATTACGTCGGCGCCTGCTTGAGTCGCAATCGGGTTTGCGGCCGTCACCATGTAGTTTTTGGCTTTTTTCAGCTGCTTTTGCTCGACGCCAGTACTTTGCTCAGGTGCTATCGCGTCAGTGGCTTGATTGGCGAGGGCTTGGCTCGTCAGAGTTAAGGTGGAAGTAAGGAAAAGACCCGTAGTGACGAGCCGATTAAACGTCCATTGCATGATGACTCTCCATGTTACCAGTTGAATATCCAGCTTGGCAGCCATGGAGAGGATCGTCGAGTAAGCGGTCTTAGAAATGTCGGTTGTGCGACGCTTTTAAATCAGCCAGTTACACCGAAAAGGTACGGATGGTTTGCAGTAAGATGCTGCCACCGACTAGCGTGAACACCACACCGCATAAACCATCGATGTAAATACCGGCTTGTTGTAATCGTCGCTGCAATCTTTGTGTAGAGAGCATCCAGGCCAGGCTGGAAAACCAAAGCAGTGATAAACCAAATAGAATCACTAAAGCGATACCTTTTCCAGTAACAGACATGCCAGCAGGAACCAAACTCGACATTAAGCTGACGAAAAATACTAAGGCTTTTGGATTCAGAATGTTGGTCGCAAAGCCTTTAGTGAGTGCCTGACGTTTATTACTGATCACCAGATTGTTGGCTTGATTTGACTGATCTGATTGTGGATTTTGGATCATCGCGATCACGGCTCGCAGTGCGCCAATACCTAAATAAAGTAAATAACTGCCACCGATTAATTGCAGAACGGAGTAAAGCGTTGGGTGTTGATGTACTAGGTAGCTCACACCGGTCAGGCTGAAAAAAGAGTGGAGCAAAATACCGAAGGACAATCCAAGCGCGATGTATAAACCAGTCTGGCGTCCATGACGAGTGGCGTTTTGTACGACTAACGCGAAATCGGGGCCGGGACTCATTAAAGCAATAAAGTGAATGCTGGCCAGAGTCAGCAGGATGGTTGATTCATTCATAAGACATCTCAAAACATAATGAAGAGGTTTATTCTCTCCGACACCGGCATGTCGCGCTTGTAAAAAACTGACAGTAAATGTCTGAAAGGGACTAGCGTGTTACTTGCGATGGAGAAACGCCGTAAGTCTGCTTAAAGGCTTTACTGAAATGGGCCTGATCGTAAAAGCCAATTTGATGTGCGACTTCGGTTCCGCATTGTCCTGACTGAAGCAGTTTCATTCCTTGCTCGAGACGAAGCCGTGCAAACCAGGCGTAGGGCGTCATCCCTGTTTGGGCTTTAAAGTGGCGTTGAAACTGGGTAGGGCTTAGCTGGCAGAGTTCAGATAACGACTCTAAACGAACGGACTGATCGAGATTTGCCATTAAGTAATCTTTTAAGGTGTTGAGCGACTGTTTTCCGAGGGGGATGACCCTTTTCCTGGCAAGTGATCCATAGCGATCAAAAAGCAGGTTAAATCCCTCAAATGGAAGACAATCTTTGGTTAACCGACTGAGATTATTGCGTCGAAGATGGCGGTGTAAGTTACTAAGTTGTGAAAATATCTGTGGATCGGAGATGATCAGCTCATTAAAGCTGATTATTTGACCGTTTTGTTTAAGATCGGCCAGATCACTAAATAGGTGCGGTTCGATCGAGAAGACATTCACTTCATAACCGTCAGCAAGTCTCGATTGACCATCGTGCAGCTCATCGGGCGGCATAATCACGATTTGTCCGTGCCCGACTTGGTGGTGACTGCCCTGATAATGGAACTTCTGCTCGCCATGCGTGATCAGACCAAGGTGAAAATCCAGATGGTAGTGCTTTTGAAAAGCAAATTTCTGGTATTTCGCCTCAATCAGACTTAGTTGGTCATGGTCGGTTGCGTAGTATTGAATCTGTTCCATTACATACAAAAAAGCTTGGTCATATAATGACCAAGCTTATCTATGAATTGGTGACTTGTCTTGTAAAAAACGATCACTGAGCTTGAATTGCCCTGCGGGAACGGCGACTGCTACGCAGTCCATCAAAGCTAAACACTACTAATGCTCCCCAGATAAAGGCAAATGTAATCGCTTTATCCATGGTGAAGGCTTCACCGTAAATCAAGACCGCGAGCAAGAACATCAGACTTGGCCCAATATACTGGAAGAAGCCCAGTGTAGAGAGTTTCAATCGAGTCGCTGCGCCCGTAAAGCAGAGTAGTGGCAGTGTAGTCACTACGCCTGCTGCAATCAGCAATGTATTTAACTGCCACGGGTTCTCTGCCATATTCGAAGTCGGCGAGTTTGCGATAAAGAACAAATAAATCGCGGCTGCAGGCAGCATGACGAGTGTTTCGATGAATAACCCGGTTTGCGCTTCAACGCTGACTTTTTTGCGCAGTAAGCCATAAATACCGAAGCTCGTTGCTAACGCCATAGCAACAATAGGTACCGAACCAAATACAACGAGTTGTACCAGGACACCGCAGGCCGCAAGTACGACAGCGAACCACTGTAGTTTACGTAGCCTCTCTCCGAGGAATATCATTCCAAGCAGCACGTTTAGCAGAGGGTTAATGTAATAACCTAAACTGGCATCAAGCATGTGATTGGCGTTGACCGCCCAAATGAAAATCAGCCAGTTAGCCCCGACTAAAATCGCGGTAGAAACCAGATACAGCATCTTGGTTTTGTTTCTGATGATATCGCTAACCGAGCGCCAATGACGGCCAAAGTGGAGGAGTGCAGCAAGCAAAAAGAAAGACCAAATCACGCGGTGGCTGAGGATTTCTAAAGCTGATACATCAGTAATTGATTTAAAGTATATTGGGGCGATACCCCACATCGTGTAAGCGCCAATTGCAAGCAGGACGCCTTGCCGTGCACGTTGCTGTTCTTCTTGTATCATGACGTGTCACCTAATTGTGTTTATAGAGCGGACGAGCAGTATACGAGTCGTGTTGGCAAACACCTAGTAATTTGCGGTTTTATTCACCATGAAACCCCATTACAATGTGCCCTCATTTTGTATGCTGGTGGCATACAAAAGCATTCCTATGATCACCCAATCTGAGACTATTCATGACCTCGACCTTGTTAGCCGAACCTTCAGACTCGCCTGTAACGCCTCAACGTGTGTTGGAGGACGTCTTCGGTTATCAAAAATTCCGCGATGGTCAGCAAGAAGTTATCGATGCTGCTATTGATGGACAAGACAGCTTGGTGATCATGCCTACCGGCGGTGGTAAATCTCTCTGCTATCAAATTCCCGCGCTGGTACGAAACGGGATCACCTTGGTTATCTCTCCGCTGATTTCTTTGATGAAAGATCAGGTGGACCAGCTAAAAGCCAACGGTGTCGCGGCGGAATGCGTGAATTCGACTATGAACAGAGAAGAACTGCTGAGCGTATATAACCGTATGCACAACGGGCAGCTGAAGCTGATTTATGTTTCTCCAGAGCGGGTCTTGATGCGTGATTTTATTGAACGCCTTGAAAGTCTTCCTCTGGCGATGATTGCGGTTGACGAGGCGCACTGTATCTCGCAGTGGGGACATGATTTTCGTCCGGAATACGCGTCACTGGGCCAGCTTAAACAGCACTTTTCTCATGTTCCATTTATGGCGTTAACGGCGACCGCTGATGATGCCACCCGTCGGGATATCTTAGAGCGTTTAAGACTGAACGACCCGCAGGTTTATCTCGGCAGCTTTGACCGCCCAAACATTCGCTATAATCTGGTGGAAAAACACAAGCCTGTTTCTCAGATTATCCGCTATTTGGAAACCCAGAAAGGGAACTGCGGCATTATTTATTGTGGTAGCCGCAAGAAAGTGGAAATGGTGACAGAGAAACTGTGCAACAACCATATTCGCGCAGCAGGTTATCATGCTGGCATGGATACTGATGAACGCGCTTATGTTCAGGAAGCGTTTCAGCGTGACGATATCCAGATCGTAGTAGCGACCGTCGCTTTTGGTATGGGCATCAATAAACCTAACGTGCGCTTCGTGGTGCATTTTGATATTCCGCGCAATATCGAGTCCTACTATCAGGAAACAGGCCGAGCTGGACGAGATGGTTTACCAGCAGAAGCGATGATGCTTTTTGACCCAGCCGACATCAGCTGGCTGAGACGTATGCTGGATGAAAAAGACGATGGTCCGCAGAAGCAGGTAGAAAGCCATAAGCTGAATGCGATGAGTGCATTTGCTGAAGCTCAGACTTGTCGCCGTCAGGTTCTGCTCAACTATTTTGGCGAATATCGTGAGAAACCATGTGGTAACTGCGATATCTGCCTCGATCCACCGAAACACTTCGACGCTACCGAAGAAGCACGTAAAGCGCTGTCTTGTGTCTATCGTGTGAACCAAAGCTTTGGCATGGGTTATGTCGTGGAAGTACTGCGCGGTATGCAAAATATCCGCGTGCGTGAAAATGGCCACGATAAAATCTCCACTTATGGGATCGGCCGTGACCACAGCCATGATTATTGGGTAAGTATCTTCCGCCAGTTAATCCATAAAGGTTTGTTGTTCCAGAACATTACCCGCAACTCAACATTGCAGCTTACGGAAGAAGCGCGTCCATTACTGCGTGGCGATGTGGCACTGGAGCTCGCGGTACCACGTCTGGATACCGCAGCACGAGCGGCTAAGTCGGATAAACTGACCAGTAAAAACTACGATAAGAAGCTGTTTGCCAAACTGCGTAAACTGCGTAAGTCGATTGCGGATGAAGATGGCTTACCACCTTATGTGGTCTTCAGTGATGCGACACTGATTGATATGGCGGAGATTCTGCCAACCTCTTATGGCGAAATGCTTGCAGTCAGCGGGGTGGGTCAACGTAAACTTGAGAAATACGCCGATCCATTCTTAGATCTTATTCAAGAACATATTACCCATCACGGTTAAGGATATTACATGCACAAGGAATTTGGCCTTGCTGAATACATTGCCGAAGAAGGTCGTTTACTTATTACTGCGCCAAGCTTCGATTTGGATACGTTTCCGGTGCTGGGTGAGCGTTTGGTAGGCTTGCTGTCGGCCTCGGTTGTCGAGAAGCAGTGGGATGCCGATATTCATTCGTGGCTTATCGATTTTGAAGGTTGCCGTCTGTTTATGAAGGCAGAACACTACAGTGAAGCGATATGGTTTGAAGCTCTAGCAGTAGAAGAGAGCAGGGAAGAGCTCGATTATCTTGCGGGATTATTTCAACGCGGATTTTGAACAAAGCAGTATAATCTTGTTAAGGGTGTTTCACATGAAACACCCTTTTTTGTATATAGCCAAGTGACTTCAAGATGCAGGATTCAGAGCGGTGTCACTGATTCAAGTTCAAGGAAAACGACGCAGTGGAATAGCGAGCTCTTTCCAAGTTGTTTGACGATGAAATTGTTGCAGTGACACGCTCCCAAAGGGCGAGTTGTCTTGGCTTGCATACTTTGTTAACGATTTTTGATTTAGAACCACTAGATCATCAAATCGTTGCCTTGTCTGTAAGCCAAGTCATTCTCGCTGAACTAAGCATCTTGAGGTTACTTGGGTATAAACGTTTGCGTAAAAAGCACTGCTTGCGAGCAAAATTGGTTAATGTATAATCGCCCACCGCTTAGCTCTTAGGAGCCAAGTCAGTTTATTTTTTCATTTTACATTGTTGGTAAGAGTCGTTTTTATTTTAAAAGCGCTCGATTTGGGTTCCCTCGCCCCCAAACCAAACTAAAAAGGTATCGCATGAGTAACTTTACCCCTGCGCAGCAGCGCAACGCCCTTATTTATCTGGTTTTATTTCACCTGATCATTATTGCATCCAGCAATTACCTGGTTCAGCTACCCTTTACGATTTTTGGTCTCCATACCACATGGGGCGCATTTACCTTTCCGTTTATCTTTTTGGCAACGGATTTGACGGTACGTATCTTTGGCGCAGGATTAGCGCGTAAGATCATTTTCTTAGTCATGTTACCAGCGCTGGCCGTGTCTTACCTTTTATCAGTGGTGTTCTTTGAAGGTCAGTTCCAAGGGTTTGGACACCTAGGAGAATTTAACCTGTTCGTGGCGCGTATCGCGGTGGCGAGTTTTATGGCGTACCTATTGGGTCAAATTCTGGATGTGCATGTATTCAATCGCCTGCGCCAGATGAAACAATGGTGGGTGGCACCAACCTGTTCAACGCTGTTTGGTAATGCGCTTGATACCATCGCGTTCTTTGCTATCGCATTTTACCAAAGTCCAGATCCATTTATGGCGGAACACTGGACTGAAATTGCGCTGGTGGACTATGGCTTTAAGCTGGTGATCAGCCTTGGCTTGTTTGTTCCTATGTACGGTGTATTGCTGAATTATCTGATCAAAAAGCTGACCGCAGTGAATCCGGACTTCAAAGTGACGACGACTGCTTAGTCAGGAAGCGTTCCGCGAATACCAAAAAGCCGCTTGTTTTTAACAGCGGCTTTTTTGTGTTTTGTAGGGGGATGTACAGCATAGGAAGCATTTAGATCATGGGTGTCCAAAAGCTCTTTGAGCTGTACAGAACCATCATTAAGGCAATAAAAAAGGCTCCCAATGGAGCCTTTTACCTATCACTAATTCATTGTTAGAGCGCTGAAATTGTCAATGGCCAGCCAATATCGGTCTGGCGGTTTGATTCAATTTCCAACTCTGCGGCGGTTAGCGGGTTGGCTTCTAACCACTTAGCATCAATGCTTAGTGTCAGGTTGTCACCTTCGGCAGAAAGTTCCACTTGAGGCTCTAAGCTTTGATTACGTCGATGAGTTAGCAAGACTGCAAGTCGCAATAAGCGCAATAGGCGTTTTGCACTGTTACCAGATAGTGCATGTTGCTCTGGTAATGAAGTGAGCTGCTCACGGTAACGGCGGGCTATCTCACCAATAAAGAATTTTTGTGCGCGTGTGAACCCCGGTAAATCCAAGTTTTGCAGCAAGTAAGCGCTGTGTTCACCACCTTTTTTAAAGTCGATGGTTAAGCCAATTTCATGTAACTTGGCTGTGGTTTCCAGTAGAACTTCACCCTGAGGCTCCGCAATCCACGCATCACCACCGGCTTGCTGTAATAGCTTACTTGCAAGGGTTGCTACTTGTTCACCGTACTCGCAATCCAATTGATAACGACTTTGAACACTGCAGATAGTGCGTGAGCGAATGTCTTTTTGGCGCAATTCTTCGACCATTTCGTACACCAGACCTTCACGCAGAGCGCCGCCAGCCAGTGTCATCGCGTCTATCTCAAGTAACTCAAACACAGCAATCAGAATGGACAGACCGCTTGGGAAGACCAGCGCACGCTCGAGCGTCAGGCCTTCGATGTCGAGCTCTTCTAAATGATCGGCTAACATGGCTTGCTTTTGCAGGCGTTTAAGTTTGGAGTGAGTAATTACTTCGTCCATTCCCTGTGCCAGCATTATCTCTTGTAGCGCCTGAACGGTACCTGAAGCCCCGACACAAACATCCCAACCCAAGTCGATATACTGCTCTAAAATCGGCTTGATAGTCTGTTTTGCACCTTCTATGGCGGCATCGAAGTTACGAGCATTCAGTTGACGATCTTTGAAGAAGTTCTCCAACCAGGTCACGCAGCCCATTTTTAAACTGGTGAGTGCTTTGGCTTCAAAACCCTCTCCGATGATAAGTTCAGTGCTGGCACCGCCAATATCGACCACAAGACGGCGGCCACTGCCACCAGAAGTATGAGCGACGCCTTTATAAATAGTCGCCGCTTCTTCTTCACCGGAGATAACTTCGATCGGATGACCAAGAATTTGACGTGCTTTCTCGAGAAACTCATCCACATTCGTCGCAGTACGTAATGTCGCAGTACCGACGATACGAATGTTCTGTTTAGGAATATCTTGCAAGCGTTCCGCAAATAGACTTAAGCAGTCCCATCCTCGCTGCATAGCTTCCATACTAAGAGAATTATGTTCATCTAAGCCCGCCGCTAGACGAACTTTGCGCTTAATTTTAGCCATTGTTTGAACGCTGCCATCGATGTGACGCACAACGAGCATGTGAAAACTGTTCGACCCGAGGTCGATGGCGGCGTATAGCGGTGATGATCCTGCTTGACTCATATACGACTTAACATTCCTTTATGATTGTTTTGGCGCTGATTGACGTGGCTGACGAGGACGACGTCCTTGTTGCTTACGGTTACCAGAGCGAGTGCCACCTGTATTCGTACGGCGTTGTTGCGTTCGTGGTGCACGCATACGGATTGGAGCTGGCAGATCTTGAATTAGAGCTGATGCATCATATTCCGATACAGGGATAGTGTGTTCAATGTATTCTTCAATCGCAGGTAGGTTGATCGCGTACTCTTCACAAGCAAAGCTGATAGAGTTGCCGCTCGCACCTGCACGACCGGTACGACCAATACGGTGTACGTAGTCTTCACAATCGTCTGGCAGATCGTAGTTGAATACGTGTGTTACTTGAGGAATATGCAGGCCACGAGCCGCTACATCCGTCGCCACTAGGATATCCACATCACCTTTAGTGAACTGCTCAAGAATCTTTTCACGTTTCTTCTGCGGTACATCACCAGTCAATAGACCAACACGATGGCCGTCTGCCGCCAGGTGACCCCAAACTGATTCACATTTGTGCTTGGTGTTAGCAAATATAATCGCACGATCTGGCCACTCTTCTTCTATAAGTGTTTGAAGAAGAGCCATTTTATCTTCGTTGGAAGGGTAGAAAAGTTCTTCCTGGATGCGGTGGCCAGTTTTTTGCTCTGGTTCTACCACAACATGTTCTGGGTTATGCATGTGTTCAAACGCGAGTTCTTGTACGCGGTAAGACAGCGTTGCTGAGAACAGCATGTTCAAACGCTCTTTTGGCTCTGGCATACGACGGAACAAGAAACGGATGTCTTTAATAAAACCAAGATCGAACATGCGGTCGGCTTCATCTAACACCACCGCTTGAATGTTGTTTAGATTAAATACGCGCTGTTTATAGAAGTCGATAATACGACCAGTGGTACCGATCAGGATATCAACGCCGTCTTGTAGCTTAGCCAGTTGCTTGTCGTAGCTTTCACCACCGTAAGCCAGTGCTGCTTTTAGGCCCGTGCTTGCAATCAGAGTTTCAGCATCATTGTAGATCTGAATCGCTAACTCACGCGTAGGCGCCATGATGATGGCACGTGGTTGTGTTGGTTTGCGACCTTCGTGCTCCGGTGTCGTCATTAGGTGGTTGAAGGTTGCAGTGAGAAACGCGAGTGTTTTACCAGTGCCCGTTTGGGCCTGGCCTGCGATGTCTTGGCCGGTGAGCAGTACCGGCAACGCCAAGGCTTGGATAGGGGTACAAAACTCAAACCCTTTTTTATCCAATCCATCAATAACTTGGGGCTCTAACCCCAAATCGGCGAACTTTTGCTCTGTGATATGCGTCTTTTTCATGGCTATAGAATATCAGCTAAAGCTTGCATTACGAAAGTAAATACATTCCAATAGGGCATCAAATTACTGGTTATCATCCAACCAGTTTCGAAAAACACATTGGAGTGGAAGATGAGTGATAAGATTTTGCAGCTAACTGATGACGGTTTTGAAAACGATGTAATCAACGCTGCAGGCCCTGTATTAGTAGATTTTTGGGCAGAATGGTGTGGTCCTTGTAAGATGATCGCTCCTATCCTGGACGAAGTCGCTGAAGAGTACGAAGGCAAACTCACTATCGGTAAACTAAACATCGACCATAACGCAGGCACACCACCTAAGTTTGGTATTCGTGGCATTCCAACGCTACTGCTATTCAAAGACGGCAACGTAGCGGCAACGAAAGTTGGTGCTCTGTCTAAAACTCAACTTAAAGAGTTTTTGGACGCAAACATATAATCACCAAGTGATTACAGATAAAACCGTGCAACCATCAATGCACGGTTTTGTTTTTCTAACTCTGGACTAGAATATTAATTAGTGCTAACTTATCGCGCGTTAATTGAACAAATTTCTCTTCTTGGTCGATCCTGTGACCAAATCCATCTTAACTAGAAAACAGATCTTATTTTGACTAAACAAGAATCCACTACCATGAACCTTACCGAACTGAAGAACAGACCTGTGTCTGACCTTGTAAAACTGGGCGAAAGCTTAGGATTAGAGAACCTAGCGCGCTTAAGAAAACAAGACATCATCTTCGCGATTTTAAAAGCGCATGCTAAAGGCGGCGAAGACATCTTTGGCGATGGGGTTCTGGAAATTCTGCAAGACGGCTTTGGTTTCCTACGCAGTGCCGATAGTTCATACCTTGCTGGTCCGGACGATATTTATGTATCGCCAAGTCAGATTCGTCGTTTTAACCTACGTACAGGTGACTCAATTGCTGGTAAAATTCGCCCACCAAAAGACGGCGAACGTTACTTTGCACTTCTGAAAGTCAACACGGTTAACGATGACAAGCCAGACAACGCTCGTAACAAGATCCTATTTGAAAACTTAACGCCTCTGCATGCGAATGAGCGCATGGTAATGGAGCGCGGTAACGGTTCTACAGAAGATATCACTGCACGTGTTCTAGATTTGGCATCGCCAATCGGTAAAGGTCAACGTGGTTTGATTGTTGCTCCGCCAAAAGCGGGTAAGACAATGCTTCTGCAAAACATTGCGCAAAGCATCGCTTATAACCACCCTGAGTGTGAACTAATGGTACTTCTTATCGACGAACGTCCGGAAGAAGTAACAGAGATGCAGCGTCTGGTTAAAGGTGAAGTGGTTGCTTCAACATTTGATGAGCCAGCATCTCGTCACGTTCAAGTAGCGGAAATGGTTATCGAGAAAGCGAAGCGCTTGGTAGAACACAAGAAAGATGTGGTTATCCTACTTGACTCGATTACTCGTCTGGCTCGTGCATACAACACGGTTGTACCTTCATCTGGTAAAGTACTAACAGGTGGTGTGGATGCGAACGCACTGCACCGTCCTAAGCGTTTCTTCGGTGCAGCACGTAATGTAGAAGAAGGCGGTAGCTTAACAATCATCGCAACAGCGCTAGTTGATACTGGTTCTAAGATGGATGAAGTTATCTACGAAGAATTTAAAGGTACAGGTAACATGGAATTGCACCTGAACCGTAAGATTGCAGAGAAGCGTGTTTTCCCTGCGATTGACTTCAACCGCTCAGGTACTCGTCGTGAAGAGCTACTGACTAAGACTGACGAACTGCAGAAAATGTGGATTCTGCGTAAGATTGTTCATCCAATGGGTGAAATCGACGCAATGGAATTCCTCATCGATAAGCTAGCAATGACGAAGACGAACGATGAATTCTTCGATGCGATGCGTCGTCAGTAACAACTGAGTTCTTATTTTGAAAAAGCCACCATAAATTATGGTGGCTTTTTTATTGCTTTCTACCGATAGAAGCCTCAAAATGAGGACTAATGTTATCGGGAGGTTAACATGCAACAAGGAATGTTGTCGTCATTACTCCTGAGTTTGTCACTCGTGACCATACCTATGACCGCGCCTGCGAAGGAAATGCAGGAGTCAGTGGTAGAACAGTGGCTTCAGGATACCCAAATACAAACCAAGGTCTCTGAACTTCTAGAATATGTTGTCAGGGATGAGGTTGACTCGCTTAAATTTTCCCTCAATCGACTGGCGTTACCTCAACAAGAGGTGGTGCGTTTCCGCTTACTCGAAAAACTAGAACAGCAAGACGTGATTCTTACGCCGCGTATGGCGCTGTTTGTTGAATCGCAAAGCCGTATTACTCCCACTTATCAAGTACTCGAGCGTGGTGAAGGTTACGAATTCACTGTGCCAGCTTTTAATTTTCCCGCCGTTGCAAGCCGCTTGATCAAGCGCTGGAAGCAAGACCAGAGCACGCTAGAATTTGTTCTACAAGCGGAGCGAAAAGAGCTCGATCTCAGCCAGTGGTTAACCGCAGGAACTTCACAACAAACACAGGCTCGTGAGGCATTATTGATTCGCGAACTCGATAGCTTGTCTCCCGGCGCGTTAAATGCGTTAACCGTACAGTTAACTCAAATAGATGTGACCAGTTGGTTACCGTCCACCGCCGTCATTGCTCGTTTAGCGCAAGTGAGCCAGGACCAGTCGATGTACGACTTATTGTGGCGAATGCGTGCGGACTACAACAGCCATGCCGAGCTGGAGAGATTAGCAGAAGCAGGCGATGCTTTTTCATTGCAGCAGTTAATGAACTCAACGGTGAATCCAACGCTCAAACCTTATGCTATCGGTCTTTTAACCAAAGCGAATCCATTAAGCCCCGAAGTGAAACAGTTTTTAATCACTAAGATGGCTTTGTCTGAAGAAGCAACATTGGTGGCGAGGGAGTTAGCGCAACAGGGCCACCAAAGCTGGCTTAAAGAGTTAGTGACGGGGAATTATCAGGTTAAAGCCCGTCAAATAGAGCAAGTGTTGCAGTAATACAATCCTTATACCCACACAAAATAGGAGGACCTTAGTGTCCTCCTATTTGTTATACTGCGAAAAGTTTAATCAGTCAGTAGTCATGAAGGCCTATGAGTTTTAAGGATTTACGCGAATATATTGATCACCTGGAGCAGAAAGGTCGACTCAAGCGCATTACTCACCCTGTTGATCCCGCTTATGAAATGACAGAGATCAGCGATCGTACTCTGCGAGCTGGTGGTCCTGCATTATTATTCGAAAACCCTATTGGTTACGATGTTCCGGTTTTAACCAACCTGTTCGGCACCCCGGAAAGGGTCGCGATTGGTATGGGACGTGAAGACGTAAAAGAACTGCGTGAAGTCGGTAAACTGTTGGCTTATCTCAAAGAGCCTGAGCCGCCAAAAGGCTTCAAAGATGCGCTAGAAAAGCTGCCTGTCTTTAAGCAAGTCTTGAATATGCCAGCTAAGCGTCTGCGTAAGGCGCCTTGCCAAGAAATCGTGTGGCAGGGTGACGAAGTCGATTTGGATAAGATTCCGGTGATGAGCTGCTGGGCAGAAGACGTAGCACCATTATTGACGTGGGGTTTGACGGTTACCAAAGGGCCGAATAAAAAACGCCAAAACCTCGGTATCTACCGCCAGCAGAAAATCGCTAAAAACAAAATCATCATGCGTTGGCTTGCCCACCGTGGTGGCGCGTTAGACCTTCGTGACTGGATGGAGACCAATCCAGGGAAACCATTCCCAGTCTCGGTGGCATTCGGTGCGGACCCTGCGACTATTCTCGGTGCGGTAACGCCAGTACCTGATACGTTATCAGAATATGCTTTTGCTGGCTTATTGCGTGGCAGCAAAACGGAAGTCGTCAAATCCATCAGTAACGAACTGGAAGTGCCAGCGAGTGCGGAAATTGTGATGGAAGGCTACATCGACCCGACTGAGTTTGCGGATGAAGGCCCGTATGGCGATCACACTGGCTACTACAACGAAAAAGAAAAGCATCATGTCTTTACCATTACTCATATCACCATGCGTAAAGATCCAATTTATCACAGCACTTACACTGGCCGTCCGCCCGATGAGCCCGCCGTTCTGGGCGTGGCACTGAACGAAGTATTTGTGCCTATTCTGCAAAAGCAGTTTCCTGAGATAGAAGATTTCTATCTGCCGCCAGAAGGTTGTTCGTACCGTATGGCGGTCGTGACGTTGAAGAAGCAATATCCGGGACATGCGAAACGCGTCATGATGGGCGTCTGGTCTTTCTTACGCCAGTTTATGTACACCAAGTTTGTGATTGTGTGTGATGAGTCGGTAAATGCGCGTGACTGGAATGACGTGGTGAAAGCCATGTCTGAGCATATGGACCCAGTGCGTGATACGGTAATGATTGATAACACGCCGATAGACTCACTGGATTTTGCTTCTCCGGTTGTTGGTTTGGGCTCCAAAATGGGACTCGATGCGACCATAAAATGGGAAGCGGAGTTGGCGACTCGCACGCAAGTCAATCCTTCAGAGAGCAAACCGATCACTCAAGAAGACTTAGACTCACTAAAAGCCCTTCGTCCGGACATTGTCGATATCTATCTACCTCCGACGGCAAACAACCAGTTCGCTGTGGTAACAATGAAGAAAGACGAAGCGGGTCAATCCCATGCATTGCTTGAAAGTCTGTGGGCATACTTTGCCGACTACACAGACATTAAGTTCATCATTTTATGTGATGACGACGTTAATGCACGGGATTGGAATGATATTATTTGGGCAGTAACGACTCGCATGGATCCTGATAGAGATACGATTCAACTTCGGGGAAGCTCGTCGAGCAGTTCGAAACTAGCGCTCGATGCGACCAATAAGTTTGAGTCTGAGGTAACGCGCGAGTGGGGTATCCCAATTAAGAAAGATCCTAAACTTGTCGCTAAAATTGATGAGATTTGGGACCAGTTAGGTATTCTATGAGTCATACAGTCCTCCTTCTTCCTATAAACATATCATTTGAGGTTGAAGCTGGGGAGACGGTGTTGGAAGCTGCGCTCAACAATAATATTCGCTTCCCACATCGTTGCCGAGTTGGCGCTTGTGCCATGTGTATGTGTAAAAAGGTAACGGGCGAGGTGAGTTATCATCTGGAACCCATGTTAACCGACAAAGAACAGCAGCAAGGTTGGATATTTCCTTGCCAAGCCTATACAGAAAGTAATTTAGTGCTTACTTTTGATGAGTAAGCGAGAGGGACATCATGACCATCCAATGTAAAGTAAAGTCTATTCAGCCGTTAGCTTGTAATACTTATCAAATTCTACTTCACCCAGAATCACCAGTGTCTTTCAAAGCTGGCCAATACCTTATGGTTGTGATGGGCGAGAAAGACAAGCGCCCGTTTTCTATCGCAAGTAGCCCTTGCCGACATGAAGGTGAGCTGGAATTGCACATTGGTGCGGCAGAACATAACGCTTACGCAATAGAAGTCGTAGAATCGATGAAAGCGGCATTAGAATCGGGTGATGATATTGAAATTGATGCGCCTCATGGAGACGCTTGGATTCAAGAAGATAGTGCGCGTTCTTTATTACTGATCGCTGGTGGTACAGGATTCAGTTACGTACGCTCGATCTTAGATCATTGTGTTGCACAGAATAAGACTAATGAAATCTACTTATACTGGGGTGCTCGTGACGAAAGCCAGTTATACGCAAAAGATGAACTTATCGCTATCTCAGAGAAGTTTTCGAACGTGCACTTTATTCCTGTAGTAGAAGACGCTCCCGCTGAGTGGCAAGGTAAAGTTGGAAACGTGCTTCAAGCAGTCAGTGACGATTTCGAAAGTCTGGAAGACTATGATATCTATATTGCTGGTCGCTTTGAAATGGCGGGCGCAGCTCGAGAACAGTTTACTCAAAATAAGAAAGCCAAAAGCGAACGTATGTACGCAGACGCGTACGCTTTCATTTAAATACGGCTTTTATGCGATGAAAAAGAGGGTTTATTACCCTCTTTTTTGCGTTTTTGATTAAATAATCATCGAGTGTTCGTTTTTTTGGTTTTTTTTCTAAAAAAGGGTTGCGCTCCAATCGTAACTCCCTATAATGCCCATCCACCGACACGGCAGACGCGATAAGGCTTCAGCAGGGTCGGAGAGGTAAAAAGCTTCTACGAAAAATTAGTTGA
>NZ_JAZDWA010000017.1:0-26227 GCF_036350715.1 Vibrio sp. YYF0003
AAGGTCTACGTTTCGCGATCCGTGAAGGTGGCCGTACAGTAGGTGCTGGTGTTGTTGCTAAGATCTTCGACTAATTCATAGCGAATTAGACGGATGCTATCGGAAAATCTTGAATTAGATTTGACGAACCAGTAGCAAAAAGGGCATCATTTGATGCCCTTTTTCTGCACTCAACATAATTTTTGCTGTTTTCTTGTCCAGAAGTTGCTTGAGTGTGGAGCAAGATTAAGCAAACGGGCTTAATCTTATTAAGAGTACGCTGATTTTTTCAGCGATTTGGAGTTTGCCCTGCAACAGCGGGGTTGTTGTCGTCTATATTAAGACTTGAAACAGGTTGGTTTTATGAAAGCAAATAATGCTGAAACTCCTGATAGCTCAAATGCAGCAGATACGTTCAAGTGGATCGTCGCTTTCGTATTGGCAGCTGCCGCTGTTGTGGGTAATTACCTGTATGGTGAAATGTCTGTAGTGATTCGCGCTGCAGGTGTTGTTGTTCTTATTGCAGCTGCTCTAGGCGTTGCAGCAACAACGACTAAAGGTAAAGCAGCGATCAGTTTTGCAAAAGAATCGCGTATGGAAGTACGTAAAGTTGTTTGGCCTACTCGCCAAGAAACCATGCAAACAACACTGATCGTTTTAGCTGTAAGTATTGTAATGGCTCTAGCGCTATGGGGTATTGACGGAATTATGGTTCGTCTAGTAGCTCTAGCGACTGGGGTATAGAGGGTTTTAATTCATGAGTGAAGCTCCAAAAAAACGCTGGTATGTGGTTCAAGCCTTCTCTGGATTTGAAGGTCGTGTAGCTCAATCTCTGCGCGAGCATATCAAAATGCACGGCATGGAAGAGCTATTCGGTGAAGTACTAGTTCCTACTGAAGAAGTAGTAGAAATGCGCGCGGGTCAGCGCCGCAAATCTGAGCGTAAGTTCTTCCCAGGTTACGTCCTTGTTCAGATGATTATGAACGATGAATCATGGCACCTTGTACGCAGTGTGCCGCGTGTCATGGGCTTCATTGGTGGTACCTCGGACCGTCCTGCACCTATCACAGATAAAGAAGCTGACGCGATTCTTAACCGTCTTGAGAAAGCGAGCGAAGCGCCACGTCCTCGTACTATGTACGAAGCGGGTGAAGTGGTACGTGTTAATGAAGGTCCATTTGCTGACTTCAACGGTACTGTTGAAGAAGTGGATTACGAGAAGAGCCGCCTGAAAGTGTCTGTATCGATCTTTGGTCGTGCAACACCAGTTGAGCTTGAATTTGGTCAGGTTGAAAAACTAGACTAAGACTCTTAATTTAAAGAGTATAAAAAATCACCTTTTTAGGGTTGTATAAGGCGCGAATTATTACTATAATTTCGCGCCTTTTTACTTCTAGTGAAGTAAAAAGTATCTTACACAAACGGGGAGCTGATCTGTGATTAGCGCTAGTACCCAAATTTAGGAATTATCATGGCTAAGAAAGTTGAAGCTTACATCAAGCTACAAGTTGCTGCTGGTATGGCTAACCCTAGTCCACCAGTAGGTCCTGCACTAGGTCAACACGGTGTTAACATCATGGAATTCTGTAAAGCGTTCAACGCGAAAACAGAATCTATCGAGAAAGGTCTACCGACTCCAGTAGTTATCACTGTTTACAACGACCGTTCTTTCACGTTCGTAACTAAGACTCCACCTGCTGCTGTTCTACTTAAGAAAGCTGCTGGCGTTAAGTCTGGTTCAGGTCGTCCAAACACTGAAAAAGTTGGTACTGTAACTGACGCTCAAATCCAAGAAATCGCAGAAACTAAAGCTGCTGATATGACTGGTGCTGACATCGAAGCGATGAAACGCTCAATCGCTGGTACTGCTCGTTCAATGGGCCTAGTGGTAGAGGGTTAAGATCATGGCAAAACTAACTAAGCGCATGCGCGTAATCCGCGAAAAAGTTGACGTAACTAAAGAATACGAAATCAACGAAGCTGTTGCTCTTCTTCAAGAACTAGCGACTGCTAAATTCGTTGAGTCTGTAGACGTTGCTGTTAACCTAGGCATCGATGCTCGTAAATCTGACCAGAACGTACGTGGTGCAACTGTACTACCTCACGGTACTGGCCGCGAAATCCGCGTTGCAGTGTTCACTCAAGGTGCAAACGCTGAAGCAGCTAAAGAAGCTGGCGCAGACATCGTTGGTATGGAAGATCTTGCTGAGCAAGTGAAGAAAGGCGAAATGAACTTTGACGTAGTTGTTGCTTCTCCAGATGCAATGCGCGTTGTAGGTCAACTAGGTACTATCCTAGGTCCTCGCGGTCTAATGCCAAACCCTAAAGTTGGTACTGTAACTCCTAACGTTGCTGAAGCAGTTAAGAACGCTAAAGCTGGTCAGGTTCGTTACCGTAACGACAAAAACGGCATCATCCACACTACTATCGGTAAAGCTAACTTCTCTGCAGAGCAGATCAAAGAGAACCTAGAGTCTCTTCTAATCGCTCTTAAGAAAGCTAAGCCATCTTCAGCGAAAGGTACTTTCCTGAAGAAAGTAAGCATCTCTACTACTATGGGTGCTGGTGTTGCTGTTGATCAGGCTAGCCTGAACACTCAAGCATAATTTATTTGCTTAGGTGCAAAATTAGTGTATAATTTTGCGCCTAATATTTGTGGTTGGGGCTGAACTTTGGTTCTTTGAACTGTCTCCTAGTTCGAATTGAATTAAGACCCAGTCTCCGTCCAAGACCGTAGGTGTTTGTTAATTTACAAACTTAATTGCCCTACGTAGATGGTGCCCGAACTGACAGAAAGCTCTATATTTTAATAGTTAACTTTCTTCTGGGAAGCACCTAAATAGCTCTCACTGTCGTGATGATAGTGAGTGGTGTAACGACAACCAGGAGTAAATCCAAGATGGCTTTAAACCTTCAAGACAAAAAAGCAATTGTTGCTGAAGTCAACGAAGCTGCCAGTGGTGCACTTTCTGCAGTTGTAGCTGATTCTCGTGGCGTTCAAGTTGGCGCGATGACTTCTCTACGTAAACAAGCTCGTGAAGCTGGTGTTTACATGAGAGTTGTTCGTAACACACTTGCTCGTCGTGCGGTTGAAGGTACTGAGTACGAGTGTCTAACTGACACTTTCACTGGTCCTACTCTAATCGCGTTCTCTAACGAGCACCCAGGTGCTGCAGCGCGTCTTTTCAAAGACTTCGCTAAAGAGAACAAAGACTTCGAGATCAAAGCTGCTGCATTTGAAGGCGCGCTAACTGACGCTGAAGTACTAGCGACACTACCAACTTACGACGAAGCAATCGCACGCCTAATGATGTGCATGAAAGAAGCTTCTGCTGGCAAGCTGGTACGTACCTTCGCTGCTATCCGCGATCAAAAAGAAGAAGCAGCGGCGTAAGCCTTGCTTTTTACTGGTTGCTTAATAAACTTATTGTTGACTTAAAAGAGAATTGTTATGTCTATTACTAACGAGCAAATCCTAGACGCAGTTGCAGAAATGTCTGTAATGCAAGTTGTTGAACTAATCGAAGCAATGGAAGAGAAATTCGGTGTTTCTGCTGCTGCTGCTGTTGTAGCTGGCGGTGCTGCTGCAGGCGAAGCTGCTGCTGAGCAAACTGAATTCGACGTAATCCTAGAAGCTGCTGGCGGTAACAAAGTTGCTGTAATCAAAGCAGTACGTGGCGCAACTGGCCTAGGTCTTAAAGAAGCTAAAGCTCTTGTAGACGGCGCTCCAGCACCTCTTAAAGAAGGTGTTGACAAAGCAGAAGCTGACGCTCTTAAAGCTCAGCTAGAAGAAGCTGGTGCAACTGTTGCTGTTAAGTAATTATTGCATAGTTTCTTAGCCTAACGGCTAATTGGCTGGTGGTTTTTTAACCACCGGCCTTTTTGCGCTGTAGGGTATAGGTGAATTTTCCCGCTGTTTAAGCGCCTTATACCCATGCAAAAAACATTTCATTCTATCGAAATGAAATGTCACTACAGTAAACAGCTATTTAGTCACTGTCCCTTACCCCCCCTTAAGTAACTAGGAGCGGGCGGACAGTTTGGGTCACTTATCAGCGAGCTGAGGAACCCCATGGTTTACTCTTATACCGAGAAAAAGCGCATCCGTAAGGACTTTGGTACTCGTCCACAAGTTTTGGACATTCCATACCTGCTATCGATCCAGCTCGATTCGTTCGACAAATTTATCGAACAGGATCCTGAAGGTCAATACGGTCTTGAAGCCGCTTTCCGTTCTGTATTTCCAATTCAGAGCTACAACGGCAATTCTGAGCTGCAATACGTTAGCTACCGTCTTGGTGAGCCAGTTTTTGACGTTAAAGAATGTCAAATCCGCGGTGTAACTTACTCAAAGCCACTACGTGTAAAACTACGCCTAGTTATCTTTGATAAAGACGCGCCAGCAGGTACTGTAAAAGACATTAAAGAACAAGAAGTCTACATGGGTGAAATTCCACTCATGACAGACAATGGTACCTTCGTAATCAACGGTACCGAGAGGGTTATCGTATCCCAGCTGCACCGAAGCCCAGGCGTGTTCTTCGACAGCGATAAGGGTAAGACCCACTCATCAGGTAAAGTTTTATACAACGCACGTGTTATTCCTTACCGTGGTTCATGGCTTGATTTCGAGTTTGATCCTAAGGATAACCTGTACGTACGTATCGACCGCCGTCGTAAGCTACCAGCATCGATCATCCTTCGTGCACTAGGTAAATCGACTGAAGAAATCCTAGATATCTTCTTCGAGAAAGTGAACTTCGAAGTGAAAGACCAAACTCTACTGATGGAGTTGGTTCCTGATCGTCTACGCGGTGAAACTGCGTCATTCGACATCGAAGCAGATGGTAAAGTTTACGTTGAGCAAGGTCGTCGCGTAACGGCTCGTCATATCCGCCAACTAGAAAAAGATGGCGTTGATCACATCGAAGTACCAGTTGAGTACATCGTTGGTAAAGTTGCATCGAAAGATTACATCAACGAAGCAACAGGCGAGATCATTGTTACTGCTAACCAGGAAATCAGCCTGGAAGCACTAGCGAACCTATCTCAGGCTGGCCACAAAGCGCTAGAAGTTCTGTTTACGAACGATCTAGACCACGGTCCGTTCATGTCAGAAACACTACGTATCGACAGCACTGTTGATCGTATTTCTGCATTGGTAGAAATCTACCGCATGATGCGCCCTGGTGAGCCGCCAACAAAAGAAGCTGCAGAAGCACTATTCGAAAGCCTATTCTTCTCTGAAGAGCGTTACGATCTATCGACTGTTGGTCGTATGAAGTTCAACAGCTCTATCGGTCGTGAAGATGCTCAAGAGCAAGGCACACTGGACGAAACTGATATCGTCGAAGTGATGAAGAAGCTTATCGCGATCCGTAACGGTAAAGGCGAAGTGGACGATATCGACCACCTAGGCAACCGTCGTATCCGTTCTGTAGGCGAAATGGCTGAGAACCAGTTCCGTGTAGGTCTAGTACGTGTTGAGCGTGCAGTTAAAGAGCGTCTAAGCCTAGGCGATCTTGATGCTGTTATGCCTCAAGACCTGATCAACGCGAAGCCAATTTCTGCAGCAGTTAAAGAATTCTTTGGCTCTTCACAGCTTTCACAGTTCATGGACCAAAACAACCCGTTATCAGAAGTAACGCACAAGCGTCGTATTTCTGCATTGGGTCCTGGCGGTCTAACTCGTGAACGTGCTGGCTTCGAAGTACGTGACGTACACGTAACTCACTACGGTCGTCTATGTCCTATCGAAACGCCTGAAGGTCCAAACATCGGTCTGATCAACTCTCTATCTGCGTTTGCGCGTTGTAACGAGTACGGTTTCCTAGAGACTCCATACCGTCGCGTTGTAGATGGCGTTGTTACAGACGAAGTAGATTACCTATCTGCAATCGAAGAAGGCCAATTCGTTATCGCACAGGCTAACGCTGCGTTGACTGAAGAAGGTACGTTTGCAGATGAGCTGATCACAGCTCGTCAGAAAGGTGAATCTGGTCTACACCCTCGTGAGCACGCTCAGTACATGGACGTTGCGACAAACCAGGTTGTATCTATCGCTGCATCGCTTATCCCGTTCCTAGAACACGATGATGCGAACCGTGCATTGATGGGTGCGAACATGCAACGTCAGGCAGTTCCAACACTGAAAGCTGACAAACCGCTTGTTGGTACTGGTATTGAACGTAACGTAGCCGTTGACTCAGGTGTAACTGCAGTTGCGAAACGTGGTGGTGTAATCCAGTCAGTAGATGCTTCTCGTATCGTTGTTAAAGTGAACGAAGAAGAGCTAGTACCAGGCGAAGCTGGTATCGACATCTACAACCTGACTAAATACACACGTTCTAACCAGAACACATGTATTAACCAGCGCCCATGTGTGATGCCAGGTGAACCTGTATCACGCGGCGACGTACTTGCTGATGGTCCTTCAACAGACCTTGGTGAGCTAGCGCTTGGTCAAAACATGCGTATCGCGTTCATGCCTTGGAACGGTTACAACTTCGAAGACTCGATCTTAGTATCTGAGCGCGTAGTTCAAGAAGACCGCTTCACGACAATCCACATTCAAGAACTGACTTGTGTGGCACGTGATACTAAGCTGGGCTCTGAAGAGATCACAGCGGATATTCCAAACGTAGGTGAATCTGCTCTGTCTAAACTAGACGAGTCAGGTATCGTTTACATTGGTGCTGAAGTTAAGGGTGGCGACATCCTGGTTGGTAAAGTAACACCTAAAGGTGAAACTCAGCTGACTCCTGAAGAGAAGCTACTACGTGCGATCTTCGGTGAAAAAGCATCTGATGTTAAAGATACGTCACTACGTGTACCGAACTCTGTATCAGGTACGATCATCGACGTTCAAGTCTTCACTCGCGATGGCGTAGAGAAAGACAAGCGTGCGCTTGAAATCGAACAGATGCAGCTTAAAGAAGCGAAGAAAGACCTAACTGAAGAATTCCAGATTCTTGAGGGTGGCCTTCTAAACCGTGTTAAAGCTGTTCTGATTGAAGGCGGTTACTCTGAAGCGAAACTAGAGTCTACTGAACGTAAGAAGTGGCTAGAGCTAACGCTGGAAGATGACGCACTACAAACTCAGCTAGAGCAACTTGCTGAGCAGTGGGACGAGCTAAAAGCTGACTTCGATAAGAAGTTCGAAACTAAGCGTCGTAAGATCACTCAAGGTGATGATCTAGCACCTGGCGTACTGAAGATCGTTAAGGTTTACCTAGCGGTTAAACGTCGTATCCAGCCTGGTGATAAGATGGCCGGTCGTCACGGTAACAAGGGTGTAATCTCTAAGATCAACCCTGTTGAAGACATGCCATACGATGAAAAAGGTCAGCCTGTAGACATCGTACTTAACCCACTGGGTGTACCTTCGCGTATGAACATCGGTCAGATCCTAGAAGTTCACTTAGGTCTGGCAGCGAAAGGTATCGGTGACAAGATCAACCAGATGGTTAAAGAGCAGCAAGAACTGGCGAAATTCCGCGAGTTCCTACAAAAAGTTTACGATCTAGGTGAGACTCGCCAGAAAGTAGACGTTGCTTCTCTGTCTGATGATGAAGTTCGTACACTGATCAAGAACCTGCGTGGCGGTCTACCAATCGCGACGCCAGTATTTGACGGTGCTTCTGAGCATCTAATCAAAGAGCTTCTAAAACTAGCAGACCTACCAACATCTGGTCAGCTAACGCTGTTTGATGGTCGCACAGGTGATGCGTTTGAGCGTCCTGTAACTGTTGGTTACATGTACATGCTGAAACTGAACCACCTTGTTGATGACAAGATGCACGCTCGTTCAACTGGTTCGTACAGCCTAGTAACTCAGCAACCACTTGGTGGTAAAGCTCAGTTCGGTGGTCAGCGTTTCGGTGAGATGGAAGTATGGGCACTAGAAGCATACGGTGCTGCTTACACGCTACAAGAAATGCTAACTGTTAAGTCGGATGACGTTAACGGCCGTACTAAGATGTACAAGAACATCGTAGACGGAAGCCACAGCATGGAACCTGGTATGCCAGAATCGTTCAACGTATTGTTGAAAGAGATTCGCTCGCTAGGTATCAACATCGAGCTAGAAGACGAAGAGTAATCCCTTTCTCATTTGAGAAAAGTGATTATCTGGTAGAAAGCAGCTAGCGCTTGGCTGGCTGCTTTTAACTCCTTACAGGAGCTGATTGTGAAAGACTTATTAAACTTTCTAAAAGCACAGCATAAGACCGAAGAGTTTGATGCAATCAAAATCGGTCTATCTTCACCAGACATGATCCGTTCATGGTCTTTCGGTGAAGTTAAAAAACCTGAAACGATCAACTATCGTACGTTCAAACCTGAACGCGATGGTCTGTTCTGTGCGCGTATTTTTGGTCCAGTTAAAGACTACGAATGTCTTTGTGGTAAATACAAGCGCCTGAAGCACCGTGGTGTTATCTGTGAGAAGTGTGGTGTAGAAGTTACACAAACTAAAGTTCGTCGTGACCGTATGGGCCACATCGAGCTTGCTTCACCAGTAGCTCACATCTGGTTCCTAAAATCGCTACCGTCTCGTATCGGTCTACTAATGGATATCCCTCTACGTGATATCGAACGTGTTCTTTACTTCGAAATGTACGTAGTAACTGAACCAGGTATGACTGATCTAGAAAAGAGTCAGATGCTTACTGAAGAAGAGTATCTAGACCGTCTAGAAGAGTGGGGCGACGAGTTCACTGCTAAGATGGGTGCAGAAGCTATCAAGGACCTTCTAGGTTCTATGGATATGCACGCTGAAGCGGAACAAATGCGCGAAGAGTTAGAAACGACTAACTCTGAAACTAAGCGTAAGAAAGTTACTAAGCGTTTGAAGCTGGTAGAAGCGTTTATTCAATCTGGTAATAACCCAGAGTGGATGATCCTGACTGTACTTCCTGTACTTCCGCCAGATCTACGTCCTCTAGTACCACTAGATGGCGGTCGTTTTGCGACTTCTGATCTAAACGATCTATACCGTCGTGTGATCAACCGTAACAACCGTTTGAAGCGTCTTCTAGAGCTAGCGGCTCCGGACATCATCGTACGTAACGAAAAACGTATGCTGCAAGAGTCTGTTGATGCGCTACTAGATAACGGTCGTCGTGGTCGTGCGATCACAGGTTCGAACAAGCGTCCTCTGAAATCTCTTGCTGATATGATCAAGGGTAAACAAGGTCGTTTCCGTCAGAACCTTCTAGGTAAACGTGTAGACTACTCTGGCCGTTCTGTAATCACAGTAGGTCCATACCTTCGTCTACACCAGTGTGGTCTTCCTAAGAAGATGGCACTTGAGCTATTCAAACCATTCATCTACAGCAAGCTAGAGACTCGTGGTCTTGCGACTACAATCAAAGCTGCTAAGAAAATGGTAGAGCGTGAAGAAGCGGTTGTTTGGGATATCCTGGACGAAGTAATCCGTGAACACCCAGTACTATTGAACCGTGCACCTACACTTCACCGTCTAGGTATCCAGGCGTTCGAACCAGTACTAATCGAAGGTAAAGCGATTCAGCTACACCCACTTGTGTGTGCGGCGTACAACGCGGACTTCGATGGTGACCAAATGGCGGTTCACGTACCTCTAACTCTAGAGGCACAGCTTGAAGCTCGTACTCTGATGATGTCGACAAACAACATTCTGTCGCCAGCGTCAGGTGATCCGATCATCGTACCTTCTCAGGACGTTGTATTGGGTCTGTACTACATGACTCGTGAAAAGATCAACGTGAAAGGTGAAGGCATGTACCTTTCTGGCCCAGCAGAGGCTGAGAAAGCATACCGCACTAAACAAGCTGAACTTCACGCACGCGTTAAAGTACGTATTACTGAAACAGTCGTAGACGAAGATGGCAACAGCACAACATCTACTGGTATGGTTGATACCACTATCGGTCGTGCAATGCTTTGGCAAATCGTGCCAGCTGGTCTTCCGTACAGCATCGTTAACCAAAAGCTAGGTAAGAAACAAATCTCTAACCTACTTAACGAGGCGTACCGTAAGCTAGGTCTGAAAGACACAGTAATCTTCGCTGACCAAATCATGTACGCAGGTTTTGCTTACGCAGCACTATCTGGTGTATCTGTTGGTATCGACGATATGGTTGTACCGCCAGCTAAGTACACTGAAATCGCAGAAGCGGAAGAAGAAGTACGTGAAATCCAGGAACAGTACCAATCTGGTCTTGTTACTGCGGGCGAACGCTACAACAAAGTTATCGATATCTGGGCATCGACCAACGACCGCGTTGCGAAAGCAATGATGGAGAACCTGTCATCTGAAACGGTAGTTAACCGTGACGGTGAAGAGGAACAACAAGAGTCGTTCAACAGCATCTACATGATGGCCGACTCAGGTGCTCGTGGTTCTGCAGCACAGATTCGTCAGCTTGCGGGTATGCGTGGTCTGATGGCGCGTCCAGATGGTTCAATCATCGAAACGCCGATCACAGCGAACTTTAAAGAAGGTCTAAACGTACTTCAGTACTTTATCTCAACGCACGGTGCTCGTAAGGGTCTTGCGGATACGGCACTGAAAACAGCGAACTCGGGTTACCTAACTCGTCGTCTAGTAGACGTTGCTCAAGACGTTGTTGTAACTGAACATGACTGTGGCACTCATGAGGGTGTTGACATGATGCCTCATATCGAGGGTGGTGATGTTAAAGTTGCACTTTCTGAGCTAGCTCTAGGTCGTGTAGTTGCTGAAGACGTTCTAAAACCTGGTACTGAAGATGTTCTTATTCCACGTAACACCCTGATCGATGAGAAGTGGTGTCAAATCATGGAAGAGAACTCAGTAGACAGCATGAAAGTACGTTCTGTTGTTACTTGTGATTCTGACTTCGGTTGTTGTGCTCAGTGTTACGGTCGTGACCTAGCACGTGGTCACCTAGTGAACCAAGGTGAAGCAGTAGGCGTTATCGCTGCTCAGTCTATCGGTGAGCCGGGTACACAGCTTACGATGCGTACGTTCCACATCGGTGGTGCGGCATCGACAGCAGCAGCAGAAAACAGCGTTCAAGCGAAGAACAACGGTTCTATCAAGCTACACAACGCTAAATCAGTAGTGGCAGATGACGGTAAGATCGTTATCACTTCTCGTGCGACTGAACTAACCATCATTGATGAGTTTGGCCGTACTAAAGAGAAGCACAAACTGCCTTACGGTACACTACTAAGCAAAGGCGACGGTGACACAGTTCAAGCTGGTGAAACTGTAGCTAACTGGGAAGCGCACACACTACCAATCATCACTGAAGTAGCGGGTCGCATCCAGTTCGTAGACATGATCGACGGTGTAACAGTTTCTCGCCAAACAGATGACCTAACAGGTCTATCTTCAAGCGAAGTAACTGACGCAGCAGCGCGTCCATCTGCAGGTAAAGATATGCGTCCAGCTATCAAACTTGTTGATGAGCAAGGTAATGATGTAATGATCCCTGGTACAGATATGCCAGCTCACTACTTCCTACCTGGTAAAGCGATTGTAAACATCGAAGATGGCGCAGCAGTAGGCGTAGGTGCAACACTTGCACGTATTCCTCAGAAATCTGGCGGTAACAAAGATATCACCGGTGGTCTTCCACGCGTTGCTGACCTGTTCGAAGCACGTAAGCCTAAAGAGCCTGCGATCCTTGCTGAACACACAGGTACAGTTAGCTTCGGTAAAGAGACCAAAGGTAAGCGTCGTCTAGTGATCACTCGCGACAGCGGTGAAGCATACGAAGAGATGATTCCTAAGCATCGTCAGCTTAACGTTTTCGAAGGTGAGAAGGTTGAGCGTGGTGATGTAATCGCTGATGGTCCAGAGTCTCCACATGACATCCTACGTCTACGTGGCGTACACGCGGTAACTCAGTACATCGCTAACGAAGTACAAGAAGTTTACCGTCTACAAGGCGTTAAGATTAACGATAAGCACATTGAGACTATCGTTCGTCAAATGCTACGTAAGTGTACTATCACATTTGCTGGTGATTCTGAGTTCCTACCTGGTGAGCAAGTAGAATACTCACAAGTTAAGATTGCTAACCGTAATCTAGAAGCTGAAGGCAAAGAGCCTGCGCGTTTCGAACGTGAACTTCTAGGTATTACCAAAGCGTCTCTAGCGACTGAGTCGTTCATCTCTGCGGCATCGTTCCAGGAGACAACTCGCGTACTAACAGAAGCTGCGGTTTCTGGTAAGCGTGATGACCTACGTGGTCTGAAAGAGAACGTAATTGTTGGTCGTCTGATCCCAGCTGGTACTGGTTTCGCATACCACCAAGAGCGTCAAGCTAAACGTACTGAAGCGCAAGAAGGCCCGTCTGCTGAACAAGCAACGGATAACCTGGCAGCACTTCTAAACGCTGGCTTCTCTTCTGAAGAATAAGCCTCTGACGAGTCATCGTTAAGAGCGAAAAAAGGCACCCTCGGGTGCCTTTTTTAATATTTATGTACCGTCCTAAACAAAAAAGGATTGATGCTTTCACATCAACCCTTCATTTCAATAGCTGCTATAGATTAGCCAGAGTTCGTTTAAGCCCCTGGTGGCATTGCTAAACTATCAGAGATCTGTTGAATCAATTGATCTTCTACTTCGAAACGAGTCTCAAGAATCTCTCCTACCAGGGACATATCCGAGTTAAAGTCTGGTAACTCGTCGTCTTCTGTTACTTCAGAGTATTTATCGTTAAAGTTCAGCAGTGGCTCAGTCGTAATGACGATTTTTCCGTACGTCTGATTGATTTCGTCTGTCACGATAAAGCCGGTCGATTTCCATCGATCCATGACCATATCGTAAATTTTGAAATGGCCTTCAGAGATATAGTCGACCAGGTGTTGGCAGAAGTTTTGCAGCTCGGAAGGGGTAGGAAGTTCAATCACGTTAGTTTTCGAACAAGGTTGCAGCGCTGCAAGCTTACAGTATTCAACGATCAGCGATTGTCTCGTTTCTAACCAATGATCAATGACATCACTGGAGCCACCCCACTGGTCTTGTGTTTGTTTGAATTTTTTTAGCATGACCATGCCCTCATGATCGGTTCGCCATTTGGCAAACGTATCCTTTGCATAGCAAAGTTAGTAAAGTTATTACAAACTCTTGTCCTTACTAAAATTTATAGTTTCATATTTACCTAACGATAAACTCTAGTATGAAATTAGATTGCCAGTAAAATGGTTGAACTTCAAGCAAAGGGAGGGTGTCATGTTAAGAAAAGGTGATGTTAACCGCGTAGAAAATGCGCATTGGTGTGTTGTTTCAGGAAGTGAAATTTGGCTGGTGGATGGTGCTGTTCCTTTTGGTTCTGCGGAACAGTTCGCATTGCCAGAGGCGAGTGCAAGAAAAATTGGTGAGTATCAACAACATCCGGTTATGTGGATAAACCTGGCCGATCTTGAGCAAGACTTACCGATGACTTCATTGCGAGATTGCCTGCATTTCCCTGAGGTGCTCTTTTTGCTGCTAAGTAAGGCTATTCAGTATGGCCACATGACGCAAAGTCTGCGTTTTTGTCCTCAATGTGGTGGTAGGAACTTCATCAATAATAATCAGCTCGCAATGCAATGTGGCGAGTGCAGAACGCTACACTACCCACGCATCTTCCCATGCATTATCGTCGCTGTACGTAAAGATAAGCAGATTTTATTAGCGCAGCACCCAAGACATCGAAATGGTATGTATACCGTCATAGCGGGCTTTCTGGAGGTCGGAGAGACGCTAGAAGAGTGTGTTGCGCGCGAAATACATGAAGAAACCGGTGTATACGTAAAAAATATTCGTTACTTCGGCAGCCAACCTTGGGCGTTTCCATCCAGCATGATGATGGCATTTCTGGCCGACTATGAGTCTGGAGAATTAAGCCCCGATTATACGGAATTATCAGATGCTCAGTGGTTTAATGCTGATGACATGCCAGATGTCGCTCCAAAAGGCACGATTGCTCGAGCGTTAATAGAGCAAACTCTGCAAAATATTAAAGCTAATCACCTGGGCAAATAGATAAAAAAAACCCTCCGAGAGGGAGGGGGTAAGTAAGATGTCGTTATGAGATGCCGAGTACTGGGTACTCAGTTTATAATTGTAGTTTTCGCTAGCGAACAAATTTTTAACACTGATACGGATTGGGTGCAAATTAAGCATTGATTTAAAAGTTGATAACATGATCCAGGTTGCAAAGCACACAGCTATTGGCTTCAAATCAGTGATAGAATACTCCCTTTCAAAGAAAGCCTAACAATTGGAATTACGGAATGACTGAATTAAAAAATGATCGTTATCTACGTGCACTACTAAAAGAGCCTGTAGATTACACGCCAGTATGGATGATGCGTCAGGCAGGTCGTTACCTACCAGAATACAAAGCAACACGTGCACAAGCGGGCGATTTCATGTCTTTGTGTAAAAATGCGGAGCTGGCGTCTGAAGTAACGCTTCAACCTCTACGCCGTTTTCCTCTTGATGCAGCAATCTTGTTCTCAGATATCCTGACGATCCCTGATGCAATGGGACTTGGTCTGCGCTTTGCTGCGGGTGAAGGCCCGGTGTTTGATAACCCAATCACTTGCAAAGCAGACGTGGAAAAAATTGGTCTTCCAGATCCAGAAGGTGAGCTGCAATACGTGATGAACGCAGTGCGTCAGATCCGTAAAGACCTAAAGGGTGAAGTGCCACTGATTGGTTTCTCGGGCAGCCCATGGACACTCGCGACATACATGGTTGAGGGTAGTAGCTCAAAAGCGTTTACTAAGATCAAGAAGATGATGTACGCAGAGCCACAAACACTGCATCTATTGCTTGATAAGCTTGCTGACAGCGTCATTGAATACCTGAATGCACAAATCAAAGCGGGTGCGCAATCGGTGATGGTATTTGATACATGGGGCGGTGTGCTGACTCCTCGTGACTACAACTTGTTCTCACTGCAATACATGCACAAGATCGTTGATGGCCTGATTCGTGAAAATGACGGTCGTCGCGTACCAGTAACGCTATTCACTAAGAATGGTGGCATGTGGCTAGAGCAAATCGCAGCAACAGGCTGTGATGCAGTTGGCCTGGACTGGACGATCAACATCGCAGACGCGAAAGCACGCATCGGTGACAAAGTCGCATTGCAAGGCAATATGGACCCATCAATGCTTTACGCATCACCTGAGCGTATCCGTGAAGAAGTTGCTGACATCCTGGAAGGTTTTGGCGATGCGGGCACAGGCCATGTGTTTAACCTTGGCCACGGCATTCACCTAGATGTTCCGCCAGAAAACGCAGGCGTATTTGTGGACGCGGTACACGAGTTATCTAAGCCGTACCACAAATAATCTCTATTTTTTGAAATCTATACCGGCATCTATTGCCGGTATTTTTTTGCCTGAAATTTACCGATGTACAGCTCTTATAGTATTTGGCCTACTATGATCTAATTACTCCACAATCTGAGAGTAATGTTTTATTTTTAATTAAAACAATTGTTTATATTATTGGTCTGCTTGTGTCTTTTTGCTCTGTACAGGTAAAGCAGTATTTAGATCATAGGTAACCTAAAGCATCGAATGAATGCGACTTTGCAGGTAAGGGACGACGTTTGCCTCAAACCATGGGTTCTTTTTAAGCCATAACGTATTGCGTGGTGAAGGGTGAGGTAGAGGGATAAAGTCCGGTTCCCAATCTTGCCAATGTTGAACCGTTTCGGTCAGTGTTTTGGGCTTATTAGTCAGGTAGTAGTTCTGTGAATATTGGCCGATGAGTAATGTCAGTTCGATATTTGGCAGCTGTTGCAGCAGCTTTTGGTGCCAGGCTGGCGCGCATTCCTTACGTGGCGGCAGGTCTCCGGATCGTCCCTTACCCGGATAACAAAACCCCATTGGAATAATGGCAACTTTGGTCGGGTCGTAGAAGGTGTCCTTATCGATATCTAGCCACTGACGTAGCCGGTCACCACTTGGGTCATTCCATGGAATGGATGTGTTGTGGACCCGAGTACCAGGAGCCTGACCAATAATCAGTAATCGGGCTTCTTTTGCCGCTTGTACGACAGGGTTTGCGCCTAGCGGTAAATCGCTGGCGCAAAGCTGACAGGCTCTAACTTGCTTCAGTAGTGCGTCTAGTGACATGAACGATTTAATATCCTTTATCGAAATCGACTTGGTAGTTGAGTGTGAATCCATCTCGCCAGTTTAGGTAATTCTCGGCAAATATCTCCACTACTTGTTCCGGGAAGCTGAGAGCGGCAATGTGCGGTGTGAGCGTAATTTGCGGCAATCTCCAGAAAGGATGCTCCTTGGGAAGTGGTTCTTGCTCAAAAACATCCAGAATCGCGTGTTCTATCCAGCGGTTTTTAATTGCCAGTAAGAGTCCCTTGTCCTCGAGCACATCCCCGCGTCCGACATTAATCAGTATGGCTTGGTTTAGATGACAGAGCGTTTCGCTATTAAGCAGGTAAAGGGTCTCTGGTGTACTTGGCAAGGTGTTGACGACGATGTCTGCTTGCTTAAGGGCGCTCGTAAGTTCATTGATATGAAAAGTCTGGTTAAATTCCCCACCTGAGGTTGGAATACCGGTGCGATTAACACCGATGGTCTCTATTCCCATGGTTCTAACCGTTTTGGCTAAGTAACTGCCTATGCTGCCAGTGCCGAGAATGACCATCTTTTTACTTTGCAGAGAAGTATAGAGGTGTGGCTGCCACTGCCGACTCTGTTGCTGGTGGTGGTAAAGGCTAAAGTGACGATAGTGGCTAATACAGTAGCCAATCACATATTCGGCAATGAGTGGGCCAAAGATGCCTCGTACATTTGTGAGAGTATAATCCTGACGTAACTCAGGCGACATCAAGGTGTTTACGCCTGCAAACGTGGATTGTACCCAGTCAAGTTTTGAAAACTCGTCTAACCTTTGTGATAGCAGAGGTGGATCCGCCAGAACTATTTGAGCGTCATTCGGGTTATCCGTAAGGCTAAGATCAGGCAGGTTTTTCTCTGCCAACAATGTTTGGTAGGTGCTTTGATGCTCTGAGAGCAGGAAAATCTTATTTGGTTGCGGCATTAACTTTTTTCCCTGTGATGAATCAAGTACACTTTCGCTGTTTTTTTCTTCAATGATTGAGTGACTATGCTTAAGAATCCTCTTCAGGTTCGTTTGGAAAAACTAGAACCTTGGCAACAAATTACCTTTATGGCGTGTCTGTGCGAGCGCATGTATCCAAACTACGCAATGTTTTGTGAGAATACAGAATTTGCGGAACCGCGCGCTTACCGAGCGATTCTTGATAGTGTATGGGAAATTCTGACAGTTAAGAGCGCGAAAGTGAACTTTGAGCGTCAGTTAGAAAAACTAGAAGAGTTATTCCCAAGTGCCGATGAGTTTGATTTTTACGGTGTATACCCAGCAATGGATGCGTGTCAGGCGTTGTCTACACTGCTGCATGGTCTGTTGGATCGCGACTACCTTTTTGACTCAATGATTAAAGTGAGCCAACAGTCGGTACAAACTGTTGCGGATCTTGAGCAAGCTCAAGGGAGTGAGCCAATCACGAACGACAATCAAAAAGAAAACCAAGCTGTATGTGAAGAATGGGATGTTCAGTGGGCGATTTTCCGTCCATTACGCGAGGCAGCAGAGCGCGACATCGGTTTGATTAAAGATCTGCGTGAAGAGTTACGAGAAGAGGGCGTTAGCAATATAGGTATTGCGTTATAACTCCTCTACGAAGAATATGAAAAAGGCATCCTACTGGATGCCTTTTTGCTGTGTATGCCGATAAATACTGAAACTACTTGGAGTCTGGCTTCGTTGCCTCGGTTGGTTCAGGCTTTGTTTCCTGATTCTCCAGTGGGGTCTCTTCTTCGTCATCATCTCGGCTTTCAATTACGCCGTACTTCTCTTTCCAGTTTTCCCAGCGCTGGTACGCCAGTTCTTGCATGTCTGTACTTTTGTCTGCTTCATCGATGATCTCTTCGCCTACGAGGTGCTCAAAGATATCTTCCAGCGTCACCAAGCCTTGTACAGTGCCGTACTCGTCAACCACAAGTGCCAATTGCAGGCGGTGAGTCATCATTTGGTCGAAGACTCTCGGTAGCGCTGTATTATTCAGAACCACCTGAATAGGACGCATCACCTCACCAAGCTTCTTCTGACCGCTGCCAGACTGTTGCAGTTTAAACAGCTCCAAGCGGTGCACAAAGCCGATGATGTTGTCTTTCTGCTCGCTATAAATCAAAGGTCGAGAGAATGGCGTATCTTTGTGTTTCTCTAAAAACTGGTCAATCGTCTTAGTCGCGTTGACACGGAATACCACCGGGCGAGGCGTCATCACCTGAGTAACGGGCACATCTTGAATGCCAAGCAGGTTACTCAGAATTTTTGATTCGCCTTCTGCAAACTCGCCGCTTTCACGAGCAAGAATCGCCATCGCGGA
Source organism: Vibrio sp. YYF0003 (assembly GCF_036350715.1). Classification (NCBI taxonomy): domain Bacteria; kingdom Pseudomonadati; phylum Pseudomonadota; class Gammaproteobacteria; order Vibrionales; family Vibrionaceae; genus Vibrio; species Vibrio sp. YYF0003. The sequence continues at coordinate 18,396 of NZ_JAZDWA010000017.1, forward strand.
TAACTCATCACGCATCTTAGGCGCTACGTGGTTGCGAGCCAGGCGCTTGGTGATTTGCTCAGAGAACCAGACAAATGGTGTTAAGGCCCATACCATCCAGCGTAAAGCGACCGCAGCGGTTGGAGCGAGCTGGCGCCAGTAAGTTGCACCAATTGTCTTTGGTACGATTTCAGATAGAACCAAAATCGCCAACGTCAGTACCGCAGAGAAAATGCCCAGCGCTTCACTACCGAATACCACGGCAGCTTGTGCACCAGCTGTTGCTGCACCGATCGTGTGTGCGATGGTATTAAGAGTCAGAATCGAGGCTAACGGGCGGTCGATGTCTGATTTAAGTTTAGAAAGCTGCTCAGCAGCAGGGTGCCCTTGTTGGTTGAGCTGTGCGATGTAACTTGGACTGATACTCAGTAATACTGCCTCCAGCACCGAACAGATAAACGAAATGCCGATAGCAATAGAGATATAAATGGATAACAGCAGCATAGTTGCCCTTGAAAGTCGTTAGATAGTAGTTGTTTGCGGCTATTATAGCCGCGTATGTGCGATATAAATTGCGCCAAATCCCTTGGAAAGCAAGGGAATTCGGATGCTATGTGGTAACAAATTGTGAGTTATTACTCATATTATGGCTAAAAGTACGTCATAAAATCGAAAGTTCACCTACAAACCTTTGCCAGATGGGGCATTTATGTTTTAGAGTGAGACGAATTCGATAACCTATAAGAAGGGAAACCTAATGAACAAGACCCAATTAATCGACTTTATCGCAGAAAAAGCAGACCTATCAAAAGCACAAGCAAAGGCTGCTCTTGAAGCGACTCTTGAAGGTGTAACTGGCGCACTTAAAGAGGGTGACCAAGTTCAACTAATTGGTTTTGGTACATTCAAAGTAAACCACCGTGCTGCACGTACTGGCCGTAACCCTAAGACTGGCGATGAGATTCAAATCGCAGCGGCTAACGTTCCTGCATTCGTAGCAGGTAAAGCACTGAAAGAATCAGTAAACTAAGTTAGAATGCACCGAGGTATCCTGCCTCGGTGCAATTTTATGAAAAAACAGCTATACACTTCTCTTCTCCTTGCTAGCCTTTCTCTCGTTGGCTGTTCATCTGTTGAAACCCCCAATCTAGAACAATTTACTCATTTCACTGGCGGTAAAACCGAAGGTGATGCAAGCAGTTTGTATTGGATGACGGAACGACTTACCCGTGTCAGTACAGCAGCAGACTACGTAACCGCGGGTGACTACGGTTGGTACCAAAGTGATTATCGCTGGGATGCCGGAGAATTACGGGAGTTGACTCGAAAGGGTGACCAGATTGATGCCAAGCTGGGTAAGGTACCTTTTCTAATCCACATCCGATTCAATAAAGATGGTGAAGCGGTTTATCAGCAATATCGAGTTAATAACAAAGTTCTGCCTTTACAGCGTGACCAGCTAGCACGTTTTAAGTCTGAAGCTAACGATGTTGTTGCCTCTGTCAAAGAGCGCTCTCGCAACGGCCAGAGCCTGATCCAAGGTTACTGGGATGGAGAATCCTTAGAAGTTTGTGATGGCAAAGAGTTCACGACATTAGAGTTTAATCAAACGTTGCCGAAATTTGTCATTGACCGATTGGCTTCCGTTGATAGTTACATTGCCTTCATTGGTAAAGAGTCACGCAATAAAGTGACCGTTGATGAATTGCTTTTACTCAAAGATGATGAGTTTGATTGCGTTCAGCGACCTAAACTCATTGCTGAATAACCGCTCTTGCTTTGAATAAAAAAAGGCGCATTAAGCGCCTTATTATTTATAGCCAACTGATGTTGTTTTTATTTTGATTGCTCGCGAGCGATAGCGCGGTAGCCAATATCATTGCGATGGAACATACCATCCCAGCTGATCTGTTTCGCTAGCTCGTACGCGCGTTGCTGAGCTTCTGAAACGCTATGGCCAAGTGCTGTAGCACACAGTACGCGACCACCGTTTGTCACGACATCGCCGTCTTTGCTCTCTGTACCAGCATGGAAGACTTTCTCGCCTTCAACTTCGGTCTGAGGCAAACCTGAAATCACATCGCCTTTGTTGTATGCCGCTGGGTAACCGCCTGCAGCAAGAACAATACCGATAGACGCGCGTGGATCCCATTTAGATTCCACTTGATCAAGTTTCTTGTCCACAGCTGCCAGACAAAGTTCAACTAAATCTGACTGCATACGCATCATGATTGGTTGAGTCTCTGGATCGCCGAATCGACAGTTATATTCGATTACTTTTGGCGTGCCGTCTTGATCGATCATTAGGCCAGCGTATAGGAAACCTGTGTATGGGTTACCTTCTGCTGCCATACCGCGAACGGTTGGGTAAATGACTTCTTCCATAATGCGATTATGGATTTCTGGTGTAACCACTGGCGCTGGAGAGTAAGCACCCATACCACCTGTGTTAGGACCTGTATCTTTGTCACCTACGCGTTTGTGATCTTGGCTGGTGGCCATTGGTAGTACGTTCTCACCATCAACCATCACGATGAAGCTTGCTTCTTCACCATCCAGGAATTCTTCAATAACCACACGGCTACCTGCATCACCGAAAGCGTTACCAGCAAGCATGTCTTTGATTGCGTCTTCCGCTTCCTCTAACGTCATTGCAACGATAACGCCTTTACCTGCAGCAAGGCCGTCAGCTTTCACAACGATTGGTGCGCCTTGCTCACGAACGTAAGCCAATGCAGGCTCAATCTCTGTGAAATTAGCGTAAGAACCCGTTGGGATCTTATGGCGAGCAAGAAAGTCTTTGGTGAACGCTTTTGAGCCTTCAAGCTGAGCAGCAGCCTGAGTTGGGCCGAAAATTGGCAGGCCAGCTTCATTAAACGCATCAACGACACCAATCACAAGCGGAGCTTCAGGGCCAACGATAGTTAGCTCAATCGCATGCTCTTGTGCAAATGCAACCAGCGCTGCCGTGTCTTCTACGCCGATGTTGACGTTCTTCAATTTAGGCTCAAGAGCAGTACCAGCGTTACCAGGAGCAACGAATACCGTTTCAACATTTGGGTTTTGAGCGGCTTTCCAACCTAGTGCGTGTTCACGACCGCCTGCGCCGATAATCAATACATTCATTGTATTTTACCTTTGATAGCTTCGTCATATTGCCGATTTCAGCGTCAAACATGCTCACTTATAGCCATAAGCTCAGCGTGTTTCCCTTGAACTAGGCAATCTGACTTTGCTCTAAAATTAAAATTTTTTAATTAATGTTGATAAGCAAAAGCGACAACACTAATGAAGAATTAAACGGATCAAAATGGCCCTGGGTAATCCCTAGAGCCATGTTCTGATTAGTGACGGAAGTGACGCATGCCTGTGAAGATCATCGCCATACCGTGCTCATCTGCTGCTGCAATAACTTCGTCATCGCGCATAGAGCCACCTGGCTGAATCACACACTTGATGCCCGCTTCTGCGGCCGCATCAATACCATCACGGAATGGGAAGAATGCGTCTGATGCCATTACGCTACCAGCGACTTCCAGACCTTCATCGGCTGCTTTAATACCCGCGATTTTTGCAGAGTAAACACGGCTCATTTGGCCAGCGCCCACGCCGATAGTCATGTCACCTTTTGCGTAAACGATCGCGTTTGATTTCACGAATTTCGCTACTTTCCAGCAGAATAGCGCGTCTTTTAGCTCTTCTTCTGTTGGCTGACGCTTAGACACTACTTTAAGGTCGTCCAGGCTTACCATGCCTTGGTCACGGTCTTGAACCAGCAGGCCGCCGTTAACGCGTTTAACATCAAAGCCAGTTGTTTTGGTTGTCCACTCACCGCACTCAAGCAGGCGAACGTTTTTCTTCGCTGCAACCACTTCGATAGCTTCCGCTGATACTGAAGGTGCGATAATTACTTCTACGAATTGACGCTCAACAATCGCAGTTGCAGTTTCTGCGTCTAGCTCTTTGTTGAATGCGATGATGCCGCCGAATGCTGATGTTGGATCAGTTTGGTAAGCGCGGTTGTACGCTTCCAGGATGTCTTTACCTAGTGCTACACCACATGGGTTTGCGTGTTTCACGATCACACATGCTGGCTCGTCGAACTCTTTCACACACTCAAGTGCTGCATCAGTGTCAGCGATGTTGTTGTAAGAAAGTGCTTTACCTTGGATTTGGCGAGCAGTAGAGACAGATGCTTCTTCCGGATTCGCTTCAACATAGAATGCTGCTGCTTGGTGGCTGTTCTCACCGTAGCGCATATCTTGTTTCTTCTCGAACTGCTGGTTGAACGTGCGAGGGAATTTCGACTCTTCATCACCTTCTTTGTTCTCACCGTAAGATGGAACCATAGTGCCGAAGTAGTTTGCGATCATGCCGTCGTAAGATGCAGTATGCTCAAATGCAGCGATAGCAAGGTCGAAGCGAGTTTCCAGAGTCAGAGACTTGTCGTTTGCATCCATTTCAGCAATTACGCGATCGTAGTCTGAAGCGTTTACAACGATAGTCACGTCTTTGTGGTTTTTCGCAGCAGAGCGAACCATTGTTGGACCACCGATATCGATGTTCTCAACAGCGTCTTCTAGAGTACAGCCGTCTTTAGCAACAGTTTCTGCGAATGGGTATAGGTTAACAACAACCATGTCGATTGGATTGATGCCGTGTTTTTCCATCACTTCATCGTCCTGACCGCGACGGCCTAATACGCCACCGTGAACTTTCGGGTGAAGCGTTTTTACGCGACCGTCCATCATTTCTGGGAAACCAGTGTAGTCAGAGACTTCTGTTACTGCGATACCTTGCTCAGCAAGTAGGCGAGCGGTACCACCAGTAGATAGGATATCGACACCACGCTCAGCAAGAGCTTGTGCAAACTCAACAATACCTGTTTTGTCTGATACGCTGATTAGCGCGCGGCGAATAGGACGAGCGTTGTTCATGCTTCCATTTTCCTCAAATTCACGGAGTTAAAGATGTTTGCCAAAAATGAACTTGTTTTTACCTCTTGGGGTAAAATATTGGCCAGTTTTGGTAAAGACCTTTTCAGGCGTTTTCCTGTCAGAAAACAGTCTCCACTATTTGATGGCGCGTATTCTAACCAATTTATTACAAAAAAGCTCGCGCAATCGTTTGGCATCTCAAAAATAATTGCAAAAAAGTCGATCTTTAGCTTTAAAAGTAACGAGATAGTTAATAAGGACAGTTATGTTTCAGATAGGTGAACTGGCGAAACGCTGTGGTGTGACCGCCGATACATTACGATTCTACGAAAAAAATGGGCTAATTAAGCCAGCGGGACGAAGTGAGTCAGGCTATCGACTCTATAATGAAGAGAATCAAAAGCAGGTTCGATTTATCCTCAAAGCCAAAGAGCTTGGTTTAAGTTTGGGTGAGATTAGAGATCTTCTGGAAATAAAACTAGAAGCGACAGAGCATAGCTGCGCCGAGGTTAAAGCGATTACTACTGCTAAGTTAGAGCTGGTGGATGAAAAAATTAATGAACTGACTAAAATTCGCCGAGCGCTCAAAAAGATTAATGATGCCTGCTGCGGCCATGTGGATGACGATGCGAGTCACTGCTCCATCTTAGCTGCGCTCGAGTAGCTGGCTTTTTATTCTGCCCAGATTGCATCTGAATTAGATGGTTTACTAGGAACCAGCCGCTCTCCACCCTATAATCCCTCCTCTTTATTTACGGTAAGAGATGGTGTCCTTGTCATTTCTGCTGCTTTACCTGGTAGATGTGAGAGTGTAATTACATGGTTGGAGTCTATTTTCAAATCAACGATTGGGTGATGGACGTTGGTGAAAATAAGCTTTACCGAAAAGGTAGGGAAACCTCCGTTGAACCACGATTAAGTAACCTTCTATATTTCTTTGCTAAGAACGCGAACCAAGTGTTCACTCGCAAAGAGTTAATACAGTCGGTCTGGGATAGGGAGGCTGTCACCGACCAAGTGGTGACTCAGTCTATCTCTGAGCTGCGTAAGTTATTGCGTGATAGCCGTGAAGAGAACCCCAGCTATGTCATCACAGTGCCCAAGCGAGGGTATAAACTCGTCGCTGAAGTAACACGCTTAACGCCAAAAGAGTTTATGCGCGTTAGTCGTGAGGACCTGTCTACTCTTATTAGAGAAGCAGATGGCTGTTACTCAAACGACGCTCAAGCACAACTTACCACTGACTCAGATGCGGTTGGTGGGGAGTTTAAACAAAAACATCAAGGAAGCTATTGGCGTAAGGGATTATTTAGCCTTCCTTTGATCGGTATTGTGGTTGCGATGATAGTCACGTTTACCTTCAAGCAACCAGAAGCCAGTAATAACCCAAACAACGACATACATCTGATTGAATTCTCGCTCCACAACAACGCCAGTCATACAGGTATTAGCGATGACTTAGCTGACGGTATCACGAAAAAGTTAATGTCGGATGTGGCTCAGGTTAGTGACTATCGTGTGATGCAGAAGAACTCGTCATTAAATAGCGATGCGGAACCGGGTAAATCTGTGGTGGTGAAGATAAGGCAAAGCGATGTAGCCCGCTTATTAGAAATCGAGTATCGGACCAGTTTCTCAGATAAAACGTTATTTCGTCGTTTATATACTTTGGCGGATCGTGATTTAAAGACGGTTTTACAGCAAGCGTCGCTGGGGATGATGACGATACTGAATGTGCCTGACGCCAAACTGAAATCAACGATGCTGGTGGCTGGGCTTCCCATGACGCCCAAGGCACTAAAACTGTTTATTCAAGCGCATCATTATTTAAACATTTCGGCTGCTAATCAGTATCAGCATGGTATTGAGCTCATGGAAAACGTTTTAGACATTGAACCACACAATGCTTATGTCCAAGCTGAGTTGCTGATTGCCTACTATGTACAAAAAGCACTGTACCCTGAACAAGCTCAGAAAAAGGGACAGACCCAAGCTCTCCATGATGCATTGGAAGTAGGTGCAAAAATGGCTATTGGTCAAATTCAGCCTCGTATTTATGAAGCGCTCGCTTTACATGAAACAGTTGCTGGTGATTTAGCGAAGGCAAAGCAATATCTAGCACAAGCTCTTCAGTTACGTGACTCCGTGCTTTCCAATGTTATTCGCGCTAAACATTCGGAGTTGGAGCAAGATATAGAGTCAGCGAGCAAGTTCTATCGCCAAGCCCTCTATATAGATAGTTCATTAAAGACGTACGTATTGTGTAAGTCGCTAGTGTTTAAAAGTGACGTGAAGGTGGATGACACCAAGCATCAAGCCAATTTCCTCACAGTGAGTGATATTTAATAAACGAATGCTGATAACTATATAAGCCCTTCACTATTAGTGAGGGGCTTTTTTGTATCCCTAATTTCTACAGAAGGCATGCCGTGTAGTCATCGTGATTAACACTAAATGGCAAAAGTTTACGGTGATATCGAAAAAATCGGTGATAGAGGCATAAGTGAAAAGGAAAAAGTCGGCGCTTTTTCTAACAAGGGATGACCTCGATCAGCAGAAAAGATCCGATTTATCCAAGAAAAATAGGCCGAATCGTTCTTTATTTGCGCAAAGTGTTTGTTGTTTGTTCGGTTGAAAGTTTTTTTTGCAAAAAACGCTTGTGCTAATTTCTTAACTCCCTATACTGCGCATCCACCGACACGGAGTGAGACGAAAGTCACACAGCGAGTCGGAAATGAGAGAAAAAAGAAATTTGAAAAAATGCTTGACTCTCTCACGGTGCGGAGTAAGATACGCACCCCTAACGACGAGCAACTGAGTTGCTGGGTAAGTTAGAATAGCTCTTTAAAAATAAGAACCTATCAATCTGTGTGGGCACTCGTTGATGATAATCCAATTAGAAACTTCGGTTTCAAA
>NZ_JAZDWA010000018.1:0-6323 GCF_036350715.1 Vibrio sp. YYF0003
GTAGAGATTGTGATACCGCGCTCACGCTCTTCTGGAGCGTTATCGATAGATGCGAAGTCTTTCGCTTCACCGCCGTAAACTTTAGCAAGAGTAGTACAGATAGCTGCAGTTAGAGTTGTTTTACCGTGGTCAACGTGGCCGATAGTACCAACGTTTACGTGCGGTTTTACACGTTCAAATTTTGCTTTAGACATGAGTGGTCCCTCTAGGTACGGATTTTGGTGGCCCAGTTTGACCACGCAACCAAAAAAAAGATTATTGGTAAATCTAATATCAAAAGGAAATAAACTTTAGAGCTGGTGCTGATAGGCAGACTCGAACTGCCGACCTCATCCTTACCAAGGATGCGCTCTACCACCTGAGCTATATCAGCACTCAAATTAGAGTGGAGCGGGCAGCGGGAATCGAACCCGCATCATCAGCTTGGAAGGCTGAGGTAATAGCCATTATACGATGCCCGCAACACGTAACTCTGAGAGCTATTTCCTAAAGAATATGGTGGAGGGGGACGGATTCGAACCATCGAAGGCAGTGCCGGCAGATTTACAGTCTGCTCCCTTTGGCCACTCGGGAACCCCTCCAAAATTTCTAGCCATTCTCACTACTCGTTGTTTCGTTAAGAAACAGGAGAGAATGGTGCCGACTACCGGAATCGAACTGGTGACCTACTGATTACAAGTCAGTTGCTCTACCTACTGAGCTAAGTCGGCATAAGTGGTGCGCATTCTATTGAATGATTTTCTAGGTTGCAATAGGAATTTAAAAAAAAATCATAAATTTCGATTTTTTGCATTCGTTTGCTGCAAAAACGTACAAACTTCGCTTTTTTAAAGCAAACTTCGACCTCTGTCGCTTGCTTTAAAGTGCGCTTGATGTATGTTCATGCTCTCAATGAAACCAAGGATGAAAGAGCCCCATGAGTCCATTTTTGTCATTTGACCGTGCCAACTGGGCAGATTTAAGAAACTCTGTGCCAATGACACTTTCTGAAGAAGACTTAATTGCACTTCAGGGCATAAATGAAAATCTTACCATGGAGGAGGCAGTAGAAATCTACCTGCCATTGTCTCGCCTATTAAATTTGTATGTACAGGCTCGCCAGAGTCGTAATACGGTTCTTCAACAATTTTTGAATACTGAAGAACATGCCCCTCCCTTTGTGATTGGAATCGCCGGGAGTGTAGCGGTAGGCAAAAGCACAACAGCTCGTATTCTAAAAGCGCTGCTTTCCCGCTGGGAAAATCACCCTAAAGTATCTTTGGTTACGACGGATGGCTTTTTGTATCCCAAGAAAATCTTGGAAGAAAAAGGCATCATGCATCGCAAGGGTTTCCCTGAGTCCTACGACATCAAACGCTTAGTTGAGTTTATGTCTGATGTAAAAGCCGGGAAGCCGGATCTTGAAGTTCCTGTCTACTCGCATATTACTTATGACATTACCGACGAACTCAAGAAAGTCGACAGGCCTGATGTTCTGATCATTGAAGGGTTAAACGTATTACAGAGCGGTATGGATTATCCCCACGATCCTCATCGCGTGTTTGTTTCAGACTTTTTGGATTTCTCTATTTACGTCGATGCGGAATCTGACACCATTGAACAATGGTATGTGGAAAGATTTTTGAAGTTCCGCCGGGGGGCTTTTACCAAACCAGGCTCTTATTTTAGTCACTATACTCAGCTGTCGACGGAAGAAGCGAAAAGTAAAGCAAGAGAAATCTGGCAGAGTATTAATGGGCTCAACTTAGAGCATAATATTCTTCCTACCCGAGAAAGAGCCCATTTGATCTTACATAAAGGGGTTAATCACCTCGTAGACAAAGTATCTCTACGAAAGTAAGGGGATAACTCAATCCCCTTTTCTCAAAGAAATTTCACCGCCAATGTAAGTTTCTAATCCATTGTCAGTCTCAAGCACCACACCACCTTGCTGATCGATACCTTGAACAATCCCCTTCACTTCTCTGGCTCCCATTATGAGTTTGACCGGGCGTCCAATGAAGTTATCCAGACGATTCCAGCGTTCGACAAAGCCTGCAAGTCCCATCATTTCGTAATCGAGCAGTATCGTCTTCCAATGCTCAATTAGCGTCAAAGCAAGCTGTGTTCTATCTAAGCGGAGATCAGCACACACTTGATTTAACGTCGTCCAGGGCTGGTCAATATCAGGCTGTTTATCTGGCATACCAATGTTTAGACCCATTCCTATTACGAGATTAGCTGCACCACCGGCTTGGCCTGACATTTCTACCAGAATGCCTGCGAGCTTTTTATCTTGATAATAGAGATCGTTTGGCCACTTGAGCTTAACGCCCTGGATGCCCATCTCTTCTAATGCTTCAACCGCAGCGATACCAATAACGAGACTCAAGCCCATTGCTGCGGCCATCCCCGCATCAAGACGCCAGTACATAGACAAATATAAGTTGGAACCAAACGGAGAAACCCATTGGCGACCACGACGGCCACGCCCGCTAGCTTGGTACTCAGCGACACAAACACGGCCTTTTTCGGATTCATTCACCCGCTCTAACAAGTACTGGTTGGTGGAATCAATCACTGGGATTAACTCCAGTTTTGGCTCGGAGTTATCCGTGAGTCTCGTCTCGTCTAACAATTGCATGGGATGAGCCAATTGATAACCACGTCCTTGAATACGGTATATATCCACACCCCATTCACTCAGACCTTTAATATGCTTAGCAATGGCGGCTCTTGAGATACCAAGGTCATGACCTAGGGCTTCACCTGAATGGAACTCGCCATCACTGAGTGTTTTCAAGATATGCAGTTTTGTTGCATGCTCTTTTCTCATTGCGCAGCCTCTATCTCAGCAAGATTAGTTTCACCACCACGATTGATAAACCGAACTTCATGCTCGAGCTCTATCTGGTATTTATTCCATACCGTCTGCTTAACGAGAGATGCCAGAGCCAGTACATCTTGCGCACTACAGTTGTCCACGTTAGTTAGCACTAATGCTTGCAAAGGGTTAACTTGCGCGCCATTAACAGAGATCCCTTTAAGACCACATTGATCAATGAGCCAGCCCGCAGCCACTTTCATTCCATTTTCTGTAGGGTACGCCACCAGGTCATGATGCGCCTTAACCAGTCGATCATAATGATCTTGCGAGATCACAGGGTTCTTAAAAAAGCTGCCTGCATTACCCACTTTCGCAGGATCAGGCAATTTTTCTTGGCGAACCTGGCAAACACGTTCAAATATGGATGCTGGACTTAACTGTTCGGTAGGAATACTTTGCAAGGGACCGTATTGGTTGATCGGTTTCCATTCTTTGTTCAGCTTAAGTCCAACAGCGGAAATAAAACATTCACCATACAAAGCATGCTTAAAGATAGAGTCACGATAACCAAATTCGCACTCATCTGCGTTCATGCGTCGCGATTCAAATGTTGTGAGATCTAAGATATCCACGTAGTCACAAACATCTTTCAATTCTAATCCGTAAGCACCAATGTTTTGGATGGGCGCAGAGCCTGCACAACCAGGGATGAGCGCTAGGTTTTCTATGCCACCTAAGCCTCGCTCAACACACCAGGAAACTAATTCAGGCCAATCCTCACCACCTTCGATATGTAGCAAGTAATGCTCGTCAGTCTCTTCAACTACTTTGCCAAGCAGTCTATTTACGATAACCAGACCTTCGTAATGCTCAGTGAACAGCACATTACTTCCTTTGCCCAGGAACAGCTTAGGTAAGCTTTTGAAAGCAGGTTCCTGAAAAAGTTGAATAACATCGTCAACAGACCCAACGACGGCTAAATACGAACATGTCTGTTCGATACCAAAAGTGTGATAAGCCTTAAGGCTCGCATTTGTTTTAATTTGCATAGTGGTTTGCAACGCCAGATAAGATTCTCTTAAACTGTCAACATTCTACCTTAGAACTCTTTTAACCGCAGTGACAATACCTAACTCATTAATCATAGAAGTGTTAAATCCGATCAAGCTTCCTCTCATTAAGAGGTTGTATAAAGCACACTATCCCTCAGGGCGAGCGAAAAGAGATGAATTGATCATCACAGCAAGTCATGATGGATCTATCGTAGCTCTACTGCGTATGAAGAGCGTGGAAAACCATCGATTATTAACTGGGATGCTTGTTGTTCCTGAATATAGGGGAACTGGTGTAGGGAATGCGTTACTGACTCACTGCGAAAACAAAGTTTTCACCGATGGTGATTATTGCTTTGCGTTTATGCACTTAGAGACTTATTACTCTCAACATGGTTTTAAGACCATCGATAGCTCAGAACTCCCAAACTCATTGAAAATGGCCTTTCAGCGCTACGTTGATAGCGGTAAAGATCTCATTCCAATGCAATTCATCCCATCCTAGACTTCAAACCGCGTGCTTTTGTAGCCAGATAAATAATATCTTTGATAAAATATCAGGTTCGCAATATTGCACTAAATAAAGGTACTCACACCGATATGATAGTAAGTAGGAATCCATTCGAACAGTTGCCAAGCCTCGCAGTAAATCCTGAGGACTTTGACGTTCTGTATTCTGCACAAGAATTCAGGGCTCGCCTTCTGGATGCGATAAGCAAAGCAACGTCACGAATTTACCTAGTCGCTCTATATCTGGAAGATGACGAGGCTGGACGTGAAATACTCACAGCACTTTACGAGGCGAAGCAACGTAATCCAGGGCTGGACATCAATATCTGTGTAGATTGGCACCGAGCACAACGCGGTTTGATTGGTGCAGAAACCTCTGAAGGTAACTCAGCTCTGTATAAGGCATTCGCGCAAAAGTACCAACACCGAATTCCTGTATATGGCATTCCCGTACGTGGTCGAGAAGTCTTTGGTGTTCTGCATTTGAAAGGCTTCATTGTCGATGACACTGTTATTTACAGCGGAGCAAGCTTAAATAATGTCTATCTGAACTATCATGGCCGTTATCGCTTTGATCGCTACCATGTCATTCGCAATGAATCTCTCGCAGACTCAATGGCGCAATTTATTCAGAATGAGATGATCGCTCATCCTGCAGTCAATGACCTTGCTAACCAATACAAGCCAGAAACAAAAGAAATCAAATCGGCTATTCGCCAATTACGCGCTTCACTATCTCAAGCAAGTTACCAGTTTGAAAGTCAGGCAGAAACCGAAGAAGACGTAAAAGTCACGCCACTGGTTGGTTTAGGTAAACGACGTAATATATTGAATCAACAGATAGTAAAGTTACTCGCGGCGGCTCAAAATGAAATCTTCATCTGTACTCCGTACTTCAACTTTCCTAAAGCGATTCACCGTGAAGTGAAACGTGCCATGAAGCGTGGTGTGAAAGTCACTATCGTGGTCGGTGATAAGATAGCCAATGATTTCTATATCTCTCCTGAAGAAGACTTTAAAACCATTGGTGGCTTACCTTATCTTTATGAAGTGAACCTTCGTCGCTTCGCTAAAGCAAATGAAGCCAACATAGCAGCACGAAAACTATCGATTCACTTATGGAAGCACGACAATAACAGCTTCCACCTAAAAGGTATTTGGGTCGATAAACGATACATGCTACTGACAGGTAATAACTTGAATCCGCGAGCGTGGTCACTTGACCTAGAGAATGGCTTATTGATTCAAGATAACTACGCTCAGCTCACCGATAAGTTCGAGGAAGAAGTTTCACGAATCCTAGAGCACACTCACTTAATCTGCACTTACAGACAGCTAGAAAAAGTCGAAGATTATCCGTTCGGTGTACAAAAGCTGGTAAGAAAAATTACTCGCTTGAAAGCCGATGGAGTATTAAAACGCATTCTGTAATCTTGCGGCTTCAAACATAATCGATCAACGCCCAACTACTGTTGGGCGTTTTTATTTCTAATGCATTGCTAATAGGTTTTTGGCGGCTTATTACTTGAAGCTAAGAGCTATACATGAACTCGAATCTAGGTCGGCTCTTCTCTTAATGGTTCAACGCTTACGAACTGACATGTGACTTCTTAAAGCTAATGGCATACAAGTTGGAGAGTTCACGATTATTCACATTAGTAAATATGCGAAGAAGTAAAACAGCTGCCTATAGCATGAGAGGCGGGGAGATAATCTAGAACGTTAGAAAGAAGCCTGTTTGTTTTAGCGAGGTTTCTTAAACGGTCAAATAGCTGGGCATGCGTACAACTGGATTCGCACATAAGCCTGACTCGATTTCCCTAAAAGGGAGTTATGTGCCATAAACGACAAAAGCCTAGTCTTTCGACTAGGCTTTCTAATAAGTGGCGGAGTGGACGGGACTCGAACCCGCGACCCCCGGCGTGACAGGCCGGTATTCTAACCAACTGAACTAC
>NZ_JAZDWA010000019.1:0-1494 GCF_036350715.1 Vibrio sp. YYF0003
TCAATTCGAAACTCCTTCGGGTTGTATGGTTAAGTGACTAAGCGTACACGGTGGATGCCTTGGCAGTCAGAGGCGATGAAGGACGTATTAACTTGCGATAAGCCCAGATTAGGCAGTAAAAGCCACTTGAGTCTGGGATTTCCGAATGGGGAAACCCACTTACATAAGTAAGTATCCTGTTGTGAATACATAGCAACAGGAGGCGAACCGGGGGAACTGAAACATCTAAGTACCCCGAGGAAAAGAAATCAACCGAGATTCCGAAAGTAGCGGCGAGCGAAATTGGACTAGCCCTTAAGCTTTACACACGTTAGACGAACGGTCTGGAAAGTCCGACGATACAGGGTGATAGTCCCGTAGTTGACGATGTGTGTTCAGTGAAATCGAGTAGGGCGGGACACGTGATATCCTGTCTGAATATGGGGGGACCATCCTCCAAGGCTAAATACTACTGACTGACCGATAGTGAACCAGTACCGTGAGGGAAAGGCGAAAAGAACCCCTGTGAGGGGAGTGAAATAGAACCTGAAACCGTGTACGTACAAGCAGTAGGAGCAGGCTTTGTCCTGTGACTGCGTACCTTTTGTATAATGGGTCAGCGACTTATATTCAGTGGCAAGGTTAACCATCTAGGGGAGCCGTAGGGAAACCGAGTCTTAACTGGGCGTTCAGTCTCTGGATATAGACCCGAAACCAGGTGATCTAGCCATGGGCAGGTTGAAGGTTGAGTAACATCAACTGGAGGACCGAACCGACTAATGTTGAAAAATTAGCGGATGACTTGTGGCTAGGGGTGAAAGGCCAATCAAACCTGGAGATAGCTGGTTCTCCCCGAAAGCTATTTAGGTAGCGCCTCGGACGAATACTACTGGGGGTAGAGCACTGTTAAGGCTAGGGGGTCATCCCGACTTACCAACCCTTTGCAAACTCCGAATACCAGTAAGTACTATCCGGGAGACACACGGCGGGTGCTAACGTCCGTCGTGGAGAGGGAAACAACCCAGACCGCCAGCTAAGGTCCCAAATTACTACTAAGTGGGAAACGATGTGGGAAGGCTCAGACAGCCAGGATGTTGGCTTAGAAGCAGCCATCATTTAAAGAAAGCGTAATAGCTCACTGGTCGAGTCGGCCTGCGCGGAAGATGTAACGGGGCTAAGTAGTAAACCGAAGCTGCGGCAATATACTTTTGTATATTGGGTAGGGGAGCGTTCTGTAAGCGGTTGAAGGTGTGTGGTAACGCATGCTGGACGTATCAGAAGTGCGAATGCTGACATGAGTAACGATAAAGGGGGTGAAAAACCTCCTCGCCGGAAGACCAAGGGTTCCTGTCCAACGTTAATCGGGGCAGGGTAAGTCGACCCCTAAGGCGAGGCCGAAAGGCGTAGTCGATGGGAAACGGGTTAATATTCCCGTACTTCTTACAATTGCGATGGGGGGACGGAGAAGGCTAGGTGGGCCTGGCGACGGTTGTCCAGGTTCAAGTGCGTAGGCTT
>NZ_JAZDWA010000019.1:1594-2989 GCF_036350715.1 Vibrio sp. YYF0003
TGTGAAGTCATTGATGCCATGCTTCCAGGAAAAGCCTCTAAGCTTCAGATTGTAAGGAATCGTACCCCAAACCGACACAGGTGGTCGGGTAGAGAATACCAAGGCGCTTGAGAGAACTCGGGTGAAGGAACTAGGCAAAATGGTACCGTAACTTCGGGAGAAGGTACGCTCTCGACGGTGAAGTCCCTCGCGGATGGAGCTATTGAGAGTCGCAGATACCAGGTGGCTGCAACTGTTTATTAAAAACACAGCACTGTGCAAAATCGTAAGATGACGTATACGGTGTGACGCCTGCCCGGTGCCGGAAGGTTAATTGATGGGGTTAGACTTCGGTCGAAGCTCTTGATCGAAGCCCCGGTAAACGGCGGCCGTAACTATAACGGTCCTAAGGTAGCGAAATTCCTTGTCGGGTAAGTTCCGACCTGCACGAATGGCGTAATGATGGCCACGCTGTCTCCACCCGAGACTCAGTGAAATTGAAATCGCTGTGAAGATGCAGTGTACCCGCGGCTAGACGGAAAGACCCCGTGAACCTTTACTACAGCTTGGCACTGAACATTGACCCTACATGTGTAGGATAGGTGGGAGGCTTTGAAACAGGTACGCCAGTATCTGTGGAGCCGTCCTTGAAATACCACCCTTGTAGTGTTGATGTTCTAACGTTGACCCCTTATCGGGGTTGCGGACAGTGCCTGGTGGGTAGTTTGACTGGGGCGGTCTCCTCCCAAAGCGTAACGGAGGAGCACGAAGGTGGGCTAATCACGGTTGGACATCGTGAGGTTAGTGCAATGGCATAAGCCCGCTTGACTGCGAGAATGACAATTCGAGCAGGTGCGAAAGCAGGTCATAGTGATCCGGTGGTTCTGAATGGAAGGGCCATCGCTCAACGGATAAAAGGTA
Organism: Vibrio sp. YYF0003; assembly: GCF_036350715.1. Classification (NCBI taxonomy): domain Bacteria; kingdom Pseudomonadati; phylum Pseudomonadota; class Gammaproteobacteria; order Vibrionales; family Vibrionaceae; genus Vibrio; species Vibrio sp. YYF0003. The sequence goes on from NZ_JAZDWA010000019.1 coordinate 2,495, forward strand.
CTCCGGGGATAACAGGCTGATACCGCCCAAGAGTTCATATCGACGGCGGTGTTTGGCACCTCGATGTCGGCTCATCACATCCTGGGGCTGAAGTCGGTCCCAAGGGTATGGCTGTTCGCCATTTAAAGTGGTACGCGAGCTGGGTTTAGAACGTCGTGAGACAGTTCGGTCCCTATCTGCCGTGGGCGTTGGAGAATTGAAAGGGGCTGCTCCTAGTACGAGAGGACCGGAGTGGACGAACCTCTGGTGTTCGGGTTGTGTCGCCAGACGCATTGCCCGGTAGCTAAGTTCGGGATCGATAACCGCTGAAAGCATCTAAGCGGGAAGCGAGCCTTGAGATGAGTTCTCCCTGATACTTTAAGTATCCTAAAGGGTTGTCGTAGACTACGACGTTGATAGGCAGGGTGTGTAAGCGTTGTGAGGCGTTGAGCTAACCTGTACTAATTGCCCGTGAGGCTTAACCATACAACACCCAAGGGGTTTTGATGGACTCAA
>NZ_JAZDWA010000020.1:0-2411 GCF_036350715.1 Vibrio sp. YYF0003
CCAGCCGCCTGAATAGACATTGGGATGTCTAGGTTAGCTTTTAGCTCATCCATCCATGCTAGTAGACGTTCAATCTTCTGAGCAGTGCGGTCACCTGCTTGGCTTAGGCCTAGGTGGTCTGCAACTTCAGCGTAACGACGACGTGCTTGTGGACGGTCGTATTGAGAGAACGCAGTTTGCTTAGTTGGGTTATCGTTCGCGTTGTAACGTACAACGTTAGAGATAAGCAGTGCGTTAGCCAAACCGTGTGGTACGTGGAACTCAGCACCTAATTTGTGCGCCATTGAGTGACAAACACCTAGGAATGCGTTCGCAAACGCCACACCAGCGATAGTTGCTGCGTTGTGTACTTTCTCACGAGCGATTGGGTCGTTTGCACCGTTCGCGTAGCTAGATGGTAGGTACTCTTTTAGCATCTTAAGTGCTTGAAGAGCTTGGCCATCTGAGTATTCGTTCGCTAGAACAGATACGTAAGCTTCCAGAGCGTGAGTTACCGCGTCGTAACCACCGAATGCGGTTAGAGACTTAGGCATGTTCATAACAAGGTTCGCATCAACGATAGCCATGTTAGGAGTTAGCTCGTAGTCCGCTAGTGGGTATTTAGCGCCAGTCTTGTCGTCAGTAACAACCGCGAATGGAGTAACTTCTGAGCCAGTACCTGAAGTTGTTGTGATACAAACAAGCTCAGCTTTTTGACCCATTTTAGGGAACTTGTAGATACGTTTACGGATGTCCATAAAGCGCATTGCAAGCTCTTCGAAGTGCGTTTCTGGGTGCTCGTACATTACCCACATGATTTTCGCAGCATCCATTGGTGAACCACCACCTAGCGCTAGGATCACGTCTGGTTGGTAGCTTGCCATTTGAGCGGCACCTTTTTCTACTACAGACAGCGTTGGGTCAGCTTCAACGTCGAAGAACGTTTGAACTTCCATGCCTTGTGCTTTCAGTAGTTTCACTACGTCATCTGCGTAACCGTTGTTGAATAGGAAACGGTCAGTGACTAGGAATGCGCGTTTCTTACCTTCTAGGTCGCCAAGCGCGATTGGAAGGCTACCGCGACGGAAGTAGATTGACTTAGGTAGTTTATGCCACAACATGTTTTCAGCTCGCTTCGCAACAGTTTTCTTGTTGATTAGGTGTTTAGGACCTACGTTCTCAGAGATAGAGTTACCACCCCATGAACCACAACCTAGCGTTAGAGAAGGAGCAACGTTGAAGTTGTACAAGTCACCGATACCACCGTGAGTAGTCGGGATGTTGATTAGGATACGAGCCGTCTTCATCTTGTCACCGAAGTAACGGATGCGGTCTGCGTTAACGTCTTGGTTAGTGTACAGACCAGAAGTGTGGCCGATACCGCCGATTTCAACCATTGTTACCGCTTGAGCAACCGCGTCTTCGAAGTTGTCAGCACGGAATAGACCTAGCGTTGGAGACAGTTTCTCGTGAGCGAATGCGTCGTCGTAAGAAACTTTACCTAGACCTTCACCAACAAGCACTTTAGTGTCCGCAGGCACTTTAACGCCTGCCATTTCAGCAATAGCCGCTGCTGGTTGGCCAACGATTTTCGCGTTTAGTGCGCCGTCGATAAGCAGAACTTTACGAACTTTCTCTGCTTCAGCTTTGCTTAGTACGTAAGCTTTGTGCGTTGCGAAACGCTCTTTCACTTCGTCGTATACTTCGTCAACCACGATTGCAGCCTGCTCAGAAGCACACACTACGCCGTTATCGAATGTTTTAGACATTAGGATAGAAGCCACTGCACGTTTGATGTCAGCAGTTTCATCGATAACAACTGGAACGTTACCTGCACCTACGCCGATTGCTGGCTTACCAGAAGAGTATGCTGCTTTCACCATGCCTGGACCACCAGTTGCAAGGATAAGTGCGATGTCATCGTGTTTCATTAGAGCGTTTGAAAGCTCAACTGAAGGTTGGTCGATCCAACCAATGATGTCTTTTGGCGCACCCGCTGCTACTGCTGCATCCAGAACTAGTTTCGCTGCATCGTTAGTAGAGTTTTTCGCACGTGGGTGTGGCGAGAAGATGATACCGTTACGAGTCTTCAGAGAGATAAGAGATTTGAAGATCGCAGTTGAAGTTGGGTTAGTCGTTGGTACGATACCGCAGATGATGCCTACAGGCTCAGCGATAGTCATTGTACCCAGGTTGTCATCCTCTTCCAGGATGCCACAAGTCTGTTCGTCTTTGTATTTGTTGTAGATAAACTCAGAAGCGAAGTGGTTCTTGATTACTTTATCTTCAACAATACCCATACCAGATTCTTCAACCGCTTGCTGCGCTAGAGGGATACGAGCTTGGTTAGCGGCAAGAGAAGCGGCACGGAAGATTTTGTCTACTTGCTCTTGAGAGTAAGTAGAGAACTCTTCTTGCGCTTTCTTAACGCG
>NZ_JAZDWA010000021.1:0-2272 GCF_036350715.1 Vibrio sp. YYF0003
GTGGTGCCCGGAGGCGGAATCGAACCACCGACACGAGGATTTTCAATCCTCTGCTCTACCGACTGAGCTATCCGGGCGACGAGGTGTATTAAACGGTTTTTCGCTTCTTAGGTCAACAATAAAATTCAAATAAAATATCGTTTGATGAAATTGTGCTCGGAGTGGGCTGTTTTTATGCGTTTTAAATGGTGATACACCTTGCTTTAAGCGTTCTTGGGAATTAAACGACGAGTTTGTTTGCCTGATTAGTAAGCCAAAAATAATAAAGCACGTTTGAAAACGTGCTTTAAGTTAGTAAATTAGCTCTAAGCTAGTGCTTTACAGAGAACTTATTCACCCATCCTTCCAGATCATTCGCTAAAGAAGCCAGGCTTTGAGTGCTTGATTGACTCTCTGTGACCACTGAATTTAGCTGATAACCACTTTCTTCAATCAGGTTTATGCGGTGTGCAATATCGTCGCTGACATGGGTTTGCTCCGCAGCGGCCGTTGCGATTTGTTGGCTCATTGTCGTAATGGCTTCTAATGCTGTCACTATCTGTTGTAGAGCTTCAGAAGCACTTTGGGACTGTGTGACTGTGCTTTGACTGGTCTCGGCGCAAATCTCCATTGTTTGGATAGCATGGCGAGAACCTTGCTGGAGGTTTGAGATCATGTTCTGGATCTCTTTTGTACTATCTTGAGTACGGCCAGCAAGTTTGCGAACTTCATCGGCCACAACAGCAAACCCTCTGCCTTGCTCACCCGCGCGAGCGGCTTCAATGGCTGCGTTTAGCGCCAGTAAGTTAGTTTGCTCTGCGATATCACCAATGACGTCTAAAACTTTGACGATGTTGTTTACATCCTGATCTAAATTAGCTACCGCCAGACTTGCTGTACTTAACTGATTTGCAAGTCCCTGGATATTATCCACTGTACTGCAGATCAGTGATTGGGTTTGTTGGCTTTGTTTGTCTGCTTCATCCGTATTTCGCGCGGTATCATTTGCTGACGTTGCGACTTGATTAGCTGATGAGGCCATTTCTGTCATCGCTGTCGCAATCATAGCGGTTGATTCCTGTTGTGATAGGGTCAAATCAGCAATGGTTCCAGAGCGTGATTCAACTGCGGATAACTCTGAGCGCAGAGCGAGCATAGAACTATCGAGATTCGTTACCATTGTGGCCAGAGACTGACTCATGTTTTGCACAGCATCGTAAATACTATCTTTTGGGGCTACCGTATCGAAACTTGTCTGTATATTGCCCTGAGAGACTGCCTGAACGGCTTGGCGTACGTCATGAGGCTCTCCTCCTAATACGTTCAGCATCTTGCGGATAGCGATGATTAGGCTGGTAAGAATAGCACCTGCGATGAAGAGGCATAGAATGAGTTGCCATTGTGCAGTAGCCCAAAATCGTGCATTTACCTCGTTAAACCCAATACCAGTACCTACAACCCATCCCCAGTGAGGCGTTTTTTCTGCTATTGAATGCTTCTCTTCAATGCTTCCGTCAGTTTGTGTTTGACTCCATGTATATTCGACAATCTGGCCTGTTTTGTTATCCAAAATATCTAATATTAATTGGCCAACGCTATTGTTATTGCTGTCTTTGAAGTCATGGAAGCTGGTGCCATGCAATTGTGGATCGAGAGGCGCAGCGACAAATATCATGTTCTCATCGGCAACATAAACGTATTCATTATCTTTATAGATATTGTTGCGAAGCAGGCGAGTCGCCAGTGCTTTTGCTTCATCTTCCGGAAGTTCACCACTTGCAGCCATTGCTTCTACTTCTGTCAGAATGCTATATGCGCTCTTGAACAGTTCTGTCACTCGAGCTTTGTTATCAAGGTTACTTGCAACTCTCAGAGTCCATAAACCTGTAGCGGTTAATGCGAGCAGCGCCAGCAATATAATCGCAGACAGTAAATAGGCTTGAGTTTTTAGTTTCATATTTGGGCTCACAAATTTTTTAGTTGCTATGCAAAGCATGGCTTATTTTAGAAATTGAATAGACAAGGCATCTTATTGAAGAAGGAAATGAGCGCCTACAAGTGCTTGTTTAAACTATGATGGAGATTAAATTTTTATCGTGAAATAAGTTTTCAGTAAGCGAGCTTTATATGTGGGGTGGTGGAATGAGTGAAAGTTGTGATTGGGCAGGGGAGAATGTATAGATAAAAAAAAGCCGCATCATGTGATGCGGCTTCTTGAAAGTGGCTCCTCCTGCTGGGCTCGAACCAGCGACCTGCGGATTAACAGTCCGTCGCTCTACCAACTGAGCTAAGG
>NZ_JAZDWA010000022.1:0-1841 GCF_036350715.1 Vibrio sp. YYF0003
GAAGTGAAACGAAATAGCGCCGATGGTAGTGTGGGGTTTCCCCATGTGAGAGTAGGACATCGCCAGGCTTTAAATTTAAAGAGCCCGTTTGAAAGAACGGGCTTTTTTAGTCTTCAGGGACATCTTGATGCTGATATAGCTCAGGTGGTAGAGCGCATCCTTGGTAAGGATGAGGTCCCCAGTTCGAGTCTGGGTATCAGCACCATTTACAATTAGAATTTTACTTGGCGACCATAGCGCTTTGGACCCACCTGATTTCCTTTCCGAACTCAGAAGTGAAACGAAGTAGCGTCGATGGTAGTGTGGGGTTTCCCCATGTGAGAGTAGAACATCGCCAGGTTCTTATTAGACTCAAATAGTCTGACCAATGCGGAGCGGTAGTTCAGTTGGTTAGAATACCGGCCTGTCACGCCGGGGGTCGCGGGTTCGAGTCCCGTCCGCTCCGCCATTTATTCCAGACCTCAGCAGAAATGCTGGGGTCTTTTAGTTTGTGCTGAGTTAAGTTGGTCTTCGACCAATGAGTCCCGCAAAAGGTTTGCCCGTTGTCTGCAACCCGAGCCGCTCTGCCACTTATTCTAAAGCCTTGCTAGAAATAGCAGGGCTTTCTTCATTTAAGTTTATGTTGGCTCTTCAGCCGAAAGCGTCCCGTCGGAATGTCGACTCAGCCCCTCCGCAATTTATCCAGACCCTAACAGAAATGCCAGGGGCTTTTAGTTTATGCTGAGTTAAGTTGGTCTTCGATCAATAAGTCCCGTATGAAGGCCTGCCTGTAACCTGAGACTCTAGTCTCTCCACAGCTTGTTCTCAAAGCTTTGCTAAAGGCTGGGGTTTTTCAATATCCGTACATATTCATCTTTTAGGCTTATGCCTCCAGATAGCCGGAGGCTCTGGTCTTCATTCCCGATCCAAGCAGAAATGCCAGGATCTTTTAGTTTGTGTTGAGTGACTTTACTCAGACCTATAAGTTCCTCGTGTTGGGATCTTGCTTGATCTCAAGCTCTACAGATCCTCTGCTTATTCTGAACGTCAGAAGAAACCTCATATTCTTTTTGTCCGCTGTCACCTGTCTTGAGTCTTAGCTAGAAAGGTAATATCTATTAACTGTGGAATTTCAAAGTGGGTTATACGCTTGTATGTGGCGTTTGATTGGGCGCTGTATGTTGAAGTCTCTAGTCGATCCATGTTTACGCTGTTGTTGGCGTAAGGTGTACTGATATAACTGCTTAGGATTAATTTCAGGGCTTTCTCTGCTGAAATGAATGGGCGCATTTCTCGGCTTCACTGTACTCGCGTGGGCTCTTAGTGAATGTTTTTTCTTGATTTTTCGTTATAAAGAAAGAGCTTACTTTTAAAGCCTGTTCCTGGCTCTGTAAGCTCTCTAGAGCGTTACAGGTTGGTGATTACGATCGTTATGGGACCATTACGTACTAACAGCTTATAAAGTCATTGAAGGACTGTTAGAGAGCCAATACTGGCCTTTTATGAGTATCTATAGAGTGTTGGTGCTGGGACTGAGTGTAAAGTGGATAACGAAAGAGGCAAATGTGATTTGTGCTGTTGCTAAGCCTTAGGAGCCATACTTCTATTTATATCGCGATCTAATAAGAGAGGGGAGTAAAGATAAACTTTCTGGCAGCATGTTGGTTAAGCAAAATTTTTAAATCTAATGACGCAGGGTTACAGACTTATTGGCGAAGAGAAGAAGAGCTATTCGGGAATTTTAAACGAAAAAAAAGCCGCATCAATGATGCAGCTTTCCAAAAATGGCTCCTCCTGCTGGGCTCGAACCAGCGACCTGCGGATTAACAGTCCGTCGCTCTACCAACTGAGCTAAGGAGGAA
>NZ_JAZDWA010000023.1:0-1574 GCF_036350715.1 Vibrio sp. YYF0003
TAATCATCGTATAAGGAGGTGATCCAGCGCCAGGTTCCCCTAGCGCTACCTTGTTACGACTTCACCCCAGTCATGAACCACAAAGTGGTAAGCGTCCCCCCGAAGGTTAAACTACCTACTTCTTTTGCAGCCCACTCCCATGGTGTGACGGGCGGTGTGTACAAGGCCCGGGAACGTATTCACCGTGGCATTCTGATCCACGATTACTAGCGATTCCGACTTCATGGAGTCGAGTTGCAGACTCCAATCCGGACTACGACGCACTTTTTGGGATTCGCTCACTTTCGCAAGTTGGCCGCCCTCTGTATGCGCCATTGTAGCACGTGTGTAGCCCTACTCGTAAGGGCCATGATGACTTGACGTCGTCCCCACCTTCCTCCGGTTTATCACCGGCAGTCTCCCTGGAGTTCCCGACATTACTCGCTGGCAAACAAGGATAAGGGTTGCGCTCGTTGCGGGACTTAACCCAACATTTCACAACACGAGCTGACGACAGCCATGCAGCACCTGTCTCAGAGTTCCCGAAGGCACCAATCCATCTCTGGAAAGTTCTCTGGATGTCAAGAGTAGGTAAGGTTCTTCGCGTTGCATCGAATTAAACCACATGCTCCACCGCTTGTGCGGGCCCCCGTCAATTCATTTGAGTTTTAATCTTGCGACCGTACTCCCCAGGCGGTCTACTTAACGCGTTAGCTCCGAAAGCCACGGCTCAAGGCCACAACCTCCAAGTAGACATCGTTTACGGCGTGGACTACCAGGGTATCTAATCCTGTTTGCTCCCCACGCTTTCGCATCTGAGTGTCAGTATCTGTCCAGGGGGCCGCCTTCGCCACCGGTATTCCTTCAGATCTCTACGCATTTCACCGCTACACCTGAAATTCTACCCCCCTCTACAGTACTCTAGTCTGCCAGTTTCAAATGCTATTCCGAGGTTGAGCCCCGGGCTTTCACATCTGACTTAACAAACCACCTGCATGCGCTTTACGCCCAGTAATTCCGATTAACGCTCGCACCCTCCGTATTACCGCGGCTGCTGGCACGGAGTTAGCCGGTGCTTCTTCTGTCGCTAACGTCAAATCTATACGCTATTAACGCATAAACCTTCCTCACGACTGAAAGTGCTTTACAACCCGAAGGCCTTCTTCACACACGCGGCATGGCTGCATCAGGCTTGCGCCCATTGTGCAATATTCCCCACTGCTGCCTCCCGTAGGAGTCTGGACCGTGTCTCAGTTCCAGTGTGGCTGATCATCCTCTCAGACCAGCTAGGGATCGTCGCCTTGGTGAGCCCTTACCTCACCAACTAGCTAATCCCACCTAGGCATATCCTGACGCGAGAGGCCCGAAGGTCCCCCTCTTTGGCCCGTAGGCATCATGCGGTATTAGCCATCGTTTCCAATGGTTATCCCCCACATCAGGGCAATTTCCTAGGCATTACTCACCCGTCCGCCGCTCGACGCCGTTAACGTCCCCCGAAGGTTCAGTTAACTCGTTTCCGCTCGACTTGCATGTGTTAGGCCTGCCGCCAGCGTTCAATCTGAGCCATGATCAAACTCTTCAATTTAAGATTTTGT
>NZ_JAZDWA010000024.1:0-1071 GCF_036350715.1 Vibrio sp. YYF0003
TACGGCGGTGAAGCGAAAGACTTCGCATCTATCGATAACGCTCCAGAAGAGCGTGAGCGCGGTATCACAATCTCTACTTCTCACGTAGAGTACGACACTCCAACTCGTCACTACGCACACGTAGACTGCCCAGGACACGCTGACTATGTTAAAAACATGATCACTGGTGCTGCGCAAATGGACGGCGGTATCCTAGTTGTTGCTGCAACAGATGGCCCAATGCCTCAAACTCGTGAGCACATCCTACTAGGCCGTCAGGTTGGTATCCCATACATCATCGTATTCATGAACAAATGTGACATGGTTGACGATGAAGAGCTACTAGAACTAGTAGAAATGGAAGTTCGTGAACTTCTATCTGAGTACGATTTCCCAGGTGATGACCTACCAGTTATCCAAGGTTCTGCACTAGGCGCACTAAACGGCGAAGAGCAGTGGGAAGCGAAAATCGTTGAACTAGCAGAAGCGCTAGATTCATACATCCCAGAACCAGAGCGTGCAGTAGACCTACCGTTCCTAATGCCAATCGAAGACGTATTCTCGATCCAAGGCCGTGGTACTGTAGTAACTGGTCGTATCGAACGTGGTATCCTAAACGTAGGTGACGAAGTTGCTATCGTTGGTATCAAAGACACCATCACTACTACATGTACTGGTGTTGAAATGTTCCGTAAGCTTCTAGACGAAGGTCGTGCGGGTGAGAACGTTGGTGCACTTCTACGTGGTACTAAGCGTGACGAAGTAGAACGTGGTCAAGTACTAGCTAAGCCAGGTTCAATCACTCCACACACTAAATTCGAATCAGAAGTATACGTACTGTCTAAAGATGAAGGTGGTCGTCACACTCCATTCTTCAAAGGCTACCGTCCACAGTTCTACTTCCGTACAACTGACGTAACTGGTGACATCACGCTACCAGAAGGCGTAGAAATGGTAATGCCAGGCGACAACGTACAAATGACTGTTGAGCTAATCGCACCAATCGCAATGGACGAAGGTCTACGTTTCGCGATCCGTGAAGGTGGCCGTACAGTAGGTGCTGGTGTTGTTGCTAAGATCTTCGACTAATTC
>NZ_JAZDWA010000025.1:0-937 GCF_036350715.1 Vibrio sp. YYF0003
CGGTCTCAGCGTCGGGAGAGCTGGAAGCGAACGGGCAGTTAACGGTTCAGGATGTAGACAGCGGTGAAGCCGCATTCGCGCCGATCACGGATGTCACCAGTGATTCAGGTTATGGTCATTTCTCACTCAGTGTCGACGGGCAGTGGCTGTATCACGCTGATAATAATCAGCCCGCTATCCAACAACTGGCGGCTGGTGAGCCATTAACAGACTCCATCACTGTTACCAGTGTCGATGGCACACGGCACACCATCAGCGTGACGATTGAAGGGACGAACGACGCCCCAATCGTGGCGCACAGCGTAGTAAATCAACAAATAGATGAAGACAGCGCGTTCCAGTTCACGCTGCCAACTGACACCTTAGGCGATATTGACCATGGCGATACCTTGACCCTCTCCACCGGTAGCCTTCCGAGGTGGCTGCATTTTGATGCATCAACTGGAACGTTCAGTGGCACACCAACCAACAGCGATGTGGGCAGCACGTCAGTCACGGTCACGGCGACAGACGATCATGGCGCACAGGTGTCGACCACCTTTGATTTAACCGTCAATAATGTCAATGATGCGCCAACGCTGACCCCGATCGCGTCTGTTTCTGTCGACGAGGACGGCCAGAAAGCGTCCGGTCAACTCATCGCTACCGATCCGGATGTGGGTGATACGCTGAGCTATTCGATTGCCAATCCGGTGTCCGGTCTGACGTTCAATCCTGACGGTAGCTGGGTGTTTGATCCAACCGATGCGGCCTATCAATCGTTGCCAGCAGGGCAAAGTCAGACTCTTACTATCCCGGTCACGGTGACGGACGCCGCAGGCGCAACAGATGTGCAGAATTTAGTCATTACCGTGAATGGTACCAATGATGGCGCAGTCATATCTGGCGCTGGAGCGCAGCTGAAAGAAGACTCGGCGGTCTCAGCGTCGGGAGAGCT
>NZ_JAZDWA010000026.1:0-791 GCF_036350715.1 Vibrio sp. YYF0003
TTCATGACTGGGGTGAAGTCGTAACAAGGTAGCGCTAGGGGAACCTGGCGCTGGATCACCTCCTTATACGATGATTATTCACGATGAGTGTCCACACAGATTGATATGGTTTATGAAGTTTAAGAGATAGAACATCCCCCAAGATGTTCAACTTAGTGTCCCGTTCGTCTAGAGGCCTAGGACACCGCCCTTTCACGGCGGTAACAGGGGTTCGACTCCCCTACGGGATACCATTGGGTCGTTAGCTCAGTTGGTAGAGCAGTTGACTTTTAATCAATTGGTCGCAGGTTCGAATCCTGCACGACCCACCATTCTTCTCCACGAAGAATTAAAACTTATGTGGGCGATTAGCTCAGTTGGGAGAGCACCTGCCTTACAAGCAGGGGGTCACTGGTTCGAGCCCGGTATCGCCCACCATTCTCTAAGCATTTTTGGAATAAAACATCCAAACCAGAGCAAGCAATTGATACTGGTTGGTATTTTTGACTCTGAAAGTCTTTAGAAAATGTACTTCCTTGTGAAGAAACATAGCTCTTTAACAATTTGGAAAGCTGACAAAACAACAATTTATTGTTGTTTGTAAAGTTCTCAAAGTATTCATGTATTTGAATACAACTAAAAACACATTCAAGTGTTCTTGGAATTTGAGTCCGGCAAAATCGAAAGCTGTCTCGCTCATTCAAATAATGAGACAGCAACTTTGGTTGTTTAACATCAATTCGAAACTCCTTCGGGTTGTATGGTTAAGTGACTAAGCGTACACGGTGGATGCCTTGGCAGTCAGAGGCGAT